>JAYTFR010000119.1:0-35093 GCA_043734125.1 Acidobacteriota bacterium | reverse complement strand
CATGTTCGGCTCCTTTCCTCCGAGCCCTTTGGTTGGTTTGCGCCTCCAAAGTTTACTCGGGCCTGGGAGCCGACATTGTTATGGAATCATTACACTCATCGACGCCGAAAAAAGGCGAACAACAAGCGCACACACTTGTGTAATCGCGCGATCACTCTCATTGACCCTGATAGAGGCCTGCCCAGGCCGGAATCGCCCAGCGGAAACGCTGCTGAATCGCAGCGGCCCGGTCATGGTATCCTTGTATCTAGTGCTGCGCCCCCGCATTGCGGGAAGCCTCCCGCAGTCCCCAAAAACCATGATTTCAGTCAGCAATGTGTCGATGCGCTTTGGCGCCAAAGTTCTGTTCGACGAGGTCTCAACCGGCTTCACGCCCGGCAAGCGCTATGGCCTGACCGGGCCGAACGGCGCGGGCAAGTCCACGTTTATGAAGCTCCTGACCGGCGAGATTGACCCGCAGAAGGGGAATGTCGTCCGCCCGAAGAAACTTGGGGTGTTGAGCCAGGACCAGTTTGCCTTCGACCGCTATCGCGCCATCGATACAGTGATCATGGGCAACAAGCGCCTGTGGGCGGCGACCGAGGAACGGGAGAAAATCTATTCCAAGCCAGACCTCACTGACGCGGACGGAATGCGCCTGGGCGAGCTTGAGGGAATCGTTGGCGAAGAAGACGGCTACACCGCCGAGAGCGATGCGGCCATTCTTCTGCAAGGTCTCGATATTCCGGATGAAGCGCACGAACGAAAAATGGGCGAACTGCAGGGCGGACAAAAAGTCCGGGTACTGCTGGCGCAGGCTCTGTTTGGAAATCCCCAGGCACTGTTGCTCGACGAGCCTACGAACCACCTGGACTTGGATTCCATCCACTGGCTGCAGAATTTTCTGGCCCGATATGAAGGCATTTTGATTGTGATATCGCACGATCGGCATTTTTTGAACCGGGTTTGCACGCACATCGCCGACATCGATTACCAAACGATTATTACTTATACCGGCAGCTATGACGATATGGTGGTGGCGAAGACGCAGGTGCGCTCGCAAGTTGAAGGACAAAATGCGCAGCGCGAAAAGAAGATTGCGCAGCTCAATGACTTTATCGCGCGGTTCTCGGCCGGCACGCGTTCCAGCCAGGTGCAATCGCGGCGCAAAGAAGTCGAGCGCCTGCAAGTCACCGAACTCGCGAGGTCGAACATCCAGCGCCCGTTTTTGAAGTTTGAGCAAAAGCGGCCTTCAGGAAAACACGTTCTGGAACTCGAGGGCGTGAGCAAGTCGTACGGCAAGACCACGGTGATTCGGAACTTTACCGCCAGCATTATCCGCGGCGAAAAGATCGCGTTGATGGGACGGAACGGCGTAGGGAAAACGACGCTGTTGAATGCCATTCTGGCAAACTCTCCCAGCGTTACTGATGGTGAACTTCGCAAGACCAGCGGCTATGAAGGTAAGTTCCTGGACGCAGGGAAAGTCATCTGGGGACACGAGGCCTCAGTCGGATATTTTGCCCAGGACCACAAGGCGCTCATCGAGACGGGAATGACGGCGTTCGAGTGGCTGCATCAGTGGGACCCATCGGCCGCGCACGAAGAAACCCGAGGATTGCTGGGACAAATGCTTTTCCCGCGCGACGACGGCGACAAGCGCACCGACATTCTTTCCGGAGGAGAAGCCGCCAGGCTGATTTTCTGCAAGCTGATGCTGCAGAAGCCGAACATCTTGGTGCTGGACGAACCCACCAACCACCTCGACCTCGAGTCAATCAATGCGCTCAACATCGCATTGCAGCGATACCAGGGTACGGTTTTTCTGGTGACGCACGACGAAGACCTGATCGACGAAGTTGCTACCCGGGTCTGGCACTTCGAAGGCGACCACAAGATCACTGACTTCAAGGGTGTTTACGCGGAGTACGAAGCGGCAGCCGCGGTTTAGGGCTGGTTCGCTAAGCCAAGTTTTTCGCTGAATTCGTTTCGAATGCTGCTTTTCAGGCTCCTCCAGCCCCAACACTCTATCCCCAATTCTTTTGTGACTTGAAGCATGAATGCCGCCGCCTGTTCTGATACCTTCTAAATCCGGGACAGCAGCCCGACTGGAACCTTGGCACAATCTTTCAGGAATGGTGACATCATGAACCGACAGCGACCTTGGTTAACGCTTCCTATTGCTCTGTTCTGCGCAACTTTCTCCTTGCAGTCTTTCGCTGACGCTGCGCTTCCCGCGCTTTTGGCTGACCACATGGTCCTGCAGCGGGGACTGCCCGTGCACATCTGGGGTAATGCCGAACCGGGAGAAAGTGTGGCGGTGACGTTTCGCGGAGAAACCAAAACTGCGACCACCGACGATCTCGGACGCTGGAGCATTTACTTGTCTCCCGGCGATGCCGGGGGACCGTTTTCTTTGGTGGTGAAAGCGATCAACACCATCACGCTGAGCGACGTGCTGGTGGGCGACGTGTGGGTGGCGTCGGGTCAGTCCAACATGGAATTGCCCCTGACGCGGAACGAAAACTCAGCTGCGGAGATCGCGGCGGCGAAGTATCCCAGGATTCGCCTGTTTCAGGTAAAGAAGTCCACTGCCGAATATCCGATGGAGGATGTCGAGGCAAAGTCATGGGCGGCATGCACGCCGGAAACCGTTGCTGATTCTTCTGCCGCAGCTTATTTCTTCGCACGTGAGATCCAGCAGCGGACCGGCGTTCCCATTGGTCTGATCGAATCTTATTGGGGCGGGAGCGCTGCCGAATCCTGGACGAGCCTTAAGGCGCTTGCCGCTGATGCTGCCTTGATGCCGGTATTCGCCGTGCGGGCAAAACAGGTGGATAACCACGCTGCTGACCTGCGTGAAGTTGCTAAAGAGGAGCGCGAGTACGTTAAGGCTGCCGAACAAGCTAAGGCCGAAGGGAAGCCTGACCCCGGCCGCCGGTGGCGCGGACCATTCGAATGGTCGCCGGGGTCGCTTTACAACGCCATGGTCGCCCCGCTTACGCCTTATGCAATTCGCGGCGTCATCTGGTACCAGGGGGAAAGCAACGGTGGAAAGGATCGCGCGTTTCTTTATGCGCGCCTCTTCCAAACCATGATTCGCGACTGGCGGCGCGCGTGGAACGAGGGAGACTTCCCTTTTCTCTATGTCCAGATTGCTCCCTGGAACGGCGCGGCAGACGGCGAATGGCAGGTGGTGCGTGACGCGCAGCGTCAGACCCTTGCGCTCCGAAACACCGGCATGGCGGTGATTGTGGATGTGGGCGATCCCGACAATCTTCATCCCACCGACAAGCAGGACGTTGGCGCGCGCCTGGCGCTTGCAGCACGCGCCATCGCGTACGGGGAGCGGATCGAATATTCGGGACCGCTTTTTCGCCAGTTCACGCACGAAGAACATGGGCTGCGAATCTGGTTTGATCACGGCAACGGGCTGGTCGCAAAAGGCGGAGAGTTGAAGGGATTCGAAGTTGCAGGGAGCGATGGAAAATATTCCCCAGCGGAGGCAAAACTCGACGGCGCGACAGTTTTACTATCGAGCCCAACCCTGCCTGATCCGGTTTCGGTTCGCTACGGATGGTCAGCCGCGCCCGACGGTAATCTGTTCAACCGCGAAGGGCTGCCGGCGTCGCCATTTCAGTCGGGCGAATAGTCAAGAACAGGACTTGTGGCGAAGGCCGTGTGGTTATTTCTGCTCGGCCTTCTTTTCGGCTGCTTTCTTTTCTGCGGCCTGCTTCTGGGCCACGGTCCAGGGAGGAACGATGCCGTTCATGCGCGCGTAGGCGACAGCCTGGCCGAGATGTTCGTGAGCGTCGGCGACCAGAATGTACACCACGTCGCCCGAGTTCGCCTGCGGTCCGAGTTTGGGCTGCAGTTTCGCGAAATCGGCGTTCGTCATACCGTTAATAGTTTTCTGAGCGAAATCCCAAGAGCGATTCAGTTCGTCAACAATCTTCGCCTTGTCGGTGGTGGATTCTTCAAAACCCTTCCCGTTAAAACCTTCAGGAGGAGTGGCTCCCATCATTTGCAAGATCTGGTAGCGCTCGGCGGCGACGTGGAGCAGTACTTGGGCGAAGGAGCGCGAGTCTTCCGACGGGCGCCAGGTGAATTTCTCGGAGGGGATGGCATTGGCCAGGCCAACGAATTTCTTCTGTGCCTGATCGAGGTCGACCAGCGCCTGCGCCTTCATGTCATAGCTGGGCGCGCTGGCGTCCGTAGCGGTCGCGGTCTGCGCGGTTGTGGTCCCTAAACCGGCCATCACAAATATCATGGATGCGATTAAACCAAGCTTGGTCATTTTGTTCCTCCGGGGGAACGGTGCTTCTGCGTGAGACGTGTCAGAACGCAAAAAGTCACCACGTTTGTTCAATTGCGCCTTTCGCGCTTGAGGAAAATTTTATCCCAAGGCAAGCGGCGGTTTCGACAAACACGGGCCCATTGGAACCTCTTTAAGTGTGTTTAATCCCCATCGCCAGCAGATACCAGCGACCGGTATTGGTGCCCGTCGTGCCCGCGGTCGCGGAGACGAGGCCCGCCGCAGCGGTTTGCTGGTCCTGGATCAGCAGGAACCCGCTGTCAGACTCAGACTGAAAACCGGCCCCGGCCGACAAACTTCCGACGTTGATGAAGCTTCCGCCCGCAGTCTGCGCCACCGCTAGAGAATAAATAAGGTCGCTTGCGTCCTGCGCTTGCACAGTGACCGGCGTGAACGTGCTGGTGTTAATGCTGTTGAGGCTGTTCGGCGCGTAAATCGGAGTAGTTTGGTCTGCGTTGTCATACACGGTCACGCACAGGTACCAGAAATTCACGGTCGGCCCAGAAAGTGTGGCTGTGACCACCACATTCGGTCCGGGCGGGACCATCGCTGCGAAGAAGGTCTCGACTTTGTAGCTGCTCCATAAATCGGATTTGATGGCCGGACCAAAGGTTCCACCAGTCACTGCCAGCGATGCAGTCGTCCCTGTTTCATATAACACCGTGGCCACAATCAACTTCGGCGATCCGGAAAAGGCAACGCTTGCCTGGGCGGTGCCGACACTCTGGCCAGGCACAATCACGCTGCCCAGGTTGGCGACTGCGGCATAGGTGTAATGCAAGAGGTCAGTGCTCGCAAGCGTGCCGGTGTTGCCGTCAGGATTGGTTACGACAACATCGACGGCGCCCGAGCCATGGGGCGGCGTTTGCACCACAATGATTCCCGATGCCGCATTCGTTACGGTAGCCGCCGCGCCGCCGAACGTCACCTTCGGGTTGCTGGCGAAGGAACTGCCGGTGACGACAACTTGCTGCCCCCCTTGAGTCGGCCCGCTGGCAGGAGATACTCCCGTGACCGTCATTGCCAACCCGGTCTCCTTTATCCCAAAAACCTGATTGCACCCGACGAACCCCAGCAGCGCGATTACGCCGAGAAGGAGAATCGGAGTCAGAATTACGAATGCGTCAATCATGTTCTTCCTCTTTCGGATCAGGCTTGTCGAAACTCATCCGTACTTAACGCCAACTCCCAATGTCCCAGCGCCCGGCATTTGTTTCCGTCATATCCGATTAATCGGCGTTTAGCGCTTGGGAGCAACCTGTGTTGACGGTGCCACTTCACTTTCTGCGGATCCGTGACCAAATCGAATTGCAGTGATAATTCCGGTCGCGCTCAGGGAGACGATTGTTGGCCACAGATCCACCCCATAGGCCGATGAAATTGTGCGTTGAGGATCCGTCACCAGTGCGTCGGAAAAGCCGCTCTCGGCGGCAACCGCCCGTGCCACTTCAGTCGCGTCTCCATCATTTACTGCGAGCAATACCGAACCTGTGTCTTTTGCACCCGTTGAGCGCAAAGTTCGGACGGCATCGATGCTGGCTCCGGCCGACGCTTTCCAGAACACGAGCGTGACGTTGCGGCCGCGAAGTTTCGCCAGCGGCATTCCCCTTTCTGCTGCAAAATCAAAAAGGAAATTCGGCGCGGGCTGGCCGATCCTTACATTAAGGCGTGGCACTGTGATTTGAACCGCACCGGTCGAAATCAGATGCTGATCAAGAGCAGTAGCGAGCGATTTCTCATCCGGGATGCCTTCTTTTTGCCAGACAACTTTGCCCACCGGCGTGACGATCGCTGTTAGAGGAGCTTTGACCGCTTTGATCCCCAGCAGTTTTGCCCACTTGCCATCGGAGTCTTCCGAATAGGAAACATATTGGACGAAGGGTGCTTTCGCGAGCTGGCCTGCCTGAAGCACTGCAATGACCGCGGTTGCCGCGTCCGCCTTTTTGTTCTGCTTGACGGCCGCGGTCAACGCTCCCAGATGCGCCGCCGACTTCGCGTCTGCGAAATGGACAACCAAATTCGGTGCCGGCTCGTTCGCCTTGGACGCTTGCGCAGCCGCATGTCCAGTGACGACAACCTGCCCACCCGGGCCGGGATGAGTTAGCGCCATCATCGGTAGGGCCGCCCCCAGGTTCGCGGCTACGACGCCAGAAACGACCGGAAACCGTCTGTATCCGCAAAAGCGAGTGACCACCGGCTGCGGGTTCTCCCCCGGGCCGTAGTTCCTCATTCGGGTACCGCGGACGGTGAGGCAGAATGGGCTGTATCCAAAAACGGTTCGCGCCATGACTGAATTGGGCGGCGCGAGGACGGGACTCATCATCAACACAAACTTGTTCGGATCAACCCCGAAGGGTGCGGTCTGGCCCTGCTGGCTCCATTCGTATTGGTCGACCCTGCCGCCGGGGATCCAAGTTTTGAGTGCCGAGTAATCCTGTTCGCCGACAGCTACATTGAGCGGCACGCTGGTGTTGGCCGGGACTTGTTCATACTCGACAGAGGGATCAGGCCAGGGCTTCAGCAACAGCAAGCCGCGAAGGATAATTCCAGCGGGCAGGATGTCGGATGCCAGGTAGATCAGCGAAATTTGCTGTGGCTGTACTGGAGTGCTCGCGTCCGGCGGCGCGAGTTGCGCATTCAAGAACTGCGCCAGATTGGTGTCCGTATTAAACATGTCATCGACGATGGCGAAGGCATTGGCTGCGTCGAGTGAGTTCAGCACGTTAGTCTTCACCGTCGCGCTGACGCTGCCGGTGAAGTAGTCCACCAGATCCGCAAAGGCGCCGGTCAAAGAACTGTTGAACGAAACGGAAACATTCCTCACGCCCAACTGCACAGTGTTCCCGCTGGGCTGGAGGAAGAACTCGACGCCTACGGTGAAGTCTGCGCCTCCGACCCAGGTGTGGGTGGTGGGCTCGGCGTGCGCCTGGATGTTCAGCAGGATCTTGCCGGGTTGCAGATCAAAACTGGCGCTGTTCAACGTGATGGCGAAGCTGAAGTGGTAGCCGAAAGTGATGGTGATGTTCTGCGGCGGCTGGCTGAGAATATTGTCAATGATGGGCCGCAGGGTTTGGAAGATGTAGTCGCGGCCAGCGGCAAAGGCGAAGTCATCACCGCCTCCGACAAATACATTGGTCACGCTCGCTACTGCGGCCGGATGAGAATTTAGATTGAGGAGTACCGCCACTGCACCGGGTAACGTTTTCAGTTGCACATCGGCAATGCTGCTCGGCAACGTGACGCTGGAAGGTAGAAAACTGGTTCGCAGGCCATTCTGCAGGCACAGGCTAATGGCCGCGAGATCTTCGGCGCTGAGCGCCGTGCTGGTGTAGGAAGGCGTAAAGCTGATGGCCGCATCGCGGGCCTTGAAATCGATGTTGAGCACGTGCACTCGGCCGGAAGCAACTTTGTTCATGGGCGCGGTGATCTGCACATCTCCTCGCATAAACTCGGCAAGCGGCGCGGTGTTTTTGTCGGGAAAGTAACGCACCATCACGTTGGTGGTAACGGTGATCGAATTTGGTTGTGGCGGCACGCTCACCACCGGAGAGAACAGCTGCAGCTGCGCGATACCCTGCAGGTTACTGGGTGTAATGGTTCCTTCCGTTGCCACCAGTTCTCCGGGATTGAAAACCGCGCCCAGCCGGGCAAGTATCGCGTCGCTGGCGGCATTTGCTCCGGGCAAAACAGGCTTTCCGCCCAACTGTGTATGATTTGCGATGGCATCCCCGAACTCGTCCACTACGCCGACCGCAGTGGGGTAGGGAACCTTTGGCCCTGGAGGCGGGTTGTCATCCACTCGCACCGCGATGGAGTGCAGCAAGCGCTCGCACTGATGCATGGCGGCGAGCACGCGGTTTACTGCCGGAAGCGCAAACTCGGCAACGACATCGAAATCGCCGGTGAGATTGTTGGCCACAGTACACCTCTTCAACTGATCCGCCGAAGCGGTTTTGGACTTGGACACAGCGCCCGGAAATAAAAGTGGCGGCTACTGTCGCCAATAGAGCATTAGTAGACAAACGCACGAAATAAACGACACGGCGGATATAGCGTGAGACTCCCGCAACCGGGAAGATCCGGCTGGTCGCTCGCGCGCGAACTCCATCGCGAAGCGCGCGCCGGAGTATGCCAGCGTCATCAGCAAGAACAACGCGCCGGGAAATGGCAGCAAGCGCCATACGACTGATGCACCCGCCAATAACAACCCGGCGACCAGCGCTTCAAGCATCTGCGACGGCAGGCGGCGCTCCCACACTCCGGAAGCGTCCGGCAAAAGCACCCCGAATCGGCCGCGCACCCGGCGGCCGCTGCAGCAGCCGTTTAACAGGCAGCCGACGCGTGCAAAGATCATTCCGACCAGAATCGTGAACGAAACGACATCCCAGAAAGCGCCGAAGTTCAGTTTTGCGATCCTTAGCAAAGGCACGGACACGAGCAGGGCAAGCAACAGTCCGCCATACATGCTGAGGCCGCCTTCGCGGCGATTCCGAATCCCGCGAAGATTGTGCCGATAGACATCCCAATGGGTTGCGACGAATAACAGGCGCGCACCTGCGAGAGCGGAAACGATGAGAAGCAGCGTTGCAATGTAGGCCCGAAGCGGGGGAATGCCAGCGACGTGTGCCGCGATGTTACCTGCACCAACGCCCAACACTAACCCGAGATAGAGCATGGCGGGGTAGCTGCGGACAGTTACGTTTCGCCAGCAGAAGAGTACGGGACGCATACTTGCTCAGTGCCAAAACGCGAGCACTAATCCTCCTACGATGCCAATGTCGGCAAAGTTGAAAACGGGCCACCAGCCGAAATCAATAAAATCAATCACGCATTGGCGGCGGACGATGTCGAGAAGATTGCCGGCCGCACCGCCCAGAGCGCATCCTAGTCCAGCCATGGCGGGCAGACTTTGAAACCACATTCCAGTTGAGCGCAAGGCGACGACCGAAGCCGTGGCAAATAGCCACGTCGCGACCAGCGCGGCCCGCGTCGCAGCATGTGAGTACAAGCGATTGCGGTTGGCTACGCAACGAATCTGAAATGGGCGGCCGGCCGAACGGTGGATCGAAAGTTTCCCCGACCAGGCAAGTCGCTTGCTGCTTTGATCGAGCAACAGGAAGAGTGTTCCGAAAACGAGCAGCGATAACACAGTCAGCTCCAGGGGAGGGAGGTGTCCTGTTTACATGAACCGTGAATAGGTGTCAAGGCGGACTTATAACAAGAGTGTGGATCAGCCGCCGTGTAGTCGACCGATTTCCTCCTGAGCTATTTGGAAGGCTGTGTTAGCGGCGGGAAGTCCAGCGTACAAAGCCACCAGCAGCAGGATTTCTCTAACATCGCAAATCTCCAGTTCGTGAGTCAGTCCTGAGGCCAGGTGCATGCGAAACTCTTCCGTTCGCCCCATGGCCGCCATCAGCGCCAGCACCAGTAGGCGACGGGTGCGATCGTCGAGCAATGGGCGCGTCCATATCTCCGCCCAGGCGTAACGCGTGATCAGGTCCTGAAAATCCTGGGTGAAATCAGTCGTGTTGGCGATGGCGCGGTCCACGTGGGGATTGCCCAAGACCCGGCGCCGAGTCTCGAAGCCTTTTTCGACGGACCTGTCTTTTTCTGCTGGGAGCAGGAAGTCCAGTAGGGACGCCGTGAACGAGCGTGGCTGCTCCAGGTTAGAAAGATGCGCGGCGGGCAGGCGGACCGACTTCGCCTTTGGGATCTCCGCGGCCAAAACTTCGCCGTGCCCTTTCCACGGCGTGGATACATCGAGGTCTCCGGCAATCACCAGGCCCGGCGTGGTGATCCGGCTGAGATTCTGCCGATTGTCGAAATCCCGCAGGGCAACGCAGCAACCCATGTAGCCCTCCCGGTTCGTACTGAGCAAAACTGCGCGTGCAGACGATACGTAAGGGTTGTCACCGCGCAAGTTCTTCTCAGAAAAGAACCGCGACATTGCGACGTCGACAACCACGGCCATGCCCCCTTCCCGCACGGCCGCGATACGGTCGTTCCACCTTTCGGGATCGCCGAAGCGCGGTGAAGTGTTGGCCAGCACGAGATGCGTGACCCGTTCGGGTGCATGAAGGGCAAGCCACTGGCCGATTGCGCCGCCCATCGACAGCCCGCACCAGGCGAACTTGGCGATCTGAAGTTGATCGACGAGGGCCAGCGCATCGCGTCCAAGTTGCTCGACCGAATACTCTCCGCCGGGCGCGTCAGACGCGCCGTGTCCGCGCGTGTCGTAGCGCAAGACCTGAAGGTGGCGGAGCAGGTCGGGCATCTGCGGCTGCCAAAGTCCGTGATCGGTGCCGATGGAATGCGACAGCACCACTACCGGGCGGCCTTCAATTCCTTCGAGCCGGTAGTAGTGGCGCACGTTGTTTAAAGTGATGAAGGGCATCTATTTTTTGTGACGACGCTTGTTGCTCGAACGAGAAAGCCGGTTCGTGAATTCAATCGCTGACCCAAGGTAGTCCTGCGGGTCCTCCAGCTTTGCCAGCGCGCTTTTCTCCAGATGAATATCGGGCATTTCTGCCAAAGCCTGAGTCAGAGTGCGATTGCGTAACTGCCCAGGGGCGGTCGCGCGCTCAAGAATTTGGTGCGCGGCT
Source organism: Acidobacteriota bacterium (assembly GCA_043734125.1). Lineage (GTDB taxonomy): Bacteria > Acidobacteriota > Terriglobia > Terriglobales > Acidobacteriaceae > Gp1-AA145. The sequence continues at coordinate 24,197 of JAYTFR010000119.1, read as the reverse complement.
TCCCTGCCAGTTTGTTCGCAAAGCAGCAACGCGGCCTTCTCGGCGAAGATCGCGCCCCGGGTTGCGCCCAAATTCTTCGCCATTCGCATGGGATCGACAGTCAGGCCCTCGGCCGCTTCGGCCATGGCAGCGGCTGCGGCTCCGGTGGCTTGGATCACTGCTGCGATGGTGGGCCACTCAGCTTGCCAGCCTCCGACAGCGCGCTCGTGTTCCTGGACCATTTGCGAAAGAAAAGCAGCCGTCAACCCTGGCACGCGGCTGGCTGCGGCAAGGGCAATCGCCGACGCGATGGGGTTTCGTTTTTGCGGCATAGTGGAGGATCCGCCACGTCCGGCGCCGCCCGGTTCGGCCACCTCACCGACTTCACCCTGCATCAACAGGCTGATGTCGCGCGCCATCTTTCCAAGGCTTCCGGTCAGAATGCCGCAAGCGCAGACCAACTCGGCGAGGCGGTCGCGGTGGGTGTGCCAGGGACCATCCGGAAAGGTGAGGCCCAGATGTTTCGCCACCAATTCTCCAACTTCGATTCCACGATCCCCCATGGCGGCAAGCGTTCCTGAGGCTCCGCCCAACTGCACGACGAGGGCTTCAGAAGCCGCGTGATTCAGCCGCGCGCGACCACGCCGGATTGATGCCAACCACCCAGCCGCCTTGAGTGCCATAGTGACCGGAGGCGCGGGCTGCAGCAGAGCTCGCCCCATCAGGATCGTGTTTTTATGTTTCGCAGCCAGCCTGCGCAGCGATTTGTCAATCCGCACTAGATCAGCGTCGAGGAACGGAACCGCCTTTTTCAGTACGAGAACCAGCGCAGTATCGGCGACGTCCTGACTGGTGGCTCCCCAATGCACAAAGTCAGCGGCGGCCGCGTTTTCCTGCTGAACCTTTTTTCGCAGTGCCTTAACCAGCGGGATGCCGGGGGTTCCAGCACGAAGAGTTTCCTGCGCCAAGGCAGGGGCGTCGTAGTCGTCCGCGTGAGCGGCTCTCTTAATCGCAACGACCGCCGAAGGAGGAATAACTTTGAACTGGCCCTGGGCGCGCGCGAGCGCGACCTCGAAGTCGAGCATTGCCTGGATAATGGAAACGTCGGCAAAAATTTCATCCAACGGCTCGGTCGTAGACATGGTCTCAATCAGCCGCACCGACATGGACTTCCTCCGGACATATGAGAGCAGGTTTCGCAACCGCGAACAAGATAAATGGCTAGATGGTTGGCGTTCAAACGTCGAAGAATACGGTCTCGCGATCGCCGCATAGGCGAATCTCGAAAATCCAATGCCCGGCGTTTTGCGCATCCGGCACTGCCATGAGCGTAACGCGACGGCTGGCGGGCACCAGAGTTAATACAGGATCATTCGCGTTTGCCGCATCGCCCGCAAAGTAGATTCGAGTCGCGAGCCGCTGCAAAATTCCGCGAGCGAATACTGAAACATCAATGTGCGGAGCCTGCAAAGTATCTTCCGGCCCGGGGACGCAGCCGGGCTGAATGGTTTCGAACACACAGGCACCGTCATTGTCAGTGGCGAGGCGGCCAAAGCCCGAGAAATGCGGGTCGCCCGGCTTGTGCTGAGGATCGTCGGGATGCGCATACTTTCCATCCGCATCGGCCTGCCACAACTCGAGCATGGCGTCCGGGACAGGCAGGCCGTCACTATCGAGCAGGCGGCAGTGCAGCCAAATGCGTTTGCCCTTCGCGCCAGTCGCGGCGATGCAAGCCAGCGAATGCTTGCCCGTCAATCCCAGGTGGAAGAACGGCCCGACGGTTTGCGATGAAGTTGGGATCAGGGCCATGTCAGGTTTCGAAAGGCGTGGACTCGGGGCCGCGGAGAATGATATCGAAGCGATAGCCCAGTGCCCACTCAGGCTTGGTGATTTCCAGATCGAACTTCGAAATTAGCCGCTGCCTGGCTTTTTCGTCCGGGATAGATTGATAGATCGGATCGTAAGCAAACAGTGGGTCGCCGGGGAAATACATCTGCGTCACCAGTCGGGTGGCGAACGCGGGGCCAAACAAAGAAAAATGAATGTGCGCCGGACGCCATGCGTTTTCGTGATTTCGCCACGGGTAAGCGCCCGGTTTAATGGTCACAAACTGATAGAAGCCGTTTTCATCCGTAAGCGTTCGACCTGCGCCGGTAAAGTTCGGATCGAGCGGAGCGGCGTGGTGGTCGTTCTCATGCGCGTACCGGCCGGCGGCATTCGCCTGCCAGACTTCGATCAGGGTCTTCCGCAGCGGGCGACCGCCGTCATCGAGCACTTGCCCGCGCACAATAATTCGTTCGCCAAGCGGATCGCTCGCGTGCTGGCGGGTGAGGTCATTGTCGGTTTCCGCAATGTCGCCATGCCCGTACATCGGCCCGGTAATTTCTGAAAGCGTGTGGGGGAGCAGAATCAGTGGCTGCCTGGGAGACCGCAAAACGGTCGAGCGATAGGGCGGATACGGAGACTCGGGCTGCGTGCCCGGATCCGGCCTGCGATAGGGGTTGACCTTCACCGACTTCATTTATAAACCAAACGGCTGATGACCTGGCAAGCTTAGGGATAAAATGCCAGTGCAGGCCGCAACCCTGGGCGCTGGCTGAGCTCCCGGACCTGCAGAACCTCGGAGTGAAGTATGTTTACCGCTTCCTACATTGACGGAAGTCCTGTCAAGGTTCCATCGCAACCCGCCACCCAAGTCATCAACCCCGCGACCCAGCAGCCTTTCGCCAGCGTCTTCCTGGGGGACGCGGCCTTGATGCGCCGCGCCATCGAAGCCGCCGACAAAGCAAAAGCCTCCTGGGGGAAGTCCCTGGCGGCAGAGCGCGAGCTGATTCTGCAACGGGCCGCCGATGTGCTGGAGGGAATGCGGCAGGATGTTGTAGACATTCTGATCGGGGAAGCCGGGTCCACCTTCGGGAAATCGCAGTTTGAAGTTTCATTCACCGTCAACATGCTTCGTGCGGTTGCAGGAGAAGCGCGCCGCATCAACGGCGATGTCATTCCCTCCGACGTTCCCGGGCTGATGTCATTCGCAATTCGCCAGCCTCTGGGAGTTGTGGCCGGAATTGCTCCTTTTAACTTTCCGTTGATTCTGGCTACCAAGAAGGTGTGCCTGGCGCTGGCCGCTGGAAATACTTTTGTGCTGAAGCCTTCGGAGGAAACATCGCTGCTCGGACTGAAGATTGCCGAAGTGTTTGAGCGGGCGGGCCTGCCCAAGGGCGTTCTGAACGTTGTCCCCGGGGACGGCCGCACGCTGGGCGCGGTGCTTACTTCCGATCCGCGGGTGCGATTGATCTCCTTCACCGGATCAACCAAGGTTGGCAGAATCATCGCGGCGGAATGCGCGAAGAGCGGCAAGAAAGTTGTGCTCGAACTCGGCGGCAAAAGCCCGCTCGTCATTCTTAAAGACGCGGATCTCGACTACGCGGTCTCGACTGCGTGCTTCGGAATGTTTATTCACCAGGGCCAGATCTGCATGGCGGGATCGCGAATCATTGTAGAGGCGCCGCTTTGCGATGAGTTCCTCAAGCGTTTTGTCGCGAAGGTAAAGACGCTGAAGGTCGGGGACCCGCGCGATCCTCACACCGTGATTGGGCCGCTGATCCGCAGCTCGCAGTGCTTGTTGATTGACGGCAAGGTAAAGCAGGCGGCGAGTGAAGGCGCACGCGTCCTGACCGGGGGCAGCTATGAAGGAAACTTCTATCAGCCGACCGTGGTTGCGGACGTAACGCCCCAGATGTCAGTGTTTCGCGATGAGCTCTTCGGGCCGGTGGCGGCCGTGATCAAAGCCACCGACGCGGACCATGCGCTTGCGCTGGCGAACGATACCGCCTACGGATTGTCATCGGCCGTGCTCACAAACGATTTGCAACTGGCGCTGAAATTCGCGCTGGAGCTCGAGGCCGGCATGGTGCACATTAACGGGCCGACTGTGCATGACGAAGTCACTGTGCCTTTCGGCGGAGTGAAAGACTCGGGCAGCGGGCGCGAAGGCGGGCGATGGTCCATGGACGAACTCACCGAGACCAAGTGGGTGACGATCCAGATGGGCCAGCGCCACTACCCGTTCTAACCAGCCTATGCGAACGCAAGTTGGAATTGTGGGGGCGGGCCCGGCAGGGTTGGTGCTGTCGCATCTGCTCCACCTGCAGGGAATCGACTCGGTTGTGCTCGAATGCCGCAGTCGCGAGTATGTTCAAGAACGCGTGCGTGCCGGTGTGCTCGAGCAACAAACGGTTGACTTGCTTTCCGCGACCGGCGTTGGTGGGCGCATGAAGCGCGAAGGCTTGGTTCACCACGGGGTAGAGTTACGCTTCGACGGCCAGGGCCATCGCATCGATTTCAAGGAACTCACCGGCAAAGCTATTACGATCTATGCCCAAGCCGAGGTTGTAAAAGATCTCATCGACGCTCGCATTGCTGCATCGGGCAAAGTTTACTTCGAAGTTGAGAATGTCAGCGTTCACGATTTCACGGCCGAACATCCTTCGATCCGTTTTCGCAAGAACGGTGTCGAGGAAAAAGTCGATTGCGATTTCATCGCCGGATGCGATGGTTTCCATGGCATCTGCCGACCCAGCATTCCGGATGGCGGGCTCACGACGTATGAGCGTGAGTATCCTTTTGGATGGCTGGGGATTCTCGCGGAGGCGCCGCCGTCGTCGCACGAGCTCATCTACGCATATCACGAGCGCGGGTTTGCTCTACTCAGCATGCGCTCGTCGAAGTTAAGCCGTTTCTACCTCCAGTGTTCTCCCGATGAAGACATCAACCAATGGCCCGATGACCGCATCTGGCAGGAACTTCACGTTCGCTTCGCGGCAAAAGACTGGAAACTAATTGAAGGGCCCGTCATTCAAAAAGGTGTCACCGGCATGCGAAGTTTCGTAGTCGAGCCCATGCAGTATGGCCGGCTGTTCCTGGCCGGGGATGCCGCGCACATTGTGCCGCCGACCGGCGCGAAAGGCCTCAACCTCGCCGTTGCCGATGTGCGCGTGCTCGCCAAAGCGCTGGCCGATTACTACGCTTCGGGAAGTATGATCAGCCTCGATCGCTACTCAGAAATTTGCCTGCGGAGGGTTTGGAAGGTACAGAGATTCTCCTGGTGGATGACGTCCATGCTGCACAAATTTCCCGCAGAGAATGCGTTCGACCAGCGCCGCCAGATCGCGGAACTCGATTACGTGGTGGGGTCGCGCGCCGCATCGCAAAGTCTCGCCGAGAACTACGTCGGCTTGTCACTGGACGAAGCGGACGCGTACACCCCTGCCTTTCCGGAACGCAATCGTTCGTATTGACTTCTGATTCCGAAATCCATAAAGTTTTGTCGCCGTTCTTAGGAGTTTGCGTGAAACTTTGGCGGAAGATTTTGCTGGTCGCTATCGTCCTTGTCGTAGTCATAGTCGGGGTCGGAGCCGTCAAGGTGCTGGGGCCGCGCGCGTTCTTGGGGCCGCGCGCCCGCCCGCTGACCGCTCGCACTTTTGAGCGGACGCCACAGCGGCTGGCCCGCGGGAAGTATCTGCTTGAGGGTGTGTTGGAATGCAAGGCGTGCCATTCGCCGCATGATTGGAGCAAACATGACGCTCCGACGCCGGCGGAAACGGAATTCTCGGGACAGATTATCCCCGAGGCAAGCCTGCCTGGCCGCGTCGTCGCTCCCAACCTCACTCCTGATATGGAAACCGGTGCCGGAAGCTGGTCTGACGACGCGCTGGCGCGCGCCATCCGCGAGGGCGTTGGGCACGATGGACGCGCTCTCTTTAACATGATGCCGTACGCCGTGTTCCACGATGACATGTCCGACGAAGACGTTGCGTCTGTCATTGTCTATCTGCGCTCGTTGCCTGCGGTGAAGAACCCGCTGCCCAAAACGCAGATCATCTTTCCCTTGAACTACATCATGCGCAACTTTCCGGAGCCGCTCACGGCTCCCGTTCCTGAGCGGACCTTTAGCAGCCCCCAACAGAAAGGAGAGTTCCTAACGCACTTTATCGGGTGCCCAGAGTGCCATACGCCGGTAGACGCTCACCATAATCCGTTACCTGGCATGGAGTTTTCGGGAGGGCAGAGGTTTCAGGGGCCCTGGGGAAAAGTCGCGAGCTCGAATTTGACGCCTGATCCTTCGGGGATCCCGTATTACGACACAGCGTTGTTTATTCGAACCATGCGAAGCGGGTACGTAGGCACGCGTCAGCTGAACTCGCTCATGCCGTGGTGGATTTTTCGGAATATGACAGACGAGGACCTGAGCGCGATTTTCGCGTACTTGAAAACGGTCAAGCCAGTGCGCCACCAGGTGGATAACACCATGCCGCCAACGCTATGCCCGGTGGATGGCGCGATCCACGGCGGGGGCGAGTACAACAAGAAGCAGTGATCTGCAACGCGTGAATGAAAATGAAGGGGCCGAGCCGATCAGATGTGAACCTCAAGCCCGGCCAGTGACTCTTTGCGCCGACTTCATTGCAAAGCAACGCCGGGCCGCCGTCGTTGACGGAGATCAAAACGTCCACACCACCGTCGGGCGTGAGCGAAACGAGAACGCGGCGGCGAAATCCTGAGCGAAGCGAAGGAGCTAGCGACAGAAGACTAAAAAGAGAATTGGTCGGGGCGATAGGATTCGAACCTACGACCCCCTGCGCCCAAGGCAGGTGCGCTACCAGGCTGCGCTACGCCCCGACAAAGAAAACTCTATAGCGAGTCTAAGGCACGTGGGCGATGGCAGCAAGGGAGGGAGGCGGTCCCATGGACTTGCCGGGGGCGATTCGCGGGAGAGGGCGCTGCCGCCAGAAAGCTTATGCGCGCGCGAAATCAATGTATCCGCGCTGGACGTCGGTGCGGGTTAGCTTCACCCGCAGCCGGTCGCCGACGTCAAGGCCTTGCTGTCCTTGGTCGAGCAAACCCTCGACATGCGGCTTCAGCGCGCGGACAAATGTTCCGCGCTCGGTGACGCCGGTGACGACGGCGTCGAAGACCTCGCCAATGCGCTTGCTCATCACGACTGCGGCTAATCGCTTCGACATCTCGCGCTCCACTTTGCGAGCGGCATTTTCTTTTTCGGTGCAGTTTTTGGCGATGGCCGCCAGTTCGTCGTCCGTGTATGGATTCGGTGTCCCGGCGATGTAGGCCTTCAGCAGCCGCTGCGTGACCACGTCGGGAAAACGCCGGTTGGGCGCCGTGGAATGCGTGTAGTCCTGGACGGCCAGGCCGAAGTGCCCGGGCTCGGGATCGCCAGGACGCTCAAGCACGTATTCGCCCGGTCCGATCAGTTTGATGACCGACAGAGAAAGGTCGGCAAAATGGTCGGGATCAGCCTGCTTGCGCTGCAAGAGAAAGTCGTTGAGCGCTTTCGAGTCCGGCTGCGCCGGAAGGTGGCCACCCAGAGTTGCGGCCAGCTGAACGATTCGCTCCCAGCGTTCCGGAGTTCTGACAATGCGGCGCAGGGATGAGACTTTTTCCAGCATGCGCGCCACCACGCCGTTGGCGGCAATCATGAAATCTTCGATCAGCTCAGTCGCGGGATTCTTTTCCTGCGGGGAGATGTCAACAACCTGCTCGTTCAGAACGACAGCATGCAGTTCGTTGGTGTCGAGGTTCAAGGCCCCGTGCAGGACCCGCTGCTTCTTCAATGCCTGCGCGGCATCATTCTGGAGCTTGAGTTGCGCCTGCAGGTCGGCCGACGCTGCCACTTTCGGCGGAGCGGGCGAGGTACCCTGGAGCCATCCGCCGACGGCGTTGTATGCAAGCTGTGCCTTGTTCTTCACGCGCGCCGGATACACTACGCCCGAGTTCACGTTTCCGTCCGGGGTCACGACGAACTCGATGATCATCGCGAGGCGTTCCTGGTCTTGCAGTAGGGAAGAAGCTCCGGTCGAGAGCGCTTCGGGGAGCATGGGAAAGATGCGTACTCCGGTGTAAACCGAGGTGGTTTCTTTGGCGGCGTGCTCGTCGATGGGCGTCCCTTTGGGAACGAACGCGTCCACGTCGGCGATGCCGACCATCACTTTGACGCCGCCATCGGGCAGCCGCTCGGCGACTTCAATCTGATCGAGGTCGCGGGAAGTGTCGTTGTCGATGGAGGACCAGAGCAGGCCGCGGAGGTCGCGAACCCCGGCTGCGATCGTTGGAGCCTGAGGGAACTTCGCCTGAATCTCGGCCATCTGCTGCTGGGCGGCTGGCGGGAAGTCGGGCTCGAAGCCGCGGGCGATCATTACTTGCCGGGCCATGGCCTGAAGGTCAACGTGGGTGGTTGGGGAATCGTTCATGCAAGCTCCGGGCGCTGGAAAGCGAATGAGCAGCCTAACATTATTTGGGGTGAAGGTGAAGGTTTGGCGAGCCGGGTCAGATTGACCCAATCGGCGGTAATTTCCACTTCGAGTCCAAGGACGGGAGTGCCTCGAAATATTAATCAGTTGCCTCTCACCCCCGGATCCTGTGCCTTCTAGACCAATTCTTCCCCGCGAACCACCCGAACCATTTGTGGCGAGCGGGACGAAAATTCCCCTGCCAGGAAGGTTTCCTCCCACAGCGAGATGCAAATAGAGCAAGTCATGCGCCGGTTCGGAGCCTTCGCTTTGCAGTAACCGCTCTCGCGTCCCACTTGTTATGAACTGGGTTCGTGCTTATCAAGGCTCCCGGGTCCAGTCGTATTCGAAGTGACTTAACGGTCGGCGGCGCCCGTTCAATTCGTGCTTCCCTAGTTGAGACTGCAATATCGCTGTGGTAAAGTTTTGGGCTTCTTGAAAAGGAGATCCCGGTGAAGGTCTATCAAGGCGAAAATGTTAGGAATGTCGCGGTGGTGGGGCATGGGCATGCCGGCAAAACCTCGCTCATCTCCGCCATGCTTTATACCGCCGGCGCCACCCCGCGCCTGGGCCGCGTGGACGACGGCTCCACCGTGACCGATTACGACGAAGAAGAAATCCACCGCAAAATGTCGATTTCTGCAGGCCTCGCCTATGCCGAGTGGGGGAATACGAAGATCAATTTTATCGATACGCCCGGGTTCAATATGTTTGTCCACGAAGCCAAGCTGGTGATGCCGGTGATTGACGCGGCGCTGGTCGTAGTGGATGGCGTCGCCGGCGTGGAGGTCGTGACCCAGCGGGTGTGGAATTATTGCGAAGAGTACAAAATGCCGCGCGTGGTCGTCGCCAGCCGCATGGACCGCGACCGCGCCGACGCCGAGCGCGTGCTGGAATCGTTGCAGAAAGCCTTTGGTCGAAACGTGATCCCGCTGGAACTTCCGATCGGCAAAGAGAAGAACCTGTCGGGCATTGTCGATCTCGTGAGCATGAAGGCGTACACCTACGAGCTTGGCGGCAACGGCAAGGGGAAAGAGATCGAGATCCCTGCCGAGATGAAAGATTCTGTGCAGGCCGCGCATGAAAAGCTGATCGAAATGGTCGCTGAGGGCGACGACGCGCTGATGGAGAAGTACTTCGAGGCGGGCACGCTTGCAGTCGCCGACCTGGTTCCCGCGCTGCACAACGCCATTCGCGAGGACAAGATTTTCCCCGTGCTGTTTGCCTCCGGGCTTGGCAACGTGAGCGCCGACCGCCTGATGGACTTCATTGCGGACTTTACGCCGACTGCGGTCGAACATGACGTGATTCGCGGTGAAGGTTCCGGTGACGGCGAGCCTCCGGCGCGCAAGGAATCTGACACTGAGCCGGTTTCCGTGTTCGTATTCAAAACCGTTTCTGACGCTTTTGCCGGACGCATTTCTTACTTCAAAGTTTTTTCCGGAGTGCTCAAAAATGAAGCGGCATTCGTAAATTTCTCTCGCGGCTCGCAGGAAAAGCTCTCGCATATTTCCATCATGCAGGGGAAGACTGCGGTCCCGGTGACTGAGTTGCACGCGGGCGATATCGGGGCAGTTGCAAAATTAAAGGACACTCTCACCGGAGACACTCTGGGCGACAAGTCGGCGCCCATTCGATATCCGCACGTTACGCTGCCGGAACCGGCCATCACCTTTGCCATCGAGCCCAAGAGCCGGGCCGACGAAGATAAGCTGGGCCCCGGCATCCATAAGCTGATGGAAGAAGACGCCATGCTGCGATTCTTCCGCGACGCTCAAACAAAGGAATTCCTGATCGCAGGGACCGGGCAGCAACATATTGAAGTTGTCGTTTCAAAACTTAAGAAGCGCTACCACACGGAAGTAGTGTTGAAGGCGCCGAAGGTTCCCTACCGCGAAACCATTCGCGGCAAGGCCGACGTCCAGGGACGCCACAAGAAACAGACTGGCGGCCACGGCCAATACGGCGACTGCAAAATCAAGATGGAGCCGCTGCCGCGCGGTGGCGAGTTCGAGTTCGTCAACGACATTTTCGGCGGCGCCATTCCCAAGAACTACATCCCGGCAATCGAGAAGGGCATAAGGGACGCCGCGTCACGCGGATATCTGGCTGGATTCCCGGTGGTGGATTTCAGAATCGTCCTGTATGACGGTTCGTATCATGACGTGGATTCGAACGATATGTCGTTCCAGATGGCGGGGCGCATTGCGTTCAGAAAAGCCATGGAAGTGGCCAAGCCGACGATTCTCGAACCAGTGATGGTGGCCGAAGTCACCGTGCCCGATGAATTTGCCGGGTCAATCATGGGAGATTTGAACTCGCGCCGCGGGCGCATTCAGGGCATGGACAACAAAGCCGGCAACACTGTGGTCAAAGCCGAAGTGCCCATGGCCGAAATGCTCACCTACGGCGTTGACCTGACCGCCATGACCCAGGGCCGAGGCAGCTTCAACATGGAAATGCACCATTATGATGTGGTTCCATCCCAGCAGCAGGAAAAGATCATCGAGAAGGCGAAGGCGGCGAGAGGGGATGTGAAGGAAGAGGAGGAATAGGGGGCTCACCGCGAACCATGGGAGAACGGGCGCCCTCGCAAGCCTGCCCTGAGTGAAGCGGAAGGGTCCGGTCGGGCGCAGCTCGACAGTTCAAGAGGTCATGCAAAGCTCGATATCTGTTAATACGAAATCATCACCCTTGGCGAGCAACGGCTCGCCTGAGAACTTAGCCAACGCGTAAGCAAAGCAATCCCCGAAGTTGAGCCCTGCCGGATGTCGCCCCTTGCCGAACTTGCGCCATGCCGATCGCGCGATCTCGACTTGTTCCGCATCAACCGGAGCGATTCGCAGATTCGCGCGGACGACAAATAAATCGAATTCCCGCCCAGCCGTCTCGCCACGTTTCGCTTCCAGCAGGATCCCAGTTTCCAGAACACTTGCCGCACAGATCAATCGTGATTCGGCGTGAAGGATAAGATCCAGAAACGCCCGTCGTTCCGGCTCTCCCAGAAAAATGGCGACCAACGCTGAAGTGTCAATCACCATCAGCGTGGCAACCCGTTTTCGTCGTACCCGAGGATTTCATCCGCCGGACGGTAATCAAGTGTAGGTAAGGCGTCCACGCGCCGCAAAACATCCTCGATCTGTCCGGTCAGAGCACGATTGCGGCGGCGCGCCTTCAACCTCTCCCAACGCTCCTCCAGGGACTTCTGAATTGCTTCGGTAATGGACTCGCCCGTCTCGCCAGCCACCTGGCGGGCGAGGCGCTCGGTGTGCTCGTTCTTAATGCTTAGGGGCATGCTAAAGTATAGCATAGTATACCTATATATATACTTATATCCCTTACTCTCAACGAACAGATAACAAAGCCTCTAAGATCCTGGTTGCCTCACTTTACACAGAAACAGTGCTATGATTATGGGCTCCAGTTGTGCCCGGGGGTATGCCGTGACGCTTTTCCCAGAGCCGTCTGTTTGGCATGAAGTTCGGCTCAAGGTACTGCAAATACTGATAGTTCTTCGGGATGCCTTAAGGCGCATCCGAAGGGTTGTACAGAGCCACGAAGTTGGATTGCTCGTCACGGCTGCTGGAGTGGTCTCAGGGATATTACTCGTGGTGTATTGGGGATTCTTGAGAGAAAACCTAAGTCGCCTTTCGCGGACTATCCTCGATTTCGCTCACCTCCACCCTGTAGCCTCCCACGTCTTGCACATTTCCATCGGAGCAATCCCAGACGCCGCATTTGTTCTATTAGCAATTGCAGGGTTGTCCTACCTGATGCCTGCGATGATGCAGAAATTCGAGACCAACCGGGGGCTACGAGTTAGCGCCATCGTTGTCTTTGTCGTGTTCGGAGTGGCGGCGGTAATAATGAATTCGGTCAATCGAGAAGACCAAGAACGGAAAGACCAAGAACATTCCAAAATCGAAAGAGAGAATGCTGACCGCATCTACACGGTTCAAAACACTGTGAATACCTTGCAGAGCCAGTTCATTGCGAGTCGAGGTAAAACGAACGAAATAGACAGACGCAAAGGCATTTTAGATTCTTTGCGCGCCGAATATGCTCTATCTCGCAAAGATGTTCCTGTCAGCATGATAACGGGCAACCGATATCCTCCACGCGAGTGGATGACCGCTAAATTGAAACAAATGGGAGAAACGTGGGCTTATATTCCTCCGCCCGAGTCCGTTTCGCAATTTAAGGCACCTACCCCAGTAGAACCTCCCGATATTAATATCGGCCTTGCAACGAGCAATGACAAGGCATCCTCAGTGCAGTCAGGTTATAAGCCGGGGGATCTGTGGTTCCAGGGAATGCGCAGTTGCGCCCCCTCATTTAAGTGTTATACGGATTTTGATCTAGTGTCTCAGCACGTTGAACTTCACGTCGGCCCTAAGGGGTGGGCGCGAATGTTTTTGGTTGTGTTCAACACCGGAGGAACCGCACTGAACAATCCCAATATTTCGGTTAACTTGGCGAAAGGACACGGGGTGTCATCAATCGCTCGGGCGATCACCATCCCTTGGGGGACAATAACGTTATAGTTCAGGAGTTCAAAGCGCCAACCGAGGTATCCACAATTCTGCCGTACAGGATTACGCACAGTGGCTACGATTACACTTGCGATTTAGTGGTTGATCGAGCGATCGCACATTTTGTGATGGGAATCAGGATATTTGGCGAAAACATGGAGGCTCGCCAGTTCGTCGTCACTGTAGATGTAATCAGTGACGAATCTGATTAAGTGGCGGTTATTCCTTTAATATTCTAGGTTCTCAGAGTGGATGCGTCTCAGCATCGCGTCACGAAGCAGGAATGGGGGGGCCGGTTGTTGAATCGCCCCTCCCCTCGCCAAAATACGCCAGTAGCGACTTTTCGAATCGCACGATCTCCCCGTTCGCTTCGGCGCTTTGGTGGATTGAGGCTTGTGCCGCGCGCAGCTGGCGCTATGCGGTCTTCAGCCCTTCCGCCTTCGCCAGCTTCGCTTGGCGCTCATCAAACGTCCAAAATCGCTCGGCTTTTAGTTCAAGGGCGCAGGCAACGTGCAGGCTGTCGAGCGTGCGAATTCCTAATCTGGGTCCGTGTTGCTGGGCAAGTTGAACACAAAGCTCGAACGCACTTTCGGGCAAGGGGGTGTGGTTCCACACACCGGACGATTGGTCAGACACGAAATCTGCATGTATCTGGCGTGCTTTTGCCGGCGTCAGACTTCCGCGAAACTCCTGCTGGGCGAGAGCATGGGCCCACTCAGACAGATGGAGGGGAGTCAAAGCGAACGAAGGAACCCCAAGTATTCGCTGGCGCGCCTCGGAGGAATGAACATCCGTCATGTATAGGGAAACTAGAAAACTCGAATCCAGGTAGACCCTCAGTAGCGTCCCCGGTCCTCAAGAATAAGATTGGGAAGGACCTTCTCTCCGAGAGTTTTTCTGGCGCGCAAGGCGAAGTCGGGGTACTGTACAGGCTTCAGTTCGTGGCTTTCCGGAACAATGCGGGCGATCACAGTATCGCGCTCTCGCAATTCAACCGTCTTCCCCGCGCGCAACCAGGATTTAAGCCGGCGGGTATCTCGAAGTTCGCGAATGTTGACCGAGGGCATGTCACCAATGTGACACATATTGTGTCACATTGTCAAGATTTTTGATCCCGGGCCAAACCGCTTAACTGGACGGGCGTCCCTACACGGCTGTTTCTTCGCAGGTCGGACAGGAATGTCCGAGCCACACGGACCTCACATCGTCCCATTGGCCTCGGCGATTTGATGGATTGAGGCTTGGGCGGCGCGCAGCGGTACCGAGACATGGACGATGTCTTCGTGGTCGTTTACGTCAACCACAATTGAGTTGCCCCGCTTCTGCACTACTACGTGCTGGCCTGGTTCGGAGACTTCGACGAACACTCCGTCCGGGGTATCTTCGAGCGCGGGAATTGCGGCGTCGATGATCGGCAAAAACTGGCGCAGGTTCTGCGACGCCTCTCTCAGGTGCTCTTTGGGTACGAAGTGCAGCGCCGCGGGTATCAGGGCGGCGGGAACGATGAACGAAAGATGCGTGCCGTCTTTTTGTTTCTCATGGACGTTGATGTGGATGAAACCTTCGCTCGATACGGCCGCACCCGCGACCATCGCCGTGCCCAGGAATCCGACGCCGATTTTGCCTAACAGAATCATTTGCTCTTCTCCTTCGCTCCGGGGCTAAAGCCCGGAGCATTTACACCCGTAGCGGCACGGCTGAAGCCGTGCCCTGATACGACCCGCCCCTGCTGCGCCGCCCGACAACCTGGAGCGTTTGTCGATAGGGCGGTTTTGCAGCCGCCGAGGAACTATGTGTCGTCCGCTGAAGCGAACTCGGCTAATTCCACATCGCGCACCCAGCGCCACGGGCGGTTTTCGCATGCCGCCGCTTCGCGGCGTGCCGGCTACTTGTCCGAGTTATTCGAGTCGATCCAGACGCGGACGTTCTCTTCGTCGCCCGTAACCGTGACCAGCGTAGTGTCGCCGGTGGCTTCGAGCGCCTGAATGGCTGCTTCAATGTTGAGCTGATGCGCGGTGGTATTAGAGATGAGCGCTTCGGCAACGGCCCAGGGGATGGTCACGTCCACGTTCTGACCTTTTTTGCCCTTGTCCTTGACGTGGACAACCAGTTGCCCGTGCTCCTTGGCAACGCGAACATCATTTTCATTATTCTGCACTGTGACGAATTCGCCTTCGGGGGCGGCCTTGAGTGCGTCAACGATCGCGCGCATGTCAATCTCGTCGGTCTTGAACTCTCCAACTTTGACCTTGCCATTGCTCAAGTCGCCGTTGTGAATGGCGGGGATTACTTTTTCGGCCAGAGAAAGCGGCACATTGACGCGGACCAGTTCGTGGGTGCTCGCATTGCTGACTTTGACGTGCAGGTAGCGCTCGGGAGGTGCTGCCCAAACCGCGGTTGTGGCGACGATCATGGCCACGAGCAGGAGTACTTTCAAATTTTTCATATTCACATCCTTAGTTGAGATTCGATCTGCATCACGCGGTCGCCAGGCGACGGATTGCTTTCCCACTTCTCTCGCAAAAGCGGAGAAAGCGGGGCACCCATCGCTAAGGGGAGTTACGCGGGCGCAGGCGGGAAAGTTCCGTGTTTTTCGTTCAGGCTCATGTTCGCCATTCTTTCGCATCGGGGGCGCCGGAGCGTGCTAACATCCGGGCAGTGGCTACGCTTAGGGACAGCCCGACATTGCCTGACCAGCGCGACCGCGTGGTTTCAGCGGCTCCAGTCGAGGACGACTCTTCGTTTGAGTTGAAGCTGCGGCCACAGCGTCTGGGCGAGTTCATCGGGCAGGCCAAAGTCAAAGAGAATCTGGCAGTTGCCATCGAAGCCGCGCGATCTCGCGGCGAGGCCCTGGATCACGTTCTGCTCTACGGGCCGCCGGGCCTGGGCAAGACTACGCTGGCGACGATCATCGCGAACGAATTGGGCGCGGCGTTCCAGCAGACCTCCGGGCCAACGTTACAGATCAAAGGCGACCTGACTGCGGTCCTGACCAACCTGCGGGATAAGCAGGTCTTATTCATTGACGAAGTGCATCGCCTGCAGCCGACGCTCGAAGAGCTGCTGTATTCGGCGTTGGAGGACTACAAACTCGACATTTTGATCGGCCAGGGCCCATCGGCCCGGACCCACACCATGGACGTGAAGCCGTTCACGTTTATTGGCGCGACCACCCGCGCAGGATTGCTTTCGGCGCCGCTGCGTTCGCGCTTCGGGATCGTGCTGCGGCTGGAGTTCTACAGCCACGAAGATTTGCGAATTATCGTGGAACGGTCGGCGGAAATTCTGGGCGTGGAAATTGATCGTCCGGGGTCGCTCGAAATCGCCAGCCGCTCGCGGGGGACTCCACGAATCGCCAACCGCCTTTTGCGCCGCGTGCGCGACTACGCGCAGGTGCGCAGTGCAGGCAAGATCGACTTGCCGACCGCGCAGGCCGCATTGCAAATGCTCGAGGTTGACCGCTACGGCTTTGACGAAGTGGATCGCCGTTTGCTGCTGGCGATCATCGAGAAATACCAGGGCGGCCCCGTGGGAGTGAATACGCTGGCGGCGGCGCTGGCGGAAGAGCCAGATGCTATCGAGGAAATTTACGAGCCTTTCCTCATCCAGATCGGTTTTCTGAATCGCACGCCGCGCGGGCGGGTTGCTACGCAGCTTGCGTATGAGCACTTCGGGATCACGCCCAACCGCAGGCAAAGTTCGCTGTTCTGAGCTGTCAGCCCCCCAGCCTCGTCCATCAGCTTTCAGCGAAAACTTAGTACAATTCCGGTCAGAATGATTGCCCATCTTCGCGGAAAGCTAATCGCCCGCCATCCCAACCAGGCCATCGTAGAAACGGCCGGTGTGGGATACGAGGTTGTGATTTCCGTGCCGACGTTTTCCGAAATGCCAGCGCTAGGTGGCGAGGTCGCGCTGCACATTCATACTCACGTTCGCGAGGATCAACTTGCGCTCTATGGATTTCTTCGCCGCGAGGAAAAGCAGCTTTTTGAGAAGTTGCTGACGGTGAGCGGCATCGGCCCCAAGCTGGCCATTACGATCCTCAGCGGAATGCCGGCGCAAGATATGACGAACGCGATCCGCAGCAACGACATTGTCCGCCTCACACGGATTCCCGGCCTCGGAAAGAAAACGGCGGAGCGTATGGTGCTGGAACTGCGCGACAAACTGCCCGCGCGTAGCGAGGAAGAGAAGCCTGCGGTTTCAAACTTCAGCACGGTCGAGGAAGACGTGCTTTCCGCCCTGGTCAATCTGGGTTATCAACGCCTAGCGGCGGAGAAGGCTTTGGCGTCGGCCCCTAAAGACGGGTCGTTCGATGCGATGTTCCGCGGTGCGCTGGCGGGTCTGTCGAAGTAGAAGTAAGTGCTGGGACTTACTATCCTCCGGTTGGTCGAGCAGATAAGGACGTAGCCCGGGTCTCCAGACGCGGGTAGCCAGAAATCCTCGGCATTGGCGGGTCTGGGAGACCCGTGGCTACATTAAAAAACCTGCAAAAAAAGAGCCTGCAAAAAAAGCCCCCGCATTCCGCAGGGGCTTGAATATCTTTCTGAAAACTACTTCTTTTCGGCGGTTGCAGTCGCGGTGGCTGGTGCGCCTGGCCTGCCATACTTGCGGCGGAAGCGCTCGACGCGGCCGGCGGTGTCCATCAACTTCTGCTTGCCGGTGAAGAAGGGATGGCAACTGGAACAAATTTCAGTGTGAATCTCTCCGCGATGAGTTGAACGCGTGGTGAATGAACTGCCACACGCGCACACTACGCGAACTTCGCTGTATGCAGGATGAATCGCTGCCTTCATAGGGTCTCCAAAATCTGTGTTCTGAACCATTTGATTCTAAAGGATGGTCGAAGGATTCAGCAACCAGGACAGGCCGGCGTATGGGGCTATTTTCCGATGCAATGCGAAGGCCGCGACCGAGGCCTTTAATTGCAATAAGGCGCCTGGCGGCCTTTCTTGGACGTACGCGCCCCAGCACATGCGACCTCGAGGCCAGTCATGCTGGCGAGAAAGAGGGGGCCGGTTTCGACCTGACCGGCTGTCGAAATAAATGTCGCCCTGATCTTTCTCTTGGAAACCCTTGAAGAATTCGGGACATCGAAATAAACCGATCGGGCTGGAGGTGAATTTTTATGGCACAGGCTGGCATTCCAGATTTTTCTCAAGAACCAACGCCGTCTGGTAGCGGAGGTGCCTTTCCGAGCGGAATGCAGGGTTTCCCGTTATCCGCCGCGCCGACCAGAACCGTACCGATCAGCGTGCGGTTGAGGCTGGCGTCGGCGGAGGTTCTGGCGGCTTTTCGCAGCGCAGCACTTAATCCCTTCTACGAGAAGGCCGCCGACGCCATTGAAGCTTGCGCACCCCTGACCCGTAGGTCAGTCGAAATGACGCGACAAGCGGGCCGACGGTTGAAGGGATTCAAAGAAGAACGACCGCTGCAGCTGATCGGCACTATTGCTGGCTTTGCCTTTGTTTTGGGAGTGGCGGCGCGTTTTTGGAGGTCAAAGCGATGAATGGCGAGAACAATGGAACCCGGAGCATGGCTGCAGTTTTGCAAGAAATGAAGGATGAAACTAAGCAGTTTGTTCGGACACGCACGGAGCTCTTGAAGAGCGAATTGCAAGAAAAGCTGCCTAACCTCAAAATCGCGGCGACCCTGGCTACGTGTGGAGTACTGGTTCTCGCCACAGCGTATTTTCTGCTGACGGTCGCACTCGCTGCAGCGATTGCTGGGGCTTTCAACGGCAGCGATTATCGCTGGGCGATGGACTTTGCTAGCGTTGGCGTGTTGTGGGGTGTCCTCGGCGGCGTTGCCCTCTATTTTGCGAAGCGCGAGTTCAAGCTAAAAGGGTCACTGCCCAACCGAACGATTGGGGTAGTCAAAGGCGACAAGATTTGGATAGAAAGAGAGGCAAAAAATCAAATATGACTGAGTCGAACGTCGAAAATCTAGAACTCCAGGCCTTACAAGACAGGAACCGCCTCCACCAATCCGTCACAGAATTGAAATCGCAGGTCACCCAGGTCCGGGATAAACTGGACCCGGCGACAAACGCCCGTCAGCATTTCTTGACTTTTTCAATTGTCGCAGCACTGATTGGATTGCTTTCCGGATACCGCTTTGGTGGGGCATTCACGCGATAGCTATACTTCTGGAATTGCCCGATTTGAATCCGCTCTCAGGTAGCGTTGTTTTCGGTGTCGCAGCCGCCAGTCTGTTCCAGAGTCTCCCTTAGCTGTTTGGCGTAGCACTCTTGTGCTTCGTTCATTGCTATTTCTACGCCGCTTTGGGTACTTTCCCTTGCGGCGTGAACTTGTCCACCACCACCGGCAAAATACGCGCTAGCACCGCGCTTGCAACTGCCGGCGGTATCCCCGCCCGGCTCGCAAACTCAGTGATGCGGTCCTGCCCTACAACACTTTGCACTTGGGCCGGGGCGATTTGCTGATTAGAACCATTGCTCACCCACGATTGCACGATGTGGCCAACGCCTTGGGCCTCGGCGTTTTTCACCAGATCCGAAAGGCCTCCGTGATTGGCGAACATGTCCATCGCGGTTTGAACCAAGGTCCGATGCTGCTGCTCGTTGGTCTCAGGATGCTGTTCTACTGCGTCTTTGATTTCGTCTAAAAGTCCCATGGCTACCGCCCCTTTCCTGGATTTTTACTTCCTCCCACCTCGGCGGCGCGATAGCCCGCCTTCTGAGCGTCGGATTCAGTCATAAACTTTCCGCGTTTAGTTTTTCCGTACCAGCGGTCCCCTTCCCGGTGGTAAATCTTAGTCTCCAGATTCACCCAGACCATGCCCTTTTCCGGAGGCGCCACGGCGGTTTCATTCGTCGAGGACTCTGGTTCGGTGTTTCTACTGGCGGTTTTATGCTCGGGCTGTGCAGGGCTGGGCTTCGGCGGGGCCGACGCGTCGCTTTTCGATGAAGCGTCTGGTGGTTTTGAAGAGACGTTTATTGACCGCGCGGTAATCTGGTCTTTGATTTTGTCGTAGGTTGACTCCGGCAAAACACTCTTGCGCGTCAGGTCGCTTTTGGATTTGTAGGGTCGGCCATCGATGATCTTTTGCGCATACTCACTTCCGATACCGGGCAGCGCATTGAGTTCCTCTTTTGTCGCGGAATTTACGTCAAGCTTAGTAGTGCTCTTTTTGGAGGCATCTTGACTCGATTCACTGTGTTTTTTAGTCCGTCGAGGACTGGATAGATAGCTCTGGCCGGTTTGCGTCATGGACAAGGTTGGAAAAATCAATGTCAGGACGAGTGCTACTAAATACAACTTGTGTGAGCGCATGGTGACATCCTTTAAATGATTTGCGAGCATCGTCGTACAGATAGTCCAGTATTACGATCTTTAAACGCGTTCAGGCGGCTAGGTACCGAGGCGACTTTTTGCCGGTACGTCCTGTTTCCGTGAAACGTGTGACTTCCAGCACAGCCGTGGATAAAGCGCCTTGGGCCAAGAACAGATTCTTAGCCGCATCGTTTTCGAATCCGAGGAATGCAGGCATCGCGGCGGCCATGGAGGCCAAACCAAGGTCAATCTCCCGGTGCGTATTGAAGCTAAATATCTTTCCAGAGCCTGTCTGGTAATTGGTGAGCAAGGCCAGTGCCCCCTCCGCGGAAGCACAAACGAGGGCTGCGATTGCGGCCCGTTTTCTTCGTCGCCAGAACCAGCCTGCGCTCGCGACGAAAAGGGCTATTCTCATGCAATCAACCGCCGCATGGGCCTGCGGTGACAACACCCGTGGTATTGGCTTGGCTACGATTTTGGCCACTCGATTGAACCCTGGCATGCACGACTCCTTCTTGCCACAACTTATCGGTGTGCTTGGATGGCGCAGACGGGGTTCCCGTCTACTACTTTGTTTGCGCAACATTGCGCGGGGAAGTATTGGCTGATTCCGAGACTCGTATTCCCTTGGCGGATGAACGGGTTACGGTCGAAAAGCGCCCCACGGTGCGGGAGGAAGTGCAGGTCGGGAAACGAGGCGTTGAGGGACCAAGTCAGGCACGAGGAAAAGCAGCAGCATACAGCCACGGCGGTCGGTCGTACTCGACTTCGAAATCGCGCTCGGGTTGTTCTCTTGGCGAACGCCGAACCTAGGTTGACGGCCCGGCATCTCGCTCACCGCTCGTACTCACTGCTTCCCACTCACCGCTTCGTTTACCATCTCTCAGATGTTGGAACCCTCCACCGCCGTGCAGTTTGTTAAGGGAATTGGCCCGCGCCTGGCTGAAGTCCTGGCGGCCAAGGGACTGCACACTGTGGATGACCTTCTGCACTATCTCCCGTTCCGGTACGAGGATCGTGCCAACCCGCGTGGCATTGCCGAATTGCGGGCAGGCGAAATGGCAACCGTCATTGCCGAGGTGCGCACCTCCGGACTTTTTCGCACGCGGCGGATGCCGATTTTTCAGATGACAGCCGGGCAGGGCCGGACGCGGCTCAAATGTATGTGGTTCAATGCGACGTATCTTAAAGACAAATTTCAGCCCGGACAAATGGTGGCGCTTTACGGAAAGGTCGAAGAGAACCGCGGCGAGTTGCAGTTGATGCAGCCGCAGTTCGAGATTCTTGCCGAGGGCGACGCAGAGCAGCAGGCCGCCGAGTCGCTGGAGATCGGGCGCATCGTTCCGATTTATGAATCGGCCGGACAGGGGAAACTGACTCCACGCTGGTTCCGGCGCATCATCCGCAAGGCGCTCGAAGACCTGACTCCCGACCTGCCGGAAGGCATTCCGGCCGCAATCCGGAAGCGCGTGAATCTGGTGCCGCCGCGCGAAGCGCTCTTGAAAGTGCATTGGCCGGAGGAGGGCGAGAGCATTCAGACGCTGCAATCGTTTCGAACGCCTGCCCATATCCGCCTGATTTTCGAAGAACTTTTTTTCATCGAACTTGGGTTGGAACTGAAACGCCGCGAGCAGAAGGCGCAGACAGGGATCGCCTTTGAACTGACCGATCGCGAACGCGCGGCCATCAAAAAGATTCTGCCTTTCCATCCCACGGGCGCGCAGAAACGCGCGTTGAAAGAAATCGCGTCTGACATGGAGAAACCATCTCCCATGCGTAGGCTGCTGCAAGGAGACGTCGGCTCGGGCAAGACTCTGGTCGCGTTTGAGGCGGCCATCATCGCAATCGAAAATGGCTACCAGGTTGCGCTGATGGCCCCGACGGAAATTCTGGCGCAGCAGCATTATTTTTCAGCGCGGAGAATTCTAGAGCCTTCGGGATATCGCATCGTCCTGCTGACCGGCTCGCTGGAAGATGATCGCAAGCGTGAGATTCGCCGCCACATCGCGCAAGGCAGCGCGCAGCTGGTCATCGGAACCCATGCGCTTATCGAACAGAGAGTTGAGTTCGCAAAACTTGGACTCGTGATTGTGGACGAGCAGCACAGGTTCGGAGTGCTGCAGCGGTTCAAGCTAATGAAGAAGCAGGATCGCCCGGGCGAGGGCACCCCGGCCTCCACAATCCTGGGTGCCGAGCCCGACGTTCTGGTCATGACGGCGACGCCCATCCCGCGCACACTCGCACTCACGCTCTACGGCGACCTCGACCTCAGCGTGCTCGACGAGATGCCGCCGGGGCGAACGCCGATCGTTACCCGCCGCGTTGGCGACGAACGCTCCGACGAAGTCTGGCAGTTCGTCCGCAAGCAGGTGACGGCCGGACATCAGGCTTACGTCGTTTATCCCGTCATCGAGGAGAACGAAGAAACTGAGCTCAAGGCAGCCATGAAGATGTACAGCGAGCTGAGCAAGAAGGTCTTTCCGGACCTGAACGTAGCGGTGCTGCACGGACGCATGGAATCGGACCTGAAGGAACAAGTTATGAGGCTGTTCCAACAGGGCAAGATTCAGATTTTGGTTTCGACCACGGTGATCGAAGTCGGCGTGGACGTACCCAACGCTGCGGTTATGGTGGTGGAGCACGCCGAGCGCTTCGGCCTGGCGCAGCTGCATCAACTGCGCGGGCGCATCGGGCGCGGTGCAGCCAAGTCGTATTGCATTCTGATGACCGGCGGCAAAGTTTCGGAAGACGGCGAGCGTCGCCTGGACGCCATGGTCCGCACCAACGACGGCTTTGAAATTGCGGAGCTTGATCTGGAGCTGCGCGGCCCGGGAGAATTCTTCGGAACGCGCCAAGCCGGAATGCCGAGCTTTCAGGTCGCCAGCCTGATTCGTGATCGCGATCTGCTGGAACTGGCAAAGAAGGAAGCCGGAGCAACGCTCTCCGGCCCAAACTCAGAAATCTCGCAGATCGAGATTGATGCCGCGCTCCGACAGATGAGAGCGCGGTGGCAGAAAACGTACGGGCTGGTCGAGGTGGGGTGAAGAGACGCTGAGAACACGTCCTCCGGATTGAAATGCTAAGGCGAATCCCTAAAGACCTTTCACCACAGAGGCACAGAGACACAGGGAAGCCAGACGCAAGGCGCGTTTTCTCCGCGCGTGTTTCTCTGGCGAATGAATTTAATGATCTATTCCACCTGCACGGTCACGTACTTTTTCCCGTGGTACAAGCGGTACGTGCCACCTTCCCCAACGATCTTCAGCGGCACCGGGCGTTTCAGATCGCCGTCGAGCTTCGAGGAGACGCTCAGTACATCGTTCGCGCCAACGTCGGTAACGACGAACTTGTCGTCCACGAAGCCGAGCCCATACTGCCCGGGAGCGAGATCCGAACCTTCAATCTTCAGTTTAACCTCAGTGATCAACAGCCCCTGATACTTCTCGGCGATATCGGTGGCATAGCCCGCCGTGTCCACCAGGGCTGCGATCACATACTTCTGGTCTTTTGTGCGAATGGCTGCCGAATTCCGGGCTTGCACGGTCGCGCTCTTACCGCGGTAGAAGTAGCCGGTAGGCACGATCGCCTTCAGTTCAACGCTTGCGACGACTCCGGTCGGCTTGGTTTGCTGAGCAAAGGTGTACGCAGAAAAGAAAAGTATGGCTGTAGCAGTTGCTAGAGCGAACCTACGAGTTCTCACAATGTTCTCCTTGAGATGGCTGTTGCCCGACGGAAACGAAGTACGCTGTGACTGTGATTAAGCGCAACACAGGGAGTGACGACATTCATGGGTACTGCCGCCTCGAAACCAGCATAAGATGGGCCTGGCGGCGAGCGGCGGCCGGGACAATTGTTCTGGGTGGCGCAGCGGTTAATCGCTGCGATTCAGCAAGCCGTTCCTTAGGCTTTCACCCCTGAGGTAGACAGTCCTGTATGGGGCCTGCACGGTCATTATTAAAGCGCCGAACCAATGAAAGTGGTCATAACCTGGGTTGTGTAGTTGACACAAGGTAGCCCGAAAGCGTACCTTTGTCGAAACCTGTTTATTCAGCAGGGATTGGTGGAGGTATTAGAGTGGACAGTTTACT
>JAYTFR010000118.1:0-4144 GCA_043734125.1 Acidobacteriota bacterium | reverse complement strand
AGATTGCGGCTGCCCTGGTTTCGCACCGTGTTCACCAACATCGGGGACGTTTTATCTCCAGAATCACTGCCACCGCTCGAACTGGAATCAAGGCCGGTGGATGTTGGCGAGCTGATTACCGATCAACTGAGCCATTTCTGGTGGGGCTCTCTCTTGCGGAGCCTGGCTGATCGCGTGGCCCCGGAATCGTTGCCAGCTCTCGATCTGACCGCGAAGCCAATTGACGACATCATTCCAAAGTCCTGGATTTTGTTGCCGCTATGGTCGGAGGTCGTGGATACCCCGAAGGTGTTTTATCCGGATAAGCCGAAATCAGTTGAGGCTTCGAGACCGCTCTCGATGCAGTCCCCTGAGGCGATTGCTGTAAAACCGGAACGGACGGTGGTCGAACCTACGGCGGCTGACTTACTGCGCGACATCAGGCGATCAAGGGTTCGACAACGCATTTGGGTCAGTCTAGCAGCGGCGCAAGTCGTCTACATGATCTTGGCGGTGGCCGGAAAACTATAGGCCGTAAAAATTATCGGCCGTAAAAAAGATAGAAGCGTGGCGACTGGCCCGTTCCGGTTCGGCTGGGTCGCCCTGAAATTCCTACCGCAGTCCAACCCAACCTTCCGCGATCACCATTGAATTACCAGGATTGCGCGTGTCGTATTTCACCGACGTAGGAACGCCGAGCCGGCAGGAGTGCAGATTTATCCATTGCCGCAGGTAGGTAACATCCTGCGAAGCCTCGTAAGAAACGCCAGCCACGTCATACTGGTAGATCAGCATAGTCGCGGGACGGTTGAGAGGGCTGGTAATTTCCTGAACGTCGATCACCGTGCCGTCGGTGATACGGCCAATCGTGTTGAGCCAAGTACGACGCGCGAGCTCAATCTGGTCCGGATCTTTAGGCTTGCGGCGCAACATTGCGTAACTGGCAAGAGCCAGTCCGATGGTGCCCAAAGCAATGGAATAAAGACGAATCGATATCATCGGAAAGGTAAGAATATAAAAATTATTCTAGTTCAGAATAAGCTCGAAGCTCGGTGGACGCAAAGGGCACCAAGGTGCGGAAATTTTTCCGCCGCAGTAGACAGATACCTGCGTCTAGTGCTTTGGCAAGTACAAGGCACCGGCGCCTGGCGATCGGACGGGGGCGACATACAGTCAGCGCGGTTCGCTTCTGCGGCGGTAGTAAATATTGAAATCGAAGCCGGGGTTAGGCGGAAAGATTTCAGCTATTTTTCGCAGCCGTTCCGCCATGGCTGCCGGCGCCAGCAGAGGGTAGTCCCGCTCGCGCAGATCGTAGTAATCCACATCAAGATAGAGTGACAGTAGGTAGATGGAAATGGAGTCGGCAAACGACGCCGAAAGGTATTCGTTCTTGAATTTCTCGGCATCCAGACCATTAGCGGTGGCGAACTTGCGTGCCTCCCAGGCGTCGAGCGAAGTCTCGCCCCGTGCTCCAGCTTCGACCTGCTGCCAGGCCAGTTCCGAAAAATTGTGCGAGACGCCGGCTCGCTCCACGAGCGCGTGCCCCACGTTGATATAGAACTCGAACGCCACAGAAAATTTGTCTTCCATCAGGCGCGTAGAGATAAAAACACACTGCGCATCGCCTAAAACCAGGTTGCGATGGCAGACGGCGTTGTCGCTGAGGGCAACGTCATAGCGATCGGCGATCACGGTATCCTCGCCCTGCGTGACCGTGAGCGGAACGAAATAGTAGGCCTTGCGGCTGAGCGCGGAGGCAACCGCCGTTGGAACAGCGGCGATCATGCGGTCAAGGTCCGCTTCCGCGATCGTGATCTCACCCGAACGCGCGTAGCAGATGCCGTTCGGAGCCTGCGAAACCGGATTATTCTGCACGATTTCCGCAGGACTGCGCGTGATCGCGGAGGCCGCTTGCGACATGGCGCTATTGTAGCTCACCCTTAACCAGCTGATTACCCACGGCCCAGCAACCTGACGCGACCCGCTTTACCGCCCTCACCCGCAGCCGAAATCATGTAGCCTAGAAAACATGGCGGAAACAGTGACTGCAAAGCCGCGGTGGATTGGAATTCCGGTGCGGGCGCTTGCCATGACATTTCTTTTTACCGTGCTGACGTTTGCGATCGCACTGCTTCTTAGCATCCTCGGGACGGTCGTTTATTCCGAGGTCAAGCACGTCGCGCCAAATCTCACCTTCGCTTATCGTCACATTGCATTTCCCGTCGCCATTGCTGCCGGTTCCGTTGTACTGATCTTGTCGCTTGCGATGGAAATTAAGAATTCTCGACAACGCAAGGCGCTGGAAGGTATTGAAAGGGCCAGCTAAGGGAGCAACGTTAGGCAGAGCAATTATGATCTTTCAAAGTTCGCGCAAAGTTGGCGGCGTCTTCCTGCAGGCCGCTGGTTGTTCGTCCTGAGGATTTTCCACAAACCTATCCTCTAAAATTGTTGGTGGTTTCATCCGGCAAAATTGCCATCCAGAATTTCCACTTGCCAGACGGTACCAGTCTGGTTACTATGCACAAATCTTTTCTCGCGGTCTGGTGCGGCATCCAGCCTTGGAATTGAGCAGTCGCGTAATTATGAATATCGGCGAGACCATTCGAAGTTTCCGGCTCCAACGCAGCATGTCCCAGGGAGACATTGAGAAGCGCACAGGCTTATTGCGGTGTTATCTGTCCCGGGTTGAGAACGGCCACACCATTCCCTCGCTCGACACACTCTCAAAGATTGCCGGCGCGATGGATCTTGCGCTCTCCCAGTTTTTTTCGGAAGGGAGTAGCAACGGCCACAAAGGGCTGCCGCAACTGTCGGACGACGAAGTGCGCTTCCTTAGCCAGATTCGGCGTTATTCGACCAATTTGAACGATAGTGACCGCAAGTTGGTTCTGGCCATGGTCAAGAAGATGGCTTCGAACATGTCGAAGTAATTTTTAACCTGACGTCGGGATTTGTCAGTTACTTGTCAGTGTTAAAGATGTCGGCTTCCGCTTTCCACTCTCCGCTTTTTTGTTTCTTCCACACCACCACATACTTACCGGGAATCGTTGAAGGCGTTCCTTGGGCGTCGTTCAGCGTTAGTGCGAAAGTTCCCACGTCATAGGCGACGTCTTTCGATTTAGACACCTCGATTTTCGTTGGCGCGAAATGGAGCGAGAATCCCGGCTTGGCCATCAGCTGCGTCCATAGCTCCAGAATCTTTTCTTTGCCGGTTGCGATTGGTGAATTGAAAGGCAAGGCAGATGCTGTGTCCGAATAGAAGGAGGCGCATTTCGCCGCGTCCTTTGTTTCGGCCGCTTGCGACCAAGCCTTGTCCAGATCGCGGATTGTCTGTTCATCATTGGTTGCAGCGTAGGCGATCACGGATATAAAGCCAACCACTGCGATGGCCGTTGCCAAAACCAGAAGTGACTTAAGCCTTGAAGTCATGGGCGAGCCTCCTGAATAAGCGGCTGGATTATACCCCGGCCGAGCGCATGGCGACAGGATTGCGCGGCGTCCCGACTGCGCCTTTTGGGCGCTGCGAAGCTCCGATTACTCGCCCTCCCCCAAACTTTCGTACTATGCCTGAAGTGTCCGCCGGGAACCTCGCCTTCCCCACGTCATGCCCGTACTCTATGGACTGGGGAAAGATCGTGACTACTGACGAAGAATTGAATCTGCTCGATCAACAACTGCGCCGGTTGAAGATCGAGTATGAAATATTCTTTAACAATCCTTCCAAGCGACCGCCCACCGACATTGAGTGGAAGGTGGTATCGCTGGTCCGCAAATTCAGCGACAGTAAGAGGCTGAGCTTCTCCCAGCGCTTTCGCTATAACGAGATGGCGCAGCGTTATGCCATCCAAGGCGACCTCTGGCGCAAGAAAATGCGAATTCGCGAAGAAGGATACCGCCGCCCCGCCGATGCGATCCTGTCGGTGCAAGGCGTCCGACTCACGGAGAGGGAGCCACAACATAATCCGGTGTACGGCCTCAGCTTAAAAAATTCGTCAGACGCAAATGGAAGCGAGGGCGAGGTGAAGCCCTTCGCCATGAATGTTTCCGGAGGCACGATAGAGCGCGACCAGTTGGCATCGCTCTATAAAGCACTGAGCGAGGCAAAGCAAAAGTCTGGAGAAAGAGTGTCTGGCAACCTGGATTCGTTCGCCGCCTTTGTGAAGAA
>JAYTFR010000117.1:0-21976 GCA_043734125.1 Acidobacteriota bacterium | reverse complement strand
ACTTCGGCCAACTCATCACCTCCAAGAAAAATAACCGTACACTATAACTTTACTCTATCGGTGCCTGAAAGCCGGGGAAAGACGCAATGTACCCTATTTTCCGTACGCTATTTCCGTACGCTATTTCATTTCCGTACGCTCAATGGCTGGATTAGATAACCATGTCGGCTCCGCAGCCGCCAGTACGCTTGGTAGCGCTTGGTAGCGCTAAAGACACCAAGGCTCGGGAAAGACGCCGGGCAATGAAGAGGCCACGTTGAAGTTCAGCGAAAACCTGTTGGTGGAGGATCAGCGGCGGTCGTTTCCCGCCCGAACTCGGAGCGCATCGAGATCCTGCCTGCGAGGACAACGGCTGCGATTGGGTTGAGCATCTATAGCCCATCGAGGGAACACGGGCCATGCGACGCGTGCAGTTGGTTGCTCTTCTGGGCATTTTGCCCATGCTTGCAGGATGCGGTGTCGGAAGCCGCGGGACTATGGGAAATACGGGCGGGGGAGCGGCGCCACTCGTGGTCGGGGTGGGAATCCAGACCAACGGCATGGCAACTAACCGCGCGATCGACGTTCAGTTTTCGAAGGCGATGAATGCGGCGAGCGTGAATGCGAACACGTTTCTCTTGACGCGCGCCGCCGATGGAACCCGCATTGCCGCCTCGGTCACCTACGACGCTACGAATTTCGTAGCCAGTTTGAAGCCGAACGCTCCGCTGGCCGTCAACACGGCGTACAACGGGCTGGTGACAAGCGGGGCCGCGGACGTGGCAGGCGATCACCTCGCGGCGAATTTCGCATTCTCATTCGTGACGCGCGGCAGCAGCGATACTTCGGACATCTCCGTTTATCAGACGCTCCCAACGGCTGGTCAGACCGGAGTCTCGGTGAGCACTCTAATCCAAGTGGTGTTTAGCGAAGGTGCGGCGTCGGCTTCTGTGAATAGCGCTACGTTCGTGGTAAAGGACAGCAGCGGCAACCTTGTGAGCGGCACGGTGAAGTACGACATCGTGACCAATTACGCGACCTTTACGCCGGCGACCGCATTGGCCGCTGGCATGACGTACACGGTCACAATTAACGGAGTGACCGACCTGGCGGGCGAGCCGATGGCCGCGCCGTATACCTTCTCATTCGTGACCGCGGGCGGCGTGGCGCAGGTTCAGGACTTGGTCTATGAGACCGACACGACCTTGGGCAACATCCTGGGATGGGTTTTCGATCCTACCGGCGGTACTTTGACTTCGACCCCCGGCTCGCCGTACCCGTCTGGTCTTGAACCGTATGGCATGGTGTTAAGTCCGGATGGAGCTACGTTGTACGCGATCATGGCCGAACAGCCCCCGAGCGTGCACGGATCAAACTGCTTCAACTTCCACACGCAGGTGATCTCCTACTCAATCGACCACGTGAGCGGCTCGTTAACGCGCGAGCAGACAGTTGATTTGAATGGTTTCTGCGCCAAGACGAGTGGCGCGATTGACCCTGCAGGCCATTTTCTTTACGTGGGAGAGAGCAACGCAACGGGCTCGGCAGGCATGGTGGACGTGCTGAGCCTGGGGGTTGGCGGACAAATGACGCTTGTCTCCGGATCACCGGCGGCATCTCCGGCGATCCCTATTTCGCTCGTCGTGGACGGCAATTACCTCTTCGGCGCGAGCAGCAACTTCGGGACGGACGGACTGATCACCTACCGGCTCGATCCTGCGACGGGAGCTGTGCAATACCAATCGGCGATGAGCATGCCGGGGCAACAGGGGATAGCAGTCTCGCGCTCGGGTGGGACGCTCTATTCGGTGGCGCAGAATTCAGGGCTCATTTCCGAATACACGGTGGATCCGAGGAACGGGACTCTGACTCTTCGGGGCACAGTGGCGAGCGGTGCCTTTGCGGGGGAGATCGTTGTTGACCCGTCCGGGCAGTACGCTGCGGTTGCAGCGAGCAACGGAATCAATCTGTTCAGCGTAAGCAGCGCGGGCGATCTAACGGCGGAGCCAGGTTCGCCTTTTGGCGGTGGTCCGGCCGGTTGGGTGTTCTTCGATTCCTCAGGAACTCACTTGGTGGCATTACAAGCAAACGTACAAGTGTATGGCGTGAACAACGGTGCATTGCAACTTCAGGCGAGTACGACCGGAACTTACAACCCAGCTACGGTCACCACGCTGGTCAAGTAAGCCTGTCTTCCTTTATTTGATTTGGCCTGTCGCATTCAACACTGCGTTCAACCTCGTGGCTCGGGTCGCCGCAATGAGGGACCTGATACCCGCCGCTAGTTCGCCCTGGCCGCGACGATCGCCGCTGCCATCGCAACCTTGTGGTCCTTGCCCCAAGGCGGTCCGATGGAGTTCCTTAGTTGGAGGAAGTGGGTCTCGAGGTCGCCGATAGAGCGAGTGCCACGCAACGCTTCGCTCGCCGCATCCAACACTTTCTTCGCGTCGTACCAGTGGACGGACCAACCGCGCGCCTCGGCAGCGGCGGCCAGCGCCTTGCGGTACATCACCCAGTCGGCATTGTTTTGCGCCCGGTAGTCTTTGATCCGCTCGGCGATGGTTGGCGGTAGCAGCGGGCACTGGCGAAGCGCTATGCCCCGGATGCTGACGCGCCCAGCCACCGCCGTCGCAACGGCGTCCAGGCTGAGTTTGGCGTGCCGTTCCGCCGACGCCTGCACGCGCTTCACCAGCGCCACTGCGTCATTGATCGGAAGCCTCTGCCCTTCGCTGTGGTGCGGAATCTTCGGCAGGTCCTCGTCCACCAGTTCGACGCGGCGCCGATCGACAAGCGTTCCGTCTCCCGCGGCCGTCACCAGCACCGCCCAGCCGCCGTGATCCGATATCCCGATGACTGCGTCGGCCTTAGACACCGATGTTTCCCCCGGCAGAGTAATGCTTTCTCACTCTTACGTCATCCGTTCGACGCAACTATAACTGCGGTTGTCCCACCCTTGTCGCTTTGTTTGTGGACGACAGGTGGGCAGAGCAAGAGAAGTTGCGGATATCCCCTCGCGTTGTTTCCAAGAGTGGGCACGGTGCCGCCCGCAGTGCTGACCACGGCTCTCTGAAATCTCATGCGACAGAAAGCATCTTACCCGCCCTTGCGAAGATGCAAACACTCCAAATTTAGATCCTCAGCCGACCCCTGAACGCCCTACCGGCATAGTAAGACTCAGCACCGTTGTGATACACGAAAACGGTGTTGAAGCGTCGGTCACAAAACAGGGCGCCGCCGAGCTTCCGGATGGCCGGCGGCGTTTTCACCCAACTCGACGTTTTCGTATCGAACTCGCCAACTTTTTGCAGATCCCGATACTGTTCTTCCGTTAGAAGCTCGATGCCGATGGCCGCCGCCATGTCCACAGCGCTATTTTTCGGTTTAGCTTCTTTCCTGGAATTCAGCGCTTCCCGATCGTAGCAAACGCTTCGGCGGCCTTTCGGGCTATCCGGGGAACAATCGAAGAAGATGTACTCGCCGGTCTTTTTGTCGTGACCAACAACGTCCGGTTCGCCGCCGGTGCTTTCCATTTCGCCGAGTGACCACAGTTTTTCTGGATTCGCTTCCAGCCTGGCTTTCACTTTGGCCCATTCCAGACCTTCATGACGGTTCATATGTTTTTCAAAGCGGGCTTGTAATGCTCGCAGAAGTTCGTCGCGCTGTTTGGGTGACTGCTCTTTTTTACCGCCCGAAGCTTTGGCTATCCGCAATTTGAAATCTCCTTGATTCACGACTCTTCATCCGCCTGAGGCGTCCCATTTGGGCGGTTCAACTCCGAACTGCTTTGCGTACTCCGCGACCAGCCCTGGCCAGCCGCCGGACCGCATTGCCTCTGCGCCAGCGATGCGTCCAATGGGATCTCCGCTCAGAAACCGATCCAGAACATCGAAACCATGGGTCACTTGGCGGGCGGGAACTGGTAAACCACGCACGGCAATTGAGTTCCGTGCGCGGCATTGTAGCTGTCGATGCTCTTGACGGTGCAGGACTTCAGTTTCCGCGCCGTGGGTTGTTCGTCCCGCAATACTGCTCCCAGATCGTCGAACACCAATTGTGAATAGTCATACACCGAGTGGCCGACCTTGCCGGCCTTCAGCGGGGAGGTATCGACGGTATCCACGCCCTTGACGACGGTGAGTTGCTCGTCAGCATCGCCGGCGCGGGGAAGGCCGGAGCGCAACCATCCCGCGGCCCGAAGCGCCAGGTCATGACTGGATACGTAAAGAGTCTTTCGCCGAAAAGGTCCGCTGCGCAAGACCTCATCCTTGAAGATTTCACTGTCAACATCGGGTGCGATCATGATCAGTTGCCCGAGGCGGCGCTCCGGGAGATCGGCGCGCACCAGCGCATCCAGCAGCGCCCGGTTGCCCATGCTGTGGGCAACGAGATGGAGAACTCTTCCTTCCGCAAGCGCATTGACCACGTCTTGAATAAAGTCTTTCAGATGTTCGGTTGTCCACTGGTTGCGGTCGTAATCAATGCCGTAGGCGGAAAACTTGGCTCGGGACGGCCAACTGTAGGCCACGGGGATTGCGCGAGCTCCCGTCCGCTGAACCATGCGCAGACTCACCTCTAGCGATTCGTTAAACGAAATGTTGAATCCGTGGACGAACAGCACCACATCCGAGTCGGCCGCTGTGATTCCATTCAGAAATTCTTTCTTTTCCAGCCGGGCGGGCAGCTCTTCTTTCAGCCACGGTGGTTTTTGGCAGGCAGGCCTGGTGCCGGTCAACGGATCTTCGCACAGGGCGCCGTAGGTCATGCGCGTCCCGGAGAGATTCATTTCCCCCGAGAAATTAAAGTCTGATTCTGGGGCACGATCGGTTGCGAATAAGACCATTGCAGGCCGCTGCTGAGGAAGAGGAGGCACTGGAACCTTGGTCGCGCGAGGACAATTCAGCAGGGGCTTTGCGCAGCCCACGGAAATGCCCACCGCTAGGAGCAAGGCGATCAACGCAAGCCGGGGTCTCCTCTCGCGCGCAGCGTGGCTGCGGCCCGTATTGCAGCGCATTTCCCCGCGGTCACCCACTAATCCACCTTTGATCCGACAGAGAACAAGTGCCACCGTTCGCCAGGTTTTTCCACGCGGACCGACTGCACGATCTCGTCCGAAATTGCCTCGCCGAAAAGCCTGCAGCTTAGGTATAGCATGTTACTCAGGGGCGAACCCCTCCGGGCAAGCCGCCATCTTCCCGGGAGAATTCTGAGTTGCTTTTCCGGCCGCTCGGCAGTACCTTGTTCCTCCATGGTGAGCAGCCAGCCTTTGACTGCGTCGATTCAGGTTCGGTTTTTCGGAGTGTCTTGTGGAAGATCGCATTCGCTTCATCGAACACAAGGGCAAGCACATTCTGCTCATAGACCTTTGCAACCTCTCCTCCGAAGAACTGATCGCCTTAGGAAGGCTTGTGCCCTCTTATCTGGCGACTCAGGCCAAAGGCTCGGTCTTGCTGCTGGCAGACTTCAGCGGATCAAAATTCGACAAAGCCGCAATCGAAGTCCTGAAACAAGCCGCAGTATTTGACCGTCCTCATCTGAAGAAGAGTGCTTGGGTTGGGACGGAAACGCTTCCCAAAGTTTTTTACGATAACGTCAAGGCGTTTTCGCAACGCGACTTGCCTACATTCAAGACGCGCGAAGAGGCTATGGATTGGCTGGTCCGGGATGAGCCGGCATCGGCGGCAAGCTAAATCGCCGCCCGCTCGCGGATAATCGCAGGAGCTAGCTGCGCGTGCCTAAGGTTTTCTTCACAAATTCAACAAACTGCTTTACATCGCTCTCGGTCGTGTCCCAGGAGCACATCCACCGCACCACCGAGCGTTCCTCATCCCATGGATAAAAGAAATAACGTTTAAGCAACTTTGGTGTGGCGTTGCGGGGAATGCGCGCGAATACACCATTGGCTTCGACGCGATAGACAATTTTCACTTCCGGCAGTTGACTCAACTCGCGCTTGAGCAACTGGGCCATGCGGTTCGAGTGCCGCGCATTCTTCAACCATAGATCGTCCGTGAACAGAGCTTCAAATTGCGCCGCAAGATACCGCATTTTGGAAGCCAGCTGCATTCCCTGCTTGCGGTAGAACTTGAAGTCCCTGGCCAGCGCGGGATTGAACAAAACAACTGCTTCGGCACACATGCCTCCATTCTTGGTGGCGCCGAAGGAGAGCACATCAACTCCGGCGTCGCGGGTGCACGCGCGCAGACTGCAATCGAGCGCGGCGGCAGCATTGGCGATCCGCGCTCCATCCACATGTAAAAACATATTGTGCTCGTGGGCGAAGCGGGCCAGCGCGCCGATCTCAGCAGGCTTGTAAACCGTGCCGACCTCCGTCGCCTGAGTAATAGAAATGACCCGGGACTGCACGTGGTGCTGATCGCCAATCCCGTGACAGACTTTGCGGACGGCGTCAACCGTAAGCTTGCCGTCAGACGTGGGGATAGCAATCAGTTTGCATCCAGTAAGTGTTTCGGGCGCGCCGCATTCGTCCACATTGATGTGCGCTCCAGCGGCGCAGACTACGGCGTCGTAGGAACTGGTGAGCGCTTTCAGGCCCAGGCAGTTCGCGGCGGTGCCGTTGAATACAAAGAAGACCTCAATGTCATCGCCGAAGTGGCGCTTGAAGTGCCGGACGGCAGACGCCGTATAGATGTCATCGCCGTAACCGACTGCATGGCCTTCGTTGACGGCGGCGAGCGCTTTTAACACAGAAGGATGTACTCCAGCGTTGTTATCACTGGCGAAGCTGCGCGAGGGCTTCATGGATCAACAATTTAGCAGAACCGAGTGGCAAATGGTTCCCCCGCAAAGCCGCGATGAGGAAAAACGATGAGCCGGCTCACAACCGGTCGCGCTTGCACGGGTCCATGCCTTAGTAGATCAAGTCGCCTTGAATCCTGCCGCAGTTTGCTTGTAAGCTGTGGAAAGCAGCTTCCCCACGAGCGCAATTGCAGCCAATCTACGGCGGGATCTGAGCTACCAGGACTCGATTGCGACATGCCGAACAGTAACCTCGGCAGGATTAGCGCCGTGCGCAGTTACTTTCATCCGCGGGAAGCCGATCGAGTTCTAGCGAACCGACGAAATTTTTGCAGCGTCCGCAGTTTTCAGGACATCGAATTGGCAACGACCCCTTGTTGTGTTCGGGAAAAGGATGGTCGGCCACAACTTAAGGCCAAATCTTCCAGTACGCGAACCAAGGTTTAAGAGGCACTCATGTTGAAGCGAATGATCTTGCTGTTAGTGGTCGTCCTGGCCCTTCTCGGGGGCTTGGGATTCTTCAAGTACAAACAGATTCAGGCTGCGATCGCTATGGGCGCAAGCTTCGCGCCTCCGCCCTCAGCCGTGACCACGCTGGTTGCCAAGCAGGAAACCTGGGCGTCGACCCTGAAGATTATCGGCACGACTGCCGCGATCCAGGGCGTCACGGTGAGCGCCGACCTTCCCGGTACGGTGGTAAAGATCAATTTTGAGTCTGGCCAGTCAGTCCGCGCGGGAGACATTCTGGTGGAACTCGATACCCGCCAGGAAAGGGCGCAGTTCGCGGCCGCCAAGTCTGATGCGGATCTCGCGAATATTAACTATGGTCGCCAGCAGGCCTTGGTGAAAGAAGGAGTCCTCGCCCGCACCGAATTCGACAACGCGTCCGCGCAACTGAAGTCCACGGAAGCCAAGGTGGGCGAAATTAAAGCAACGATCGACAAAAAAACCATACGCGCGCCTTTCAGCGGCATTCTCGGCCTGCGGCAGGCCAATCTGGGGCAATACCTCGCATCCGGCCAGGCCATTGTTTCGCTGCAGGCGCTAAATCCGATTTACGTAAACTTCGGCGTCCCGCAGCAGACCACATCTCAACTCAAAGTTGGCAGGACGTTGCACATCATCAGCGATGACTTGCCCGGCGTTCAGTTCTCCGGCAAGGTGACCGCGCTCGACTCGGTGGTTGATCCAACCACCCGCAATATTCAGGTTCAAGCGACGCTGGCCAATCCCGGCGGCAGACTCCGTCCGGGAACATTCGTACAAGTGGACTTGTCGCTTGGCGCCAGCCAGCAAGTGATCGCGCTTCCGGCTTCGGCAATCAGCTACGCCCCGTACGGAGATTCGGTTTATGTGGTTACCGATATTAAGGATCCCAAGACCGGTAAGACTTTCCGCGGAGTGCGCCAGCAGTTCGTAAAAGTGCAAGGCTCGCGCGGAGATCAGGTAGGCGTGATCTCCGGCATAAGTCCTGGGGACGAAGTAGTCAGCTCGGGGGTTTTCAAATTACGCAACGGAGCACCCGTGCTCGTCAATAACGACGTCACTCCATCGAACAACCCGAAGCCGAAGCCTGAGGACAGCTAAATGAAGTTTACCGATCTCTTCATCAAACGCCCGGTCCTGGCGATCTGCGTCAATCTGGTGATCCTGATCGCCGGCATTCAATCGATACGCTCGCTGAGCGTACGCCAGTACCCGCGCAGCGACATTGCAGTGGTCTCGGTCTCCACCGCTTACGTGGGTGCGAACGCCGACCTGGTGCGCGGATTCATTACCACGCCGCTGGAACGGGTGATTGCCAGCGCTGACGGCATCGATTACATGGAGTCGCAGAGTTCGCAGGGCATCAGCACAATCAGCGTGCACCTGAAACTGAACTACGATACCAACGCAGCTCTGACGCAGATTCAGTCCAAGGTTGCGCAGGTCCGCAACGATCTTCCTCCTGAGGCCGAAGCGCCGATTATCGACCTGCAAACGGCCGACAGCCAGTTCGCCGCCATGTACCTGGGCTTCTCCTCCAAGGAACTTGACCAGAATCAGATCAGCGATTACCTCACTCGCGTAGTGCAGCCCAAATTGAGCGCCGTCAGCGGGGTGCAGCGGGCCGACATTCTTGGCGACCGAACGTTCGCCATGCGTATCTGGCTGAAGCCGGAGCAGATGGCGGCGCGCGGAGTCTCCGCCTCTGACGTGCGCGATGCCCTGTCGAAAAACAATTACCTCTCCGCTCTCGGCAGCACAAAAGGCTCCATGGTCTCGGTCAACCTGGTGGCCAACACCGACCTGAAGAATGCCGACGACTTCCGGCAGATGGTGATCAAGCAACAAAGCGGAGTTGTGGTCCGGCTCGGAGAAATCGCAGACGTTTCGCTGGGCGCAGAGAACTACGATTCCGACGTTCGCTTCAACGGCGAAACTGCAACGTTCATGGGGGTTTGGGTTCTGCCCACGGCGAACTCGCTCGAAGTGATCAAAGCGGTTCGAGCTGAGCTTCCCGGAATTCGCGCCCAGCTGCCGCAGGGAATTAACGTAGGCATCCCGTATGACTCCACCGCCTACATTCAGGACGCGATCAACGAAGTGCTGCACACTCTGAGCGAAACCCTGCTCATTGTTGTGATCGTGATTTTCCTGTTCCTGGGGTCGTTCCGCTCGGTACTCATTCCTGTTATCGCGATCCCGATTTCGCTGATCGGCGCCGTCTTCATCATGAATGTCGCCGGTTTCACCATCAATTTGCTGACGCTGCTGGCGATCGTGCTCTCGGTCGGCTTGGTGGTGGACGATGCCATTGTGATGGTGGAAAACGTAGAGCGCCACTTGCACATGGGCAAGAATCCCGTACGGGCAGCCCTCGATGCTGCCCGTGAATTGGTCGGCCCAATCATCGCCATGACCATCACGCTGGCGGCTGTTTATACGCCGATCGCCATTCAGGGTGGATTGACCGGCGCTCTCTTCCGCGAGTTCGCATTCACGCTCGCGGGCGCGGTCGTCGTTTCCGGAATCGTCGCTCTTACGCTCTCGCCCATGATGGGATCGAAGCTCCTGCGCCAGGGAAACAGCGAACGCGGCTTTCCCGGAGTCGTCAACCGGACTTTTGATTCAGTACGTGGTCTTTACAATCGCACGCTGGCCAGCACGCTCAACTATCGTCCAGTGGTGCTGACGCTGTGGGTCATCGTGGTTCTTCTCATCGTCCCGTTCTACCTGTTTTCGCAAAATGAACTGGCGCCGACCGAAGACCAGGGAGTCGTGTTCTCAGTAATTCAGGCGTCGGCCAATTCAACGCTCGACCAAACCAACCTGTTCGCGCAGGAAATGTATAAGGTCTATCACTCGTTTCCCGAGAGCGCGAGCGTATTCCAGATCACCAGTCCGAGCGGTGGCTTCGGCGGCATGGTGACGAAACCGTGGAGCGATCGGAAGAAGACTACGCAACAACTCCTGGTCGAAGCCACGGGCAAGCTGTCGAAAATTCCAGGCGTCCGCATCATCCCACTGGTCCCGCCACCTTTGCCCGGCGGCGGAAACTTCCCCGTGGACTTCGTCATCCAGTCGGCGGCCGAACCTCAGCAACTTGCGGACCTGGCCGGACAACTTGTCCAGAAGGCCATGGCAAGCGGCATGTTCATTTTCGCCGACGTGGACGTGAAGTTCGACCAACCGCAGACTGAGGTGGTCTTCGATCGCGACAAACTCCGTTCGCAGGGCGTTGACATGAGCCAGGCAGGGCAGGACCTCTCGACCCTGATGGGCGGCAACTACGTCAACCGTTTCAGCATTCAAGGGCGAAGTTACAAAGTCATTCCTCAGGTTAAGCGTGAGGACCGCTTGACCGCAGAACAACTCGGGCAGATGTATGTGAAAGGTTCCAGCGACAAACTGGTGCCGCTTTCCACTTTCGCCACGCTGAATACGACAACTCAGCCGCGGTCGTTGAGCAAGTTCCAGCAGCTAAATGCCGTGCGGATTCAGGCGGTCATTCCTCCGCCGGTGCCGCTCGACAAAGCGCTTACATTTTTGGAAGATCAGGCAAAACAGATTTTGCCGCAAGGCTTCACGGTTGACTACGCAGGAGAGTCGCGGCAGTTGCGGGTGGAGGGCAGCAAGTTCCTCGGGACCTTTGCCCTCTCCGGCGTTCTCATTTACCTGGTTTTGGCCGCGCAGTTTGAGAGCTTCCGCGACCCGTTCATCATTCTTGCAGGTTCGGTGCCGCTGGCCATTTCAGGCGCGCTGATGTTCTCGTTCCTGGGTTTCACCACGCTGAATATTTATAGCCAGGTGGGACTCATCACATTGGTCGGACTGATTTCCAAGAATGGCATCCTGATCGTTGAATTTGCCAATCACCTGCAGGAGCAAGGCCGCGACAAACTGCACGCCGTCGT
Organism: Acidobacteriota bacterium; assembly: GCA_043734125.1. Classification (GTDB taxonomy): domain Bacteria; phylum Acidobacteriota; class Terriglobia; order Terriglobales; family Acidobacteriaceae; genus Gp1-AA145. The sequence continues at coordinate 10,844 of JAYTFR010000117.1, read as the reverse complement.
GGAAGCAGCTAGCACTCGCTTGCGGCCAATTCTTATGACCACGGCAGCAACGGTCTTCGGCCATTTCCCGTTGGTGTTTGCCACCGGCCCTGGAGCGGGCGCGCGAAACAGCATCGGCATCATGCTGGTCAGCGGCATGATTATTGGAACGGCATTTACGCTGTTCATCGTGCCTTCCATTTATATGCTGGTGGCCAAGCGGCACGTGCATGAGGAATACGAGGACGGCGAGCAGCAAGCCCACATTGGCGAACCGGAAGTGGCCATCGTTTAACCGAGCACTATTTCGGAACCTGAACCAGGGCTGCGCCTAAAACGCGGCCCTGATTTTTTTCCTGCACAAAAGCGACCACGCGGAATGCCAGTTCCGAGGAATGCAATGCGACTTTCATGTCTTTTGAAAATGCCGCCGGCCCCGATCCAATAACGGTAAGCGAACGGACCACAGCGACATGCTGAAGGTCTTTGCCTTTGTTCTCCCCGTGCCGCACCTGCGATTCCGCCCGATCTTGCAGCAGCCCGAGCATCACCTCGGCGCCGTGGGGCAGCGGCCCTGCATCCACGCGGGCGTAGAAGGTATCACCCTGCCTTCTCGCAGACGTGATCCGAACGTCTATCTTGGGTAGGGCCCGAGCTTGCTTCAAAACTTCGAGGACTCGATCGCGATCGCTGCCTACTAGTTCGTAAGCTCCATCCACCACCAGCTGGGGCGTGTACGGGCCCCGCGTTCTAAGCTTTTCGGAGTACGCGGTCTGGCGTTCGGTAAGCGCGTGCTGCGAATAAATGTCCCGCCAGCCGAGGTCGTCCCAGTAATCCACATGCTCGCTTAGGACAATCAGCTCGGCGCCTTCAATCGGCTGGTGCTCATCCAAATCGCGCAGCAGGGCGTCGGCCGGCGGGCAACTCGAACATCCTTCAGAGGTGAAGAGTTCCAGCAGAATTGGTTTTTGCGGTTTATTTTCGGCATGACCGAGCACAACGAATAACGCCGCCACCACGGCAACTGCTCCCACGAATTGAATTCTGGCTCTCATCCAGCAACTGATTCTCCGCAACTCCAAAGGTTACACTAGCAAAGGAAAGGGATCTGGCCGAGAGGGATCTAGAGGATGCGAAACGTTAGCCCGACTTTCCTTATTCTGTGCGCGATTCTGCTGTCGGCGGCCCACGCAGCTGACAAGAAGTCGCCCGAAACCTGGTCCTTTGCGGTTTCAGGAGACTCGCGCAATTGCGGCGACGTTGTAATGCCAGCGATTGCGGCGGACGCGATCAAGCACAGCGTTGCTTTTTATTGGCACCTCGGTGACTTGCGTTTGATCAGCGGGCCCGATCAAGACTTCGTCCAAGAGCGGGTGCATCTAGGACAGCCCGTCAACCTTGCGATTTACGAAAAACAGGCCTGGGACGATTTCATCGAAAATCAGATCAAACCCTGGGGCGATGTTCCCTTTTATCTTGGCATCGGGAATCATGAGACGAAGGCGCCTAAGAGCCGCGCGGCCTTCCTGGAGAAATTTCGCGCATACCTGAACCGCGACGACCTGCGCGAACAGCAGTTAAGCGACGATCCCACCGCGACTCAACCGCGTGCGTACTACCACTGGATCATGGAAGGCATTGACTTCATCAATCTGGACAACGCCACCGATGACCAATTCGACGCCGCCCAGATGAAATGGCTTGCTGGGGTAATCGCCTACGATGCCAAGGACGACGAAGTGGACACTGTCGTTCTGGGCATGCACAAGGCGCTGCCCGAAAGCATTTCGTTGCATCACAGCATGAATGAATCCAGCGCCGGAATCGGCAGCGGCCTCGCCGTTTATTCCATGATGCTCAAGTTGCAAAACGAGTCGCACAAGAAGGTGTACATCCTCGCGAGCCATTCTCACTACTTTATGGACGGCACGTATAACACCATGTTCTGGCAATCGCACGGAGGGGTGCTGCCCGGCTGGATTGTTGGCACCGCTGGCGCAGAGCGTTATGCCCTGCCCGGAAACGCCCACGACGCGAAAGCTGCCAAGACCAATGTTTATGGCTACCTGATCGGGACGGTGAATCCCAAGGGCGAGCCGCAGGGGACAATCAAGTTTAAGTTTGAGGAACTCAAAGAAGGCAGCGTGCCCGGCGAAGTGGTCGAGCGGTTTACCGGAAAATTCGTGCACGAATGTTTTTCGGGAAACCGGAGAATGTTCTAGCTTTCTGCGCCATGGCGGCACCGCTCCCCGAATCCGGCACCGGCTTCTGGATCGGCTCTGATTCCTGGCCGGGCACATGCTATAATCCAGTATCCTAAGCTGTTGAAACGTAACGGAGGTCGGTATCGATAAGCGCTTTATCCGCACAAATGAGCGTATTCGCGCACGCGAAATTCGCGTGATCGGCGATGAGGGAGAGCAAATCGGAATCATGCCCCCTTTTGATGCGCTCAAAATGGCCCGCGAAAAGAATTTGGACCTGGTTGAAATTTCCCCCACCGCGCAACCTCCGGTTTGCCGCATCATGGATTACGGGAAATTCCTGTACCAGCAGGAGAAGAAGGAACGCGAAGCCAAAAAGCATCAGAAAACCATCACAGTTAAAGAAGTGAAGTTCCGCATCAACGTGGACGACCACGACTACGAGACCAAGAAGAACCATGTGCTGCGGTTTCTGGATGAGGGCGACAAGGTTAAAGCGACGATTTTTTTCCGCGGACGCGAAATGACGCGCACCGGCCTGGGACGGCAGATTCTGGAACGCCTGATCACTGACATCGGAGACCACGCGATCGTCGAATTTCGGCCGCGACAGGAAGGCAACACGCTGCACGCGATCCTGGCGCCGAGTGCCAAGAAGCCGGGTGAAAAGCCGGCTCCGCCGCAGCAAAGAGCCCAAGCGTAGTCAAAGTTTATCGAGATTAGTTGCTGAAGGCTGATGCTGACAGCTCTGAGGATCAACATGCCAAAACTAAAGACACACAAAGGCGCCGCCAAGCGCTTCAAGAAGACGGGAACCGGAAAAGTGAAGCGTCACAAAGCGTACTTGCGCCACATCCTGACGTCCAAGGGGAAGAAGCGCAAGAAGCAGCTCGGAAGTTCAACGCTGGTGAGCGACGCCGATACGCCCAAAGTAAAGAGAATGATTCCGTACTAGCCGTGTGGCGCGGACATTGTTGTCCGCGAAGCGGGCGAGACGCCCGTCGTCCACGCGCAAGCGAGTGAAGAGGCACATCCTGCCTCCAGCCGCTCATTAGAAATAGAAAGCAAAAAGGAGAAACACCATGCCTCGTGTAAAACGCGGAAGCAAACGCCGCGCCAAGCGCAAGAAGATATTAGAGCGCGCCAGCGGATATTTCCTCACAAAATCAAAACTGCACCGCTCGGCGAAAGAAGCCGTCGATCGCGCGCTGAAGTTCGCCTACTCCGGCCGCAAGCAGAAGAAGCGCCAGTACCGCTCGCTGTGGATTGTCCGCATCGGCGCCGCTGCGAAGATTAGCGGCATGAGCTACAGCCAGTTCATCCATGGATTGAAAGCGGCGGGCATCGAACTCGACCGCAAGATTCTGGCAGACTTGGCCGTCAAGGATCCGGCAGCGTTTGCCAGCCTGGCCGCGCAGGCCAAGGGAGCAATCGTCGGAGCAGCGTCCGCCTAGTCATCAGCCGTCAGTCATTAGCGGTCAGGAAAACGTGGAAGATCGGCCATTTATTGCCGCGTTCACGCCCTATCTTGACTTACGGGCTTTAGCCCTCGCACGCCCTAAAGGGCGCGGGAGTCCGTGACATCACGCGGCTCTAAAGAGCCGCTCTTCCACGGCGGGCCAAGAACAATTCCCTTATACTTTGTCATTCCACACAAGCCCCGAAGGGCCGAAAGAAACGTGGCTTACACCGTCCCCAAACTCGAAGATTTTTCGGCAACGGCGCTCGATGACGCGGCCGCGGAACTGATCTCCGCTCTGGCCGCAGAGTCCACCCATGCCGGAACATCAGAGGAGCGCAAAGCCTTTCGCGATCGCTGGCTTGGCCGCAAAGAGGGCGTCCTCACCCAGATCAACGAACTGTGGCTAAAGCCCGCTCCGAAAGAAGCGAAGCGCGAAGTCGGCCAGCGCGTTAACAAGCTGAAAGCCGAGGTGGAGCAAAGGGTGGAATCCGCGCTCGCGACAATGTCAGGCAATGCTTCCGAAACGCCCCTCGACATTTCCCTTCCCGGCATTCGCCGCCCGATTGGCGCGGAGCATCCGATCATTCGAACGCAGAATGAAATCGTCCGCGTGTTTCAGAATCTCGGTTATTCCGTAGCCGAAGGCCCGGTGATCGAAACCGATTACTACAATTTTGAGGCGCTGAATTTTCCGCCGAATCATCCTGCTCGCGATACCCAGGACACACTGTTCCTCGCCAACCAGGAATTGAAGCCGCGGCGCGAGCAACTTCTGCTGCGCACCCACACTTCTCCGGTGCAAATTCGCACTATGGAAAAGCTGAAGCCGCCGCTGCGCATCGTGATTCCAGGCAAAGTGCATCGCAACGATCCCCCCGACGCCAGCCATTCGCCAATGTTTCATCAGGTGGAAGGCCTCGCCGTGGACACCAATATTACTTTCGGTGATTTGAAGGGCACGCTCGACCACGCCATGAAAGCTTTGTTCGGCTCGGATGTAAAGACCAGTTTCCGGCCGTCGTTCTTCCCCTTCACCGAGCCCAGCGCGGAAATGTACGTGTCTTGTTTTATTTGTGGAGGAAGCGGCAAACGCAGCGTCGGAAATAAAGAAGAGCCGTGCCGCCCCTGCAAACAGACTGGATGGATCGAAATCCTTGGTTGCGGCATGGTCGATCCGAACGTGTTCGAGTTCGTGAAGCACAACGGCTACGATCCGGAGAAAGTCTCCGGGTTCGCATTCGGCATGGGCGTGGACCGCATCGCCATGCTGAAATATGGCCTGGATGATTTACAGCTGTTCTTTCAGGGGGACGTAAGGTTTCTCGAGCAGTTTGCGTAAAACCGCCGTGGCTCCCGGTCGTAGGCTTCGGCAAAACTTGGACAGTTTTCATTCCGAATTGCGTCAGTGGTTGCGAACCTGCAGTCTGTACAAGATTGTAGCGGGCGACGGATAGCTGAGAGCTGACAGCTAAATATGAAACTTTCTCCACAATGGATTCGCGACTTCGTTGACGTCCCCGTCGACAACCGGCGCCTTGCCGAAGACTTGACCGGCATCGGCATCGCCGTCGAGGGCATTTCTGGCGAAGGAGCAAATACGGTTTTCGAAATGGAAATCGGGACGAACCGTCCCGACGCGATGAATCATTACGGCGTGGCGCGCGAGGCGGCTGCCCTATATGGAGTTGCGCTGGGGCCGATTGGAACCTCAGCGGCTAAGGCGCCCAGTTCTGCGGGGCGCGATGACGGCTCAAATAAAGTCGAGCCCTTTCAAATTTATATCGAAGACAAGGACGGCTGTGCACGATACACGGCGCAAATCGTTCGGGGGTTAAAGATCAACGCTTCGCCCGAGCACATCGCGACGCGCCTGGCACTCGTCGATCAGCGCTCCATTAACAATGCCGCCGACGCCTCGAATTACACGTTGTGGGAGATGGGCCATCCCACGCACGCGTTCGACCTCGACTTGCTGCAGGGTGGCAAGATCGTGGTCCGCAGCGCGCGGGCCGGCGAAATGCTGAAAACTCTCGACGGAGTTGACCGCAAGCTTTCCTCCGACGATCTAATCATCGGTGACGCAAACCGCCCGGTTGCCCTGGCCGGAGTCATGGGCGGCTTCGACACCATGATCACGGAAAAGACGCAGAACATCCTGATCGAGTCGGCCTGGTTCGATCCCGTAGCAGTACGCAAGACCGCCAAACGCCACGGCCTGCACACCGATGCTTCCCATCGTTTCGAACGCGGCGCGGATTATGGCGCGACGCCACTGGCCTGCACGCTGGTGGCGCAAAGAATCATAGAATCCGGCGGCGGCGAACTGGAAGGCCCGCAGATCGACGCCAACGCCCGCGAGATGGACCAGGCTTCCGTCGTGCTGCGAATTTCGCAAGTGCTTCGCATTCTCGGTTCTACCACTCAGGGATGCGTGCTCGGAGCCCACCAGATTCTAGTTATTCTCAAGCGGCTCGGATTTGAACTAGTCCCCGAACCCGGCGCGGATCCGGAGTTCTCAGTCCGCATTCCAACCTGGCGTCTCGATGTGGAACGCGAGATCGACCTGATCGAAGAAGTCGCGCGCCTTCACGGGTACAACAATTTTGCAAATACGCTCCCGGCTTTTTCCGGGGCCGTCGTGGAAAACTCCGGAGCCGCAAAACTCGCGAAAGTGCGCTCCACGATGCTCGCGCTCGGCTACAACGAAGGCGTTTCGCTTTCCTTTATTTCGAACGAAGACGCGGAGACATTCTCGTCATCCCCGGTAGTCGAACTGGCCAACCCGCTCAGCGCGGAAGCATCGCTTATGCGCGGTTCCCTACTGCCCGGCGTGCTCGATATGGTGGCTTTCAATCTGAATCGCGGAACCGAATACGTCCGGCTGTTTGAGACCGGAGATGTGTATCAGGCTACCGGCGCAGGCGCATCCGAACGCGCGCGTATATGCTTCGCGGCCACGGCGGCGGCACTGAGAAGCGATCTTCCGCAAGGCGGGGCGCTCGACAAGACCAAAGGCGATTCCGGCCTGGATACGTTCCGTTCGTTCAAAGGAGATGTCGAGAGCCTTCTCAGAGCATTCGAATATCCAGCGCTTGAGTTCGACGGCAGGACTTCGGAGTATTATCAATTGGGGCGCTCCGCAAGGGCTTTGCTGAACGGCATGCCCATTGCGGAATTCGGCCTCTTGCATCCTTCGGTCAGCGCGAAACGAAAGCTGCGACAAGAACTTTACGTCGCCGAGATTCTCGCGGAAGAGCTTTACAAGCTTCCACTGCGCAAGGTCCTGTACAAGCCACTGCCGAAGTATCCGGGCGTGGAGCGTGATTTTTCATTCATCTTTACTGACAAGGTCACATTCGACCAAATTGAACGCGCGGTCAGTTCCCTCGCGCTCCCAGAACTCGGCGGCTTCGGCGCGGTTGAAATCTTTCGCGGCGGGACGATCGCGGCGGGAAGGTATTCGATTCTTTTGCGCGCCAGGTTCCAGTCACACGACCGCACTCTGCGCGAAGACGAAGTGAACCATTGGTCCACAAGGATTGTTGGAGCACTCGAGGCCCTTGGCGGAACGCAACGCGCGTGATCCGTATTTAGACCTTGGTCGCCAGGAAAACCGTTCCATCCCCGCTAGATTCGAAGCTTCTTCGCATTTTCAAGCAGGAGCTTAACCGTTGTCGTAAAAACAGAACGCGAACGAAAATAGTCTTCTTCGCGCAGCGTTCCCGAAATCCGAAGCAGCGCCATTCCGTGAACCAGAGCCCACAAGGCAAAAATCAGGCCCTCGTGATCTCTTGGAGAACCACCCATCCACTCCGCGCAGCGATAGGCAACGAAGTCAACTGCCGGGCGATCTTTAGTCGTCCGCGCCAGCAGTCCCGAGGTAATGAGTTCATATTCGCGAGGATGCTTCAGGGCGAAGTCCAGAATTCGTTCGGCGGCTTCGGGCGCAGAGTTGCAGGCGGCGATCTCCTGGAAGAGTTGCTGCTGATACTCCTGCACCAGCGCCCGCAGTATCTGCTCTCGCGTGCGAAACCGCCGGTACACCGCCGGCGTATTGGTGCCTGCGGCTTTTGCGACGGCGCGCATGCTCAAGGCGCCTTCGCCGCCCTTATGCCATAACTTGCGTGCCGCCTTCAAGATGCGGCCTTCGACCTCCGGATCGCTGTGACGTGGCATGTCACCCCCGAATCAACATTAAAATAAACGTTGGCATTGTGTTGACGACGTAAACATAACAGTGTATACATATAAATGCAAGCCCGCCCCCGCGGCTGTTGTAAGTCAAGCCCTCAGAGCCAGCGGCGGCCGAACTGGGCTGGCGTTTTTTGGGCCCGCTGGACTGCAGTTGGAGTTCCCTCCGCTTTGCTGTCCTATCGAATTCAAATAAGAGGTGGATGTACATTTTATGAATCATGAACTGGGACCTCCTCGTCGAGGCTCCCTGCCCCAACTTCCCCTTGAGGTAAACACTCAAATTGCTCGCATTGAATATGTTGTCTTCACCCGGGCGGATTGCGCCCTTGCCTGGAGAACGTTCTCCGACTTGAAACTATGGCCAACATTCAGTGATCTTTATGACTCCATTCGCTGGCAAGGATCGCCGTGGACGCCGGGCAGTCGATTGCGGCTTGAGATCCGAGAACCCTTCCAGGCCGTCGTGGATCGAGTCATCACTATTTGCATGCCACCTCGCCGGGTCGCATGGATCAGTCACGTTCGCGGCTACACCATGGAACAGTGGGTTTCCTTCGATCCTTACCAAGGTGGCGGAGCCAGGGTCTTAACCTGGATCGAGATGACAGGCTCGGACTTACTTGTGGAAGACGGAAAAGACATCAAGGTAGTCAAGAGCTTTGTGGCAAGCTGGTTCGACAATTTCGTTGCGGAGTGCGATCGCGTCCGTGGCTCCAACGACCTCAGGAAGGGGAATTCCCCATCTTCGGATTAACGGGCTAAGATAGTTACCGGCATGTCCGATATGGTCAAAATCATCGAGTGTCCGCGCGATGCGTGGCAGGGATTGCAGGGTCAGATTCCTACCGACCTTAAAGTGGATTACCTCAAGGCACTCCTAAGCGCGGGGTTTAAGAACATTGACGCGGCGTCGTTCGTCTCGGCGAAAGCTGTTCCGCAAATGGCCGACTCGGCGGACGTCCTGCGCGAACTCGATTTGTCGGAGGACGTGGAAATCATTGCCATAGTGGTCAATGAAAAGGGCGCACAGCGCGCCATTGAAACGGGCAAGGTGCGCACGTTGGGATTTCCGTACTCGGTCTCGCCGACGTTCTTATATAACAATCAGCGGCAGACGCCGGAAGAGTCACTAGAACAACTGGAGAGCATCCAGAAGAAAGCTGACGACGCCAGCCTCGAGGTGGTCGCCTACATTTCGATGGCGTTCGGCAATCCCTACGGCGACCAATGGAGCGACCGGCGCGTTGCCGATCTGGCACAACAAATTACCGAGGTCGGCGTTCGCACCATATCGCTTGCGGACACTGCGGGCGTTTCCGATCCGCGGCGAATTGACGAGTTGGTCGCGACGTTGATGAAGACCTGCCCGGATAGCGAAATCGGCGTGCATTTGCACAGCGCGCCAGGCGATGTGGTCGCAAAGGTGTTGGCGGCGTACGACGCGGGATGCCGGCGGTTCGATTCTGCGCTTGGAGGGCTCGGGGGTTGCCCGTTCGCGCAGGATAAACTTCTCGGCAACATCCCGACAGAGTCGGTTATCAGCGCGCTGGCGCAGCGGGGAATAAAATTACCAATGCAGGCCCAACTCGAAGCCGCGCTGGCGATGAACGGCGCAATCGGCTCCGAATATTCCGGCTAGCTCCCGTCGGCTTGCCAGCGCGGGGCACGCTTCTCGAGAAAAGCGGCGATTCCTTCCTTCGCTTCATCGGATTCACGCGCTTCCATGTGGTAACGCAATGCGAGCGCGACATCTTCGCGCACGGACGACGACCAAAGTTCCTCAATCAGTCGCTTTGTCTGTACGGAGGCGCCGGGTGCGTTTTGAAGAATAGCCGCTGCGATTTTTGTCGTCTCGCTCTCCAACTCTTCTGGTGCGACAACCCGCGTCACGAGACCAATCTCTTTCGCGCGGTCGGCCCCGATGAGTTCGCCAGTGAGAAGTAATTCGCGAATATCACGCTCGCGTAATTGGCGACGAAGAAATGTCATGACGAGTCCTGCGACCAATCCGCGCTGACCTTCTGGGTAACCGATCTTCGTGTGTTTTGCAGCGACGACGAAATCACACGCGGACATAATGCCCGCGCCGCCCGCCACGGCCGCACCGTGAATCTGCGCGATCGTGATCAATCGCGTTTCGGCAATCGTCCGAAGAGTTTGAGCCACCATCTCGGCGGAGCGATGCGCATCTGCCGTCTGAAGTGTTTCCTGTAAATCGAGGCCGGCGCAAAAGGCCTTGCCCGCGCCGCGCAGGATTAGAATTCGCCGCTTCTCGTCCGCCGCGGCCGAGTCGATGACCGCACAAAGCTCGGTCAGCAATTCGATCGTCAGCGCGTTGCGCCGGTCCGGGCGATTTAATGTCGCGATGGTAATCCGGCTGTCGCTCTGATCGACGAGAATGGTGGGCATTATGTCAGACCTGGATGACGCCGGTATGAAAACGCGCTTTCGGGGTTGGCCGCGAGACGTAGCCGAGTAAACGCGTGAGGACCGCGCGCGTGTCGTGCGGCTGAATGATGGCGTCGACCCAGCCCCGCGCCGCGCCGTAGCGAATATCGGTTTGTTCTTCGTAACTTGCCTTCACCTTCTCGCGCAGCTCGTCGAGTTCCTTCGGCGTCGACTTTTTGTCACCGCGTTCCTGAGCGCGCGCCAGCACGCTGAAGACGGTGTCGGAAGCCTGCGCGGCGCCCATCACCGCATAGCGCGCATTCGGCCAGGCGATGATAAAGCGCGGATCGTAAGCCTTGCCGCAGAGCGCATAATTTCCCGCGCCGAACGATCCGCCGACCACCACGGTAATTTTCGGAACGGTGGAATTGCTGACCGCACTCACAAGCTTCGCGCCACTGCGAATAATCCCACTTTGCTCGGCATCCTTACCGACCATGAACCCGGTCACATCCTGGAAGAAAATAATCGGCACCTGCATTTGGTTGCAGTCCATGATGAAGCGGGCGGCTTTATCTGCGCTATCGGCGTAGATGACGCCGCCCATCTGGATGCCT
>JAYTFR010000116.1:0-136127 GCA_043734125.1 Acidobacteriota bacterium | reverse complement strand
CGTCATTCCTTCTACCTGAAGCCGGGCGCGAAGCGCCGTGTAAAACAAGCTTTAGCGCGGAAGCGTGCCCGAAAGAAGAATCGCAAAGAGTCAGAGTAGAAAAGAGACAGAGCAGCAAAGTCAGAGTCGGCTGGCAATCAGTGGCCGTCTCTCATTGACCTGGCGGTCGAGGCTTGGGACCCTTGCCGTCGCTGGCGACCGCCCATGCTATTGATCTCGCGGGCGCGGCCAAGATAGTTGCGTAAATAAGTCGTCCTGTATGGACGTCCGACTTTTCGCCGTCCCCTCAGTCGAAATAGTGCACACAGAAGGTCACCAAGGGCGGGCCCCCGCCACCCCGTGTCGGGGAGATTCCAAGAAAGAATGGCGGGACAACCCGGCTTCCAGCATACGGAAATTGGGGACCGTCCCGTCTGTCCCCTACTTCTGAAAGGTTGGGCCGGATTTTGATTTGTCTGACGAGCATTTGGCCACGATCGCCAAGAAATATGAGGTGAGCACATCTGCGTTGAATTATCGCTTGATAAATCTTGGATTGCTCTCGCCTGTGTGACGAGGCACTCAAACTCCCCATCGCTCGCTAGTAGGATTATCTCCACCGTGAACCGAATCAACTAAGAACAAAGCCCCCGCCCGCCCTTGCCATCCCCCTCCCCAAGCCTTACAATCAATGTGTACTAAAACAGTCCTATATATTAAGGACTGAACTGGTCCTATTTCGCTCTAAACGCCTTAACCAATGATTCGACTGGGCAAATTGACGGATTACGGCTTGCTGCTGATGGCGGAAATCGCCCGCAGTCCGCGGACGAACTTGCATACGGCGCGCGACCTCGCTGCGCAGTGCAAGCTGCCGCTGCCGACCGTCAGCAAGGTTTTGAAAGCGCTTTTGCAGAGCCGCCTGCTGATCTCGCATCGCGGCACCCGAGGCGGGTACAGCCTGGTGCGCGAGCCGGAAGCCATTTCGATCACCGAGATTATTTCGGCGCTCGAAGGTCCGCTGGCGCTGACCGAATGCAGCATGGACGTTTCCTCGTGCGACCTCGAGCCGTCCTGCCCGATGAAGGACAACCAGAGAATTATCAACCAAGTGATTCAAGGAGCGCTGGCTCAAGTCATGCTTTCTGACCTGATTCGTCCGATGGAAATTACGGGAATTCGCAACAGCAGCGGCGAACTGGTCTCCATCGCGAGCCTCGCCCCCGGGAGAATGCAATGAGCACCAATACAGACGCGATCCGCAATCTTGCGGAGCAGGATTACAAGTGGGGATTCGTTACCGACATTGAAGAAGAGCGGATTCCGAAAGGTTTGAGCGAAGACGTGGTTCGCGTGATTTCGGCGAAGAAGAACGAACCGGAATTCATGCTGGAGTGGCGTCTGAAGGCCTATCGGCATTGGGCGTCGCTCGAGCGCGCGGACGCGGAGCCGACGTGGGCCAACATTAAGTATGGTCCCATCGACTACCAGAACATTACCTATTATTCGGCGCCGAAGCAGAAGAAGACGCTGAACAGCCTGGACGAGCTTGATCCGGAAATTCTGAGCACCTACGAAAAGCTAGGGATTCCGCTGGCTGAACAGAAGATGCTCGCCGGCGTTGCGGTGGACGCGGTGTTCGATTCAGTCTCAGTTGCCACCACGTTCAAGGGCAAGCTGGCCGAGGCGGGCGTGATTTTCTGCTCGTTTTCTGAGGCGGTGCTGAAGCATCCTGATCTGGTAAAGAAGTATTTGGGCTCAGTGGTTCCGCACACCGACAATTTTTTTGCAGCTCTCAATGCCGCGGTCTTTTCTGATGGTTCGTTCGTCTATGTTCCGAAGGGCGTGCGCTGCCCGATGGAGCTTTCCACGTACTTCCGCATCAATGCGGCGGAAACCGGACAGTTCGAGCGCACGCTGATCGTTGCCGAAGAAGGCGCATACGTCAGCTACCTTGAAGGCTGCACGGCGCCAATCCGCGATGAGAATCAGTTGCACGCCGCCGTCGTGGAATTGGTCGCACTCGACAATGCGCAGATCAAGTATTCAACCGTACAGAACTGGTATCCGGGAGACAAGCAAGGCAAGGGCGGGATCTACAACTTCGTCACCAAGCGCGGCGCGTGCCGGGGCGTGAACTCAAAAATTTCCTGGACGCAGGTGGAGACGGGTTCGGCGATCACGTGGAAATATCCCAGCTGCATTCTGCAGGGTGACAATTCTGTCGGCGAGTTCTACTCGGTGGCGCTGACCAACAATTATCAGCAGGCTGACACTGGCACCAAGATGATCCACATTGGAAAGAACACCAGCAGCACCGTGGTTGCGAAGGGCATCTCCGCTGGGCACGGACAGAATACGTATCGCGGCCAGGTGAAGATTCTGAAGGGCGCGCAGGGTGCGAGAAATTACACGCAGTGCGACTCGCTGCTGATTGGCGACAAGTGCGGCGCGCACACCTTTCCGTATATCGAAGTAAGAAACGCCAGCGCCCGAATGGAGCACGAAGCCTCGACGTCGAAGATTGGCGAAGACCAAATGTTCTATTTGCAGCAGCGCGGGCTGAAGACCGAAGACGCGGTTTCGATGATCGTCAACGGCTTCTGCAAGCAGGTGTTCCGCGAGTTGCCGATGGAATTTGCGGTCGAAGCGCAGAAGTTGCTGAGCGTGAGTTTGGAAGGAAGTGTGGGGTAAGAACGTCGCACTCGTCGGGAAATACCCAAGTGCCGGCGGCATGACGTAAGACGCATTCAAACATTCTGGTGCAGGAAAAGGAATCATGAGTCTGCTTGAAATCAAAAACCTCCACGCAACCGTGGACGGACACGAAATTCTTAAAGGCATCGACCTCACCATCAACGCGGGCGAGGTTCATTCGATCATGGGGCCGAACGGTTCGGGCAAGAGCACGCTGGCGCAGGTGCTGGCGCGGCGCGCCGCGTACAACGTCACCCAAGGTAGCGTGACCTTCAACGGCAAAGACCTGCTGGAGATGAAGCCGGAAGAAGCCGCCTGCGAAGGCGTGTTCCTGGCGTTCCAGTACCCGGTTGAAATTCCCGGCATCAGCAATGCGTACTTCTTGCGATCGGCGCTGAATGCGCAGCGCAAGTATCGCGGTGAAGACGAGATGGACGCCATGGATTTTCTGCCGCTCTTCCGCGCCAAGCTGAAGGCGCTCGAAATGGATGAGAAACTGATGAACCGGTCGCTGAACGAAGGCTTCTCCGGTGGCGAAAAGAAGCGCAACGAGGTTTTGCAGATGTCCGTCCTGCAGCCGAAGTTGGCAGTGCTCGATGAAACTGATTCGGGCCTCGACATTGACGCACTGCGAATTGTGGCTCAAGGCGTGAATGCGCTGCGCAGTCCCGAGCGCGCGATGCTGGTGGTCACGCACTATCAGCGGCTTTTGAATTACGTGAAGCCCGATTACGTCCACGTTCTGGTCGATGGACGCATTGTGCGGTCCGGCGGAGCGGAACTGGCGCTCGAACTGGAAGACAAAGGCTATGCGGAGTCAGAGGCGACAACGGTTTAAGCCGCTCACCTGTCGCACAAAACGCGCCACGGGCGGGTAACCCACAGACTTAGGAATCGAAAATTGTGACCACTGCAATTCAAGAATTGGGAAGTTATCTCGAAAGCTTTACGGATTTTCAGGAGCGGGCTGCCGGGCGGAATTTGCCGTGGCTGCGCAAGCTTCGCGAAGACGCATTTGCGCGCTTCGGCGAGACAGGATTTCCGACCACTCACGACGAAGATTGGCGCTTTACAAACGTTGCGCCGATTGCGAAGACGCGCTTCCAGTTTGCCGGCGACGGCCCGTCTCAACTTACGATCGCGAGCCTGAGCGCGTGGAAAATCGAAGGCGCGGCGGCGCGCCTGGTGTTTGTGAATGGCCGGTTTGCCGCGAAGTTGTCTACGGTGGGAGCGCTACCGAAAGGCGTCGTGGTCGCATCCCTTCGTGAACAAATTGAGGAAGACTCCGGCCACCTCTCGTCACACCTGGGCCGTTACGCCGACATCCATCGCGACGCATTCTGCGCGTTGAACACCGCGTTCATGGAAGACGGGGTTTATGTGTCCGTGAAGCGCGGCGTTGTGCTGGAAGCGCCAATCCACTGTCTGTTCGTCTCGACCGCCAATGCCATACCGGTGATGACGCATCCGCGTAATCTGTTGGTTTTTGAAGATCACAGCCAGGGCACGCTTGTCGAAGAGTACGTCTCGATGGATCGCGGCACGATGTTTTCGAACAGCGTGACCGAGTTGGTTGCGGGAGACAACGCCCACGTTTCGCATTACATGATTGAGCGCGAGCACCGCGAGGCGTTCAATGTTTCCACTTTGCGCATGCAGCAGGGCCGAAGCGCGAATGTGGCATCGCATTCCTTCCTGTTAGGCGGCGGCCTGGTGCGCAACAACGTGCATCCGGTGCTGACGGGAGAAGGCGGTGAGTGCCTGATCAATGGCTTGTTCGTCGGCGGCGGGCGGCAGCATCTCGACAATTTTATGCATGTGGAGCACGCGAGCCCGCACTGCAGTAGCCGCCAGTTCTACAACGGCATTTTGGATGAGCATGCACGCGGCGTGTTTCACGGCAGGATCATTGTCCATAAAGACGCGCAGAAAACCGACGCCAAGCAGACCAATCGTAACCTGCTGCTTTCTGACAACGCGCAAATTGACACCAAGCCGCAGTTGGAAATCTACGCCGACGACGTGAAGTGCACGCACGGAGCGACCATCGGGCAGATTGACGAGAACGCGTTGTTCTATTTGCGCTCGCGTGGATTGAGCGAAGTCGCCGCCCGTCAACTTCTGTTGCTGGCCTTCGCCAGCGAGTGCCTGGAGCGCATGCACCCCGGCCCGGCACAGGTCTATGTCGAAAAGCTGATTCACCAGCACCTGCTGCCGTTCCGCGGATTCCATTCCAACCGGGAATCTGACGGGAACACATCAGGGGGAAGAAGCTGGGAGGAGATCGGGTGACTGCATTGGCGAATGTTTCGATAAACCCGGCGCCCGCGTCCAACGATCAGCAGCCTTACGACGTGGAACGCATTCGCGAGGATTTCCCCATTCTTCATCAGAAGGTGAATGGACACCCGCTGGTATATCTGGACAACGCGGCCACGTCGCAGAAGCCGCGCCAGGTAATCGAAGCCATCACCCACTACTACGAGCACGACAACGCCAACATTCATCGCGGCGTGCATCATCTCTCGCAGAAGGCCACCGAAGAGTACGAGCGCTCGCGCGACGTGGCGAGAGATTTTCTCGGGGCGGGCGATAGTCGCGAAATCATTTTCGTGCGCAGCACCACTGAAGCCATCAATCTGGTTGCGCAGACTTACGGCCGGCAGAATCTGAATGCCGGAGACGAAGTGCTCATCACCGCCATGGAGCACCACTCCAATATCGTTCCCTGGCAGATGCTGTGCGGCGAGAAGAATGCAAAGCTCAAGGTTGCGCCGATCAACGACGCGGGCGAGCTGATTCTCGAAGAATTCAAGCGACTGCTCGGTCCCCGCACGAAAATCGTCTCCGTCACGCATCTTTCGAATGCGCTGGGGACGATCAATCCCCTGAAGCGCATGATCGAGATGGCCCACGCGCGTAATATCCCCGTCTTCGTGGATGGAGCGCAGGCAGCGCCGCGGCTGGCGGTCGATGTCCGCGAACTCGATTGCGACTTCTACGCATTTTCCGGGCACAAGATTTACGGGCCGACCGGCATCGGCGTTCTTTATGGCAAGCTGGCGCTGCTCGAAGCCATGCCCCCGTATCAGGGCGGCGGCGACATGATCAGCTCGGTGACGTTCGAGCGGACGGTCTATAACAAGGTTCCCCATAAGTTTGAAGCAGGCACGCCGGACATCTCTGGCCCTATCGGACTACGCGCGGCGCTCGACTACATCCGGCGGCTGGGCATTGAAAACATTGAACGCCACGAGCACGAACTCCTCGCGTATGCGACTGAGAAAGTTTCGGCGCTGCCGGGTATCAAGTTAATCGGCACAGCGAAAGAAAAAGCCGGCGTGCTTTCGTTCGTGATGGAAAACATTCATCCGCACGATATTGGGACGATCCTCGATCAACAGGGAATTGCGATTCGCACTGGACATCACTGTGCGCAGCCGGTCATGGATCGGTTCGGAATTCCCGCGACTGCCCGCGCTTCCTTTGGCCTGTACAACACAAAAGAAGAAATCGACGCGCTGGTCAGCGGCATCCAAAAAGTGCATGAGGTTTTCGGCTGATGGCTGAGTTGCGCGATCTGTATCAGGAAGTGATTCTCGAGCACAGCAAGGTTCCGCGAAACTATCGCGTGATGGCCGAGGCTGACCACAAGGCCGAAGGATTTAACCCGATGTGCGGCGACCGCTTCACGGTGTATCTGCATATGGATGGCGACGCTATTCGTGATATCAGTTTTCAGGGTTCGGGATGCGCGATTTCGAAAGCATCGGCTTCAATGATGACGCAGATACTGAAAGGCAAGACCCGTGCCGACGCGGATGCCTTGTTTGGTAAGTTTCACGACCTGGTCACCGGGCACGGGCGTCCCTCGGACGAAGAGATGGGAAAGCTGGCGGTGTTCTCGGGCGTATCCGAATTTCCGGCACGGGTGAAATGTGCCACGCTGGCCTGGCATACGTTGCAAGCCGCAATTGCCGGTACCCAGGACGCGGTTTCGACGGAGTAGTTTGTGATTAGGGAGCGACGGGCGCCCTCGCCCGTTACGAAATGAACTCGCCATGAGTATCGATCTCATCCCGCTGTCGCGCGACGTTGAAGCCATCGAAATCCCTGCGGGAGTTCGACGCACCCTTCCTGCGGGAACCACAGTGCGAATTTCGCAATTTCTCGGCAACGCTTACACGGTGGTTTCTGATCTTGGCTACCTGTGCCGCATTGATGCGAAAGACGCCGATGCCATTGGCCTGACTCCGCCGCCGCAAGAAGAGCAACAGGCCGCTGCCGGGACCTTCAGCGATGAACTGGTTTGGGAACAGCTTCGGACCGTCTTCGATCCTGAGATTCCCGTCAACATTGTTGACCTCGGGCTGATCTACGCCTGCGACGTTGCTGACGCGGACGGCGGGAAAAAGATTGACATCAAAATGTCGATGACCGCGCCGGGATGCGGCATGGGCAACGTGATTAAAGCCGACGTCGAGAGCAAGATTTCCCGCCTACCGGAAGTGAAGCAAGTGAATGTCGAGGTCGTGTTCGAACCACCCTGGGGCCCGGCGCGGATGTCCGAGGCCGCGAAACTCCAGTTAGGATTTGATCTCGATTACGGCACATAGGGCTAAATCGCAATCACCCCTCGCAGCAAACCTGCTCAAGCGTCTCACTTCGCGCGAGGAAACCCGTCCATCTTTGACACTCGCTCGGCCTGTTGCAGATGCCGACGTCCGTGTGCCGCCATGATCAGAAATCCAGTCGCGACGGTAAGCCGCAGCACGGGAATGAATGGATTCTGGAAGCGGATGCGTTTGAGGTCCAGTTGAGCCGTCGCAGCGAGAAGTTCCTGAATCTCCGCGTGTCCGCGACGCAATTCCTGAAATGCCTGCTCCGGATCAATCGACAACGGCCGTATTTTCGCAGGAGCTTTAAACTTTACGGTGATTTGGGGCCCAATTCGTTTCAAGAAGGCCCTCGAAAACCATCCGCCGGGCGAGAAAAGATAATCCCCCGCAGGAACTGCTGGCCCGCCCTTTGCGATTGCTTCCTTGATCGGCGGCAGGTATTGGGAATTTCCGCGAGCGACGTGCTCAATGCACTCCGCAATAGACCAGGAGTCGTCCCCGGGTCGCCAGACTAACTGTTCGCGCGAGCAACCGTTGAAAAGATCAGAGTAGGCCGCATCGAGTTGCAGGTAGTCGGCAGCAAGTTCCGCGCGAGTTCGAGCGAAAGTTTCGATCATGTTTCGGATCAAAATTCTACAATCTGCAGATCAGCAACTCGCGCTCGTAGATCAACTCGGGCGGCAAGTGCGAGTGCAGCCGGATAAATAGTTCTTCGTGATCAATCACCTCGCGCTTCCATGCGGCTCTATCGATAGTCTGCAAGTCGTCAAACTTTTCTTTCGAGAACTCAAGCCCGGTCCAGTCCATATCCTCGTAGAACGGCGTCCAGCCGATGGGAGTTTCCTTAGTGCGAGTGCGCCCGTGTACGCGATCCACAATCCACTTGAGGACGCGAAAATTGTCGCGGAACCCGGGCCAGACGAATTCTCCGTTCGCGCCTTTTCGGAACCAGTTCACGTGGAAAATGCGCGGAGTCATGCTGAGCGAACGCTGCATTTTGATCCAATGGCGAAAATAATCGCCCATGTGGTAGCCGCAGAAGGGAAGCATCGCCATGGGATCGCGCCGAACTTTGCCGACTTCGCCGGCGGCGGCGGCGGTCGTCTCTGATCCCATGGTCGCGCCCGCGTAAACTCCAGAACTCCAGTTGAACGCCTGGTAGATGAGGGGAATAGTATGGGCTCGGCGCCCGCCAAAAATAATTGCGCTGATGGGCACGCCGGTGGGGTCTTCCCAGGCCGAGTCGATCGTGGGACACTGCCTCGCTGGCGCGGTGAAGCGAGCATTGGGATGGGCAGCCTTCACCCCAGTCTTCTTTGCGATTTCGGGCGTCCAATGCTGGCCTTGCCAGTCGGTGCATTCGGCAGGAGGCGCGTCCGTCATGCCTTCCCACCATACCCCGCCTTCAGGCGTGAGGGCGACGTTGGTGAAAATCGTGTTCTTAGCAAGTGTCGCCATCGCGTTGGGATTGGTCTTCACCGAGGTGCCGGGAGCGACGCCAAAAAAGCCAGCTTCGGGGTTGATGGCGCGCAAGCGGCCTTCCGCATCCGGTGTAATCCATGCGATATCGTCGCCGACCGTCCAGATTTTCCATCCCTTGAATTCTGCCGGCGGAACCAGCATGGCGAAATTCGTCTTGCCACAGGAGCTTGGGAATGCAGCCGCAACGTAGGTCTTTTCACCGTGCGGATCTTCTACCCCGACGATCAGCATGTGCTCCGCCATCCAGCCATCGTCGCGGGCCATGTTCGAAGCGATGCGCAGCGCAAAACACTTCTTGCCGAGTAGCGCGTTGCCCCCATATCCGGAACCGTACGACCAGATTTCGCGGCTTTCCGGAAAATGCACAATGTATTTTTCAGAATTGCACGGCCACGAGACATCTTTTTGCCCCGGCTCCAGCGGCATTCCAACGCTGTGCAGGCACGGCACCACGCGTTTGTAATCTTTGTCGATCTCTTTGAATACCGGCAGGCCCATGCGGGTCATGATTCGCATGCTGGCCACCACGTAAGGCGAGTCGGTGAGTTGCACGCCAATCTGCGACATCGGCGAACCCACCGGCCCCATGCTGAACGGGAGCACATACATTGTGCGTCCTCGCATGGACCCGCGGAACAAGCCGCGCAGCTTGCGGCGCATTTCGTAAGGGTTCTCCCAGTTGTTGGTAGGCCCGGCCGCGTCTTTTGAAAGCGAGCAAATAAAGGTACGGTCTTCTACGCGCGCTACGTCGCTCTTGTCCGAGCGGGCAAGAAAACATCCAGGCCATAACTTGTGATTCAGGCGGATGAGAGTTCCGCTGGCAACCATCTCTTCGCAAAGGCGGTCGTTTTCCTCCTGCGAGCCGTCCACCCAGTGAATGCGGGCGGGTTTGGTCAGTTCGGCCATTTTCTCGACCCAACGCAGCAGGTGTTCGTTGGTAGTGAGCGGGGCCGCCGGATTCGATTGTGTAAGCGTAGCCATAAATGCTCCTTGCCTATGAATGCATCTTCCGGAGCACGCCGCCCGGCGGGTAGCTCGAAACGGCGCCTTAAATGATCCTAAATGGTACAGCAGTGGCGGGGGCAAAGGCAGACCGAGTGGTCGGCGTCAGGCGGTGAAATTCACGGCGTTTTGTGAAAAGTTTATTGTGGAGTAGCGAAGAAGCCCGGCGATCACGCAGCACTCAGTGCTGAAGCGACGGTGACCCAGCCAGATCCTCGAACTTATGTTTTGTTGATGCCGACCAGCCGGAAATGAGCTGTTCGACATTGCCATTTTTGTCCACCACGACCGACAAAGGAACCGTAACCTCGTCGGTAGCGAATAACTTCTCAATGGCCCCGCCGCCGCCCTTGTAGATTGGATAGCCCACTGGAACTTTTTTCAGGAAATCCTGAATGCGCGCATCCGGATCAGTGTCAACGTTCAGCCCGATCAGATCCACCCCGTTTTGTGTGAACGCGGCATGCAAGCGGTTGAGTTCCGGCATTTCCTTCACGCACGGAACGCACCAGGTCGCCCACAGATTGATGAGCGTCCGCCGGCCGGGACGAATCAGATCGCGCAAATCTGAGGCCGAGCCTGAAAAGGCGTGCACTTCGATGGAAGGAAGTGGCGCGCCAACTTTAAACTTCAATCCCTTAGCCAGCGACTCAGCCTGGGTGAGCGGGTCGGGAAGTTTAGATTGCGACAGGGCCACGCCTTCCGCCTTCCCGGTTCCGTAGCGAAGGCGAAGTGTGATGCCAGCACGGGCGTCGGCGGAAAAGTTTTCTACAACTCCATTCGACCAGGTCACCTCAATACTCTGCGCGGCGGCATCCTGGCCAAGTCCAAACAGCAGCCGAGGATCATTCTGCGCGAGGAAGCCGGAGCCGCCGGCTTTCACCTTAGTTAGAGTCCCAGCGGATGTCTTCACTCGCACGACGGAACCATAAGCGTCGCGGCCGGTTTCTTTTCCGCCTTCGAGAATGACGCGCACCCAGTGATTGTCCTGGCCGACGTTGTTGCGGAAAAGCAAATGTCCCGGCCCCTGAATAGTGGTCAGGAAAACATCTTCGTCCCCGTCGTTGTCGAAGTCGGCGAACACGGCTGCGCGTCCGTCAGTGATGGAATCAATTCCAGAAACGCCGGAAATGTCCATGAACTTCTTACCGCCCATATTCATGAAAAGGGCGTCGCGTTCGTAGCCGCTGAAGGAAAAACCCTTCTTGAAAATCAGGCGGTTCTGATCATTGCGCAGGGTGCCGGTTGCCTTCTGAGTGTTGTTTTGCGTCACGACCTGACGCCAGAACTGGCTTCAAGTGTCGCTCATGGACTTGCCGGAGATGAACCCGTTAGGAGTATAGAGATCGCTCCAGCCGTCGTTATCGAAGTCGATAAAGCCGCCGCCCCATGCCCATCCCCCCGAAAGGCCGCCCAGGTCGCCGGTGACATCTTTGTATTGACCGTCCCCAAGGTTCTGGTAAAGACTATTGCCGGCCGCCAGCTTCTTCAGCACGTTGTTGTTCGTCGTAGAGGCGGGGAACAGGCGGGTCAGAATGCGATTGCCGGCAGTCGATGACATGTTGGTCACGTGCAGATCGAGCATGCCATCGTTATTGAAATCGCCGAAGGAAACGCCCATCCCGTTCCCGGGGTCCATGACGTTGCGCTGCGCCGCTTCATCCTCAAAGTGATCGCCCTTGTTGATGAACAGGCCCTTCTCGCCGAAATCGTTGACTACGTAGAGGTCCGGCTTGCCATCACCGTTCACGTCGAGAAATTCCGCGGCGTAACTCCAGCGCCGGTCGTCAACGCCCCACTTATGGGCTTCCTCTTTGAACTTGCCATTGCCCTGGTTGATGAACAGCAGGTTGGGAGTGCCGTTGGTGGCGCTGAACCAAGAATTGGGAACGACCTTGCCGTAGTAGTTATAGCTGGTCACGTAAACGTCGGGCAGGCCATCTCCGTTGACGTCAGCCACCGCGGCGCTGAATCCGATGGCGTCGTGCGAAACCCCGGCCACGTCCGATACGTCGTCGAAAGTAAGCTTCCTGTCTTCCTTTAGCCGATTCTGCAGCAGCATTTGCGGGCCGACTGCGGTAAGGAATACATCTTCGTCACCATCGTTGTCATAGTCGAATGCCACCACGCCATTGCACGGAAGAATTGAGTCGATCCCGGCTTCGTGGGATGCGTCGCGAAAACGTCCGTGCCCGTCATTGAGATAAAGATAATTGTGCTCGATTCCGCAGACAAACAGGTCAACGAAGCCGTCATTGTTGAAATCGGCGGCGGCCGCGCCATGGTAAGTGAAGCTTTCGTTTCCCTCGGCGCCGAATGCGGGCACAGTTACAGCAACGCCGGCTGGGGCAGAAACCTCGGAGAACACATCAGTGTCAGCAACTAGCGAGTCCAAGCTCGTCAGGTTGAATGATTGGAACTGCCAGTGCTTGTTGTCGGCATAGCGGAAGTCGGCTTCGATCACGCCTTTAGCCCATTCGCGACGGTTCTCGCGATCGCGTCCAATCACAAAGAACGCGACGCGTGCATGCCCACTGGCGCCCGGAACAGCCGTTGGCGCGTCTGCTCCGATGACCGCCTGCGCAGAATCATCGAAGTTTGCGACCTTCACCTTGAAACGCGAGTCCTCTATTTCGCTGAAGTGGTCGAGAAAAGCTGACCAGCCAGCCAGAAAATCCGACGATCCTATCTGGCCGTCGGCTGCAGGCGAGCTGGGCCTCGCCGTCCAGTTGTGGGATGCGATCCACTTGAGCGGGGCCTTCAGCGTGGAAGGCTCTGAGGGAAACGGCTGAGCGCGAAACCGGACAGGAAACCACTGCGCGGTCTTCTCAAGATCGCGATTCTTGGTGATTACGGAAAGTTCCAGCAGGTCGTTAGCCAGCGATTCGGAAAGCTCTTCTGAAGTCTCCAGGCGACGGGCATCTACCGAAGCCGGCGAGGGCGCGGTGATTTGCGCAGGCGTCTGCGCAGTCATCACCATTGGACCCGCCACACAGACGAGCCAAAAACATGCGTGGAGTTTTTTCAAGAGTTTATCTTCCAGGGACTGTACTGGCTGCCTAAGCGCGTATTGATCCTGAGGCAGGCTGACCACCACTGCAATACTGTCTTTGTATTATAGGCGAGCCTGGGTGCAGACCAGGGTGCCCGGGCGGGTATGCCGCCAACCGCGAAACGGGGGAGCATTCCTTTGGAAAAATCGCCGCAAAGGAAAAGCCCCTGGCTCCGGGTTCGGAGCGCAGGGGCAGTTTGCTTTGGTTATGCGAGCCGTTCTAACGAATGATTCCAATCGCTAACGGATCGCTGTTTGCGGTTACGGTCGCGGTGGTGCCGATTTGTGTCAGCGCGCCAGTGGCGGCATCGCGGGTGAAGGCGATTACGCCCTTGGTCTGGTCCTGATCGGCGACGTACACAAACTTGCCGGTGACATCCACGACGATCTGGCCGGGGCCGCCGACGGGATTCGAGCTGGCATCCTGGTACGGCGAGTTGGCGAGTTCGGCGATTGCGCCGGTCGTTGCATCCACCGAGAAGGAATGTACGAAGTCATCGTCGTCGCTCCAATAGAAGAACTTTCCATCGGGAGAGAAATCAATGACGCGGCAGTCGGAGCTGTTGTTGTCCTGGTACTGCGTAGTTGAGGAGCCCAGGGTAATCGGCGTCAGGGACCCGTCGGTCGCGACCTTGAAGCCGTAGATCTGGGCCGTGCCGCCCTCGTCGCCAACATACAGCAGATTGCCCGCAGGGTTGATCTGAATCGACCAAAGCCAACCGAAGACGCTCGTCAGAACAACGCTTCCGGTTTTGGTGAGCGAACCGTTGGAGCCGATCTTCATGGTGAACACATTCCACGGACCGCTGCTGCCGCAGGTGTCGGTGACCCAGACAAAACTGTCGTTGGCGGCGACGGCGCCGGTGTCGCAGGCTCCGAGGTCAAGATCGGCAATGTGCGAGAGTGAGCCGTTAGAGTTGATTTTGTACGCCCCTACCTTCGTGTCATTATTGCCGCTGTAGAGATACTTACCGCTGGGCGTAATGGCGAGAACGCGAGTGTCGGAATCGCCGCTGCCGTTTGGCAGGTAAAATGACGCAGAGGAGTTAACTACTTTGGCCGCGATGTTTGTAGGCACTCCCGTCTTCTCGCTGACATTCCATTGATGTATCGAGCCGTCGGAGCCGTCAGCCACGTAAACGAAATGCCCGTTAGGATGAACCACTACAGTCATGGGATCGGTCAGACCCATGTCGAACGGTGCGCCTGTCACGGCCGCCCAAGTGCGCCGGTGGTTGCATTGATCGGAAAAACGTTGACGTTGGTGCCGGCGCCATTGGCGTCAAGCGCAACGAGGAATTTTGGAATCGTCGGGTTCTTTTGTGATCCACCGCAGCCAATCAATGTGCAGGCAACCAGCAACGCGGCGGAGAGGATAACTTTTGCTTTCATGAATTTCTTCTCCTGGAAAGTTCAAACTTGCCTCCTGCGCCGGGTACGCCCTGCCACAGACTTGGTGCGGGACTGATTTCCCTGAGGAGCAGAGACAGCTCGTCTGCTAACAAGAACTGGCTGGACGAAGTGCAAATTTGACGCCAACTCAGAATGTTTTTGTTTGCGGACTTGTCGATTCCAACATCGGCGTAATCAATGGTCAAAGCACTTAGGTAATGGCGTGTGGTTCGAATCTGGCGTCTGAGCGTCTTACGGCTGCAGGCATGGAGTGTGTCGAAGTCACGAAATGCGCTATAGGCGCGGTTTCCGCGCGCGCCTGGTCAACATTGTCATGTCGCTAAGGGAGGTTAATGATCTTGGTTCGGGACGAAACTAATGTATTAGCTTGCTTGAAAAAGCGGGAAGCAAAGCCCGTACTTGCGGTTCGTCCAACAAGAATCGTGGAGCTTCGCTCGGCCTGGCGGCCGACTACCTCTGTTCCTGCGTGAGGGCCCTGGGTTTAATGCGGGACTCGATCTGTTGCAGAAGCCCGGACCCAGCTTCGCCGGCGTCGAGTGTAGAGAATTCGCTACCTAACTCGATTAGCGGAATCGCACCCGTCGCGGCGTGAAGGCTCTGACGGGCGGCGAGGGGCACGTCCGGTCCGACGACCACAAGGTCAAAATGCGTGACCCGCGTCAGCATGAGCGCGTCACCGGCGTGGGTGGTTGTCTGCACGTCATACCCTGCCGCGAGCAACAATACCCGCAGGTAGGCAAGCACGTCGGCATTGCGGTCCAGACAAAGAATGCCCGGTCCGCTGCGCACCGGCTTCGCCACTCGCGTGCCCGCTCCATAGAAAGCCGCGACGGCTTTCTCCTCCGAATCGTGAGCGTCGAACAACTGGGCCAGATGTGACACCTCCAGGACTTTGCGGATGTTTTCCGGCAAGTTGCACAGCTTCAGGTCGCCATGGGCCTGGCGAAGACTGGTCAGGCTGCGAACGATAGTTCCGAGGCCGCTGCTATCGATAAATCCCACGTCGCCGAGGTGTAGAACAACAGCTCGACGGTCGCGCAGCAGCCACGCAACGTGCGTGCGCAGCGACTCGGACTCATCGCCGGCGACGATACGTCCGTTGCAGCGAACAATGGTGACGTATCCGACTTCACGAGTGTCGAGCGAAAGACGCATTTCAAAGTCGTCACATTATAGGCTGAAGGGCCACGCCGCCGAAGCGGTTCAGAACGACCATCTCAATGTTTGGGTTCCGGCAGACGGCCAAACCCTGATCGCTACACCCCGACTGGCATTTCCGACCTGCTGGCGTAGTGGGAGTCCACGTAGTCGTCGAGAATCTTCATGAACTCGGCGACAATCTTATGGCCTTTGAGCGTGGTGAACAGGCGGCCGTCAACATATACCGGAGCCTTAGGCTCCTCAAAAGTTCCCGGCAGCGAGATGCCGAGATTGGCGTGCTTGGATTCGCCGGGGCCATTGACCACGCATCCCATGACGGCAACTTTCATTTCTTCGACGCCCGTGAAGCTCTGTTTCCACACCGGCATCTGCTCGCGCAAGTAAGTCTGAATCTGCTGGGCCATCTCCTGAAAGAAGGTGCTGGTGGTGCGTCCGCAACCGGGGCACGCCGTCACCTGCGGCGTAAAGCTGCGAATGCCCAGCGACTGCAAGATCTGCTGCGCGACGCGAACTTCTTCGGCGCGATCGCCCCCGGGCGCGGGCGTGAGCGAAACGCGAATGGTGTCCCCGATCCCCTCCTGCAGAAGAATTGAAAGTCCGGCGCTTGATGCGACGATTCCTTTCGCGCCCATGCCTGCTTCGGTGAGTCCGAGATGCAGCGGATAATTGCAGCGGCTGGCCAGCGATCGATAAACGTCAACCAAGTCCTGCACGCCGCTGACTTTCGCGCTGAGAATGATCTGGTCGGGACGCAGGCCGTATTGCTCGGCCAGCTTCGCGGAATTGAGCGCGCTCACAACCATGGCTTCCATCATTACTTCGCGCGCGTCTTTCGGGTCGGAGGATCGAGAGTTCTCGTCCATCATGCGGGTAAGCAGCGACTGGTCGAGTGATCCCCAGTTCACGCCGATGCGCACCGGCTTCTGGTTCTCGGCGGCGACCTCAATCATGATGCGGAAGTTGTCGTCGTTCTTGCGGCCCACGCTGACGTTGCCGGGATTGATGCGGTACTTGGCCAGCGCCTGAGCGCAGTCGGGAAACTTCTTTAGCAACAGGTGGCCGTTGTAATGAAAGTCGCCAATTATGGGGACGTGAATGCCGCGTCTCTCCAGTTGCTCAAAAATGTGCGGGACGGCGGCGGCGGCCTCGTCATTGTTGACCGTGACCCGAACCAGTTCTGATCCAGCGCGAGCAAGCGATGCGACCTGCTCGACGGTGGAGGCAATGTCGGCGGTATCGGTGTTGGTCATGGACTGCACCACAACCGGTGCGTCGGAGCCGACGCGAACCTTGCCAATGGTGCAAGTCACGGATTTGCGGCGCTGAATGGAAGCCATGGGAATCTATAGTTTAGCAGGGCAGCCCCCCAACCGTCAGCTATCGGTCTTAAGGGGAACATTGCACCGCCGAGTACACGGGGAATGCCGAGAAAACTCGAATGCGGATCAGTTGACCGCTGGCACGTGTAGCACGTAAAATTGTGCTGCACGAGGAAATGTGCTCCCGTAGTGAGAGTGAAAACAATGAAAACAACAAAAACAACAAAAACAAATGTGACCCTGAAGCTGGATCGCGAGCTGTTGCGCAAGGTGCGGGTGCTCGCGGCGCAACGGGATACCTCCATGAGCGCGCTCATGAGTGAAGAACTGGAGAAGGTAGTGCGGGAGCGTGACAGCTACGAGATCGCCCGACAACGGGCACTTGCAAGAATGAAAAAGGTGACGCACTTGGGCTACACCCCTCCTGCCTCGCGAGACGAGTTTTATGAGCGATAAGTGTTTCGTAGATACCAATGTTCTGGTTTATGCGGCTGATCTCTCCGCAGGCAAGAAATGTGCCCGCTCGCAACAGCTCACCAAGGAATTGTGGGATATGCGAAAGGGCGTCATTAGCACCCAGGTTTTGCAGGAACTCTACGTCGCTCTCCGGCGGAAGCTAAAAACCCCGATGTCTGCATTGGAAATTGAAGACACCTTAAGCGATTATTTTGAGTGGGAGGTGGTAATCAACAATCGCTCTTCGCTGCTTCGTGCGATCGAATTGGAAACTCGCTATCAGATTTCGTTCTGGGACGGGTTGATGCTGCAAGCGGCAGAGCGGGCTGGCGCTGGAGTCGTCTATTCGGAGGACTTGTCTCACGGGCAGACCTACGCTGGAATTCGAGTCGTGAACCCGTTTGTGAACTGACGGGGCGTGCCTTACCGCAGCACGTTTTTCACGGCTGAATTTTCGCCACTTTTCCTCCCGCCCCAACCGCATACGTCACGCCCTGTTTCGATTCCACCGCATTGAAGCCGTCCGCCGTGAACGAGTCCCAGTTTTTCAGATCGTCCTTCGAAAACCCAGTTCTGGCGGAGCCGACCACGAGGGTTCCAGGAGTAGTCCCTCCCACAAACGCCACAGCGGAGAAGAACTTTTGCGGCGAGGCGTCGGCGAGCTTCCAGGTTTTTCCGCCGTCGTCGGTCGCGGCGAGATTGGCGCCCGTCTGATCGGGATGCTCATAGTCGCCGCCGGCAATCACTCCGTGCAGCGCGTCGCGAAAGGCGATGGAAAAAATTCCCTGCGCCGCCGCCCCATGCACAATGGGAGTATCGGTGACGGTCCAACTCTCGCCGGCATCGGCGGAATGAAACACGCGAGCCGCAGAGCCGCCGGTTGCGAACCAGACATCCTGCGTTCCGTTGGTCGCAATACAGCTGTTGCTGGCGGCGAATGCGCCTTCGCCTTCGATCGCGGGCGGCATTTTCTGCGGATCGGCAAGTTGCCAGGTCTTGCCGCCGTCACGCGTGCGTAGGATCTGGAATTTCCCATTTACGGGATCGCCGACCACGATGCCGCGTCGCGGATCAAAGAACGCCATGCAATCAAAAAAGCCTTTCGCTTCCAGATTGGTAAATTGCAGCTCCCAGGATTTGCCGGCGCGGAGATAGTAGATCCGCGATTTGTCCCCGGGCCCGGCCGCAAGCAGAAAGGCTTCGCCCTTGAACACTTTCACGCCGCGGAAATCGAGTGTATCCGCGCCGGCGACCTTGCCTACGTTCCAGGTCTCACCGCCGTCTTTGCTGACGAGGTAAGTTCCGTTCGTGCCGCTGGCCCAGATGTTTTCACGATCGAAGATGCTCACGCCGCGCAGGTTTTCCTTGGTGTTGCTCTGCTGCGGCTGGAACTGGGCTAAGGCGGACGTAGTGATCAGAAGTAGGAGCGCGAGGCGCATAGGGGAAGAATACCCGACGGACGCGCGTCGCGTCCCTTGGGGATTCCCCCGGTGTTATGAGAATCGAGAGCGAACAGCCGACAGCGCCTTTACTGCATGCTCCGCGCGATTGTCTTCGCGATGTCGTTGTAAATGACCATCGCGGCGAACAGGATCAGAAACACGAACGCGGTCTGGTAAATGCGTTCCTTTATGCGCAGACTGATGTCGCGGCGCATCAGGCTCTCGATGAACAGTAGCAGAATCACCCCTCCGTCCATGATCGGAATTGGGAGAAGATTAAAGACGCCGAGTTGGAGGCTAATCATGCAAGTCAGCACGAGCAGTGGCGCCCAGCCTTGCGCCTGCGCGGCAGCACCGGTCATCTGAGCTATGCCAATGGGTCCGGAAATGGTCTTAGGTGACACTTTCCCCTGGACTAACTTTCCTACCAGTTGCAGCAACAACGCCGAATTGCTTTTGTTTGCGGCAACCGAGCGGGCAAAGGCCTCGCGCAAAGGAAGGCTCGTCTCTTTCATCGGCCGCTGCCCTCCGGTGAATCCTATGCGATAGCTCTCATACTTTTTCGCATGGGCAGGATGGCCGAAACCTATCTTCCTCAAGAACGCGGTGAACCAGTTGTCTCCGGTAGATTGCGGCGCGCCTGGAATTCCCGCCAAGACCGGCTGTACTTTGATTTGCAGCGTCTGGTCTCCGCGCTCAACCGTGAACTCGACCGTCTTGTCCTTAGACTGCTGAAGCGCGTCCTTCATACCCTGCAAGGATCCGAGAGGTTTCCCGTCCATGGCTACAATCTTGTCGCCGAGCTGAATGCCGGCTTTTGCGGCGGGCATTTCCGTTTCCAAGCTCCCCACGATGATTGGTTCGTCCGGATACCATCCGGAGGCGCCAGTCTCATCAACCGAGACCGGTTGTGGAACCACGTTGCCTTCGAATGTAGTATTGCCGCGCTGCACTACCACGTGCAATGACTGCTTTGCGTTCAACGCGTCTTTGCGCAGGACCTCGTCCCAGGTCGGATTCTGGATTCCTCCGATGTTGACGATGCGGTCGCCTGGCTGTACGCCCATTTTGGCGGCCGGAGAATCCGGCTTGACGTCGCCCACAATCGCGGGCTCATCTTCTGCAGGCGCATATTCCGGGTGGACCATAAGGACGCCGGTGAGCAGAAGTACGGCCAGCAGAATGTTCATCACCGGGCCGGCAATCGCGATCAGAAAACGGTGCCAGCGGGAATGATTGACGAACTCGCGAGGATCGTCGGTGAGCGTGTCCATCGGGTTCTCGCCGCTCATCTTTACGTATCCGCCGAGCGGAAGGGCATTGAGTCGGTAGTCGGTCTCACCTTTCCGGAATCCGAACAGGCGCTTGCCGAATCCGATGGCGAATTGTTCCACCCGCACGCCCAACGCTTTGGCCACCATAAAGTGGCCGAGCTCGTGAATGAAAATCATGAAGCCGAGAATGACGGCAACCGGTACGATATAAAAGAAAAGTTGACTCATAGACTCCAGTTAATTCCTGTGGACTGCTACGGGAGCGGACACCCGTTTCCCGAGCTCCGCAATCCGTTCGCGTGCGTTGGCGCGGGCCTGCTGGTCCACTCGCAGCACTTCTTTAATAGATTCCAGTTTGCCCGTCGGCGTTTCAGAAACAACCTGCTGAATCAGCTCGGGAATCTCCACGAACCGGATGTTCCCCTCGAGAAACGCGGAAACGGCGACTTCGTCGGCGGCATTCAGGGCCACGGTTTTGCCGCCTCCTGCCGCAGCTGCCTCGAAGGCTAGGCGCAGGCAAGGGAATTTTTCCATGTCAGGAGGGTAGAAATCGAGGTGCCTTAAGTCACTGAGACTAAAGTTCAAATCCGACGCAATGCGGTCGGGATAAGTCAGCGCGTAAAGAATGGGCAGGCGCATGTCGGTGACCGAAAGCTGCGCCAGAATACTGCCGTCCACGAACTCGACCAGCGAATGAATCGTGGACTGCGGGTGGACGATGACCGAAATCTGCTCCGGCGGCAAGTTGAACAAACGGCAGGCCTCGATGACTTCGAAGCCTTTGTTCATCAGGGTCGCCGAGTCGATGGTGATGCGGTTGCCCATCTTCCATGTGGGATGGTTGAGCGCCTGCTCGACCGTGATGCTGGCAAACTTCGATTTCGGAGTGTTCAGGAACGGCCCGCCGGACGCCGTAAGCCAGATGCGGCGGACCTCGTTCATGCGGCCTCCGCGAAGGCACTGGTGAATGGCGTTGTGCTCGCTGTCGATGGGCAGCAGGGGCTTGCCCTGGCGGCGGGCTTCCGCGGTGATGAGCTCTCCGGCGGCAACCAGGCATTCTTTGTTGGCCAGACCAACGGACTTTCCAGCTTTGACTGCTTCGTAGGTCGCTTCAAGTCCGGCCACGCCGACGATGGCGCTGACCACGAAATCTGCGTCCGGATGGGTGGCCACGCGCACGGTCCCGGCCGCGCCGTGCGTGATTTCAATGTCGGTGATGCCGGCTTCATTCAGGCGAGTTTTGAGATTGTTCGCGTGAGATTCTGCGGCAACAGAAATCACCCGCGGACGCCAGCGCTTAGCCTGCTCGAACGCGAGCTCGAGGTTGCGTCCAGCAGCGAGCGTGACTACAAGAAAGCGGTCGGGAAAAGACTCGACTACGCTCAGGGTACTGCGCCCGATCGACCCCGTCGATCCCAGAATGGCAATGCGCTTCATGCGTATGGATATGGTACTAGAAGAGCAGCTCTTGGCCTCACCGTTAGGCCCTAGAGACAGACAGCAGCACCGCCCTGCAGCGCTTTCAGTCGGATATCCAGACTTTTTCGATCTTGCTTCCAGTCCACGCGTAAACGATAGCCCACGACTCGTATCCGCACAAAACAATCACCGGATGAGTCGCTGCGAGTTTCTTCTCTCCATACACATCCTGATATTTGCCGGGCCTGTCGCGCCAAACAACCGGCAGCGGAGTGGTGTCCGAGGACTCCAGAAGTTGGAGTTCCCATCGCCCAAGTTTGTGCGCGACGATGAGGTTTGCTTTCTTCTTTCGTTTGTCAACGAGAACAATGGCGTGGGTTGGCTTGCCATCGCCGTAGAAATCAACTGACGCCGAGCCAGGGCATTGACTAGCGTGATCTTTCTGAAAGATCGCTTTGTCGTCAGCGCTAAGGTCCGCGAGTTTCACAAGGGTGAAGCCTGGGTATCTGATAGAGACTTCGTCCTTCAAATCTTGGGGAAATTCGCATTGAGGCTGATGAGCTACTTCAGCAGGCGCATGGTTCGGCCCAAGTGCAGTGTACAAAGCTGCGACAAGGCCCAGCATCGCAATGCGCTTCATGGATAGAGATATGGTACTAGAAGAGCAGCTTAGCTTAGCTATTAGCCGCTGGCTCTCAGCCCTGACGCCGATAGTTTTCCAGGTTCAGTTGCAGCCGAAGCGGCGGCATAGGAAAGCCCGGCGTGGAAACGCCGGGAAATCGCGCGCCATGACGACGCTAGTCCCGCTAGGGACGGCACAGGGGAACCGCCGCCGATTGCCGTCCCCTCGGGACTCAAACCGGAAAGCGTTGTCCCACGTCAAGCCCGATGTTTTTGTGGCCAGGGAACGGCGTTGCAATTACGGTTGCGTTTTGAACAGGGTGCGGCTTACAGCCGCACCGTATATCAATTCCAAATGACTACGGCACGGCCGAAGGCCGTGCCCTCCCAAAACCCATCCGCAAGATCGTGCGGGACTGACATGGCAAGAAACGGAATCGCTCGCGCGACGATCCGCCGCGGTGGTAAGATTGCGGCAATTTTCGTGGACGCTATGCCTCCATCCTTCTCCCGACGTCAATTCCTTGCGGATGCGGCACTCGTCGCCGCCGGATGCGCGCTGCCGCGAGCTGCCCGCGGCAGTGTGGCGAGTTCTCCTTTTCGCATCGCGGTCATCAACGACGAAATCAGCCAGGATTTCGGACACGCCTGCGAAGTCGCATCCGGCTTCGGCATGAAATGGATCGAGCTGCGCGGCATGTGGAACAAGAACATCCTCGATCTCGATGATGCGCAGATCGCGGAATCGCAGCGCCTCCTCAAGAAGTACGACCTGCAGGTCACCGACATCGCCAGCCCCTTGTTCAAAGTGGATTGGCCGGGAGCGCCGAAGTCGAAATTCAGCCCGAAAAAAGATCAGTTCAACGCGCACTTCGATTCGGATCAGCAGAACGCAGTGATCGAAAAGTGCATCGAGCTGGCGAAAAAGTTTTCTACCGAGCGCGTGCGCTGCTTCGACTTCTGGAGACTGGATGACCCCAAGCCGCACCGCGCCGAAATCAACGAGACGCTGCGCAAGGCGGCGGAAAAATTCGGCAAGCGGGGACTCATTCTTGTCCTGGAGAACGAAGCTGCGTGCAACACCGGCACCGGCAAGGAAGCCGCCGAGGTGCTCACTGCCGTCCTGACGCCGTCGTTCATGCTGAATTGGGACCCCGGGAACGCGGCGACTTTGGGAGAGGTCCCGTATCCCAACGGTTATGATGTGCTGCCGAAGAACCGCATCGGGCATTGCCACTGCAAAGACGCGGTGAAGAGCGGAGACAAATACGAGTGGGCCGCGATGGGCAAAGGCGTGATCAACTGGGTCGGCCAATTTCGCGCGCTTAAGCAGGACGGATATCGTCACGCTGTGAGTCTTGAAACGCACTGGCACGGCGCGGGGACTCCGGAAGCCTCAACGATCCAAAGCTGGGCAGGGATGAAGGCACAACTTCAGAAAGCGGGAGTTGCCTGAAATCGCGTAGGGGCGGGTGCCCTCACCCGCCAGGCGGAGCGCAGCTCCGCAGAGTCGCTGATGAGCACCGCCGGCCCGCCCGCACGATAGTGTTCGGGCCTACGTGGACCGTTGCGAGAGGATGAGCATGACAATCGATACTCGACGTGAATTCATCAAGAAGACCAGCGCGGTTGGCGCTGCGGCGCTGCTCGCCACAACGCCGGCGACGGTGCTGGGAGCGAACGACCGCGTCCGCATTGGAATGATCGGCGTGGGCGGCCGCGGACAGGACTTGCTCAAGCAGGTGCTGGCTGTGCCTAACGCGCAACTGGTCGCGATTGCGGATATCTATTCGCGGCGGCGCGATGAGGCGAAGCAACTCGCCCCTGGCATTCAGACCTTGGACGACCACCGCCGCCTGCTCGATGTGAAAGACCTGGATGGCATCATCGTCGCCACGCCTCTGCACATTCATGCGAAACATTTCCTCGACACCCTTGCGGCCAACAAAGATCTTTACTGCGAAAAGACGATGACGTGGTCAATCGCCGAAGCCGAGCAATGCCTTGCGGCGGCGAAGAAATCAGATCGTGTGATTCAAATCGGCCTGCAGCACGAGAGTTCCGGTGCGCTCGCCGACACCCGACAATGGATCAAGAGCGGCGCGCTGGGGAAGATCGCGCAGGTTGAATCCTGGATGAGCCGCAACTCCCCGCACGGTCAAGGGCAATGGGTCAGGCCGGTTCCGCCGGATTGCAATGCCAGCAACGTCAATTGGAGCGCGTTTCTGAACGGGCGCACCGATCGCCCATTCGATGCCTACAAGTTCATCAACTGGCGGTTGTTCTGGGAATTCTCCGGCGGAAATATTACGGAGAACATGGTCCACCAAATGGCCTGGGTGATGTCGGCGCTCGACCTGCCGCTGCCCACTGCGGCGTACATGAGCGGCGGAGTGTTTTCCGAGAAGGACGGCCGCGAAGTGCCCGACACCATCGCTGTCACGCTGGACTTCCCCGACATGACGTTCACCTGGCAGTCCACGTTCGGCAACAGCCGCTTCGGATTGGGCGAGCGGCTGCTGGGCAGCGACGGCACCGTCGAACACGTGGCCGGCGCGACCGAGATGGTCACCGGGCGTTCGCAGGAACTGACACGATATTTTCCGGAGCCAACTAATCGGCCGACTAATCAAAAGGGATCGGCTATCACCTCAGACGCTGCCGATCAGAACCACATGGCGAACTGGATCGACTGCATCCGCAGCCGCAAGTCGCCGAACGCCCCAGTCGAGATTGGCTACCGCTCGGCAGTTGCTGGACACATGGCGAACCTCGCGTATCGGAGCAAACAGCGAGTGACGCTGGATGCGGCAATGAAAATGTAGAAAGCAGGCCGTGCCGATGCCTAAAGACGCACTGTGGGCTGCAGCGATTGCAAGAGGACTTCCTACTGTGTCATGACATGCCAGGCCGCCCAGGCCCACAGCACTGGAGCCGCGAACAGCAGTGCGTCAATGCGGTCAAACATGCCTCCGTGTCCAGGAAGGATCGCACCGGAATCCTTCACCCCTGCGCCGCGCTTGATCAGCGATTCGACCAGATCTCCGAGTTGCGCCGCGACATTCAGAATGATAGAGAGAACGACGATCGCGACGAGCGAAGCTTCATTGCTGAAGATCCCATCACGCTGTTCGATCAGGTGCGCGCGCATCAGCGCGGTGCTGATGGGCTGCGCGTAATGGAACATCAGGATTCCGACACCGACACTTGCGACCACGGAAGCGATTGCGCCTTCCCAGGTTTTCTTCGGGCTGACGCGCGGCGACATGCGGTGCCGCCCCAAAGGTTTGCCGACGAAGTAGGCAAAAATATCTCCCGCCCAAACCAGCAGCAATAAATAAAGAAGCAGGAATGCCCCGCGCCACTGCTCGCGCAACTGCACCAGTGACGCCATGGGAAGTGCGACGTAAACGAAGGCGAAAACTGAGACCATGGCCGCAGGGAATCCTGATTTCAACTCGGCGCCACGCATCGCGATCGTCAGAAACAGAAACGGCGCCAGCACGGTAGCACACAGTCCAAAATATGCAAAGCCACCGGTCGAGAGCAGGTCGGTCGAGCCCGGATGGACCGCCATCACCAGAAAGAACAGCCCGCAGAATACGTAAGTTGGAATCCGCAGCGGCCGGATGCCGTAACCTTCAGACAGCGTCAGCAATTCATGGATCGCGAGCAGGGAAATCACGCCGGCGAAAAACGCCAGCACCGCTACCGGCGCGCGCAGCACGATTACAAGAACGACGGGGATGAGCACTACCGCAGTGAATACTCGTTTGACCAGTTCCACGGAGATCAGTTCCGCGGGGCGCGCGAAGCACGCACCTGAACCGAACGTTCGGCAGACGAAGATTCGTTCAACCCGCCGTAGCGGCGGTCGCGCTTCTGGTAATCGGCGATGCCCTCCAGCAAGTGCGCGCCGCGGAATTCCGGCCACAGCGTTGGGGTCACATAAATCTCGGCATAGGCAAGCTGCCACAACAGAAAATTACTCAGGCGCATTTCGCCGCTGGTGCGAATCACCAGGTCGGGATCGGGCAGATGACTGGTGTAGAGGTGTTTAGATATGACGTCTTCATCCACCTGCAAGTGCTCGATGCCGCCGTTGCGGGTGGCGGCATTCACCATGGACTGAAACGCGTCCACGATTTCTGAGCGCGCGCTGTAGTTGAGCGCCAGCGTAAGCAGCATGCCGCTGTTGCTGGAAAGTTCCTGGCGCGCCCACTCCATCTTTTCCTGCACCGACGCCGGCAATTCGTGCAGCCGCCCGATGTACTGCAGGCGAACATTGTTCTTGTGCAGCGTCGGGACCTCCTGTTTCAGATACCGCGCGAGCAGCTTCATCAGGAAATCGACTTCAGCTTTGGGCCGCCGCTTCCAGTTCTCCTCGGAGAAGGCGTAGAGCGTGAGCGAAGGGATGCCGATGCGCGAGGCGCACTCAACTGTATAGCGCACGGACGTGACTCCGGCGCGATGTCCGGCGACGCGGGGCAGGTGGCGTTTGCGCGCCCAGCGGCCGTTGCCGTCCATAATGATGGCAATGTGTTTTGGGAGCCGTTCTGGATCGAGCCGCCGGTAAACCTCGGCCTCTTTTGCATCCAGTCCGGCAGGAACCGTTGCCTGCAAGGAAATCCCTTTCGTTTCAGAAACTAACATAGGGGAAAGGGAGTTGCAACGAACCGAGAGTCCGCTTTTATTGCCCTCCGCGAAAGAAGCGAAACCAGTAAGGGCGGGAAAAGGATCGCCAAGGAAAGGGAAGAAGCAGCAGCAAGTGACTTCTACTTCTCCGTCTCCCCGAGTGCTACGTGATTAATGACTATTCCTTCGATTCCTCCGGCACAATCTCCAGTTCCAGGCGTTCGGTGTGGCGCAGAACCGTAATCGTATTAGTCACGCCTACCTGGGTGTCGGTGAGCAGGCGGTGCAGGTCATCTACTCCAGCGACGGGCTGTCTGCCGAATGTGAGAATCACGTCGCCTTCGCGAAGTCGAGCCCGTTCCGCGGGACTCCCTTTCGTCACGCCGACGACCATCACCCCGGTTTCTTTTGCCAGATCGTAGAAGCGGACCACACGCCTGTGCAGCGGAACCGTCTGCGCTTCGACTCCTATATACGCCCGCTGGATACGACCTTTTTGCAACAGGCGGCTGGCGACGAACTTCGCTGTGTTGATTCCGATGGCAAAGCACAAGCCCTGCGCGCCCATGATTGTCGCCGTGTTTACGCCGATCACGGTTCCGTCGGAAGCCACCAGCGGTCCGCCGGAATTGCCGGGGTTAAGCGCGGCGTCGGTTTGGATGACGTCGTCGATCATGCGCCCGGAGTAGGAGCGCAAAGACCGGCCCAGCGCACTGACCACGCCAGCCGTGACGGTGTATTGAAATCCATAGGGGTTGCCAATTGCGATTGCCAGTTGGCCGACGCGCAGCTTTTGCGAGTCGCCGAGTTGGACGGCGGTAACATTCGGCGCGTCAATGCGGACGACGGCGAGATCGGTTGCAGGATCCTCGCCAATCAAATGTGCAGGGCAGCGGCGGCCGTCAGGCAATGAAACCTCAATGCGCGACGCGTTGTGCACCACGTGGCTGTTGGTCAGAAGGAGGCCGTCGGGCGTGAACACGAATCCTGAGCCGCCGCCGTGGCGCTCGCGCGGCTCGCCATTGCGATCGTTGGCGGCCTTTTGCGTGACTTCGATTTTCGCAACCGATGGACTGACTCTTTCCGCGGCTGAAACGACCGCGGTCGAATAGGAGTCGAGCAAGGAAGAGTCGGGTAGATGCGGCGCTGCCGGCGATTCTGAATTTTGAAACGATTTGGATGAAAGGAAATCAGGCATGTTAGGTAGATGAAGGACCTAGGCGCCGCGATTCAGGGCGGGTCTTTCCCGCGCCACGCGAGATCCCTCGTCCCACTGGTGAAATCGCCTGCTATCGGGATGACGCATGGTCGTGAATGATGGGCAGCAGTCGGAAGAATGCGTCGCTGCCTAGCGAAACTCAGCCGCGTCCAGGTCGCGGTCACGAACGCCGATCAGGTACAGCAGCGCGTCGAGCCCCAGATGAGACACAGAATGACCGGCGCTCTGACGCACCAGTGGCTTCGCATGGAAGGCGATCCCCATGCCGGCGAGGTTCAACATGGGTAAGTCGTTGGCGCCGTCGCCGACGGCTACGACTTGATCAACCGAGATGTTTTCTTTTTTCGCGAGCATGCCGAGCAACTCAGCCTTTTTCTTGCCGTCCACAATCTCGCCGACAACTCGGCCCGTCACGGCTCCGTTCGCAATCTCCAGTTCGTTGGCAAAAACGTAATCGAGGCCCAGCCGCTCCTGAAGGTGTCTGCCAAAAAACGTAAAGCCTCCCGATAGCACCGCGGTCTTGTATCCCAGCAACTTCAGGCTTTGAATCAAACGCTCCGCTCCGCCTGCCAGGGGGATAGTCCGCAGAACTTCGTCTAATCGTGATTCGGGAAGCCCAGCGAGCAGGGCCACGCGACGGCTAAAGCTTTGCTTGAAGTCCAACTCGCCCTGCATTGCGGCCGCGGTTATTGCCGAAACCTTTTCGCCCACGCCATGGAGCTTCGCGAGTTCGTCAATGACTTCGCCTTCGATCAGCGTCGAATCCATATCAAAGACGAACAAGCGGCGGTTCCTCCGATAAATGCTCTCGCGCTGGAACGCGATGTCAATATCGAATCGGTGGGCAAACTCCAGCAGTTCCGCCCGAAGCCCCGGGGAAGAGTCCGAGACGCCGCTGATCTGAAGCTCCACGCAAGCGTTCGCGTCCTGGCGCCCGGTGAGAGACAGCCGCCCCGAAAGGCGCTCGATCACATCAATGTTGAAACTATGGCGGGAGACGGCTTCGGTAATGCTGGCAAACTGCTCGGCGGTGATTTCCCGGCCGAGCACGGTGATGATGAATCGAAACTTCCCCTGCGCGCGCACCCATTGATCGAATGCTTCTGCGCTCACCGGACTGAATTTGATCTTCAGATCCAACTCGTGCGCGCGGACGATGAGGTCTCTTTTCAGCGGGGTGAAGTCGTGGCCGTCAGGGACTTCGATCAGCATCCCAAGAGCAAGGGCGTGGTGAACCACAGCTTGGCCAATATCAAGAATGCGAACACTGCGTCCGGCAAGAATTCTGGCTAGCGAACTGGTGAGGCCCGGGCGGTCGTCGCCAGAGATATTAATGAGAGTGATTTTGCTCATCCGCGAATATCCAGATTACCAGCCGGAGGCGGGCAACCTGCTTACCGAAGTGCTTCGCCCCGAAACAATTGGCATGTTTTCGCCGCCACTGAGGATACTATTGGTGACAATCGGGGGATCCATGAAGAAGCTGAACCTTGTCGTTTCGCTTCCGCACGACAACGCGTACCAGAATGAGCAAGCGAAGGCGGCGATGCAGGCCGGCGCCGAGTGTGGCGCCGAAGTCACTATTCTGCAGGCGAACAACGACGCCGTTAACCAGAGCCAACAGTTACTCGAGATTGTTCAGTCGCGCGGATCAAAACCTGACGCCATCCTGTTCGAACCCTTAACCGCAACCGCACTGGCAAGAGTTGGCGAGGCAGCAGTCAACGCGGGTATCGGTTGGGTGGTAATGAATTGTGATGTCGATTACCTCTCCAGTCTCCGCATTCGGGCGAAGGTTCCCGTCTTTTCTGTCACTCGCGATCACACCGACATCGGACGCATCCAGGGGCGCCAGTTCGCATCTTTATTGCCTTCAGGCGGCACCGTGCTTTACATCCAGGGCCCTGCGACCAGTTCTGCGGCGGTGCAGCGCACCACCGGCATGGAAAGCACCAAACCTCCAAATATCAAGTTGAAGACCCTGAGAAGCGCTTGGACCGAAGACGCAGCGCACCAGGCAGTTGCGGCGTGGTTGCGTCTTTCGACGTCGCGCGGCGACAGCATTGACGTCATTGGGTGCCAAGCCGACGGTATTGCCATGGGCGCGCGCAAAGCGTTTCAGGAACTCGGGGATACGGCAGAGCGCGAGCTCTGGCTGAAGCACCCGTTCACGGGAATCGATGGGAGTCCCACCGAGGGCCAAGCATGGGTGGACGAAGGCAGGCTAAGCGCAACCGTGGTCGCCGGAACTACGACCGCCATGGCTGTTCAACTGGCAGTTAAGGCGTTAGGCGGCGCCCAGACCGCTGAGCGCACGGTGATTGAAGCGAAATCGTATCCTTCAATCGAGAGGTTGGCAGCGATCGGAGCCCAGCTGAAGAAATAATGGCGGGTGCCAGGTTTATCCGGCGGACGCAGCCTTTTGCCAATGGCGCCAGTTTTGCTGACGCCCGATCAGTGGAAGCGTTGACTATCGCCGCTTCGGCGTAAGGCCGCAGGTGTCTTCAACCAGCCTCAGATCAAGTCCAGCGGGCGAGAACTCTGCAATGCGAGGGCCGTCCGGCGTTCTGAACTCAATCCGGAAAAGATGTGCGCCAATCAGTTGCCGCGTGGTGCCTTTATCCATGGAAAGGAAATGGCCATTCACCCAGTTCCAACTGTGGTCGTCATGAGATCCGTCCACGCGGACGCGTACGCGCATCTGCGGTTGTCCCCAGAACCCGCCCCAGTTGGGACGTGAAAGCCGCAGGTTGGGGCGGAAGTCGGCCAGTTTCAGCTTTCCGTCGGTGCAATAAAGGACCACCTGCGCCCGCTCATCGCCGTCACGAGAATCATTGTTGCGAGAATCGTTGGCCTGAAGTTCGAATCGGGTGAGTTTCTCCGCAGTCATTGGGTCTTCGGATCGGTACTGCATCCAGTTGCCGCCTGCGCTTCTACCCGGGCCGTAGCGGTCGTCGTTGTTCCGGTCGTTATTCCGGGCATCTCGATTTCGATCATCTTGCCGGCCATAATTGCGGTCATCGGAATCGCGGCGGTCAGGCTGGCCCTGGCCGAGTGAACTCGCCGCGAACGCCAGAATAAGAGCGGCGCAGAAAATCGGGAGTCGAATAGCTTTGTGAAATTGGCTCGAGAATGCCGCTGATTTGCTGTCCACCGGTTGTGTCCCCTTGGCGCGGAGTAGCGCTATACCTACCGCATTGAACCCGATTGATCCGGAAAAGTTGCACCAACGGAAACAGCCGCCTTAGTGCGGCTGTTCACCAGGGGTTCTCGCAATCCCAAGGTTAAGGTAAACTGAGTTTACCTCTTTTGGCTGCAATCCGGCCCAGGTCTCAGGACTCCGCGGAAGTGGTGGAATTGGCAGACACACCATCTTGAGGGGGTGGCGCCGAAAGGCATGCGGGTTCAAGTCCCGCCTTCCGCACCAATGAGCTCCGGCGAGTTAGGGTTAAGAAGTCCAGAAATACTGAATTCAAAAGGAAAGGCCAGTCATCGGCAATCGGTATTCAAGAATATGAATATTTTGCTCACTGTTGTACACATTTTCGTTTGCCTCTTCCTCATCGTCGTCGTACTGCTGCAGAGCGCCCAGAGCGGCGACATTGCCGCGGCCTTCGGAGGCCAGGGCAGCCAAACGGCTTTCGGTCCCCGCGGCTCGGCAACCGTGCTGACCAAGGCGACCACCTGGTGCGCCGTAATTTTCATGCTCACGTCGATTACCCTGTCAGTGCTGGCGTCGCGCAAAGGCGGCAGCGGATCGGTGCTCGACAACGTCAAGGCTCCGGCGTCGAACAGCGCACCGGCCAAGAAGTAGGGAAGAACGGCCGTAGGTCGTACGTCGTACGTCGTCGGCAATTCTGATCGTCAGAAGCGAAACTGACCGCCGAAGCCGAGAGCCTAGACCCCTCAGCTTTTTATGATCCACGAAATCCTGCCCGTCGGCCCTCTCCAGTGCAATTGCTCAATCCTGGGCGACGAGACCACGCACGACGCCATGGTCATCGATCCGGGCGACGACATTGCCGACATTCTGGCAATCATTCAAAAACACAATTTGCAGGTGAGGCAGATCGTCATTACGCACGCCCACATCGACCACGTGGGCGGAGCGATGAAGCTGCGGCGGGCGACGGGCGCCCCCATTCTGCTCAACGAGAACGACTACGCGCTGGTAAAAATGCTGGACGTGCAGGCCGCATGGCTGGGAATGGAAAACCCGGGCCCAGTGGAGATTGACCGCAGCGTGGGTGACGCAGACAAAGTTGAAGCCGGTCCGCTGGTGGCGAATGTGATTCACACTCCCGGCCACACCGAAGGCAGCATCTGCCTGTATTTCCCAGGTCAGCAAAAACTCATCGCCGGAGATACTTTGTTCGCCGGAAGCATTGGCCGTACCGACCTCCCGGGCGGCTCATTCGATAAGATCATCCGCTCGTTGCATGGGAAGGTGTTAACCCTGCCGGATGAAACGATCGTAGTGCCCGGTCACGGCCCGCTCACGACGATCGGCGAGGAGCGCGAGAGTAACCCGTTTTTGAAGTAACCCTGCTGCCAACTGACCACCGCGGTGTTCTGAGAATGAAAACTGCAAGATGCGTTGCTTCGCGCATTCCTGTATTGAGGTACCATTTCTGCGTCTGGAGGCAGCAATGAAGCACTTGCTCAAGCCGTTCATCCTGATGTTACTTGCGACTACAGCGTCGGGTGCCCAATCCCCTTCCGAAGTTCCCCAAAACGGCATGGAGTTACTCATGCGCGCCAGCAAGCACTACGCCGATGCGAAGTCATACCACATCGAGTCCGTCGAGGAAGCCAGTTATTCGGACGAGATGGACCGCAGTTGGAGGAAAAGCGTGCTCAACGCGGCTGAAGACAAAGCCGGGCAGCTCCACTTCGAGGGCCATTCTGGGTGGGGTGGCGCGTTGCAGATTAGCGACGGTACAACAATGTGGCAATATCGCCCAGAGGGGCGAATCTACATCAAAATGGCTGCCGCCAGTTACGATCCGAAGAAAGCATTTTATGTTGGACCTGAAAACCAGATTCTTAATGCGAAAAATTTGCGCGCGACCCTGGCTAGTTTCAGCGATCACTACAAATCAGCGGCGCGTTTGCCGGATGCCACCATTGAAGTGGGTGGCCGCAGTGTTGATTGCTACGTAATCCGGTTGCAGCATTCGGATCAAAAGCGCGGCTCGGATGCTTCGTATGGAGAAACCGTTTGGATCGACCCTACCAACAACGTGTACGTAAAACGCGAGTCACATGAGGAGGCGTCGATCAACGTAATGACGGGCACCGTAAGGCAAGACCAGAAGACGACAACCACGTATCCTGTGACCGACCTCGACGCTTCATTACCCGCGTCGTTGTTTACCTTTGTTCCCCCAACCGGTGCCAAACTTGTCGATGCCTTTCCCAATCCATTGGAACACATGAGCGGCGGCCCATCTTTGGAAGAACAGACCATTCCTGACCTGAAACTCGCGTCCGGGGGCAGGACGCTCTCAACGGCTTCGCTGAGAGGCGAGGTTGTCGTCCTGGATATTTGGGCGACCTGGTGCGCGCCATGCGTGAAAGGCCTCGACTCGCTGGCCACGCTATACAAGGAAGGGAAAGAAAAGGGGTTGGTCCTCATTACGATTGATCAGGACGAAGACGCGGCGACCGCTACCGCAATGCTGACCAAAAAAGGCTTCGACTGGATGAACGTTCACGACGACGGAAAGATTGCTGATTCGCTTGGTGGCCTCGGCGGAATTCCCCGAACGATCGTTGTGGATCAGCACGGTAAAGTCGTTTACGACAGGGATTTCAGCGATGCGGATGTTCGGAAAGCGATCGCGGCGCTCGGCCCCGAGTTCGCTTCGCTGGCGCCGAAAGAGCAGCCGCCCCCGTGTGGGACGCAGATCAGCGCGAAGACGAACCAGAGACGTACGGCGAGAAGCTCACGCGTCGAGGTGCCCTAAGATCGCTTGAATGCCAGACGCAAAGTCCGCCTCCCGTGCGATCAAACTAAGCACTAGAAATCCATCATGGGGAAAATCGTAGAAGTGGCCGGGATGGACGAGCACATTCTTCTCCTGTAACAGCGCGATAGCCAAGTCTTCATCGGTCTGCGTTACAGGCACGCGCAGCACTGCGTACCAACCGCCATCCACTTCCAGGCGGGCGCACGATTTGTGTTGGGCAAGCTGGCGGTCGAGTTCCGCCAGATTCTTCCTTACTCGCGCGACGATTTGCGATTGCACC
The DNA here is from genome assembly GCA_043734125.1 of Acidobacteriota bacterium. Classification (GTDB taxonomy): domain Bacteria; phylum Acidobacteriota; class Terriglobia; order Terriglobales; family Acidobacteriaceae; genus Gp1-AA145. The sequence goes on along the minus strand of JAYTFR010000116.1, from coordinate 102,085 downwards.
GTGCCGCGCTGTGCGAGCATGGACTCCGCCGCCAGCTGTACCGGGGCGCTCACCGACAGGAACGTGTCGGCGATCACTTCAAGCCGTTGCATTGCCGCCGCCGTTTGATGGCCGGGGCCGCTGACTGCAATCCATGCCAGCTTCATTTGCGGCAGCGCAGAGATTTTCGAGATCCCGCTCAGGGTAAATGTCAGCGCGGCGTCATTCGCGGCGAAGCTCGGATGCGGCGCACTGTCGAGCGCGTAGTCCAGAAAAACTTCATCCACAATCAGCGCTAGGTCGTGCCTGCGGCACAGGCCATTGAGCTGTTCACGTTCTGCGGTGTTCACGAACGAGCCCGTGGGATTGTTCGGATTCACCAGAACAATCGCGCGAGTCGTCGGCCCGATGGCCTGCTGCAGAGAGTGAAAATCAATCTGCCATCCGTTATCGTAGATCAGCGGATAGGGAACCAGCTTCACATCCTGCAGTTCGGCCAGAAAATCGAACAGCGGGTAGCTCGGCTCGGGGACGAGAACTTCGTCGCCAGGATTTGCCAGCAGCCGGAAGACGTACGAGTATCCCTCGCTGGTGCCGCTGGTGAGCACCAGGGCTTCGGTATCCACCTGCTCGCCTCGTGCGCGATAGTAATTGGCCACCGCCACGCGGGCCCTGAGCAATCCCTTGGGCTGCGGGTCGTAGTCGAGCGAACGCTCATGGCGCAGAGAATCTAAAATCGCAACCTGGTCGTATCTGATGCCGGTGCGCGTGGGATTCGAGACCGTGAGATCGATGAATTCACGGCCCGTCGCACGGGTCTGCTCAATAGCTGCGGTCAGGCGGTTCGGGGACATCTCCCAGCTGGTGCGCCGCGAAAACATGGACTTAATCATACGGGAGCATCACTGACCGGATTTTTCATGGGACGGGCCGAGGGCTGGTTACTTTCCGATTACCAAAGGGGGATTGTCAGTATCGAGAATGCAACGTATCGTAGTAGTTGTGACCTTGAAACCCGCTCCAGTGTTCGCCAGCTCCCAGATCGACCGAGATCCCGTGAAACCAGAAACCTCATCGCAATGGAAAGACCGCTGTATCGACGCAGCCCTTGCTTCAGTGGCCTTAGTCTCGCTGGCTGCGCTGGCTGTTCGATTATTAGCTCGCTGATTCCTTGTCCGCAAAGGCCGCTTTGGCTTGCTGAATGCACGTTCTCAACGGCTGGCCTGTGTCGATCACCGTTTTCGGCAGCGTGATTTCTTCAAACCGGGCCTTCACCTCCAGATAAAGATTGAAGTTGCGGTTAGTTGCAGGATGCGAGTCATCCTGCTGAAGCCGGTTGCGCGCGCTCTCTTCGCTGCACACGCACTCCAGGATTCGCCATGACTGGCCAAGTGCTTTGGCGTAGCCGGTTGCACGCTCGAGTTGGTATCGACGCGAGAATGTCCGGCCATCAAGAAAGACATTCCGCGCCGGATCCTTCCGGAAAAGATAGCCCGCCACTTTCAACATGACGCGCATGCAGAACTCGTCTTGCTCGGTCGAGTATTCGATGTCGGCAGCATTGAATAGCGCGGCGCGTACGCGGTCTTTGTCGATCACGGTGCCGCCGAGTTCGTCCGCCAGCGCACCGCCGAGTGTGCTCTTACCCGTGCCCGGCAGCCCGGCCATGAGGATCAGCATGGTTCGAGGATAACCTCTCGATGCCTCAATCAAAAAGCATTCACACGACGGACACGAAGTTCCACGAGGAAAACCGGAAGATCCAATTTGGACATTGGCCCGCCGATGTTTCTCTCTAGCCCTCCTTCGTGTGCCTTCGTGTCCTTCGTGGTGAAGGTTTTGATGTTCTCCACCGCGCGAAAATTCTTCTTGCATCCCGCGTAGTTTTCCGTACATTAAACGCTGCACAACAAACTCGGCTGCGAGGAGGAATCCATAGGAATTGCCCAAGCCTGACGTCGCACCTCGAACCCCGCCAAGTCCAGCCTCGATTAATCCCCATCTCAAGAAATCTGCCCGCCTCACTTTGTGGCCGCTGGTGGCTGCGACGTTCTTTATGGTTTCGGGTGGAACCTACGGTACCGAGGACATTGTGCACGGCGCCGGCTACGGGCGCGGCATCCTTATTCTTCTGCTAACACCCTTGCTCTGGAGCCTGCCGACTACGTTTATGATCGGCGAGCTTTCCGCCGCGCTGCCCTTTGAAGGCGGATATTATGCCTGGGTCCGGCGCGCCATGGGAGACTTCTGGGGATTCCAGGAGGCATGGCTTTCACTCGCCGCCTCGATCTTCGACATGGCGATTTATCCTGCGCTGTTTGTGGCATATCTCACGCAGCTGCTGCCGTGGTTCTCTGTGGGGCATCGCGGGGTGATGGCAGGCCTCGCCGTGGTCATCGCTTGCACCGTTTTGAATATCGCCGGAGTGAAGGTGGTTTCAACGACGTCACTGTGGCTATTCTTCGCGCTTTCGGCGCCGTTTGCGGCGATCGTTTTGCTCTCGCCGTGGAAGCACGGAGCGCTTTTTCACTCGGCTCCGGCCGCGTCCAATGTCGGATTGATCGGCGGCTTACTGATCTGCATGTGGAATTACATGGGCTGGGACAACGCCTCCACCATAGCAGCGGAAGTCGATCAGCCGCAGCGGACTTATCCGCGGGCAATGATGCTGGCTCTGCTGGCGGTCGCGGTGAGCTACGTCGTGCCTGTTGGGGCAGTTTGGATGACGGGCCTGCCACCTGCTTCGTGGGAAACAGGTTCGTGGGCGGAAATCGCGGGCATGCTTGGCGGTCCGCTGCTCAAGGCCGCATTGATCGCTGGCGGCATGTTCAGCGCGTTTGCGATGTTCAACGCGCTGGTGATGAGCTACTCGCGCTTGCCACTCGCCATGGCGCAGGATGGGTTGCTGCCAAAGTTTTTCGGCAAGCTGCATCCGCGGACGGGCGCGCCCTGGGTTGCCATTGTGGTGCTGGCGGTGGGCTGGGCGTGCTGCCTCGGGATCGGATTCGAACGCCTGGTTACGCTCGACATCCTCATTTATGGGCTAAGCCTGGGCCTCGAATTTGTGGCGCTCGTGGCGTTGCGAATCCGCGAGCCGGAGCTTAACCGCCCGTTCCGCGTCCCCGGGGGGATGTTCGGGGCCATCGCAGTCGGCGTCGTACCCATGCTGCTACTCGGCTTCGACATGGTGCAAAGCCAGAGCGAGCGGGTGCGGGGAATGAGCTCGTTTGCGTTCGGTGCAATAGTGGTCGCGGCGGGTGTGGCGGCGTATGGGGCAAGCCTACTGATGAAATCGGCGCCGCCGCGTGACAAGACAGAGCCTGAGAGCTAGTTGCTCGGGTGTGTCGCTCGTCCATCCGAAGAGCCCCGCCCCTGCCGCAGAGGATGCGGCAAGGGTGGGAGCCTCCAAAGTTACGGGATTGCGGTAGCGCCGTTCGGATCGCAGACGGTTGTGGCAGTTGTGCCGCAGCTTCGGCGTTATGCTTTAAACTCTTAACCGTGACTAACCGCAAAGCCAAAGGCGCATACATGTTGAGCCGTTTTGCGGGCGTGAGCGAAGCGGGAGTCCGCTTGCGAAATCCCGAGCGCAGCGAGGGAACTCGTGACTAAGCGCAAATCCAAAGGCGCGTACATGATTTCAGCGGTTGCCGAGATGTATGGCATTCATCCGCAGACGCTGCGGCTCTACGAACGAGAAGGCTTGCTCAAGCCGTCGCGCACCGAGGGCAACACGCGGCTCTACACCGAGGAAGATGTGCAGCGGCTGGAGTTCATCCTGAACCTGGCGCGGGACTTGGGAGTCAACATCAGCGGCATATCCATCATCCTGCAGATGCGCGAGCGCATGGAAGAGATGCAGCGGCAGATACAGGACTTTGTGAAAGCCATTCAGCAGGAAGTGCTGGCGCGCGCCGACGCCGCGACCGATGCTTCCCGCGGGGCAATTGTGCCGATCCGGCGGCCGTTCCCGCCCATGCCGGTCGGGCGCAAGAAGTAGGCGAGTACTCCGTTATCATCCTGTATTCATGCTTCCCTTCAAGCTCATCTACAGCGACGAATACTACCTCCCCATCGGCCAGCATGTTTTTCCGGCGGAGAAGTATTCGCGCGTGCACCGGCACCTGATTGAGATCGGGGTCGCGGATCCGTCGGATTTTGTCACGCCGCAGCTCGCGTCCGATCAGGACATTCTTCTCGTCCACACGCCGGGGTACGTAAATAAGCTGAAGACCGGAACGCTCTCGGCGCGGGAAGAGATGGAGCTTGAAATTCCGTATTCGCAGGAACTGGTGCATGCTTTCTGGTTGGCAGCGGGCGGTTCGATTCTGGCGGCGCAGTACGCGCTCAAAGATGGCGTCGCGGTCAACATCGGCGGTGGATTTCACCACGCCTTTCCCGATCACGGCGAAGGTTTTTGCATGATTCACGACGTGGCCGTCGCCATCCGCCGCATGCAGAAGGACGGCAGGATTCGCACCGCCATGACGGTGGACTGCGACGTGCATCAGGGCAACGGCACCGCCGCGATTTTTGCCGGTACTCGCACCATCAGCGAGCCGTTGCCCTCGAACAGGCCTTCGGTTCTGGGACGCAAGCCCCTGATGCATGGCGCTCATGCGGGCGACGTGTTCACCATCTCTCTTCATCAGGAGAACAACTATCCGGTGTACAAGCCACCCTCATCGATCGATGTTGATCTACCCGACGGCATCGCCGACGACGATTATCTGGCATGGCTCGACAACGCGCTGAGCTCCGGACTGCGCCAGTTCGAGCCGGATTTGATCTGCTACATGGCCGGCGCTGATCCGTATTGCGAGGACCAACTCGGCGGGCTGAAACTTTCGCTCGATGGGTTGAAGCGGCGCGACGAACTTGTGTTCCGCGTGGCTAAGGCGCGAAACATTCCGGTGATGGTGACGTACGCGGGTGGATACGCGCAGAAAGTGGAGGACACGGTGACGATTCATTCGAACACCGTAATCGCGGCCGCGGAGGTTTACCGGGGCGCCAATGCAGACACAACGAAAGTCAAAGGATCTTAACCGCCAACTCCGCGAAGCACTTTCGCTAAGAAATTCCGCGAGGTACGCAGAGCGGGTCGAAGCTACATAATCTGATTAGGCCAATGACATTGACTGCTCTTCGTCGAACCCCCGCCTTCTGGCTCGCAGTCGTTGCCGGACTGCTCGCGTTTTGCGTGCAGTCGGGGGACACCGGTACCTCCGACACCGCGCATCGGCTCCAAACCACGCATTCCTTCTGGACATCAGAGCCGGCGGTGTTTCCGAACGAGTATCCAGAGTTTGGAGTTCACGGGCGCGGCGGCAAGTTGTACGACTGGTACGGCATCGGGCAGCCACTGCTCATGCTGCCCGCCGACATCGTGGGTACGGCGATCTCCAAGCTGCCGGTCTTCGACGATTACGAAGGAACCGATCCCACGATCCGCAGCATCTTCGTCACCTACACTACGCAAATTCTGATCACCGTCCTCACCGCGCTGGTCTGTTATCGATTTTTGCTGCTGCTCGGATTCGATGTCGGACAGTCCGTCGCTGGCGTATTGGGGTTGCTGCTTTGCACCACCCATCTCCACTACACGCAGAACATGATGGAGAACAACTACATTCTGCTGCTGACCCTGGCGGGGTTTCGCTACCAGTTCGAATGGCTCAAAACGGGGAAGAGCCGCGCACTCGTAATCGGGTCGGCGGCGTTCGGGCTGAACCTGCTGACGCGGCTGACGACCGGCCTCGATCTGATCTTCGGCGGCGCGTTCTTGCTTCTGGCATTGTGGTTCGATAAAGGCACTGACCGCGTGGGAACGGGCCTCCAAACCCGTCCGCTCACGCGCGGTTCGACGACTTCGGGCTTGTGGCCTAAGCTACGCCATTCCCTAATCACCTATTTGAAAGTCGCCTTCCCGATCTACGCCGTATTCCTGTTCTCCGATCGTCTCTACCAGTTCTACCGCTTCGGAAGTTGGACGACGACATACGTGCACTACTTCACGCTTGAGCACCGGCTGCAGAACCCGGCGGTGCCGGCGAACTATCCGTGGGAAACGCCATTTCATGTCGGATTTCTCGGCGCGCTCATCACGCCCGAGAAGTCGATCTTCCTGTTTGACCCTCTCATAATTCTTACGCTCCTGCTGGCGTTCATTGCATGGAGAAAGTTCAGCCCTCCCCTGAAAGCGTATGTTGCGACCAGCCTGCTGCTGGTGCTGGGTTACGTTTGCCTATACGCCCGTTACACGATCTGGAGCGGCGACTTCGCCTGGGGGGATCGCTACGTTTCCACCGCAGCCGAATTGGCGGGCTTCATTTCAGTTCCGCTACTGCTGAAGTTTCGCGCACAGTTGAGCCGTGCTGTCTGGGCCGCGGGAAGTTGCGTGATCGCCGCAAGCCTGGTCATTCAGCTTGCGTCGCTGGCTTTCTGGCTGTCGCTCGAGGTTTACCAGGTGATGGACTTCGGGCGTCCGCAGTGGGTGGTCTGGTTGCGAATGAAGAACATCGTCGCGTTTGCTCTGGGCAAGATGGACGCATGGGGCCTGATGACCGAAGCGACCAAGAACGATCCATGGGATTACCAGCACCTCACCACATGGAATTTTCTGCCATTCGTGCTGCGGCGGGTCGGGGTGGCTCCCCGGTGGGTGGTAGACGCGGCGTTTGCTGTGTGGGGAGCTGGGGTTGCGGTTTTTTTCCTAGCCATAAAGCAGCTTGGTAGAATGGTAGATGAATATGGTAGAATTCTACCATGAATTTAAATATCAAGGATGAAGAGACCCACCGCTTGGCGCAGCAGCTTGCCGCGATGACGGGTGAGAGCATGAGCGCAGCCGTTAAGGAAGCCCTTCGAGAGCGATTGGAACGAGTGAAGAGTAAGGGAAGTGCTGAGCGGGTTCGTAAAATTAGAGCAGATTTTGCTGCCCAGTTAAAAGGACGGCACTTACCCGACCATGCCGAGCTTCTTTACGATGAGAAAGGGTTGCCGAAATGATTGTTGATAGCTCAGCAATTATTGCAATTCTGGGGAGTGAGGCGGAAGGCGATACCATGGAGCGTGCGATTGCTGCGGCGCCCAGTCGCAGTCTATCCGCGGCAAACTACATCGAGACCGGGATTGTTATCGACGGCCGTAGCAATGCAACCCTGAGTCGCGGATTCGATGAGTTCCTGCAATTAATGGGGATTCGAATCGAGCCGGTATCCACTAAACAAGCCCGAATTGCGCGCGAAGCCTATCGCGATTACGGTAAGGGTCGGCATCGGGCCGGACTCAACTTCGGCGATTGCTTTGCCTACGCGCTCGCCAAAGAGATGGGTGAACCGCTGTTGTTCAAAGGCGACGATTTTCGGCAAACGGATGTCGAGGTTGCGGAGTACTGAAATCTACTCCACCGTCACTGACTTCGCCAGATTCCTCGGCTGGTCCACGTCGCAGCCTCGGCGAACTGCAATGTGGTAAGCCAGCAGCTGCAGCGGAACGATTTCGAGAATCGGCAGCAGTTCTTCCGGAGCTTCTGGAATGTAGATCACATGATCGGCCGCTTCTTTAATTTCCTCGTCGCCTTCGGTCGCTATGGCAATCACTTGTCCGGAGCGGGCTTTCACTTCCTTCAAGTTCGAGGTGGTCTTCTCGTAGCGGACCATGGAAAGTGCGTCCTTAGGATCGCGCGTGGCAATAATCACGACGGGAAGATTTTCGTCGATCAGCGCGTTCGGTCCGTGCTTCATCTCACCCGCCGGATAACCCTCGGCATGGATGTAGGAAATTTCCTTCAGCTTGAGCGCGCCTTCGAGCGCGATGGGATAGTGAATGCCGCGTCCGAGGAACAGGAAGTCCTGTGAGCGGACGTACTGCTTGGCCAGGTCTTCGCAGTCTTCTTCGTGCGTGAGCAACTGCTCGAGTTTTCCGGGGATGCGGGTGAGCTCGTGCACCATCTCCTTAGCCTTGTCGGGCGAAATGGCGCCACGCACCTGTCCCAGGTAAAGCGCGAACAGATACAGCGCGGTGAGCTGAGCGGTAAACGCCTTGGTGGAAGCCACGCCAATCTCCGGGCCGGCATGGGTATAAATTGTCCCGGCGGCTTCGCGAGTAATCATGGAGCCGACGACGTTGCAGATGGCCAGAGTTTTCGAGCCCTTGGCTTTAGCTTCTCGCTGCGCGGCAATGGTGTCGGCGGTTTCGCCGGACTGCGAAATCACGATCGTGATGGTGTCCGCAGGAACGATGGGATCGCGATAGCGCCATTCGCTGGCGTAGTCCACTTCGACCGGGATCCGCGCCATGCGTTCGATCATGAACTTGCCAGCCTGCGCGGCGTGCCAACTGGTGCCGCAGGCGGCAATGTTGATCTTCTTTGCGGCTTTGAACTCGGCCTCGGTGATTTCCATTTCATCAAGGAATACGTGGCCGGTTTCCTGCGAGATGCGTCCGAGGGTGGTGTCACGCACCGAGCGTGGCTGCTCATAAATTTCCTTGAGCATGAAGTGCTTGAATCCGCCCTTTTCCGCCATGATCGGGTCCCACGTGACGTGCTGCACCTGGCGCGTGATGGGCTGACCACTGAAGTCGGTGAGGCGCACGCCTTCGGGCGTAAGGACGGCGAGATCACCGTCTGCCAGGAAGAAGAGATCGCGCGTGTGGTAAAGAATTGCCGGAACATCAGAGGCTACGAAGTATTCGTCCTTGCCCAGGCCGATGACGGCGGGCGGGCCCATGCGTGCAGCCACAATCTTGTTTGGTTCATCGACGGAGATGACCGCCAGCGCAAAAACGCCAGTGAGCTGCGTCACCGTCTTGCGAACGGCTTCTTCCAGTGACGGCCGGTGCCCGTTGCCGGTCTGCACGTAATACTTCTCGATCATGTGTGCGATGATTTCGGTGTCGGTCTCTGTGGTGAACTTGTGGCCTTCCTCGATCAATTTCTTTTTCAGCGAAACATAGTTTTCAATGATGCCGTTATGAACCACGACAATTTTTCCCGTGCAGTCGCGATGGGGGTGCGCGTTCTCTTCGGTGGGGCGACCGTGTGTGGCCCAGCGGGTGTGGCCAATGCCGTAGGTTCCGTCCATCGGCTTCAGGCGGATGACCTCTTCCAGGTTGCGGAGCTTGCCCTCAGCCCGGCGGATCTGGAGCCCGTCGCCATTGCCGCAAACCGCAATTCCGGCTGAGTCATAACCGCGATACTCCAGCCGCCGCAGGCCGTCCAGAATGACCGGAACGACACGTTTCTTACCAACATATCCCACGATTCCGCACATGCGAACTGCTCCTAGGTTGTTGTGGGGGGAGGACTGCTCGAAAACGCAAAAGCTCTATTCTTCAAGGGAATACCGGAATTCTTCCATCACTGGGTTGGTCAGTACTTCGCGCGCGATTCGCGCGACTTCTGCTTCTGCTTCAGCACGGCTCAATGCGCCGTCCAATGCCAGCTCAAAGTACTTCCCCTGCCTCACATCCTGCAGGCCTTTGTAGCCCATCTTGTCCAACGCCCCCTGGATAGTCTTGCCTTGGGGATCCAGGACGCTCCGCTTCAATGACACGTACACGTAGGCCTTCATGGGGATGGCTCATTATACGGCAACCCGCCGCAGTCGCCCCATAACCAAAGTTTTGTGATATCGATCGGGCGTCCCGCGGCAGCTCGCTCCTGAAAGAACTTGGAAACTGTGGGAATGGGAGTACAATTCTGGGAATTCGGCTTTGCATCGAGGGGGAGTCAGTGGGTCTCGGTGCAACATGGTGATGCGAGTTATCCAAATATAATTGTCCTACGCGTCGAGGAGTTATTCGGCGCCTACCGAAATCTGCCCCGAAGTCCTGACCCGCGGTCTCCGCGCCGCGGCATTCAAGACGTTCTTGCGGAACTTCTCAAAAGTTTCCGCCTGAACTTGCATTTCGACCATCTTGGTTTCGGTTTCTACAACCGTTCCACCAAAATGATTGACGTCATGATGCAGGCAGGCGAGGAGCGCATGCCCTTACACGTCCCGGTTCTGCCGGAGTCGCTGGGGTTGGTGCTGGATGGGCCGCAGGCGATTGAAGTGAGCGACGTCGCCAGTGACCTCCGGTTTCCTGATCTCCGTGAAACTGTAATTGCCCGCGGCTTCCGCTCCTTCCGGGCCGTGCCTCTAAGTAACGAGGGGCAAACATTCGGCATATTGGGTGTGTTGCGCCGTCAGCCCGGGGCTTTTTCCGAAGAAGACATCCGGTATCTTGAGCATGCTGCTCAACTGATCGTTCTTATGCTGGAGAACGCGGTGATGGCGGACGTCGTGGGTTCCGAAAAAGAGCGTCTCGAAGCCCTGCTCGACGTAAATTCTGCTCTGATATCCAGCCTCGACATGCGGAAACTGTTTAAGGATGTTCCCCGGCTTCTCCATCGCGTGATCAAAGAGGACTATACCCATATAGCCCTGTATGAGAGACATAGCGATGAGATGAGGTTCTACATTCTGGGTGCTGAAAATGTAATGTCCATCGTTCCCCCGGAGACCCGAGTTCCTGTTTCCGAGTGCCCCGCCGGAATCGCTTATAAGCGAGGGGACACCATGCAATTCAGCCAGGCAGACCTTGAATTGATCGGTTCGGAGCACACCAGGGAACTGCTGGCTGCGGGCATTCGAACCTTCGCCTGTTTTCCGCTCATATCCCATGGCCGCAAGCTGGGTGCGCTGGGGCTCGCCAGCCAGCGCGAAACTCAGCCTTCCGAAAACGACATGGTTCTGCTGACTCAGATCGCGGCTCAGGTGGCATTAGCCATCGATAACGCCCGTGCTTACGACGAAATCGCCAGGATGAAGGACAAGCTTGCCAAAGAAAAGCTATACCTCGAACAGGAAGTAATTTCGCTGCACAACTTCGGAGAAGTGGTGGGCAACAGTCCTGCCCTGTACCAGGTGTTGAAAGAAGTGGAAATCGCCGCACCCAGCGACGCGACAGTTCTCGTGCTTGGAGAAACGGGAACTGGCAAGGAACTAGTCGCGCGCGCTCTGCATCGCCTGAGTTCGAGGGGTGAGGGGAACTTCATCAAGCTGAACTGCGCCGCCATCCCCACCGGACTTTTGGAAAGCGAACTCTTTGGACACGAAAAAGGAGCGTTTACCGGGGCGGTGAGTCAGAAGGTGGGGCGCTTGGAATTGGCGGACAAAGGGACTCTGTTTCTCGACGAGATTGGGGAGATTCCCACGGAGGTGCAGCCCAAACTCCTGCGGGTGCTGCAAGACCATGAGTTTGAGCGCCTGGGGGGCATTCGCACCATTCGCGTGAACGTCAGGTTAGTGGCCGCCACCAATCGCGATCTGGCCAAGGCAGTCGAGGATCACCAGTTTCGCAGCGACCTCTATTACCGCTTGAACGTTTTCCCCATCCGGTTACCGCCCTTGCGCGAGCGGCCCGGCGATATCAGGTTGCTGGCCCGTTATTTCGTGCAGAAATTCGCGCGCCGGATGGGTAAGACCATTGAATCCGTTCCCGAGGAAATCATGGTGGAATTGGAGCAGTGGCACTGGCCGGGAAACATTCGTGAGCTGGAAAACTTTATTGAACGATCAGTGATTCTGACGCAGGGCGTGGCACTGTTTAGCCCTATCGGTGAGTTACGTGATGGGACGAAGCGGCCTGGCAGCACTCTGGAGGACGTAGAACGAAGCTATATTCTCCGAACCCTGCGCGAGTCGGGCGGCGTCATTGCCGGGGCCCGGGGCGCGGCAGCGCGTCTCGGGATGAAGCGAACCACCCTGCAGTCGCGCATGCAGAAACTGGGCATTGCTCGGGAAGAGTACCAAGCGTAGTCCCGCAGGAAACGCAGCTAACTCCTCTGACGGTGCAAGTGGACAGAGAACAGTTGGTTTGATCCCCGTTCCATTCTGGGATGGGGCCGCTTTGCTGCCGACCCTTCGGCAGTTGGTTACTAGTTTCGCCACTTACAACACCGCAGTGTCGGATCTAGCCACTTACAGAATCCTTAGTTGGTAGTACTTAGACTCCCCTCTACTTTGGCCTCTAGGGTGCTTTGCTAAAGCTGTTGCTCTATTTGAGGTCAGGCCGTCTATGTTGGTCCGGCAGATTCGTTGGAACGGGCAAGACACGCTTCTTCCTTCCGCTGTGTACGTACGACGCCGTGCACAAAAGAAGAGGAAGAAGCGAAACCATCTGGCCAGCCACGCTTGCGCGATCCGTTACGCCCGTGCTGCGAAACCGCCGGTTCAGCTCAGGTACGATCCGCTCTACCTGTTTCACTGCGGACTAGATTGGCACGTCAATGCAGAAACCAGCGCCGGATGGGAGCTGGTGCAGGCCATGCGGTACGGGAACCGCGGCGCTCGTGCACAGGCCGCCGAGTTGCTCGCCCGAACCGAGAACGGGCGCCTTTTGGTCCGCGACCTCCGCCGCACCCGGGGGGGCTGCGCGAGATTGCAAATTCTTCCGAAGGTCGCTTTGGCATTACCGACAATCAGTTCCAGGAGGCAGGGGAAATGAATACGCCGTACGGGCTGCCGATGGTTGAAGACTGTAATCAGTGTCACTTGAAGAAGAACGGATGGTTCTGCGCGCTCTCGCCCAGCGCCACCAAAGTGTTCAGCGAGTTTTTGCACTTGACTACTTATCCCGGCGGCGCGATTCTCTTCGTGGAAGAGCAAATGCCCAGGGGTGCATTCGTCCTGTGCTCGGGCAAGATAAAGCTCTCGACCACTTCGAGGGAAGGGAAAGTTCTCATTTTCAAGATGGTCCAGCCTGGGGAAGTAATCGGCCTCAGCGCTATGATTTCCGGCGAAGCCTATCAGGTGACCGCCGAAACAGTGGGCCCATGCCTGGTCAACTTTGTTGAGCGGGAAGCGCTGCTCCGGCTGATGGCGCAGAGCGGAGAACTGGGACTCCGTTCTGCCTTGGCCGTCAGCAAGGACCTGCAATCGGCGTGCCGTGACATTCATGATCTCATTCTCGCCCGTTCCTCCTCGGGCAAGCTGGCAAGGCTACTCCTCTCTCGGGTGGAGCGCGGAGGGCCGCTCACCCAAGACGCGCGAATTCAACAGCCTGCCACGCATGAAGAGATGGCTCAGCGCATCGGCGCGTCGCGGGAAACCGTTACCCGTCTGTTGAGCGACCTGAAAAAGAAAGACCTGATCCGGCTTGAGGGCTCAACTCTGGTGATCAAAGACCGGGCTGCTCTTGAGGCAATGGCGCTATAGATATGTACATGGGGCGGCAAGGCGGCCGGGATCCCTCCTCACCGGCCGCCGCTTTATTGGGCCTGAGTCGATGCGAAGGATTCGACGTTCAACCAACCTGAAGCGAGCGTCCAGCAAAATGACCGACACTGCCCCCTAATACAAAGGCGGACATGCAAAACTCTGTTTCATGCCTCCTTCTCGTCACGATCGCCGCATTGGCCGGTTGCGATGGCGGTCTACACTTGGCTTTCGTGCCGGTCCGGCACAGCGGTTCTCAGACGATCTTCAGCCCCGCGAGCGCTCATCGTGAGCAGGCACTTTCTTACCCGTGACGCGGGAAAAACTTTCGCCCTGGGCGGCCGTGCTTTCTTGCGCTATTGTCGACTTCCCACTCGTAATACAATCTCGGATCATGAAGAGTCTTATTCCAACTCTGCTTCTCGTCACGCTTGGTGCAGCGCTGGGCTGCGGCGGCGGCACGACTACTACGAACCCACCTCCACCACCACCGCCTACTGCGAATGCCAATGTTGCGGTGAGCAACAGCACGAACGGCGGCTTTGACCTGGCCATGTCAACCTCATTTCAGCCGGCGGAGTGGGATTACACGTTTTTCCAGAATCTTCCCAGTGCAGTTACGCCGCTGGCAAATTTGCAGCCGAGCCATATCCGCCTGCAAACGGTGTCGAAAGGCGTTCCGCAAGATACCGCCACCACGTGGGACTTTTCTTTTCTCGACGCAATTACTCAGCCGGTGCTGACCGTCGGCGACCATAGCCCGGAGCTGCAGCTGGGATGGGCGCCTTCGTTCATGTGGTCCGGCGGCGGTACAAGCGGAACCCTTGACGCGAACGCCTTTACTTCCTATGCGCAAAACATGGTGCGCTATTACAACAAAGGCGGGTTCACGTCCCTGGATAATGCCTTCCACGTCTCGCCGTCGTATCCGAACCAGAAGATCACGTGGTGGGGAATTTTGAACGAGCCGAGCATCAATGGGTTCAATAGTGCGACGGCCGCCGCAGACTATACCGCTGTGTACAACCAAGTGGTGCCCGCGATGCAGGCCGTCGATCCCACGATCAAGTTCGCCGCGCTGGAATTATGCTGCGGCACCGAAGATTGGGTGCAGACCTTTGCCGCCAACGTGAATGCGCAGGTCGATGTGCTGGCGACCCACTACTATTCATCCTGCAACCAGCGCGATACCGATGCTCAGGTCTTCAACACGGTTCCAAGCTTCGCGACCAGTGTGCAGCAGATTTACACCTATCTTTCGGCGAATCCCGCGCTGGCGAATGTTCCCGTATGGATCACGGAAAACAACGTGAATGCTGACTTCGGCAACGGCTCAGGCGGCAGCGCTTGCAATCCCGGCCAGGCGTTTGTGCTCGACCGGCGCGGATCGAGCGCTTTCTTCGCCGCGTGGCGCCCGTACGTTTTTTCGCAGGTAGGCAAGGCCGGAACGCAGCTGCTGCATCACTGGGACTTCAATGCTGACGCCCAGTTCGGGGAAGTCGATTACAACACGGGGAACACGCAGCTGAGCTATTGGGTTGATTACTGGCTGGAGCGGTACTTCCCGGCGGGCACGGGCCAGAAGCTGCTGAACTACACGAATACAAACAATGCGCAGATTGAAGTTTTGCCTGTCCTGAATACCGATGGCAGCGTCGTGGTCATGGTTTCAAATCACGCGGTGGCTTCGTTCTCTGACAACAATGGCGCTGGCCTGACGGCGAACGTTTCCATCAACACCAGTTCGCTGGGATCGTTCAGCAGCGCGAGTAAGCTGGTAATCGACTCGACGACGAGTGCTACGACTGGTCCAACGGCGAGTTCGATTTCGCCGTCATCGTCGATCAATTTGACGCTGAACGGCTACGGCGTGGCGTTCATCAAGCTGCAGTAGCCTACTTCTTCTTTTTGCCGAACAAGCCGCCAAGGGCATCCACCGCGCCTTGGGTGTTCCGTCCGCCGGGGACGTTTGTACCGAGTTTCTTCGTCAGGCCGCCGAGTTGTCCGCTGACCATGCCCTTCACGTCGGGCATGAACTTCGGGTCAGATGCCGTGCCTTGAATAAAGAAAGGAATGGTGGCGCTGTTAGCGCCAAGCCCGGCCATTTTGGAAAGCCCGCCGACCATTGCGCCGTTCAACGCGGCGGACATTTTGTAGTCCAGGGCATTCTGCGAGTTCATGATTCCGGCGCCGGTGATAGTGCCGATGGCGGGAATTACCAGGTTGATGTTCTGCGTCTGCACACCGCTCGGGCTATAGTGCACGTCAGAACTAAAATTCTGAATGGAAGTGTCTGACCCGGTTTTCGCGCCGCTCAGCGCGGAAATCGCCGAGAGCTTCGATCCCAGGTCAAAGCCCGCGAGCTTGGTGTTCACAAGTTTCACCGGCCCAGTAATTACCAGTTGATTGACCGGACCATTGATCGTCAAGTCGGACGACAACGTTCCGCCTTGCAAGGACGAGCCTTTCGGCAATTCGATGCCCAGCGCCGGCAGCAACGTCTGCAAGTCTTCAACAGGCATGTTGTCGGCGTTCAATTTCATACTCAGGACGGCCGCCGTCCCGTGGGTATCGTAGGTTCCGCTCAGTTTGGCAATCGCCTTGCCAACCATCACGTCGCCCTGTGTGAGTTGGCCGGATTCCTTCTGCAGGTTGTAAGAGGTGGCGTATTTCAGCGCGACGGATTTTGCGGCAGGCTTGCCTTTGGGCGAAAGCTGAAGCCCATCCGCGCTGCCCTCGCCCTTGCTGTGAGCCAAAGCGCCGTCGGAATCAACGTTGCCGGAGAAATTCACGCTGCCTGCGAATCCAGCCGACGGATCGACGAAGCCGGATTTCGCCAGGTCCAGCTTGTCCACTGAAATCTTGGCCAGCAGCGGGGTGAGCGAAGCGTCGTTACGATTGATTGGGCCGCCGGTGCCGTCGAGTTTTGCCTTTCCGCCGCCAGCGAGATCGGCAGAGAGGGTGAACGGGAACTGTGAGCTGAAAGAAAAATTCTTCACGGTGACGTCTACGTTCGAGTACACGCGTGCTCGGGCCGGAGCATTGGTGTCTGCAACGGTGATCTGTCCGTCGCGGATGTTCAATTCACCCACGGAGAAATTCTGTTCGAGGTCCTGTTCGGACGCGGTCTTGTTCGCCGGAGTGGCGCTGGCGTTGGCTGGCCCGATGGTGGAAAAGTTCCACTTGCCCCCTGGCGTGCGCAGCAGACTTACCTGCGGCTTCTTGAGCGTGATATTCCGGACTTCAAGTTTCTTGGACAGAACCAGTGGGAGCACGTTTACCCCGACGTTCAATGCATCTGCCTTCACAAAGGGCGTGCGGCTGAACGCGGCATCGTCAGCGATCGTAATGTTGTCCGCCGCCAAGCTGCCCGACCACAGCGACAGGCTCAGGTTGCCGACCGTGACTTTGCGTCCGAGGGCGTTGGTGAGTTCGGATTCAATCCTTGGACGAAAGGCGTTGACGTCGATGAGAAACGGGAGGGCAAGGGCAAGAACGACTAGAATTGCAACGATGATTGCGATCCACTTGATTGCGCGCTTCATGGCTGGAAACTCCTTACATCGTGCCGTTGGATGAGGCCGCGCGGCACGAGGTGGGCTTGGCAACCCGCGACAAGTTTAACAAAAAGCCTCAGTCGGGGCGTCGCAGGGAATACAGCCAACCTCACTCCACAGACCTTTCGTGGCGGTATTTGCGATAGAAGTCGCAGATGGCAGACCGTGAGGAGGGACGCGATGAAGAACGCCCTGCGTTTCACGAAGTACTCCCTTCACCAGGTGTGGGTATTCCTCGCTAATCGAGGGCGACCCAGCGCCGTTCGCGCGCGCTTAGCGCAATGGACTCACAGAGCTGCATTTCCGTGTGGCCAGTTTCGAAGGTTGGGAACGAGCGCGGGCGGGTGGAGTCGCCCAATTCCATGTAGGCGTAAAAATCTTTGAACAACTGAACGAACGTGTCGGGATAACCTTCGGCGTGGCCGCCCGGGTAAGCTGCATATCCGCGCGCTTCAGGGCTCATGATCGCCGGATCTTTGATGATTTCGCTGTTCGGTTCGCGGCGCCGGCCAACCCAAAGCGTGTTCGGCTCTTCCGAGTTCCATGAAAGCGAGCCTTCTGAGCCGTCAATCTCAAACCATAAACGAGTCTTGCGGCCGGCGCTGACCTGCGAGACCGTGCACACGCCGCGTGCATTCCCTTCGAAGCGGAGAAGGATCGAGGCGTAGTCGTCGGTCGTGATGCGGATGTCGTCGGTCTCTCCATCTGTCTGCTGAAACGTTTGCACCCGGCCGCGCGGGCGTTTGCGCACGGGGTTCACGGTCGCCAGATCGGCGCACAGTTCGGTGACTTTCTTACCGGAAATCCAACTCACAAGGTCAAGCCAGTGGGTGCCGATGTCGGCGACCGCCCGCATGTCCCCGCCGAGTTCCGGCTGCAAGCGCCAGTTCCAGTCGGTTGGATACACGAGCCAGTCCTGCAGGAAGCTGCCGTGAATCAGCCGTGGCTCGCCGATCAGGCCGCGTTGCACGATGCTGCGCGCCTCGTGGCAGAGCGGATAGTAGCGAAGATTGTAGGCAACGCCGCCGACCACATTCCGCCGCCTTGCCAGACCAATCAGCGCGCTGCTTTCGCTCGTGTTCATGGCCAGCGGCTTTTCGCACATGACGTGCTTGCCCGCGTCCATAGCGGCTTTCGCTTGTTCGTAATGAACGTAGTTCGGCGTGCATACGTGAACGACCTTCACTTCCTTATCGCTGACCAGTTCGTCAATCGAGGTGTAGCCCCGTTCGAGTTTCAACTCGCGGACGGCTTCCTTTGTGCGCTCGGGCGAGCTGCCTAGAATTCCGCGTACAGGAATGCCCAGCCGCCGCAGCGCCTCCAGGTGGGCCTTACCCACGAACCCTAATCCGATGATGGCGGCGGCGCTCGGCATGTTGTCGTTATCCGACCGCAACTTGATGCGATTCCGGCACGGCTACGGCAAGCGCCTGGCCGAGGTCGGCGATCAGGTCATCCACGTGTTCAATTCCAACGGACAGCCGAACCAGTTGGTCGGTGACGCCCATTTTGCGACGGTGCTCTGGGGAGACTGACGCGTGCGAGGTGAGTACGGGGAGCGAGACGAGAGATTCGACGCCGCCCAGGCTTGGGGCCAGCGTGAATAGCTGAAGGGCTTCGCTCACGCGCTTCGCGTGCTCGCCCATTCCTTCGACTTCAAAGCTGAGCACGCCGCCTCCGCCGCTCATCTGCTCCATGGCCAGCGCGCGCTGGGGGTTTTGTTTCAGGAACGGGTAATTCACCGACCGCACTTTCGGATGTCCCGCGAGAAATTCCGCAATGCGCAAAGCGCTTTCGTTCTGCTGCTTCACCCGCACGGCGAGGGTCTTGATTCCGCGCAGCAGCATGAAAGCTGCGTGCGGATCCATTACTCCTCCCAGCGTGGTGCGCGTGGCATGAATAGTGTCGATCAGTTCACGGCGCCCGGCGGCGACGCCGCAGATCAGGTCGGTATGTCCGCCGAAGTATTTCGTGCCGGAGTGGAGAATCAGGTCCATTCCGAATTCCGCCGGGCGCTGGTTCACCGGCGTCCCAAAAGTCCCGTCAATCGCGCTGATCAGGCCATGTTCGCGGGCGATGCTGGCGGTCTTGCGCAGATCAACGACCCGCAGCATGGGATTCGTCGGCGATTCCAGATAGAGGAGTTTCGTATTGGGCCTGATGGCTTTTTCGTGCTGATCGTAGTCAGTCGTATCCACAAACGTGGTTTCGATGCCCAGCCTCGGCAGCCAACTGGAAAGGAACTTGGTGACTCCGCCGTAAATGTCGCGTTGCGCGACAATGTGATCGCCAGCCTTCACCAGCGCAAGAATGCTGGTGGTGATGGCATTCATGCCGGATGCAAACAGCAAGGCGGCGTCGGTGCCTTCGAGTTCGGCAATGCGCTTCTCCACGGCAGTGTGCGTGGGATTGCCATACCGGGTGTAGAACATGTCGGTGCTGGTCGCCCGCACTTGCTCGTCAGAGTTGGTGACTTGAAAAGTCGAGGTCTGATAAATCGGCTGAGCCAGAGGCGCGTTGCGCTTTTCCAAGTCCTCGCCGCCGCGGACGGCTTTGGTTTCGGGATGGAATGGATGCCGCTTCATAACTGGCTCCTTAAGTACGGGTTCAAGAAGTACAGGTTCAAGGGTAACTTCTTCCCGGAGGCATGGGCAAGGGCGGACCGTCCGGGAAGGGGCGGACCGTCCGGAAACCCGGAGCATACCTGAATCTGCTGAGGAGTTTTGCGGTAGGTCTCTTTTCTTTTTTCCTGCCTTCATTGCGCGTAATACCGTAGGGGCAACTACGCTGTTCTGCCTTCTCATCAAATCAACACTTCAAATCGAGGTTCTTCAGATGTATCGCAGGGTCTATCTGCTCTCGCTTCTCATGGGGTCAGCGACGCTGGCCACTGCCACAACCCCTGTTGTAACGGTGACGTCTCCCGGAACCGGTTCCAGTGTGGGTTCTCCAGTCAATTACGTTGCTTCGGCGTCCAGTTCCGCATGTCCCAAGGGCATTGCCGCGATGCGAATCTATACGGCGCCCGGCGTCAGCGCTTACACCGTCAATGCGGGCCAGTTGAATACGAACATCAATCTTCCCGTCGGCTCGTACAACACAGTTGTGCAGGCCGGGGACAATTGCGGCGGGGTCGGCAAAGCCACGGTAAACGTCACCGTTTCCAAAATTAATCTTGCCCCACCCAAATTTCTTTATGCGACGGAATTTGCTGCGGGGCGGGTGGCGGAGTATGTGGTTAATCCGTTGACGGGTGCGATCACCCCTACTAGCCAGGGTTCCACATGGGCGCACTGGGGTCCAGTGGACATCGCTTCCGACCCCGGCGGGTATCGACTATATGTGGCCAATCAGGGCCTACATGACATGGATGCCTATTTCATTTATCGCAATACCGGCGATCTGTTCCAGGTCCCGGGATCACCGTACGCGCTCGCTGGAGTCGGACATCGGGTGGTCGTGCATCCGGCAGGCAAATTTGTTTACGTTAGTAGCTCGACTTCGAGTAACGGCGCGATAACAGCAAGCGACATTAATGCGTTTGCGGTGCAGGCTGATGGCTCGTTACAACCCGTGCCGGGATCTCCTTTCGCCCTTTCGCCAAATGGACTTCCTGCGCTCGCCATGGATCCCAAGGGACAATACCTGTACGTCTCCGCGAGTTCCAGCGGCGCGGGTGCAGTGGCAGCGTTCGCGATTAACGGGACAAACGGTGCGCTCACGCCCGTTCCCAGCAGCCCCTTCATAGTGCCGGTCGGCGCCTGCAATCCCAGCGCGGATTTCTGTCAGGAATCGCCCACGGACCTGGCCATTGAACCCACGGGGAAGTATCTGTATGGCGTGCTGGGCATCGAAAGTGCCGTCGCGGGGTTCTCTATTGATCGAACCACTGGCGCGCTCAGTAACCTGGCAGGATCTCCTTACCCGGAGCAAAGCTTTTGTTCCTTCAATGCATTTGGAGCTTGTCCCTATTCGTGGACAGAAAGTATTGCCCCCAACGGCAAGTTCATTTATGTCGGCGATACACAGTTCAATGAGCTTTCGATTTTTAGCATCAACCAGGGCACTGGGGCATTGACCTATGCTGGCGCTACAAATGCGCAGCGCGGAATCTGCAGTCCCTACACGGTGAATGTGGATCCCTCGAGCACCTTTATTTACAGCCTTGGCACTACTCAGTCAGGGTGCGGGGGGGCCGGTTCGAACGCCGTCCTCGGGTTTTCGATAAGCCAGGGAAACGGACAACTGCTTTCGGTACCAGGTTCGCCGTTTCCGAATGCGAGCGTTCACACCACTGACGATAGCGAAGAAAAGGTCCTGGTTACCCGATAGTCTTTGTGGGGGCGTCTCACTTTTGGCTTTCAGAGCGAGACCCCCCTTCTTTCTCTCGCCAATTCTGCCTCTGTTATTCTTATGTTTCGCGGGAAAACTCTGCGCTGAATGGCTGAACAAGCAATCAAAGCTGACAAAAGTGTGTCCCACCTGCGCTGCATTGGCTGCGGTCGCACGGCTTTGGCCGACCGGTTTCGCTGCGAGACCTGCCGCGACCTGCTCGAAATTGTCTATCCCGGATGGGGCGCGTGTGGGCCCGATGGCCTGGATGCCGCGGCGTTGAAAAAGCTGTGGCTCGGTCGCCGCGCATCTTTCGAGCCGGCCGACATGAGCGGCGTATGGCGTTTTCGCGAAGTGCTTCCGAAAATCCCCGAAGACAGGATCATTACCATTCGCGAGGGAAACACGCCGCTGTACGAGATGCCGCAGTGCGCAAAGAGCGCGGGCATCAAATATCTTTTCGCCAAACATCAGGGCATGAACCCGACCGGCTCTTTCAAAGACACGGGCATGACCACGGCTGCAACGTTCGCGCGGGCCGCAGGCTACGAATGGGTGGCCTGTGCTTCCACCGGCAACACCTCGGCGTCGATGGCAGCGTATGCCGCGCGCGGTGGCCTGCGCAGTCTGGTGCTAATCCCCGACGGGAAAATTTCCTGGGGCAAGCTTTCGCAATCGCTCGACTATGGGGCGGTCACGGTTCAGCTGAAGACCGACTTCGATGGTTGCGTCCAGGTGCTGAACCAAGTGGTAGAGCGTATGCCGGTGTATCTGCTGAACTCGGTGAATCCGTATCGGGTAGAAGGGCAGAAGACCGCAGCGTTTGAATTGCTGGAGCAGCGCGGATGGGATCCGCCCGATCACATTATCGTTCCCGGGGGAAATCTTGCGAATTCTTCTGCCATCGGAAAGGCCCTGCGCGAGATGAAGCAACTGGGATTTATTTCGCGGGTGCCGAAAGTTTCCGTGATTCAGGCGGAAGGCGCGAACCCGCTGGTGCGGTCGATCCGCGAAAACGGCGGCGAGAAACTGATTCCGGTCCACGCTGAGACGATGGCGACGGCCATTCGAATCGGCAACCCGGCATCGTGGAAAAAAGCGTTGCGGGTGATCCGCGAAACTGGCGGCACCGTCGAACAGGTGAGCGAAGTTGAGATTGCGTTCGCGAAGGCTGAAATCGGAGCGGAAGGCGTGGGTTGCGAACCCGCATCGGCGGTGACGTTGGCGGGGCTGAAGAAACTGGTGAAACAGGGTTTCGTTGGGCTGAATGAAACTGTGGTCTTGGTTCTGACGGGGCACAGCCTGAAGGATGCCGATTTCACCTTGAAATTCCATCGCGGCGATTTATTCGAGGGAACTCCGTACCAGTCCGAGGGGCGGAGCCTGAAGCCGCATCAACACTCGCCGCTGGTTCTGGAACCTAGCGTTGATGCGGTCATTGAGTTGTTGCAGTCGGCAAAGACGTAAAGCCCACCACAGAGGGCACTGGGTTTCACAGAGGAACGCCAGAGATTTTAAGTCGCTAGATTTACGCCGAGAGCCGAGAGCCAGTTCTTCTAATATGACCGATTTCAGCATCAGCTTGCCGGCGACTTCCGCCAACCTAGGGCCGGCATTTGACGCGGCTGCGCTAGCGATGGGCTTGGATCTGCGTGTCCGAGCAACCAAGGCCAGGAAGTTTTCGATTGTGGCAACCGGGCGCGATGCGGAAATTTGCGGCCAGGTCGAGAACCACCTGATCCTCAATACTTACAAAGACGTTCTTGCGGGACAGAAAAAGGCTGCGCCCGCTCTCGCGCTCACCATTCACAACGGCTTTCCCATCGGCAAAGGCTTTGGATCTTCGGCCGCTGCGCGGCTGGCGGGGATCGCCCTGGCAGTGCATTTCGGACGGCTGCGCTGGAGCAGCGCGCGGATTATTGGCGAAGCGGCGCGCCGTGAGCATCATCCCGATAATGCGGCAGCCTGCTGGATGGGTGGAGTCACCGTCGCCCGCATGTTCGGCGAAACGGATGTTCACGTTGCTCGCTTTGTTCCTAAGGGCAAGTGGCCGCTGATGCTGGCGATTCCAGGGGAGGCCCTTTCAACCGAAAAGGCTCGGTCCGTTTTGCCGCGCGAGTATTCCCGCGCGGATGCGGTGGCGAACATTCAAAATTCGCTGTTACTGCTGGCGGCGCTATTCCAGGGAGACCAAAACCTGCTAGCCGCATCGCTCGAAGATCGTATGCACCAGCCCTATCGCGCTGAACTGTGCCCGTTGCTTCCTGCGCTGCAGGGGTTCGATGCGGACAACGGGATTCTGGGAGTCGCGCTTAGCGGCGCCGGCCCGGCAGTCTTGATGTTCTTGAATCCTAAGGTTTCGCTTGAGAAAACCAAGGCGCGGGTTGAATCGCGGCTGAAGCATCGGGGATTGAAAGCCGAACTGGTGATTACTTCGATTACGAAGCGGGGCGGGGAAGCGTCGTTCTTGCGGAAGGCGCGATAGGGCTCGCGCAAAACTATCCCGCACGCTGCTTTTCATCCAAAACTTCATCCAAAGCATTCAGAAGTTGCCGGGCCCGTCGCGAAGAATTGGTGGTGCCGCCTTCCAGATTGCGCCTGAGCAGGTGATACTCGTCGGCAATATTGATGGCGGCAAGAACTGCCAGGCGCACGGTATCAACCGTGTGGGTCGCCTGCGAGACGGCGCGCATTTTGGTGTCCACATATTCGGCGAGCTTCAGAATGTGGTCCGGATCAGTGCCGCGCAGGTTGTAGGCCTGGTCGAAAATCTCCACGCGAACGCTGCTGTTTGATGCGTCCTGCAGGTGCGGCTGTTTGGTGGCCGTTGCCATAGTTGCTCCTGACGTCCGGTTCAGCTTGCCGCCGGCTCTTCGATCCGGTCAATGTGCACCAGCATCTTCTCTACGCGCGAGCGAACCAGTTCCCGCTCCTTGCGGAGAGAAATCATCTCCCGGCGCAAACCTTCCACTTCTTCTTCCCGTTGCTCAAGCTGCTCGCGAAGGCGTTTCACATCGCGCTCTGCGATCGAACGCGCCTCGCGCGCCGACTTGTATAACTCAATAGTGCGATAAACCTTGTCTTCCAGGGCCTGAAAATCGTCTTCCGGAACCTGGGTGGATACCTCTTCAACCGCTCGTAAGTTCATAATTGCCGACTCTCTGGAAGGAAAAGTTGAAGTCTTGAGCGCAGTATACTCCAGGGGGGCTGTGGAGAATCGGGTACCACTGGTACATTTCTTGGTTAGTCCGGGCGCGAGAGAAAGAGAACCATGCTGATTCCGCTATTTCCGCTGGACCTCGTCTTACTCCCCGGTGTTCCGCTGCCGCTGCATATCTTCGAACCGCGTTACAAAGAGATGATCAACGAATGCCTGGAGCAGAAGAAACACTTCGGACTGATTCGAAACCACGGTGAGACGCTAGCCAATATTGGGTGTACAGCTGAAATCCTGCAGGTCCTTAAGAAGCATCCCGATGGCCGCATGGACATTCTGGCCGAAGGGAAGAAGCGGTTTGAAGTTCTCGGTGTGAACCAGGAAAGATCGTTTCTGCAGGCGGAAATATTTGTTCTTGAAGATGAAGGTCAAGCCGCAGAGCCCGCGGACATTGAAGCCGCGCTCCGGGTGCATGCAGAAATCATGCATCTGGCAGGAGCAGAGTCCGAGCAGGATCAGGAAGCCGAAACGAATCAGCTGGCCTTCCGTCTTGCCGGTTCGCTTCCATTCGATCCCGACTTTCAGCAAGCATTGCTAGAGATGAACTCAGAAGCGGAACGCATACGAGCCTTGGTCGCATTTTTTGAGCGGCTCCTGCCGGTACTGCAGCGCAGTGCCGCCGCGCGGCATAGAGCGGGCGGGAACGGTCACGTAAATTAGGCGGGACGCGCGGCGTATAATCGCCTGACTGACATTTGGAGTCCCTGATGAGTCTTCCCCGCACGCTTGGCGAACTCCGCCTCAGCCCCTTTTCCGAAGAAAGATTGCGAACCCGCCGCGTGAAGGATGAGCTCCGCGATAACCTGATCGCGCGACTTCGCACCGACGGCGACAAGCCGATTTTCGCGGGGATCGTTGGCTACGACGATACCGTGGTTCCGCAGATCGTAAACGCGCTTTTGTCGCGCCATAATTTTATTTTGCTGGGATTGCGCGGCCAGGCCAAGAGCCGCATCCTGCGGGCGCTGACTACCTTGCTTGATCCGCAGATGCCTTACGTTGCAGGCTGCGAAGTTCACGACAATCCCTATGTTCCCATCTGCCGCCGCTGCGTGGAACTAATTGCCAAGTTCGGCGACGCCACCGGCATTGCGTATCTTTCGCCGGAAGAACGGTACGTGGAAAAACTCGCGACGCCTGACGTGACCATCGCTGATCTGATCGGCGACATCGATCCCATCAAAGCCGCGCGTGGCGGACATGAGCTGGCGAGTGAACTCACGGTTCACTACGGGCTTCTACCGCGAGCCAATCGCGGAATCTTCGCCATCAATGAGATTCCCGATCTTGCCGGCAAGATCCAGGTTGGCCTGTTCAACATCATGCAGGAAGGCGACGTGCAGATTAAGGGCTATCCGATCCGCATGCCGCTGGACGTTGCCCTGGTCTTCTCGGCCAATCCGGAAGACTACACCGCCCGCGGCAAAATTATCACGCCGCTCAAGGACAGAATCGGGTCAGAAATTCGCACGCACTATCCCGCCACCGTGGAAGAAGGCATTGCCATCACAGCGCAGGAGGCTTGGGCGGCGCGGGGCGGAAGCAAGCTGGTTATACCCAAATATATTCGTGAGGTCATTGAGCAGGTTGCCTTCTCGGCGCGCGCCGATAAAAAGATCGACAAGCGCTCGGGCGTGAGCCAGCGGCTGCCAATCTCGGTCACGGAGAATGTGATCTCTAATGCCGAACGCCGTGCGATTCGCCACGACGAGAAGGTTGTTGTCCCGCGCATCGGCGACGTTTACGCTGCGCTGCCGGCGATCACAGGGAAACTGGAACTGGAATACGAAGGCGAGATGAAGGGCGCCGATCACGTTGGGCGTGAACTGATTCGAACCGCCATCGCCAAAACTTACGACCAGTATTTCACCGGTGCAAACATGCAGCAGGTCATCCAATGGTTCGATTTGGGGGGAGAAATCCAGGTAGCCGACGGGGCCGGCGCGGCTGAGGTCCTTCCAACTCTGCGCGGTATTCAGGGCCTGATGGACAAACTGACGCGGGTGAATGTTGGCCCGAAGGATACGCCGGAAGCCCAAGTATCGGCCGCCGAGTTCGCGCTTGAAGGACTGCATGCGCACAAACGCATAGGGCGCAATGAAGAACGCGTTTTTACCGCGGGAGAAAAGCAGCCACGGGTTCCCGAAAAGCCGTTCGAGCGCGAAGAAGGGCAGTACCGGCCGAGAAGGCCGTTAAACTAGTGGACCGTGGCTAGTGGTCAGTGGCCAACAAGGCCTTCGGCACTGACCTCTGACCACTGACAACTGGCCACTGCTTATGAAGCGCATTCGCTATTCCAAATACGTTCCCGACCCGGCGGGCGACATGAGCCTGCAAGATCTGCTGGGCGCGCTCTCAGACTACCTGCTGCAGAGCGGTTTCCACGACTACCTTTCCTATTACGACATGCCAGAGGGCGAACACACGCTCGACGAGCTGCGCCGCGCAATTGAGCAGGCGCTGATGGACAGCGACATGCTCAACGACGAACTCCGCGAGCAAATCGAGCAAATGCAGGCCGACGGGAAACTCGGGGAACTGGTTGAGCAACTGATCGAGCGCATGCAGCAGGAAGACTACATCAGCATCGATCAGGCGCACGATCCTTCAAAGCGACCCAGCGTGGGCGGACAAACGGGCGAAGCCCAGCAGCAGGCGAAGTTCGAAATCACGGACAAGAGCCTGGACTTCCTCGGTTTTAAGACCCTGCGCGATCTGCTTGGATCCCTCGGCAAGTCTAGCTTTGGCCGCCACGACACGCGTGACATGGCGACCGGCATTGAGACCAGCGGCGCCTCCCGTCCCTACGAATTCGGCGACACCCTGAACCTGGACATCACTGCGACCCTTTCGAGCGCCATCGCCCGCGAAGGACTCACCGTGCCGTTGAACATCGAATATTCCGACCTGCAGGTGAACCAGTGCGAATACCAGTCTTCGTGCGCGACCGTGTTGATGCTCGACTGCTCGCATTCGATGATCCTTTATGGGGAAGATCGTTTCACGCCGGCCAAGAAAGTCGCGATGGCGCTTTCGCATTTGCTCCGCACCCAATATCCGGGAGACTCACTGTCGCTGGTGCTGTTTCACGATTCGGCGGAGGAGATTCCGCTGGCGCAACTTGCGCGGGTGAAAGTCGGCCCGTATTACACCAACACCCGTGAAGGCCTGCGACTGGCGCAGCGTATCCTGCAGCGACAGCGCAAAGACATGAAGCAGATTGTGATGATCACCGACGGCAAGCCTTCCGCGCTGACGCTCGAAGACGGCAGGATCTATAAGAATGCCTTCGGTCTCGATCCGCTGGTGGTGAGCCAGACGCTGGAGGAAGTGTCGAAGTGCAAGCGTGCCGGCGTAATGATCAACACCTTCATGCTGGCTTCTGACTTTGGACTCGTCCAGTTCGTGCAGAAGGTCACGGAGATGTGCCGGGGCAAGGCGTATTTCACTACGCCGTACACTTTGGGCGAGTATTTACTGATGGACTACATGTCGCGCAAGACCAAGACGATTCACTGAATCTGTGCTCGCGCATTTTGTACGGGCGAGGACGCCCGTGCCTTCGCGGTCCTAAACTGCCGGCGATTTGGGCACCGGCGAGGGCACACGTGCCTCCAGGGATCCTAAATTGCTGGCCCGCCTTCTTCGGTGTTGGCTTTTTTTACCGCAAGTTCCGCGCCCTGGAACCCTACCTTGCTGTGGGTGCCGTCGCAAAACGGCTTGTTTACAGATCCTCCGCAACGGCAGAGTGAGAATGCGGGCTTCCCGGTTAGGTCGTACTTGTTTCCCTCGGAATCGACCAGTTCAATCGTGCCTTCGGGCGCTTCTATCCGATAAGGTCCATTCTTCCTGATTGTGATCTTGACTGCGGGCATGCTTCCTCCGAAATAGTTATGGGTTCCAATTAAGAAGATAGCAGCTTGGGAAGAAAGCTCCCAGTTGACGAGCGCTTCGGAGGAGCAGAGAGAATTGCTACGCAGCTACGGCTTTTCTTGCCACCAAACTGTGATAGAGCTGAATATAGTTGTCGGTCATGCGGTGCGCGTTGAAGGACTCGCGCGCACGTTGAAATGCCCGATTGGCGAAGTTGCGCCGCAGTTGCTCGTCTTCTGCAACGATGCGAATCGTGTCAGCAAGGCTTTCGGCGTTGTTGGCCTCAAAATAAAGAGCCGCATTTCCCCAAAGCTCGCGCAGCGGCGGGATGTCGTTCAACACCAGGGCGCAGCGTGACAGCGCCGCTTCCAGAATGCCCATGCTCGAAGATTCATATCTCGAAGTGGCGGCGAAGATTGCTGCCTTGCTGTAGAGCAGGCGCATTTGCGCCTCGGATTGGGGTCCCCGCACTGCGACGCCGGAGTTGCCGTCCTGAAAACGCACATCGGTTCGCACGGCGAGATTGGCGGGCGGTTCTTCGTCAGCCACAATGCAGACCGGGACCGAATGAACATGCTGCGTCAGCAAACTGACCTGGCGACCGGGATCAAGCATCCGTCCGATGGCCAGAACGGAATCTTCCTTGGCGACGTAAGGATTGAAGAAAATTGGATTCCGCCCGTGGTGGATGACCTGTTCGCGCTTCGCTGGCCCGTAGCAGCCGCGCATGGAATTCATCAGCCACTCGTTGGGTGCGACTACTGCGGATGCGGCAGACAGGCCTTCCGCGATGGTTTGCCGGTACCAGCGCAGCCAGGCACTGGGTTTGGGCTCGCGGCCATGCACCGCCTTCCACCACGTAATCAAGTCGCCATGCGCCACAACTACTCGCGGGAGATCCGCGACGAGCGCACCGTACGCGGGATGGTTGGAGTGAAACACATCAGGCTTGGCGTCATGAATTACAGAGCAAAGGTAATCGGATACGTCCGCAAAATCCTGCTGCCCTTCCTGCATCCAGTCCAGGCGGAACGCAGTTGGGTGGTACGTCAAGCCGTGGAGGCGGTCCATCCATGCCGTCTGCTCGGGCAGCGGAATTCCGCCGAAGCTCACCAGGGTGACGCGCAGGCCGCGCGTGACCAGGCCTGAAACCAGTTCGCGCGTGTACGTCCAGTTGCCATTGACCGTGTCGGAGGTGATCAGAACGTGCATGGGATCCCTGGAATTCTCCTCATTCTATTTTGGATGCAGCTTTTCGCGAAGGTCTTTCTTTTGACGCTCGCCTATTGCGGGAATAGTGAAAGGTTCTGCGCACCGCGGCGGGATTTAGTCCGCCGGGCGGATGGCGTCGCACAACGGTGGAATTCCCCATCCGATACAATCTCGGCATGTTACGACTCATGTGCGTCACCGCGCATCCGGATGACGAGGCCGGAAACTTTGGGGGAAGCTTGCTGAAATATCGGTCTGCCGGGGCCGAGACCTGCGTCGTGTGTCTTACGGCGGGGCAAGCGGCTACTCATCGCGGAGGCGCAAAAAGCGACCACGACCTTGGAGAGATGCGCAAGAAGGAATTCGCCGCAGCCTGCGAAATTTTGCGAGTCAGCCGGCCGGTGATTCTTGACTATCCAGACGGGCAGCTTTATCTGCAGAACCTGAACCGGGTGGTGTATGCGCTAACCTTGGAGATCCGGCGCTTCCGTCCTCACGTGCTTTTGACGTTTGGTACCGATGGAGGCGTGACCGGGCATCCTGATCACACTATGGCTGGGGTGTTCGCGTCGCTGGCGTTCCAATGGGCTGGCCGGGACAACCGCTACGCCGATCAGTTCGATTCAACCATCGTGCCGCATCGCACGCAGAAGCTCTACTACGGCACGGCTGATTTTACTCTGCCCGGTCGTCAGCCCCTTGCCATGGCTACGCAGACTGCGACGATCGACGTTGGCCCGTACTTCGAAAGCAAAATCAGGGCTTTCAAAGCGCACACCACGCAGGCGCCTTTGTTCCCGTTATTTGACCAGAACGTGAGCAAACGCGGTGCCAGGGAACTTTTCCACCTGGCCGCGTCAACCAAAGCGTTGGTTCTTCGCCAGGAGACTGACCTGTTCGATGGCGTGGACGACGGCGATTAACCCCAGTTGCTAGCGCGCTCGCACAATGTCGGTCAGCACGTCGGGCTTGCTTTCGTCCCGCACCAGATGGGGATACTTTTCGCCCTCGTGATAGTCAAGATCGAAGGTGCGGAAATAATCGGTGTTTTCGATCAGCAGACGAAGTGGTTGCGATCCGCCCTTGCCTGACGCAAGCGCATCGCGCAAAACCTGCGCGGTAAAGCGGCGTCCATTCACGGCGACAAGTTTCATTCCTGGGCCGATTCCAGCGCGGGCTGCTGCCATGCCTTCAATCGTATCGACGATGTCACCATCTTCCTTTGCCTGAAGGCCGATCGAAAAAGAGGCGTCGAAGGCGTGTATGTCTTCTTCTTCGGCCCGCATCATTTCGGTCCGTTTGTCGTCATACACCAGCTTCCAGCCGCTGCCTTCAACACCCCCCATGGGCGCATGCTGGTTATGGGTCGTGAGGCGTTCGGTCCAGAATCCCCGCCAGTCATAAGGGACAACCTGACTCAAAGTGTTGACGACGTCATCAAACGTGTAGG
This sequence comes from Acidobacteriota bacterium, assembly GCA_043734125.1. Classification (GTDB taxonomy): domain Bacteria; phylum Acidobacteriota; class Terriglobia; order Terriglobales; family Acidobacteriaceae; genus Gp1-AA145. The sequence goes on along the minus strand of JAYTFR010000116.1, from coordinate 71,260 downwards.
TCTTTACCATGGGAGAGGTGCTGGGCGTGCCATGAAACAAGTGGCAAAAATCGTCGAGCGATTTCGCTCCCTTCGATTGTTCGCGAATAATTGTGTCCGCCCAGAGCCAATCGAGCTCGCCTTCGTCATAAAAATCCGTCGAACGGCGCCATGATTCCCACTGGTGCGAGCTGTAGTAGAGTTGCGAGGCGGCATCCGCGGTGTCCTGCAGGTTGCGCCAGGATCGTCCGGTGTGGTGGTCCATCCCAGCCACGACGTGCGCCAGGTTTTCGCGATACTGCTCCGGATTCCACAACCCGCTGCGCGCCGCAAGCACGTCCCCAAGGTACTCGGTCAATCCTTCGTAAACCCACAGCAGGTCATCGCGCATGACCTGCTGATAGTCAGGAGTGGTGAGATCGGCAGGGCGGCGGTACTTTCCATTCCATGAGTGAACGTACTCGTGCGTCAGCAGCGACGCGTGCAACACCCTGAGTTGAGGGTCAATCAGCGTGCGCTCTTCCGTCCGGCTGTCGTTGGACTCGTGATGCTCAAGTCCAAAGTGAGCCACATGATCGCTCAACGTGTACAAAAAGTGGTAGTCGCGATAGTGCGTTGCGCCGAAAAGGGTGGCCGCCTGCTTCACCACATTGCGATAAAGGCCCCAGACTTCTGCCGGAGGCTCGAGAGCAAAGGCGCTGTCCGAGGCGATGTCGAGTTCCACGGGCGGAGTCTGTCCCGGATTCAAAGGGACCGCCTTCAGAAATTCGCCGGTAAGCACCGGAGAGTCCACCAGCGTGTACAACGAAACCGGACTGAAATGAATTTCATCGCCAGATTGCGAAGCGACTGGAAGCGGCGTGCCGAACTTCCATCCTGAGGGCAAACGAAGCGTGGGAGTAAAGGTGATCTGGTCCGCGGTCCATCCCTTGGGATACAACAAAAGCTGGTTCCAGCTCAGGATCGCCAACTTTTCCGTAGCCGATGCGCCCGCGGTAAAAGATCCCTGACTCTCCGCTTCGGAGACGAAGTCCAGCGTTGCGTGAACTTCATTTACGCCCGGCGGTACTTCAACATTAATCGTCCAAACGTCGTCGAGCGAATGCCGCCAGGGCAAAACTTTGCCGTTGCCGGTGAACTTCATCCCTGCAGATTCCACCACTGGCCCGCTTGGAGCATGCTCGCCGGGAATCCACTTGGGGTAGAACAGGGTGAGAGTACCGGGGCTCGCGGGAATAGTCAGCTGCGTATGAAGAATTCTACGGGGTGCATCGGTTGCGTCCACGGATATTGCGATATTGGGGGGCGCGGGAGAAGCGGCGGGCAATGCAGAACAGGCAGTAAGAATGAAAACGAGAACGACAGCCAAACGGGAAAAGGTCACGGGGTCTCCTAAAGCTGAGTTCAAACGTTTCAATATACCAGCGGCGCGCAGCCCTCGTCACGCTGGACACCGTGAACGGGTTCGGCGCGCGAACGTTTGCGTTCGCATGCGCTGCTGTATCATCGACAGCGTGAGTTCGCAGCGCGGAACTTTTATTACTTTCGAAGGCCTGGACGGTTGTGGCAAGAGTACGCAGCTCGAACGATTAGGCGCAGTTCTGCGCAGCCGGGGATTGACGGTCATCACGACCCGGGAACCCGGCGGTACTGCCGGAGGAGAGCGCATCCGCCAGCTTCTGCTTGATGTGCGGACGTTGGGGCTGGATTCCCACGCTGAGCTTGCCTTGATGTTCGCTTCCCGTGCGCAACATCTGCGGGAAGTCATTCTTCCTGCGCTGGCGGCGGGGCAGGTGGTGTTGTGCGACCGTTTTACTGATTCCAGCGAGGCCTACCAGGGAGGCGGACGCAAGCTGGGCAGCCCCGTTGTCCTGGAGTTGCATCGACTACTCTGTGATGGGGTTCAGCCTGACGTCACGATTCTGATGGATTCAGAAGTAGCCGCGAGTGTTGAACGGGCGCGCCGGCGGAATCGCGAGAAGAGTGCGGACGAATCCAACGAAAGCCGGTTCGAGAGTGAGAACCGCGCTTTCTTTACCCGCGTACACAACGCTTATCTGGAAATCGCCAAACGCGACCCGCAACGAGTTCTCCTCGTGAATGCGCGCGGTCCCGCCGAACAGACCCATGCAACAATCGTGGAGCTTGTGTTCGCGCGAACTAACCTTTCCTCTCAGATGAGGGCGCCCAATGCCGGTTAACCGCAGACAGTTTCTTTCGAATGCTGCACTCACCGCGGCAGCGCTGAAGGCCACGCCGCATTCATGGATGTTGGGACAACAGCCTGCAGTCGGTGCTTCACCGGGCAAAGCCTACGGCTCAGGCTACTTTGGCAACTGGATCCAAGATGAATTCGGGTTGCCGGCATTCCATTACACCTGTGACCAAACCTCGGATCCGAAGGCCGTGACGCAGGTGAATCCCGGAATCCTCGGTTCCACCGAACATGTTCATCAGGTCGGCAACGACCGCATCACCGCGATTGCATCGAACTACGGCCACGTGCGTGTGCGGCAGGATGAAGGCTCGCCGAAGTTTCTGAACGACTATGCTCCTGAGCGGGGCTGCTATGCGGGCGGCTTCGGATATTTGACCGATGGCAAAGCCACGCAGGGCGGCCACTATCCGGGCAATGCGAAGAGTTTTGATCGCGTCTTCGGCGCGGGCTATTTCCGAAAAAAGACTGCCGGCGATTCCTATGCCGTGGATCACGTGATTTTTGCTCCGTTTGGCGACGATCCGGTGCTGATTTCGCAAGTCACGGTAACGAACTCTGGGCCAAGTTCCGCGAATCTCCGTTGGATCGAATACTGGGGCTGCCAGCTTTATCAATTTTCATTCCGTTCCTTTATGGAAGGCTTCGCCGGCAAGGGTATGCACGAGTTGCGGCGGGACTTTGGGGCCCGCTTCGAGCACCGCTTCCGGGAAATTGACGGCAGCGCCGGCCTAGTCGAGAAGAAAGAGTTTCTTGGCCGCGATTCTGCGGAAAACCGCCAGTTTCAGGGAATGGTTGCGTCTCTGGAGAAAACCCCAAACCCTTTTCTGGCAGCACCGGCGAAAGACTTGCCAAACGGAGCCGGTTTTGACGACCTAAATCCTCCGCCGACGTTTCTGGCTTCGCTCGACGCACGTGCCGATGCCGTCTCAACGAATGGAAAGAAGTTCTTCGGCAAGGGTGGCGTCGTGAATCCAGATGGCCTGCACGCTGGCTTGGACGGCGACGTTTCGGCGACTGGGCCCGACAGCGCTCTTCTTCTCGAGCGCAAGTTTTCACTGAAACCGGGCGAGAGCCGAACGCTGACCTTCCTCTACGGATACGTAACTTCCGGATTCGATATGGACGCGCTGGTGAGCAAGTATCGCCAGAGCGCCACGACAGCGTTGCGTGATTCCAGTGAACAGTGGAAGAAGAATTCGTTGCACTTTAGCACGCCCGATGAACCATGGGTGCAGCGGGAAACCGTGTGGAATTACTATTCGCTCCGCAGCGGGTTCAGCTACGACGACTTCTTTCACGAACATGTGATTTCGCAAGCCAGCATTTATCAGTACGTGATGGGATTCCAGGGTGCGGCCCGAGATCCCTTGCAACATGTGCTGCCGTTCCTATTCACGGAGCCCCGTCTGGTAAAGGAAGTGCTGCGTTACACCCTCAAGCAGGTCCGGCCCGATGGATCGATTCCGTATGGAATCGTGGGCCACGGGATGCCCATGCCGACCGTCAGCGACAACTCCAGTGACATGCCGATGTGGCTGCTCTGGGCGGTGAGCGAATATATTCTCGCGACCCGCGACGTACCGTTCCTGGATTCAGAAGTGGTGACTGCCTATGGCGGCGCTGCTAAGGCTGCACACTGGGAAGGCGCAAATCGGGTGACCGTTCGCGCGTTGCTGACGCGATGTTTCAATCATCTGCTGGCCGACGTCAAGACCGGCGAACACGGCCTCATGCGCATGCTGCAGGACGACTGGAACGATGCGTTGGTGCAAGCCTGGGTGCCCGCGGCTTCGGTGAAGGAGTGTCTCGAAAAAGGCGAGAGCGTTCTGAATTCCGCGATGGCCGCCTACGTGTTCGACTATTACGCACGCATGCTGGAGTATGCGGGTGATGACGAGCGCATCACCACGCCCCTCCGAAAGAAGGCGGAGGACCATCGCGCCGCGGTCCGTGCGCAGTGGCAAAGGAACTGGTTCCGCCGAGCATGGCTCGGGCCCACCGAAGGCTGGCTCGGCGAGAAGGGCATGTGGATCGAGCCGCAGCCTTGGACAATCATTGGTGCTATTGCCAGTCGCGAACAGACGGCGACGTTGGTGAAGAATCTCGATCAGCTGTTGCGGCGGGTGTCTCCCATTGGAGCGGTGCAGATAAATAACAGTTCTGACCGCACGGGCCATGGGACGTGGCAGACCGAACCAGGAACGTCGATTGCGGGCGGCGTGTGGCCATCGCTGAATCAAACGCTGATTTGGGCGCTGGCGAAAGTTGATCCGGCAATGGCGTGGGACGAGTGGAAAAAGAATTCTTTCGCTCGTCACGCCGAAGTCTATCCGCAGGTCTGGTATGGAGCCTGGAGCGGGCCCGACGTCCTGAACGCTGCGGACAGCAAGCATCCTGGAGAAACGACGGGCGGCAAACCATTCGGTTGGACAGACTTTCCCGTCCTGAACATGCACACACATGCCTGCCCGTTGTACTCGGCGACAAAGTTATTTGGCCTGGAGTTCACCGAAGTCGGCATTGAACTCTCGCCGGATCTGCCGATGTCGTCATTCCGTTTCGAGTCGCCGTTGCTGGCCGTGGCCAAGTCGGCGCAGGGATACGAGGGCTGGTATTCTCCATTGACTGCGAACACCTGGAGCGTGCGCGTGAAACTTCCTGCCGACGAGATGAAGGGGATGGTGCGCGCCGAGGTCAACGGCAACCGTTATCGCGCGCGAATCGTCAACGGCGCCTTGGAAATGCGAGGCTCAGGCGGATCAGGCACGCAGTTGCGCTGGTCGTTATCACGAGGATAGTTTCACGGGAGTAGGTTCGGCGTCATGGGATTTTCTGATTTTCACGGGAATGCCGAAGTCGTGCAGCAGATGCGCGAGATGCTTTCGCGCGATCGTTTTCCCCACGGCATAGTCCTAGCAGGCGCGGCGGGTTCAGGTAAGTACACGTTGGCCACGATGGTGGCGCAGGCAATGAACTGCGTGGAACGCCCGCTTTCAGGCGGACTACCTGATTTCTGCGGCCTCTGCTCGAATTGCGTGCGCATCGCTGCAGCCCAAGACTTGGAATCACGTGTCGCGGAGGCCGTCGAAGCGCGCGATGCGATGAAGGAAACAGAAAAGAAGGAGACGCGCCTTTTCATTCAGTCGCATCCCGACGTTCTGGTGATTCCGCCCGACCCGCCACAGATGATGATCAAAGTCGATCAAGTGCGGCGCGTGATCGAGAATATCTATTTCCGGCCATCAGAAGCCCGCGAACGCGTTTTCATTTTCACCGACTCGGCCTTCATGAAAGAAGCCGCGAACTCACTGCTCAAAGTTCTGGAAGAGCCCCCCGACTACGCGACGATTTTTCTGCTGACCGAAAATGCCGGAGAGCTGCTCCCCACCATTCGCTCGCGCAGCATGGTGCTGCCGCTGCGGCGGCTCTCGACCGAAGAGATCGAACAATACCTGGCCAAGCATCGCCCCGAATGGAAAGCTGAGCAAAGAGCGCTGGTGGCAAGGCTTTCAGACGGTGCGGTTGGCAAAGCAGGGAGCTTCGATCTTGTTGCCTACAACGTCGCGCGCGATCACGCGCTTACAATTCTGCGCACCGCCTTGCGTTCCAGCGAGCACACCGACCTGTTTAAGATGACGGAAACCTATCGCGCCGGGGCCGATGGCCGCGAGAAGATCGAGACCCTGCTGCGCTGCACTTATTCGCTGCTTGAGGATCTCTTGTTTATCGACTCGGGCTCGCCACGACTGGTTCGCAATACCGATATCGCCCCCGAGTTGCAGAAGCTTGCCGAGGCTGCGACCTTCGAGTGGCTGAGCACTGCCTCAGACCGCCTTGCCGACGTTGAACGCGGCCTGAGGCGCAACCTGCTTCGGTCATTGTCATTGGATGCATTTGAAGCGGAGCTGGAAAGAGGGTGACCATGCAGGAACCGAAGCTGGCGGGGAAGGTTGCAGTCATCACAGGGGCTTCGATGGGTATCGGCGAGGCCATTGCGAAACTGTTTGCCGAAAATGGCGGTCGAGTCGTGCTGCTATCCCGGGACTCAGCGCGAGTCGAGGCCGCGCGCGGGCGCATCGGGTTTTCCGGGCAGACGCTGGCCATTGCCTGCGACGTGCGTCATCGCGAGGAAATTGACCGTGCAATTGGCCTCACCCTGCATCACTTTCAGCGCATCGACATCTGGGTAAACAATGCAGGGCACGGGATTCTAAGTTCTGTAGCAGGCGTGGGAATGGCCGACGCCCGAGAAACTTTTGATACTAACTTCTTCGGAACGCTCGAAGCCATGAAGGCCGTCGTGCCAATCATGCAGCAACAGGGCTCTGGCTGCATCATTAACGTGTCGAGTGTGGCCGGGCATCTGCCTTTACCATTCCATTCCATCTACAGCGCAACGAAATTTGCAATGAACGCGCTGGGCAAAGGCGCGCGCCTAGAACTAGCGGGCTCCGGAATCAATGTGCTTACGGTTTGCCCTGGGTACGTGCGCACTGATTTCGGCGCGAACGCAATCAAGGGTGACGACTACAAAGTCGTGCGCCCTAAGTCGGTTCGCGGAATCACAGCCGAACGTGTTGCGCGCGCGACATTGCAGGGATATTTGAAGCATAAGCGGGAAGTGGTCGTACCCTGGTTCATGCACCCGGTCATCAAGCTGTACCAGTTGTTTCCCGGCGTGGTTGAGTGGGGTATGGCTCGTGGTTTGAAGGATAAGGATAAGGAGCGGGCCTGAATTCGAGCGCAGACGGAACTCAATGTCGAAAATAGAACGCTTCGCGCGGTACCCTAGCCTCGAAGACAAAGTGGTGCTGATAACCGGCGGCGCCTCGGGAATCGGCGCGTCGATGGTCGAGCACTTTGCGGCGCAGGGATCGAGGGTGGCATTCTTCGACATTGACCACGCGGCCGGCGAAACGCTGATGAAAACCTTGTCAGGCGGCGCGAAGCATGAGCCAGCGTTTCTGAAGTGCGACCTCACAGACATTTCTGCGCTTCGTGCGGCAATTCAGGAAGTCGAAGCCACGCTCGGGACGGTCGGCGTTCTGGTGAATAACGCCGCCAGCGATGATCGCCACAAGACTTTAGAAGTGACGCCCGAGTATTGGGACGGGCGTATTGCGGTCAACCTGCGGCATCAGTTCTTCGCCACGCAGGCTGTCGTGCCGGGGATGACGCGCGCGGGCGGCGGCTCGATCATCAACATGAGTTCGATCGCGTGGATTATTCCTACGACGGGGTTTCCGGCATACGCCACTGCAAAGGCCGGAATCGTAGGGCTGACACGGACATTATCACGCGAGCTCGGCGGCGCGAACATCCGCGTAAACTGCATTTCGCCGGGAGCAATCATGACGGAGCGGCAGCGCCGCCTGTGGATGACGCCGGAATATCTCGCAGACATCATGCGTGCGCAGGCGCTGAAGCGGGAACTCCTGCCGGAAGATGTGGCGCGCATGGTGCTCTTTCTCGCAGCCGACGACAGCGCTACCATCACCGGCCAGAATTTCATCGTGGATGGCGGTTGGGTGTGAGCCTGGGCTCGCGTAGAGACGCGCAATTTGTTACGTCTGCCGTCCTTGGGTTCAGTTCGAGACGTAGCAAGCTACGTCTCTACAAACTTAGGTCGTCCAGCATTTCCTGCATTTCCGACGCAGCATGAGAATTCCGGCTGCGGCCTGCCGCCGCGATGCCATCGACAAGCATCTTCTTTGCGTCTTCCAGGCGGCCGGCTTTTACCAGAGCTTGCGCGGCCATGAAATATGCGGCAGCGTAATCCGGATTGACTGACAGCAGCTTTCTAAACTCGACAAGCGCCGAATCGAATTGCCCCAACGTTGAATATTCCATGGCCAGCCCATAGCGAGCCAGGGTGTTATCCGGATCCTGCGCGAGGATTTCGTTCAGCGTTGCGATACGATCCATGAATCTATTTTAGGGCATCGCGCCAGTGAACTGGCCATAGCAGGCATGGCCCGATACAATCATCCCGACTGAGGGAGAAAGAACTTTGGCCTGCCCTTTTTTCTCGCCGACCGAACGTGCCTACAACATCGCTCTACCGCATCCCGGGCGTCTGCCTTTGGGCGCGGCTTGGCGTGGTACCTGCGGTGCGCCCGGTGCCGAGCACATCCAACTTGTGGAGGCTGAACTCGAGCCCTGCAATCTCGGTTATGCGCAGACGTGTCCGCGCTTCCCGAAGGAAAGTCCCACCGACGCTGTGCGATTCTCAGTCAGCAAGCATTCGCCGGAAAGGGTGCTGGTGCAGTTTTCGCTTGAATTGAAACACTGGCCTGCCGGGCACGGATGTTTGGAGTACGACAGGAACGCCGCCGAATGGGCCACGGAGCATTCCGATTCCAGAATCCAGCGGCTGGCAGAATGCTTCATGCAATCGTATTTGGAGCGTGCGGGGCATTGATTCGAGCGTCTCGCACACCTCTGTGGCGCTTCTCCGCGACCTCTGTGCCCCTCGGTGGTAAAGGTCTTGAAACGCTTTGCACTTGACCAGAACGCCCGCAAGCGCAAAGCTTGAACCAGCCATGAACGAGAAACCCGACTCCCTCTTCCCCCGGCCGGTTCGCGACTCACAGTCCGAAATGAACGAGATTGTTCTGCCCAATGACACCAACCCTTTGAACGCGCTGCTGGGCGGCCGCTTGATGCACTGGATTGACCTCGCCGGCGCATTGGCCGCGCACCGCCATTCCCGCAATTATGTGGTGACAGCATCGATCGACCACATGGACTTCCATACCCCGGTTCATATCGGCGACTTGGTGGTGCTGCGGTCATCAGTGAACCGTGTGTTCAATACTTCAATGGAAGTTGGAGTGAAGGCGTGGGTGGAAAACTACTTGTCTGAAGAGACGCGCCTGGTCAGTTCGGCTTATCTTACGTTCGTTGCCGTGGATGCGGCAGGGCGTCATCTGAAGGTTGCACCCGTGATTCCCCAGACTGACGCCGAGAAGCGCCGCTACGAAGATGCCGGACGTCGCAGAGAGCTGCGCAAAGCCGAGCGGGAGCGGAAGAGAAAGAATGAGTAGGTACGGGATCACTTACCTCAGGGGCTGAAGCCCCGTGACAATTGGGCAAAGAGTCGGCACGTCTGAAGACGTGCCCCGATACGAGGCATCATTTGGGGCTGAGGAGACTAGGGTTGGTTCAGAACTGCACAGAAACTACGCCGCCACTGTGCGATCTAAATCGGAACTCATTGAGGTGTTGCGGAGGCAATGGCTCCTCGAACGCCATCTCTCGCAAAGATGAAAAACTCCAGACTCCTCCCGGAACGTGAAAGTATTGGCGTTTCGGCACAATGTGCACTTTTTCCTGGCCAAAGCTGAGGAAAAAATCTTCAGTAGTGGGTGTATGAATCAAAGCGACTGCTTCCGCCTCGCCATCCCACGGATGAGCGATGAATATGGCCGCGGGGGTTGAACGTCCATCGATGGTGACCTTCCCGTAATTCCAATCCCTCAAGAAATGGGCCGGGGCATATGCGAAAGCGACCCAGAGTTTGCGAACAACAACGGCCACCGGTAGTTCGACACGAAAAGGGAAGCAACTGCTGCGATCGCCGCCAAAAGCAAGAGGGTGTGCGTTAGAAGAGAAGTTTTGAATATTTCTCCGTAAGGTGTTTGCCCTTTGAACAAGAGAACGACAAATAAACCCCAGTTGGCGACCGCCAGCACTCCAATTGGCATGGCTAGATGTATTCTTGCGCCGATTCCACTCCTCCGCGCCCGTAACCAAACGGGGATCGCAAGCACGACGAAGATCGGAGGCGAAACTAGCCAAGCTAGTGCAGCTACAGCCCGAGATCCTTCGGCGAGGGTCATCTTTATAAGCTAATTCTAAAAGCTTATCGTGTCCGATCCACCGGCGCTTCCATATGCGCCTTCAGCACTCCCGGAACCTCATCCCCACGGAAATACTGGCCCTTGGCTGCCTTCATCTCGGGCATGGCTGCGTAGGGCTTGCTGTAGTCGTTGTTGGCGTTCCAGAACAGAAATCCCACGCCACCTCTGTTCTTGGATGTCAGTACCTGCACTTCGATGTATTTGGGCGAGTAGGTCTTAGTGCGCCAGGCAAAAGCCTGCAGCCATGGACGAATCACCGCCCCGCTGCCCTTGGTGATCAGCTCAAAGCGCTCCATGGATTCGCCGATAAAGTGCTCCGGCGCGTCACCCGGCTTGTCGTAGCCGTCCATGCCGAAGAAGTGCGAGGGATAAATCATCGGCGAGAGCACGTCGCAGTACCGCGCCATGCGCACGATGTCCTGCCCGGTGTGGGCAAGATCAACCGAGCGCTGCCATGCCATCACGCCGAAAACGTCGAGCGAGAGCAACACTCCTTTGGGGTGCAGCGAGGTGTAAGCCCGTTGCAGGAAATCCACAATAACGTCGGAGCGCTGCCATTCCGGATGCGAGTTCTGGAACGAGAAGCCCGCGTCTTTCTGGTCGCCCTCGGCAGGGAAGCGGACGTAGTCGAATTGAATCTCGTCGGCTCCGCCAGCAACCGCGGCCAAAGCCAGGGCAATGTCGTATTCCTGAACTTCGATGCGCGAAGGGTCAGTCCAGACCAGCTTGCCGTTTTCCCGCCACGGCTGCCCCGTCTTCTTCGACTTCACCGCCAGCTCAGGATGCGAAACCACCAGCCGCTCGTCGCGAAACATCGCGATGCGGGCGATGGCGTGCATTCCCTGTGAGTGCAGGAAGCGGGTGTACTTCGGCAGATCGCGGATGTAGGTCTTGTGTGCGCCCAGCAACGGGTGCTCGAAAGGAATGTTGACGGTGCCGTCACTGTCTTTGATGTCGAAGACGACGGCGTTGCCGCCAGTCTCGCGCCAGTGCTTCACAATTTTGATTCCGTGGTCGCTGGCAGCCATCAGCCCCGTCAGGTATATGGCGCGCACTTCGAAATCCCTGGCTACTGGGACCGCCTTTTCGGTAACCGGGGCGTCAAGCACGCCGGGGATGGTAATCTCCTGACCGGCTTTTAAGAATGTTCCCTTAACTTCAGGATTCGTGATTCGGATCGCCTCGGTCAACTCGGTCGAAGTCAGGTAGGAAGTCTGCGGAAGGTAGTGCCGCGCCACGGAAATCACAGCGTCGCCGCGTTTAGCGTCGTAGAACGTGGTCCCAGGTGCGGGGATCTTCGCGACTACAGAATTTCCAATGGTCGCGCTGGCCGGGAGCACCTGCGCTCCCTGAGGCGGCGCGGCATGCACGGTTCGGAAGCCGATGATTCCAATTGCCGCGGCCAGAAATACGGCAAATAAGATTGTTTTTAAACCTAGACTCGGCAAGATTCTCTCCAGTAGTATTCGCCTTTCCCGATGCTAATGATGCAGAAATCGGTTCGCCAGTTACGGGCGGCCACGGTCGTCGGGTAAGCATTGTATGGACACGAGGAAATTGCTTACGCCGCAACAACTCCTTCATGCGCAAAACATTTCCTTTTACAGTATCTATCCTGAGCTTGGAAGTGACTCTTCCGATGCGCAGCCAGCATCTAAGTCGTGTAGAAAGAGCCCTGAACGGGCCGATTGAGGATGGCGACGGGCTTGCTTAATTACCACAGGAAGGCTGATCCACCAAGGAAAGTGACAAGAAATGTCACTCCGGAAACTGAGGGCAAGCCCGTTGGCGGAACCTCAGCAATCTGGGGAACAGAGGCCAAGAGACCTATGAAGACGATAGCCAACACGGTTCTTGATCCTACCCGCCGTAGCGCCGACGCCCGCGATTTTGAGGGCGGACTTCGCCGCAAGATTGTTGGTCAGGACGCGGCCGTCGAAAAAGTTGTCGAGATCTACCAGATGTTTCTCGCTGGCCTGAATCCTCCAGGACGCCCGGTGGGGAACCTGCTGTTTCTTGGCCCGACTGGTTCGGGCAAGACGCGCGTAGTGGAAGCGCTCGCAGAATCACTTTTCGGAGACGCCCGCGCCTGCATCAAGATCGATTGCGCCGAGTTCCAGCATTCGCACGAAATCGCCAAACTCATCGGCTCGCCTCCGGGATACCTTGGCCACCGCGAAACTCACCCCCTGCTTACCCAGGAGGCGCTCAACCAGTGGCACACCGATTCGCTCAAGCTCTCCATTCTGCTGTTCGATGAAATCGAGAAGGCTTCTGACGCGCTCTGGCAGTTGCTGCTGGGAATTCTAGACAAGGGTACGCTTACACTCGGCGACAACCGCCGCGTGGACCTCTCGCAATGCATCATCATTATGACTTCGAACCTCGGTGCGAGCGAGATGACCGGCTTGATGGACGGCGGTTTCGGGTTTGCTCCCAAGCCCAATGTTGTGGACGACGGCTTCGACGAAAGGATTGACCGCACCGCAGTCGAAGCCGCGCGCCGCAAATTTACGCCGGAGTTCATGAACCGAATTGACAAGGTGGTCGTGTTCAAGACGCTGCGTCCAGAAAACCTGGAGCAGATTCTGGAAATCGAACTCGGCATGGTGCAACAGCGGGTATTAATGGCTTCGGCCGCGAACCAGTTCGTGTTCTCCTGCACGCCGAAGGTGAAGAGCTTTCTGCTGCACGAGGGAACCGACGCCCGATACGGCGCCCGCCACCTAAAGCGTGCAATTGAGCGCCACCTGGTCTTTCCGCTGGCGAACCTGGTTGCAACCAGCCAGATTCATCTCGGCGACTTCGTCCGGGTGGATATGAGCCCGGAAGGCATGCTCACCTTTGTGAAGGAAGCCGAAGGCGCCATGGTCCCGATGCTGATGGAACGCTACGGAGCCGCTGCGGGGGTTGCGCCTTTGGCCAACCGCGCCGTAAAGACCATTGCCAAACCGAAGGAATTTACCGCGACGCCAGGCAACGAAACCAAGTAGCAATGCGTCTCATTTTACGTAGGTCAAAAGGGCCCGGCGAACCTGCCGGGCTTTTTTGTTGGAACCTCCCGCGTCAGGGTACGGGCTTCGGTAAAGTCCGGGCTAGCTTGAATTTGGAATAACTCCAGGCCTTCCATCCTCATCGAACCTTTGTGAAAACCAAACGCCACTCCTTTTTGCGCCACCACTCGCTAAGCATTGTTTCCGGCCTGATCCTGATTTGCTGGATTGTGCTCTATTCGATCTCTGATCCGGGCACGCATTGGGGGTCATTCTTCGGCAATGCCGTCGCGGATTGGACGGGAATGGTGGTCACCGTTCTCGGTACAAAGTTCCTGTATGAAATTGGATCGGCGGAGAGCCGCAAGCCTCCCGAACAAATGGCTTCCCGAATCCGAACCATTCTGACGCAGCACTCCCTGACCATCTTCTTGGCAATTACCGGAGTCGTGTGGGTCGTGCTCTTCGCCCGGTCGAATCCAGGTTCGAAATGGGGCCAGGTGGTTGGCAATATCGTTTCCGAGTGGACGCAAGTTTTCGGTCTGGTGATCCTCACTAAGAAGTTGATTGAGACGAATTCCAAAGAGAGCAATCGCTGAAACGCCGGCAGCGGGAGGCATCTGCTGCCGGGCTTATGCCGAGAGGGAGTCGCGCGTACCCAGTTCTTATTTGGTGTACTTCACCACGGTGTAAACAATTTCTTCGCCTTCGATCCTCTTCACCCAGTGGGGGACGCCGTTTGGAATGACGACGAAGTCGCCTTTGCCAAGCTTCCGTTCCTCGCCACCGGAAATCGACGTACCGTGAATTTGTCCGGGACTGACCTCGGAGGAGCCCACCACGGTCCCGCCGGTGACCAGAACGCATCCGCCGTTGATCACATACCAGACGTCCGTTTCGGTAGTGTGAACCTCGGCCTTACCCGGTTTCGTGCGGCGCAGCAGCATGCCGGCGTGGTCCGGCGTGCGCTCGATCAGGTTAATTTCCGATTCGCCGATGTCATTAGCGGGCGCCTTGCGAATGTCGGCCTCGATCTGCTGCCCGCTGTAGTAAACGACTTTGGGCGCGTCCAGAGCGGCAATGGGGAACGCCGCTAGGATTGCGACTGCCAATATCCTGGAATTTTTCATAGTTTCTCTCGGGACTCAGAATTGTTAGACCAAGCCGATCACCAAACCTACGATCGCAACAACCCACCACCAGGGAGTACCATCGAGGCGATCCAATGCCCAGAAGTATAGGCTTGAAAACACAAACGCTATTGCACCCCCGATCAGGGCGGCCACAAAACCACTTCCGGTAAATAGCGCACCAAGGATCGCAGCCGCTGCGTAAATTCCGGAGCACACAAAAGGCTTGCCTGTCTGACTCAGAATTTGAATCAGCGCAATCAACACCACAATGCGAATAAAAATCATCGATGGTCTACCAACACTACGGATCGCTTCACCGTGCTCACCATAGGCCGAGCAGAATTGTACGCGAAGAGGCCGGGTAGGGACTGCCTTACCACACCGTCCTGAGGCCGGGATAGAGCCGGAACTTCTCGTCGGGCGTAACCACCGGAATTTCCTCGGCCAGCGCCTGCGCGATCAGCTGCCTGTCGAACGGATCGGAGTGATGCAACGGCAGTTCGAATAGGCGCATTGCGTGTTGCCCGGTGAACGCCAATACGCGGAGGTCCAAATCCTCCAGTGCCTGCCGCGCCGTGGAGGCGGTAAGCCCAAGTTTGCCCAGCGAACTCTTGATTGCAACTTCAACCAGCGAGATCGCGCTCAGCTCAAGAATGTTTTCGGGGTTTTGTATGGCAGAAACGGCGCGCTTGCTGAGTCGTTCCGGCGAGTCCACCGCAAAAATGAAGACGGCTGTATCCAGCAGCAAGCGCACGTCAGCCGCGCCCCGCCAGAAAATCTTCGACCTCTTTCTCCGACATGGGCTGCCACCACTTCGGATCCAGGACTTGAATCTTGCCCTTCATCGATCCCAGGGTCCGCTCCTTGCGAGCGGGTTCTTTGGTACGCACGATGTCCACTACCGGCACTCCCCGCCTGCAGATGGTTACGGGTTCCCCGTCCTCCACGGCTTTGATCAGTTCCGGCAGCTTGTTCTTGGCATCGGCCACGCTGAATTGCATGGAATAATGATAGCTATATCAGATAGCTATGTCAATGCGCTGAGCTCGGCGGGGATGCCTATGAGGGTTGGCTCAACAATTGTTCCACTACCCCATACACCGCGTCCAGCGCCGCATCCAGGGAGCTGGGGTCTTGGCCGCCAGCCTCGGCCAGGTCGGGGCGGCCGCCGCCTTTGCCGCCGACTTTCTGTGCCACGGGGCCTATGACTTTGCCAGCCTGGATACGCGAAGTAAGGTCTTTGGTGACGCCGACAATCAGCGCCACGCTGCCATCGGTCGCTGATCCCAAAACCACGACGCCCGAGCCGACCTTGTCGCGCAGTTGATCGACGAGCGTCCGCATCTGCGCGCGCTCAAGATTATCCACGCGATGCGCCAGGACTTTTACGCCGCGCACGTCTTTGATGTGATCGCTGATGTTCGAAGTTGATGCCGAAGCCGACTTCATCCGCAGTTGATCCAGTTCGCGCGCCAGGCGCTTGATCTCCGCGTCCTTCTTCTCAAGTTCGAGCCTGAGCGCTTGTGCAGGGGACAGCACGGGCGAGGACGCCCTTACCTCCACTTCCTGGTTAGAATCCGGCCCATGCTTCCGTGTTTGTTGCGGAAGGGCGGGGACCGCAAATGTGGACACAACTTTTTCCAGCTCGTGATCTTTTCTGAAATGCGCCAGCGACCCTTCACCCGTGATCGCCTCCACGCGCCGCACGCCCGACGACACGCTGCCTTCTTTCAGAATCTTGATGAGCCCGATTTCGCCGGTCGCGCCAGTATGGGTGCCGCCGCAGAGTTCGGTCGAAAAGTCTCCAATCTTGACCACGCGAACTTTATCCCCGTACTTTTCGCCAAACAGCGCCATGGCGTGATATTCGTTGACCGCCACATCGATCGGCACGTCGGCAATGGTTTCGACTTTCAGGTTGCGCAGGACTTCTTTGTTGATCATGTCTTCGATGTCCTGCAATTCTTCGTCTTCGACGGCGGTGAAGTGCGAAAAATCAAAACGCAGATGATTCGGCGCGACCAGCGACCCGGCTTGTTTCACATGCTTGCCCAGAATCTCCCGCAATCCTGCATGAAGAAGATGCGTGGCGGTGTGATTGCGCATGGTTGCGGCGCGAATTCCCGTATCGACGACGGCGTCCACTTTGTCGCCCACGTGAATCTTGGATTTGGCCGTGACCTGATGCGCCCGCACGCCCTGCACCGGGTAGTAGCAACCTTTCACCTCGGCGAGGACGGTGTTTAGTTCGTCGCTGTAAAACGTGCCGCGGTCTCCGACTTGGCCGCCCGACTCAGCATAAAAAGGAGTGTGGTCGAAGATGACTTCCCCCTCTTCGCCGGGCTTAAGTTCCTGCGCGCCTTGGCCGTTCTTGATGATCGCCAGCACTTCGCAAATTTCTGAGCGGGTCTGCCGGTAGCCTTCGAAATCTGATTTTGGCAGCTGCTGGTAAGCAGGATTGGCGGTCTGCTTGGCGGCGCCTTTCCATGAAGCGCGGGCACGTTCCCGCTGCTCGGTCATGGCACGATCAAAACCTTCTTGATCGAAAACCATGCCTGCATCCCTCAGAGTGTCCTGAATGAAGTCAACAGGCAACCCAAAGGTGTCGTAGAGCTTGAAAGCTTGTTCGCCAGGATATGTGCTGAAATGCTTCCCTCGCAAAACCGTCAAGTCATCGTCGAGTTCCTGCATCCCTTTATCGATTGTGTTGGCAAAACGTTCCTCTTCACGATTAATGGTGGCCGCAATTCTCTCCTCATGATCTAACAGTTCGGGGTACGCTTCCTTCATCAGCTTCACAACCTTGCGCGCCATCATGAAGAGAAACGGCTGCTTATAACCCAGGATGCGCCCATGCCGAATCGCCCGCCGAATAATCTTCCGCAACACATACCCGCGTCCATCGTTCGCCGGCAGCACGCTATCTGAAATCAGGAACGTTGCCGCACGTGAGTGGTCGGCGATCACGCGCAAAGACGCCGCCGACTTCGTATGCCCCTCTTTCTCCAACTCTTTCGTGAGGGAAGTTCCCGTCAGTTCCGCAGCTCTCTCAATCAGCGGCACAAACAAATCCGTTTCGTAATTCGAGATCACTCCTTGCAATACGGCCGTGACCCGCTCTAATCCCATCCCTGTATCAATCGAAGGCTTGGGCAGCGGGTTCAGCTTGCCCGATGCATCCCGATCGAATTGCATGAACACCAGGTTCCAGATCTCGACGTAGCGCCCGCAGTCGCAGGGGAACTTGCAGTCGGCGTGTCCCTGCTCGGACGCTACCGCGCCCATGTCGTAATGAATCTCGCTACACGGGCCGCACGGGCCGGTGTCGCCCATCTGCCAGAAATTGTCTTTCAGGCCCATTTCGAAGATGCGATCTTTAGGCACGCCCTGGGCCGCCCACAGGTCGTAAGCTTCCGCGTCGCGCGGCACGCCCCCCTCGCCGTTGAAGACGGTCACATAAAGCTTGTCTTTTTCTATAGCGAACCAATCGGCCGACGTGATCAGCTCCCATGCATAGGCAATCGCGTCCTGCTTGAAGTAATCGCCAAAGGAAAAGTTCCCCAGCATCTCGAAAAACGTGTGATGGCGGTTGGTGAAGCCGACGTTTTCCAGATCGTTGTGCTTGCCGCCGGCGCGCACGCATTTCTGCGAAGACGTTGCCCGGTTGTAGTCCCGTTTTTCCAGGCCAAGAAAAACGTCTTTGAACTGGTTCATCCCGGCATTGGTGAACAGCAGCGTGGGATCGTTATGCGGAACCAGCGACGACGAATGGATTTCGCGATGGCCTTTTTGCGCGAAGAAGTCCAAAAACTTCCGCCGGATTTCGGAGCCTGTAAGCATGAAGCACAATTCTAAACGACGGGGAAGAGAACAGTGGATAATGGCCCAGTGGGCAATGACCAGTAACCAGTGCCACCGATTGCCTTAGCGTGGGCGAATGCCGATCACGGACCACTTCCCACTGACAACCGCCCACTGCTGCTCGCCCGTTGTCTCGCACGCCTCGACAGTGATTCAATGATTCAATCTCAGTGATTTAATTTCCGGAGGAACCATGGCCTGTAATCCGTCAATTCTGCGGCAGGTGCCGCTGTTTGCGTTGCTCGACGACGAAGAAACCGCTGTGCTGTCCAGCCAGGTAGAAGTAAAGAAGTTTGCGCCGCGGCAACGCATTTACAAAATGGGGGAGCCCGGCGGTAAAGCCTACGTGATGGTTTCCGGCGCGGTGCGGCTCACCACCGTGGATGAGGATCACCAGGAGGTGGTGGTCGATGAGCCGGCGCCAGGCGAATTCTTTGGCTTCGCCTCAATGCTGGAAGGCACGCCGCACCAGACCACCGCGTTTGCGCAGGAAGAAACCGTCTGCTTGGAAGTGGACCGCCACGATATTTCCGTCCTGCTGGAGCGCAAGCCCATGGCCGGCATGGATATGCTCACCGTGCTGGGGCGTCAGTTCCATGCTTCGCAGCAGTTGATCCGGGTGCGCGCGGCCCGTGATGCCAACCAGGTTATCGAAGAACAAGAGACCCTCGGTGAGCGAGTTGCCGACCGCGTGGCCAGCTTTGGCGGATCCTGGACGTTCATTATTTTGTTTGGGGTAGTGCTGGTCACCTATTCATCGACAAATATTATTTTGCGGGGCCGCGCCTGGGATCCGTATCCCTTCATTCTGCTGAACCTATTTCTGTCGATGCTAGCAGCGATTCAGGCGCCAATTATTATGATGAGCCAGAATCGCCAAGACAAAAAGGACCGGGTGCGCAGCGAACTCGACTTCGACGTGAACCGGCGGGCGGAGGCTGAAATTCAGGGCCTCGCACGAAAAATGAACTTGCTAGGCGACAAGTTTGGGGACGTGGAGGACCTGCTGCGGAAAAAGCTGTCGGTTTAGTCGAAATCAAGAGCTTCACCACAGAGGACACCGAGGTACACAGCGGAACGCCACAGAGGAAGCAAGAAGCCGAAGCAAGAAGCTGAAGCAAGAAACTGAAGCCAGCAACCCTAGGTCTTTTCCTCTGTGAAACTCAGCGTCCTCCGCGGTGGGCTTTCGTCGTCGGCTGTTATCTGCCTGGTTCTCGGATTTGGGGCTTTCGCGTCAGGCCGTCGAGTCGAACTTTACTCCACTTCTTCTTCGAACGCGGTCAGCACTTCCTCGTCCACGTCCCACTTTTTCAAAATTGTGAAAATCGTCTTTGACCCAAACCCCGCCCGCATGAGTTGACGAAAAATTCGCGCCGCTTCTTTCTGGTTCTGTGGTTTCTTGGTGCGTTTACGCCGCAGATATTCGCGCGCCTGTTTTTCGTCGTCCACTTCGGCGAAGGAGTCATCAACCGCCTTCTCCAGAACTTCTCCAACCACGCCTTTGATCTTCAGGTCGGTGACCACCCGCCGCCGTCCATATTTTTCATTGTCGCGCCGAAGAGCGGAATACGAAGCGGCGTACTTCGCGTCATTCAAGTACCCGTTATCTTTCAATCGGCGGGTCACTAGTTCGACGAGCGTCTTGCCGATCTCCGTATCCATTTCAACGCGTCGGCGCATCAACCGCTTCAATTCCGCGACCGAACGCGCTCGACGACCGAGCGCACCGAGCGCGTAATCGTAAAGTTCGGTTTCGGTTTCGAGTTTCCGGCCGCGCGCAAATGCCATGCTCACTACACGTTAGCAGCATACTGAACCATCGGTGCAAACATTTACAAAGCATTAACGAATGTGTTTGATTACATTGGGAACCAACACTCGTCTAATTACGTAATACGGAACAGGAGTTAGTTATGCTAACGGTAAGAACGGAACGCGTAGATGACTTGGCCATCCTGAAATGCAACGGACGCATTGTGCGTGGACAGGAATTGGTGCTTGAGAGTGCAGTGCTCGAACAGAAGCAAGCGCGCGTGGTTTTGCTGGACCTGACCGAAGTGGAGTCAATGGACGCCGGCGGCCTGACGTTGCTGGTATCGCTGCACCGCTGGGCCGAGGGGAACAAGACTGAACTGAAGCTGGTGAACCCCCGTCCGTTTGTCTTTGAGATGTTGACGCGCACCCACCTGGATTGCGTTTTCGATATTTCCACGTTTGACCATGCGCTTGCGGCGCTCGGTTGTGAGTGCCGCCTGGCGCATGCGCACGCCGCCGGCTGAGCGCGAAACTCTGGACTGGCTGGTTGGATCTACTCGCCCCGATCGCTCCACTTACCGCTGCGCGATTCCGGCGCATGAGCCAATGAGTCCATCAAGAGATGGCGAAGCCGGTGACGGCTTTCGAGGCCGGTGTTAACAAACTCAAATCCAACTTCGTTGACTCGCGCGCGGCGCAGAACCACCTGTCCGCGAATGCGGCGCATCCCAACCTGAATGTCGATTTCCGCGTCCGAGCCGATGCGAAGTGAATCTTCTTTGGTCCCCATGCCGCCGCCGAGACTCAATTCCCGAACTGACAGGGTGGATTTCCCCCACGAGCTGCCAATGGTCGCAATCACCGGCTTGCGTAGCAGGATGCGTTCGTAGCGGCGCTGGCGCACCCATGGGCAGGCTGGCGCGGAATCTAACGGGCCGATGGCCAGTTCGCCGGGCTCGAGTCCGCTGTCGGCCATGATTTGAGTCGCATAGCGCGGATCGATTTTCGCCAGCGACTGCGCCGCCGCAATCCGCAGCTCGCGATGGTGCGCCCACTTGAACAGGCGCTTGGATTCGAAAAGATTCTTCAGAACGGAAACGGCGTCAGGCTCGCGCAAGCGGCCCAGAGCCTCAATGGCCTTGAGCTGCAGAAGTGGCGAACGCCCTGAAGTTTCTCCAGCTGCCGCCATTACGATTAAAGGAGGAGCGGCGCTGCGGTCGCCGGACATCCCGATTTCGTCGAGTGCTTGCGGCACCACCGTGGGATCAAGAATTTCCAGAATTTCGAGAAGGGTGCGCCCGCGGTCCGAGGCCGCGCCGTACGCAATCTGCCGCACGATCACATCGTGATAGAACCGGTTCCAGCCGGGCAGGCGCAAAGGCAGAAACTCCAGCAGCCCGGGTACATCGAGGCGGCTCAGCAGTCCGACAGACGATACGGCCTGCCGCTGCGGGCCGATGCGCAGCATTTCGCGGAGGCAAATATTGGCGGCGATGCCAAGCTCGTGCACCACATCTACAATGCGATCGCACTCTTCCCGCCGCATGGAACGAAAGAAGCGCTCGGCTAGATGTTCCGCAGCTGCGTTGCAATTGCGGTACAGAACTGACAAGAGATCAGGGGAAACCTGCTGCTGCGCGAGTGCGTCTTCAATGAACTCTGCCAGTCGCCCCTCGACGCCAATACGCGAGCGCAATTCTTTTTCGAGCGCGGGGCGCCGGCTCGCGAGGTAATCCATGGTTTCGCAGCACTGGACGACAGCCCGATAGTGCTTTCGCTGGGTGGCTTCGGAAGTGAGCCTGACGAAGGCGGCGGCCAGCAACGATTCGAGCTCTGGATCAGACTCTTTCCGAAGGGCATCGCCGAGCTTCTGCGTGGTTTCGCCGAGCGCGTTGCCGCCAACGGCGGCCAGCAGGTCCGCAAGCTGGGGCAGGCCGGTTGCTGCCTTCCTGCAATTTTCCGGTTCGTCCCCGTTCACCTGGCCCGCATAGTTCTCCAGGATTGCGGAGGCGGTTTCACGATCACCACGGTCAAGCAAAAGCTCAACATACCGGCGCACATTCTGGGTGGGCACGCAGGCTGCGTCTTGGGAAAGCAGGGCCTGTTTTTTGTTGTGCTCAGGAATCTCGGTCCAGAACAAGCCGTCTAGCAGGTCGGAATGCGACTCGACCAGTGGCGCGGTCTTATTCAGCCTTGCTTCGCGGAGAGGGAACATTTTCCGCAGGCTGCCCATCTGCTGCGCCATCTCTTCGAGCAAACTTCGGACGCCCTTCACTTTCAAGCTACCGGATTGAAATTGCTCCAGTGCATAGCGGGCGACCAGCTGTTCAGCCGCGCGCATCAGGAGTGACTTTCTCGAATCGACGTGACGGGCGGTGGAAAGCTCGTCGAGGGTGCTGAGAACAGTTTTTCGAACGATTTCCTGCGAGTGATGCAGCTCGAGTCCAATCAATTCCGGCTTTGGAGAAGGTGCAGTGCCGAGTTCGCCGAAGCGTGTGATCAAGCGCAAGGCGTCGATCGTTTCCGCGTGATTCAGTGGAAAAGTGACTTCGGCAGAAACGGCAGGCATGGGTTCGGGCTGCGTCGGTTCGGGCTCGGGCAAATCCCCGGCCGGCGCGCTGCTAGCGCTTTCTGCGGCAATCAACTGAACCAGCTTGGCCGGTTCATTCAACCACTCTTTGAATTCGGGCGCCAATGCGAATTCGGGCGCCAACGCCAGCGCGGCCACTTGCTCGGATGCGGTCACGGCGCCGGCCACCGGCTCATTCGCTTCCGGCTTCGCATCGTTTGCCGGAACTTCGACACCAACTTCGGTGCGAACTTCGTTTTGAACTTCGTTAATTCGAATGTTGCTCTTTTCCTCCGGGAAGAGTCGCTTGAGTTCAGCAGCCAAGCCTTGAGCTTTTGAACTTCCGAGCGACAGGGCCCGGACCAGATTTTCAAATTCTTCGACGGTTACGCCGCTGGAAAACTGAATGCTGGCCACTCCTGAATCGGTGAGCAGCTGCGCGAATCCTCGCTCGGTCTGTCCGCCATCCACGGCTGCACCCTCAACCAGCACGCGGTCGTCTGCGGCTGCGAGGGTGAGCGAGCCACTGCGCTTTGGAACGGCTTGCTGCAGGTCGGTCCATGCCACGACGAGCTGAGCCTGAGTTCGCTGGTGATTGAACCCGTAGAGGCGCACGTACTTCACCAGGCTGTTGAAGCTGTGAAGAAACGGACGCGCTGACGCTTGACGCGCTCTGCCTGTGCCTGTGCTGGGAATAAAAGCTCCTGAACCCTGTCATAGCTAGGCTAAGGCGAAAAGGCCCGGCATGCATGTTACGGAGGTCATGGAACGTGCGGAGAGGGGATTTGCAACTGATTGAGGTCGCAGCACGTTATGTGCGGATACCAACGTTTCCGCGGGGAATAGAGCCTAGAAGGTCACCGACCCTAATCCATCTCTGGAATCGGCCAGCGCTCTCACGTATAGTGAACACCCAAAAACTCCCATGCCTTCGGCCGCGCCCAACCCGCAGATCGCCATTCGAGAACTGGATTCCATCGGGGACCTGCGCCGCGCGATTGCGCTGGAGAAAGAAATATGGAGTTTGCACGACGCCGACCTCACGCCGCTCACCACCGCCATCGCCAGCCGTGCCGCCGGAGCATTCTGGCTGGGAGCTTTCGATGGACCGGACCTCGTGGGCATCGCCTACGCCTTTCCCAGCCTGCATGACCGTCTCCCAGGATTTCATTCGCATCTGCTGGCCGTGGCTGCTTCGCACGAAAGTCGAGGGATCGGCTATCACCTAAAACTGGCACAGCGCGAGCACGCGCTGGCACTGGGCATCGGTGAAATCACCTGGACATTTGATCCCTTGCTGAGCCGCAACGCTTATTTGAATTTCAGCAAACTTGGCGTGATCTCCGAGAAATATATCGCGGATTTTTACGGCCCACAAACTTCAAGTCCGCTTCACAAGAACGGCACCGACCGGCTCTGGGTAATGTGGCAACTGGGATCGAAGCGAGTTGAGGCGCGCCTGCGCGGGAACGACAGTCGCGCGGAATCGATGGACGCGTTAAAGCATCTGGAGCCGCTAGTGCGTTTTGATGGCAAAAGCCGCCCCGTGCTCGCAGATATACCGAGCGCGATTTCCCGCCAGCGAATCGCGATTGAGATCCCTGCGCACATCGATCGTATCGAGCTCGACGACGGGGCCCTCGCCAGCGAATGGCGGGCCGCCACTCGGACCGCATTCACTGCGGCATTGCAGGCGGGCTTCGTGGTGAACGAATTCTGCCGCTTTGTGCGCGGCCAGCAGGGGCCGGGGGCGTATTTATTGGAGAAGTCCGCCCCGGCCCTCTGAGGTCTTTAAGCAAGCGTACGAGGGGTTTCAGTCAACAGTTGGCCTTCGGGCGTCGATCGCGGATCGTTCAGATAATTCTCGATGCAGAACTCCGGCCTGAGTTCCACTCGCTTCCCATCCAGTGTTCTTGAAGATCCGGTCAAACGCCATCCAGATATCTATATACCTTTGGGCGCGCCCTATTTGCGTGCGATGGAACTGACTCTGATGCGCTTTCTTGGCCATCCGCGATCCCCGGATGGATAGTCTACCGAGGATCGCGAAAGCTGGCTTTTCCAGGAGTGCGAAAATGCGACGGCCTCGCGCAGAGACAACCTCCCTCCGGCGCAGGTAAAATGCGGAAGCGCAAAACCATCAGTCAAGGAACCCCATGGACGAGAACGCACCCGCCTCCAGCATCAATATTGATTCCACTCTGCAAGAGCAGCGTAGGTTCGAGCCTTCGGAGGAATTCCGCCAATCGGCGCACATCAAGAGCGCGGAGGACTACGACCGCATTTATCGCGACTCTGTCGAGAATCCCGACAGGTTCTGGTCGCGCATTGCCGAAGATCTGCACTGGTTCAGGAAGTGGGACAAGGTCCTTGAAGAAAATCATCCGTGGGCCAAATGGTTCGTGGGTGGCGAGCTCAATCTCTCGTACAACTGCCTTGACCGTCACGTGCAGACTGCGCGCAAGAACAAAGCTGCGCTTATATGGGAAAGCGAGCCCGGCGAAGTCCGTACGCTGACCTATCAACAGCTGTATAAGGAAGTGCAGAAGTTTGCCAACGTTCTGAAGTCGCTCGGCGTGCGCAAGGGCGACCGCGTGGCGATTTACATGGGCATGACGCCGGAGCTTCCGGTGGCGATGCTGGCGTGCGCTCGTATCGGCGCGCCGCACACCGTCATTTTCGGTGGATTCTCCTCCAACGCGCTGGTGGACCGCATCCATGATTCGCAGGCAACCTGCGTCGTCACCCAGGACGGTTCCTTCCGCCGCGGCGCCGAGGTGAAATTATTCCCCGTAGTTGAAGAGGCACTGAAGACCTGCCCCTCGGTGAAGAATGTCGTCGTCTATAAGCGCACTGGAACCGCGATCAACCTGCAATCGGGACGCGATCACTGGTGGCATGACGTAATGGCCACCGTTTCCGATGAATGCCCGGCCGAACCGCTCGACGCCGAGCATCCCCTCTACATTCTCTACACGTCGGGCACGACCGGAAAGCCTAAAGGCGTGGTGCACACCACCGGCGGATATTCCGTTGGCACCTACATCACCGCCAAGTGGGTATTCGACCTGCAAGAGCAAGACACCTACTGGTGTACGGCCGACATAGGTTGGGTCACCGGACACAGCTACATTGTTTACGGCCCGCTGCAGAACGGCGCCACCAGTCTGATGTACGAAGGCGCGCCCAATTTCCCGGAGCCGGACCGGTTTTGGAGAATCATTGACCGGCATCAAGTGAGTATTTTCTATACCGCGCCGACGGCGATCCGAACATTTATCCGGTGGGGCAACGAGTGGCCGAAGAAGCACAAGCTCTCGAGTTTGCGACTGCTTGGTTCCGTTGGGGAGCCCATCAATCCCGAAGCTTGGATGTGGTACCGCGAAGTGATTGGCCATAACCGCTGCCCGATTGTGGACACGTGGTGGCAGACGGAGACCGGGCACATCATGATCAGCCCGATTCCCGGCGCGATAGCGACCAAACCCGGCTCTGCGACCAAGCCCATGCCGGGAGTCGTTCCCGAGATCGTCAACATGGAAGGCGAGCCTGTGCCCGATGGTTCCGGCGGCTTTCTGATTCTGAAGCGCCCGTGGCCGGGAATGCTGCGAACGATCTACGGGGACCCCGAGCGCTACGTAAAGCAGTATTTTTCGCAGATCCCCGGCGCATACTTTACCGGCGACGGCGCGCGCAAAGACAAAGACGGCTACTTCTGGGTAATGGGTCGCGTGGACGACGTGATCAACGTCTCGGGACATCGACTGAGCACGATGGAAGTGGAGTCGGCTCTGGTGGCGCACCCTGCGGTCGCGGAAGCCGCTGTGGTTGGGCGTCCCGATGAAATCAAGGGGCAGGCGATTTCTGCCTTTGTGTCACTGGAAGGCGGACACAAGCCGTCGCCGGAACTGAAAGAGGAACTGCGCAAATGGGTGGCGAAGGAAATTGGATCGCTGGCCAAGCCGGACGATATCCGATTCACTGACTCACTGCCAAAAACGCGCAGTGGAAAAATCATGCGCCGCCTGCTGCGGGAAATCGCCGGCGGTGGAGACGTGAAAGGCGATACGACTACGCTGGAGGATTTCGGTGTGCTCGCGAAACTGAAAGAGCAGGAGGAGGCGTAGGTGCAAAGGAAAGCTTGCCTCGTACTTTTGGCCACGATTTGCTTCTGCCAAGCACAAGATACAAAGAACGGCACGAAAGAAGCTTTGTTAAAGAAATTTCTGCAAAGCTATGTTGAAAAATCAGAGGCTGCTTTCGAAAGAGAAAAGGGTAAAACGCGCTACTACGCTGCTTTCGTTGATCTGAATGATGACGGCAAGAAGGAAGCTATTGTTTACATTGTAGGTGGGGCATGGTGCGGAACCGGTGGTTGCCCGATGTTGATTTTGAGGACCGAAGGTCACTCCTACCATGTAATTACGGAAACCGGCATCACACAGCTGCCAATCCGAATGCTAAAGACAAAGTCGAACGGCTGGCATGATCTGAGCGTTGTTGTGGCAGGGGGTGGGATTCAACCCGGTTACGAAGCGAAACTCTCTTTCGACGGCGAATCGTATCCAACGAATCCTTCGGTATCTCCGGCGGAGAAGATCGAAGGCAAAATCCCTGGAACGACGCTGGTTCCGGACACGATGAAATTTTGGCCACTGTATCCCTAATAGCGGCAACACCAATGGGAAGACCGCCACTGGCCGCTAGGACTGCTTTTCAGAACCGCGTCACTTCCGTAAAGTTGAAGTCCCGCACCTTCATCGCCGGTACCACCATGTCGAATGACTCTTCTCCGCTGGTGCGAATGGGCGTGCTCATCGCTTCCACGTTCGAAAGCATCTCGATCAGGCTCTGATTGAAGCGGAAATTACGCAGTCCGCAGACGACCTGGCCGTTTTCGATCAAGAATGTTCCGTCGCGCGTCATGCCGGTAAGAATCTTCTCGTAGGGATCGACTTCGCGGATGTACCACAAACGCGTGACCAGGATTCCACGCTCGGTCGAAGCGACCATCTGATCGAGTGTCGTTGGATCTGGCGTTGGCTCGAACACAATGTTCATCGGCGCTTCACCCATTTCGTTGGGAATCGGGAAGCCGTGGCCGGTGGCCTCGATCGGCCCTACCTTCGCGGCGTACTCGGACCGTTTCATCTTTTCTGCGGTGCCGCGCGCGTAAACCACGCGCTTCACCACGCCATTCTCTACCAGTTGCAAACGTTGCCGCTGCACGCCTTCCCCGTCGAACGGGGAACCGGACTGCAGCGGATGCGCAACGTCGTCCCAGATGGAAATATTGTCGCCGAAAAGTTTCGTGCCGATGCGATTGTTCAAGAACGAGCGCTGATCGAGGATAGCGAGGCCGCCGAAGTCGTAAAACGCAAATCCAACTGTGTCGAGCACGGCCGCAGGTTCTAGAATCACGGTGTACTTGCCGGCGGCGACTTCGCGCGGCGCGGCTGACGCGACCGCCTTCTCGGCTGCGACCTGCGCCAGGTGCGCTGGATCAAGCCTGGCTGCATCCGGAAAGTTGGCCTTCTGCCACCCAGAAGAGTCGGGCGCGAGCATCGTGATGGAGACCTCCGCCGAAGTCTGCTTGTGCCATGCGCTCAGCCCGCGCGAGTTGAAGATGCCCTCAACTGCCTCCGCGCTGGAGAATATTCCCGCTGCTGTGAGCTTTCGCTTCTGCGCAATGGCAACGATCTGCCCGACGCCATCCGCGCGCTGCGAGGGAGTCAGCGCAGCTGTCTCGGCAAAATGGCGGGACTGTGTGGGTCGGACATTCTTGTCCGACTTTTCTGTGGAGGCACTGGTGTCCTCGCGTGCGCTGGCGGCTTCTTCCGAACTCGGCACCGGCAGCAGCTCTGCATCCGGTTCCTGCACCTTCGCCAGTGTCTCCGACGCGCGGACCACATCTTTCAAACTGTCTTCATCGAACCGATTGGTGGTTGCACGCGCGGTGCGCCCGCCAAAGACGGTGCGAACGGAGACGCCATAATTTTCCTCCGCCATGTTTTGATGAATGGTGTTGTTGGCGAACCGCGTCAGCGCCGAACGCCCGCCATAAAAAAGGCACTCCACTTCATCCGCTGTCGCGTGCTTGCGAATGCGAGCAAAAATGTCGGCGGCTTGGTCTTGAGTTAGCATGTGAAATCTTTTGCTTTTTAGCTGTTCGCTTTTAGCCACGGCAGTCGGTTTTGGCTAAAGGCTGAGAGCTAATGGCTAAAGGCTTCCCTTGTACGCGCTTCCTACCTTCACTCCCCGGAACCTTGCCGGAGCAGCGCCGTGGCCTGTGCCCATCACCTGCTGCGGTTGACCCTTGCCGCAATTCGGCGTACCCCAAAGGGTCCATTCGTCGCGGGAACAGATTGCGTCCATCGAATTCCAGAACTCCGTCGTGATCCCCGAGTAGGAGGGGTTCTTCAGCATGCGCATGCGCTTGCCGTTCTTGATCTCCCAGCCGATTTCGGTGCCAAACTGAAAGTTGTAACGCTTGTCATCGATCGACCACGACCTGTTCGTCTGAAATAGGATCGCGTGATCCGTCGAGGCAATCAGCTGTTCGAGCGTTAGCGGCGTCTCGCCGGGAAGAATGCTGATGTTGGTCATGCGAATGATCGGCAGCCGGTTCCAACTCTCCGCGCGCAAGGTTCCGCCGGAACGTTGCAGCCCGATGAGAGCTGCCGTCTCGCGGGAACTCAGGTATCCCGTGAACAGACCGCTCGAGATGATCGGCGTACACTGCGCCGGCACACCTTCGTCGTCGAAGGCAAACGTCCCCAGTCCCGGCCCGTGCTCTTGCCTCGCGTCCGCGACAACATTCACCAGTTCGCTGCCGTATTTCAGCGTGCGCAATTTATCGAGCGTAAGGAATGACGTGCCGGCAAAATTCGCTTCCATGCCCAACACGCGATCGAGTTCAATGGGATGACCGATGGACTCGTGAATTTGCAATCCCAGCTGCGAACCTTCCAGAATAATGTCGAATACACCCTGGGGACACTGGTCGGCTTTGTGCAGCGCAACTGCTTCTTCGCCAATGCGCCGCGCGTTCTCGACCAGCTTCAATTCGTCAATCAGTTCGTAGCCTTTGTTCTGCCACTGCCCGCCGAATGAGTTCGGGTAAGACCGCTTTTGAATTTCGGTTCCTGCGAAGGCATAGGCGACGTATCCAGCGCCGGTCGTAAACTTTGTCTGATGAATGTCAGCCCCTTCGGAGGAAAAGAACCACTGTTCCTCGCGGCGGAAATTCATGTTGGTCTCCGCCAACGTAATGCCGGGAACCGAACGCAGTTCGGCGTCAATTAGTTCAAGCAGGGCAAGGTTTTGTTCAATCGAAACAGTGAACGGATCAATCTGGTACGGGGACGTCCACTCGGCAGTGACTGCCTGCTCCGGAACCAGTTGCACGTCACTCTCTTTTACCTTCGCCGAAGCTCTCGCGATGTCAAGGGCGCGCGCAGCGGTGCTTTCGACGGCGCCACGATCCAGTTCGGCAGAAGCTGCGAATCCCCAAGCGCCGTCTGCCAGCACGCGAATGTTGAATCCCTGCGAGCGTGAGTCGGAGGCGTTCCCAATTTTCCCGTTTTTCGTGGCAAGCGCGCGGCTGCGCTCATCGATGACGCGCACGTCGGCGTACGTAGCGCCACGTTGATTGGCGAGGTTCAGTGCCCAGCCGGCGAGCTCTTTCATGACAGAATTCGAATCTATCACAGGATGTGGCTGCGGGGAGTCCAAGCTGTCCAGACGCTATCCCGCTGCGGCTTTGGCTCGTGGCGACAGCGCCAGCAATCGCTCGACTGCTTCTACGAACGGCGCTGACTCTTTGTCGATGGCAAGCAGGGATTTTTCGAAGTATGCGGTTGCGCCGTCGCGGAGGAGTTTGTTCTCGTTTGATTGCGCAAGCCCGCTCAGTACCATCACTGGAATTTTGGCGGTCGCGGGATTGGTGCGGATCGCGCGAAGAACTTCCGTCCCGGAAACCTTGGGCAAAAGCATGTCGAGAACGATCAGGTCGGGCAGGACCTCACCAGCCAAACGCAGAGCTTCTTCGCGGTCACATGCGCTCGTTACGTTGTGTCCGGCCTTAGTGAGTGCGCGCTCGTTGGCCTGGCGCAAAAACCGGCTGTCGTCAACAACGAGAATATTCATCAGACGTCCCAGACCTCACAAGAACATCGGTTGGGAACGGCAAAGCTTCAGGGAGGGGGTGCAGAAGGCGCGACTTTCTTGCCAACCCAGGGTTGATATACTTGTCGAAAGAGTTACGGGTCGCGGAGGGGCTATGGCAAAGATAATCGAGTTTTACGTCCCGAATCGGTTCAAGAAAAGTCCGAAGTGGGTTCCAGCGGAAAAACGCGGACGAGTCATCGAATTTGCGCCACGCAAGACTGCATGATCGAACGCCCCGGAAGCGCCACTTGCTTCGCGGAGTGGCTCTTCCGCAGGCCGGGGATTCATTTGGCACGCAGAAAATCGATCCTGACGATCAGATTTTCCTTCGCAACCTGTTCCTGGCGCGTCCCGCCCTCATTTGTGGAATATTTTGCACCCTGCGCGATGTAATGCACCATCAGTCGCGCCCCGGTCTGAATCTGAATCGGAGGCTTCACCGGCGCTCCGTATGTGTCCATAACCTGAAGCGGTGGCTTTAGTATTCCGGTAAAGGTCTCTGCCTTCCCTTTGTGCGCGTGTTCAATCGTTAGACTGCCAGTGTCGTGGTCAAGCGCCGTCACCGTCCCCGTCCAGGTGTCGCGCGGAAGAAGGGAACCCGGTTTGGCGTTATCCGTGTTATGCTGCCCGAACGCCAGGCAGCCGAACGCGACCATGAACAATAAGACTCCAGCTAAACTTAACTTCATCCAGCCTCCACGAACTCAGACCATCAGTTCCGTAATGTCTTTCCGGTTTTTAAGGTATGTTGGATTCTTTCGCGGGTTTTCTTCTCGCCGCACAGCGACTTAAAGGCTTCCCGCTCCAGATCAAGAAAATACTGTTCGCTGACGGGCGTACCCGGCTTCACGTTTCCGCCGCAGAGAACTTCAGCGACCTTGGTGCCGATCTTTACTTCGTACTCTGTAATGTACTCTCCTTGCCGCATCAGGTGTACGCCGAGTTTCAGCAAAGCCAGCACGTTTTCGCCCGGCGCCGCAATATTGTTACGCGGCTGCGGCGGCTCGTATCCGGAACGGAGCAGTTCCAATGCGCGCGCCTTGGCATCGGCTAGCAGATGGTCGCGGTTCATAGTGATTCGATCCGTGGCAGTCAGCAGTCCAAGTCCGCGGGCTTCTTCCGCTGAGGTTGAAACCTTCGCCATGGCGATCGTCTCAAACGCTCGTTTCATTGCCTCCATCAGCTCGACAGACTCGCCGCGTCCTCCGGGGCGGATGCTATTCGACGAATCGACAGCCCGCAGCGTCATCTCCTTGCAGCCGCCCCCCCCGGGAAGCAGCCCAACGCCCACCTCAACCAGGCCCATGTAAAGCTCGGCGTGTGGTTGCCGGGCTGGGCCGTTCAGGGACATTTCAACTCCGCCGCCAAGCGTCATGCCAAAGGGTGCAATTACTACAGGTTTCGGGGAAAACTTAATCGCCTGCGTCATGCCCTGGAATTGCCGGATCGCCAGGTCGACCTCATCCCATTCTTCGTCCTGCGCGCTCATTAGCAGGAGCATGAGGTTTGCGCCTACGGAGAAGTTCGGCCCGTCGTTGGTGATGACAAACGCGTCGAAGTTGTCCCCTGGGCCGCCAAGGCGCACAGTTTGCGTGACCAGTTGAACAATGTCGGTGCCGAGCGTGTTCATCTTGGAATGGAACTCGATGCAGGCCACGCCGTCGCCAATGTCAACCACCGAAGCGCCGGAATTCTTTTTCACCACGCCATTAGATTTTTTCGCGACGCTGACCGACCACGGCCGTAGGCAGTCAGGTTTGTAGCCCTCGCTGGTCAAGTCAAAATACACACGTACATTCGCAGGGGCGGCATCCTCCGCGTACCAAGACTTCGCGGAAGAAAGCAGTCTCTCGGCGTTTGGTGCCACGGAGCGGCCTTCCTTCTTCATACGCTCAACAGTGGTTTCAACGCCCGCGGCGTCCCACAATTCAAACGGGCCCATCTCCCAATTGAAGCCCAAGTTCATGGCGCGATCGATCTGGACAATCGTGTCGGAAATCTCGGGAAGCCGATTCGCCGAGTAGTTCCACAAATCGGAAAGAGCGCTCCACAGAAACTGCTCTTCTTTATTTCTATTTTTATTCTGGCCCGTGCCCGAGCCGCCCAGCAGTGTTCGCAGGCGCTGCGCTGGATCGTCAATGTTGTTGGCCATCTCCAGCGAGGCTAACTTCGCCTTTTGTCGAGGACGGTACTCCAGCGTCTTCCAGTCGAGCGCCAATCGCTCGTCTTCACCCGCACCTTTTACCTTCTTGTAAAAGCCGCCGCCGGTTTTGTCGCCCAACATTTTCCGCTCGAGCATCTTGTGGAAGAAGTCAGGAAGCGGCGCCGGATGGGGCGGACTGCCTCGACCTTCCAGGCTTCCCATGTTGCTGACCACATGCGCCAGAATGTCGAGACCGACCATATCGAGTGTGCGGAACGTCGCCGACCGCGGCCATCCGAGCACCGGCCCGGTCAGCGCATCGACCTCTTCGATGGTCAGATCGAGTTCCTGCATCAGTCGCATCACGTTGAGTACGGAGAAGGTGCCAATGCGGTTGGCGATGAAGTTCGGAGTGTCTTTGGCTGCGACCACCCCCTTACCGAGATGCAAATCAGCGAACGTCGAAATCGCTTCAATAGCCGCATCATCCGTCTCCGGCGTGCGGATAATTTCCAGCAGGCGCATGTAGCGCGGCGGATTGAAAAAGTGGGTGCCGAACCACGAGCGCCGGAAGTCGTCGGAGAACCCTTCAGCGATCTTCGCGACCGGCAGCCCGCTGGTGTTGGTAGTGACGATCGTTCCCGGCTTGCGCAGCGCCTCAACTTTCTTTAACAACGAGCGCTTGATCTCCAGGTCTTCAACCACCGCCTCGATAATCCAATCGACTTCCGCGATTCGCCCCAAGTCATCTTCAAAATTGCCGGGAGTCACAAGCGAGGCCAGCGCAGGCTCAAAGAACGCAGCTGGCTTGGCTTTGCGGACGGCATCGAGTCCGGCGATGGCCACTTTATTGCGTGCGCCGCCCTCCCCCCCGGGAGCAACAATATCGAGCAGAAGGCTGGGTATGCCGGCGTTTGCCAAATGTGCGGAAATTCGCGCGCCCATAGTGCCCGCGCCCAGCACCGCAACTTTGTGGATTCGTTTCACGGGAAGAACTGAAACCAGTAAACCACAAAAGGCACATAGTTACACGGTCGCGGCAGGGCTTTAAGAGTTAGGGCAGGCGGTCCACGGCCCACTCATTTTTTCCGGCGCGAATAACTACCAGGGTGAAGGCGTGTGGCTGCAAAGAAGTTTCGGATTCGCCAAACAGCACCACCGGAAACGCATACTCGCCGTTTCTTACTCGTTTCCCATGTTGAATCTCGTATGCTGCGTGCGGACTCGGAGAGAAAAAATCTTGCAGCTTGTCCGGGGACACCCCGTCTCTCGCTGCATCACTGAGCATCATGATCCCAGCTTCATGGTCCTGAGCCTGCCATGCATGCAAGAACTGGTTCGCAGCGGCCAGCGCCGAACGATACAAAGGATCAACAGAATGTACCCGGCTCTTCGATCGACGGGCGGATGACCACGCTGACGGCCGCGCTAGCGAGATCGCTGAACTAAAGCAGCAAAACAGAATGAAGGCAACGCGAAATCGCATAGGACGATTTTCTGAGACCGGTCGCCCTCCCGAAAGACGCAAGGCAGGTTCGCGAGAAACAAAAGGTTCGGACGCTACTCGTGGCGCAGCGCTTCGATCGGGTCAAGGCGGGACGCGCGGAACGCCGGAATCATGCCGCTGATCAGTCCCACAAATCCCAGAATTACGGTGGAAGCGATGAGCGTGCTCGGAGCGATAATCAGGCGGATGTCGCCGGCTTCGCCATTCTTGGCAAAAGCACTGTACAGCGTGAGCCGCCCGACGGACAGCGCCACCACATAAGCCAGAATCACTCCCAGCACGCCGCCGATGAAAGTGATAGTCAGGGCCTCGGCGAGAAATTGCAACAGGATGTGGCGCCGCAGCGCGCCTAGCGCCTTCTGCACCCCGATCTCGCGCGTCCGCTGCGTCACTGAAACCAGCATGATGTTCATCAGCCCCACGCCGCCAATGCCAAGCGTGAGCGTACCAATAAAGCCCATCAGTACTTTCAGACCTAAAGTGATGATTTGAAATTGGTGCACCTGCTCCATTAGGTTGAACACCCGTATTGCCTGGCGGTCCGACTGATTGAAGTGGTGCGGTATCGCCAGAATGCCGCGTACCTGCTGGTCGAGCGCCTCGTAGGCAGGAGTTTGGTAAGTGAACCAGATCGAATCGAGGTAGTGCGTGTCCTTCAAGTCGCCCATGGTGGTGAATGGAACATAAATAGTGCGATTGATGTCGTCGTTCCCCTCCTGCATTTTGGGCTTGAGAATCCCGACGACTTCGAAGCTGAGGCCGTCGAGACGAATGCGTTCTCCGAGGGCGTTTCTCCCGGAGAACAATTTCTCCTTGGCCTCGGAGCCGATCACCGCGACGCGCGCGCGCTGGACCTGGTCCTCAGGGTTATAGAACCGGCCTTGGTCCACCTCAAGCGAACGCACAGACTCCGCCACCGGGTCTTCTCCGGTCACACTCCACGTGAAGGTCCGAGTGTCGTATTGAACGTTGGCTTGCTTGCTGCACTCGGGAGTGATGTGCGTGATCTGAGGAAGGTTCGTCGCCAGTGTTTCCACATCTTCGTGGGTAAAGCGGATGAGCGTGCCGGATTTCTGTCCGCCGGCTTGCGTGGAAGTGCGGTTCGGCACGACGATCACAAGCTGGGTGCCGAAGTTGGCGAAAATATTTTCGCAAGCTCGTCCAAAGCCGTCTCCATAAGCGATCAGCATCACTACAGTGGCAATTCCCCAAGCCATGCCGAGCATGGTGAGTCCGGTGCGGCGCCGGTTGTGGCGCATTGCAACGTAGGCTTCTTGAAGCAGATCTTTCAGCATTTGTTATTCCTGCCGCAGCGCTTCCACCGGCTGCAGCATCGCGGCTTTGCGTGCCGGGTAAAGGCCGGCTACGACGCCGGCAAGAGTGAGGCTGGCGATTGCCAGCAGCGCCGACATAGGCACCAATTTCGGTGGATCAAATCCACCCGGCCCGTGTACCGTGCCCATTAGCGCCATCAAGCCGCCGGCCAGGACCATGCCGAGCAATCCGCTGCCCAGCGTCAGCAGCAGGCCCTCCAGAAAGAAGTGCAGCAGGATGCTGCGGTTGGTCGCGCCCAGAGCTTTTCGCAATCCAATCTCGTGGGTGCGTTCGCTGACGGCCACCAGCATGATGTTGATGACGCCGATCGCGCCCAGGGCCAGCGTCACCATGCCCACCGTTCCCAGGAACAT
Organism: Acidobacteriota bacterium; assembly: GCA_043734125.1. GTDB lineage: Bacteria > Acidobacteriota > Terriglobia > Terriglobales > Acidobacteriaceae > Gp1-AA145. The sequence goes on along the minus strand of JAYTFR010000116.1, from coordinate 35,383 downwards.
GTTCATCACGTCAAAAATCGTGCCCACCATCTGCGACGACTGAATTGAGTCCCACTCGTCAAAGGCATTTGGATCGTTGGGATCGAACTGGTGGTTGCGGCCGACGATCTTGTTAACTTCCCCCTGTGCCAGCACGTGGTCGCTGGTTTTAGTTGGCTGATATTCGACAAACGAGATTGCCCCCTCGTGGTTGTCGCCTTTGATTGGGAAGGAGGTGGCCATTACCTCAAAGGGAATGTAGCCGCGCATGTTCAGCCAAAGATTGTCGCCGCGGCCCAAGTGGGGCAGTGTGCCGATGACTTCGAAATGCTGCCCATTGATCAAGACCGTTGCCCCGAGGGCCGGCCATCCGGGAAACAGCGTCTTCTGCAACTCGCTGCCTAGGACGATCACATTGCGCCGCTGCGTGCCGTCCAATTCATTCAGCCAGCGCCCATCTTTTAACGGCAGGTAGCTGATGTCGCTGAGTTGGCGTTCAACCCCAAGAATCGAGCCGCTGCCGCTGGCATACTCGCTGACTTCCCGGAGATCGTTTCGCGAAATGACCGGGCAGGCGTTGCGGACGTGCGGCGCCCGGCGAATTTCCTCGTAGTCCTGATAAGTGAGCAAGTACCATCGCGCCGAGTTCATGCTGCCCGCCACCGAAGGAGCCCGGCCCGGGAAGATGAACATGATGTCTTTACCGAATTCCGCCATCTCGCGCTTGTTGCCGGAGCGAAATCCCTCGCCCACACCTACCAGCAGCAGGAGCGATCCCACGCCCCAGGCGATTCCGAACATAGTGAGAAACGAGCGCAGCTTGTGCGCCCACAGGTTGCGGAAGATCTGCGCGAAGATGTCGAGAACCGTTCTCATGTCCTATCCCTTGATACGGGGAAAGCTCGCCTGGAGTTCCTGGAATTCGGTGGTTATAGCTTACCCGATCTAGAGATAGACGTGGAGCAACCGAGTCCGGTAGCTGCGTCCCTCAGGCATAATGGCCATTCGGCCGTGCTCCTCTTGGAGTGCGCCTTCGTGCAACAGCCAAAAAGTCCTGTTAAGGTATTGCGCGGAGGGCTTGCGCGATGCGAATCCGAATCCGAATCAATGTTGTGAGTTGGATGGTGGCAGTACTGGCGTTGGGACTTTCTGCTTTCGGCGCAACCGAATCTTTGACCGTCAAGACTGCGCAAGGCACAGCGCACGGCAAGACGATCAACGACGGCAAGGTCAAAGCCTTCATGGGCCTGCCCTACGCCGCGCCTCCGGTGGGCGATTTGCGCTGGAAGGCTCCCGAGCCTGCGGCCAAGTGGACGGGCATTCGCGATGCTTCGAAGTACGGCGCCCACTGCGCGCAGAACGCGGTTTTTGCCGATATGGTTTTTCAGGACGGCGTCAACAGCGAAGACTGCCTGTTCCTGAACGTTTACGCTCCCGCCGACGCCACGGCTGCGAGCAAGCTCCCGGTGATGTTCTGGATTCACGGCGGCGGATTCTCCGGCGGTGCCAGCTCTGAGCCGCGGCACAATGGAGACTTTCTCCCGCTCAAAGGCGTAGTGCTGGTGACGATTAACTATCGGCTGGGCGTGTTCGGATTCCTTGCGACAAGCGACCTGGCAAAAGAAGCCAACGGCGCGGCAGGGAACTACGGCTTGCTCGACATGGTTGCAGCGCTGCAGTGGGTCAAAGCGAACATTAAGGAGTTTGGCGGCAATCCGGAGAATGTGACCATCTTCGGTGAAAGCGCAGGCTCGGCGGCAGTGAGCACGCTGATGGTTTCTCCCATTGCGAAAGGGCTCTTCCATCGTGCCATCGGTGAGAGTGGCGGAGCGCTAGGCGATGGCTTGCTCGGATATCAGCAACTGGATGTCCACGCGAAAAGCGATGGCGAGTGGGTTACAAAGCTCGGCGCCAAGAGTTTGAAAGACCTGCGTGCGATGTCCACTGAGGCCATCCTCGAGGCGGCCAAGAACCGGGGCATGGTCGGCTTTGGCCCGGACATTGACGGAAAGTTGCTGGTCGAGCCCGTGGCCGACGCCTATGCCGCCGGACGGCAATCGCATGTTCCGCTGCTTGCGGGTTGGAACCGCGATGAAGGAAGTTTTTTTGTCCAGGGCGGAATGACACTTGATAAGTTCAAGGGAATGGCGGCCAGCCAGTTTAAAGACCGGGCAGACGAATTTCTGAAGCTGTATCCCGCCAACAACGACGAGCAGGCGATGCGTGCGGGAATCGACTACGGTAGCGATTCCTTCATCGCTTTCAGCACCTGGAAGTGGATGGAAGCGCACCGCAAGACCGGGCAGTCGCCGGTCTATCGCTATCACTTCGAACTCCCGTCGCCGCCGAGCAAGTTCCATCCCGGATCGTTTGCGTTTCACTCCGATGACATCGAGTATGTTTTCGGAACTCTCGATACGCGGCCGGGATCGGAGTGGCGTCCCGAAGACCGCAAGCTCAGCGAAGAAATGATGGGCTACTGGACGAACTTCGCCAAGACGGGCGATCCCAACGGAGCCGGACTGCCCGCCTGGCCGAAGTATGGGGAAGGCGATGCGCTGATCCACTTGGACAGCACGATTACCTCCGGCCCCGACACCACCCGCCCGCGGTATGAGTTCCTGTTGAAGGGTATGCCGCCGCCACGGTTTTAAATCTCAAGGCGGGCTAGAGACCCGCGCTACACGAGCACAGGAGCACTCTCTTGGTCCCGTGTCCCGCAAGTTCGGGGCATGAGACCAAGCAGAATTTTGCTTGCCGCCGGAGGGATCTTGCTGCCTTAGCATAAGACCCTTACTTTCTTGTCTGTGAGACTGAACCAAATGAAGTGGCGCGTGCCTCGCAATCTTCTTCCTGCCTTTCATGGCTTTTTCTCAGACCCTTTCTCAGACCTACGATCTCGTGATCGAGGGCGGCCGCGTACTTGATCCTGAGACGGGCCTCGACGCAGTTTGCAATGTAGGGATCACTCAGGGCAAGATTGCGAAAATTGCTCAGGAGTCTCTCGCCGGAAAGCGCGTCATTTCCGCGCCAGGTTTGGTTGTGGCATTGGTCGAGATGGGATGCCCTCGTTTGTCTACCTGAGGGAAAGCTCCGCGTAGTTGTTAGTTCCCGCAGCCCCGCCAGAGATTTAGTACTGATCGGTCGGAGAACCGGCGCCTGCCGCGCCGGGGTAGGTGGACAGGAACTGCGCCGACCCGTCTTGTTCCCTGCGACCAAGCCGAGGCACAGTCCGCCTTGATCAACCGGCGGGGTCCTCAACCATCCTTTCGGTACAGCAGATCGCGAATGGCTTGCTTGCGGGCGGCGTTCAGTTCCGGGTTCGCCTGCGCGGCACCGGGGCGGTTCTTGGCAGATGTGGCGGCGTCCTCTTCGCTGCACGACGGGCAGCGGTTGGCAAAGCCCGGCTTGCCGGGTTTCAGCTCAAATTCCTCGCCGCACACTGCGCAGACTTTAATGGGGAAGGCCATTCGGATGTCTCCGTGGCGAAACGTTCAAGAGAATAATAGCTGACAAGGAACTTCAGCTGCATGCGGGATCGGCGGTTTTCGTGTGCACAAAGCAAAACGCCCCAGAGCATTCCTAGGGCGTTTGTTTGAAGCTGGTTGTTTCTAGCTGGGCTTCCTATCTGCGGCCGTGTCCGCCGTCGCCGTGCCCGCCGCCGCTGTGTCCGCCGCCGTATCCGCCGCCACCGTGTCCGCCGTACCCGCCAGAATAGCCGCCGCCGTGTCCGCCGTACCCACCAGAATAGCCACCGCCGTATCCACCGCCACCATGTCCGCCGCCAGAGTAGCCGCCGCGGTATCCATTGCCGTACCCGCCGCGATAGCCACGATCATCGCGATCGTGTCCGCCGTGGTAGCCATTGCCATATCCGCCGTGGTAGCCCCGATCGTATCCGCCGTGACCGTAGTAGCCGCCGTACCCACGCCGCGAATAATATCTGCGACCATAGTACCCGCGGTCGTAGTCGCGGTACCAGGGACCGGCGCCAATGAAGATGCCTCCGGTGAAGTAGTCAGGCCCGTAATAGCCGTAGGGAGCGCACGCGTAAGGCGCGTAGGCATAGTAGCCGTATGAGCACACCGGGGGTGGGCCGTAGCTTTCATATGCGTAGTCGTCGTAGTCATTTCCGGAGTAGTAGCCGTATCCGGAGCCGACCTGCACGCCGATGGCAACCTGAGCGGAGGCTGCGACCACCGAAGCCAAAGCCAAAACACTTAAGATTCCAATGTATTTTAAGGAACGCATTCGCAACCCCCTGAGAGGCCTCCGCGTCAGAAATCGGCGAAAAGCCTATTTACTAGAACCCATAACCGAGCGGAGAGTTGCGGACCTATTTTCCCGCAGGCGGCGAATAAGTCGCTTAGATTCAACGGCTATACTCGGGATCGCCAGCCCAGACCTTGAATTCCACAGCCCCGGTGGCCCTAGCGGCGGCGTTTTTCTTGTGATCCCGCTAGGAAATTAGCTTCGCCAGCCCGAAGGCCACGCCTGCCGCGATTCCTCCGATCAGCATGGTTTGCAGCGCACTCCGGACCGGCTGCGTGCCAGTGAACCTTCCTTTGATGAAGCCGAACACTCCCAGCGCGAGCAGCGTGACGATCGCGGAAAAGATTAGGCCGCGCGTAGCACTCGACAAGATAATGTAAGGCGACAGCGGGATGAGGCCGCCGGCGACGTACGAAGCGGCAATCGTCCCTGCGCTGGTGAGGGCGCGCTTGGGATCTGGCGCTTCCAGGCCAAGCTCAAAGCGCATCATGAAGTCCACCCAGGCATCCGGTCGCATGCTTAGCGCCTGGACGACCGGGTCGCTCTCGGCGGCGGTCAATCCGTAATTCTGGAAGACCTTGCCGACTTCGATTTTTTCTTCCTCCGGAATCTCTTCGATCTCGCGATACTCCCGCGCTTTTTCCTGTTCGTAGTGCTCAGCATCGCCGCGCGCCGCAAGATATCCGCCGAGCCCCATGGCGATCGAGCCCGCGGCTATTTCTGCGAGCCCACCGATAACAATGAATTTTGGGTTCGACACTGCGCCAGACAATCCTGCAGCCAGCGCGAACGGAACGGTGAGGCCGTCCGACATTCCGATGACGACATCGCGAACAAAATTGCTCGAGGTGAAATGCTGCTCAACGTGCCTGAGTCGTGCCATCACTTTGCCTCCTGCGGATGGGCCTGCAGCCATAGCTGCGCTTTGCGGATCACGTCCCGCTCACCGCGATAGCTCAGCCGCCGCTCGGCGCCATCGAGCGGAATCCAGAACGCCCGTTTCACTTCCGCGCGCATCTCATGGGTCACGTCGTCAATTTCTCCGGACTGGTAACGCAGCAGGAAAAAGCTCACAATTTTAAACACCCTCTGCTTGTCTCCCCAGGAACGGACGTAAACATACTTAATGTCGGCAAGCTTTCCAACGATCGCCGCGGTAATGCCGGTCTCCTCGGCCACTTCGCGCACCGCAGTCTGCTGAAGCTCTTCTCCAGCATCGACGTTTCCCTTTGGCAGCGCCAGCACTTGGCCCTGCTTTCCCGCCTTTCGCGCCGCCGAGTTGGAGCTGCCGCCTTCGCGCTGCGGTTCAATCACCGCAACCTCCCAGCCCGCTGCCCCATCTCGAATTACAACCCCACCGGCGGAGACTTCTCTTGGCATGGCCTTACAAGGTAACAGGACGCGACTTGCGCGGGCTAGTGGCGACAGAAAAGCGTTGCGACTTGGGGCCGCGATCGCGTGCAGACGAAAAAGCGCAGATTATTTTGCCCCCATATGCTCGTCAACGTCGCAATGTGGGTCTGGCGGACAAGGCGGAGGCGACGGGACCAACTCGCAACCTACTAAGCCGAAGCCGAAGAAACCACCGTGCCCTGCAGTATTCCGCAATTCCGCCTTGGACGCACTTGACCTACCCGTTTTTCCAGCGGGGGCCGGACCAGAAGACGTAGCAAAGGCGGCAGCGGGGCGGCGGCTACCAGACACATTATCGCACGCGGACTAGTTGTTCCACTCAGGTCATCTATTGTGCGTAATATCCTTCTGGGTGGGGAGGTGGCCGCCGACGCGATCCTCTTGCTACCCCTCGCTTATCAAGTATCGTACGGGGCATACCACGAAGGAAAAGCATGGAAAGATGGGAAATGCAGCTCAATCTGGGATAAGTGACGAGGAAATCGAGAGAAGCATGTCAGTCAAGAAGATGATCGAGACTTATCCGACCTTGTTCGGGGCCATAATCACTCTGCCGCTTCTCATCGCGATGATGGTCATCGTGATATGGTTCCCTTGGATTGGAGATTATTGCGACGAGCACAAAAGGCTGGTGCAAGCTGTTTTTTTTACCACATTCCATTTCGCAATTTACGTCTCTGTTCTCAGGCGTTGGCGACGTCGCCGCGTCTTCTGGCCGACAATCCTTACCCTTTTCCTGTTCCACGTGCTTGGTGTTTTCTTCTATTCCACCCATTTTCAGCCTATCCTTGTGTGGCAATGGCCTATCGTGGGGCTGCTGGAGTACTACGCTGCCGCTTTTTTCTTGGACTGGTCAACGCGGCGGTGACCCCCCAGCGTTCGTGCACGTAAGAATACGACAACTTTGATCCGCTTCCGCTTCGGTTTGAGTCGGGCACCTTTGGAAACCGGGGGACAGACGGGAGGCTGGGATTTACTTCTTAATGAACTTGCCTTGCCGTAGTTCGGCGAATGCCTGTTGTAGTTCATCCTGAGTGTTCATTACGATGGGTCCGTGCCAGGCTACCGGTTCTTCGATCGGTTTGCCCGACACCAGCAGGAAGCGGATGCCTTCCTCGCCCGCCTGTACGACGACTTCGTCACCGCGATCGAACAATACCAGGGAACGATTGCCAATCATGCGGACCGGCAAATCGCTGGCGCTGCCGACCTGCTCGGTCAGAACTCCCTGCGGCGAAGAAGCATCGCGAAACGTTCCCGATCCTTCGAACACGTAAGCGAACGCATGACGCGAGGTCTCAACGGGAATGACTTTGCGCTTGCCCGGTGGAACCGAAATGTCGAGGTAGCTCGGATCCGCCGCCACGCCCTGAACCGGCCCGGTCTTTCCCCAGAAGCTGCCGCAGACCACGCGCACATGAGTACCGTCGTCGTCAGTGACCTCAGGAATATCCTTGGACGAAATATCCTGATAGCGCGGGTCGGTCATTTTCAGCGATGCGGGCAGGTTCGCCCACAACTGAAAGCCATGCATGCGCCCGCGGGTATCGCCTTTGGGCATTTCCTGATGCAGAATGCCGCTGCCAGCAGTCATCCACTGAACATCGCCAGGGCCCATTTTGCCTTTGTTGCCCAGGCTGTCTCCGTGCTCGACTTCGCCGGCCAGCACATAAGTGATGGTCTCGATACCGCGGTGCGGATGCCAGGGAAAGCCAGCAAGATAGTCCGCGGGATTGTCGTTGCGAAAATCGTCGAGCAGAAGGAATGGATCGTAGTCCTTCGTCTGGCCGAAACCGAAAGCGCGGCGGAGCTTGACTCCCGCGCCTTCCAGCGTTGGCTTGGATTCGATGACCTGCTTTACCGGTCGGAGCGACATACCATCCTCCTTGTTTGTTGTTTGATGAGCGCAACGGGCCAGCGATTCAGCCTGAACCGCTTCCTCAATTGGCCTGGATGAACTCGACGTCGAGCGTGATCGTGACTTCTTCTCCCACGACGATGCCGCCAGTTTCGAGGACCGCATTCCAAGTAAGGCCGAAGTCTTTGCGATTGATTCGCGTGGTGGCGGAAAGCCCGATGCGGGTGTTGCCCCAGGGATCTTTCGTGGGCGCGCTCGGTCCCTCGACCAAAAAGGTTGCCGTGCGGGTCACGCCGTGAATTGTAAGCTCTCCTGCGACGGCGAGTTCGCCGCCACTCTTCTTCGACACGTTGGTCGAACGGAAGGATAGAGTAGGGAACTTCTCCACATCGAAGAAGTCTGCGCTCTTCAGATGGGCGTCGCGCTGCGGTTCCCGCGTGCTGATGGTGGTCGCATCGATGTCGGCTTCGACCCGCGAATTCGCCGGGTTCTGGGCGTCAAACTGCAGCGAACCCTTCACCGAGGTGAATTCGCCTTTCACGTTCGAGATCATCAAGTGCTTGACTTTGAACTGGGCCGTCGAATGGACGGGGTCGATGTTCCAAAGGACTGTGGTTGGCGTGCTCTTTACGTCCGGGGTAGCGAGTGAACTCATGGTGGGTCTCCTTATACGTTATACAGATGATCGTTATAACAACAAAGATTCGAAAAAAACTCAGGCACCCGCCGTGCGGGCTTCTTCCAGTAGCTCCAGCAGGTCGCGAAGTTTCGCTGGCCCCAAGTGCCCCAACTGGAGGCGATGGGCCTCGAAAACCGGCGAGTCTAGTTGAGAAAGCAGCTTTAGCCCGGGCTCAGTGATGCGGGTCAGCACCATGCGCCGGTCTTTAGTTTCGCGACAGCGCGAAACCAGGGTGCGCTTCTCGAGGCGGTCCAAAAGCCTTGTAATATCGGGGTCTCTGGTGATCATGCGCGAACCGATCTCGCTGCAGGAAAGCCCCTTGGGCGCGCCCCGAAGGATGCGCAATACGTTGTATTGAGCCGGGGTGATCTCTGCTGCCTTCAACACGGGTTCCAGCCTCCGCCCGAGGAAGTCAGAAGTCAGCGTCAGATTTACAAAAACCTGCTCTTCGAGAGCTCCGGGCCTGCGGGTCTTCGGCGAGGATTTGGGGCTATTGGCCACAACTCAAATAATATTCGTTACAACGCATAATGTCAAGGGGCGGGAACAACCGGCAGGCTGGAAGTCACTAGGAGCGCGAGGCGGTGACAGGCAGAAAAACGGGCGACTTGATCGAATCGCCCGCAACGCGAGGGTGCTTATTGGTTTTTTGAAGCTGCGAAGCCCGCCCGCCGAGGTTCCCCGACTTCGCTCTGCGGACCGATCGGAACCACCGGCAGCCGATTCGCAAATCCATTTCCGTGGTCCCCGCTCGGCGCACCGCCGTCCAGTTTGCCAGATATCGAGGCGGGCACCGGCTTGCGTGCCTCGTACCGTTCAATCAGGAGTTGATCCCCAATCTGTGTCCGGCTCCTGAAAATAGTGTGTGCGGGAAGTTCCAAAACGCTTTCCGCATGGCGCTCCGGCCACGTAACCCGAAACGGACGCACCAACTCACGCAGACCCACCACCTTGAAATCCTTGTCAATCAAGACCAAGTCGAAGGAAAACAGCATCCCGATGGTGTGAATTGCGTTCGCCGGCACGATCCAGACGCCGCGATCCGGCTGCAGAGAGCGGCGCCCCAGCAAGCCAATCAGCCGCCCCAGGATGGAGTCAGCCACCTTGACTTTAAAAGCCAGAAACGTCTCCCTGGTCTTGTTATAGACAAAAACGTGCCGTTGCTTTTCGAACATGCGCGGTCCTTCCACGGAAGTCGGAATGAGAATCTAGCGAGGCGCTTTTTTCTTCATCCGGTAAACCAGCGTGAAAAAAACGACTACTGCAAGAACACCTGACACGACGCGAATCAGAGTTACGGTATCCATCTTTCACCTCTTGTTGAATTGAACTGCCAAGCTACAAACTTATTGAAACGTGTGCTGGAAGTGCTGCACCAGCGAAATTGCCGCAGGCCCAATCAGCACGATTCCCATGGCCGGGGCAATGAAAAGCGCCAGCGGAAACAGCAGCTTGATAGTCGTCTTCGCTGCCATTTCCTCCGCCCTCTGACGGCGTTGGGTGCGCAGCGAATCGGAAAAGGCGCCAAGCGACTTTGAGATCGGCGTTCCAAACCTGTCGGTCTGAACCAGCATGGCCACGAAGGAGCGCACCATTTCCAGGTCCACTCGGTCGGCGAAACTCTTCCAAGCGGCAATGCGGGCGACCCCGGCACGCTGCTCAAAATTGATCTGCATCAGTTCCTCGGCGAGTTCAGGATGGCTGACGCTCAATTCCTGTCCCAGTCGGATAATGCCCTGATCCATGCCCAAGCCGGCTTCGAGACAAATGGCAAGAAAGTCCAGGCCGTCGGGAAGGCTCATGCGGATTTTGTTGATACGCTTATCAGTCGCCCACTTCAACCAGAAGTCGGGAAGAAAGAAGCCCACTCCGACTGCAATAAAGAATGCCATGATCACGTTGTTGCCCATGTACGTGGCCGCGAGCACGCCGAGGATTGCCGGGATTGCGAGCCGCGATCCCAAGAAAATATCCGCATGCGCCGGCTTGCGATACCCAGCGAGCATCAGACGGCGGACCAGTTTCGGATCCGGTTCCGGCGCGAACAGTCGCCGCACCAGAGTGAAAGGCTTCGACAGGTAATCGACGTCGAGCGCGCTTCGCCAGGCGGGTGCGCCAGCCATGCGTTCAGGACGCGTGACTTCCTGCAGCAATGCGCCTGCCGCTGACGGACGAGGCGCCAGCAACAAGAACAGGAAGACAAACCCGATGAACAAGCCCGCGCCTAAAATAATGAGACCCATGCTCTAGACCTTTACGTCGATGATCTTCCGAATCGCCAACACTCCCAACACCATGAGCCCGAGGCCGAAGTACACCATGGAACGTCCCATATGTTCGGTGAATAACAATTTTTCGAATTGCCAGTTGAGCATGCTCAACAGGCCGAACATAATAAACGGCATCATGCAGAGGACCCATCCGGTAATGCGCCCCTGCGCGGTGTAAATGCGCAATTGGCCGCGGAGTCGCGCCCGTTCGCGTGCAACTGCTGAAGTCTTATCCAGGATTACGGCCAGGTTACCGCCAGTCTCTTTCTGCAGAAGAATCGCGGTTGCCAGGAACCTCATGTCATCACGCGGCAACCGGCTTACCAGATTCATGGTGGCTTCGCGCAAGGGCAGGCCGAGGGCTGTCTCCTCGTGCAGGCGCCTGAACTCAGATGAGATCGGCTCGGAGATTTCCTGGGCTACCATTTCTAAAGCAGCCGTCAGCGCATGCCCGGCTCTGAGTCCTCGAGCCATCAAATCGATCGCTTCTGGCAGCAATTCATCGCACTTCCGAAACCGTTGCTCCCGCATTATTAACAAATAGATGTACGGAATCGATCCGGCAAACACCCCGGCCACTACCGCGAGAATTGGGGTCGGCAGAAAATAAGAGGAGATCCATGCCGTGAGAAAAGTCGCCGCCACCGAAACTCCCATGACGCTGCCCACGGTCCATGGCTGACCTGACTGGCGGAGAAGGTCCAGAGTCCCGAGTGCTCCGGGTATCTGTCGAATGATCGCCGCCACATCACGGTTTGGGCTATAGCCTTCTTCCTTGAGGATCGTGCTGCCTGTCTCCTCGGCGCGGCTGTCCTGAATGTTTTCCAATTGCTGTTGGACCGCGGCCTCCGTCTTGGTTGGGCGCAAGACGAAAAACACGACCCCGAAACAAAGGATCATCAGCAAAATGAAAAGCAGTGTCATCGCTATCCTGTAACCTCAGATCTTGAACGAATGATCAAACCACGACGCCGGAACGTTGATGCCCGACGCCTTAAGCCGCTCGGCGAATTTCGGCCGAATGCCGGTGGCCTGGAACGAGCCCAAAACTTTTCCTTCCGGTCCGACGCCCTGTTTTTCAAAGGTGAAGACATCCTGCATGCTTACCACGTCTTCTTCCATCCCCGTAATTTCGGACAAATGAGTGATACGGCGGGTGCCGTCGTTGAGGCGCGAAATCTGCACGATCAACTGCACCGCGGATGCAACCTGCTTCCTGACGGCTTTCTCGGGAATGTTCAGATTTGCCATCATGGCCATGGTCTCGATACGGGCCAGGGCATCGCGCGGGCTGTTCGCGTGGACGGTGGTCAAAGAGCCGTCGTGCCCCGTGTTCATAGCCTGCAACATGTCCAGCGCTTCCTCGCCACGCACCTCGCCGACGACGATGCGGTCGGGGCGCATACGTAAGCTGTTAATCACCAGTTGACGTTGCATCACGGCGCCGCGGCCTTCAATGTTCGCGGGACGCGTTTCCAAACGGACACAGTGCCGCTGCTTCATCTGTAACTCGGCGGAATCTTCAATGGTGACGATGCGCTCCTTTTCCGAGATATAGCCGGAAAGTACATTGAGCAGCGTGGTTTTGCCGGCGCCGGTTCCACCCGAAATGATGATGTTCAATCGAGCTTTGACCGCCCCCCGGAGCAATTCCAGCATCGGCAGAGTAAGCGACTGGTTACGCAGGAGGTCATCTTCGGTGATGGGAATGTGTCCGAAGCGGCGGATCGAGATGTGCGGGCCATCGATGGCAAGCGGCGGAATGATGACATTGACGCGGGAGCCGTCGGCTAAACGTGCATCTACCATCGGAGAGGACTCGTCCACGCGGCGACCGATGGCAGAGACAATCTTATCGATGATGTTCATCAAGTGGGCGTTGTCCTTGAACATCACGTTGCTTTCTTCAAGGACTCCGGCGCGCTCCACGTACACTTGCTTGGGGCCGTTTACCAGAATGTCGTTGACCGTCGGGTCCTGCAGCAGGGGCTCCAGGGGGCCGAGACCGAAGACCTCGTCAAGCACTTCCAGCGACAGCCGCTCGCGCTCACGACCGCTCAGCGGCGTCTTCAGATTTGAGACCAGATCCTGAATGACGGAGAGCACCTGCCCGCGGGTGTACTCGTCCCGCTGGTTGGCCACGCGTTCGAGATCCACGCGGCTGATCAAGTCGCGGTGAACACTGGATTTGAGCTCCTGATACTCCTTGAAGCTCAAGCCGGTTTTTTTGGTCTCAACCGCCACGCCGAGTCCGGCGCTGCTGATCGGAGACGAAATCGAGTTAAACTCCCCCATACATCCCCCTTACTGCCTAACTACCGCCCGAGAAGACCCAGAAACCCGGATCCTTCTTTCTTCTTTTCGCCGCTACCGGCCATCTTCGCCCCCAACGCGAACGCGAGTTCCTTCAAGTTCTTGGTGACGTCAGACGTAGAAAGCGATGCAATTGGATCGCCACCGTTGATGGCTTTTACGACATGCGCGTATTGATTCGGCACTTTCCAGAAAATCCTCTGCCCGGTGGTCTTTTCGATCTCGCTTTCGGAAATGAGCGACCGCTTCTGGTGCCGGTTCAGAATGACGCGAAACCGCTCGCGGGGAATTTCCTTGCGAGTGAGATAGTCGAAGTGCCGGACCACGTTGCGGAGAGCCGAAACCTCGGCGACCGTGACCAAGTGCAGTTGGTCGCAGTGGCGAATCATTTCCAGGTTTTCGTCGCTCAGCCCCGGCGCCATATCCACCAGGATGTAGTCGTAGCGGGCGCGCAGGAAGTCAAACGTCTGGGCGACGGCGCCAGGCTGAATCCGCCTCGGCGTATCGTTTCCCTCGGGCGCCGGTATCAGATCGAGTCCGCTCGGGTGGTGGGCGATAAAGCTCTGCAGCAGTTCCGCGTCAAGCCGGTCGGTGTTTTCGACCAGTTCAAAGAAGTGGTACTTGTAACGGGTCAGTCCCAGGTAGAGAGCGGCATCGCCAAAATCCGGATGCAGGTCAACGACGAGCGTCTTCTTCGAAAAAGAGCTGGCGAAGAGGGCGCCGAGTTGCGTCACCAGGCTGGTGACTCCGCAGCCGCCCTTTGCGCCCATGAATGCGAGGACTTGGGCCTTGTTCGGCTGCAAGCGCTCGCGGCGTCTGCCGCCGACTCGTGCGACCGCGTTCAGCAGTTGCTCGCGCCCGACCGGTTTCAAAAGATATTCCCCGCAGCCGGCGCGCATCGCATCAATGATCAACCCGGGTTGGGGATCAGCCGAAATTGCAAACAGCGCGGTCTCCGGCGAAGCGCTGTGGATGATTTCAGCGGCCACGGCCGCTTTCTTGCGATCGCGATCAAAGTCAATAATGCAGATTTCCGGCGAAGGAGACCCGAACCACTCAGCGGGCGATTCATTTTCTTGCACGCGGTATTCGGAGAGATGAGAACGCAGCTTGATTAGCGGCGCCGATTCCGCGAAAAGCTTCAACACGGACCAGGTTTCCTCGTCGAGGCAAACACCCACCACCGACAGGGGGTCAGTCGTTGAGAAATTCTCGCGCGGCGGACTGTTCAGCGAGTCTCGAATCGACATCGGGTTCATTTCTGACTCTGAGGTTCCTGACTCGATCCCGATTTCGCCGGCTCCCTTTTCAGCGGCAAAGTCTTATCAAAACCAGGGTTGTCTAAGAATTTCATTGGGTTCGCCGGCGGCGTTGGCGGAGGATTGTTCATCCTTGCCGGATCGACGATATGCGGCGTCACCAGGACTACGAGTTCGCTGTTGCTGCGGCTGATGCTCTTGGAGCGGAACAGGAGACCCAGGATCGGAATGTCGCCAATGCCCGGAACCTTGCTCAGTTGCGCCTGGGCGCGATTGTCGAGCAAGCCGGCAATGCCAAAAGACTGGCCATTCTTCAGCTCGATCTCAGTCTCAGCACGTCGCGTCGAAAGAGCGGGAACGGTGAATCCGGAAATGATTGCCGCGTTGCTGAAGTCGAGAGTGCTGACTTCAGGAGCGACGTGCAGGCGGATAACGTTGTCCTTTCCAATATGTCCGGTGAACTCCAAGCGGACACCGAAGGGCCGAAACTGGATGGTCACAACGCCCACGTTCTGGCCACCTTGCACAATGGGAACAGGGAATTCGCCGCCTGCCAGGAAGCTGGCTTTCTGGCCATCCATGGCAAGAAGGTTTGGCTCGGCAAGAATCTGGAGAACCGACTTGCCTTCCAGGTCGCGGATAGTGGCTCCCAAATTGAGATCGGGCCGGAAGGCAAATATATTAAGTAGATCGCTGAGGGTGACGGACGAAGTCGTGACGCCCCCGCTCCCACCGCTTCCGCTGGTTCCGAGCGTCGGTGGCGAAAACTGTTGCGTACCCACACTACCGGTGGTGTTGGTGGCGCCGGTGCTGAAAAAATTGAAGCCAAGCTGCTGCAGTTTGGTGCGGTCAACTTCGGCGAACTTTACTTCGAGAAGGATCTGTTGCTCGTGCACGGGCGCGACTGCCAGCGAATTCACCACTCCACCGGAGTAGGAAGCCGCGAGCTTGCCGACATCTTCAGCCGTCTTCGGGTCGGCTACGGTTCCGGTGAGGATCAAATGCGCGCCGTCGGCCTGCACCGAGATCTGTTCACCAGGATAAGTCTGCTCAATCGTCGCGCGAAGCGAAGCGATGTTCACGTCAACGGTGACATCCAGCATTTGTGAGTGGTTCGAAGCGTCCCAAAGAATCAGACTGCTTGTGCCCGCAGCCTTCCCCTCGACGACCACCTGCGTCGGAGAAGTGGCGATGGTTTCGATTACGGTTGGATTGCTGGAAAGGACGCGCGTGACCGGCGTTTGCAGGTTGATGACTACAGACTTGCCAACGAAAATGTGCAGTGCCTGACCTTCGGTCTGGGCCGCTGCTGGGATGATCGAAAGCAGCGTTGCGATTCCCAAACAGAGAGTCAGAGCCTTCAGGTTGCCCAACACGAAAGTTCTCATTTTTTTAGGCACAGAATCCTTAGAATTTCTGGACCGACTTTTGCGTTCCTTGAATCACTTCCATCATGAAAATCGGCGCTTGCGGCGTGGCTTTACGTGGGCGCTTGACGCCCGGCGCGGCGATGACCGGGGTGGGTGCCGGCTTCCCGGTGACCAGTTCGTCGAGGCGGGTTGCCCGCAGTTCCGCGACTTTCTGATCGGCTCCGCTGCGCAACACAAACTGGATATTCCCTTGCCCATTCGCTAGTTGCAGCTTTTGCGAATCCCCTGGCGAAAGCAGCAAGGTTACAACGTTCACCTGCTGGGGTTTGCCTTGCGGGTCAGGTTCAATGGTCTGCCCCGCCGTCAACACTTCCACGTTCTGCAAGACCGTCTGCGTCAAGGGCATCGTGCCCCCGGGGGGAGTGAATGTCATTAGAAGATCTACCCTTGAGCCCGGGTACAGAAATCCCGCCACGCCGATGATTTCGTTGGATCGCATGGCAACGGCGCGCATGCCCGCAGGAATTTTTCCAGCGAGTCCGATGCCCGAGCCTTCGAGCCCCAGATCGCGCTGCAGAATAGGCTCGTTGGCTGACATCGGGTAGAGCAGCGGATGGCCGACAACGCCTTCCGTCTTGGTGAACGCGCCCGAAGGCAGAGCATCGCTAAACCAATCCATCAGGATGACGTCCTTCTGGGACAACGTCGTCCCCACCGGCATATCGGCGGCCGCAGCAACAATCTGGACCGCTTTGCGGTTGGAGGCGTTAGCTAAGGTGCGGCGGTAAAAGAGGTAGGTGATCCCGCCGGCCAGAAGTGCCGCGATCAGGAACGCTGAGAGTAATCTTTGAAGCCCCGTAAATCACCTCCGAAGTGCGTGTGCCCGCGGCAACGCGTGAGCAAACAACCCGCGAGGCCAAATCTATGAACTTGGAGCTTAGAGACAATCTTAGCCGCCGACTGACTTTGCCCACTAGTACTTGCGATGATACTGGAGTTTGGCCGGGTCTGTACGAAATCCGGCCTGCCAAACCGTTGCGGGCTGGGCAGGCCGGGATAGAGCGCAATACTTACGAGATGTACTTGTTCAGCAGCGAACCAATCGAACTGAACGCTTGGTTCAAGAAGCTGGCCAAGCTGCCCATACCAGCGGTTGCGGCGAAAGCGACCAGGGCGAGGATCAAAAGGTACTCGACCAGTCCCTGTCCTTCTTCATCCTGGTGAAGCTGCGCGAAGGTGTTCAAAACGAAATTCATCATGTTCTTAGTCTCCTCAGAATTCAAGTTGGTTTGAGTCCAACGCGTTAGGGGGCCGCGACGGATTGCACTTGTACTTTTGCACGCGAGTGGCCAAAAGCTTGGATCCGCGGAAGATCAACTAAATACTGAAAATAAATGACTTACCGCACCGTGGCGCTCGTGTCAGACTAGGCGCCTCCCATTTTTTGGCTAATCGTATGGAAGCACTTTTCCTATCTGACAACTTTCAGAGTATCTGCTGGCTAGCCGGGTGAATACTTTTGTATCCAGCAACCGAGGAAGAAAAGCCCTTAAACGGAGGTTTAGGCGGGTGTGAGAAGGCTTAGAAGATGAAAAGAATTAGGGGAAATTTTGGCGAGCAAGTGTCCGGTCCGGGAGTGATGAATTTCCCGGACCGAACACTGTGTATCGCAAGAGGCTCTTAGGAAATGTAAGCGTTAAGCAAAGACCCGATCGAGCTAAAGGCCTGATTCAAGTAGCTGGCCAGAGAGCCCATTCCAGCAGTGGCGGCAAATGCAACCAACGCCAGAATCAGCAGGTATTCCACAAGTCCTTGCCCTTCTTCGTCATTATGCAGCTGGACCAGGGCGTTCAAAAGAAAATTCATTTTTCGATCTCCTCGACGGGTTGGTGGCGAAAACTTCCGGTGGATTCGCTGATTACCGACGTGCAAGTCAGTGACCATTTTGGGAAGTGTCGTTACGGGCTGGCTTATCCTGCTGTAGTCTGAACGGGTTACGACCATTGTGGCCTCACTCGGTCGCATGGATCGTTTCACAGGCTGCGCAGGAATTTTGCATCTGTTGAGTTGCAGTTTTCGCTCGAAGGGGCGCCGGGTGGGAACGCCGAGGGAGTAATGCAGAAAATCTTGAAGATATTCCTGGCCGTGATCCTGACCGGCGTGTTGGGGTACCTCCTCTTCTTGCATCGTGCGGACGTCCGAAAGAGCGTCACAGAGCGAGATTCGGTTGCTTATTGGGCCGCAGCCCAACTGTTGGTTGGTCATCAGAATCCATACGACTACGCCGAAGTCCTGCGCCGTGAGGAGGCTCAAGGCTACAGCGAAGCGCGGCCTCTGGTCTTGCGGACACCCCCCTGGTCGCTCTTCATGGTTGTTCCCCTTGGATGGTCCACGCCGTTTGGGGCTTGGGCGATCTGGATTGGGATTCTTTTCGGCTGTCTTATCTTGGGGCTGCGGCTCATTCGAAAGCTGTATACCCCACCGCAGATGCCGCCCAACCTGTTTTCCATCCTGGCATACACATTTGCGCCGGTCCCGGCCTGCCTGGTGTCCGGACAGATGGGCCTGGTGCTGATGCTAGGCATTATTTTGTTCCTGTGGTGGGAAAAGGAACATCCGTATCTGGCCGGGGTGGCTTTAATCCTGCCATTCGCCAAGCCGCACCTACTGACGCTTTTTTGGGTCGTGCTCCTTCTCTGGGTTGTAGCGCGCAGGAAACAAAAGATTGCCGCCGGCTTCTGCTCGGCGCTCGCCGGAGCGACGTTGCTAGCGTTGTACTTTGATCCGCAGGTATTCACCCATTACCGGGAGATGATTCAAGTCGCGGCGATCCAGAGAGAATTCATCCCCGCGCTCAGCGGCGTATTACGCTTGCTGTTTTTCCGGCGATTTTTCTGGATGCAATTCGCGCCCTTGGGGATTGGGCTGGCGTGGGGCCTCCAATACCTGAGGCGAAATTGGAAAGTGTGGGATTGGCGGGTCCACGGTCCCGCTCTGCTCATTGTGTCCGTGCTCACCACGCCCTACGAGTGGCTCTCGGACGAGACCGTCCTGCTGCCAGCGGTTCTTCAGGCGGCAGCTCTTGTGTTCACGGTGCGCGCCCCATTGAAGGTCCTTCCCAAAATCGTGCTGATTGGGTTTGCATGCCTCAACGTTTTGCTCCTGCTCATTCTTCGCTTCAAGATCCCGTTCTCGACGGGCATTTATTTCTGGAGCAGCCTGGTATGGTTCGGATGGTATTTTTATGCGCGGCGAATTCATCGCAAGGCCGCGTCTGCCGATGCTCCGGCATTGGTCAACATGTCCCCTTAGAGTTTCAGCGCGACTTTGGGCAAGGAAGTTCCTTTCGGACCATGTAGTGGAACCGCCAGCCTTCAGGTGAGCTCAGCATTTCGCAGACGCGAAAATTGCGGATGATGAAATCCGTTACCGGATCGTTTGCGATGGCGGGTAAGGGTGTCTCCGGCCAACTGTTGGCGAATTTTTCTGCAAACCAGGGTTCCAGCAACACGCCTTTAACCTTCGTAGACTCGATCGATTGCATGATCTCGTGGGCCTGCTCCGGCGTATTCATGCCAGGCTGGAAAAAATCGTATCGCGAAGGGCTTTGCGTTGCCGTCAGGTAGTTGTAGAGCGGCAGGTAGGGGTAAACGAGCACAAGATCGCCCGCTGCGTATTGAGACTGCAGAAACGGAATCACCGTATCGGGCCCCCGCGCCGTGATTTCCCCGCGCCTGGTTTCGATGCGCTCTTGCGCGCCAGTTGTTGTGAGCAGCACGGCGAACCCTAGCGTCCCGAACGCAAAGGCGACGTAGGCGGCGAGAACCGGGCGAATGCGCTTCAGGAAGGCGCTCTTGACTGGCGCACCCAGGACCCACGCCAACGCTACGTACCAGAGCGGTGCAAGATACATGAAATGCAGGATGTCGGCGCGGACCATTACGACTGAGAACAGCAATCCCGCGATCGCAGAGCCCAGCACAACGTAATAGCGGGTCTCGCCGTTATCGGGTTCTTTGCGAAGTCGAAAGACCCAATAGGCCAGGACTGCAGTCCCGATCACCGGCAACACCGGCACCAGAAATCCCGGTGAGACTGCGACCATCTTCACAATGCGAAGGGCCAGCGGACCGGTCCTGAGAACAATGTCGCGCGTGTTATCCGACCAGTTTTGCCAGCCGTAGGGCACGTGATTGGCGGCAGTGTAATGCCGCAGCGGCCACAGCCAGCTACGTAGCATTTCGGAAGAAGCATGTTTCGCGGCGAAGTAAACGAAGGTGATCAGAAAAGGACATGCGAATCCGGCCGTCATCTCCGCGAATGCGCGTGGTCTGGCAAAAGTGAATCTGCCCAGCAAGAGAAACCCGAGCAGCAGTCCCAGCGTAAGGCCGCCGCCCTTGGACTGCTCAAACAAAAACGTAATCGCTGTGAAAGTGCCCGTGGACAACGCCCAGCGGGAGCTTTGCGTCTCGATGAATCGAACCGCCGCGTAAACTGCGACGCAGGCAAAGAGCGTGCTGTAGCAATTGTGCAGCACCAGAAATCGAAATGCGGTGCCGGTGACGGTTGCAAGAATCGCTGCAAACGCCGAGACTCCGCGCGAGCACACCCGGCGGCACAAGAGGTATGTGAGAACTGAGCACACAGCCCCAGCCACCGCCAGACTGCTTCGCGCCACCACCAACGAGTTGCCAAAAACCCGGAAGACGGCGGCGACCAGATAAAACGATCCCGGCGTATAGAACGAGAAGAAATCACGATAAGGGACTTGCCCGGCGAGAATCCTGGTGGCTCCCTGCAAAACGATGCCCTCGTCCGGTTCCATCGACGTGAAGCGCCGAAACGCCCAGAGATACGCCAAGCATCCGAGGAACAGTAGCACGACCGTGGCGCGCTCAAGTTCGTCGTGACTGAGCTTTTGGGGCGAGACGGAATTTTCGCGGACCTCTGAACGAAAATTCGAAGCGCGGAAACCGGAGCGCAGTAGCTTCATTGGGCCGCCACCGGCTGAAGTTCAGCGCTTTCCGCATCTCTGCCGGTGCTTCTTCCGCCTTGCACGCAACCCCACGTGAACAGAAGCAGCACCGCGGCCATCAGGTAAAGGCAATGCCACTTGACGAACAGGAAATACAGCGGGAACATCCAAAAAACCACGAGTGTAAGTCCCAATGTGATTCGAGGGCCGCGGCTCAATGCAGCCAAGCGTGTCCCCGCCACAAACATTCCCAATGCCAGCGGACTGAAATCGTGGGTAAACATGTGGGAGCCGCAGAGCAGGGAAGCGGCGATCGAGGCTGCGAAAAGATGATCCGGGATTTTCGAATCAGATCTGCTGGGCCGATCCCCGGCAACCCAGGCCAGCAGGGCAACGGAGAGCACTGCGACCGCGATGTTTACTGCCGAGGGCCCGATAGGACCCGCGATTGCATAGAGCAGTCCGTGCAGTGTGGGCATGTCCACTGCGGAACCATAAGAAATATTCTGCGGGTTGCTGCCGATCCGCATGAGGAGCCGCACGTAATCTGTGGCGCCGCTCCACCCAACGCCAATCAGGCTGACGGTCGCAAGCCCCAAGGCAACGGCAGAGAAGCCGGCCACAAATCGCCACTGTTTCCTTAGCAGAAAAATTGCTGCGAACGGCACCGCAAACTGAAACTTCAAGAGTGCTAAGCCGAACACTACGCCCGCCGTGAGCGTATTCCCCTTGCGCAATTGCACGAACGCCGCCGCGTAGGCGGCCAATACGACGATGGATGATTGTCCCTGGTAGATGGCGACCAACAGCGGAGCAAAGAGCAGCCACAGAAAGAGGTACGCGATGTCTTCAGACGGCCACGGTAAGTACCGGCGCAGCCAGACGATCGCCGCGAGCAGGATTGCGACGTTGCAAAGTCCCCAGGTTGTGTGGGCGGTGCGAAATGAAACAGCCGCCAGCGGCGACAGCACCACCGCCTCGAATGGAGGATGCTCGAAATAGAGCGGGCTTGGATGCTGAAACATCGCGTCGCGCAGCTGGACCTGCAGGCCCACATCGTACAGATGCCGGCCCATCCCAGTGTGGACGATGTGAGCCCCGACATAGGTTAGAGCGAAATCGGTTTTCTCGACGTTGGCTCCGCGCGCCGACCACAAAACTGCGGCGGAAAGAAAAACCGCGAGCGCCGCAAGCGCGAGCGTGCTGTCGTTCAGCGCGAACCCGAATCCCTGCTGCGCCGTTTCGGTTTTATCGCCCATAGGGAGAGAGTCTGGCAGGATTGTAATCGGGTTCTGCCACCCAAACTGTGCGATCCCCGAAGTAGTGCACCAGTTCGGCATTTTGAGCGCCCATGTCCCGCGCCCATATGACTTGCGAGCCGTCAATGTCCGCGTTGTTATAAACCCATTCGTCCAGGATGAAATCGTGATCAGGACGATAACGCACAATCACCAGATGCTTGCCGGGAGTGCTCGCCAATTGTTTAAGGACGCGGGCGCGTTCCAGGTTCTGCTCGTCCTGCGAGACCCAGGTGCGAATCCAACTCGGCTTCGGTTCAAGATGAACCAACGGAGCAGCGATGCGCAGCAACAGCAGCAGAAAACAGATCGCAGGAACGGCGCGTGCAATAAATTTCAATGGCGGGCTGCCGGATTGGTAGAAATCTTGAAGTATGAGGGCGATGATTCCATAAAACACGGCGGCGAGCGCGGCCACGTAGTGCGGTTGTCCAATGTAAATGGTGAGCATGCACGAGAAGTACGTGGTCGCGCACAAAATCAAAAAGAGCCGAAGCGCCTGCGGGAACGACTTCCAAAAGCCGCCGCGAGGACGCGAAAACAGCCACACCAAAATCGGCAGAGTCAGTACCGGCCCGAAGTAAAACATCCAGATGACGAAAGCTTTCAGCGCCTGCAGCTTGAGCGGATGCTCGCGCGACATGTGATACCAACCAACCACCGAGCCGCCGCCGTAGAACCCCTTCATCTCGGGATGATTGAAAGTTATGTGACGGACATGTTCCCACGGAAAATACATAAGCCCGTAAGTCCGCATGTTGATCTGGTAAGGAGTGGCGAACGGACTGCCCGTTACCTTGAAAAAGTAATATCCCAGCCCGGCGAGGGCCAGGGCCATCACCAGTGTGAATGGCAACGCTACGCGCGAAGTCACCTGGCGGAAAGAAATGGTGCCCCGCCTCATCCAAAACATTAGAGAAATCAAAACGGGCAGGCAGAAAAACAATCCTTCATAAGGGCGCGTATATGCGAGCAACGCCATGCCTGACGCGAGAAGCACAGAGTCCCGCACTACCGCGCCTTTCTTGATGCGCGGCAAAGCTCCTATCACCAATGCTCCTGCAAGGGCGGTCAAAGTTCCGCCCCAGTAACTGTCGGCCCAGTAGCTGAAGGATCCAAGCCGAATCACCGCAAGCAGGCCTCCGAGCAAGGCCCATGCGGGCGGAAGCCAACCCTGGAGCGCCCAGCATATCGCGCCGCACATCAGTCCCGAACTCAGCCACACGCCCCAGAACGGATGGTGCAATACAACTTGCCCGAAAGCCATGAACGCTCCATAGCCAGGGTAATACATCGACGCGTAGGTGGGGCGCCAGTTTTCCTGAAAAGTCTCGAAGTGGACCCACATGGGATGAGTCGGATTGGCGAGGCGACCATGCGCGAAAGTGTCGGCCTGAAGCAGATAACTGAACTCATCGCTCACCTTTGGTTGCGGGATGGGGAGAATCGGCAGCAGGGCCAGGCGAAGCCCGAGCGCAAGCAATCCGACTGAAATTACGGCGCGAACCCGGCGCTGGGCGAAGGCGGAAAACCGTGGTTCGATCGCGGCAAACCAGGCCTCGCGCGCGCGCGGCCACATCAGCGCGAGAGGCACACACATTGCCGTTAAACAGAGCTCAATTGCGAAGAACATGCGCTAGAACGGTCTGCCCAAGGTCCGAGTGATAGGGATGCTACTATTCTGCCTTACACGCTCGGGGAAAGCACGAGAAACGGTTATCAGGGTGGGATCGGGCGACGAAGTGCCTTTCATGATGTTTTCGCTGGCAGCGATGAACTCTAATTTTCCCAAGAGATGAATACGATCGACGACAGGGGATCTTGGCCCATTCGTAGAAATGCCTGGCATTGAGGCAATGCGTCCGGAATGATAGACAACGTTGAGAATTCGAAGGGAGGCGGCCGGCGCAAAAGCCTGCCCATTGTCGTTTTGATTCTTGGCGCGGCGTTCGTCTTGGCCTTCTTCGCCTTCCTGCGCCCGACGCACGACTTCATGGAGTATTGGACCGCGGCACACTTGGTGCTCAAGGGCCAAAACCCGTATTCGCTTGGTGCGATGTTCCAGGCTCAGAAATCGCTTGGTTGGACTGATCCTGTTCCGCTCATGTTTGTGTGCCCGCCATGGGCCTTGACGTTTGTTGCCCCGCTCGGTCTGGTAAGTTCCTACAGCTTGGGTTGGCTGGTGTGGATCGCGATGTTAGCAGCTGCGGTTGCGATTTCCTCCCGCCTGCTGATGGATATCTATTTCGGTGACGTCAGGCTGCCGGAAATCTCCGATACGGTTTTCTACCGCAGTCTCTTTGCTTTCACCTTCTACCCGGTATTGCTTTGTCTGAAGTTTGCGCAGACCGCGCCCCTGATATTGTTGGGAGTTGCCGGGTTTCTTTATTTCGAGAGACGGGGACACCCCGTGCTTGCTGGAGTGCTGCTTTCTTTGGCTTCTATCAAGCCTCAACTGGTGTTCCTGGTATGGATCACGCTCGCGCTGAGGTCCATCGATCAACGCCGTTGGAGAACGCTGGTTTCGCTCGCCTCTGTCGTCGGACTATGCACCGGCGTTGCCCTGCTTCTTGATCCGCATGCATTCAGCCAATATTCGCAGTTGACCAGTGGGCCTTACCTGGCGATCAATCCTTCGGGGATTACAGCGATGATTCGGCGCAGTCTCAACCACGGCGATATAACCCGTAGCTACTGGATGCAATTTATCCCGCCGCTCTTTGGCGTGGCCTGGCTGGCATTCTACTGGCGCAAGCACCGCGAGCACTGGGACTGGGCAGAGCGCATGCCGGCGCTCATTACGGCTTGCGTCCTGACCACGGCGTACGGGTGGGTTTTCGATCAGACCGTGCTGGCGGTGCCTGTCATAGCAATCGCGGCCCGATACGCGAGGCGGGAAGGGCATTTGCCGTCGAACCTGGTGATCACATACACCGCTTTGAATTGCGGATTGATGCTGTTGATGGCCGTGCCGCCACTAACGTTCATTCCTGCACCGGTCTTGCTTCTGATCATGCTGGTGCGCCAGCGCGGGCCTTCCCCGGTTGCCGAGATAGTGCGAGCGTGAAGACTGCTTACGTCACTCACCCGCTGGTTTTCGTATAGTAAGGAACGTAACCTGCAGAAAGAAACCGTGGCCTGCACGAGGATTCCTTGAAAGTCCCGTACTTCGATTTAACTGCTCAATACGCCGATTTGCGCGAAGAGATCTCAGCGGCACTGGACCGCGTGTGCCGCAAGGCCGCGTTCATCCTGGGGGAAGAGGTCGAGCAGTTCGAACGCTCGTTCGCGGACTATTGCGGGGTGAAGCATTGCGTTGCGCTCAATTCAGGGACCAGTGCACTTCACCTGGCGTTGATAGCTGCGGGGGTGAAGGCGGGCGATGAAGTCATCACCACGTCCAATACTTTTATTGCCACCGCCGAGGCGATCACCTACGTCGGCGCGGAGTCGGTCTTCGTAGATATTGATCCTGCCACCGCCAACATCGATCCTGCAAAAATCGAAAGCGCGATCACCAGCCAAACGCGTGCGATCATTCCGGTGCACCTTTACGGCAGGCCCGCGGACATGGAGAAGATTGTTGCGATCGCCGCGAGGCATGGTCTGGTGGTGATCGAAGACGCCTGCCAGGCCCACGGAGCGCGTTATCAGGGAAAGAGGGTCGGCGGATTCGGGCAATCGGCGGCGTTTAGTTTCTATCCAGGGAAAAATCTAGGCGCTTACGGCGAAGGCGGCGCGTTGACGACTAACGACGATGCAGTCGCGGATCTTGCCCGTTCGCTGCGAAGCCACGGCGAGACCGTTCGTTACACGCACCGGTACGTTGGCTACAACTATCGCATGGATGGTTTTCAGGCCGCCGTCCTGAATATAAAATTAAAACATTTGGCCGCCTGGACAGCAAAACGTCAGCGCTTTGCGGAACTCTACCGGCAATCGCTGGCGGGTTCTCGTGTGGACCTGCCAACAGATCGCAATGGCGACGAATGCGTGTATCACCTTTTTGTTGCTTATGTAGATCAGCGCGATCGCGCCCGTACCAAACTCGATGCCCGAGGCGTACAGACAGCCGTGCATTATCCCAAGCCGGTTCACCTGCAGCACGCCTACGCTCAATTGGGATACGGGGCGGGAACCCTGCCTGTGACCGAAAAAGCCTGTGAGCAGGTTTTGAGCATGCCGCTGTTCCCGGAAATGAGCGATGAGCAGGTGGTCTATGCGGCGGAAGCACTAGCGACGATCGCTGGCAAGCGCACCGTCTGAAGTCCCAGAGCTAAATCAGCCGCCGTTAATCCTACTCAGCGACTCGCGGTGCCCTGCCGCGCGGATGGCGCCATCGCGGTCGAGGCGCGCAAAACAAGGTCGGTTTCCAGAGCGTACTCAGTTCCGTCCTCGGAAGGTATTTCGCGCGCCACGTCGTGCATAAGGGCTTTGAAGGCGATTTGAGCCAGCTCACTTTGCGACATTCGCACCGTGGTGAGTGGGGGAATAGTAAATTGTGCGAGGTGGACGTCGTCGAATCCCACTACCGAGAGTTGGTGGGGAACAGAAATTCCGCGTTCGTAAGCCTGGCGCATTACGCCGATCGCCGTCATGTCGTTGGAGCACATCACGGCGGTTGGCAGACGATTCATTTTGGCCAGTTTTTCCAAGGCTGTCATTCCGCCTTCCATGGTGTGATTTCCTTCAATGATGAGCTTTGGATCCGCGCGCAAGCCGATCTCCTGCATCGAGGAGATGAACGCAGCTTTTCTGGTGCTGGCAGACTTCAAATCCAGGGGCCCTGAGACGAAACCGACATGCTGATGCTGCAGCGCTGCCAGGTGCTGCACTGCCTGGCGTATGCCCCGCTGATAACCGATTTTGATGTTGCTCACGCGAGGCAGGGAAGGGCCCACGTCGACAAACACCAGCGGTACTTTGCGGAAGAGGAGGCTGTCCAACAGCGATTCCTCCATGCCGAAGGTAAGTATCGCGACCCCCTCGACGCGGCGCTCAAGCATTCGACGTACTGCAGCCTCCATGCGCTTCGGGTCGTGAATGGTGGACGTCAGCAGAATCTCGTAACCGTTTTGTACGGCGATGTCTTCGAAGGTTTGCACAACTTCGGGAAAGAATGGATTCGTGATTTCGGAGACGATCAGTCCGAAGATGCGCGTCCTGCCTGAGACCAATGCGCGAGCCTGGGTGTTCGGGTAGTATCCAAGTTCCTCGACAACCTTCCAGACGCGCTTTGCAAGCTGTGGATCAACGGTCGGAATATGATTGATAGCGCGGGAAACCGTGGCGGTAGAAACTCGCGCACGTTTTGCGATCTCACGGATATCCATGGTTGGCGTCGGGTGTCTTCGGCCCTAGCGCCTTTGCTGCTAGGGAGAAGCCTTTGGGAACAGATGGTAACTCGACATGCGGGTTTCGTCATCCTCCCTGGCTGCTCGACAGCCCAGGAAGAGGCAAAAGCGGTTTTGCTGTTGACTTTGAGAGCCGGTCCAGCGTGGCAGACTACGTTTCCAGCCCCCGGGCCCTGGGGGTTCAATTCTGCTTTCAAGTTACTGGCGCCTTCTCCTATAATCCGGCTTCTTAGATCTTGAGATTTTGGGAGTCCCATGCCCGCTGCGGAGTCCGGTCAAGCCGGCCCTGAGTGCCGGATCGCGATCATCAGCCCGGAAACTAGCGCGTTTCCGGACATGCAGCACTTCCTCTCGCCCCGTTTCGTGGCCCAGCTCGCGCGCACCGAGAAGCAGATTCAGAATGCAGTTGAGGACGCCGGGATCCGGGCAATCCTTATGGACTTGGACAGTATCGGCGACGATCCTGCTGAGGCCTTGCGATTGTTGCGCGACATCCGTCAGGTTCGCGACGACCTGGTCTTAGTCGCCATTACGCGATCCAACAGCCGCAGCATTCCCTTGCAGGCAAGCGAAGCCGGAGCTGATGAATTCTTTCTAGCGCCGCTCGACTTCCAGGAACTGCAGACCGCACTGGCGCGCGCTATTGAAAAGCGAGCCCTGCAAATGGAAGGGCAGCGCCTGGTCGAGCAGGCTGGAAACAAGACTTCGTTTTGCGGAATGATCGGGATCAGTGAAGCGATGCAGCGCGTGTACCAGGCGATCCAGGCGGTGGCCGACAGTAATACGACGGTGCTGTTGCGCGGCGAGAGCGGTACCGGTAAAGAACTAATCGCGGGGGCAATCGTGCAGCTTAGCGACCGGCGCGACCGGCCCTACGTTTGTCTGAACTGTTCGGCGATCCCAGAGAATCTGATCGAATCCGAACTTTTCGGACACGAAAAGGGCGCATTTACCGGAGCCGACGCCGCCAAGCCTGGATTGATTGAGTCGGCGCATGGCGGCACTCTGTTCCTCGACGAAATCACTACACTCGGCCACGGACTGCAGGCAAAACTGCTGCGCGTCTTGCAAGAGCGCGTGGTGCAACGCGTCGGCGGGCGAACCACCAAGAAGATTGACTTCCGCCTAATTGCGGCTACCAACGACGATCTGGAGCAAATGGTCCAGCAGGGCCGCTTTCGTGAAGACCTTTATTACCGCATTAACGTTGTTCCAATCCAGATTCCTCCGTTGCGAGAACGAACCGGCGACCTACCTCTGCTAGTCGATCACTTCCTCCGGATCTACTGCGCCGCGAACAATCGGCAGCTCAAGCAGCTGGAGCCGGACGCTCTGGAGATCATGGAAGACTATTCCTGGCCGGGTAATGTACGGGAACTTGAGAATGTCATCCAGCGTCTCATCATTATGGGCAGCTCCACGTTGATCCGTGCCACCCACCTGCCGCAGCCTATGCTTTACTCCAGTGCCGCAAGCCAGGAAGCGATTCTCATTCCTGAAGGAGGCGTCGATTTTGACGCGGAGATGGAGCGAATTGAACTCGCATACCTGACCGCCGCATTGAAAAGAACCGGAGGAAGGAAAACCGCGGCTGCAGCGCTTCTCCGGATCGATCCCCAGCGCATGAAGTATCTCTGCCGCAGGCGGAAGATTGACCCTAACGGTTAATTATTAACCCCATATAGATCAATAATTAACCTTTCAGGTAGAGTATTAGCTTGACGCGGGCCTGGCCCGAACCGTGCTATTTCTGCAAGCCTCTGATTCCACACGGCAATAGTGATGATGAATAGAGCACGCGGGTTTGGCACGCGCGTTGCAACAGGTAAAGGCGTAAGTCCCGAATTCAAAACTAGGAGCAGGCAATGTCCATCGAAAAGAAGTCTCTGATCAGCAATCGCAGCGCCAGCAAGAAGGCGATCGTCACCAAGCCGGAAGTGAGCAAACTGGGTTCGACCAAAGTAGCAATGCACAGCCCTAAAGTTATGGCCCACAGCCCGAAGGTTATGCTGCACAGCCCGAAAGTCGCGTTGAACAGCCCTAAGATCGCGCTCAACAGCCCCAAGATCGCGCTGAACAGCCCGAAAGTGGCTCTGAACTCGCCAAAGCTCAAAACTTACTAGTTGGAAGCGGTAACCATTGCCTGCAAAAGAAGGGTTGGGGTAAATCCCAGCCCTTTATATTTTGCGCGGCAGCAGCGCAGTTACCACACTTTCCTCCACAGCAGATCGCGGCTGAACTGGTATGCCAGGCCCAGCGCGCTGCGCCGCGCGACCAAAACCTTGGCCGACCCCGTCATTCCAGGGCTGAAATTTCCGCTATTCCCGACCAGCACAGTGCCAACGTAATAGCGTGGGGGATTGATCCCCTGCAATTGCTCTTGCGGCAGCAGTCCATCCGCCATGGAAGATGCCGGCGACAGGGTTGCAAGCACGCCCGAGAGCGGCTTCACGCGCCCGCCAACCAGCAGTCGCACCGGTTGCCCCGGACGAACGTCGTGCATGTCGAATTCGGGCAGGTAAACTTCGGCCCGCATAGACGACAAGGAATCGACTTCTAGAAGCAGGTCGCCTTCATCGACTGAGCGTCCAGCGAGATCCGACGCATGGGGCGTAACTACCACACCTGAAATCGGCGCGTTCACTGAGAGCCGGGCGCTGCGGTCCCGTGCAAGCTGGCGGCTGCGGACCTGGCGTTGCCGTTCCTGCTCGGCGCCGGCGAAGTCGGTGTAACGCAAGGCCGCCTGGTTCGCGCGAGCGGTGGCTCGCTGGACTCCGCTTTCGGCTAGCGCTGCTTCCGATTCAACTTGCGAATTTCTCAGTTGGAGCAGTGTCGCTCCGCGGTTCACTTGTGAGCCTTCTTCGACGGATACATGCTCTACTTGGCCGGGAAGCGTGGCTCGCAACACTGCCCTCTGGCCGGCATCAAGCCGGAATGGCCCCGCGACGAAATCCGGCCAAATGGGCAATGCCAATAAGACCACGGCGCCAATCCCTGCGATTGCAATCCGCACAGGTGTGAACCAGTTGCGCACCCGTTCTTTTTTGTCGAGATAAACCATTTTCATAAATGCCACCAGAAGTTTTACCCGGGACCGAAAAACCCATAATCCGATCCCCGCCGCGGGCAGAAAAGCAAATTCAGGGGTGAACGACCGCAGGATGTGATACGTGATCACCATTAAAAACGAAAGCAGGCTGTAGCTGTAAATTCCGGAAAGGATGCCGTAGATCACATACAAGGGCCGCTTGCGTCGCGGGACGTATGGGACCTCGGCGGGAAATCGAAATACGTGTTTGCGAACCCAGGCCGAAAGGTACGCGGTGCTGGTTTCCTTGAGCGAAGGCTCAGCGACGAATTCAGAGAAGATCAGGTAGCCGTCGAGCTTGATGAGGGGATTCAAGTTCAGCAATGAGACGCCTACGCCGGTAATCATCATTACTTTGTAAGCGAAGTCATGGACCGGCATACCGATTGCAGTCCCCCACCAGATCATCGTGGCAACCACGCAGACAACCAGATCGAGCCAGATTCCGGCAATGGCGGTTGCGATGCGGGCCCACTTTCCGCCCATGATCCAAACCTGGGTGGAGTCGCAGAAAAAACTTGGCGCAAAGTACATCAGGCTGAAGCCCATCTTTTCGATCTCGGCGCCGAAGTGTTTGCCCACCAACCCGTGCGCGGTTTCATGAATGGCCGCCATCGCTCCAAACAGAAACCAGAATTCCAGCAAATCGGAGCCCGATTTGTGGATGAAGTTGTAAAACGCAAAACTGTCGGACCATATTTCGCCGAAGCGATCCGCCCACATCCATCCCATCAGAATGAACAGGGCGATGCTGGTCCATACAAACCATGGCGTGAACAGGAACCGCACCTTCGGGTACAGCCAGCTAATGTATTTGTCGGCGCTGTACCAGGTCTTGATGGTGATGTCGGAAAAATCTTTGACCGCGAAACGTTTGCGTTTTTTCCCCCGGGATGCGCGCAACTCCTGCTGGAGGGTAATGTTTTGCTCCATAGGCGTCTTGTAGAGCAGTTGGCTCTCTGCCTGCAGGTAGCTGGTCAACTCCTTTACATCGTCAGCTGAAATCTCGGTGCGGGTTTGGAAGCTGAACACTTCCGCAATCTCCTGATAGGTGCGGATCCCGTCGAACATCTGGATGAGGGTCCACTGCAGGGGACTAAAGCGAAACACGAACTCGCTGCCGGGCATTTTCGTGACTACGACTGGCTGGCCTTTTTCGATGTGTTCTTTCGAGATGACGCGAGGGTCGAGCTTGGGAGGATTCCTACGAACGATTTGCGGCGGAAGCTCAGGCAGCGCTACATCGAGGGCGCGAACAATATTCATGCGAAGTCATTCCGCTGGCTTCATCGAACGTCGGGCAGGTGGAGATCGGCGCGCATGCCGGGACGAAGGCCCGAGGTGTTGCCGTAGAGTTCGGCAAGAATCTCAATGGTGTCGCTCGCCGGATCGACTACCGGACTCACCTGTATGACCCGCGCAGCATAGCGTCGCGTGGGATCAGCCGCCTCGGCGGGTGTGATGCCCACCATCGTTCCGGGCCTGACTCTTCCCATGAATCGTTCCGGCAACGTGACTCGGACACGAAGCGGAGCGATGGCCGTCACCCAGAAGAGCCGGTCGTTTTTGGCGACACTTTGTCCCGCCCGGACGTAGCGGCGCGCCACAACGCCATTGAAGGGCGCGGTGATTTGTGTCTTTTCAAGTTCGAATTCCAGCGAGTGCTCGACCTGCCGCGAATTGGCCAGCAACTCAGAGACACGTTTCACGTCCCATTCGTCGGACTCGGCTTTGTACTTTGCGTGATCGAGTTGTTCCTTGGGAATGATTTGCGCCTCCCACATTTTTTCGGCGCGGGCGTAGTCAGACTCCAGAACTTTGGCTTCCGCCTGCCAGTTCTTCAGGTCAGCCTCATTGCTGCGGATTTTAGCGCGGGCGGCTTCGACGTCTGCCGTGACCTGACGGCCATCGAGCCTGGCCAGCAGCTGTCCTTTCCTTACCGGTGTGCCGGGCTGGGCAAGTACCTCGGAAACCACGCCATCGCGCTGGGCCGCCACATCCACCTGATCTTCTACGACGATCGGCCCGGAGGTTACAAACTCGGCTGGCGGAGCCGGTACGGCAGCCTGCACTGGATGCGGCGGCGGCGAAGGTTCGGCAGCTGCGACCGCGGCAGTAGAAGCGGGCGAACTCGAGCACGCCGTCAACCAGACGACCCAAAATGCGATTGCGCCGAGTGTTACGACTTTGGTCATGAGACAACCCCTTTGCCTACCAGCCAAACCAGTTCCACAACTTTGTCCAGATCCAAATGCCGATGCGGCGAAACATCACGACTCCCGCCGGCCGCCATCCTGTCGAAATCTTTGCTCGTCCCTGCATGCCGGAGCGGAGCGCTGCATCCAGATTTGCGACCGACACCCGGGCGTAGAAAGTCGGGTCGCCATTCTGCAACACTGCTTGCGGACTCACCACCGCAATCTGTCCCCGAAATGTCCTCGCGGGAAAGCCATCGAGCTTCATGCTGGCCTTCTGGCCGGGCGCGAGCAGGGCTACCTCGGTCTCGCCCACGGCAACATCCACCAGCGCCTGCGAGTTGTCCACAATATCCACGAAGGCCTCGCCGGTCTTGAGCTTATGGCCGACCAGGTTCTCGATTCCCGCGGTTGCAATCACGCCGTCGATGGGCGCGCGTACCACCGTTCTTTCGAGCCGCTCCTGCGCGCGGGTGACTTCTGACGCCCAGTAATCCGACTGGGCGTGTTGAATGCCCGCCTCGGTGCCGTCATTCGTGGCCAGCGCGCGATTCATTTCCGCGATTGCGGTTTCATGTTTCGCGTTGGCCGCAGCCAGGGCTGAACGATACTCCCAGTCCTCAAGTTCCGCGATGGGCGCGCCTTTCCTGACGACGGCGCCCTCGCGCACGTTCACTGTCTTGATGACGCCTTCAAACTCAGCTCCGAGATGCGCAATGTGCGCGGGCGCGACCACGGCATCGCCATCCACGCGAAGCGGAAGAGGGAAGAGCAACAGGAACAGCAGAGCCGCTGCCGCGCCAGCGACGATTGCCCCGCGCCGGTACTTGCCGAGGGCGAGGAATTTTCTTTTCCGGTCCACCAGCGGCTGCAGCACGCCGATGAACGGCACTTCCTTGTACAAGGACGCATTGCGGAGAGCCACCGTGGCCTGGCTCGCCAGCACCTTGATCATCTCAAGATGGACTTCAGCCAGAAAGTCAGGGTCCGGGCTCTCGAAAA
The DNA here is from genome assembly GCA_043734125.1 of Acidobacteriota bacterium. Classification (GTDB taxonomy): domain Bacteria; phylum Acidobacteriota; class Terriglobia; order Terriglobales; family Acidobacteriaceae; genus Gp1-AA145. Next base: position 2,058 of record JAYTFR010000116.1, on the reverse strand, counting down.
GCAGAATGCCGACGCGGCCTTCTTCATCCATCAACGGGATCAAGTGGCACGCGCGCATTCCCGTCTGGGCGAAATATTGTTGAAACTTGACGCGCGTTTCCTCGCGATCGGAATCGATTTCGTCGTCATGTTGCGAGACGAGAAGAGGCTCAGTCAGGATGGTCGCCCATTGCAGAATTTCGCGCAGGCTGTGGTACTGCGGGTCATCGACGTTCAGCTGCGTGGTTCCGGAGACTGCCTTCAGGCGCACACTACCGCGTTGTTCCAGGGCGATCGCGGCCCGCTCGTAGGGAATCACGGCCGCCGGACCGTTGACCACCGCTTGCAGAACCCGGTCGAGATCTAGGGTGCAAGTAATTTCGCCGCTGGTCTTAACCAGGGCTTCCAGAATTTCAACTTTGCGTTCTGCCATGAGCAGGCTGGCGTTGTGTAGAGCGCTGCTGGCGGTCTCGCAGAAAGTAGTAAGCGCAAAGAGGTCGTCTTCATCAAAAGGCGTGCCCACGTTCTTGTTCACGGCCTCGACCACTCCGACCAGCGCGCCGCGATCAACTAGCGGAACCAGCATCAGCGAAAAAATTGCTCCGTCCTCGATGCCCGCATTGCGCGCCACAAGTCGCTCGTCATCCGGGGTTTCGATCAGCATCGGCTCGCCGCTGTCAGATGCGTCGCCGGCGATTCCCCCACCAGGTTTCTGCGACTGGCCTTCGCGGGTGGTTGGGTCAACGCCTGCCTGTTGCATCAGCGTGAGCGACTGGTCGCCTTCTAGCAGCCAAACATTGATTGCCTGGCATTCGAGCAACTCACGAAACTTCGAGCCGATTAGCGGCAACAGCTGATCCAGTTCGAGCGTTGAGCTGAAGACTTTCTCCAGATCGTAGAGATGCGTGAGCCGGGTAATCGAGGAAAGTGTCGAATGGCGCTCCTGTTCGTAATCAAGCGCGCTGGCGAGGGCGCTGGCGGCGACCTCCGCGAGTGACTGCAAAGCGGAAAGCGTCGGCTGTCCTAGTTCGCCGTCGAAGCTAAGAATTTCTACTGCGCCGATCAATTCGCCTTTCGCCTTGAGCGGCAAATAGGCAAGAGCCTGCAAAGTCCGGCGAACGTGCAGGTGCGAATACTCTTCGCGAGCCAGCCCTTTTCCGGAAATAGTCAGCGGCTCCGGATTGCCGCCCACGATTCCTAACGCACCCTGATCAAACGGCACGGCGGCTTCCGCAACGGCGACATCACCCACGCTGGCGTATGGGATCCATACACGTTGTTCATCCTGATTGCTGAGCAGATAGACGTTGACGGCGGTCCCGGCGAGCAGGTCAGTTACGGCGTGCGCGATCAGCCGCGCACGCGGAGCAGATTCGCGATTCTCAAGGAGACGGGACGAAAACGCGACGATCTCCATCGCCACCAGCGGTCCCTGGGTTACCATGGAAAAGCCTCGAAGTGGACGTCAAGAATAGCTAAGGGCGCACGATCCCCGCTTGCAAAGTTTGGGGGCTTCTTCTAAGTTGAGTGACTCTAGCAAAGCGTTACAAGGCTGTCAACGCTGTGCATCCCGCAACCGTGGCTGAAAGGCGCCGAGAAATGGACATTGAGGTTCGCAGTCAGGGGCAGGTTAAGGTAGTGAAACTGCGGGGACGTTTAGGCCTGGGCGAATCAGTCGATCGTTTGCGCGCGACCGTCGAAGATCTGTTGGGCGGAGGAGAAAATCGCCTGGTTTTCGACTTGGAAGAACTGACCACCATGGATTCCAGCGGCATCGGGCTTCTCAGTCGCTTCCTGACTTCCACCAAACAGCAGGGCGGATCGCTGAAACTGGTGAATCCTTCGAAGTTTGTGGTGCAGACTCTCAAGCTCGTCGGACTTTTGAACCTGTTCGAAGTATTTCCGGACTCGCAGGCGGCGGTAGCGTCGTTTAGCTGAGGTCTTCTGTGGCCGCGATTTCGAGCCTACCTCTTCTGTCATTCCGAGGAGTGGAGCGAAGCGAAACGACGAGGAACCTGCTTTTCCCATGCGCTACGGGTGCGGCCAGCGAACAGCAGGTTCCTCGTCGCGATGCTCCTC
>JAYTFR010000115.1:0-8685 GCA_043734125.1 Acidobacteriota bacterium | reverse complement strand
GGGGTTTTCAGGTTGCGTTGAATGCTCGCAACGTTGAAAGGAGGTGTAGGTGCGCCCGTGCCGAAGATAGCAACGCCAACATCGAACGGAATCGGCGTGTTCGGTACGATCGTGAATCCCGCGGTTGGGCCGACAGGATTCTGCGCGAGTCCTTCCTCGAAGTTGGTCAGCGGAATCGTATCGTAGTAAATGCCGAAGCCTGCACGGAAGACGGTCTGGCGTCCTGGAATAATCGACCTCGTCGGTGCCCAGGCGAGGGAAACGCGCGGACCGAAATTGCCCTTTGGAGCATTGTAGAGGTGCGATGTCTGAATCAGCTCCTGACTCGGATCAAAAACGGAGAAGCGTCCGCGCGATTCGTTCACCGTCGTAAAAAAATCGTAACGTAAACCGGCCACCAGCGTTAGCCGGGGCGTCAGCTTGTACGTATCCATTGCGAAGCCGCTGATGATGTTCTGATCGATATTGGCGCGGGGACTGCCCACTCGAGTGATTTGCGTGAGTCCGGAGCCCGGCGTCGGCAGACCTGCAATCAGGTCGACAAGACTTGCGAGAGTGGTGTCTGAAGTAAGACTGTCGCCCAACTGTGAACCGGTGAAAGAGAAGATCCCACGTCCACCGGCAAGCGTGTAATTTGAATAGTTGTGCAAAAAATTGAAACCGAATCTCCATGCATGCGCGCCATGGGTCCAATTTACGTCGTCCGCGACTTGGTAACTCGTTGCGACTCGGCCGCCAGCTCCGTATTGGAGACCCAAATTCGTAAAGCCGTAGGTGTCGATTTCAGGAATGCCATAGCTTGTAGGTCCAACTCCGGTATTGAATCCGATTGTTGCGGGGTTGACGCCTGCATCGCGGCCTTTTTGGAATTGGCTGAATCGATTCCAGCCCAATCGAATCGTGTTAATCAGGCTTGGGCCGAATAAGTGAACTTCGCTGATCGCGAAATTGTCAGCCACGGTAGGGGTCACGCCAAACCAGGGATTCAACTGCGAACCGCCTCCTGGTCCGGGCCCGCCGCCGGGATATTCGTCTTCGCCTTGGCCGTGCAGATATCGCGCGGACAGGGAATCGGAATTTGATATTCGGTGATCAAACTTCAAAACCCCGCTGTTCGGAGATTGCTGTCCGCGATTGTCCACGACGAAGGGGCCTGACAGGCCAAGTGGCGAATACAGGCCAACAATATTGAGCCCCAGTGGATTTGGCGTCATGCCTTGCGACTGGACTAAATTTGTGGCCGTCTCAATTTGGGCCGGAGTTGGCGCGTTGCCGTTCAGGGTTGTGCCCAGCTGCAAGCGACTGCCATCGTATCCGGCAAAAAAGAAGGTGCGATTGCGGCCATCGTACAAATGGGGAATGCTGATCGGACCGCCTACAGTTCCACCGAATTCATTCCACACGAAGTGGGCTTTTGGAACGCCACCGAGATTCTCGAAGAAATTGGCGGCGTCGAGCGCGGCATCGCGATGCATCTCGTACACGGAGCCGTGAAGATCGTTCGTTCCGCTGCGAATCGTCACGTTCATGACGCTACCGGAGTTCTGCCCGCTGTCCGCGCCAGCGTTCGCTGAGACGCTGACTTCTTCGATTGCGTCCAGAGGCAGACGCGTCGCCGCCGTCGCGGAATTGCCGCCCTCGTTGATCGATGGTAGATAGGTCGATGGATCCGTGTCGGATGCGCCATCGATATTGAACCCATTCGACCGCGATCGCGAACCGTTAATGGTGTACTGCGCGAAGGCAAAATTGCTGTTTTGAGTCACGCCCGGAAGAACCAATGCCAAACGGGTGTAGTCGCTATTACCGATTGGCAGCGACTGGACCTGGACTTCGCTGAGTTGCCCGCCCGTAGAATTCGTTTCTGTCTGGATAAGCGGGGGCGTTGACAGAACCTCGACTTGCGAATTGACCGAGCCAACTTTCAGAACAGGATCGATGGTGTTGACAACTCCTTGGGATGTTTCGATATCGGTGATGATGGACGTTCCAAAGCCTTGTTTGGTGATAGTCAATCGGAAGGTTCCGATCGGCAACTCCAGAAAATGGAAATTTCCGGCATCGTCGGTTGTGATGGTGCGCTCCAGTCCCGTAGTTGGATTCGAGAGCATGACCGTGGCACCCGGGATGACCGCCCCTTGAGCGTCGCGGACAGCTCCAGTTATGCGGCCCGGAAAGAGCTGTGCGACCGAACTCCCAACAGCCATGATCACCAGTACGACAACCACCGAAGTGAAGCGAAAAAATGTGGTCTTGTCATTGGCCATGATTGCTCTCCTTAACCGAACGCGGGCAAAAATACCCCCCTCCGCTGACGATGTCAAGAGAATTTAATTGATATATCAGAGTTGGGAATTTGCGTGTTTCGTTGTCTGTATTGTGCAAGCAAAGCGCTTCCAGTAACGAAAGTCGTTCCGCGATGTTGTCTTGAAAAGTCACCCAAAAACGCAGCACAAACGCTTTAGTAGCGTTTCGTTATAAAAGTGGCCACTGACATACCCAGTGAATATCGGATATTAAAAATACTCTTGACAGTCTGCCACCGCTGGCAGTAACTTTGCGCCCACTACTTGGTGTCGGATCTCCAACGACAACTCTACAGAGCGTCAAATGCAAGGGGCACGTTGACTCAGAACATGGAAGACTTTCGCAAACGCTTCCCGGTTTTAGCGGACAAGATCTACCTCAATAGTTGCTCTCAAGGTGCCCTCTCTCACGATGTTGAGCAGGGCATGCACGAATACCTATCCAGTTGGCACAAGCATGGTTCTCCCTGGGATCTTTGGGTCGAGGAATACGAATCCGCACGCCGCCTCTTTGCGGAATTGATAGGGGCGGAACCGGAAGAGGTCGCTCTGGTGGCCAGCGCGTCGGCGGGCGTCAATGCTCTTGTCAGCGCTCTGTCGTTCAAAGAGCGGAATAAGGTGGTGATTGGCGAATTTGATTTTCCCACCATGGGGCACATCTGGCTTGCACAACGGCCCCGCGGAGCTGACGTAACCTTTGTCGAAGCCGAGAAAAATCGAATTCGAGTGGAAGCCTACGATGCACTGGTCGATCGCAATACCCTGATCGTTCCTTTGACTCATGTGTGCTTCATGAATGGCTTTCGTAGTCCCGTCGCCGAAATTACGAAAATCGCGCACGATCGCGGCGCTCTCCTGCTGCTCGATGACTACCAGGACAGCGGAACTCGCCCGATCAATGTGAAAACAATGCAGCTGGACGTCTATGTGAGCGGCACTCTTAAGTATCTGCTCGGCCCTCCAGGCCTGGCCTTCATGTACGTGCGCAAATCGCTCGCTGACTCTCTGGTCCCAACCGTCACCGGCTGGTTCGGCCAGAGAAATCCATTTGCTTTTGATGTAAGGCTTCTTGATCCTGCCCCTGGCGCACGGCGATTCGAGTCGGGAACGCCCCCGATCCCCACCATTTACGGCGCAATCGCGGGTGTAAAACTCCTGCAGCAATTCGGATTACAGAACGTGGCCGACCAGATTCGCATCCTGACGACGGCTTTGATCGGCGGTGCTTCGGAACTTGGGATCCAGATCAAAACCCCGCTCGACAGCGTGGGGCCTCTCGTCGTACTTCAGTCCCAAGACGCCGAAGGTTTGGTACGAATATTCGCTCGAGATGGAGTGATTTGTTCCAGCCGGCATGATGGGTTGAGGATCTCTTTCCACGCCTACAACACCATTGACGACGTGAAATTTGTGCTCCGCTTGTTACAGCAAAACCTGGAGATGCTGGTGACGACGGCCCCACCTGCGATTGTTGCAGGAAGGGAGTCATAGCAGAAAACAAGGGCGGGAGAAACAATCATGGGCTTCGACATCAGATGCTACGGCCGATTTTGTCGAAACATTTTCGCGGCTTGCGTACTTATTTTTGCGGTGGCAAGTCCCTTCGCCCAGCGAGCCTTCCCCGACGAAGCGAAGCCTGGTCAGACCGTCGTCGTTCGAGCCGGTCGCCTGTTCGATCCCTCAACCGGACGCATGGTCGACCGCCCCGTGGTCTTCATCGTTGGGAACAAGATCCGTTCGGTATCGAGCGGCACACCTACTGCTGTTTCCGGGGCAACGATTATCGATCTCGGAGATGCGACACTCCTGCCCGGATTCATCGATGTCCACACTCACCTGACGTCCGACGCAGGTAGTGGCGGGTACGAAGGCCTGGGCATTTCCTCTCCGCGCGCCGCACTCACCGGTGCAAAGAACGCGCGCCTCACGTTGCTTGCCGGATTCACCGCCGTGCGCAACGTGGGAGCGGAAGGATACTCAGATGTGGCCCTTCGCGACGCGATCAATGCTGGCGACGTGATCGGCCCTCGCATGCAGGTATCCGGCCCTCCTCTTGGTATTACCGGAGGGCACTGCGACAACAGCCTGCTGCCATTTGAATTTCATTATTCTGCGGAAGGGGTGGCGGACGGCACCGAAGCTGTGATGCACCGTGTGCGCGAGGTGATCAAATACGGTGCCGACGTGGTCAAGTTCTGCGCATCCGGCGGGGTCTTCTCGAAGGGCGATAACCCGCTGCTCGAACAGTATAGTCCCGAGGAAATGAAAGTCCTGATTACAGAGTCGCATCGGCTTGGCCGCAAAGTGGCGACTCATGCTCACTCTGCTATTTCCATAAAAGACGCGGTGCGAGCAGGAGTGGATTCCATTGAACACGGCATTTTTCTCGACGACGAAGGCATTGCCCTGATGAAAGAGCACAACACTTATCTCGTGCCAACTTCATACCCGCTGTTCTGGTTTGCAGAAAACGCCCCCCAGATGCACCTCCCGCCTTGGGTCATGGAAAAGGCCGCAATCATTATTCCCGCAGCGAAGAAGAATATGGCGAAGGCGTTTCACTCCGGCGTCCGCGTCGCACTCGGAACCGATGCCGGCGTTTATCCTCACGGTCAGAACGGCGGCGAATTCTGGTCCATGGTCGAGCTTGGGTTGACTCCGGCGCAGGCGTTGCAAAGCGGCACCGCGAATGCTGCGGACTTGATGGGATGGTCGGACCGCATCGGAGCCGTTAGGGAAGGCATGTTTGCCGATATGGTTGCAGTCAAAGGCGATCCGCTAAGTGACATTCGACTACTGCAACATGTTCAATTCGTGATGAAGGGTGGTCTCGTCTACAAGAACGAAATTTCAGAGACTAACCCAGCCGCGCAAGCGCGCTGAGGACAAGTTCAAATGCCCATGAGGGGGTGGCGGTATGTGGACATCAAGGTTGAACCGAGCACTCTTCGTTGTTGCTTTTGTCGCTGCGCTGCTTGTCAATGAAGTTCATTCGCAAACCACGCAAGGTGGAATCGTCGGAGACATTCGAGACCAGAAAGGCGCTCAGATCGTTGGCGCGACAGTAACGGTCACGAGTCCTTCCACGGGTTTGCAACGTGAAACCAGCACCGCAGACAACGGAATCTTTCGCATCAATGCCCTCCCGACTGGGGTCTATCAGATCAAAGCCGAGGCAACCGGATTTGCCACCAGCACAATAACGGAGGTCCAAGTCGACGTTGATCAAATTCGTACGATCGATTTTATGCTGCGCGTAGGTTCAAAAGCCGAAGTCGTCGAAGTAAAGTCCGACGCCGCTTTGACCCAGACCGAAACGTCGAAGCTCGGGCAGATCATCGACAATCGGAAGGTTGAAGACTTGCCACTGAATGGGCGCGATTTTGCGCAACTGGCGCGCCTTAACCCGGGAGTTGCCAGTTCCGGCGGAGGAGGAGGCCAGCAAGGCGGAGAGGGTGGCGTATCGGGGTTCTCTTCTAACGGGCAACGGTCGACTTCCAACAACTTTCTGGTCGACGGTATTGATAATAACGACTCGTTCGGCGGAACCGCGGCGCAGATACCTTCCATCGATTCCATTCAGGAGTTCGAAGTTCAGACCAACACCTTCTCGGCAGAATATGGGAGAAATACTGGATCCGTTGTGAACCTGGTCACAAAGTCGGGATCCAATCAGTTGCATGGATCCGCCTACGAGTTCTTCCGCAATGATGCATTGGATGCGAGGAATTTTTTCAATGACGCGAACTTCGCTAAGTCCGCGTTGCGCCTGAACCAGTTCGGAGGGACGCTGGGAGGACCGGTCGTCAGGAACAAGACCTTCTTCTTCCTGAACTATGAAGGCTTTCGCCGCCAAGCTGGAATCACTCGGATCACCAATGTACCTACGTTGGCCGAACGCCAGGGCCAATTCCTCGATCAGAATGGCAACCCGATCACAATTGCGGTTAATCCAATTAGTGCCCAGATTCTGAATACTCTATTTCCTGAACCAAATTTGACAGGTTCGTCGGGCAACTTCATTTCGTCTCCCTCGCAACACGACGCCACCGACCAGTTTTTAGTGAAAGTGGACCATCACCTGCGAAGTTCCGATACATTGTCGGCGCGTTACAGCAGAACTCGAGTGGATATTTTCTTTCCTTTCACCCCGGGACAGAGCGGCACGAATATTCCCGGGTACGGGGTGAACGACGGCGGAGCCAATCAGCTGGTCGCTCTGTCGTATACCCATGTCATCAACCCAACAACATTAAATGAGGCGCGCTTTGGATTTACCCGCTCCAACATCTTGCTCACCACCGAAGCCGGACCACAGGCCGATACATTCGGTTTCAATACCGGATGGCCAGCAAATTCAACACTGAACCTGGGGAACATACCGCAGTTGGCTTTCGCCGGCGGTTTTGTCGGTGGCAGTTCGTCCATTTCCAACCTGGGCGGCGCAATCGACCAGCCCGGTCGTACCGCTACCAATACTTTCCAATTTATTGACAATCTTTCGCACACCACCGCGAGACACTCCTTCAAAGTTGGTGGCGATATCCGCTACCAGCAACTCAACCGCCTGTATGACCTCGCTTTCAGTGGGCAAATCACCTTCAGCGGATTGGATAATCTCGCTGGCACCGACAGCGGTGGCAATCCTGTAAACATCCCGAATGCCCTGATCGACTTTGCGCAGGGACTCCCTGACGGCGCTCTCCAGTTCGTCGGTGACTCTCACCGCAACTTCAGCAACAGCAGCTATGGAATCTTCGCGCAAGACACTTTCAAACTGCGCCGCAACGTAACACTGAATTACGGTTTGCGCTATGAATTGAACACCGTGCTGCACGAAGCCCACGGGCGGCTCAGTTCCTGGCGACCGCAGAACTACACCACTTTTCTGGACCCGACCAATCCGAATATCCAAAACGACGTGTCGGCCCTTGAGGCCTCTGGGGTAGTCACACAGGGCAAGGTGGGCGGCATCTACGATGGCGATCACAACAACTTCGCTCCACGTGTCGGAATTGCCTGGGACCTGTTCGGCGATGGAAAAACCGTGTTGCGCTCGGGATATGGTTTGTTCTACGAAACTATCATCGGTAACATTCCCGGCAACGTGATGCTCAACCCGCCATTCCTGCCTGACTTCTTCACTCCGTTTCCTTTCGCGAGTTGGCCAAATCCTTTCGGCCCTTCGGGATTTCCAGTACTCACGGTCACTGCGCAAAAGCTGCGAACACCCTACGCACAGCACTTCAACTTTGGCGTCCAGCATCAACTGCCTGGGCGCATACTGCTGGACGTGGCTTACGTTGGCACAACTGGGACCAAGTTGCCGCGATTCGTGCAGATCGATCAGGCATACATCACCAAGCAGCAGATCGATAGCCTCCCGCCCCTGCCAGGCAATCCGACTGTTCCCGCCGTGGTCGGGCGTATGGAACTCCTTGGCATTCCTCCGTCGGTTGCGCAGTTCCTGTACGACAACCAACTGTGGGGGAACATCCCGAGCATCGTGCGGACGCCTTACTTCGGCTTTGCCCAGTTATTCCAGGCCCAGGATTCTGTCAGTTCGAATTACCACAGCTTGCAGGGAAAACTGGACAAGCGCTTCAGCAACGGACTCTCCTTCCTGGCTTCTTACACTTGGTCGCATTCGATCGACGGAGCTTCCGTATTTTTTGGATCTGGGGCAAATGCCACCACCATCTTTCCGCAAGACAACTACAATCTGGCGGCGGAACGCGGAAATTCGGACTTCGATATTCGTCACCGCCTGAGCTGGAGTTTTAATTACGATGTACCCGCGATTCGGAGCCTTCCAAAATTGCTCGGTGAAGGTTGGCAGGTAGGCGGCATCCTGACATTACAGACCGGGCAACCATTCTCGGTTCTGACCGGTAAGGGGCTTAGCGGCACGGGACTCGGCAACGACCGGCCTGACCTGGTCGGTGATCCTAACGCCGGCCCCCACACCGTCAGCAAGTGGTTCAACACGGCAGCTTTCGTTGACAACCAGCCCCTGACCTTCGGTGATGCCGGGCGAAACATCGTCGTTGGACCGGGATATCGTAATTTCGATTTCTCAATTCTCAAGAACTTGAAGATAGGCGAGAAGGCTAACGCACAATTCCGCGCTGAATTCTTCAACATCACCAACCATCCCAGTTTCGCCTTGCCGGCTAATATTTCCGCGGCGCCTAACTTTGGAGCGCTCTTCACGACTCCGGATGCCGCGCAAAATAACGTCGGTCTCGGGTCAGGCGGTCCAAGGCTAATTCAGCTCGCACTGAAGGTAAGTTTCTGATGAAAGTTGGATTTGGAAAAAAGCTTCGACGAATACTGCTTCTCGTATCCATCTTTTCTACCGTGGCCACCGCTGAACCCA
>JAYTFR010000114.1:0-307500 GCA_043734125.1 Acidobacteriota bacterium | reverse complement strand
GTTGACCAACTGTCAACGGCTGCACCGAGTTTCTCGGCTACATCAGTAAACGTACCGTCGCCGTTGTTGTGATAGAGCCGGTTCTTGCCGAAATTGGTGACGTAGAAATCTTCCCAGCCGTCGTTGTCGTAATCGCCGACCGCGACGCCGAAGCCCCAGCGTTCATTTGCCACGCCTGCTTTCGCAGTGACATCCGTAAATGTGCCGTCGTGGTTGTTGTGAAAGAGCGCCGCACGCGGCGGCTTCTCTTTGCCTTGCAATGCAGCGAAGGTCGAACCGTTGACCAGGTAAACATCCAGCCAGCCGTCATTGTCATAATCGAAAAGCGCGACTCCGCAGCCGGTCTCTTCCAGGATGTACTGCTTGCGCGCGGCGCCGCCATAGACGTTTAGCGCGCCACTGAGCCCGGCCTCGACCGCGACATCCTTGAAAGAAAACGCTGCGCCCGAATTCCGTGCGGCGGCCGATTTCTTGCCGTCTGCTGCCGCGGTTAGTTGTTCGAACTGCGGAAAGTCCTGCAAACCGCGGAGCAGGCCCGAGGCGGGAAGAATGGATCCAAACCCGGCGATCCCACGCAGAAAATCCCGCCGCGAAGTGTCTGGGCCTTTCAGAAACTTCGAATCTTTGAAATTGAAAGGGTGGCGGGGCATTATATGGCCTAGTCCGGCAGCAGCAGGCGCAAGCGTATGTCCTTTTGTGCGCGTTGCGCCTCGCCCAGTTTCTTGGACTCGGCAAGCTGAGCGTCTCCTTCGTCGCGCTTGCCCATGCGACGCAGCAGCAGACCGAGTTGATAGTGCCCTTCGACAGAGTCGGGATCGAGGGCCACTCCTCGTTCCAGCGCCTGCCGCGCTTCCTCCTGCTGTTGCGTCTTGGCCAGCAACCCTCCCAGCTTGATGAAGGAAGGCGCATGTTGCGGATGGCTCTTAACGATACCCTGAAATAGAGCAATAGCACGCTCGAGGTCGCCGGCCGTGCTATAGGTGAGGCCAAGGTAGTACGCCGCGGGGACTTGGTCCGGCCGCGCTGCCAAGCTCTGCTGGAGAGAGGCCTCGGCATTGGAGTAGTCGGCTTGCAGGAAATAAGTCGCCCCTATCGCGTAAGTCAGGTTGGGGTCGTTAGGGTGTTTGCGAAGTAGCTGCTGGAAAATGGCCAGCGCCTTGGGAAGATTGCCCTTGCCGATGTTTGCCGAAGCCCACGAATACAGGTACTCGTCATTCTCCGGCTTGAGTTCAACCGCTTTGGCGAGGGCGGCGAACGCGTCTTCCAGCAGGTCCCGCTCCAGGCAGACTCGTCCAAACGCAAAGAGAACCTCCGGATCCTCGGGCGCGAGCCGTCTAGCCGCCACCAGGGACGCCAGAGCCTTTTCGCTGTTGCCCTGTCGCTCTGCGACCGCCGCCAGGGTCTGATAGCATGCGGTGCAATTAGGATCGATTGACAGTGCAAGCTGCGCATTCTTCTCGGCCTGATCGAGATGCCCGACGGCCAAGAGCGCATTCCCAAGCCGAAGAGCAACCCTGGAGAGTGGAGGTTGCGGCAAGTGTTTCTCGGCGTCCTCGAAGAGTCCGGTGGCGTCGCTGGTCAGTCCATTAGCAAGCAAGACAGTGCCAAAATCCAAGGCTGACTCGGCTGAAACGGTCTCAAGGTTTCGCCAATGGGTCGCCAGATCAGCCAGTTCATCCTTCTTTCCCAGGGCGCTGTAGTCGGACGCCAGGATCGACAGCGCTTCATCCGAAGTGAAGAGCTGGGGCAGAATTGGCCGTGCAACGTCCAGCGACAGCTGAAAGTTTCCCTCCGACGCCTCCAGCTTGAACAAATCGAATCGCGCATTGAGATTCGTGGGATCTGCGCGCAGCACTTCCTCGAAGCACTTTCGCGCAAAGACAGGTTTACCGGCAAAGATGTAGGCGTCTCCCAAGCTGGTTCGCGCACCCAGCAGTTTCGGATTTAAAGCTAGCGCCTGGCTAAAGAATTGCACGCTCTCGGTGTACTTTGCCTGCTGCAGTCGGATGGTCCCAAGCATCGCAAGCGCAAGAGGTTTGGTGTTGGTATTTCGGAGCGCCAGGCGGGCTTCCGATTCCGCTTGAGCACTGTCACCCTGCTCTAATAACGTGGCCGACGCTTGAAGATGATTGACCTGCGCTGACAGGCACGCGGCAGCCGAGCAGAACACTGCCCAAACGAGGAGCGCCCGGATCACGAATCGAGGCCAGGAAGGGAGTTGCCGCATAGGGTCAGGGCCCAAGCAGGACCCACTTCTAGTTTCCCTTATAGCATGGCGATACACCGGCAGCAACGGCCAGGAGAGCATGGGAAATCTCTCAGCAATGACAACCCCCCGTTGTCTTGAGACTCTATGCTCCCCACTGGATTACTGTGTACGACCGTGCCGGCACTTCAAAGCGCGTGTGCCCATTCGATGTTGTGGGTTTGTCGAACGCCTGCCCGCAACTCTTTCCGGTGCGTCGAAGCCGTTCACTGCGCGCAAATCACCTCCGGTAAACACTTCGGATCGCTCCGCATCTGGCGGGCTTCAGCAGGTCCTGACGCCGCACTCAGAGGGATCTTCGAACGTGACCGAATCGTCACCGAGACACCGAGATCGACCATGATTGAACATCACAAATCAAATCCTCGATTGGTCCCGCGCTGAGTGTAAGTGCTTGATCCAAAAGAGTTGCCCGCCTGACAGCGGGAATTGGCCGAGGATCCTAAGTCCAGCGCGTCTGCCAATTCCGCCATCCCGGCAGGGAGAAGCTCCGCCCTATTTTAAACGACGGCATTCACAGTCCTCTCCGTTTCCTTCCCAGGCCGTTCCCGATAGACTATCCTCACATATGATTTCCCCCACACAGCCTAATTTTACCGTTGTCAACAATGCCGATTACCGGGAAACTTACGCCAACAGCGTTCAGGTGCGCGTTAACGTCTGGGACTTTTTTCTGGTCTTCGGAACCATGCAGCAGCAATCGGAAAGCCAGGTTGAAGTGCGCAATTTTCAGGGCATCTATCTGAGCCCGCAACAGGCCAAGGCGCTGACCGCCATTCTGCAGCAGAACGTCACCAATTACGAAAGCACTTTCGGCGAGATCAAACTCGATCCCCGGGGAATCGCGGCTGCGGGGCCCGTGCACTGACGAATGCCCGACAGCGCTTTGCCGGATAATAACGTGTTGGGAAAACCCCGTACGCTATACGGCACCATGGCACGCGTTGCGGGCTCAACGCCAGGACTGTTCGCGGTCATTTCGGTTTTTCTTTTTGCCACGCACTTTTCCCTGCTGCGGCTTCCCTACTTCTGGGACGAAGCGGGATACTACATCCCTGCGGCCCGCGACCTGCTCCACGGTTCCCTGATTGCCCACTCGACGCCTTCGAACGCCCATCCCCCGCTGGTCATGGCATGGCTGGCGCTGGCGTGGAAGCTGTTCGGGGAATCTCAATTGGTCACGCGACGCGCCATGCTGCTGTGCGCGGCCTTTTCTTTGACCGGGTTCTTCCGGCTGGCGAAGTCCATTTCGAACGTGACCGTCGCCAGCTTCAGTACCTTGCTCGTCGCGATTTATCCCGTATTTTTTGCCCAGAGTTCGCTGGCGCAAGTGGACCTCCCCGCCGCCGGCCTGGTGTTTTGGGCGCTGCACGCGTATTTTCGTCAGCGCCGGACAAGCATGGTGATGTGGTTTTCTTTGGCCTGCTTGGCTAAGGAAACGGCCATTCTGGTGCCGCTGGCATTGTTGACATGGGAAACGCTGCGACTCGCCTTTTGGCACACACGATTCAAGAGCGCGAGACCACAAAGGCCACGAAGTCGCGCGAACGAATTCCTCGCATTGGCTCTTCCCCTGGCCTTGTCTGTGGTTCCGCTCGGCTTCTGGTACGGCTACCACTATCTGCACACCGGATTCGTCTTCGGAAATCCTGAGTTCCTGCGCTACAACCTGCAGGGAAATTTGTCGCCGCTGCGAATTCTGTTGGCGCTGTTGCTCAGGATCTGGCAAGCGGCGGGGTATCTGAACCTTTTCGTGCTGACGCTCGCTTGTGCCGTGGCCATGAGATATCCGGCACAGCAAGACTCATCCTTCTTCGCGCCAGCAAACCGGCAAGAAGTACGGCATTCGACCGGACTTCGGCCACGCATCGACGTTTCCATTCAGTTCGCCTTACTAGCTGTCACGATCGTTTACGTACTGGCGATGTCAGTTCTGGGAGGGGCAGTACTCGCCCGCTACATGCTGCCGATCATTCCACTGGTGATCCTGGTGAGCGTTTCAACCATTTGGCGGCGCCTGCGCGCGTGGGCGATTGTACTCGCTATTGCCGCATTGAGCTTCGTTGCGGCAATTTTCATGAACCCTCCGTACGGATTTTCTCCCGAAGACAATCTGGCATACCGCGACTACATCCGCCTGCATCAGCGGGCGGAAACCCTCATCGAGGACCGCTACCCGCACGCCCGCGTGCTGACGGCGTGGCCTGCCAGCGATGAGCTGTCGCGGCCTGATCTGGGTTACGTCGAGAATCCGATGAAAGTGGTCCGGATCGAAGACTTTACGGTGGAGCAGTTGCTATCGGCGGCGGACCTTCGGTCAAGCTTCGACGTGGCTTTGGTCTTTTCCACCAAATATCAACCCCCGCATCCTTTGATCGATCGTTGGCGATTCTGGCGAAAGTGGAAGACACGCTACTTTGGGTACCACGAAGACACGACGCCGGAAGCGGCCGCATCCGTGCTAGGCGGGAGTCTGGTTTATGTAGAGAGATTGCGCGGCCAGTGGGTCGGCGTCATCCACGTGGAAGGCGTAAGAGAGGCGCGAGCGCGGGTCATTCCACCGGATCTCAAGACTATCCCTTAAGGCTTTAGCGGGAAGCAAGCGGCGTCAGCGAGTGCAGTGGTGGAAAGGAACTGGCTTGCGTGAACAGTGTGACATCGGGTTGCTTCCCCGAACGCAACGCGGTGGCCATGGCCTCCACGGCGTCGCCGGCATTGGGGGGAATTACAACCGTCGCCGTAAGTAAGCGCTCGCGCACCGCTTTTTGCCCGCCCATCGGAAGACCATCGCACCCAAGGAACGGGACCTTGGACCAGCGGTCACGTGCCGAGTTGTCCGGTAGTTCCTGAAAGGCTCTGCGCGCGCCGAGTGCCATTGCATCGTTTTGCGCGGCAACCACGCCGATAGGGATTTCCTTCGCAATGCTCAGTTTCAGCCAGGAATTCACCGCGTTGTAGGCGCTAACTTCTGTCCAGCGACCACGCAGCGTTCGAACTTCCACGGCCGCCGGTTTTCGCGCCAGCATGCCCTCGGTGCGGCTCACGGCTGCCTTGTTGTCGCTGGGCCCTTCAATGTAAAGCACCGCTCCGCCTTTCGGCAGAAGCCGTGCAATCTGGTCCCCCTGAATGTAGCCAACTTCCTTATGGCTGGTGGTAATGGAAAACATGGGAGTCGGGTATTTGTCACGAAGTTCGCGAACATACTCTACGTTTTCGCGGTTGAGGATAACCCATCCCACTTTGGCGGCAGCCGCGGCGCGGGCAGGTTGTGCCAGCGCAGTACCCACCGGCTCAAAAAAGATCGCATTCGGGCGTTTCTCGACCGGGCTTTGCACGAGATCCAGGACGATCCGACTTTGCTGGATTGAATCGTGCTCGGTATGGACGATTTCTAACTCGACGCCTAAGCGAGCGGCGGCCAGTTGCCCGGAGCTTACCTGCTCAACTTGGTAGTCATTGTTATCGACTGCCAGCAAAACAAATCTGAGTTTTTCCACAACCCACCCCTCGGGTCGAACCGAGCGCAACGTTCATCACGGAACAAATTGCCAGGTGCTGCACGAACGAGGCTTATAAAGACTTCGCGTGACCAGCGCGAATTCTCAAGAGGCATGTCTCCCTTCTACTCCGCATTCCCTTCGTGGGCAAGTACCGCCCGGGCAGCTAGAGCCGTCCGTGGCAACCAAAAAAACGAACCCGTGCGTTCCGATCTGGAACCATCCGGACTATTGCGCCAGCAAATGGCACGAGTGCGTCTTCACGATGACCCAAACCTTGCGCCCGGGAGCAAGGCCGAGGGAGTCGCGGGCACTCAATGTCAGGTGGATCGATAACCGGACTCCGCAATCCACGTCAGCCACCACGATTACGTCTCGCTGGGAAAGCGACAGCAGCCGCCCTGGCAGGATATTGCGCGCGCTCAAGCCCGCCGGCGGCGAAGTTGCCAGCAGTATGTCTCCAGCGCTGATTCCAATTCGCATGCTTGAACCTACTTCTGCGCGAACCAAAGGTGTCTCCAATTCCAGTTGCGCCGAGTCAAACCGCTGCGGCCCCACGCGACAGGTCATGGTGCCGCGCTCTTCGTGGATGGACGTCACAACGGCGTCGAATATGTTTTCGAATCCGGCAAGCTGCGCGACAGTCTCCCCGCGAGGGACAGAGAGGACTCTGTGCGGCGTTCCTTGCGCAGTGACCCGGCCGCGCTCCAGCACCAGCAAATCATCACCCAACATGAACACTTCATCGCGGCTGTGGGTCACGTAAACGACGGGAATCGGCAGGCTCTGAATCTGACGGCGCAGGTCGGCGGCGATCTTCATCCGGACTGGCAAATCCAGCGCCGCGAGCGGCTCGTCGAGCAGCAAGATCGACGGTTCGGTCACCAGAGCCCGGGCCAAAGCGACTCGTTGTCGCTCTCCGCCGGAAAGCTCCGCGGGGCGGCGGTTCCCCAGCGCCGAGATCCCCATTGCATCCAAGCATTGCGCAACTCTCTGTTTGCGCTCGAGGGCGGGCAATCTGAAAATGCCGTAAGCGACATTCGATTCCACGCTGAGATGCGGAAACAGGGAGAGCTCCTGGAAAACGTACCCGATGTTGCGGCGCATCACGGGAACATCAACGCCAATGCTGGAATCGAACAGCGTGCGACTGGCGACACTGATATTTCCCGAGTCTGGGGGAGTCAACCCCGCGATGCAATCGAGCAGCGTTGTCTTCCCGGCACCCGACGCTCCGAACAAAATTGTGATTCCGCGCTGAAGGGAAAAATCCACATCGACCTCGAAGGAGTCGCTCACCTTCTTGCGAAGACGCACTTGTAGCGCGTCGGTCGAGCTTTGCACCCGATCGAGAGGAGTACTTGGCGCGATGTTGCTTGAAGACATGGGTCGTTGTTCAGGCTGCTAAGCGCGAGGCCATAGGCTCCAGAATCTTCGATTCATCGAATACACCAGCGACAAGAGCACAAACGCAATCGCCACCAGCACCAGCGCGGTGGTATTGGCGGCCGTGTAATTCAAGTCTTGCACCTGATCATAAATATTGATGGAAAGCGTGCGCGTCACTCCCGGGATATTCCCGCCCACCATGAGCACGACCCCGAATTCTCCCATGGTGTGCGCAAAGCTGAGGGCGACCCCCGTCACGATTCCTGACAGCGAAAGCGGCACCAGGAGGCGAAACAGCGTCCGGAATTTCGAAACCCCCAGTACAGCCGAAGCGTCGAGCAGTCGCCGGTCAATTCCAGAAAGCGCCGAGGCAATCGGCTGCACCGCAAACGGCAGGCTGTAAAGCACGGACCCGATCACAAGCCCTTCGAAAGTGAACGCGAGGGTGTGACCGGTCGTTGCCTGCCACCAGCGACCGAAGGGACTACGCTGCCCGAGCGCGACCAGCACATAGAATCCCAGCACCGTCGGAGGCAGGACGATTGGCAAGGCAACGATAGCTTCAACCAAAAACTTCCAGCGCCATCGCGAGAATGCAATCCAGCAGGCCAGTGGAAATCCGAGCACGACCAGGATGGCGGTCACCGTAAGCGCCAGTCGGACCGTGAGCCAGAAAGCCTGCCAATCCATAGGCATGAGTTTAACCCGCGCGCAGGAAAGCGACCGCGGTCCGGCGCCTGTCGCGCCCAATGTCCGTTTCGGGACAAACCACCCTTTTGATGTTCATCCGTCACAAAGCCCGGAAGGGTTCGCGGCTTACGATGCCCTTATCAGGGGGCACGGATGGAAATCCAGGAAGCACTCGAGATCATCCGCAGGCTGGCTGACGGCCTACACCCGGAGAATGGAGAACCCCTGGTCGGGGACTCTCCTTACCAGCAGCCGCGCGCGGTGCGGGCGCTGAACCGGGCCGTGCAAGCTTTGGAGTTCCAACAGCAACGGGAAAGTACGCGCAGGTCTTTGCCGGCCAACGCCGGCAAGGCATGGTCGAACGAAGAAGACGCCCAAATCTGTGGGGAGCTTCGAAGCGGCATTAATTTTCAGGACATTGCAAGACTCCACAATCGAACAGCGGGTTCCATCTTTGCGCGGCTGATTCGCCTGGGAAAGATTTCTGCTGACCCGAACCGTCCCCACAACCAACCGTCAAAGACCACGTGATGAAAAGTAAACATGGTGCCGGCGCAGTTCTGTTCATACTGATCGCATTTGTCTCTATAACATCAGCCGGACAAACTGCGACCGCCGCGCAGGTGCGCACACGCCAACAGGAAGCCTCCGGCGAACGGTGGCAGATGAGCGGGCGCGCAATCGCGGGAACGGCCAATCTGCGGCGCCAGGCGCTGCAGCAAAAGTTGCGGGCGCGGGTCTCGCGCTCGTCTGGCACGTCTTCTGCTGCGATTGGCGGAGGCTGGAACTCACTCGGGCCAGCGCCCCTTCCCTCGGATGCAAGTGGCGTCGGAATTCAAGACTACGGCTGGGTTTCCGGGCGAGCGACTGCGGTGGCAATTGATCCAAACGACTCTACCGGCAACACGGTGTTTGCGGGTGGCGCGTACGGCGGAGTGTGGAAATCAACGAATGCCGGGACGTCGAGCTCGAATCCCGCGTCAGTCATCTGGGCCCCGCTCACCGATGACCAGCTGACGCTGGCAATCGGGGCCATCGCGGTTCAGCCCCAGCTTTCTTCGCCTGACCCCACCCGAAGCGTGGTGCTCGCTGGCACCGGTGAGACGAATGGTTCCGTCGATTCCTACTACGGGCTGGGTATCCTGCGTTCCACCGACGGGGGAGCGCATTGGGGCCTCATTTCGCAAGACGCGACTAGGGCGCATTCTTTCGCTGGGATTGGGTTCAGCCAGATCGCGTTCAGCAGGACGAATCCAAACCTGGTGGTGGCCGCTGCGGCGTCAGCCTCGCAGGGAATCATCGAGGGCCTTGAGAGTCCGCCCACGGTGAACCGCGGCCTGTACTTTTCCACTGACGCGGGCGCGACATGGAACGCCGCCACCCTTCAGGACGCTGGCGTCGGCGTGAGTCCCGCATCAGTCGCGTCTGTTGTCTTCAACGCGGCTGTGGGGATGTTTTACGCAGCGGTGCGGTTCCACGGCTTCTACTCATCGCCGGACGGGGCGAACTGGACCAGGCTCACGGCACAGCCTGGAACGGGATTGGGAACCGGAGTCTGTCCTTCGCAGGCCGCGCAGCCAAGCGCCTGCCCGGTCTACCGAGGCGAGATTGCGGTCGTGCCCAATCGCGGCGGCTCGTCGGGACTCGGCGAAATGTATGCCTGGTTCGTCGACGCGAATGACGCCGATCTGGGCATCTGGACTTCGAGCAACGGCGGCGCTTCCTGGACGCAAATCAGCGATTCCGGAATCACCAACTGCGGCGATTTCTTCGGCGGATGCGGAACCGCTCAAGGCACGTACAAGCTCGCACTCGCTGCAGTCCCGAACGGCACGGCCACCGACATTTATGCCGGCGCGACCAACCTCTTCAAATGTACGATCACCGCGGCGTCGCCAGCCTGCAGCGGAACTGGGTCGAACACTTTCCTGAACCTTACACATGCGTACGGATGCAGCGACATCGCAAAGGTGCATCCCGATCAGCACGCGATCGACTTCCTCGTCGCTAACGGCGCCGCGCTCCTATATTTCGCAAACGATGGTGGTGTCTATCGCGCGCTCGACGGCTTCACCGGATTGACCACCGGCACCTGCGGCCTTACGAATCAGTTCGACGACTTGAACGCAGCCCTTGGGCCAATGACGCAATTTGTTTCTCTCGCCGAATCGGCCAGCAACGTGGACCTGATCTTTGGCGGGACCCAGAACAACGGCGCTCCCGCTACCGCTTTTGCGCAAAGCGGTGGACCGTGGGTGAACGTGAACGCCGGCGACGTCGGATTCACCGCGGTGAATCCAGCAGATGACACTGAGTGGTTCCTCGCCATGCCACCCGATTCGATTTCCGGCGTCAACATTCTTCGATGCTGGAATCCTGGCGGCGGCTCCACTTGCCATACTCAGGACTTCCAGAATGACCCCATCGTGAGCAGTAACTCGGTGGGTGGCGACGCGGGCGCATTCTATCTTCCCTTCATTCTCGATCCAGCGAATCCGGGAACCATGCTGCTAGGTACGTGCCGGGTGTGGCGCGGCTCTTCCTCGGGCGGAGCGTTTTCCTCGCTCAGCCCGAATTTTGAATTTGGCGGCGCCGGAACTTGCAGCGGAACAGAAACCAATCTGGTGCGCACCCTCGCGGCCGGCGGGCCTTTAGACAACTCTGGAAATTCCCAAGTGATTTATGCCGGAACCAATGGCGAAGGGCCGTTGATTGCGACCTCGCCGCAGGGCGGCCACGTTTGGGTCACGATGAATGCGAGCGCCGGGCAAAACTCCTGGACGGATCGAACCGGGACCATCAATCCGCAAGGCTTCCCCATCTCGAACATCGTGATCGATCCGTCAGACCCGAGCGGCCAGACAGCGTACGCGGCAATCATGGGCTTTCACACGTCGCATGTATGGAAGACGATTGCCGGAGGCGTCCGGTGGTTCGACTTCACGGGCAACCTGCCGGACGCTCCGGCTGACACGCTCGTGATCGATTCTGCTGCTTCCACAATCTACGTAGGGACCGACGTTGGCGTTTTCTCCAGCGATACTTCGAATCCGACCTGGGCGGAAGTCGGGCCGCCTTCGGCGCAGAGTGGATTTCTTCCAAACGTCGAGGTCACGTCCCTAAAGTTGTTTAATTCAGGCGGCGCCAAACGCTTGCGAGCGGCGACCTACGGGCGTGGGATATGGGAATGGAACCTGGTTACCACGCCCGACTTTCAGATTGGCGTTGCCAATAATCCGCAGACGGTTTTCGCGGGATCGTCGGCAACATTCACGGGCACGCTGGTTGCGCGCAACGGATATAGCAGCAGCGTGAATCTGGCGTGTAGCGCCGGAAGCACGTCGCCGCCACAAAATTGCTCGGTGACTCCCGTTGCGGTTATTCCTACGACGCCGGGGGCGGCGTTCGCGGTGACGGCCAGCGACAGCGCCGGTGATTACTCGTTCAACCTACGCGCTGCCGGCACAGACGCAGCGCTGGTAACGCACACCTTCCCGCTGGTGCTGCATGTCGTGGATTTCAGCCTGAGCGCGCCGTCGCCCAATTCGCTTACTCTGCCGCCGGGCGCCAGCAGCGGGCCCGTGTCGTTGACAGTTTCAGCGGCGGGCTCATTCACCGGAGCCGTGAACTTGTCATGTGGAGGACTTCCCGCGGGAGTCACCTGCCAGTTTCAACCGTTATCGGCGAGCCCATCAGCGGGGAGTCCGGTTACAGTGACGTTGACGGTGACGGTCGCTTCCACAGCCGCGATTGGGAATTCGCAGATCACGATCAGCGCTTCCAGCGTTGGCGCCATTACGAAAACACAAACGCTGTCGCTCAGCATCGCGTCCGCTCCGGGCTACGCATTGATCGTCAGTAATCCCAGCCTGACAGCGCAGGTGAATGCGACCGCGACCTTCAGCGGCACGCTCACCGCCGTGAATGGCTACAACAGCTCTGTATCGTTGACCTGCGGGACCGGCGCGCCTTCCACTTGCACGATTACGCCGGCGAGTGCTGTGGCCATCACTTCAGGAACGCCGTTCTCAATCTCGGTGAGCACCACGTTGTCCCAAGCATATGCATTCAACCTGAACGCTATTGGCGCAGACATAGCGACGATTCGCCATTCCGTAGCGCTGACTTTTACGGCCTTACCGAATCAGGCATTTGATTTCTCCATGTCGGCAACTCCTCCCACCATGGCTGTCGCTCCCGGAAAGGCTGCGATTTTCAGCGCCGCCGTCAACCCGACCCCAGGAAATTTCCCGGCAAACGTAACCTTCACTTGCTCGGGGCTGCCGGCGCTGACGTCGTGCAATTTCAATCCTTCGCAAGTGCTCTCGGGGAGCGGGAGTTCAGTCGTCACAATCGGTATCTCCACCACGGCGCCGAGCGCGGCTGCCGCGGGACTGTGGTTGGGCCTTCCACTGGCCTCCCTTCTATTTGCGCCGCTGACAATTGCGCGGCGGCGTAAGCTCCAGCGCATTTTGCTGTTTGGTTTTCTTGCTTTGAGCGCTGCTTCCTGCAGCGGAGGACTCCAAGGTGGAGGTGGCGGCGGTGGCGGTGGCGGGAACCCGGGCACGCGGCCGGGAGACTACATCATTACCATTACCGCGACCTGCGGAACGGTGACGCACAGCACGCCAGTCACGCTGACCGTCACGCCGTGAGCCAGTTGTTCAGGGACGTTACGCGGCACGCCGACGAAAGCTCCCCGAGAATCTCATTCGCCCATGACTTTCACAATCACGCGCTTGTCTCGTTGCCCATCGAACTCGGCGTAGAAGATGCGTTGCCAGGTGCCGAAGTCGAGTTTTCCCGCCGTGATGGGCACAATTACCTCGTGATGAATCAGCAAAGCTTTGAGGTGCGAGTCGCCATTATCTTCGCCCGTATCGTGGTGACGATATTCCTGGCGAAAAGGCGCGAGCTTTTCCAGCCATTGGTCGATGTCGTCGATCAGGCCTGACTCGTTGTCATTCACGTAAACGCCCGCGGTGATGTGCATGGCGGAAACCAGCACCATGCCTTCCTTGATCCCGCTCTTCTTAACAATCGCCTCAGCCTGCGGCGTAATGTGAACGTATTCGCGATGCTTGCGGGTATGGAACTTCAGATATTCGGTGTGGACCATAATCATATTGCTCCGTCACAACCTGTTGAGGCCAAAATCAAGAAGGACACGAAGTCTCACGAAGAATTCTTGCTTTCCCTTCGTGTGCCTTCGTGCCCTTGGTGGTAAATGGTTCTAAAACTGTCTCACGCCAGAACCGGCTCAACATCGTAAGCCGGGAACCAGGACGTTGCCGTCTTCAGCTTTTCGTTTACGTTGCTGATGTTTTTCACGCCCTCAGTCTCCAGCCACTTGCGGAACGCATCCGCTCCCTGCTTGGCGTAAACCGCAATGCCTTCCTTCCAGGTGGCGCGTCCGCAGAGCACGCCGTTGTACTTCACGCCGCTTTCCCCGCAAAGTTCCAGCGTTTCGCTGAACTCGGCATTGCTGACGCCTGCCGAAAGGTAGATGAACGGCTTGGTGGCAGCAGCCGCGGCCGTGTGGAACAGATCAATAGCTTCTTTCTTGGTGTATGCCTTCTGCCCGCCGAATGACTTCACGCCTTCGACGAACTTCATGTTGACCGGGACTTCGACCTTAAGCACGTCCACGCCATAGCGGTCTTTCGAGAATTCGCGCATGCTCTCGGTCACGACGTGCGGCTTTTTCTTCGCGTATTCCAAGCCCTTCTCGTCGGCGCCGTCTTCGTAGCCGACAAACTCCAGAAAGTACGGGATGTCATTCGCGCGGCACTCGTCACCGATGCGCTCAACCCAGGCGTGTTTCTGGTCGTTGATCTCTTTCGAATCGAACGGGGTGTAATAAAGCAGAATCTTCACGCAATCGGCGCCGGCTTCCTTCAGTCGCTTCGCCGACCAGTGATCGAGCAAATCTCCCAGGCGTCCGGGACCGGTCTTGTCGTAACCGGTCTTTTCATAGGCAAGCAGCAGGCCGGCATTCTTGGCGCGGCGCTTGGACGCGGGCAGTCCCCACTCGGGGTCAAGCAGGATCGCGCTGGCATGCGGCGTAAGAACTTCGGTGACGAGCGACTTGAATTCTTCCATCATCGCGTCGCTGACGGCGCCGCTTTTTTCTTTCTCAAGTGATTTTTGCAGCGAGCCGCGCTGGTCCATAGCGGCGGCGGCGATCACGCCCCGCTTGTCTGACACACGTTGCAGTCCCGCCAGTTTCCCAGGCGTTAGCTTCATATTTCCTCCAGATAAGTGCAGTTCAGGATGATTGCCGCGCACAAAAGACGGCTTTTTATTGTAATACGAAGGCCCTGCCTCAGACTGGAGGAGGAAGTCGAATTTAGTGGTTGCTTGCATCCCTTACGGTGACCGGCCCGACTTTCACCCGATTTCGCGGCTTTCGCTATACTAGAAACCTATGCCGATCCTCGAAAACATAGCCGCGATCGCCAAAGGCATGAGCATCACATTTAAGGAGATGTTTCAGCCTACGGTTGTGGAGAATTATCCCGACGGCCCGGGGCCATTCCGCGGCGCTAAGTTTCAGGAGCGCTTCCGCGGCGTTCACGTTCTGCAGCGCGACGAAAATGGCCTGGAAAAGTGCGTGGCCTGCTTCCTATGCGCGGCCAACTGCCCGGCGAACTGCATTTATATCGAGGCTGCGGAGAACACCGCCGAGAACCGGGTGAGCGGCGCCGAGCGCTACGCCAAGGTTTATAACATCGACTACAACCGCTGCATTTTTTGCGGATACTGCGTGGAAGCCTGCCCCACTGACGCTATCACCCACGGCCACGGCTTTGAGCTGGCAACTTTCAACACGACGAATCTAATCTATCGCAAGGAACAACTGCTGGCGAAGAAGCCGGCCCATTTGGGATCGAACCCGATGTTTAATGCATCTGAAGTCATCGGAAGGGCCCAAGCCGAGGCCGCTCCGGAAGAGTGATGGGGATTTGTAATTGGGTGATTTGGTAATTGCGGGATTGCCCGAGGAGCACGACTTCAGTAGATTTCAGTGGAATTTGACGCCGGTCCCCAAAGCGCGGGCCGGCGTTTGTGTGTAAAAGGCAGCTAAGATGAAAAAGACCCCACCCCATCCCCTTGAAAAGATCCTTGAGGATCGTATCGCCATCATCGATGGAGCGATGGGTACGACGATCCGCAGCTATGGGATGAAAGAAGCTGACATTCGGGGCGAGCGATTTAAGGACGCAAAGAAAAGTCTTTTAAACAATGGTGACCTATTCTCGCTGACCCAGCCAAAAATGATTGGAGACATCCATCGCCGGTTTCTGGAGGCAGGCGCGGACATCATCGAGACCAACACCTTCGGCGCCACCAGCATCGCCCAGAGTGAGTTTTTCGTGGAAGATCCACGCGAGCACGGGCGCCGCAAGGATCCCGAGTTCTACTCGAAGATCATCGGGGATTCGTTTCTCGAAGCGCTGGCTTGGGACATCAATGAACAGTCGGCAAAGCAGTGTCGTGAATGGGCCGATCGTGTTGGAACAGCGACTTCGCGTCACCGCTTCGTGGCCGGAGCGATCGGGCCGCTCACTGTTTCTCTCTCGAACTCGCCGGATGCAGACGACCCAGGATTTCGTGTGGTCACCTTCGATCAGGTCAAAGCCGCTTACGCGCAGCAGGTGCGAGCGCTCATCGCCGGAGGCGTTGACATGCTGCTGGTCGAAACCATCTTTGATTCTCTCAACGCTAAGGCAGCGCTCGTCGCGATTCGTGAAGTGCTGAACGAACACGGCAAAGAAGTGCCCGTCATGATCTCCGCGGCAGTAGGGCGTGGCGGAGAAACGATGATCTCTGCGCAAACCCCTGAAGCATTTTGGAATGCCGTCCGGCATGTGAAACCCTTATCGGTAGGCCTTAACTGCTCTCTCGGACCGGATCTCATGTATCCATTTTTGGAGGAACTTTCGGAAAAAGCGGACGTCGCGATTTCGGTTTACCCCAACGCCGGACTCCCTAATCCTCTATCAGAAACAGGCTTTGATCTAGGACCACAAGACATAGCTCGGTATCTGTCTGGCTTTGCAGAAGGCGGCCTGATTAACATTGCTGGCGGCTGTTGCGGAAATACTCCCGAGCACATCGCGGCCATCGCGAAAGCGCTCGAGGGCAAGCGTCCACGAAGGTTTGGGGCTTCCGCCCGCCCAAGCATGCCTGGCTCCGCAGGCGAGTTCGAGAGTCGAGCGTGAGCACAATGGAGCACGCCATGGCGGACGCCTCGAAGTGGAAGCCCCTTCGTCTCTCAGGCTCGCAGCCTTTCACCCAACAACAAGGCGTGTACATCATGATCGGCGAACGAACCAATGTGGCTGGTTCGCCGAAGTTCGCCAAGCTAATCAAAAATGGCAAGTACGAAGAGGCGGTAAGTATCGCCCGGCAGCAGATTGAGAACGGCGCGAACGTGCTCGACGTCTGCATGGACGAGGGCATGATCGATGGCGTCA
This sequence comes from Acidobacteriota bacterium, assembly GCA_043734125.1. Classification (GTDB taxonomy): domain Bacteria; phylum Acidobacteriota; class Terriglobia; order Terriglobales; family Acidobacteriaceae; genus Gp1-AA145. The sequence goes on along the minus strand of JAYTFR010000114.1, from coordinate 291,178 downwards.
TCGCAATGACGCGGTTCCTGCAGGTGTTGGCCAGCGAACCCGAAGTGGCAAAGGTACCGATCATGGTGGACTCCTCGAAATGGGAGGTTATCGAAGCAGGCCTGAAGTGCCTGCAGGGCAAGGGCATCGTCAATTCCATTTCGTTAAAAGAAGGCGAAGACAGGTTTCGCGAGAATGCATCTGCCGTTCTGAAATATGGCGCCGCCGCGGTGGTGATGGCCTTCGACGAACAAGGCCAGGCCGCAACTTATGGAGACAAGATCCGCATTTGTGAACGCGCCTACCGAATTTTGGTTGATGAAGTCGGCTTTCCTCCAGAAGACGTCATCTTCGATCCCAATATACTCACCGTTGCCACCGGCATGGAGGAGCACAACAACTACGCAGTCGATTACCTCAATGCGACTCGCTGGATCAGGGCTAACCTGCCGCACGCGAAGGTAAGCGGCGGAGTTTCGAACATCTCTTTCAGTTTCCGTGGCAACAACACCGTTCGCGAAGCGATTCATTCTGCGTTTCTCTATCACGCCATCGCCGCCGGCATGGACATGGGCATTGTGAATGCCGGCATGCTCGAAGTGTATGAGGAGATCGAGCCTGAGCTGAAGGTGATGGTCGAAGACGTGTTGCTGAACCGCCGCCCCGACGCCACCGAACGTTTAGTGGAATATGGCGAAAGCCTGAAAGGCGCAGGCAAGGCTAGTACGGAAAAGAAGGCGAATGCCGAAGCATGGCGCAACGGCACCGTAGAGGAACGCATTGCGCACGCCCTGGTGAAAGGCATCGATACCTTCATCGAGGGCGATGCGGAGGAAGCACGCGTTAAACTGGGCCGTCCCCTGGCGGTGATTGAAGGACCGCTGATGGCAGGCATGGGCATTGTGGGTGATCTTTTTGGCGCGGGCAAGATGTTCTTGCCGCAAGTGGTGAAGTCAGCGCGCGTGATGAAAAAAGCTGTCGCTCACCTTACCCCCTACATGGAAGCCGAGAAGAAAGCCATGGTCGCGGCCGGAGAAGTGGTGAAGCCGCGGGGGAAAATCGTTCTCGCCACGGTCAAAGGTGATGTTCACGATATTGGCAAGAATATCGTAGGCGTCGTCCTCGCCTGCAATAACTATGACGTGATTGATCTGGGAGTAATGGTGCCATGCGAAAAGATTCTCGAACGGGCCAAGGCAGAAAGTGCGGACTTGATCGGACTCAGTGGACTGATCACTCCATCTCTTGACGAGATGGTCCACGTGGCGCGCGAGATGGAGCGCCAGGGTTTCAAATTGCCATTGCTGGTCGGCGGGGCAACCACCAGCCGGCGGCACACCGCCATCAAAATCGCGCCGCACTACAGTGAACCGGTCATTCACATTGTCGACGCCAGCCGCGCCGTGCCGGTCACGACCAGTCTTCTAAGCGACGAGAACAAGCCTGCTTTCGTGGTGAAGCACAGGGCTGAATATGCCGCGCTGCGCGAAGCGCATGCTGCACCCAAGCAGCCAACCGTCTCGCTTGAGGTCGCGCGTTCCCGGCGCACTCCGATAGCATGGCGCGCCGAAGACATTCCTGTGCCCAGTTTCACTGGCGTACGCGTGCTGGACAACTTTTCGCTTGCCACCCTGCGTGAGTTCATTGATTGGTCACCGTTCTTCCACACTTGGGGATTGAAAGGCATTTATCCGCGAATTCTCGAACACGAGGAACAAGGGGCGCAGGCACGCCAGATATTCAAAGAAGGTAATGCGCTGCTCGATCTCATCATTGAAAAAAACCTCATAACCGCAAGAGGCGTCTATGGCCTGTTTCCTGCCAACGCGGTGAGTGACGATGTCGAGCTATACACAGACGAAAAACGAGACAAGGTGCACTTACGATTTCATTTCCTCCGGCAGCAGGCACATAAAGAAGGCAGCGAACCGTGCCGGTCTCTCGCCGACTTCATCGCACCAAAGGAGACCGGGTTGCGAGATCATATCGGTGCATTTGCAGTGACCAGCGGCATCGGGTTAAAAGAACTCTGTGACCTCTACCGGAACGAGCACGATGACTACAACGCGATTATGGCTGAGGCTCTTGCAGATCGCCTGGCTGAAGCCTTCGCAGAATGCCTGCACAAACGCGTCCGCGAGGAATGGGGCTACGGTACATCAGAACACTTAAGCACCGAAGAGTTGATTCACGAAAAATATCGCGGAATCCGACCCGCGGCAGGATATCCGGCCTGCCCAGACCATACGGAGAAAGGTACACTCTGGCGTTTGCTCGACGTCGAGAGCAAGACAGGGATGCAACTCACGGAGTCGTTTGCGATGTGGCCGGGATCGAGCGTGAGCGGACTCTATTTCGCTCATCCGGAATCACGCTATTTCAGCCTCGGCAAGATCGAGCGCGATCAGGTTGCCGACTACAGTGAGCGCAAAGGCATGGAAGTTCACGAAGTCGAGCGATGGCTTGGACAGAACTTGAATTACGAGCCTGCGGAGTAAAAAGTTGTCGAGCTTCGCTCGACCGCGCGGGTGAGGGACACCCGCCCCTACGTGGCCTCAGCTGATCCCCACGAGTCTGGTTGCCCGAAACGGCCTGTCTGCAATTTGTCCTTCAAACTTCTCCGCCCACCGTCCTGGTATCGCAGCGCCGCAATCCGGGCAGCAGCCATCCGGAGTCAGCCGATACTCTTCGATGAAATACCCACGGCGGCGAATGAGACTATGCCCGCAACTGTGGCAGTGCGTGTCTTCCAGTTCCCCCACTCTCCCCGGCAGATTCCCGGCATACACGTACCGCAGTCCCGCGGACTTCCCAATATCAGCCGCGCGAATTAGGTCTTCAGGTTTTGTGTCGGCGGGATCAACCATTTTGTAGTCCTTGTGAAACGCAGTCACGTGCCAGGGGATATCCGGCGACACGCTGGCGAGAAATTCCGTGAGCCTGCGCAACTCATCGTCAGCATCGTTGAAACCCGGAATCAGCAGCGTAACAATTTCGATCCAAATCCCCATCGCGTGCAGGCGGCGAATCGTGTCAAGGATGGGGCCAATGCGTCCGCCCAGTTGGCGGTAGTGTTGGTCCTCGAAGCTCTTGAGATCAACCTTGTAGAAATCGATCCACGGCCGCAGATATTCAAGCACCTGCGGAGTGCCATTCCCGTTTGATACGAAACCAGTCTTGAGTCCAACGGCGCGAGCTTCTTTGAAGATCGCGACCGCCCATTCGGCGGTAATCAGCGGCTCGTTGTAGGTGCTGACCAACACCTTCGCGCCTTGGCGAACTGCATCTTGCACCAGGATTTCCGGAGACGCTTCCAGCGGCGCGGAACCTGCGTGCGGATCGCGCAACGCCTGCGATGTCACCCAATTCTGGCAGTACGAGCAATGCAGGTCGCATCCCAGCATGCCGAAGCTGTAAACCAGCGCGCCGGGATAGGCATGAAAGAAAGGCTTCTTTTCGATCGGATCGCACTGCACACCGCCGACGTATCCCCACGGAACATAGAGTTTGCCTTCGCGGTTGAATCGCACTTTGCAAACGCCGGCCTGGCCCTCAGCAATGGGGCAGCAATGTCCGCACGCGAAGCAGCGAATCCGACTGCGCTCGATCGGTTCGCAAAGCTCGCCTTCGGCCTCGCGGACATTTTGATTGAGCACTTCGCGGAGGGAGGACACAGGGAACCTCTGCGTCTATTTTAGCCCCGGGGAAACAGCGGGCATCTATTCGGAAGATTTTCCGATTTGATGGGAATGCAGCCACTGCTCGGCCGCTTTTTGCTCGGCGGCAATCTGGGCTGGGCTCAAATGGGCTGCGCTGTTCATCACGATTGTAGGACTGATCTCGTCCCCTCCCGCTTTCGCCAGCGACGCCCAAAAGTAGGCTTTCGAGTAATCCTGCGGCGCGCCTTTCCCCGCAAAAAACGCTGCCGCTACTTTGCTTTGGGCGCGGATGTGTCCCTGTTCCGCAGCGGCCAGAAACCAATCCTTGGCGGCGCGGTAGTCGAGCTTTACGCCGTCACCATTCGCGTAGTGTTTGCCGAGAGCGTATTCGGCGCGCGGGTCGCCCTGATTTGCCAGCCTGCGGACGTCCGCCAGACCCATCAGGGAATAGGGTTCATGCGGAGAATCAGCCTCCGCTGACGACTGGATCGCAAACGTGGAACTCGGGCCGATCATCTTCGATACCCAGGGAGCGAGCAACCAAATAGCTAACGCAACCCCGAGGACTCCGAGTGTGGCCATCGCGCCTCGAAATGGAAATCCGCGCGACGCGCTCGCATTAATCTTTGGAGCGTTAACCGACGCCCAAGCCGGAAGGGTCTCGCTTCTTGCAGTTGGGAAAGCCAGCACATCGTGCCGGGAATGTTGCGCCCGGACCACCGCCCGCACGATAAACCTCGTGAGCCTTTGCAGGACAGTTATGTCGTTTTCCCAAAAGGCAGCTGGATCAGGAGAGAAAATCTCCAGAATTCCGATGATCTCGTTCCCGCTCTTCACTGGGCAGGCAACAATGGAGCGAATGCCCAGCGCGCGGCAACTCTTGTGATCGACGCGCGAATCGTACTCCGTATCGTCGCAAACGATGGCGGTTCCCTTGCGTACACACTCCCCGGAAAAGCCCGAGCTCGTATCCAGGCGGGCACCAATTTCCGGAGAGTCAGTACCAGCTCGGGCACGGCAGATCATTTCCGAAGGCCGAAGGCTGTTAACCAGCGCGATGGCTGTGCCGCTCGCCCAGGTTAGAGTCAGCGCCCGCTGCGCAATCAGGTGGAGCGCCGGATCGAGGTCAGGCCCGCACAAGTCCACATCCTTTTCGATCTCAGCCCACTCAGTGACCAGGGATGTGTAGCCCGGAGAAGAAGAAGGCTTCGACTGAATTTCGCGAGGAGCAGGCTCCTCTGGTTGGGTTGCGCCGACATGCACCGTTGCTTCGGCCTTCGCATTGGCCTCGAGCCACTCTCGCAGAAGCTTCAGTTCCGGCGGGGAAACCTCGGGAAAGCGAATGCCGGTTCTCCCGGAGCTTTCCGACCAGACCACATGGCCCACAAGGTAGATTCGTGAAGCATTGGTAGAAAGGTCGAGGCAAAGCGGTAGCAGGCGATTGGTCTTCATCTGCGAAGACGCCTGAAGGCACATTCCGGTTTCGCTAAGATTGAGGATTTCGTTGAGTTCGACGACCGCGCCTTGTGCACTGCCGTTCAAACTTGCGTAAGCAGGGGTATGAACCCGGTGGCGACGTGAGCGCCTTCGGTCGCGTCCGAAAATAGAACTATCCGGTCCGTCCGGCCTGGCTCCCGTCTTCATACTGATTTGGCTCCATCTTACCCCAGCAAAGATCGTTTGCCAGCAAATAAGAAGGCTCGAGGTAACGGTTACCAAACAGATTGCGGGGGGAATCCCCCGCATGGTCACCCCGCCTGCGCCGAAAGAAGAATAGACTCTTGCATGTCGGGGACGTAGTCCGGGTGTTCAGTCACAGTTCGCTGTAAGGCGTCGGCGAGCGTGGTGGCGAACCCCGAAGTAAGCAGGTTGATGTCCAACTGAAGGTCACGGTTCGAGTAATGGCGGTAGATGGTCATTTTGCCGCAGTGGCGATTCCCGGTGCTCACCAGGTCAAGGGTCAGGCTCCAGGCGTGCTCAAATTCCGGCGTCACTAACGCGCTAGCTTTGCGCCACATGAACCGCGGCGACCCGTTTTCGATGACACGCATGCCGAGCGCCTCAACCAGCGCTGCCGGGCGCAGCTCGAATGCGTCAAAGTCGTTGCTGTCGAAGGCGCCAGCCAGAATGCGGTGGACCTGATGGATGCTCTCGGCCAGTTTGAGCTCTTCAATCGCCCGCCTGACGGCAAGATTGTTGACGAAAATATGCCGTGTGTCGATGGTGCGTTGCGCCACTCGGCGTATTTCACCGAACTCCAAATATCCAAGGTGCTGCACGCCCAGCCAGATTCCCGTGCCCAGGACCGCGAGCACCAACCCCAGGGTGCTGCCCGTCGGCCAAAGCAGGAAGAGACTCAGCATCGCAAAGACTGCCGAAACCCCGTAAAGAATGATCACGACCTGGCGGTGCGACCATCCGTGCTCGAGCAGTTTGTGGTGAATGTGCTCACGGTCCGCCGTGAACACCGGTCTTCCGCTGATGAATCGGCGGGCAATGGAAAGCGTGGTCTCCAGGATCGGCAGCCCGAATGACACCAGCGGTATGGCAACGGCGATCAGCGTGGGAGCTTTTTGGGCGCCTTGCAGGGAAAGCGCGCTCAGTAGGAACCCGACAAACAGGCTGCCGCAATCACCCAGGAAAATCGTCGCGGGATTAAAGTTGTAGCGCAGAAATCCAAGCACGGCGCCGGCCAGTGCCAGCGTCACCAGCGAGACCAACGACATTCCGCCCAGAACCGCAACGACGAACATCACCAGCGTGGAAAACAACGCGGATCCGGCAGCCAAGCCGTCCAACCCGTCAATCAGGTTGAACGCGTTGGTGATCGCCATCACCCAGAACAGGGTCAGCGGAAATCCTACGAACCAGGGGAACTGGTGCGCGCCGAAGAGTAACGGGATGTCGAGGATGCGGAGGCCGCCAGCGAACAGCATCGCGCCCGCGATTGCCTGCACCCCAAATTTCACGAAAGGCCCTGCGGTCTTCACGTCGTCATACACGCCGAGCAAAAAGATTAGGAGCGCGGGCGGCAGAATCGTCAGCAACGGATGCAGACTGGGTGGCATTTCGCCGGGACGGAAGAATTTCAATGCCAACAAGCCAACCGCAACTGAGACCAGAAAAGAGAAGACGATCGCGACTCCGCCCAAGCGAGGTAAAGCCCGGGTGTGGAGATGACGCGGATTGTGCGGGGCCGACACCCACTTGTGACGAACCGCAACGTCGCGGACCACTTTGGTGGCGCCGAACGAAAGCAGTAGGGAGCCGCCGAACGTCCCCAGAAAAACTAATGTCATCAGTGTTACCGCGACCGTGACCGAACCGGTATCCTGGCTCTCTGTGAATCCATGAAAAAGCGCTGAATCGAATATACGGGCGCCCGCTCGACTGAACTATTCTCTTTGTAGGTACCGGGGGGCGGACCTGTTTCCGAGTTGTGTACTACCCTCGAATTCAGAGCGGTTCCATGTGCGCGCTGTGCTAGACTCCGCTCCAAATGCGATTCTGTCCGCAAGCTCAAAAAGTCTTGGTTCTTATACTTGCCTCAGCTGTCACGGTTCTTGCGAAAGGCGCTGACGACAACGCGACCGCCCTTTCAAACGGCGTGACACCTGCGACCGCAGCCACTCAGAGCGGCACGCCTGGCATGCGCGGCGGGGATTCCAGCATCCGGCTGGGATCAGGCGACCTGATTGAAGTCAACGTCTACAACGTTCCGGAACTGACGACCAAGACTCGCATCACCGACACCGGCGAGATTGACCTTCCGTTGATCAATAACGTCCACGTCGAGGGACTGACCATCAATGAAGCGGAGAAGGTCCTCGAGCAGCGGTTGGATCAAGGCGGCTTCGTGCGCAATCCGCACGTTCAGCTCTTCGTCACCGAGTACTTGTCGGACGGCACCAGCGTTCTGGGCGAAGTTTCTCGACCCGGGGTTTATCCGGTGTTGGGCGAGCAGCGTCTATTTAACGTGCTCTCGGCTGCCGGCGGACTGAGCGAGCGCGCTGGAAAAAGCATCACTATCTCGCACAAGTCGCAGCCCGATCAACCGATAACCGTCTCCATCTCGCGCAACCTGGAAGACCACCCGGACAGCAACGTCTCTGTGTACCCGGGCGACACAATCATGGTCCGCAGGGCCGACGTGGTTTATGTTGTCGGCGATGTCGCCCGCCCCAGCGGCTTTCTCATGGATAACGGCGGGCGACTAAGCGTTCTGCAGGCAGTGGCGCTCGCCGGCGGCACAGGTCCGACCGCGAAATTGACGGGAGTTCGCATCATTCGTAAAGGCCCTGAAGGGGTGACGGAGATTCCGGTTTCGCTGAAGAAACTTTTGCAGGCAAAGTCTAACGACGTTCCTCTGCAGGCAGACGACATCCTCTTTGTGCCCACCAGCGCAAGAAAGATCCTCAGTGGTCGGACCGCAGAAGCAGCCCTGCAAATGGCCACCGCAGTCAGCATTATTGCGATTCATCCCTGAGTTGATTTTTTGTGGCGACGGGTTCACGCTGCGATGGCAGTGTAAGCAGGTCTTCCGGCAACATCCTTCAAAAGTTGAAGATACTCGGACGCTGTTCGCTCCCGCGACAATTCTCGAACAATGAAGTTGCGGCCATTCCGCCCCAGATCCCCACACAAAACCGGCTCCTGCTTCAAACCAAGAACGGCAGTGCAAAGTGCGCCCGCATCGCCTGGAGGAACGCACACTCCCCCCCCGGAGGCTTCGAGCACCCGCTGCGCCTGACCTCTTACGGCGAGAATGACGGGCCGGGCACAAGACATGAATTCCAGCATTTTGGTCGGAATCACCGTTTCGAAGACTTCGCTGCCTTTCAGCATTACGACGCAGGCGTCGGAAGCCGCGATGTATGCCGGAATCTTTTCGCGCCGCTGTTGCGGTACAAAAACCACGTTGCTGAGTTTCTTCGATTGCGTGAGCGCAACCATCCGATCGCGATCGGCGCCATCGCCGACCAGCACGAACAGAACTTCCGGAGCGGCCGTCTGCAACTGCTCGGCAGCTGCTATTAGAGTGTCAAGTCCGTGCGCCAGTCCCAGCGTTCCGATGTAGGACACAACGAACTTGCCCGCGGACGCAATTTGAGTGGTGATTTCCGGATCGCGCGTTCGCGGGCTGAACAGCGCAGTCTCCACCCCATTCTGGGCTACGGAAATCTTTTCGTCCGCAACGTTCCAGTGCCGGATCAAATGCTCGCGGAATGCCGGGGTTACCACGACGATCCTGTCCGCAGCGCGGTATAGGAACGCAGCGACTTTCGCGATGCTTTTGTACATCAGGGAATCTTGATTTCCCACGCCGGCGCCCGTCAGTGACTCAGGCCAAAGGTCGCGCACCTCGAGAACGAACGGAACCTTCTTAAGCCGGGACAGCCACCATCCCGAGAGCCCGACCAAAAGTTGCGGGGACGTTGCGATGACGACATCAGGGCGATCGAGGAAAGAGGACGTGACCGCCGCCGAAGCGCAGAACGAGCTGTAATTCAAAATGCGCTCGTAAGGCTTGCGATTGGGAAACGGAAGCAGCCAGGTGCGGACGACATTCACTCCATCGAAGCCCTCGCGGCAGACGCCCCGCCAGAAACGCTTGCGGTACTCCGGCCGCAGTACGCCGTCAGGATGATTGGGGAATCCCGTTAGCACCGTGACCTCGTGTCCCGCCTGCGCCCAATGCCGCGACAACTCGGACACGCGCGCGGAAGGGGCGCCCATTTCCGGCGGGAAATATTGCGAGATGTACAGAATCTTCAGAACGGCCTCAGTAATGGCAAAGCTTAAACGCTCCCTTGTAGCAGAGCGCGCGTGTTCGCTTGGAGCGGCTGAGGGCATATTTTTGCCAACGGTCAGCAAACTCGTTGAAAACTGCCTCGCCCGTGAGCCGGTGCATGACGCGCAGTTGCGTCACATGCAGCCGGTGATAGAACGGGCTGGCAATCATTGGCAGCCGCGTGCCCGACTGTTCGTAGAGCGACCAGAAACCGAGGTCGTAGTCACCCAGGTTGGCGCATAGCGTTTTGATGACTGCTGCAAAAAGTTGCCTGGCTTGCGCAGACTCCGTCGCAAGAAGGTAATCGTAAACGCCCCACATCGCCCAAATGAATCCGTTCAGGATGTGAGTCGGCGGCGAGACAATGTATTCCTCAAACCAGATTTCGCCGTTGGCGTCCGTGAAGGTGACGCCGCCTAGTTCGGTCGGCAACAGAAAACTGCGGAAAGCGGCGGTGGCCGCATCCAGGTATTTCTGCTGACCCGTTTCCGCGTGGGCCCGCACCAGCAGCGAGATCCCCTGCCCTTGTGCCAGGCCCGAATACCAGGGCGCCTGCAGGCGGCTGCGATACTCCCAGTCAAAATGATGGTTCCAGACACGCACGCCGTTCGAGTTGGTCTCCAGGTTGGTCACCAACCAGTCGCCGGCCTTCAGAAATTTCTGGCGGGAATCCTCCGTACCGCCTTGCCGGTACAGATTGAAATTCCCCAAGCCCCATTGCGCGATCGCGATCGGGTTGTATTGCAGTCCGATGCTGCCGTGATAATTCAGCATCGGAACGCCGTCGGCATCATGCGCACCGTTGTATCCGGCCTTCATGGCAAAATTCATGAAATATTCGCCAAGGCTGGCCGTCGTGGCACGGGGATTCAGTTCTGTCTCATCGTGCCAGAAGCTTAGCTGGCTTTTCCCGGGCAGCAGATAAGCTCTGAAAACCCGACGGTAGTAATGCAATTTCTGCAATGCTGGCATGAGGATTTAAACTCGCCCGACTATAGCATCGCGAACCGCCCGCTCCGGCGGCCCGTACCTCGTTCATCACCGTCGCTCGGGGGCGGCGATCCACAAGGAGGTTTCAAGATCCGCGCCTTCCACGGCAACAGTCGTAACGGCGAGCACCCCGGTCGAGTTTTCGCCGTCCGGAAGCAGCGCGTTTCCGTACTGGAAGTACTTCATCGACCAACTGTCCTTGCGCCAGCTGGCGAGCGCGTCCCAGCGAAATCCGTTTGAGCTGCCGAATACGGTGACATCGCGGCCCAGGTTGACCGCGCTTGGCTCGATCATGGTCGAGAAAAACACTCCGTCCCGTGTGCGACATCCGTAGATCGAAGAACTCGGGAGCTCACAACAGGTCTCCATGCGACCGGTTCGATCCAGGTGATACAGATAGTTCTGCTCAAGCGGCGTGTCCGAGGCAAAGAACAAACCGTCTTCATCGACCACTATTGCCACCGCGCGGGCCTGCTGGTCGCCGGCAACGACTTCTTCAACCAGCGCGAAATCCGGCGACGCTCGCAAAATGCGACACTCTTTTCCGTAGTCGCCGGTGAATATCCAAAGGCATTTGCGCCAGCGATCATAGGCAATGTTATGAACGTGGCGAATCGCGCTCCGAGCAAACGTGTGCGCCACCTCCCAGCGACGGCCACCGTCCTCGGAGGCGTAAATATGGACTTCACCACGGCGGGCATTATCGAAGTACTCGCCCCAATACGCCCGCCCTTCAGGGGTGCATGTGATGTGAAGCGGGCGAGTACCGCGCAGGATCTTATGCGAAATCTGAAATTTAACTTCGCCAGGGCGCAGCGTCGCAATCGCACCGGGAACGGCAGCGATCAGGTTTCCCTGCGGGTGAATGGCAAGCGCGTGAAAGCCGTCGCGCACTAACCGGTAGCCCAACCGTGAACTGCTAGTCAGACGACGCCACCATTCCGGCGGATATCGTGCAACGGGCGTCCATTCAAACCTCGGTGATCCGGCCCTCATCTTCAGAAGGGTGTAGCCGCAAGACGCATAGAGGATGTCGCCATCCCAGGCCAATGCGCGTAAACGAGGAAACACGCCGATTCTTTGAAGCTGCAGCGGCGAGTAAATGTGCCTCGGCAAAACCGGCTGAGTTGCCATGGCTCAATTCTCGTTTTTCAGAGCGACGTACGGTCCGATCGCAATCGCGTCCATCCGGGTGCGCTGGAAGCAGTTGACGGCCTCTTCCGGGGCGCACACGATCGGCTCGTTTTCATTGAAGCTGGTGTTCAGCACCACAGGAATTCCGGTCTTGCGGTCAAAATTCTGAATCAACTCGTAGTAGAGCGGATTTTCTTCCCGGCTCACGCTCTGCAATCGTCCGGTGTCGTCCACGTGGTTGACCGCGCAAAGCTGTTCCCGCTTCTCAGCCTTGATCTTGTACACGTGCAGCATGAAGGGCGAAGGATGGTCGTGCTCAAAGTAATCCGCCTGCCGTTCCTGCAGGATCGATGGAGCAAACGGACGGAACCACTCACGCCGCTTGATGCGCGCATTGAGCACTTCTTTCATATTGGGAAGCCCGGGGTGCGCAAGAATTGAACGGTTGCCCAGAGCGCGCGGCCCCCATTCCATGCGTCCCTGAAACCAGCCGACAACGTCGCCATTTGCGATGCGATCAGTGACGGTATCGAGCAGCGGCCCCCGATCAAGCTTGCGGTACTTGACGCCCGCACTTTTGAGCGAAGACTCAATTCGCGCGTCGGAAAACTCAGGCCCCAGGTACGAATTCTTCATTACGAAATCGCGTTTGTGGCCGAGCACTGAGTAGTAGGTGTGCAGGGCAGCGCCAATCGCAAGACCTTCGTCGCCAGCGGCGGGTTGAATCCAGGTGTGGCGAAACGGAGTCCTCGAGAACAGTTTGCCGTTGGCTACGCTGTTAAGCGCACAGCCCCCGGCCATTGCGATGTTTTCGAGCGGGACTCTCTTATGCAACTCGTTCAGCAGATGGAAAAAAACTTCTTCGAAGCAGTGCTGCATCGCGTACGCGAGGTCCATATCACGCTGCGTGATCTCGGACTCCGGTTCGCGCGGCGGACCGAACAACTCCGCCATGCGTCCGGAAAAATGCCGCGCCAGCGCAACGGTGCCGTCAGGCTTAATCTGCATGCCTTCGTTGCTGCCGAGGGGCTGGAAAAAATTCAGGTCCATCTCAAAGCCCGCGGTGCTGGTCATCAGCAGGTCGCGGACCTGCTGGCAATAGGTGTCTTTACCATAAGGCGCAAGGCCCATCACCTTGCCTTCGTCGCCATAACGGTTGTAGCCGATGAACTCGCAAATCATGGTGTAAAAGCTGCCGAGCGAATGCGGCAGAAAAACGCGGTCAAGTACGTTGACCTTGTTGCCTTCGCAATTCGCCATCATCGTTGAAACAAAATCGCCAGACCCGTCGTAGCTGAAGCCGGCGGCCTTGTCCCATGGGGAGCAGTAGTACGCGCTGGCGATATGCGCGATGTGGTGCTCGAGGTGATGCGTCTGAAAGCGCAGCGCTTGCGGATCGCACTCGAGATGCTTCTCAATCAATTCACGGACGCCGTGAATTTCCCGCTTCTGGCGGCGCAAGCGAATAAAGTTCAGCAGCTTCGCGGGATTGGAAATCGCATAGCGCACCTTCTTTGCGAGATTCGCGTCTGTGTCCTGGCCCACGGCAATGTGGTCGATGTCGCTAATCTTCGCGCCAACAGCCTCAAGGCAAGCCTGAATCGCGAGCGTCGGGAACCCGGCGTAGTGCTTCACCCGGTTCAGGCGCTCCTCGGCAATGCCGAACACAACTCTGCCATCCTGAATGATGGCAGCCGAGGCGTCGGCGTGAAACATGTTTAATCCCAGTATGAGCATGAGGCGAACTTCCTTTGTCGGTCAGTCATGAGACGAGCGGCGCGGCTTTGGTTTCATTGCAATGCACTTTCTCCTGTTGGCCAGAACGAAGCGCCTGCGCAATGCGAATAGTCGCAAGCGTGGTCGCGCAGATTTCTTCGAAGGTGATCGGGGACGCGCCTCCTCCACGAATCGCCTGCGCAAACTCCTGCCACTCGGCGCGATGGCCCTTATCCCGACCCAGCCAGGAACGTTGCGTATGCTTCCTACCGCTGCGAGCAAGTTCGAGGCGGCGGAAATCATCGAGCACCCCCACCGCGCCGCCGCGAAAGACTTCGACCCGCTCTTTGCCGATGACGCGATCTCCGCTGCACAAGTAATGAATCGTCCCTACGGAACCGTCGCGGAATTCGATGTTGATGATCGCGTCCTGATCTGCCAGGTTGCGCGCGATCGCCGTGCCGTGTACCGCAACTGGTTCCGCGCCGCATATAAACGAAAGAAAATCGACGAAATGACAAACCTCGCCCAGAATGCGGCCCCCGCCTTGCTCCGGATCGTTGATCCAATGATCCTTTGGCAAGGTGCCGGCATTCACGCGGTAGTGCATGACGAACGGCCCGTGCGCCCCATCGAGAAAAGTCTTCATCTTCTTTGCCATGGGCGCGAAACGGCGATTGAAGCCCACCATCAGTTGAACGCCTTCTCCGCGCCGGCAGTATGCGAATTGGATCTGCTCCAGTTCGCGTTCCGTGAGGCAAAGCGGCTTTTCGCAGAAAACGTGCTTTCCTGCTTCCAGCGCGCGAATCACATGAGCTGCGTGCAGGTGGTGGCGGGTGACGATCACAACCGTGTTGATGGCCGGGTTCGAGAGAATCTCTTCTTCATCGCTGGTGCAGAATCTAAACTTAAACTTCGACGCCGCTGATTTTGCGCGCGCGCCATTCGAGGCGCACAGGCCTTCCAGCGAAACCCCATACTGGGCTTTGATCGCCGGGATCAAAGTTCCCAGCGCAAAATTTCCCGCGCCCACAATACCGACTCGAACCGCGCCTGACGCAGCGTCACTTTGCCTTGAAACGATTTCGAGCCGGGTCCGCGGCTCGCGCTCTTCCTGAGGGTAGCGGATGAGAACGCCTAAATACGGCCGCCGCATTTCTCCCGTGATGAGTTCGTAGGCCGCTTTGGCGTCTTCAATTTCGAAAGTGTGGCTGATCAGCGGGCGGACGTCCGCTTTCCCGTCGGCCAGCAACTGCACAAACGCTTCCATGTTGCGCGTTTCGCTCCAGCGCACGTAGCCGATCGGGTAATCGCGCCCCTTCTGCTCGAACGCCGCGTCGTAACGGCCGGGGCCGTAGGAGCGCGATATGCGAAAGTCGAGTTCCTTTTCGTAGTAGAGCTTCCGCTGCAATTCCATGCCAACGGTTCCGGCCGCGACCACAATCGCGCGGTCACGGGCAACCTCGGAGGCAAGATTGACGGGGCGGCTGCTCGAAGTTTCAGCCGTAATCAGGACTAAATCCACGCCGTGACCAGCGGTGTGCTGCAGGCACAAGTCGCGGAACTCGGCTTCCGAGGCGCTCACCGCCAGCGCGCCCGACCGGCGCGCAAGATCGGCTCTGGCTTGTTGCAGATCGAATCCGATCACCCGGCAGCCGGCGGCTTGAAGAATCTGAACTGTCAGTTGTCCCAGTAAACCAAGACCGATGACGGCTACTGTATCGCCGAGTTTCGCCTCAGCTGTGCGCACACCATGAATTGCGACCGCGCCGAGCGTGGTAAATGCCGCGCTGTCAAAATCGACGTCTGCGGACGGAATTCTTGCGACCAGCATGCGTGGCACGCAGGCAAACTCAGCGTGGACGGCGTAGTTGGCGCCGGCACAGGCGACGCGATCGCCCGGAACCATATCCGAGACTCCCTCTCCGACCGCGACAATGGTTCCCGCGCTGCTGTAGCCGAGCGCCGTGGGCTGATCGAGGCGATTGCGGACCGCGGAAAAGGCGAACAGGGCGCCGTCACGGCGGACCTTGCTCCAGACTTCCCGCACCAAGTCGGGCCGCGACTTTGCCTTTTGCAGAAGATTCTTCGAAGCGAATTCGCTCGAAGCCCGCTCGGTCCCCGCGGAGACCAGAGACGCACCGATCCTGACCAGAACGCATCCCGGCAAAACGCGAGGCGCGGGTACGTCCGCGACTTCAATCTCTCCGGTACGCGCGCTCTGCAGTACCTGCTTCATGCGATCGCCGCCTGTAAAGGTTCGAGCTCTCGCCGGCTGCTGGAACCGTCGAGGAAGTTTTGCATCCATAATTCCAGAGTCAGGAACTGCCATATCTGCATCGACCAGTCCTGCCTTCCGCTGCGGTGTTCATCCACCAACCGCCGCACCGCCGCCGGACGAAACAAACCGCGGTCCCGAATGCGCGTTTCGGCCAGCAGATCGTCCGTCATCTCCCGCAGATCGTTGGCCAGCCAATAATCGGTAGGCGCAGCAAATCCAGCTTTCGGTTGCCGCAGCACTTCTTCAGGAAGCACGCCATGCATGGCTTTGCGGAAGATGTGTTTCGTGGTTGGAAACAACGTGCCTTTGAGTTTCTGCCTTGGCGGCACATTCCATGCGACAAACTCAGCCAGCTCGCGATTCAGGAAAGGTACGCGAACCTCGACCGAAGACGCCATGCTCATTTTGTCGTTGTAGTTGAGGTTCAGGCTGGTCATGAAAATCTTGGTGTCCAAGTAAAGCATCTGGTTCAGAAAATCCGCATGCTGCACCCGTTCGAAGCGGGCAGCGTGTTCGTTACCTGCGTCGGTGCCGCCCAGCTCTGCGTGCGCCTCGTTGGTGAGGATGCCTGCGGTCTGAGCTGAGTCGAGATACGTACAATTTTTTATGAATCGTTCCTGAGGATTCGCCGCGGCGCTGCGCAGCATTTTTTTCGCGAGACGCAGGTGACCCTTGAACCTCGACCCACGCGCATTCGGCAACCACTTAGCGATTCCCGCCGCAGAGTCCTTTAACATCTGAGGGGCGAGTTGCGCCCAATAGTGCGCGGCGTACTTGCGATAGCCGGCGAACAACTCGTCCCCGCCGACGCCGGAAAGCAGCACGCTCACATCGCGACTGGCCTCGCGGCACACCACATACGCGGTGAGTATCGCGGGATCGGCGGTAGGTTCGTCCATGTGCCAGCACAGTTTCGGGAGCAGGCTGGCGACGTCCGGTTCAACCACAATCTGGCGGTGTTCGCAGCCCAAATGACGCGCCAGTCGCGCTGCTACCGCCGGATCGTCGAGCGTGGTCTCCCCCTTCCGATACTTGGAGGGAAACGTAATCGTGTACGTCCGCAATGGTTTTTTTGCCGTCTTTGCCATGCCGGCCACAATACTCGACGAGTCCAACCCCGCGCTCAGAAACGCTCCCAGCGGCACATCGCTGACCATCTGCTGCTCGACCGAGTAACGGAAGCGATCGCGAATCTCGTGGACCAATTCATCCTCCGGAAGGCTGAACTCGTGACCCGCGGGCGGAAAACTCAAGTCCCAATATTCGGAAATCTCCAGCCGTCCGTTGCTGAACACAGCGCGATGCCCGGCCGGCAGCTTTAGGATTCCCTCGAACAGCGTTTTCGGATCGGGCACCCATAGGAACGTCAGATATTGGTTTAGCGCCTGCAGATTGACTCGCGCTTCAACGCCTTCAACTTCCAGAAGCGCCTTCGCCTCCGACGCAAACGCCAGGCGCCCGCCATTCAGCGCGTAGTAAAGAGGCTTGATCCCAAAATGGTCGCGCGCCAGTAATAGCCGCGGAGAGCTTCCCCGCAGATCGCAAATCGCGAACGCGAACATTCCGTTCAGCCGGTTAACGCAATCGTCGCCCATTTCTTCGTAGAGATGGACGATCACTTCGGTGTCAGCGTTCGAAGCGAAGCGATGTCCCTTGTTTTCGAGGTCGTGGCGCAAGTCGGCGAAGTTGTAGATCTCGCCGTTGTAGGTGATCCAGACCGAGCCGTCCTCGTTCGACATGGGCATGTGCCCGTCGGCGGAGAGATCGAGAATGGAAAGCCTTCGGCTGCCCAGCCCAATGTATGTGCCATCGGGGGAACGATGCTCCCATACGCCGCTGTCGTTCGGGCCGCGGTGCGCCTGCACTGAGTTCATGCGCCCCAAGGTTGCACGGTCGCCGCAGTTCACCACCCCGCTAATTCCGCACATGGGACTCTCTTTCAGGTTTGATTTCTGGCGGCGCAGAAGCGGGCACGCGTTCCTTTTCGTACAGCTTGGCTTTGGTATGGAAAATTTGAATGCCTTGGAGCGCGCAATAGATCAGGCCGGGGATCCCGTCAAGAAATCCTGCCCGAAGAAAATACTTGTAGGCGAAGAATGCCAGGGGTGATCCTGGCCAACGCAGGAACCATTTTCTTAGCCGTCGCCGGCGCTGCGCCTGCGAACCGAACAGCGCGGGTGGTATGGCATCGCCGTTTGCGCACTGGCTCCAGACTTGCGCTTCCCAGTTGGAATACTCGTTGTGCTTCTGAATGTAGCGAGAGAGGCTGTCCACGTTGCGGTGCAGAATTTTATGCTGCAGGCGGCGCACCGGACCGTTCACCACCACGTGCTCATGCACTTCCATGTCGCACATGGAACTGTTTTGTTCGGTGGACCGGCATTCGAAGCGGCCCATGCCACGGCGGAAAAGCGAAAGTTTGTAAAAAGTGGCGCCGCAGTGCCGCAGTTGCCGCCCCAGGAAGAACATATCGAGCCCCAGGTAGTAGCCGTTTGCGTCGGGGTCCTTCAACGCCTCGCGGATTTCCGCCAGCAGTTGCGGCGTGACCGCTTCGTCGGCGTCCAGCAGCAGCACCCACTCGTACTTCAGCGGAAGACTGTCGAGCGCCCATTGACGTTTCTTCGGCCAGCCTCCGCGGTAGTAAAACTGGACCACGTCGGCGGGAAGAGATCGCGCGATCTCGCCTGTTGCGTCAGTACTCTGCGAATCGATCACCAGCACTTCGCCGAAATTGCGTACCGACTCCAGGCACTGGGGCAGGTTGCGCGCTTCATTTTTGGCCGCAATAATCACGCTGACGGGAAGGGCTGAGGCCTCGCGCAGCGCGGCACCGCCTTCGTCAACGCGGGCGAAAGGCACCGCGCGGCTTGGCAAGCTCAGCGCCGACATGGCGAATTGTGGCATGGACAACAGCGAATGCTGTCGCAATCTTACTTGACCAGCCTGTGCGGAAAACTCTTCTAGGGGTGCACAACTTTGTACTCGGAGAGGATTCCGGATCTCGCTATTCTCGTTAAGATGGCCACACCACCTGCTATTGACCTTAAAACCGCTGTTGCAGACTTCTGGAATGCCGAACCGTGCGGCACGCGCTATCTGGCGGAACCTGATAGCTTCGACACGCACGCAAGGGAACGGTATCGGCTTGAGCCCTACATCGCAGACTTCGCCCAGTTTTCGTCTTCGACAGGCCTTCGGGTGCTGGAGATCGGCGTGGGAATGGGCGCGGACTATTCACGGTGGCTGAAAGCTGGCGCGATCGCGACCGGGGTGGATATCTCAAGCGAATCTCTAGCCCGCACGGCTGCGCGCTGCCAAGCGGCCGGCCTTACCGCGGACCTGCGCCACGCTGACGCGGAGACACTCCCATTCCCCGACAACAGCTTCGACGTTGTGTATTCCTACGGCGTGATGCACCACAGTCCTGACACTGAACGCTGCCTCGCAGAGGCCTGGCGAGTGCTGAAGCCCGGCGCTTCGGCGCGAATCATGCTCTACCACCACGTTTCACTGACCGGACTCATGCTGTGGCTGCGTTACGGGATATGGAAAGGCCGCTCCATCCGCCAGTGCGTGTACGAACAACTCGAGAGCCCCGGGACCAAGACTTACACCAAGCCCGAAGTCCTCGCGCTGATGAACAAATTTGAAAACGTAGGCATCCGACAGGAATTCAGCCCCGGCGACCTGCTGTTGCATAGGCCTTCCGCGCGATTTCGGGGTCGCGCGTATCAGTTCATGTGGAAAGCCTTCCCACGGACCCTGGTTCGGGCTTTTGGAAAACGACTTGGGCTCTTCCTGTTGATTACCGCCGAAAAACCATCCCGGAGCTGACGGCGGCGGAATGCAGGCCGCGAGACCGGCCTCGGTTGCAAGCACCAGAACTTGCAGGGGTGCACGACTTTGCACTCGGAACCGGCGCTTACCATCCGCTATGCTTGGGCCTGTGGCCACCCCGATTCGAACCCTTCCGTTGGAGCGCCAATGGACATGGCATACCGAGCCGCAGATTCGGGAGCTTCTGGCTCTCACTCTGACCGGAGCGGTGGTTTTTGCGCTCGTGATACTGCGGTTTTGTAACTACCACGCAGCCGTGCTCCAGTTCGGCGACAGCCAATCGTATGTTTCAGTCGCCCACGCCATTCAACACTGGGATTTCGCCGGCTTGCAAGTGAAGCAATTCTGGGGCTACCCCTACGCAATGGCCGCCTTGTCGTCCATTTCCCACCTGCCGGTTGATGCCACGCTGCTGGTCGTTTCGTTTTGTTCGTGCGTGCTCAGCATCGCTTTCGCGTACCGGCTTTGGGGCGGGTGGGTCGCTGCATTTTTTTGTGTGCTGAATTTCGATTGGATGCAACGGTCCTTCTTAGGAGGCTCCGAGCCGTTGGCGGTGGCATTGATCTTCGGAGCATTTCTGGCCGTCCGCAAAGACCGTTTTCTGCTGGCAGCGGCCCTGGCCTCATGCAGCACGATCGTTCGTCCTTTAGGCGTGTTCAGCGTGCTGGCAATCCTGGCAGTACTTCTCTATCGGCGCGACTTCAAACGGACGGCGTTAGCAACCGTCATCGGAGCCGTAATCGCCGTGCTGTATGCGGTGCCGCTTCTCAAATATTTCGGCGATCCCCTGGCCACCGTGCACAGTTACGGCGGCCCTCAGCGCTTCCTTTTCGGGATGCCATTCCGTGCCATTCTTGAAGGATTCTTTCTGAACCGCCTGCCGCTTACCAACATTGCCTTGAGCGTCGCCTGGATCCTGCTGGTCACGACCGGAGCGGTAATGATGCGGCGCGATGAAGGGTTCCGAGCATACGCAAGCGAGCATTCTGTCGAGGTATTGTTCGCTGTCCCCTTCCTGGCGTTGATCTATTGCTATAACTATCCAGCGTTCGCTAGCGGCAGTTTCGCTCGGTTCCAAATACCCGTCCTCCCTTTTGTTTACCTGGCTCTTTCAAGGTGGATGCCCCGGGACCGGAGAATCGTCTGGGCTTTAGGAATTATTTCGCCGGCCATGGCCGCTGCCTCTGCGATCGGCATTCGGAATGTAATCGCTGCATTGCGCTGAGCAGACTCAGGAAGCGGCACGCTTTGGCGCTGCCGCGATTTTGGGCTTGGGCAGTTCGTTTATTCCATCTTTGCTTCGCAGCCGGGCCGCTAATTTCAAAAGCGCCTGCACATGAAAAGACCAGCTGAAGCGAGTGGCTGCAGCCACCGCATTGCGACCTCCCGGGAATCGCTCTTTCGAGACTGCCACGCCGAGAATGGCCTCAGCCATCTGGCCGGGTGAGTATTTGTCGAAGAACACGGCTGTCTCACAGATTTCTCTGTGCACCGGCGTGTCTGATGCCACGATAGGCAGCCCGCAAGCCATGGCTTCTACCAGCGGATGGGCGAAGGTTTCCGTGTAGGCCGGGGTGACGTAGACATCGCAGGCGCTATACACATGGTGGAGTTGTTGGTACGGGGCCGACCCGAGTTCGACCACTTCTTCCCGAATTCCCAGCTCATCGATCAGCCGCGCCGCACCTGCCGTCTTGTAGGTCCCCGGAGTCTTCCGGTCATCGAAGGTACAGGTGAGGAACAAACGAACTTTGCGCCCGTGCATTCGGCTGCGCAGCGCTGCAACCGCACGGAATAACGTCTCAAAGTTGCGATAGTAGTTGTAGTGACTCACAAACAGCAGCTTTAGGCATTCGGACGGGACGTCTAGTTTTTGTCGGACGTCCGCCGTCAGCGGTGTTTTATCCCCAAAGAACACGCCCGCGTCGAATCCATGGTGAATTGCGATTACGTTCTTACCGGTCCACCGGCGCAATTCATCGGCGTAGGCACGGCTTGGAGCTACGGTGCAGTCGGCCCATTGCACGGACTTCCGCGCAAAATAGCCTTTGGCGAGCGTATCCAGCCACAGGCCATACTCGCGGCGGCGGCGCAGATCGCGGAAAAAATCCTTCGACGTGTAGAGTGAGTTCCCGCTCAGCAGGATTTGGGGCACCGGCGAATTGCGGAGGGCAAAGTTACCCGCCGAAAGTAAAACGTCGGCGCCGGACTCGCGGATCAATCCGGCCAATTGCTTCTGCTCGAACCAGAACCGGGGCACGGCTCCGAAGGGAATGCGCGCGTCCAGCACATCCACTCCCGCAAGCCCGGAAAATTGCATGCGCAACTGCGGCTGGACCGCTAAAGTCGTGCGGACCTCAGGAATGGAAGACAATCGCGGCACGACGTTGTGCAGATAGGTCAGGCCGGCGCCGGCGCTGGCTCCCAGCCCGTTCAAAAAGACATGAATCATCGGAAAGAGGGCACCGCGCCGTAAGGCTGATTCGGCAATGTCACAACGCGTTCGGGTAAAGTCGCGACGCTCGCAACTGGAGCCAGGTCAACAAGAATGAAAGCCATCACCCAGAAAAACACGCAGATGTAGTAGCCGACGGCAAACATCCAATCTTCAAAAGTCGCATGTACTAAACCGCTCAGCACGATGGCAGCAGCGGGCACGGCTGGCGAAAAGAAATCTCTGGTTCGCCGTACGTATAGGAAGGTCCGGGATGCGCCGACAGCAACTAATCCGGCAAGGGCGAAGAAGGGGACCACGCCCAGCAGTCCCGTCCACTCTGCGATCGCCAGGTAGCTGTTGCCGTGTTCCCGGATGACCCAGGCATCGATGTGATGCGGGGCATATTTGAGCTTCGTCATGTCTTCCCCGATGTCACTCGTGCCGAAGCCGCTGCCGAACCATGGTTTCTCGCGAATCACCTCCCACGTCTGCTGCCAGACGCTGCGGCGCGATCCGAAAACGCCCTGCGCGCTTTTCCCTTTGTAAAGGAATACCGAACCCATCGACTCGGACCCATCCCAGGACGGGCCGTCGACGTTTGGCGGCACGAACAGAATCACGCACGCCCCTAGAACGATAGTCGCTACAGCTCCCCGGATCAGCACACGGTATTGCCGAAGAGAGACACAGACCACCAGACAAGAGATCGTTGCCGCGCCGATGGACGCGCGCGAGAAGCTACTCAAGAGGAGAACCAGCGCGAGCGTCAACTCGATTCCCAAACGGAGCCTTCGAGTGCGCCACTGCGCCGTGACAAACGCCCACAAAAGTACCGGGATTGCGGCAACCGACATGACTGCACCAAGCGAATTGGGGTTCCCGTATACCTCATAGCGAAGAACAAAGTAGCAAAGGGCACTTGCCCACACCAGAATTTCGATTCCCAAAACAAGTGCGCGAAAGAAACGCTCCGGTTCGCGCGGAACCGCCGTGCGAGCTCCGGCAGCTGCGTACACGAAGAGCAACAGAAAGCTCACGGCCTTCAATAAGGATTCGCCGGGATACGCCGAGACCGAAGCCGAAACGAGGGCCGACAGTACGCAAAAAAGGGCCACCAAGTGGAAAAGTCGAAAACTCTGGACCCGGGTCTTCAGGTAAACCGCAAGGCCCAGCAACGC
Organism: Acidobacteriota bacterium; assembly: GCA_043734125.1. GTDB lineage: Bacteria > Acidobacteriota > Terriglobia > Terriglobales > Acidobacteriaceae > Gp1-AA145. Next base: position 268,176 of record JAYTFR010000114.1, on the reverse strand, counting down.
GCCCACGGCCAGGACGATCCATCGCTCCTGCAGAAGTATTCCGTGGAACGGGAGTCCGGTGCCGGCAACCAAAAAGCAAACGAGAGTGGCAGGAAGAAATGCCTTGCGATAGTTCGCCACCACCGAGACAAGCCCCGCCGCGCCCAGCAGAAAGCCCAGCCCTTCCGCGGTGGAAAAGTAATCCGGTCGATAAAGGAACACCACTACCACCAGCAGCGCCGCGGCAGAAAGAACCAGGAATGCCTTGGCAGCGTTGTCAGACATGTGCCTCCCGCGAGAAACTGGCTTCTGCAAATCCAGCGGCACAGGTTTCTGGAGAATAGGCTCGAATCAGTTCTTGACTGGCTCTCGCCATCTGTTCCCGCAAGGCCGGATCAACCGCAAGCTCATGCATTGCGGCTGCGAGTCCACCCACGTCTCCCGTCGAGACCAGACGGCCGTTGGCTTTGACAAGATCGGCGGCGCAGCCGGCAACGCTGCTGCAAATAACAGGCAAGCCGCATGCCATAGCTTCATTCACCACCAAGCCCCAGGGATCAGTGTGTGTGGGGAAAACAAAACACTCGGCAAGCGCATAGTAAGCGGGCAGTTCATCCCGATGCACGAATCCTGCAAAGTGGACGGTGCCGGGATGAATCTCGCGCGCGCGTGATTCGAGTTCCGCGCGCATCTGCCCCTCTCCAGCAAAGACCAACCCGAACTGCTCCCGCAAAGCTGGGGGCAGGAGCGCATAGGCCTCCAAGAGGTCAAGCACGCCTTTTGCCCGTACCAGACGTCCCACAAAAAGAAAGTACCGGTCGGGCAAAGCGAGTTGCGCGCGCAAACGCATTTGCTCGCGGCCTGCCGCAGCTCGCGCATGCGAGAAAAATTCCCCGTCCACAGCGTTCGGAGCAATGAAAATTCTTGCAGGCGGTACTCCGAATTTCACCAGATACTCGCGCGCCGACTTTCCAGGCACAACGAAGCCGTCGCAACTGTCAACAAACCTGGTCTTCAATAATTCAACGACAGCGTGCCGGTTGCGAGAATCGTGGGAATTGCTTTCCGACCAGAGCAAAAAGGGCACATGATTTCGTTTTGCCCAACGCAGCGCCTGCCATGAGGCTACGTAGCTGTATCCTCCGCAGACGATCACGTCCGGAGAGGCCTTTCGCAAGGCATGCGCCAGCCCACGATTCAGCAGCACGTTGTATTTTCCGACGCGGCTCCGCCAGCATGGCAGCACTTCATACGAGAAGTGGATTTCCTCGTCATACACGCGCCATTGCCGCATGCTGGCGTCGGTTCTGGATAGAAAGATCACATGCAATTCAACTTCGGGCCGCTGTGCCAGCGCATTAAAGACGGGGATGCGATAGGGAGCAATCAGTTCCGTCAGAACGACCAGTCGCCGCCTCACCGCGCACGCTCCCGATAGATTTCTGCCAGCGCTGCCGCCTGATGTTGCAGCGTATGGGTCCGCACCACTTTTTCACGGGCAGCGTGACCCAGTCGCGCGCGCAAGGCTCCGTCGCGCAGCAGGCCGAGCAGCGCGTTACTCAGGCCGGCTTCATCGCCAGGGTTGATCAATAGGCCGTTTTCGCCGTGGCGAATGATCTCGTCGATACCCTGACCCAAACATCCAATTGCCGGTTTCCCACATGCCATCGCCTCCAGATAGACGCAGCCCAAGCCTTCATAGCGGCTCGGCAACGCAAAGATCGAACAACTCTGCATGGCGGCGGCCACCGTGCTACGGTCCTGGCGTCCGCGAAAATTCACCCGATTACTTATCCCCATGCTGCTCGCGAGCGCTGTAAGTCGTGAACGCTCCGGACCTTCGCCGATGATTTCAAGTTGACTCTCCGGAACAATGTGCAGAGTGCGCGCAAACGCTCTCAGCAGTAGGGCATGGTCCTTTGTCGGAATCAAATTTCCGACGCTCAAGATTCGGGGAGAACCACCGGGTTCGCGCCTTGGCGTGAACACGCTCGAATCCACACCGTTGTAAACGATCCGAGACTTCGCTTGGAGATCTTCCGGAAGCAACTGCCTCACCTTGTCGCTGACGCACACAATCGCATCCGCCTGCCGGTATACATGCATTGACGATCGTTTTGTCCACGGGCCTAGCCATCGTCCGGCTTGCCTTTCGGCAAAAATGTCAAGCCCATGCACCGAGACCGCGAACGGGATATTGAGTTGCTTCGCCAACAGCATCGCGGCTTCACCGCATGGCAACGCTGCATGCGCATGAATCAAAGAAATTGGAGAAGCGCCGTGCAGCGCGAGAATCCTCGGCCTCACCGACTTGGCCAGAAGGACGCCAGACGTGACGAGGCCTGCATTGCCGGGCAGGCAGTAATACTTCGTCCATTCACTTTGGTCGCCGCTGGGGCTTTGAGCGGCACGATAGAACGGATTCACCGCGAGCACATGCGTCTCAATTCTGAGAAGCCGGAGGTGAGGGAGGGGTTCCGCAATAAAGCACCCCTGCGCCCGATCCTGCGCCGAAGGGTAGAACGGCGTCAGCGTCAGAACGTGCAATGGCAACGATCCCTTTTGCGTGGCGCTCGGCAGTCGCGGTGTCAGCGGTGCTGCAATAACCGTGCTCACGAGGCCCTCTTCAAGGCTCGCTCAGTCGCGATTTCGGCGAACGTTCTTGCCCACTCTTGCGTCACAACGTCCCAGTCAAATTTCTTACTGTGCTCCCGGCCTGCCCGGCCAAAAGAGTTCCTAATATCCCCGTTCTCGATCAACAACCGCAGGTAAGAGAACAGGTCGTCATCGGATGTGGCCTGAAAACCTGTGCTCTCGTGAACGACACTCTCCGGCAGGTAGTTCGCCCTCGCGATTACCGGAAGCCCGCAGGCCGCAGCTTCGAGAATGACCTTCGGCGAGCCTTCCCATTTCGAGGGAAACAGGAAGATATCCGCGTTACGGTATTCGCGACGCAAAGCTTCGGCATCAAGCGGCCCGAGCAGCGCGGCATTTCGCAAGTTCTCGCACTCGATTCGGGACGTTAGTTCCGGGGCCATAGGCCCGTCGCCCGCGATCCGAAAGTCTGCCTGAGGAAATTGCGCCGCTGCTGAAAGCAGAAAATCGGGCTGCTTGAAGGCGCGAAGCGACCCGGCAAACAAGACTTGTACTCGCCGATTCGCCGCGCGGTCCGACGGGCTGAAGAAGCCAGTGTCAACACCAGTCGAAATTACGGTGCTGCTCAGCCCGTACTCGCATCGCAGACTGCGTCGCACACTCGGCGAATTGCTGAACAAATAATCGCACGCAAGAATCGTCTGCTCCCAGAGGCGAATGCTCTCGGGCTTGATCGTCGGTTCATTCCTGAAGTCACATTGCGATTCGACCGTACCCACGATGATTCGCGAATCCCTCCAACGCCGGCGCAGACTGCAATAGGCGCGACTCGCCGGCGCCGCTTTCAGATAGAAAACCAGTTCGTGGCTGCCCCAGAGAAACTCGCTTAGAATTCGCACCGTTTGTTTTCTGCGGGGAAGTTGAATGAGGCGTGTGTTCTTGCGGGCCGCGATGCGCGCATCAGGCTCTCCCATCGCGAACATGCTGACGTGGAACCTCTCTGGATCGAGGCGCGATATGATTTCGCGGGCATTTCCCATCTGCGCGTTGAGCAACCCGGCGTCGGCAAAACTGTCCACGAGGATGCGAATAGGTTTCAATGCGCGTTCTCGCGGCCAGTTCAAGCGTGGGCGCTCAATTGGAGAAAGAGGCCGCGGGATGAGCCCATTCTAGTCGAAGGTCGCGCAGCAAAGACGCCTCTCGCCTGTCGAAATCCCGTGCCTTAGTAGATTCCACCAGGTGATGCTTTGCAGCTGCGAAAAGGTCTTTGGCCGCGGGATGCGGGAGCGGCAGCGGGTTCCGCTCTGTCGGGTCAGAGTCCAAGTCGAACAGCGTCTCGGTGCCTTGGGAAAAGTTAAGCACTAGTTTGTGCTGACCGCTTTGCACCGCAAGCACCCTCGGGCCCATGCGGTTGCTGGGGCGGAAAGGGTTGGTGCAACCGTAGACGCATTCGGTCACCACGGGGCGGCTGCGAATGCGGTTCTTACGGATCCCGCCCCACCAACTCTGCCCTCGAAATTCGGCGGGAGCGGGAACGCCGAGCACGTCGAGAAGTGTCGGCGCGAGGTCGATCAGGCCAAAAGACTCGGCGACGGTGGACCTCGACTGGCCCGGAACCCGCACCAGTAATGGAACCTGCACCAGTTCCCGCGTAAGCTTCAGTGGGGCATGAAACCTTCCGCCGTGGTCTAGGAATTCCTCGCCGTGGTCGGCGGTCACCGCCAGGGCGCACTTGTCCCAAACGTTCAGTTCGACCAGGCTCTCGGTTAGAACGCCGATCTGCTCGTCTGCCCATCGAATCCCGGCGTCGTACAGCCTGACTACTTTGTCACGCACGCCCTCCAATCGCCCTGGAGCAACGCCTTCCCGATTCCAAAACGCATTGAGATAAGCTGCTTCGGAGGCGTTGATGTTCGCGTCCCCCATGGCGGCCAACGCATTTGCTTTAGGAAAGTAAGGCGCATGCGGGTCCATAAAGTGCAGCCACAAAAAAAACGGTTCCCTTCGTTGGTCGCGCAACCAACTAATGGCATGTTGAGTAATGACGTCGGCTGAAGGGAACATTCGCAACGCGTCCAGATCCGCAGCGTCATTCGTGCCGCGCTTCTGACAATATTCGAAGTACAAGTCGTCATAAAGCTCGCCGAGCGGCTTTACAGAATGGCACGCACGAGCCAGAACCTGATTTGCGCGAGTTCGAAAACCAGTAGTTGCACTGAGCTCCGTAGGCGCCGGGGGTGCCGTGTCTGAGAGGAAATCGTGGAACTGATCAAAGCCCTGCTGAAAACCGAACCTCTTGGAGATGTAAGGATTAGCGGCGCTGAACGCGGCTGTCGCGAAGCCTGCTTCCTGCAGAACCGAGGCCAGAGTGGTTTCACCGGGCGCTAGCCCGAGCAAGTCCCGCCCCAAAGCAAGCGGAGACCGCGAAGCCAGAATTGAAGGGACTGAGTAATACGTTGGGGCCCCGGCGGCGATCGCATTTCGGAAGATGAGACTCTCGCGCGAAAGACGATCAAGAAACGGCGTGACCGGACGTTTGTAGCCCAGAAAACCAACGTGATCCGAACGTAGGCAGTCAATCGTGATCAGCACCAGGGATTTCATGACGTTAGGTGAGCCCCTGTTGCGCCAATCGCGGATGCCATTGGCCCTGCGACACGTTCACTGTGACCCGGGAATCGCGGCTGCGAACCACTCCTTCGGTCACGAGCGTGTAAATGTCGTTGTCGGTCACATAAAGAAGCTCAGGGTATCGTTTTTCCAGGGCAGTCAACAACTGGTCCATGGCCGCGATCGTGGGGGTCCGAAAATCTTTCAGCGTGGAGTGAAAGTTTATGGAATGGACCGAAATAGTCAGAGGCACGCCCCGCGAAAAGCATGCGGCTGCAACCTCCATGTATTTCTCAACTTCCAGCTCTCGGTGACTTGGCTCAAAGTCGATGATTCGATAGATGTGGAGCAACCCGAATTCATCAAAGTGGGGCGGACAAAGCCCGCTGCCGCTTCCGTTCTCGGCAATGCGAATGCCCGCTTCCGCCCAAGTCTTATGGGTGTCCGAATTCGTGCGACATCCAGGAGCACAAGCCGAAGAGGGCGCAACCTCAAGCACGCCACGAAAATTCTCTGCGGATTGCTTGATCAGCCGCTCCTGGGTGCTTCGATCGAGAAAGCCTGCCCGAGGGCGCTCTGGGTTCCAATACTCATAGCCGATCCACGGCATTCTCCAGAAAATGTAGGGAGTCTCCGCATCCCACAGGGTGCGCAACAACTCCGCGCGCTCACCGTTTTCCGAAAGAGCATTCTCAACTGCCACCGGGCTATAGTGAGTCATTCCATGCAAGGCAGGAATAAATACGTCCTGCTCAGCTCCGGCGCGATATGCGTCCATCAATCCCGGCCGTGACCATTTTCCCGGCAGTCCGCCCTTCAAAGGAAGAAGAAGCGGCCGCCGAAATCCTTCTGCTCGCATCTTCTCAAAATCCAAGTTGGTTGTGCACATATTCAACATTACCGACGGCGAACGACCGGTGCCATCGCGATGCCGTAGCAGCAAGCTCGCCAGGGCGCCCACGTCTTCCGCAGTTTCCAGCGTATAGAAGTCGTAAGGTCGCTCCCCTAAACGAAGACCTCGCGAGCGCAGCAACTCAAAGCCCTCTGAGTCCCTCACGCCCACTCGGCCCCAGTCATCGCTATGCAAAGCGACCAAAGGCCTGGAAAACAGGAAAGACGGGCGTTCCTCATCCCTCCTTGCCAACTTCTTCAAAAAACGCAGCATGTTGCCCCCCCGAGCACATCCCACTCACATCATCAACATCAGAAAACTTCTTACACGTACCCCAAGTTTCGCAATCGCTGTTCGACTATCTGCATTTCTCGCTCATCCATCTTGGATGCATCGTCCCGCAACAATTCCTGCAGCATGCTCACCATAAGTTCATCGACAGAGGCAAAACGCTGGCCGAATTTCTTTTCCGCTGCCTGACAAAGATCTTCCGGTAAACAGACTTTGCGAATACTATCCATTGGATTCTCCAGTACGACTGGGATGCCAGATTCGGTCCCATGCCGTGCGCGCGAGCATGCGGTCCTCGGGTTCAAGCCCCAGCAAAAAAAGGCCGCCCAGGAACGCTACGTAGGCTGAAACCAGGGCAATACCGGCCACTTTCCAGGAGTTGTGCGCAAACAGACTGCGCTGCACGATCAGAACCACAATCGCCATAGCGGTCGGAAGCAAAAGCTTGAGATAGCTACGATCGTACGGAAACAGCTTGACCTTATTCCGTACCGTCGCCAGCGCCCACAGGTTCGTCCCTGCCACCGCGACGCTTGCCGCTATAGCCGCGCCAACAATTCCCAGCCGCGGCACGAGAAGTAGATTCAGCACGACCATCCCCGCCGCATTTGCCCCCTCTATTTTCATCAGAGAAACCTGATTCCCTGACATCAACAGCAAGGTGCCTACGGATCCCACGCCACAGTTGAAGAGCTGCCCTACGGCGCCGATGGCAAGAACGGCGGCGCCTCCTTCAAAGCCCGGTCCAAAGATTGTCATTAAGGCATGCGAAAAGACAATCACGCTCAGCGCCAGCGGCGCTGTGATGATTAAAACCCACTTCGTCAGCGAGGTGAAGAGCCTTTGCAGCAGCGCCAGGTTTCCGGTGGCGTGCAATTCCGCAATCATCGGCGAAAAAATCTGGTTTACCGATTGCAGCGCAATGGGGACGAATCCCACCATCGACATCGAGACCGCATAAATCCCAACCTGCCGGGGATTCAGATAGTGGCCTAACGTGATCTTATCGAAATGGCCCAATACGAAGTGGACGGCCGCTATTCCGAATGCTGTTGCAGAAAATGCAATCACCCGTTTTTCCAGGTGCCCGAACCCGCCTGCCACTCGAGCTAGTGGCGGGGTGAGTTTCCACACGGCAATAATCAGCAGAACAAGAACCAGTGCGGCGCTGGCAACCTGCGCCACCAGGTACCCCCTCAATCCAAAATGCAGTGCGATCGCAATCACCGCGAGAAGGATGGTGGCTGAGGGACCGATAAAATGAGTGATCCAGGTGCGTCCCGCCACCGCGCGAAATCCCGCCATGCACTGCCCGAGAAAAGTATTCAGGACGCCCACCAACATGATGGCCGCAAAACACCAGGAGTAAGCCGCCAGCGCCGGCGCGTGATAGACCCGCACGGCAATCCAGGGAGCTACCGCCAGAACAAGCGCTCCCAGCAACAGGTTGCCGATTCCCAGCAGTCCCAAGCCGCCGCGCAAGAATCCTCCCAGCCGTTCAAAGTCATGCCGGCTGGAATACTCAGCGACGAAGCGCGCGCCCGCCGAGGGTAGGCCAACCGCATTGAAGATTCCAACCGCGCCGACAATGCTCATCCCCAAGGCGTAAAGACCGAGGGCCTCTGCTCCGAGTTTGCGCGCAACGTAGATTTTGAAGAAATACCCGGCGATGGCGCTGAACAATGTCCCAGCGAAATAGACCGATGAATGCCGCGAGATGCTGCCCATGCGGCGGCGGAATTCTGCTGATTCCGACTGGGCCACCGATGCTGGTGCCAGCTTTTCTGCAACCGGGATGTTAGTCGCCGCACTCATTGCTTAATTGTCGCGCCGATGGCGCATCTTGGCTTTTGGAGCTTGTCTCGCGCGATGCCGAAATCCGGGAGGCCACAGCTCGAGCCAGTTTTTCCATTTTTGGTGATTGGCTTAGTGCTTGTGCCAGGTAGTAGCGGGACACATGCCGGGCCATGCGAATCTTCGAGATCTCGAGCGTGAAATGCAGCGTGTGCTGCACCGAATTCGCATACTGACTTTTGTACGATTCCTCTCCCAGACCAAGGTCAAGGCCACGAAACTCCGGACTCCGCGCAGCTTCCTGAATCACTTCACGCAGCAGATATGTCCCCGGAGACGCCTGGTCGCAGGCTAAGTCAAATGCCGGCTGATACCAGAACCACTTGCCGTGAAACGCCATGCCGAAATGCCAAGCCACAGGCTTGCCCCCCAGTCGCAGAACACTGCACTTGAGGCTGCCCTGCTCGGAAAGAAGCTTGCCCAACTCTTCCAGGAAAAGCCGGCGGCTGGGGGCGACGAGACTGCTGGTCTTTCCCTGCGACGCGAATCGCGCCACATGCGCATTCACAAAATTAGGGAACTCGCCCTTAAAAGTCCGCCAGTCGGCGTGGTGTTCAATTGTGATCGCGCCCAGTCGGGTAAGCCTGGCTCTGCGCTTGGGACTGTTGTGCGCGGCAATCGCGGCGTCCGCTCTCTGTTCGGCGGATTCAAGCACGATTTGTGAGCAGGAATACGCCGGACGTGAAAATTGCGCATAGCCGTTGCTCTGCGAAAAGGTGCGAACCACTTGCGCTGTCCGAGAATTGACGGAGACGTTGGCCAGCTTCAAAGAGCCGAGCTTCAGTCGGGCGAGGTTACGCAAAACAAGTTCAATAAAAGCGGCGCGGTCGTCTTCCGCAGAAATAAATTCGCAATAGTCGGCGGTAGGAGCGGTGAGGAAATTGACCGAATGGCTTTGTTCCAATGCGACGACTCCCACCAAGGCTCGTTCGCGGAATGCGGCAAAAAACAGAGGCCGAGTTTCGGGGTGGGAACGAACCACCGCCGCAGCCCATTCCCATGTGTAGAAGACCTCCGGCTGCGCCATGGACTGCACCATTGCATTCCACTGACGGCGGAAAGCCTCATCGGCGGGAAGTTCCCGGTACAGTTCTACATGCATGCTCGAACCCATTTACCATCATTCCTTTGCGCGCGCCGCTCACAACATTGTTCGCAAAGAGCGGTAAAAACCAGAAACGTGCGCGTCCAATTCGGCGACACTGGTTCGAGACGAAACATGAATCCTCGGAACGGCAAACTGCTTTCCTGCAACTGATTCCGCATTCACGAAAGCACACTGGAACCCGGCCCGGCGCGCCATTTCTGATTCCCGGGGACCGGTGGATTCGCTATCGCCAAACGGAAAAGCCAACGACCACACCGGCGCTTCGATCAAAGACTCCAGCCGCGCTCGCGATTCCGCGATCTCCGCGTATGCCACTTCCTCCGGCATTTGCGAAAGCATGGGATGCGACATGGTATGCGAGCCAATCGTCATGCCTGCCCGCACCAGTTCGCGCGTCTCATCCGCATTCACAACCAAAAATCTGCGCCGAAGAAACTCGTTTTGAGAATATTCCGACTCCCAGGTTTCTGATATGCCAAGCTGGGTTCGTATTTTGCACAGCAGGGTCTCGCGCTCGTCTGTGGGAAAACGAGACAGTGCCGCGATCAGCGGCCGCCATTGCGGGTCAGGGTTGCCGCCAACTGCGATGATCGGCTTATCGGTGCCGGGCGTCTGCAAGCAAGCTTGACCTTTGCCCTGATCGAGCCAGAGATAAAGCTTCTCGTACCAGAGCATGGAGCCGGAATCCAACGCTGATGCGCCCGTCAAGAAAAGCAAAAACTGCAAGTCCATCTCGACAATGATGGGCAACATTTCGGTAAGCACGTTGAGCAGGCCATCGTCACAGGTCAGCAAAACCGAGCGGGACGGGCACGCCTGCTTCCCCCGCAGATGATCCAGGAATTCTTGCGGGGAGATAAGGTTGTATCTCGACTTCAGCAGCGCCATGTGATCCCGGAACATCGCCGCAGTCACAAGGTGGCCATCGAGTACGCGGGAGTTTGGTTTGTATCCCGGCGGCAAAATACCGTGATATGTGACGACAGCCGGCCCGGAATTTCTGATCCTGCGGAAGTAGCCCGACCTGCTCAGGACCGGAAAGACCACGCGCTGCAGCAGCGGGCTGACGAGCCTCATCCTCGAACCACCATGTCCCATGAGAGAGGCGTCCCGCGGACGACATCGCGCGAGGACAGCTTGCCAATCACTTCGGGTAGATAACGCGGATGCAAGCCATCCGCCGGACGAACGGAGCGAACGTTCTTCTCGCTGAAGACTTCCCCGCGCTTGATGTCCTCGGCCACAAACAAAGAGCGCCGGAACGCGCGGCTGGCGTGCTCCTTATTCCCCAGGCTGAATTCGGCGCGGCCCAGCGCGGCTTCAGCGGCTCGAATGCCCTCGGCCATGGCTTTAAATTCACCCGGCTCTAGCGAAAACTCACTGTCCGGGCCCTTCATTGCCCGTGACAGTGTGAGGTGCTTCTCGACTATGCATGCGCCTAGAGCCACCGCCGCGATGGGCACGGCGATTCCCATCGTGTGATCGGACAATCCCACCGGCACGCCAAACTTCCGCGCCAGCTCCGGAATCATCTTCAAATTCATTTCCCCCGGCGGAGACGGATACGCACTTGTGCACTTCAGCAGAGCAATCTCGCGTGCGCCGGCATTTCGCGCCGCGGCCACTGCCTCTTCCACTTCCTCGCAGCTCGCCATCCCTGTCGAAATAATCACGGGCTTGCCGGTCCGAGCGGCTTTTTCGATCAGAGGAATGTCGACCAGTTCGGGTGACGCGATCTTGTACGCGGGCACGCCCAAGCTCTCGAGAAAATCTACCGCGGTGAAATCAAATGGCGACGAAAAAAAGTCCAGACCCTGTGCGGCAGCGGCTTTTTGTAATTCGGCGTGCCACTCCCATGGAGTGAATGCCTCGGCGTAGAGGTCGTACAGCGTGCGACCATCCCACAGTGTGCCTCCGCGCACCTGGAAAGGCGCGGCATCGGAGCGAATGGTAATCGTGTCGGGTGTGTAGGTTTGCAATTTGATGGCATCAGCACCCGCCTGCTTCGCGGCTTCAATTAAGCAAAGAGCGGTACGGAGTTCCTGGTTGTGATTAGCAGAAAGCTCCGCGACGATGTAAACGGGATGTCCGTCGCCGATTTCGCGGGATCCGATACGCATGGGTTAAGCTCGCCTTCTGGCGGCAGTTGCGACCGAATTGCCCGCCGGTGCCTGGAGTGTTTCTCGAACATAGCGGATGAAACTGGGACCGCTGGAATCGGGGCTTGAGGCGACACGAAATCCTGCATTCTCAAATGATCTTCTTGACGCGTGGTTCCACGGCTTGACCAGGGCTTCCACTTCGCCCACGCCGAAGACGCTGGCAGCCCGCTCCATGCCTTCTTCAATTAGCCTTGCGGCAAGTCCTAAACCGCGAGCACCCGGCGCCACAGTCAAACTAATTCTGGCGCCGGCCGCTTCTTCCGCTTGAAGTCTTACCGTTCCGATCGGCTCCCCTGCTTCTTCCGCGATCAGGATGAGGCTGCCCGGATCGGCAAACCGCGCTCGAAACCACGCTTGGTGCTCGCCCCATCCAATCGGATTGCTCGAAAGCGACGCTTTTCGGACATCGGGTTCATTACTCCAGATCCAGAGGATCTCGGCGTCGCTTGAGACGGCCCGTCGGAATAGTAGTTGTTCCGCGCGCAGTGCAGAAACGACGCGGCGCGCCCCGCGGCCATCCACAAGGCCTAGGCATCGTTCTGAAAGGTGCCCTCTGAGTTCTTGCGACATCGCCAATTCGCGGAATTGGTCGGAAAGTTTTTTCTCCGAAACATGTCCACCTGCGCCGGCGTGTATTGCGTAACCGCCGGCATCGAGCGCGCGCGCAATTGGCCTCTGGTTCGGGGCTACATCGATCAGCAAAGACGGCACGCCCAGGAAGCACAGCTCCCAGCACGTTGATCCCGAGGCAGAGATCGCGATGTCGGCCGATGCCATTAACTCAGCCATGTTCGGTGGGTTTCTTGCGAACGTAACCCGCGGGCAACCGGTAGTCGGCTGGACGAAATTAAGGAAGGGGCTGCTTCCGCCGACCACAAACGTTACAGTCATCTCCGGCAGTTCAGTTTTCGCCAGTGCCGCGAGTACCGCCTGAGCGACGTCCACCTGAGTGTTGCCCCCCAGGGTCACCAGGGCCGATTTTGCACTCGGCGGAATCGTCCGGTTGTGCCCGCGCAGGACCACGAACTCTCGTCGCAGAAGTGCGTAACGCGGTCCCAGCAATAGTCGCGATTCGGCGCGGCCCGCATACATCGCCGGGGAAGCTGTGACGTTCTGATTCAGAATCAAATCTGACCCGAACTCGCTACAGCGCCCATCGTCATCAATGGACAACACTTTCGACGGGCCCTCGCGAACTCCCTGGTGGTACTCGGCATCGAACCTATATCCGTCCAGCACAATCCACGAAGCGTGCTGCTCTTCTGCGTATCGGCGAAGCGACTCGCTGTCTTGACTGCTTCCGGCTGCAGCGGCTATTTCCACGACCTCGAAATGTTCGGCGGCAATCCGTTCGCGAATCGCCGACGTTGACTCAACCATCGCAAACACCGCCCGCCCGCCCTGATCACTCCAAGCCTGCGCCAGCGCCAGGCAGCGCATCGCGTGCCCCGTTCCAATTTCTGGCGAGGCGTCGGCGCGAATCAGAATAGTCCCTAAGCCCATGCCTTCTCCGCGCGCGCCTCTGGCTCCGTCGTCAGCGGGTCGTCGCCACCCAGCAGTTGCCGTAATTGTGATGTATCGGCCTCCGCGCAAAATGAGCCGGACGACCTGAGTGTGAAATTCGCAAGGTGCTCCGGCACCGACGCAATATCTTCCGGTGAAGTCAATGGCAGCGCGGCGCCGAACTTCACGAATTGCTCCCCATACTGGTAAACGGATTGATCGAGCCAACGGCAGAGAAACACAGGAACGCCGGCGAGGGTAGCGTCAACCGCCGCTGTGGAACAAACCGTGACTGCGAACCAGGCCTGGTTGAGCAGCTCCGGCGTTAACGGCCCTTCCACAATGCTGAACCGCTCTTTGGTGAGCACCAGGGCAGCGATGCCCGAACGCTCGCGGCGGCTTTCCTGCGGATGCAGCTTGAGCACAAGCTCGCATCCCTGTTCACGGGCAAGCTTTGCCAGATGCGGCAGCGTTTGCCGGTACACGTCGCGACATCGGCTTCCGGCAACTTCGTAAGGCTCAGAAAAGAATGCGATCGATTTCCCAATCCGTGCCGTTTTGGTGCGGGCCGCGCATGGCGCCGGAGCAATCACAACGCGTTGTTCGGCGAGACCACAAGCGTTCGTAAGGTAGTCAGCTTCCATCTGGCCCTTGGCGAGCATTACGTCCGCGCAGTGATCGCGATAGCGATATCTTCCGTCCAGTGCGCCGTGGTGAAACGTCAGCGCAGTTACGCCGCGGCGCCTTGCAATGAGCAAAGGTAGTCTTGTAGAGGGATTCATCTCGTCGCCGCATAGGACCGATTGAACGGTTGCGGACTCGAACACCCGCAACCATGCATCCCGGGTTGCGAGCCCTGACCGCAACATTGGCACAACGCTACTTAATATTCCGAGCCGCGCGAGAACGCTCAACTCGTCGTTCAGCGCCAAGTGCTTCTCAAGCACGTCCCAGCTCTCGATCAAGCGCCGTAGCTCTAATGCAGCCACCGCTCCGTCGGCATACGAAGCTAATGTGGCGCTGCTCACATTCGCAGGAACTTCGTTCATACGCCCGCTTGCCCGCGTCGTTACCAGCAAAAAGTCGCGTTCGGGCACCGCCAACGCATATGCAACCGCCCCACGTGAAACATTGATGTAAGAGCTCGGAACCAGCACCACTGGTCGCGGACATTTTGGAGGCGCTGGGGCGGTCAATCGGCGCAAGCGATATCCGCCGTCGTACTTGTCTCCCAGAATTTCCATCAACTGCCGCGGGCGGAACTTCAATGCGGCTCGCACTCGGCGCGACAGCCTCCTACCGGCGGATTCCGGCGGCGCGCAGTAATGCAGTTTCTGCCCCAAAAGAGACTCCAGCAGCCGAGAATCCAGGCTGGGACGCGAAACGAAAATTTCGTCCGTTGGAGCCAATGTCTCCCCAACGTGGCGCAACGCACACAGTCTTTCGATCTGCTGATGAAACTCGATTGAGAATAAATCCCACCAGTCGAAGCCGTGAGAATCAATCAGCACGCCGGATCCTGCCGCCAGCGCCTGCCGAATGCGCTTGAAATCGCCCGTATCCAACTTCGGCAGCCCTTCGATTTGTACACCAATCGCTTCGCTCGCCAAACCGCTCGCCATGGCGCCCGCCGCGCCCATATCGATCACGCGGTCCCACCGGGACCCCGACCACGGGCCATATCCAGCGTCGTCGTCGGGGTGGACTAGTAGCACGAGCATAACGGCTATGCCGTCTCCAGCATCGGCTTTTGGACGACTTGCGAGTTCTGGGCATACAACTCCGGCGAACTTTCCACCAGTTCCAGCGCCTCGCGCCAGCTGAAATCACTACGGTTATTTAATGCAGCGTAAATACTTCGAATCAGTTGCAGGTCCTCCCGAGTATCGAGCGTCCAACGGTGGCGGCTGAAGTCGGCCTCGCCGCGCACCGAAACAAAACAAAACAGATCGGCGTCCTTCCGCTCGTAAAACAAAGGTGTCACATGCTCGCGCTGGTGAGGCTGGTCCGCCATTTGCCACACTCGCGAGAGCGCCGCGGTGGTGAATACTTCCGCATCCAGGCCTCTGGGATAAGTGCGTGGCCAAACGTTGCAAGCGAAATCTGCCCGCTCCTCGAGAAACTTGTTTATAAGATCATCGATCAACGAAGGATCAATGAGTGGACAGTCGGAAGTGATTCTGACGACGGCATCGGACCTGAAATGCTTCGCGGCGGCAAAATATCGATCGAGTACATCGCGCTCCGATCCACGGAACAGGCTCGCATTCAGCCTGCCGCTCTCAGCGACAACGGCATCGTCGCTCGCAGACTCAGTCGTCGCAACCACGACTTCATGAACCAGAGAAGCACGGCGAACGCGGCTCACCACGCGACTGAGGACAGTCTCGCCCCCGAGATCCATCAGGACTTTGCCCGGGAGGCGCGTGCTTCCCATGCGCGCCTGAATGATCGCGGTGACTCTCAACTTTTCTCCGCTCGGACTCAGCGTACTTTTCTCAGCAGGAATACAGTATCCACGTTCTGGTTCTGCAAATAGGGCAAGTGCTGCTCTCTTACTACCTCGAGGTCCTTAAATTCTTGCAGATACCGCTTCGCGTAATCCATCTTCCACAGGAGCCCATCGTGACCCCGGTAGTTCACCCGCTCGACGTCGGGAGCGTAATATTCCGCTCCCCAGATGTAGGTCTTTGTGCACCGGTGGATTTCCTCCATCGCCCGCGGAAGGTCCTGTGGCGCAATATGGATCAACACGCCCGAAGTGAACACCACGTCGAACGAATCGCTTTCGTAGGGCAGCGACAACGCCGAACCCTGGCGGATAGAAACGTCTTCAAGCCGGGATTGAGCGATTTCCACCGCGTACGGCTGAACTTCAACCGCGGAGAGGTTCGTATACCCAAGTTCCTGCAGCTGCAGCAATTGGTTCCCCACGTTGCAACCGACCTCCAGAAAACTCGCATCCTTCGGAATATCCCTTAGAAAAAGTCGATTAACGTCCCTCCGGCTCAGCCCATAGTTCGCCGACCACAACCTGTTCATTTCTTCCAAGTCGAGCGTATTGCGGTCCGTGTACTCGCGACCGAATTCGCCTTGCCACACCTGCGCCTGAACGGTTTCAGCGTCACTTCCTGAATCCACTCTTCCTTCTGGGCTCATGCTCTCACCTCGCGTAGTGTCCAACGACCCTCTCCACCGCCCTCACCGCATCTTCCACATCCGCGTCGTTCATCCCGTGAAACATTGGAAGGCTGATGAGATTTTCGTACGCGTTTTCCGCTATGGGAAATTCGCCTCCCCGGTAACCGAACCTCTCCCGGTAATAAGGATGCAGGTGTACCGGAATGTAATGAACGTTCACGCCAATGTTCTCGGCGCGGAGCGCGGTAAAGATTTCCGCTCGGCCGGTGGTCAACCGCGACCGATCCAACTGAATCGGGTATAGATGCCACGCGGGCAGCACATCCTCCCGCACCGCAGGGACCGTGACCCCGGCAACGTGTCGCAACGCAGAAGAATAACGGGCAGCGATTTCCCTCCGGCGCGCGAGATTCGCGTCTAATTTCTCCAGTTGTTTCAGTCCGAGCGCGCAAGCGATGTCGGTCAGCCGGTAGTTGTACCCGAGCAGTACCATCTCGTAATACCATTGCCCAGCTTGTTGACGGTCGCGCGCTCCGCTAGTGATCCCATGATTACGAAACTTGCGCAGTGCATCGGCAAGGGCCGCACCATCTGTTGTAACCATGCCGCCTTCGCCGGTCGTAAGGTGTTTTACCGGATGAAAGCTGAACACGGTCATGTGCGCGATGCCGCCCACGCGTTTCCCTTTGTACTCGGCGCCCAGCGCGTGACACGCGTCTTCGATCACCGTGAGCCCGTGCCGGTCGGCAATTTCCGCAAGCCGCGCCAGGTGCGCCGGCTGTCCTGCGTAATCGACGGGTAGGATGGCTTTGGTTTTTGTTGTTACCGCGGCCGCAACTCGATCCGGGTCGATGGTCAGCGTATCGGGAACAACGTCGGCAAAAATTGGCGTCCCCTGCTGATACAAGACGCAGTTGGCGGTAGCCGCAAATGTGAGCGGCGTGGTGATGGCTTCGTCGCCTGCTCCAACCCCAGCCGCGAAAACTGCTCCATGCAGCGCAGCCGTGCCGCTGCTGAAGCTGATCGCATGACGCGCGCCCACCCACGCGGCAAAGGCTTCTTCGAACTCGGTTACTTTCGGACCGGTCGTCAGCCAGTCGGAGCGGAGAGTATCGACGACCGCCTGAATGTCGCCCTCGTCGAGCGACTGCCGGCCATAAGGAAGGAGCGTCTTTCGCACCGGCGTTCCGCCGTGGATTGCCAGCGCTACGCGGGTTGGTGCGCTCAGGGGCATGGCAAGTCAGGCGTTGGCGCGCAGTTTTGTGTTTCTCGCCACCACCGACAACCCGGGCGCGCTGCCTTCCACCAGGCTATACAGCGCGTCGGCTGTCAGCCAATCGGTATTGGTGTCGCTGGCATATCGGAAATCCTCGGGCAGGCTTCGGGCCTGCCGCCAGTTTTCCTTCTTCCACCAGTTGTGCGCCGGCTGGATCACGAACATGTCGTCAGTCTCTACGGCATTTCGCGACTCATCCTCGGAGAGCAACACCTCGTGCAACTTTTCACCGGGACGAATGCCAACGCAATCGATCTGGCAATCCGGGGC
This sequence comes from Acidobacteriota bacterium, assembly GCA_043734125.1. Lineage (GTDB taxonomy): Bacteria > Acidobacteriota > Terriglobia > Terriglobales > Acidobacteriaceae > Gp1-AA145. The sequence goes on along the minus strand of JAYTFR010000114.1, from coordinate 250,495 downwards.
CACCGCATTGGCCATGTCCAGCAACTTCATGCTGGGGATCTTCGGGACGAAAATTTCGCCGCCGTGCATCTGCTCCAGGCAGCGAATCACAAAGCGCACGCCCTGGTCCAGGGTGATCCAGAAGCGTGTCATGCGAGTATCGGTCAGCGTAATCTTCCCGCGTTTGCGCTGCTCCATGAACATCGGAACCACGCTGCCCCGGCTTCCAACCACGTTGCCGTAGCGCACGCAGCTGAAGCGGGAGTCCTGCGCGCCGGCGTAGGCATTGGCCTGCACAAACATTTTTTCGGCGCAGAGTTTGGTAGCGCCATAGAGGTTGATCGGATTGACGGCTTTGTCCGTACTCAGTGCCGCCACGCGCCTGACCCCGCGGTTAATGGCGGCCTCAATCACGTTTTTGCCCCCGTTGATATTCGTCTGGATAGCCTCGAAGGGGTTGTACTCGCAAGCCGGGACCTGCTTCAACGCCGCCGCGTGCACGACTACCGTGACGTCGGCGAAAGCCCTTTCTAGTCGCGGCAAGTCACGCACATCGCCCAGGAAGTAGCGCAGGCTGGGACCATCCAGTCCGGCGGACCGCATCTCATGCTGCTTCAATTCGTCGCGACTGAAAATGATGAGCTTGCGCGGACCGTATTCCCGCAGCATGACCTCGACAAACTTCTTTCCAAACGACCCCGTGCCCCCGGTTACCAGAACCGCTTCTTCTGACCAGTTCATTCTCACCTCAACGATTCTTGCGAACGATACGCTGTGACCCTGCGCCAGTATAGTCATTCTGCGCCGGACCAGCCTGTGAATCCTCCTTCTTTGCACAGCTTGGAACCAACTCAATCAAGGCCACTTGACGATCTTCTCTGCCATACTGAACTTCGCCACACGTCCGCCAGGCTTTCTGGCGATTCTGTAAATGCGTGAAGGGGTCTGATGGAATCAAGCCCGATCTTTCAAACCAATACGCCAGCATTGCGCGAAGTCGTACCCGGCCCCATGCAGTTCACCCGCAACCTTTCGGCCATCCATCCTGCAATGGCAAATCAGGACTCGATACTCCGCGATTATCTTCGTGTTCTGATCAAGCGGGTTTGGGTCGTGGTGGGAACGCTGGCGGTAATCTTCGGCGCGACCCTAATCGCCAGCCTGCGCGCCACGCCGATTTACGACGCTTTTGGAAGCATTGCCATCAACAAACCTGATCCAATGCTTACCAGCATTCGCGACGGCAACAACTCTTTCGATTACTACGACCCAACCGATCTGGATACCGAAGTCCGCATCCTGCGCAGCGACTTGCTCGCCCTGCAAGTAATCTCGCAATTGAATCTGGACAAACTGCCGGAATTCGGCGGCCGCGGAATCAAGTCGAACTCCGGCCTTGACCTGACTACTGACGCGCTGCAACCCGACTCTGCGCGGGCCAATGCCTTGCTGGGAGCGTTCAAAGGAAACCTGCGGGTGCTCCTCGAGCCGAACACGCGCATCATCGACATCCATTACCGCAGCCCCAACAAAGAATTATCCGCGCGCGTGGTGAACGCGGTGGCCAACACTTACATCGAGCAGAATTTCAAGACGAAGTTTGAATCCACGATGCAGGCTTCAGACTGGCTGTCGCGCCAACTGGTCGATCTGCAGATGAAGGTTGAGACTTCGCAGGAGAAACTGGTCAAATACCAGAAGGAACATCAGATTCTCGGTATTGACGACAAGCAAAACATCACCACTGAGAAACTGGATGCGCTCAACAAGGAACTGACGACGGCGGAATCCGACCGTATGCAGCGGGAGTCGGTTTACCGGCTTGCTGAAGCTGGTGACACCGAGTCGGCGGCATCGGTAGCCGCCGGACTCGGCCAGGGCCGGAGCAAAGACATGGTCGCGGCATCCGGGCTACTGGACAGACTTCAGGCGCAAAGGGCCGACATCAAAATTCAGGCAGCGCAGCTCAACACGCAGTTCGGACCCGCTTATCCGAAGATCACGCAGTTAAATAATCAGTTGCAGGAGATCGACGTCCAGATTCAGAATGAAATGAAGATAGCCACGGCGAGGCTGCGCGGTGACTACCTTGCGGCGTTGCATCGGGAACAACTGCTGCATGACGCCCTCGAAGAGCAGAAGCAGCAGGAAAACAAACTGAACGAAAGCGCGATTGAATACAGTTTTCTGAAGCGTGATTTCGAAACCAACCGCACGCTTTACGAAGGCCTTCTGCAAAAACTGAAAGAAGCGGGCGTGACGGCCGGCTTGCGCTCCAACAACATTCGCCCGGTCGATATCGCGCGCACCCCCACCAGCCCGGCAGAGCCTGACATCCCCCGCAACTTGGGCTTCGCGTTTATTCTCGGGCTCACCAGCGGAGTGGGGCTGGCCTTCCTGCTGGAAGGAATCGACAACACGGTGCGAACACCTGAGCAGGCGCAAGCCATCTCAGGTCTGCCGTCGCTCGGCATGATTCCTATGGGATCGAAGAGCAATGGAGAAACCAGCGCCAAGCGCGGCCTGGTTGTAACCGGCGGCCGGGAACCGGTCGAACTGGTCACGCAGTCACGACCGCAGTCGCAGATGGCTGAATCCTACCGCGCGCTGCGCACTTCATTGCTGCTTACTTCGGTGGGAGCGCCGCCAAAAATCATTCTGGTCACCAGCGCGCTGCCGCGTGAAGGCAAAACCACAACCAGCGTCAACACGGCCATTGTCCTGGCGCAGAAGGGCACACGTGTACTGCTGATTGACGCCGATCTCCGCCGGCCCAGCATTCACAAGGCGCTGGGCATCAGTTCCCGCATTGGCTTAAGCAACGTGCTGACCGGAGGAGCGACGCTTCAGCAGGCGACTGTGCGTTCCACACTGATGGCGAACCTCTACATTCTTCCGGCGGGTCCGCCACCGCCTAACCCGGCGGAATTGATGGCCTCCGCGCAGATGGTTGACCTGCTGGCAGAGCTTCGCGATCAGTACGACCACGTCATCGTAGATACTCCACCAACTTTGTCGGTTACAGACGCGGTCGTGCTTTCCACCCGCGCTGATGCAGTCGTGCTCGTGATCCGTTCCGCACAGACGACGAAGCCTGCGCTGCGGCGCGCGCGCGACATTCTTGCTCAGGTAAATGCGCGGGTTGCGGGCGTGCTGTTAAACGCGGTTGATCTGGAATCAGCCGATTACTACTACTACTACGAATATCAGGGAAAATACGGCCAGCGTTACTACGACGAGAACATGGAAGGCAATGCCCAGGATTCGGCTGAGGCCGTTTCCCCCGGAGCATGAAGAGATTCTGTTCGGACGGGAAGTGTTCGCTCTAACGGAAAATGCAGATAAGCCTTCGCAGTTCGGCGAAGAAGTGGACTGCTGCGGCGACCGTGGTCGCTGCGGCAACCGGATACTTCGCTGTCGCAACCACACGACTGCTGGCCGATCATTTCTCGCGGGCCGATGACGACGCGTCTCTGCGGCGCGCCGTCCGGCTGGATCCGGGAAACGCTGAGTACCGCTACCGGCTCGGGATCCGTGAACTCGCCCTCCAGTTTCCTGGCCGAGCGACTCCATGGCTGGAATCTGCGGTGCAGCTTAATCCCGATTCCTCGAAATACTGGATCAACCTAGCCGCCGCCCGCCAGTTGCTGGGCGATTCCGAGGGAGAGAAGTCGGCCCTCGACCGTGCACTCGCTGTCGATCCGCGCACCCCCGAAACCGCCTGGCAGGCCGCCAATTTCTTTCTGGCCGCAGGCCTGACCGATGCGGCCATGCAGCAGTTTCGCACGGTGCTCGAAAACGATGCACCGCTGACTTGGCCGGCAATGACGACGGCATGGAAGATTCATCCCGACGCCGACGCCCTGCTTGATAACGTCGTCCCCCCGGCGGCGAACATCCCTTTTCTTCAATTTCTGATTTCGAGGAATGAGCCCGCCGCTGCTCAAAAAGTCTGGGCGAAAATATTTGACCTGCAGCAGCCGGTGGAACGGTCCGACTTGCTGGGCTATGAGCGCTATCTTCTCAGTCATCAGCAGGTCGAGCAGGCCGTCCTGGTTTGGAAACAGGCGGCCCGGCTCGCCGACATCGCTGCGTATCAACCCTCCCCGGAGAATTTGCTGGTGAACGGCGACTTCAGCCTCGACATCCTGAACGGCGGATTCGACTGGGCGCACGAAACCCAACCGGGGGTCGCCATCGCGCTGGACCCCAGTGAGACCCACTCCGGCTCGCGGTCCTTGCGGATAACGCTCGACGGCGCCGGAATTTCTGACTCCGGAATCACGCAGATGGTAAGTGTCGAACCCAACACTCACTACGAATTCACCGCGTTCTACAAGGCCAAAGACATGGACGGCGCTGGAGCGTTGCAGTTCGCCATTCACGATGCTTACAAGGCAACGCCCCTCTTCGCCAGCGAAGACTTAACAGACGCAGACTTCTGGAAAAACGCCGGCGGCAGTTTCGTAACTCCCGCCGAAACTCATATGGTTATCGTGCACGTGTTGCGAGTCCCTGCAGGCCGGCCGATCCGCGGCAAGCTCTGGATTGACGGGCTGCGCCTGGTGCAGGCCGGATCGGAGGCGCGATGACCGCGCCGCTGCCTTTAGGCGATATTCCAGAGACATACCTTCCGCTTCAGACTATCCGCTCACGCTGGAACGAAGTCTTTCTCTATGGCGTGGTTGGATTGCTGGTCTTCGCACCTTTGGCTTTCGGAGCAGTCGAACTCTGGGCAGTCACCGTTCTCGAGATTTCTGCAGCGGCGTTGGTCCTGGTCTGGGCGATGCGCCAGATGAAGTCTGGGACCATCGTGGTCGCAGGCAATCCTGTGTTCGCGCCCATGTGCGCTTTTAGTGCTGTGATCTTTTTGCAGCTCGCTGTGGGCGCGCCAAACTACCGCCACGTGACGAGTTCAGCGTTGCTGCTTTTCGTCGCTTATGGATGTATGTCTTTCCTTATCACTCAGGCGATGGCGCGGACGACAGACGTCCGTCGCGTCACGACTGCGTTGACCATTTTTGGCGCATGCTTCGCGATGTTTGCTGTCTTGCAGTCGCTGAGCTCAAACGGCAAACTCTACTGGCTACGCACGCCGCGCTTCGGCGGCTGGATTTACGGTTCCTACGTAAACCACAACCACTATGCGGGGTTGATGGAAATGCTCGCACCTATTCCGCTGGTCTATGCCTTCAGCAAGTACGCCCACGGGCGCAAGCGGTGGATGGCCGCGGCGGCGGCGGCCTTCATGGGTGCTTCAATTTTTCTCTCGGGATCGCGCGGCGGCATGGCTGCATTCTCGTTTGAGGTCGCACTGTTCTTCTGGTTCCTGTTCCGGGAGCGTACTCGCAACGGCACCGTGCTGGTACTAAGTGCATTTCTGTTGATTGCGCTGGCGTGTGTGGCCTGGATCGGCGGCAGCGAAGTTTCCGATCGCATCTCAACTCTGGCGGTCGCCGGGCATTCCGACGTTCGTACCGACATCCGCGTCGCCATTGATCGCGATTCGCTGCACATGTTCGCCAAGCGCCCGATTCTGGGCTGGGGCCTCGGAGCGTTCCCCGGCGTCTATCCTCAGTTCCGAAGTTTCTACACTAACGCTTTCGTCAATCAGGCCCACAATGATTACCTGCAGTTGCTGACGGAAACCGGTCTGCTGGGCTTTGGTGTGGGGATCTGGTTTGTGCTGGCGGCCCTGCGCCCTGCGATTCGTAAAGCTCGGACCTGGACGGCCGACGTAAACGGTGCGGTGGCGCTGGCCGCGTTGCTGGGCGTCAGCGGAATCCTCGTGCACAGCTTTGTGGACTTCAATCTTCAGATTCCCGCCAACGCCATGCTGTTCTATGTGCTGTGCTCGATCGCAGGAATGAACTCGCATTTCCGCAACCCTCGCCGCGAACAGCGCCGGAACTCGGCGGTAGAAACTGATTGCGACCCGTCCGCTATCTCGCTTTAAGAATCCGCGCCGCCATTGCCCACGTGTCGCGCCTCGCAAATTTGTTTACAATTTCTGCGATGAACAAAGTCGTCGCCAGCGCAGAAGCTGCCATTGCGGATATCCACGACGGAGCGACGATCATGGTCGGCGGCTTCGGACTGTGCGGCATCCCGGAAAACCTGCTGCGCGCCCTGGTGCGCAAGGGCGTCAAGAATCTCAACACCATCAGCAACAACGTGGGCATCGACGGCTTCGGCATGGGCCTACTGCTGGAGAACGGCCAAATTCGCAGCCACATCGGCAGCTACGTCGGAGAAAATAAGCTGCTCGAGCACATGGTGATCGAAAAGAAGCTCGATCTGCAATTGATTCCGCAAGGGACGTTTTCAGAACGCATTCGTGCCGGCGGCGCCGGCATACCTGCGTTTTACACCACGGCCGGCGTGGGAACCGTGGTCGCCGAAGGAAAAGAACTCCGCGAATTCGAAGGCCGCCTGTATGTAATGGAACGCTGCCTGAAGGCCGACTTCGCCCTGGTGAGGGCATGGAAGGGCGACAAGTGGGGCAATCTTGCGTATCGCAAGACCGCGCGTAATTTCAATCCGATAATGGCGGCGGCGGCGCGCGTCACTATCGCTGAAGTAGAAAATCTGGTCGAGGTCGGCGACATCGAACCCGACTCCGTCCACACGCCCAGCATTTACGTCAACCGCATTCTGCGGGGCGAGAGCTACGAGCGCAGAATTGAGCGACGCACGGTGCGAAAAGCGTCGTAAGCAGAGTAAGAAGAGGATATGCCCAAGGACGCCAAAGACCAATATATAGATAAACGCGAACGCATCGTGAAGCGCATCGCGCGCGAACTGCGTGATGGCTTCTACGTGAATCTGGGCATCGGCATGCCCACGCTCGTCGCCAACCATGTTCCGCCCGGCATTGAAGTCGTTCTGCAAAGTGAGAACGGAATGCTCGGCATCGGGCCTTACCCGATCGAAGGCCAGGAAGACGCAGACCTGATCAACGCCGGCAAAGAAACGATTACAGAACTTGCGGGAACGGCCTACTTCTCCAGCGCCGAATCTTTCGCGATGATTCGCGGTGGCCACATCGACCTGAGCGTCCTGGGAGCGATGGAAGTAGACGAAAAAGGCAATCTGGCTAACTGGATGATTCCCGGAAAAATGGTGAAAGGCATGGGCGGCGCAATGGATTTGGTGTCCAGCGATTGCCGCGTCATCGTCGCCATGGAGCACACCACGCGCGACGGCCAACCAAAAATTCTGAAGCGCTGCACGCTGCCGCTGACCGGATCAGGCGTGGTTGATACGATCGTTACCGAGATGGCATACATCAGCGTGACGCCGGAAGGATTGGTCCTCGAAGAAATCGCGCCCGGGCTGGGTATCGAAGACGTGCAGCGCGCAACCGAAGCGTCGCTGATCCCCAGCCCGCAGCTCCGCACCATGCCGGCCTAGCAGGTTGCGGAAGAACTCGGTGGGTTGGTGCGAAGCCGATTTGTCATCACTTCAACTCCGTCCTCATTTGCATTTTTCGTTGGGAACGGTGTTGCCGTTTCGGTCTATAACTTCCTCTTTCCCCCGCTCCTCCGAAACGCAAGCACGTCCATTGTGAAACAGACCTGCTGAAAGGAACCTAAAAGGGACTGAGGGTTCGCCATGCTTGTCAATGTAGCCCCACTTGCCTCCCATTCCGCAGTTCGCCCCCATGTTGACTGCGGCGAGACCCTCTGAAAAGTCGCTCACACCATCAAACTGCGCCTTAATCGCCCACTGCCCAATGGTATCGATATAGCCGCCCTTTGCGCAGCCTCCAGTTGTCCGCACGACCGCGTCTGGCACAACAGCGGCAAGTCCGTCCGAGAAACTGGAAGCACTTCGAACCGAAACCGGAGGGCGTATCTCACGACCAGAACGGTTAACCCATGTGACTTGTGCAAGGCGAAACTCCCCGTATTCGTTTCCCAGCGGCGCCCACGGCTTCCGGGTCACCACCAGTGCATGGTCCTCCTTGAAAGCTTTTGCGGCGAAGTACTTTGGCTTTATAACCAACGTTCCTGCGGCGTTCGCATATCCCCACCTGCCTTTCTCTTCGACGGGGTGAAGCGCGTCCTTGCCGGGAACAGACTCGCTCTGTTGCGCTCCGTTCTGCGCGAGGCCGATTGCAAAGGCGAACATCGTCAAGACTGCGCTTAGCATTGCAGCCAACACGGATTGTGCGGATAGACATCGCATGCTTCGTATGGTAACGCAGGCTCAAGAGTAACTGAGTCAGGAACAGAAAAAGTCTCTTGTTTCCACAGCGGCCGCCGGCCTTGTTCTGCAGGAAATCGCGCCCGGGTTGGAGTGGAAGATGTGCAGCGCACGACTAAAGCGTCGCTGACCCCGAGCTCAAGACGATGGAAGTGTAGCCGCCAGTTCTGCGAGGGAACAAAAAAGGACGGGCGAAAACGCCCGCCCTCATTTTTACTGAAAGCTGAGGGCTGATAGGAGATCCCTCGCTGCCGCTCGGGATGAGCGCCCGCGGCTCAGGCGCCGCGGAAAGCGCGCTCAATTTATATCGAACTGCTCCTGGTGCAGCGCCGGATCGCTCTTGACGATCACAGTCTTCTTCGTCAACTCTTCCAATTCGATGAGCCACTTACCGCTGTTCGACTTCAACCCTTTCGCTACTTCCGGATTGACCCGCAGCATCACGTCGGCATGGTCGAGGCCCTTGGCCATCTTCCGCATCTCGACGTAAATTTCGTTGCACACCGTATTGACGTTCTTAACGTATCCGGTGGCTTCGCAATAGGGGCATGGCGAACCGATCGTGCGTTCCAATGACTGCTTCACCCGCTTGCGGGTGATCGCGACCAATCCGAAGTCGTTAAACTGCAAAACCTTCGACGGGGATCGATCGGCGCGCAGCGCCTCTTCCAGCGCCTGCATGACCTTCTGCCGGTTGCGGCGCTCATCCATATCGATGAAGTCAATAATAATGATTCCACCGAGGTCGCGCAGCCTGATCTGCCGCACGATTTCCTTAATCGCATCCACGTTGGTCTTGACGATGGTGTCTTCCAGGCGCGACGTTTTGCCAACGTACTTGCCGGTATTGACATCAATCGCAACCAGCGCTTCGGTCTGATTAATGACGATGTAACCGCCGCTCTTCAGCCACACTTTTGACTTTAGAGCCTTGTCGATCTCGTCTTTCAGTCCGAACTGCTCGAACAACGGCACTTCTTTTGAATAAAGCTTTACACGCCGCACCAGCGCCGGCTGGAAGCGGTTGGCGAAACGCAGAATGCGCTCGTATTCCTGTTCGGTGTCCACCCAGATGGCTGCGAAGTCCGACGTCACCTGGTCGCGCAGTACCCGCTCCACCACATTCAGATCGTGATAGATCAGCGCAGGCGGTTTGCTGCTTTCCGCGCGCGTGCGAATTTCGTTCCACAAGCCTTTCAGGAAACGGATATCGGCGCGGAGTTCCTGCTCGTCGGCGCCCTGCGCAGCTGTGCGGACAATGAAACCGCCATGCCCGTTTTCGCGCTCGCTGATGATGATGCGCTTCAGCCGCTGGCGTTCTTCCTCCGATGCAATCTTCCGCGAAACGCCGGTGTGATTGACCGTCGGCATATAAACCAGGAACCGTCCCGGCAAGGCGATATGGCTGGTAATGCGAGCGCCCTTCTTGGCAATGGGCTCCTTCGCAATCTGGACCAGAATTTCCTGGCCTTCTTTGAGCAGGTCGCTGATCAGCGGCAAGTTCTGCGGCTCGCGCTTACGGAACTTGGTGCGGGGACCGCCCTTGAACCGGCGCCCACTATTGCCTCTCCGCTCACGCTCGCGGTCGGCCGGACGCGCAGTCCGCTGCGTGTATGCAGCCGTTGCCGCCGGAGCGCGAACTTCCGCGCTGGAGTCCACGGTCCCGCTCTCGAGGCCTTCAGAAGCGAGCAGCGCCTCGGCTTCCGCCTGCGCTTCTTCCAGTTCATCTTCTTCGGCCGCTTCGGCTTCCGGGCCTTCGTCTACTTCGGCTATCTCTGCGGATGCTTCTGAGGCGGCACCCGGCATTTCGCCTACTTCCGCGGATGCAGCGATGTCCTCTGCCGGCTCGACCGAGTCTCCAGCCGAATGCGTTTCTTCTTCCAGATCATCGTAAGCGTCATCTGCGTCGAGGTCCTCGACGTAAGCAACCATGTCCGCTTCTTCTTCGTCGATCTCTTCTTCGTCGATCGCTTCCTCTTCAACCGCAGGAGCAGTTGACAATGGGCTGGCATCGGAGCGCGCGGGAATGACCGTCATCCGGTCTTCTACATCTTCGGAACGACCGTCTCCGATTTCGTCCGCTTCGTGATCTTCCACCTCGTGCTCGTCGGCTTGGAGCTGTTGGACCGCCGCATGGCCGCCGAACACTGCCGCTACGTTCATCTCGTGAAGCCGCTTCTGCTCGCGCTCCCAGTTTTCGGAACCGACTTCCGAATTCGAGACCTCGATTTCGTGAGCTCGCTGAGCGAACAAGGGTTCGTCCTGGGGGAAGGTTTCGGCGAGGGGCGCCGCAGATTCAAACTGCAGCGGAACCTTCGTTTCCTCGAACTGTCCGACCGCCGCGCGTGATTCCGGCGCAAACTGTTTCACGCCACGATACTTGGAAATGGACTCGCCGGGCAAAATCATGGGCTGATATCCCGGAGGCGGACCGTATTCGTCGCGTTCGACTCTTTCGCTGCGAACTACTCTGACTTCTGGCACCGAGGGCACGGGACGGCTAGGTCTCTCGTTGCTTCCGTTTTCCGGACGATCGCGCCGTCCGCGGCGGCGGCGACGCCCTCCTCGAAATTCACCTCGGTCGTCGCGACGTGGCGCCGAACTGCTGGTGCTTCGGGGCTCTGAGGCTGCTATCGGCAATTCCTCGGAGGCATTTCCTGGTTCAAGTTCCGCCGGCGCTACAGCATTCGCGGCCGGCTCAGACCGCTGCCGCTCATTGACAACCGGAGTCGTGGGAATCTCGTCCAGTTCCTCATCAGCGTTCTCCAGTTCCATGAAGTCGGAGACATAGAGGAACGCATCACGCTCCAGCCCAATGTCCACAAACGCGGACTGCATACCGGGAAGGACTCTCGTCACCCGGCCTTTGTAAATCGATCCTGCCAGCGTGTATTCGTTTTCACGCTCCAGGTACACTTCTGCGAGCTGATCGTCCTCCACCATGCCGACCTTGGTCTCATGGGGCGTGGACGATACAAACAATTCTCTTGTCATTCAGACTCCGGTTCCCGGCACTGCAAGGCCGAGAGCTTTACCGGAAGGATAGGAAACAGACGGCAGGATGAATCAAGGACGCGATAAGCGTTCTTAAAGAAGAACGTCCCAGCCCCTGGACGCGTGTCCTGGGTCGAGCTGGCGGCAGAAATTCAAAATTCTTTTCCACGGATCACACTTAGTTCCGGGGTTGTGACCGCTCTCTCGTGCACCGCTACAAACTCTGCGGGTCTCCGCCGCGGCGCTTGCCGCGATGGGCTATCTGAGGGGGCCGTTCCCTGCCCGAAAAGCCTTGTTTCAATCCTACCCGGCTGTAAATTCCCGCCGGTGCTGCCCCCTTCACGCGAGGGCGATCGTTATCTTAAATCTTGTCCGCGCCCCCTTTGGCGCGGTTTGTTGCAAAGCATGTGCTTCAGTTCACGAAGCGGCGCATGCGGACATTCATTACCATCCCCAGCGCTAAAAACATAAACAGTACGGAAGACCCACCGTAACTCATTAACGGCAAAGGTATTCCGGTAACCGGCATAAAGCCCAGTACCATGCCGACATTGACCAGAATGTGGAACGTTAGAACCGCCACCACACCCATCACCAGAAACGTGCCAGCGCGGTCGGGCGCCGTTTGCGCGTTCTGCGTCAAACGCATCAGCACTATGAAGTATAGCAGCAACACCCCCATCGCACCCACAAAACCATGCCCCTCAGAGAAAGCCGCAAAAATGAAGTCGGTTTGAGGGACCGGCAAAAACGCCAGCCGGGTCTGGGACTCCTGCGTGCTTCCAAACAAGCCACCCGATCCCACCGCAATCAATGACTGCTTAACCTGATACCCGGAGCCTTTGGCGTCTGCATCGGGCTCCATAAAGCTGACGAGGCGATCTTTTTGGTAGGGCTTCAAGTGATGCCATGCTAGAGGCATCGCCAATCCCGCCAGCAGCAGAACCACCGCGGCTTGCTTCCAGTGCAATCCTCCCAGGAACAAGCCCATGACCGCGATCGGAATATAGGTCAACGCCGTCCCCAAGTCAGGTTGCGCCAGAACCATGAGCATGGGCACGCCGACAATCGCGCCTGCCTTCACGAAGTCTGACCAGGAAAGGTCCCGCTGGTGCTGCTCGGCAAAGTACTTTGCCACCGCCAAAATCAGGATGAGTTTGACCCACTCGGAAGGCTGAAAATGGATCCCTCCGGGCAGCTTTACCCAGCGCCGTGCCCCGAGGTACTTTTGCCCGAACACCAGCACCACCATCAGCGACGCCACGGCGCCGATGTACGCCCAGTGCGCCCGCTCGAGCAGTATGTGGTAGTTCAGCAGGCTCATGACGAACATGCCCGCTACCCCGCCCAGGATCCAGTAAACCTGTTTAATGTGTGCCCCGGCAAACTTGGTGTGGATGGTCGCGCTGTGAATTTCGAACACACCCAGCGTACAAATGGCCAGCACGAAGCCGACCAGCGGCCAGTCAAAATCCCGGAATGAAATGTAGCGCGACATAAGAAAACAGCTCTCAGCTTTTAGCTTTTAGGGAGCCACGTAGGGACGGTCGCCCAAATCGAGTTTCGGCCCACTGTCCACTGACCACTTCTTTTTTCACTGCATGCCCGGCGCGGCCACCGCCATCGGCACCGGCTTCTTCGGCAACGCCACCGCAAGATGTCCCATTTCCAGCTTTTGCCCGTCGCCGTGCTCATCCGGCGAAGTCCAGAGCGCGCCGATGTCGGCTTTCCCGTCGCTGGCAGGCTTTTCGGCCAGTCCCGTTGGCTGCCGGCGCTGCTTGTCCACGAATGCCTTGATCACTTGGGTCGCGAGCCTTGCCGCCAATCGCCCGTGCTCGCCACCCTGGAATAGGACGCCCACAACCACGTCGGGATTGCGCCGCGGAGTGAATCCCACAAACCAGCCGTTTTGCGCCAGGTCTTCGTTGTTCTGGTGTTTAGCGCGCGTTGCCAGAGAAACGATCTGCGCCGATCCCGTCTTGCCCGCGATATCAATCCCCGGTACATGGGCGGAGGGCGCTGTGCCCTCCGGCAGCAGCACGCGGCTCATCGCGTCCGTTATCACGTTCCAGCCATTCGCATCTATTGCGACGTTCTTGACGTCGAGATAGTGGTTCACTTCGAGATAATTGCGCGGTAAGTCTGTCGGATCGGCTACGTGCGGGGTGACTAAACGACCGTCAGTCGAAATTGCTGCAATAGCGCGCGTAAGCTGCATGGGCGTTACGGCGACCGCACCCTGGCCGATGCCCACCGAAATCGTCTCTCCCGCAAACCACTTCTGGCGGAAATTCCGCAACTTCCATTCTTCCGAAGGAATCACGCCGGTGACTTCCTGCGGAAGATCGATCCCCGTCTTTTGTCCCAAGCCGAATGAGGTCGCGTATTGCGCAATGCGGCCGATACCCAGCTTATTCGCCAGCGTGTAAAAGAAAACGTCACAAGATTGATAAATCGCCTTGGTCAGATCAACTTCGCCGTGACCGCCCTTCACCCAGCAACCAAATCGGCGTCCGTAAAACTCGGCGCCGCCGTTGCAGTGCACGTTGAGCGTTTGCGCAATTCCTTCCTGCCAGCCAGCGACCGACATGAGGATTTTGAAGGTCGAGCCGGGGGCTAGCTGTGCCTGAATCGCACGATTCAGTAGCGGTTTGTCGGGATCGTTTACCAGCTTTTTCCAGTCGCCGCGCGTGATTCGTACGGCAAAGTCATTGGGATCGAACGTGGGCCGGCTGACCATGGCGAGAATTTCTCCGGTATGCGGGTCCATCGCAATGATCGCGCCGTTCTTGTCGCCAATCGCCTCTTCCGCGGCGATCTGCAAATCGACATCGATGGTCAGCTTCAGCGGCTTGCCGGATTCCGCCGGTTTTTCGTCCAGCGGCTTGCCGATTTCCTGGCCATGACTATTCACCAGCACCTGCCGCGATCCGTTCTTGCCCATCAGAATGCCGTTGTACTCGAGTTCGACGCCCGACTTCCCCACTACGTCGCCGGGACTGAAAAGCTCGAACTGCGACTGGTTCAGCATGTCCTCGCTGACTTCGCCCACATACCCGATCAGGTGCGCCATGAATCCCTTAAGCGGATACAGCCGCCGGTAGGCCATGATTGTGTCGAGTTCCGGCAACTCGGTTTTGTGCGACTCGATAAAGGCTTCTTCGTCAGGGGTGATGTCTTCCTTCAGATAAATCGGCTGGTACTGCGGCATGCTGGAGAAATGGCGAATCTTGTCTTTTACATCCTTCGCGTCCAGGTGCAGTCCGGAGGCGATAGCGCTCGCATCGACGGTGAGATCGCGCGTCGAATCCCGCAGCAGGAGCGCGGTGACGGACCGGTAGTTATCAACTATGGTGCGGCCGTTACGGTCCACAATCTTTCCCCGCGGGGCGAGGATGGGAACGTTACGCACGCGATTCTGTTCAGCCGCCGCGGTGTAGTAATCGCTTTGTGAGACCTGAAGCCGCCACAGTCCATAGGCGAGCACAAGAAAAATCGCGAGGATCAGGTACTGGACCGCGGTGAGGCGAATTGGCGAGGGCTTTTCTTCGCGGCCAAACATAAATCGTCGTCGGCTCTCGGTCCACGGTCTTTGGCTTTGCTGCCGCGGAGGACGGGTTAACTTAATTCTAAATCTACATGGATTGAAGGGAACGTCAATTGACAAACCAAAGTCACTGACTGGGACTTCAAGTTGATTCGTGACGCACTTCAGAAAGTAAGAGCGCGACACTGAACCCAGAAGTCCGGAGAGCTGACCCGCGCTGTGGGCTAATTTGCAAAAGGGTCTGACGAGGCTGGCCTGGTAGCACGCAGGTAAAAGGAAAATCCAAGGAATGTAGCGCGGCTCTCCAGAGCCGCGAAAGGCATGAACCCAGAGCCTAAAGGCTGCTCACGCCCGCTGCTTCAATCGGTCCATCAGGGTAAACAAAAGCACTCCGAGGATGGCATTCGCGAGAGACGCCCCCAGTTCGCGCGGCCAGCTCCAGTGCAAGTTCAGCCCGACCAGTCCGCGAATAATACTGAAATAAATCACCTGGTGAATAACGTAGAAACCGCTGGTCACTAATAACCGCGTGCCCACACTTTCGACGTCAAGCTTTACGCCCAGCGACGATGCCCCATAGCCCACCACCGTCTTGGCTATCCCGTAAACACCCAGATGGTGCGCCGTGAGTGAATCCTGGACCAGCCCAATGACAGCTCCTGTCAGCAGGCCTGCAATCGGGCTGCGCCGTGCCATAGCGAAGTAAATCACCACCAGCAGCGGCAGGTCGAAAATTGAGAAGAAGGGCAGGCGCAGCGGAATGAAGGCCTGCAAAAAAATCGCCAGCAACGGGATGGCGATCGCCACCGGCCAACTGAACCGGTAAACCTCAATCTGCTCGCGGGATGTATAGCTGACGGCCACGTTATTGCGGAGTGTCTCCGGTCTGCGGTTGACTTTGCTGTGGTTGCGGTGCCGGTGTCTTTGTGGCAGGCTTCGCCGGACTCGCGGTAGAAGGCGTGGCCAATGGCTGCAGGGCCGGCGCGGTCCCTGGTTTGCGGATCGCGACGGGGCTCGGCGCAACCGGCGGGCTATTCGACGGAACCAACTGGTTCGACCCCGACGGCGTTGCTCCCCGTCCTGCGGGAACGGTGGGGTGCATCGGGTCCTTGGCAGGCGCCACCGGGGCAGGCGCTACCGGCTTCGCCGCCATTCCGGCACCTGTCGTTTGCTGCGCGCTGGATGCGGCTTCGGCGGGTTTGTCGGGCACGAACGGCAACCGTTGCGCCAGAATGTCCGATGCTCGCACCTTACTTGCTCCCGCCGCCTCCGGCTCGCGTTCCTGCTTTCGGGTAATAACCAGCACTTCCTCGAGATGGCTGAGCGGCGTGGCGGGCTTGACGGTTATCTGCAGAAATTCTCCGCCTCGCTTCACCTGATCGATCGTCCCGACCGGAAGCCCCTTGGGGAAAATCTGGTCGCCGCCGCTGGTAAGCACTCGATCGCCGGGCTTCACTTCTTCTTCGGCCATCATGTTACCGAGTTCCAGTTCGCCCGAGGCTTTCCCTTTCAGCACGCCCTGCAAACGGGAACTTTCCAGAATCGTACCGACACCGCTGGTCTGGTCGTTGATGAGCAGTACCTGCGAGACGCTCGCCTGCACCAGAATGACTTTTCCAACAATGCCGGTTGCAGAAATCACCGGCATGCCTTCTTTGACGCCGTCATTCTTTCCTTTGTCGAGATAGACGACTCGCGACTGTTCACTTCCACTCGAACCGATTACCTGCGCTGCCACCGTCTGATCGATGAACTGCTCTTTGAATCCCAGCAACGCCTGTAGGCGGCGCGCCTGTTCCGCATCCTGCCGCAGGCGGACCTGCTCCAGTTGCAGCTGTTCGATATTCTCCTTGAGGCTGCGGTTCTCCTGCCGGACTCCGCGGAGATAAATGTAGTTATGCCAGAGGTTGCCGGCGCCGGCCTGCAGGCGCACAATGCCTTTTTCCAGCGGCGTAATAGCAGTGATCGTCCACACCCGGATCAGGCGATCCGATTGACTCTCGCTCTTGCGTTTTACCTGCACCGCCAGCCCGACGACTTGAATGAAGACGGCCGCTGCGAGGATGCTCACGTTGCGATAGCGGCCCATAAGAGTGTCCATAAAATCAGCTGTCAGCCATGAGCAAATTCTTGTTCAGCGCAACAGCCAGTGCGAAATCAGGATAAAGCCGACCCCAGCGAAAACCACGGCTGAATCAATTCTGTAAAACCAAATCCAGCCCGGCTTTTTGGCCATGGATATCGAAGCTTCACGCAAAGGCATCCATGTTGGTCCCAGCCTGGCTAACCAGTTCGTCGCGTAGTGAGTATCAAATGCAATCCATGCGCAGAGTGAAGCAACAACAGCAAGCACAATCTGCAACGGGATCTGGGTTTGAGCTGGAAGGCCCGAAAATAGATCACGAGAAATCACGGCGTTGCAGCCCTCGCCTACTCGATCGAAATCTTCCTCAGCAGTTTGAAATCG
The DNA here is from genome assembly GCA_043734125.1 of Acidobacteriota bacterium. Classification (GTDB taxonomy): domain Bacteria; phylum Acidobacteriota; class Terriglobia; order Terriglobales; family Acidobacteriaceae; genus Gp1-AA145. Next base: position 233,300 of record JAYTFR010000114.1, on the reverse strand, counting down.
CTCAGCATCTTGCCGGTGCCGAGCACGACGCTGCACAGCGGATCGTCGGCGATCGAAACCGGCAGTCCGGTTTCCTCGCGGATGCGCTTATCCAGATTCTTCAGCAGCGCGCCGCCGCCTGTAAGCACGATGCCGCGATCGCTGATGTCAGCAGAAAGCTCAGGTGGCGTACGCTCTAGCGCAACTCGCACCGCATTCATAATTGTGGAAACGCATTCGCTCAGAGCCTCGCGAATTTCGCTGTCGTCAACCGTGATCGTCTTGGGCACGCCTTCGATCAGGTTGCGGCCTTTGATTTCCATGGTCAGCGGCTTATCCAGCGGATACGCCGATCCGATTTCCATCTTGATCTGCTCGGCCGTGCGCTCGCCAACCAGCAGGTTGTACTTGCGCTTCAGGTAATTCATGATGGCTTCGTCCATCTGATTGCCCGCCATCCGAACCGAGCGCGAATAAACAATTCCGCTCAAGGAAATGACAGCGATGTCGGTGGTGCCGCCGCCGATATCCACGACCATGTTGCCGGAAGGCTCGGTGATGGGAAGCCCGGCGCCGATCGCCGCCACCATCGCCTGTTCCACCAGATAAACTTCGCTGGCCTTGGCGCGATAGGCCGAGTCCATGACCGCGCGCTTTTCCACCTGCGTGATTTCCGACGGCACCCCAATTACGATGCGCGGATGCACCAGCATCTTGCGGTTGTGCGCCTTCTGGATGAAATAGTTCAGCATCTTCTCGGTGACTTTGAAGTCGGCAATCACGCCGTCCTTCATGGGCTTGATGGCGACAATATTTCCGGGCGTGCGCCCCAGCATCTCTTTCGCCTCTTTGCCAACAGCTTCGACTTCGCCCGTATTCTTGTTCAGCGCCACGATGGAAGGCTCGTTGACTACGATGCCTTTGCCGCGTGCGTACACCAGGGTGTTGGCCGTGCCCAGATCAATCGCCAGGTCGCTCGAAAACATGCTGAACAGCGACCGCAGGTTGTGCACGCGAGAGGAACCGTTGTGAAATCCGTTTTTGGATGACATACAGAATGCGTCTCTCTTCTTTTCGATTCTAGAGTGTTGAACTCGCGCACCCCGCATGCATTACACCGCTCGCAGCTTGCGCAGTTTCAATGCCTGAATTGTCTGGGTCCTGTATCTCCATTGTATTGGAAGGACATGGCCCGCCTGCAAATAACGTTAGTACTGAAAAAGCCCAAAGTTCCAGCAAGAGTAAACATCACTGAATCACAACTTTCTGCTGTTGCGTGTTCACGCCGCCCCGGGCGTTTTGCGCCGTGATGGTAATGACGCTTTCGCCATTGGCCAGTGGCGGCATGAAGTAATGAAAGCCTCCGTCGCCGCCGATCACTGGAACTTCGTGGCCGTTGACCATTACCCGCGCTCCAACCTCGGTCTTACCCGTCAGCTCGATCACGTGTCCGTGCTGGATCAGCGGATCGAGTTCCAGCCGAATCTGGCCGCTCACCGCTTCCTTAGCGATGATCGTGAACCGGTTCTTTTCGCTTTCGACCGACTCCTTCCCGCCGGCGTCTTCGGACCGCACCATCCAGTAGTAGGGGCCTTCCGGAAGCCCGGATACCAGGACCGCTGACGAGGTGATTTTGCGGTCCACGATCAACGATGAAAAGTATGGGTTCCGCGAGATCTGCAACCGGTAGGCCTTTGCATTGGTCATCGGGGTCCACGAAAACTCGATCGCCTTCTCCAGGCTGGGAGCAAAAATCGGCATCATATTAGCCGGAGAGATCGGCGTGGGTGGCCCAATCTCCTTGATCTTTTCCAGCGGGCCTTCGTTGGCCTTGAAGCTTGCCTTTTCCCAATCGGCTAACTGGACCGTGTCTTGTCCGCGCCGCACAGTTCCTTGGCCCTTGGTGACTAGCAACTCGTCCTGCTGCGACTTGGAATCTTTGCGAACCCGCGCAGCGCTGTCTGGCGCTAAAGAAGCCGTCGCCCCGTCAACAATTACCTGCGACTTCGATCCCTGCACGTACGTTCCCGTCGCCAGGTCCACGGTACCGGTGGTCACGTTCACAGCGACATTCGTCTGCTGACGCTCGTTGGAGGAGTTCTCTGCAATCACGATCAGCGAATCCTGTTTCACGGTGTAGTTTGTGCCGTCGTTGAAGGCGATTTTTGCCATGCCTTCCGGCCCAGTCTGAATGACGTCGCCCTTGTCAAGCGGCACGTTGTAGTCTGCCTTCACCCAGGTTTCACTGCTGGCCTTCTTGATCCTGACGGTTCCGTCGAGCGCCGTGATATGCGCCTGCTGTGATTCGCTGCCATGCTTGCCCGAGTCTTCCGGAGACCCAATTCGCTCCAGAAGACTGGTGAACACGTTTCCTGCGGCCTTCACGGTATTTTCGGTGAAGCTGGGAAAGGCCAGCCGAGCCGCGACCGCTAGAATTGCCATCCCCAGCAGAACGAGCATCATCACGCTGCGATAGGTGATCGTCTTCCAAGCGATCTGTATTCCGGATCTGCGGTTCGATGCCAACTCAAGTCCTCTGCGCGCGAGAGTCCCGTTCCCTCAAAGTATGGCAGAGGCATTGGGGTAAGTAATGCATTACGCGGCAATTGTTGTTACTGAGGTCACGCCAAGACGTGTCCATCCTCGCGCCGGTGACGGCCGGACGGTCAACTTCAGGACCGCACCGGATGGAAGTACGCGGAGGCCTCGCTTGCCCAACTTTCGTGTCCCGGATTAGCATGGAAAACGGCCCAGGAGGGCTTTATGTCAGCCGATACCCTCACCAGTCCTATCCCCGTCGGAAGCTCCACCCACCCCAACGTTTACCGGAACTTCATCGACGGAGAATGGGTCGAAGCCTCGACCGGCGAGACCTTTGAGAACATCAATCCCGCCGACACCCGAGATCTTGTCGGAATCTTTCAGAAATCCGCGAAAGCTGATGCCGATGCCGCCGTCGATGCCGCCAAAAGGGCATTCGCCAAGTGGCGTCTGGTTCCTGCCCCCCGCCGCGCCGAAATGATCTTTGCTGCCGCCGAGATCCTTTTCCAGCGCAAAGAAGAGCATTCCCGGGACATGACCCGCGAAATGGGCAAGGTGCTCAAAGAAACCCGCGGCGACGTGCAGGAAGCCGTTGACACCGCGTACTACATGGCTGGCGAAGGCCGCCGCCTGTTCGGCCCCACTACGCCGTCCGAACTCCCCAACAAATTCGCCATGGCCATCCGCCAGCCGCTCGGCGTCTGCGCAATGATTGCCCCGTGGAATTTCCCCATGGCCATTCCCTCCTGGAAGCTGCTTCCGGCGCTAGTTTGCGGCAACACCTGCGTGATTAAGCCCGCCCAGGATACTCCGCTTTCCACCTTCAACCTGGTGCGTGCCCTGGTTGATGCCGGGCTCCCGAAAGGCGTGGTCAATATCGTGACCGGCTTCGGACCGGAAGCCGGCGCCCCGATGCTCGATCACCCGGACGTGCGGGCGGTTTCTTTCACTGGATCTTCAGCCGTTGGGAAGACGGTCGGCATAACCGCAGCCAAGAGCTTCAAACACTGCTCGCTCGAGTTGGGCGGAAAGAATCCGATGATCGTGCTCGAGGACGCCAATCTCGATCTCGCGCTCGAAGGTGCGCTGTGGGGAGCGTTCGGCACGACCGGCCAGCGGTGTACTGCGACCAGCCGTATCATCGTACAGAAAGGCGTTTACCAGGACTTTGTAAAACGGCTCGTGGAACGCGCCCGCAAACTTCGCGTGGGCAATGGGCTCGACGAAACTTCTGAGATGGGCCCCGCGGTCAATGAGCGGCAGCTGCAAACCGACCTCAACTACGTGGAAATCGGTAGGAACGAGGGTGCGAAACTTGCCTGCGGCGGCAATCGGCTCGAAAAGGGAGACCTCCAGTACGGCTGGTTCATGGAGCCGACGGTTTTCACCGACGTCGACCCGAAAATGAGAATCGCGCAGGAGGAAATTTTCGGACCGGTGGTCTCAGTGATTCCGTGCGAGGATTTCGAAGACGCCATTCAAATAGCCAACAACATCGAATATGGCCTGTCGTCGGCAATCTACACTCGCGACGTAAACAAGGCGTTCGCTGCCATGCGCGACCTCTACGCCGGCATCACTTACATCAATGCGCCCACGATTGGCGCGGAAGTTCACTTGCCATTCGGCGGAGTAAAATCCACGGGCAACGGCCACCGCGAAGGCGGAATCGGCGCAATCGACTTCTACACCGAGTGGAAGGCGGTTTACGTCGATTACTCAGACCGCCTGCAGCGGGCGCAGATCGATCGGCCGGAGTAAGAGGCAATGAGATTAACTCGTTACGTCGGAGTCGTATTACTGTTCCCGGTTGCGCCCTGCTTCGCACAACATACTCCAGTTGCTTGCTTGTCCTACGAGCCAGCCATCGTTCAGATTACGGGTACTCTTGTTAGGACGACCTATCCGGGGCCGCCGAATTACGAGAATATCCGGAAGGGGGACAGGGTTGAAACCTACTGGCTCATAAATCTGAATTCACCAGCATGCGTGAATGAAAATAAAGCTGAACCCGACCTAGATCCAGAACTGAAGAGCGTTACGAGTATCCAACTCGTCCTGAATGCAAATGCGTACCACCGCTTCAAGAGCTTAATGGGGAAAAGGGTCGCTGTCAGTGGAACTTTGTCCGGTGGCAATACGGGCCACAACCATACACGGGTTCTTCTGACGATTCGAGATATGAAAAAGGCAAACCGAACTTAGCCCAACTTCTTCTTGACCAACTCATTCACCAACTGCGGGTTCGCCTGGCCTTTTGACTGCGTCATCACACGGCCGACAAAGAACTGGGAAACCGTCGTCTTCCCCGCACGGTACTGCTCCACCTGCTTCGGGTTCGCGGCGATCACTTCATCAAGAATCTTTTCAATCGCCGAAGTATCGCTGGACTGCGCCGGGCGCCCCTGTTCTTCATAGACGCCCGGGAAATCCTTTCCGCGTTCGAAGCACAGATCAAAAAGGTCCTTCAGCATCTTGCTTGAAATGGTGGCGCTCTCCAAAAGGTCCGCGGCCTCAGCGATCCCCTGCATCGTAATCGGCGACTGCTCAATCGCCAGGCCCTTGGCTTTCAGGCGCCCCATCAGTTCGCCCTGAATAAGATTGGCCACGCGCTTGGGATTTTTCGCCGCCTTCGCCGCTGACTCGAACTGATCGGCGAAGGATTTGGTCAGCGTGAGCGTGTGCGCGTCGCCCGCAGTGATGCCGTAGTCAGCCATCAGTCGTTTGCGCCGCGATTCAGGAAGTTCGGGCAGGGTCTTGCGAATCTCGGCGCGCCACTTCTCATCCACCACCAACGGAAGCAGGTCGGGCTCGGGGAAGTAGCGGTAGTCGTGCGCCTGCTCTTTCGAACGCATGCTGTAGGTTTTTCCTTCGGCCGCATTGTAGAGTCGCGTTTCCTGCGTAATTTTCCCGCCCGACTCAATCACCTCAATCTGCCGGCCGATTTCGTACTCCAGCGCCTCGCGGATAAAGCGGAAGGAATTCACGTTCTTCACTTCCGTTTTGGTGCCGAACTCTTTGTGGCCGCGCGGGCGCACGCTGATGTTGCCGTCGCAGCGCAGCGAGCCTTCTTCCATGTTGCAGTCACTCACGCCAGTGTAAAGAATGATTTCCTTCAGCTTCGTCAGGTACTCGTAGGCTTCGTCGGGCGACGCAATATCGGGCTCACTGACAATCTCAATCAGGGGCACGCCGCTGCGGTTCAGGTCAACGCCGGTCGCATCGCTCGCGCCAGGAAAACCGTCGTGCAGGCTCTTGCCCGCATCTTCTTCCATGTGCAGGCGGGTGATGCCGATGCGTTTCGGACCCGCCGCCGTTTCAATATCGATGTACCCATGCTCGGCCAGCGGCTTGTCGTACTGCGAAATCTGATATCCCTTGGGCAGGTCGGGGTAAAAATAATTCTTGCGCGCGAAGATCGAGGTTTCGCGAATCTCGCAATTCAGCGCCATAGCCGCCAGCGTGGCAAACTCGACCGCCTTGCGATTGAGGACCGGCAGCGCGCCCGGAAGTCCGAGGCAGACCGGGCAGACGTTCGAATTCGGCGGATTGCCAAAGCGAGTCGAGCAGGAGCAGAAAATCTTGGTCGCCGTCAGCAACTGGACGTGCACTTCCAGCCCGATGACCGGCTCATATTTGGCCCGCGCCGTCGCGGGATTCTCCACCGATGTCGCCATATTCAGAAGATTATAGAACCAGTGGCCGGTCAGCGGCCCTTCAGGGCCGGAGCCAGCGGCACTTCAAAGTACATCAAATCATTTCCAGAGGAATCGTGCACCCCAGTGAGGTAGAAGTGTGCGCCGGCGAGAGGCTGGCTGAGGTCAGAAACATCAAAGAAAAAGAAGCCGGCCTGCGAGCCGCGCGGCTCGACCGCTTTGGCCCTGAATTGCGCGTTGGCGATCTCGTCCCACTCTTTCGAATTGACGCCGCCCTTTACTCGTTTGGTGGGAAACGGCAACGGCACGCGCGCTCCCGAGGCGGTCGGATGCGACAGTCTCCGGTAAATGTCATCCTCAGTTGCAGGATTAAGCTTCGCCCGATCGCCGGTTACGAGCTGCGCCTTCATGTCGCTGAGCGCGATGGGCGAATCGCTGTCATTGGTGATGACGACCAGGATTGGAACAATATCCAGTTCCCGATACTTGACGACAAAAATATTCGCCTTCTCCGCCGTATCGTAGGGATCTACCGCGACTGTCACTTTCTCGTTCGAATGATAATCGTGCGCGGGATACGCGGCCGCCGGTTGCGTCTTCGGCATAGAGAAATCTTTCGCGGCGAGGCACACGAGCGAAAGGGCAAGCACGCTGCTGATAATCGCGGTCGTCTGGCTCAGCTTCATAAGAAACTTTAATTATAGGATGCGCACAGCAGGGTCTTTCGGTGCCTGTGGGGAAAGCGCCTGCACGCTACCTTAGGCGACTAAGGTGCCCCCGGAGCGCGTCGCAACATTTGCGGTGTTAAAAGCTTTTGAAGTCAAATGATGCCGCACATCCACCCTGCGTCCAAGCGGGCATTTAGAATGGCTCTTCCTCAATGTATTTCGCTTACAGCGCGCTTCTGGCCGCCGTGCTTCTGCTCGGAAGCCCTTACTGGCTCTACCAGATGCTGCGCCACGGCAAGTATCGCCGGGGACTGCCGGAGCGCTTCGGCGTTGTGCCGGCTAGACTCGGCGAGATCGCTCACCCCAGCATCTGGATCCACGCTGTTTCCGTCGGCGAAGTGCTGGCCGTCAGCGAACTGGCGCGCGAACTGAAAACCGAATTCCCCCGGCACAGAATCTTGATTTCTACCACCACTGACACCGGACAGCGCCTGGCGGCCGAACGGTTCGGCTCGGAAAACGTCTTCTACTTTCCTTTGGATTTTCGTTTCGCCATCCGGCGATGGTTTCGCGCTCTCCGGCCTGAGTTGGTGGTGATCGCGGAGACTGAATTCTGGCCCAACTTCCTCCGGACCGCGCACGAGTCTGGAGCAAAAGTCGCAATCGTAAACGCCCGCATCTCCGACCGTTCCCTCCGCGGATATCTGCGCTGGAAAAAATTTCTCGCGTCCGTCCTGCAGAACATTGGCGTGTTTCTCGCTCAAGCAGACCAGGACGCGAGCCGCCTCCGCGAAATTGGGGCCCCCGCGGACCGAGTGCTTATCACCGGCAACCTTAAGTACGACGTGCCGCCTCCTCCGGAACCAGCGATTGTCGATGATCTTCGGCGTTCGTTCGCGGCCGCTGGGGCTGGACCGGTGCTGGTGTGCGGCAGCACGGTGGAAGTAGAAGAGGAGGCCATGCTACTGGGCGCGTTTTCCAACGTGCTCGCCACCTTCCCGAGGGCGGTCATGCTCCTAGCGCCGCGCCATCCCCAAAGGTTCGAGGAAGTGGCCAGCCTTCTGCAAAAAATGAGAATCCCGTTCTTCCGGCGATCGCAATGGCAGGGCGAACACGTCCGTGCCGGGGTCCTGCTCATTGATACGATCGGCGAACTCTCCGCCCTCTATGCCCTCGCCGATATCGCATTCGTCGGCGGCAGCCTGGTTCCGCGCGGGGGCCACAACATCATTGAACCGGCGCAGCACGGAGTCGCCATCGTGGTCGGCAATCACACCGGGAATTTTCGCGACATGGTTAGCCTGTTCCAGTCGCGAGACGCCCTGCGCGTCGTGGGCCCGGCTGAACTCCCGTTGGTACTGATGGAGTTGCTCGGCAATGATCTCGAGCGGCAGGCGTTGGGCAGGCGCGCCGCCGAAACCCTCGACTCGCAACGCGGCGCCACCCAGCGCACGCTGGCTCGGTTGAAGATCCTGTTGAAAGAAGGCCATCTTGAGGACGTTACCGCGTGAGCTTGCTCAGCGCAATTTATGCGGCCGGCGTAGACCTGCGTAATCGCTTGTACGATCGCGGAACTTTGCGCGCGCGAAGCCTCTCCGGCCCAGTGATCAGCGTGGGGAGTATCTCCGCCGGAGGCGCGGGGAAAACGCCGTTCCTAATCCTTCTCGGCGAGTTGCTGAAGCAGCGCGGCATCGCATTTGACGTTCTCTCCCGCGGCTACGGCCGGCAGACCAAAGGCGTTCTGCTCGTCGAACCGAACGGCGCGGCCAAAGCTTTCGGGGACGAACCGCTGTTGATCGCGAGCAGGCTCGGCTGCCGCGTGGTCGTGGGAGAAAGCCGCTACGAAGCGGGTCGGTTTGCAGAAAAGCAATTCGGTCCGCAGATCCATATCCTCGATGACGGATTCCAGCACCGTTCTCTTGCCCGCGATTTCAATATCGTTCTGTTGACTCCGGAAGACGCTCGCGATCGCCTGCTGCCCGCCGGGCGTCTGCGCGAGCCGCTTGCGTCATTGCGCAGGGCAGACGTGGTTGTGCTGATCGGCGAGGCTGATTTTTCTGCGCTGCGGATTTCCGCCAAAGCTATCTGGCGCGTGCGCCGCGATCTTGAGATCAGCAATGTTCCTCAGAGCGCGATTGCCTTTTGCGGAATTGCACGGCCGCAAAGGTTTCTCGAACAGCTGCGAGCGCACGGCGTTGATCCCGTTGCGCAGAAAACTTATCGCGACCACCACGCCTATTCCGACGGCGATATCGAAGAACTGATTCGATTGAAAGCGCAAAGCAACGCCGGCGGCTTCGTCACCACTGAGAAGGACGCGGTGAACCTGGGCGCACGAATCGCGCGGCTTGAGCCCGTCGCGATTGCAAGCGTCACCATGCAGATTGTCGAGCCCGCTGACGCTCTCGATACTGTTTTGCGCGCAATTTCCAACAGACTCCCGCGAACGTGAGAAAATCAGTGGTCGCAAGCGCTTGTCGGCGGTCAGTGTCAGTAGCGAAAAGCAGTCTTTTCAGCTGGTCAAACACGCGCTAGCAACTATCCACTTCACATGCCTCGCGCCCCACAACACGTTAATCACCTTCGCAAGATTGTCGACGCATTTCCGCGACTGACCATCACCGTACTCGGCGACATGGTCGCGGATGAATTTGTTTTCGGGGAAATCTCCCGCGTGTCGCGCGAAGCGCCCGTACTGATTCTGCAGCATCGGGACCGCGCCGTCGTCCCTGGCGGAGGCGCGAACGCCGCCAACAATCTCGCGGACCTCGGCGTGAACGTTCTGCCCGTGGGAATCGTGGGCAACGACGATCCCGGCAGGCTTCTGTTGCGCAGTTTTCGCCACAAACATATTCCGGTCACGGGGATTCTCAAAGACAAAAAGAATGCCACTATAACCAAGACACGCATCCTTGCCGGCATGGCCCACACTTGGCGCCAGCAGGTGGTGCGGATCGACCGCGAACCGGAGCAGGCTCCCGGCCAGCACTTGAGCCGCGAGCTTGCCCTGGCGACGCGAGAATATTTGCGCGTCTCCGACGCCCTGCTGGTTTCCGACTACGGCTACGGCGCGGCCACGCCCGGAATCGTGAATGCCGCTCGGGGAAGGCTGCGCGAGTCGCTTCCGGTAGTCCTCGATTCTCGCCATCGCATGCTGGAATTTTCCGGCATCACGGCGGCCACGCCCAACCAGCCTGAAGTAGAAGAAGCTCTGGGCGCCGAGCTTGGTTCCGACTGGCGAAAACTCTGCGCTGCGGGCGAAGCCATCGTTTCCCGAATGGGACTGAAGTCGCTGGTAATCACGCGCGGCCGCGACGGCATGGTGGCATTCCCCGAGAAGCACAAGCCTGTCGATATCCCAATTTCCGGGAGCGACGAAGTCACCGACGTAACCGGCGCGGGCGACACCGTGATCGCGACTTTTACCGCGGCCCTTGCCGCAGGCGCGAGCACCGAAGACGCCGCGCACCTGGCCAACTACGCGGGCGGAATTGTGGTGATGAAGCGCGGCACGGCGACGGTGACGCAACAGGAACTACTCGAAGCCATTGAAAAATCCCCTCCCGCCACGAGACCCCATTGAACGACTCTGCGCACGACAAAATACTCACCCGCGAACAGTTAAAGCGCCGCGTAGACAAATGGCGCAGATCGGGAGAAAAGATTACGCTCGCCAACGGCTGCTTCGATCTTCTTCACGTCGGGCACGTCCGCTACTTGAACGCCGCCAGAAGACTCGGCGGCAAACTGGTCGTCGCCGTAAATTCAGACGATTCTGTGCGCAAGCTCAAGGGTAACGGCCGTCCGCTCATGCCGGAAAACGAACGGGCGGAGATTCTTGCCGCGTTCTTAGACGTCGATGCTGTCGTCATCTTCTCCGAACCCGACGTGCGGCCGCTCATTCGCGAGATCACTCCTGACATCCAGGCCAAGGGCACCGACTATACCGCCGACACCGTTCCCGAGCGCGACACGCTGGTGGAATTCGGCGGCCGCGTCGAAATCGTCGGCGACCCGAAAGACCACTCGGCGACCGAACTCATTCGCAAGCTGGAGCAAAAGCGTCCGTGACCACGGGCCCCACGCCGCGGCGTCCGCCGCGAAGCCTGCTGATCGTGCGTCTCGGCGCCATGGGCGACGTGGTTCATACCATCCCCGCAGCAGGCACACTTCGTCGTGCATTTCCCGACGCTCAAATCGGATGGATGGTTGAAGAACGCTGGGCGGAATTGCTGTGCGCAAAAGCCGCGGCGCGATCCGGGCCGAAATCGCCGTCGCGTCCGCTGGTAGATTTTGTGCATGTGGTGAATACAAAGTCGTGGCGCAGGTCGCCGCTATCGGCGGAAACCCGGCGTCAACTTTCAGGGGCTCTAACCGAAGTTCGCGAGCAAAAATATGAGCTGGCCATTGATTTTCAAGGTGCGATTAAGTCAGCCTTGCTGGCGCGGCTCTCCGCCGCGGGAACTGTTTTCGGAATGCAGCGGCCCCGTGAAGCTCCAGCAAAAATGTTATACGCGCGGCAGGTCGAGGCAACGGGAACGCACATTATTGAACAGTACGAGTCGCTTGCGCAAGCCGTCATTCGGGAATCCGCAACTGCCGTCAGTTGCAGCCATCCCGATTTAGAGAAGGGCGTCCACGCCCGCCCGGTCGAGCGAAGCTCGACTCTCGACCTTCCCCGGGACGAAGCCGCAGAGTCGGCTGTTAGCGCTAAGCTGCAAGGCGTCAGCGAACGTTTTGTTATCCTCAACCCGGGCGCGGGATGGAGAGCGAAGCAGTGGCCGGCGGAACACTACGGCGAAGTTGCTCGCGCCCTCACTGCGCACGGCTTTGCGGCAATCGTGAATTTTGGCCCCGGCGAGGAAGAACTTGCGAATGCAGCTGAGCGCGCTTCAGGCGGAGTCGCACGCCCCATCAGGTGCTCGCTCGCTGAGCTCATCGCACTCACTCGCCGCGCGAGTCTTTTTATAGGTGGCGACACGGGCCCCTTGCACCTGGCTACTGCTCTCGGCGTTCCGATCGTTGCAATTTTCGGCCCGACCGATCCTAACCGCAACGGCCCCTACGGTGTAAGCAACATCGTTCTACGCAATCCTGCGAGCCCGACGTCGCTCTCGCACACCAGCACGCCTGATCCCGGTCTTCTGCAAATCACCACTGAGGAAGTTCTCTCCGCGGTGCGCCGTCTGCTGGAGATTCCCCATGCCTAGCTGGCAGAAAATCGCGCGCCGAATCCGCGTGCCGCTGGGATTTCTATTCGCGGCCGTCTATGTGTGGCTGGCTCATCCCACTTGGCGTTCGATCATCGTCGGCGGTGCGATCGCGGCCGCAGGCTTGGCAATTCGGGCACTCGCTTCCGGCCACGTTCGAAAGAACGAGCAACTCACTACCACCGGTCCCTACGGCTACACGCGCAACCCGCTCTACCTGGGGTCATTGATCATTGCCTGCGGATTTACCCTAGCCGCGCGCAGCTGGATACTCGCGGCAATCGCAAGTGCCATGCTGATCGCAATTTATCTTCCGGTGATCCGCGCGGAAGAAGATTTCCTGCGGGCGCGCTTTCCAGAGTTCGAGGACTATTGCCGCAACGTGCCGCAGCTGTTTCCTCGCTTCAAAGCGGGCCCGGGTGGCCCCGGGTTTTTCTCAGCTGAGCTTTACTGGAAGCACCGTGAATACAACGCCGCCATCGGCGCAGCGCTGATGGTTTCGGTCTTGATAGCCAAAGCGTTATGGTTTCGCTAAATCCGATCCTGCAGCGACGCCCGCCCTTATTTTCCCGCGCGCATCTGGACTTCCTCTCGGGACCGCTTCAGTTCGGCCCGCTCCGACGTCGAGTTCTCGCAGTTCTTGACGATCTGCGCATAGTACTCATGCGCTTTGTCGATTTTGCCCAGCGCGGCTGCCGCCGTAGCCGCTCCATACAACGCATTGAACCTGCCCGGATCCTTTTTCAGGGTGGACTCATATTCGGCCAGCGCCTGCCCCGGGTGCTTCGATTGCATCTGCATGTCGGCGATCATCTCGTGTACGGGGATTCCCTCGCTGGCTTCGGCCTCCCCTTCTTCTTTGTCCGCGATGGGGCGTAACTGTTTCACCGCTTCGTCGGAATTTCCCTCCGCGAACGCGAGCCAGGCTTTCGCGATGACGACGTCATCGCTGACACCCTCATACTGGCCATCGTCGTCCTTCTTTTTTGACTCGAGTTTTTTATGGGCGGCCTCCAGTTCGGCGATTTCCTTCTTTACCTGCTCGGCGTTCCCCATGTGCGCGGCTCCGATCGAGCGCGCTGTATGCGTTACCGCATGCATAAAGTCCGACGCGCCTTCGACAACCGGAAGTTGCGCCGCGCTGTTCCAGTCGTGCAGCTCCAGTGCATACGACGCCGGAAACGCCGTCAACGCGAACATCCGGGGGTCAAAGCCCATGTCATACATGTCTTTCATCGGCGGCATGGCGCGCACTTCATCAATAATTTTATGGGCGTCCTGCTCACGTCCGGTTTGCAAGTAGGCATAGACGATAAAGTCCATGGCGTGAAACTGGTGCCCCTCGCCGCCCATATGCATGGCCGCTTCTTTTTGCGTGGCTGCGATGGAAGCAACATTGGATGCGATGTCGTCCTGCCACAGGCCCAGCCGGGCAAAAATATGCGCCGGCATGTGCAACGCATGCGGCGCTGACGGAGCAAGCTGCGCATATTTACGCGCGGCAGGCAGGCCTTTTTGCGCCATGTCCGGCCGGTCGTAGGTGTGGATGAGGTAGTGTGCCACGCCGGGATGCTCGGGCTCTTCGGCAAACAAGTTCTCCAGGATCGCCGCGGCTTTCAGGCGATAGGCGTTGGTCTTGTCGTGGAGGGGTTCCGCAGCGAGAAGACTCAACGCATAAAACGCTTTCGCCTCGTGATCGTCAGGATTTTGCCGCGAGACTTTCTCCATCGCCTTCGAATACGCCCCGGCACGCTTCTGGTGCGGCCGGTCCGCAGGTTCATAGAACGCGGTCATCGCGTTGATGTATCCCCGCTCCCGCGCAGTAGCATGCAGCGACTTTGCTTCCTTGAGTTCGGCGGCGCCGTGCTCCAGCGTCGCCATTTCCGGGTGGTTCCACAGCTGGTGCCAGGTACTCATGGCTACGCCCCAGTGCGCGATCGCGCATCCCGGATCGTCTTTCTCTATTTGCTTGAACTGCTTTTCGGCTTCCTCATACCAGAACGAGTGGAGCATGGCCACGCCGCGTTCAATCGACTTTTGCACCGAAGCGGCACACGAAGTCGGGAAATGCACGATGCCAACCTGGACTTCGGTCATCTCTTCGTGATGGTGATGGCCTTCGTCATCGGCGAGTACGGTCGGGGCCAGAGCCGCAGGAGTAAGAAACAGAATTGCCAGCAGAAAAAGAAATGTCTTCATGAAGCACCACCGGGTTACGAGTCTAATCCGAGATCTGGTGGACGGTCAAAAGTGCATCGTGGAACCTAGATTGGCCGTTCGCGTCCCGTACTTCTCATAAAACTTGTTTGAAAACAGGCCGGTCGGATCATACTTCCTCTTTGCGGCAAAGAATTCATCAATCTCCGGGTAAGCCTTGCGCAACTGTTCTTTGGAATAGAACAGCTGATAGGGAAGATAGTAAGTGCCGCCGGCTTTCTCCGCGGTATCAATAAGATCGGCGGTGGTCCTTTCCAGAATCTCATTGTCTCTGTCATTGAAGCCTACGTTGAAATAGAGCACAAAGCTGAACATATCCTGCTTCGCGTAGGGAAGTGCGGTGACGGTGTCCTTGTGCACCGTACGGATAGTGACATTCAGAAGGTTTGCCTTGTCCCGCTGCACTACAGCTCGCAGGTCATCCACGAACTCTGGCATGCGGTCGTTTGGAATGAAGTATTCCTGAAGTATGTCGCTATCGCGCAGCCGGTTCTTCAGGTAGGCCATGTCGTCGTACATTTCTTCATTGCGTGAAGCCAGGCAGACGGCATCCCTCTGATTCATCGCCTGATTTCGCGTAATGCATTGATGAAGACTCGGCTCCACAAATTTCTCAAGCGTCCAACGCAGCCAGCGCCCAGTGCCGCCGGTCTTCGAGAAATTGATGATTAACCGGCTGAGCCATTCGTATTTCGCGGGCATCAGTGGCGGAAGCGGCCCATCAAACTTTGCCTTCGAATAAACGTGTACTGCGGTCTCCCGCAGGAATGATCGAGGCGAAACCGACAACCGCCCAAAGACCAGCCCGATGTCATCTTTGTTTTCCATCTTGTTCCGGTAGTAGGCCGGATAATCTTTGTAGTCCATGTATACGGCTTGGCGTGAATAAATTTCGTTGTCGACGACGTCGAGGTCGACGTCAAGAATCACGCCGAACAAGCCGTATCCACCAAGAACGTGGCGAAACAGCTCGGGGTTCTCGGTCTGAGTCGTTTTCACCACTTCGCCATTGCTGAGCATGACTCGCATGGCGCGGACCGTCGGTGCAAATGGGCCGGGCATCGGGTCGATGCCATGCCCGTTGACACTGAGCGAGCCGCCGATGCTGAAAATATTGATCGATTGCATCGACTTCACTGATAAGCTCTCTTTGTCGAGAAGCTGCTGCAACTGCCACCATCTCGCCCCTGACTGAAGGTTGACCAGCTTGTGTTCTTTTTCAAGCTTGATGCGGTTAAAGTCTCGCAAGTCGAGAACGAGCCCGCCATGTGTAAAGGTTTGTCCGCCCATGCTGTGCTGTTGGCCGGCACAGGTGATCTTCAGGTTATTCTCGCGGGCAATCTTCAGAGGTTCGCGAATATCATTTTCATTCGCGATCTTCACGACACCGTAAACCGCAGTCTTGTTGAAATGGCTGGCATCGTTCGCGAACCCGCCGAGTTGCGTGAAGGCAATTGGCGGGCTCTTCGGCTCGGCGATCAGAACTGTAGGCTTTTCCTGGTCCGCATTTTGCGGAAAAACGAAATCGCCTTCCTTGTCCCGGTCGGGGGCCGCCGCGTATTCATAAACCTTCCGGGCGCTGACAATCAGAAAAGCCGCGACTATCAATACAGCGGAGATGAGCAACGATTGCCTGCGGCGCATGGCCCTCCTTGCGGTCTCATGCGAGAGCCGCAGAAATGATTCGTCTGGTATTAATCTCGACGAATATTATCAGCAGGGCGATGTGCGGATGGTGAGAAGGGGTCTGTATATTTGCTACTGCAGGCGAAACCGTTCCTGCATCACCCGCTGCAGCCGTGGCTTATAGAGCAGGTCGAAAGCCAGTTCCTTGTCGGGGAAAAGCGCCAGCGCCGCGCGTTTTGCCCCGGCAGCCAGTTCAGAAGCCTCTTCAATCGTCAGGTTCGGGTCCTGGCTGATCACCGATATCACCATGCTCATCATGATCTGCAAGCGCCGGATCTTCTGGGCTTCCAGTTGTGCTTCATTTATCGGTGCGCTGTCCACAAAACACTCATCCCCGGCCACAGTAAAGCCTCGGTTCGTATTTCTTAGATGAGGCCGCCCCCATCTGCGATGCGTCGAGTCTCATGCCCGGAATTTTAGATGCCCAACACCCAACCCGGCGCTAGAATCAGGCGTCTTATCGACCGAGGAGAAGCCAATGTCATCACCCGCCACGCCCTTGCCCGACGAGAAACTTGTAAAGGTATTTGATACGGAACAGGAATCCGAAGCGCTAGTCGTGAAGGCTCTGCTTGATTCAGCCGGCGTCGATGCGCAATTTGGCGACGCGGAAAATTCCCCAGACGTGATGCCCGTCGGCGGCGTGGGCATTCTCGTCCGGGAAGAAGACGCCGAGCAAGCCCGGCAGGTAATCGACTCGTTTCGCCGGACGCCCGAACAGGAAGTCGCCGAGAAAGCTGCATTCGACGCCTCAGCCGTGGCAGCTACCGAAGACGTGGAACCTCAACCGTGACAGTTTCTCCGTCGAGAAAGAAACTGGTAGCACCGTCGATGTCGGTGCGATAAGTAGCGACTCCCTTTTCCTGTAGTCGCTCCAACACTTCACGCCGCGGATGGTGGTAAACGTTGCGCAAGCCCACCGAGATCACCGCATAGCGGGCGTGGACCGCTTTCAGAAAATCCTGGTTGGTGGCGCTCACGCTCCCGTGGTGCGCAACCTTGAGCACATCGGCCTGCGGCTGCTCCCCTGAAATCAACCGTTCCGTACCTTTCTCCGCGTCTGCCTCTAGCAAAGCCGAAGTCTTGCGATAACTGACTTTCATAATTAGGGACTCGTCGTTGCGATGTCCCGAGCGAATAGGGGACTTCGGATCGGGCGCTAGCACGCGAACTCCGGCGCCGCCATAGGTGAAAGCATCGCCCGCCTGGTATCGCACAACCCGGACCCCGTATTGGTCGGCAGTTGCCGCAAGGTCCTCGATCTCCTCGGCTGGCACGGTCAACGGCAGCCAAAGCTCCCGCGGACGGAAATTGGGAATGATCGCCAGCAATCCTGTCATGTGATCGGCATGCGCGTGGGTCAGCGCGATCGCGTCCAGCCGGGAAATTCCGCGCGCCCAAAGGTACGGCGAGACCACATCCTCGCCGATGTCCATCTGCGAGTGCGTCCAGAAGGGCAAGCCGCCGCCATCCACCAGCAGCTTGTGACCGTCGGGTGTAACCAGCAGAATCGAGTCGCCCTGGCCAACGTCAATTGCCGTCATCTCCAGGACGCCTGCGCGAATCTGTTGGCGTGGCGGAATCGTCCAGATGCAGATCGTACTGAGCGCCAAAGCGGCGATAGCGGCAATCGCCTGCCACATGCGGCGGCGAATCAGAATGACGGCCGCAACAATCGCGCAGCTGGCGAATATGGTCATCAGCAACCCCGGCGTCGCAACGCGGACATCCGCCATCTGCCATCCGCCTACCCAGTGAACGGTCCCGGCAATACAATGGATGGCCAATCGTGCGGCAGCTGCGGGTATTTGCGCCAGTCCATTCCACAAATAACTCAGTCCCACCGCCATCACCGCTGCGGGCATCAGCAGGTGCAGCAGCGGGACCGCCAGCACATTGGCGACGATTCCCACCGACGTGGCGCGATGAAAGTAGATCGCCATGGGCAGCGCCATGCCGAATTGCATCACCGTCGAGAGCACGATCAGATCGAACGCTCTGAACGAATATCGAAGCCCGGTGACCGCCACTCGATCCGGAACCCGCACCGGTACGAGCTGTTCAATCCGCCGCAGAATCATGCGCAGGTCGATGCGGAATTGCGCGACTTTCGGCGGAAGCGACCGGTCATAGGCGATTGAATCCAGGCTGCCCAATCCGCGGGCATACGGCCCTACAGTCCGCTCGAGAATTGGAACGCCAACGCCGGCGATAAGCGAGACACACAGAAAGCTCATCTGAAAGCTGGCGCCAAACAGCGCCGCCGGATTGGCAACCAGCAAAATGAGCGCTGCTGCTCCGAGAGCATTCATGACCGCGCGCCTGCGATACAGCAATCTAGCCGCCAGGTAGGCCGCAAACATCAGCGTCGCCCGCCACACGGGAGTGCCCTGCCCCGTGAGCTCCGCATAAACAACGATGGCGGCGATGGAGAACGCGCTCGCGGCAATTTCGCCCAGGCCTAATCGCCTCAGCATCCAGAGTAAAAGCGCTGCCAGAATGCCTACATGCAGGCCAGCCACGATGAGCATGTGATAAGTACCCGAGCGCTGAAAGTTCACCCGCACCGGCCGTTCGATGAATGACCTTTCGCCCACGATCATCGCGGCGATTAGCGCTGCATCGTCCGGCTGCCACAGGTCATGCACGCGGTTCAGAATGCTGCGGTGGGCCCGGGCAAGAAGTCGGCCGAACCAGTTGCCAGAGCGTCCGGGAAGAATTTTTATGTTCGCGCATTTCGTCGACGCTGCGGCAAGTATGCCTTGGTCGCGAAGGTATCCTGCGTAGTCAAACGCTGCGGGATTGCCAAAGTTTCGAGGCGGGATCAGCGTAGCCGTGAATTTGAGGCGCTCGCCATAGCGGAAGAGATGGGCGCCGGTGATTTCGCCGGGGAATTTGCGCGGGCCTTCTTCGCGAACCTCAGGGTCTGTGCCGGGATCGTAGCGAGTGCTCGATTTCCCATAGATGCTGAGCCGCAGCCCGGCGCGAACGCTCTCCGATCGCGCATCGGACGCGATCTGCTCCGTTTCGATGTCGATGCGCTGGCGCCACGACCCCGGCGATTCCTCTTCGAGATTGCCCTCCGCGATGACGTGGCCGGTGACGCTGACATCCTGCTGGTCGCCAAGCCACGCTGCCGTCGATTCAGAGGGCGGGACCTGCACCGCGAAAGCGCCGGCGAGCGCGCACGCGCTCAAGGCCAGCGCTCGCGCCACCTGCGGACGATGGCGCAAAAAGTAGCCCGCCGCTGCGGCAAACACCGCGATCCCCACCACCCACCAGCTTGCCGGCCGCCACGCCACGTGCCCGAGCCAGATTCCTCCCGCAAAGAACAGCGCAGCCCAGAACAGCGGCTGCCGCGCAGGAACTTCCTGCGGCGCCCGCCGCACTTGCGGTCCTTGCGCGGGCAAACCTGGGACGCTTTCGCGGATTTCAGGTGCCGGAGCCTGTGAGGCAGCCAAGATTGGTCGGCAGCGCGGAACTTAGCGGGTCAAGTGGAAAACGCTTTCGATGTGGAACGTCTGCGGAAACAGATCAACTAAATGAGCTCTTTCGATCCGGTATCCCAGCCCCACAAAGTTCCGCAAATCCCTGGCCAGAGTCGCGGGATCGCAGGAAACATACGCGATCCTCGGAGTACCTAGCCCCGCCAGGCTGCGAATCACGTTTTCCCGCATCCCGCTGCGTGGGGGATCGGCCACAACAAAGTCAGGGCGCAGATCAGTGGACTGCCCCAGAAATTTCTCGGTTGTTGCCCGGACTGCCTTCACCTCCGGACCACAATTGTGCTGCAGGTCGGCAAGGCAAGTCTGTGACGCCTCAACGGCGATTACCTGTGCAAAACTGCGGGCCAGCACCGCCGAGAAAAGCCCGACCCCGGCATAGAGATCAAGCCCCAGTTGGCCCGAAGCGCCATTGGTAACCACGCTCACAAGCTCGTCAATCAGAAATCGATTCCCCTGGAAGAATGCTCCGGCCGAAACTCGGTATGTAGACTCCTTAGTCTGGTACGCGACCGACCCGGCGCCCGCGTCCGCCAGATGTTTAGGTTCGGCAAAGCTGCTTTCTGGCGCCTGCTGAAAAACCGCCACTCCCTTGACCATAGGCAATGCGGCGATGAAACCTTCCGCCAACTCGCGAGCCTCGGCGCGCGGCGTTCGCGGTTCGCAATAGATTTCGGCGAGCAACTCTGAGTCGGTCGCGTTTGCGAAAAACTCGATCTCGCGAACCGCCTTCGACAATTTCCTCGCGCTCCCGTGCGCCAACATCAGCGCGATAGCTTGATTGATAAGCGGCGACGAGATGGGGCATTGCTCGACCGCCAGAAAATCGTGCGAGCGAAAACGGTAGTAGCCGAGCGCAAACTCTGGTTCACTCTGCACCTTGAGCCGCGTGCGATTGCGATAATTCCATTCCGGCGAAGCATGGATATTCAATTCGCAAGGCAACTCGATCTTTGCCGTCCGGCGCAGAGTTTCTTTGAGAACTTCAGCCTTAATGGCAAGCTGATTCTGGTACGTGGTGTGCTGATAGTGGCATCCGCCACACCGCTGAAAGTATGGGCAGCCCGGCTCAATCCGGTTGGCCGCAGGTTCGATCACGCGTTCCAGCCGCGCACGTGCAAACCCCGGCTTCTGTTCCGTCAATTCCGCTTCGACGGTTTCGCCTGCGAGCGTGAACGGAACGAACACGCTCTTGCCGAGGCCCTGGTCATCGGCCGCTAGTCGCGCCAGCCCCTCACCGCCATAAACCTGCTTCTCGATTTTTAGTTGCACACCTTGAATTCTAGTGGACAGAGAGGGAATGAGCGCTGAGCTAGGAACGGGAAGCTATGAGCCAAATGCGGAGCGAGCCATAAGCAAGCGCGGTTTCCGCAAGACGTCTGCGACGTGGGACCTACGACGTCCGCACCGCGGTTTCTCCTACGACCTACGACATATGACCGACGACGCACTCCTAGTTCACATGTAGAACAAGCTCACCCTCGGCAGCTTGTATTTTTCCAGCAGCTTCTTGTGCAGGTACTGCTTCTGCAACTGCTCAACCTGCGCGGATGGCATTTTGCTGCGGTAGGGTGCAAGTTCGCGATCAGCCTGCGCACGAACCGCGACGACTTCGTCATCCGGCCCGGTAGCGAGCAGAACAGCAAACAGTTTTTCTTCGAGAACTGTAAGCCTGCGCTCCAGATCTTCAAGGCGGGGAAGGACCGGTTTGTTTTCCAGTTCGGCCGCAATCTCCTGCAGGCTCACGCTGACCTCGCGCGCCACCGCTCCCGGATCAATCCCCTGCCGCGACGGCAACCTGGCATCTTTCAATTCCAACGCACATCGCCGAAGGAATTCGACGATCTGCATTTTTTCAAAACCAGTCTCAGGCTTCGCCTCTCGCGCCACGCCCACTGCCGCTTCCTTCATGTCTTCCGCAGCAGCAAGCACTTCCTGCGCGCAGTACGCCAAGCTGTTCACTTTTTTTGTTTTGGATGGCCGCTGATCGTATCGGTCGAACGCTGCGTCGATCCCGCGCAGCACAGCTTCGAGGGGAATTCCCGCATCTTTCCAGGTCTCGATGAGCGCCCAGTCCAGCGTTGAAAGCAGCAGAATGCCGCCACGCCGGCGCTGGAATTGCTCCTCGGTTTCGGTGAAATAGTTGAAATAGTTATCCACGGAAAGACTGTCGTAGGTCGTACGTCGTAGGTTGTAAGCTCTCGGCTCTCGAAGATTTAGAGCCACATCAGCGCGACTTGCCAGCACCACGCTTGGGAGACTTGTCAGGCTCCGCGGCCGCATTCCTCTCCCACAAAATGCGCAGCCCTTCGAGCGTCAGGAATTCATCCACCTGCTGAATGTATTTCGATGCCGGGCCGATCAGGTTCGCCAAGCCTCCCGTGGCAATGACTTTAGCGGACTTGCCCAGTTCCGGCAGCAGGCGTTCGAGTACTCCATCCACCAGCCCGAGATAACCGTAGTAAAGGCCTGACTGCAGACTGCCAACGGTTGTCGTCCCGATAATTCGTGCCGGCTTGCGAATGTCCACACGCTGCAGGCGCGCGGTGCGACTGAAAAGCGCGTCAGCAGATATGCCGATGCCGGGGCAGATCACGCCTCCCTGATATTCGCCCTTCGCTGTCACGCAATCGAAGGTGGTCGCCGTTCCGAAATCAACCACGATGCACGGGCCGCCATATTTCTCGAACGCCGCAACCCCGTTCACAATGCGGTCCGCCCCCACCTCGGCTGGGTTGTCGTACAGCACCGGCATCCCTGTCTTGATTCCCGGCTCGACGAACAGTGGCTTCTGATTGAAATAGCGTTCGCAGACGCGGCGCAGAGTTGAATCAAGTGGTGGAACCACCGACGAAACGATGATCCCGTTGATCTCTTGCGGCTCCATCCTTTGCATTGAGAACAGATTGCGGAACAGTACGCCGTATTCATCCACCGTCTGTGCGGCGCGGGTTGTTACTCGCCAGTTAGCAAGAAGTTTGTCGTAATGCGGCCCTTCGCCCGGAGGCGCGGACTTCGCAAACACTCCCAGCACCGTGTTGGTATTGCCGACATCCAGGACGAAAAGCATAAGAGTGGTCAGTTGCCAGTGGTCAGTCGCTAATGATCAGTTGTGAGCTGTCAGTGTAGCTGCCTTCGCCCGTTCACCAGCTAGAGTAACGGGCAACTGCCGTCTGACGCCTACTACTTCATTCTCGCCGTTCCGCTGTAAACCGTTCGCAATCCTTCGCGCGTGCGAACCTGCAGAAATCCGCGCGCATCCAGTCCTTCGGTTACGCCGTCGAACCCGTCATTTTCTTCGATTCGGACCCGCTTGCCGCGCACCGACGACGATCGCTCCTCAAACCTGCGGAGAATCTCTGCGTGGGCATCGGGAGTATTCAAGAGCGCCCGATATTCGCGGTCGAGCGATTTTAACAAAGCCGCGCACAGCTCGATTCGAGACCACTCGCTCCCTGTCGCTAGATGCAGCGATGTTGCCATCTGCTGCAGTTCCTCTGGAAAGCGTGCCTGGTTCACATTGATCCCGATTCCCACCACGATATGCCGGACGCGCGTGGCCTCGGCGCTCATCTCCGTCAGGATGCCGCAAAACTTCTTCCCGGCAATTAGTAGATCGTTTGGCCACTTCAGATCAGCCATGATCTTGGAGTCCACATCCTGAACCGCCGCCTGCACTGCCAGCCCAGCGGCCAGGGATAGAACCAGAACATCGGCAGGCGGAAGCGCAGGACGCAGAATCACAGAGCAGTAAATTCCCGATGATTCGGCCGAATGCCACTTCTTATTCGCACGTCCGCGGCCGGCCGTCTGCTGCTCCGCCAAGAAAACGCTGCCCTCGGGAGCGCCGGCAGCCGCGGCCTCCATCGCGACCGTATTGGTTGATCCCGCGCGATAGTAATGATGAATGTGGCCGGCAAAAATTGTTCCGCGAGCCAGGGGCTCCAGCAGGTCGGGTAGGAGCAGGTCCGGCACTGCCGTCAGCTGATAACCGCTGGCTGCGCGGCCAGCAATCTCAACTCCAAGCTCGCGCAACTGCTCCACCAAGCGAAACACTTCCGAACGAGTCGCCCCTATCTCCTCTCCCAGCTTGGTTCCACTGATAACGACCGTGGGATAACTCATGAGCACGCGCACAATGCGGCCCAGGCGCGCGTCGGTCTCCAGAGCCTGGGGTTTGTGCCTGCCACGCCCCTTGCGATTTGGCGGCAAAGATTTTATGCAGGAATTATGCGCGAACGCCGCCCGAAGCACAAACGAAGGGCGCAGTTCAGCCCCTTTCATCTTGACAGGGGCGGCAGCGTAAGTAGAATTCTGCTCACCCAGCAGGAGATTCGATATGCGCCGATTATCCCTCACCGTATTAATTGCGATGTGTGTAAGTGCCGCCGCACACGCTGACAGCATCCCCACTTACAACATGACTCAGGGTACGGTCGTTTTGACGAGCATTGACATCAGCACTTTTTCTATAGGCTGGAGCTTCGGGAATGGAAGCGGGACAAATCTCAGCGGCTCCGATTCCTGGGGGACCTGCCTTGACTTTGCTCCCGGCGGCGGCACCTGCAACCCGAACATCGGGATCGGACTGAATCAGAGTGGCGCGTCGTTGAACGGCGCTGGCGTCGGCGTTTTTGGAAATGTTGCCATCAACGGCCCGAGCTTCCTGCTGCCCACCGGCGGCAGCAGCTTCAGTATCGCGCTGCCGGTGTTGTTCACCGGAACGTTTATCACCTGCCCATACGCAGGGCCTCCTAATGGGGGCTGCACCCAGCTCAATACGACTGGCCTTTTCAATATCAATGGCACGGGAACCGTGACGCTTAACTTTTCGGGCGTACAAGCTGGAGGTGGAAGCATCTGGCAGCTTACCGGTGCAACTTACACGCTCAACTCCACGCCGGAACCGTCGAGCATCGGGCTGCTCGGCACCGGCGCCCTCGCCATCTTCGGCAAGTTACGCTGGCGGAAGACTTCGCTTATTTCTATCTCGCGGCGCGATCAGGTAATGTAGCGCGGCTCTCCAAGAGCCGGGAGCGGGTATTGAGAATTGCTCGGGTCCGGGGACCCGCCCTACACTCAGTTTGCCGTCTCGGTAAACGAGGGCGTGATCACCGGATGCCCCAGAGGATAAGGCCCTTCGGCAGTCACGCTCACAGGTCCCGCGGACCCAGGCAGCGTCAGCTTGACGCTCGCAACGCCTAAGTTGTTGGTCACTGCAATCACCTTCGATCCGGTGAAGACTTGCTCTGATCCCACCTGGACATTCTGCAGCGTGCCCGCGGTGGTCGTGAAGAACACGCTGGCTCCGCCAGCAGTTCCGCCAGAGGATCCCGGAGCCAGCGTAACCGATAGGTTCGTAGGCAGTACGGTGCCGTGGGTTCCAGTTTGACCATCGCCGCCAGTTTTCGCCAAAGTAGCCGCGGGTTTACCGACCACCAGCCAGCCTCCCTGAGTTGTTCCGTCGCTAGCTGTAATGCTGTAGTGGCAGAATCCGGCGCTAGCCGGGGCATTCAGAGTAATCGTTCCCGGGGACCCGGCCGAGACCGTTGGATTGGTCAGACTGATGCTTCCGCTGCTGCAGGCGGCGGCGCCTTCGTAGCTATCGAAAACTGCGGTGTTCAGGGTTATGGTGGCGCTACCGCTGGCCAATTTCGGAGCCAAAGTCACGCTCCCATTGGCCGGCGCCATGACCGTGTCCGGATTCAGGTCCCATTCCGAAGCTGGGGGCGTCGAAGCACCAGTGATCACAAGCAGCGTCGCTGTGTATGGCTGAAAGGTCATCGACGAAGACCAAGCCTGCGCAGTACCTGCCACAATGCTGGTCGGCGAAGACTGCGAAAGCTTGTAGGTGGTCACCTGCGTCGGCGTGATTCCGTTCAGGTTGAAGGTCGTCTGCGCAGCATTGCTGGGATCTTTATTCAAGACCATCAATGTCATTGAATTCCCACTCGGATTCGTTGCCGCATACACGCTGAACAGGTTCGGATCCGCATTGTGCGTGGCTGAAACTGAGATCGAGTTGAAGGTGTGGTGGCCGCCGTCGTAGTTGGTGTAAAGCTTCAACGCCTGGTAATTCGGATTCGCCGGATCCGGAGCCACCCAACGCGTTGAGAGTCCCACGCGCTCGCGCCCCAAGATTCCATAAGCATCGGCATCGCCGAGAGCCGTTGAGAAGTCCGAGTCTCTTGCAGTATTCGGGCTGGCGAAATCAGCGCTCCATTCCGTGATCGCCACCGGCGTCCCCGGATAATTCGTGTTCACGATGGCGCGGAAACGTGGAATGCGGAAGGGAATGTACGGATTCGTTTCGATCTGGGTAACCCCGGTATTCCCGTTAAACCAGCCCGGACTCGAGTAGTTTGGATCCCAATAGTCGCGATAGATCTGGACCGCTAGAGCACGCAGCTGCGTCTGGCTCAGGCCCGAGGTGTTGGCATCCGGATAGGCATGAAAATCGAAAACATCGAGCGAGCGCGAGCCGGCAATCTGATCGCGCCAATACACGTCGTTCACCCACCAGGGCAGAAAATCGATGCCCGCGTGACTGGACTTGTTGTCGGTTGTGGAATTCAAATTCCAGTAAAACCACCAGCAGCAACTCACCGGCCCCATGCGAACCGCGGCCGGGTCCCAGATCTTCAGATTGCGTGCTTGTTTGATATAGACGTCGCGTAGCTCGTTGTAGCCTGCCTGATTCGGATGAATGTCGACGTGCGTTCCACCCCAAATGTCGATCTCGTTGTCCATGTCGTAGAAGTGACAAGACGAGAGATTGGAATACGGAATCGGGCACGTGGGGCCGCTGCCAAAGGCTTGCGCCAGGCCTTTCGCCGCGTCGGTAACCCATTGATTGCGATAAACGCTATTCGGAGGATCGCCAGCCTGTGGCGGACCATCGAGCAACGGAAAATAGGCGTCATTCGGATCGGCCGTAAGCTGGGTGGAGCAATTTGCCAGGATTCCATTGCCGGCGTCCGGGTTAAACGGGTCAACTTTGCATTGCGACCCGTACTTCAAGACTGAATAGCTCCAGTGGTGGTTCGATCCATTCTCCGCGCTTTGCGCTACCCAGTCCATCATCACCATGGTCATCAGCGGATTGCTGCCCGCGGTCTTCACGTCCGTGATGAACTGCGCTGAATCGCTGTCGGCGCTGTTGTTCAAAGCACCGAAGCCAAAATCTTCAAAGTAGTAATCATTATCCGCATTATCTGTGCCGAGCTTCCAGTTATAGGTGGACGACGCATTGCCGCCCCATCGTACCGCGGTCAGACCGCTATCGGTAATGGTGGCCGCATCCTTGGGGAAGGCGCCGCCATAAACAAACGGGCTGATGAAGTGCCGGGCGGTCAGCACGTCCACGGTGACGTTCACCGCCGTGGTCGCTGCCGTTGGCGTGGCTGTCGCCTGCGCGGAATTCGCGCTCTCGCCGTAGCTGTTCAACGCCGTCACCACGTAGTAATAAGCCGTGCCCGCAGTAACCGCGGAGTCGTTGTAGCTGGCCGCCGTCGGTGCCGCAATCTGCGTATAGCCGCTGCCGTTGGTGGTCGAGCGCTTCACGTGGTAGCTGGTGGCTCCGGAAGTCGCCGTCCAGGTCAGCCCGACCTGCCCGGTACCGGCTGTGGCGACCAACCCGGTTGGGGCCGTCGGCGCGTTCCCGCCACCGCCGCCCCCTCCTCCGCCGCCGCTACCATAGCCGCCTCCGCCGCAGGCTGCAAAGAAGAGGGTTAATAGAAAAACGAGAACGCTCCCGAAGCATGAGGCGAAACGGCACGGTTTCATGTCTGCAGAATCCTACCATCGAATCGATTTTCTTGGGTATGGCACCTTTTGGTAGTACCCCGGACGATGGGGGATCAGTACAGGGTCAGGCCGGGACGATGCGTAGGCTCATATCCACCGCAGCCGCGGAATGGGTCAGCGCGCCTACCGAAATAAAATCCACCCCGGTTTCCGCATACGCGCGAACGTTCTCCAGATTAATTCCGCCAGAGGCTTCGAGCGGAATGCGCGGGTCGGCGTGCATGCAGCGCTCGACCGCCGCTCGCACATCCTGCGGCGTCATATTGTCGAGCAGGATAGCTTCTGCGCCGAACTCGAGGGCCTGTTCCAACTCCGCCAGGCTGCGCACTTCAACTTCCATCGGCTGCGTGCCGCGGCGATTGCGATGCGCGCGTTCGAGAACATTCTTAAGCCCGCCCGCCAGCGCGATGTGATTGTTCTTGATCAGCACGCCGTCTGAAAGATCAAGCCTGTGGTTCTGCCCGCCGCCGCAACGGACCGCGTACTTATCCAGCATCCGCATGCCGGGGGCAGTCTTGCGGGTATCGAGGATGCGCGCCCTGGTGCCGGCGACCGCGTCAACAAACTTCCGCGTTAGGGTCGCAATCCCACTCAGCCGCTGCAGCAAGTTGAGAATCACGCGCTCGCATGACAGGATCACACGAGCGTTGTGACGGATGACCGCAATCTGCTGTCCGGTATGGAGCCGCACGCCATCAAACATTTCGGGATGGCTGATGACCTCATAATGCGAAACCACAGCTCCGTCGAGCGCGGCGTACACATCAAGGATGCGGGCAATCGCGCCCACGCCCGCCAGAATGCACTCCTGTTTAGCGAGCACGGTTCCGGTGGCGCGCTGGCCGGGGTCAATGCAGGCATAGCTGGTCGCATCGCGCGTCGCCCGGTCTTCGAGCAGCGCGTTCTCAAGAATCGCGGTGATGCGCCGGCTGTTAAAGTCCATAAAGCAGTTATCAGTGGTCAGTTTCTCGCGTTTATGCAGCGACAGCTGACCTCGCCTGCCCTCGGGCCCGACTCTCAATTTACATTCTAGCTGCGAGCTTCGCTGAACCACTCCCGAAAGCGCACGGCTTCATTCGTGCCACTAAATCCCCTTAAGCCCAGCCCGCCTTGCGCGGCGAGACGGAGAGAAATTCCATCCCTTATCTGCTTCCCCGCCCTCGTTCCTTTATACTCGTCGAGCTTTGCCGACCGGACAGCCGACGGCGACTGTCCCTACGCGTTCATACTAACCCGTCCAGTTTGCTTCTCAACTTGTCGATCAGCAAATTCACTTCCCCAAGCCTGGCGCGTCGCTGTTCAACTACCTTGGGCGGAGCCTTCGCCACAAATTGCTGATCTCGCAGTTGACCTTCGGCGCCAGCCTTCTCTTTTTCAAGCTTCTCCAGCTCTTTTGTCAATTTCTCCCGCTCGGCCGCGACATCAATCTTCTGCTCGTAAATCATCCCGACATCAAACCGCGCCGTGTGGCGAACATTTGCCAGCTTCTCCAGCGGACCGTCGGAAAACTTTAATTCATCTACGTTTGCGAGCCGGCCCAGCGCGCCCCGATTCTCTTCTATGAGCTGGCGAATCTCCGGCTGCGCGGTAAAGACTTCAATCGGAACCTTGGCCTTGGTTTCGACCTTGAGTTCCGCGCGCAGATTGCGCACGTTGGCAATCAGGTCCTGCAGGATTGCCATCTGCGTCTCGGCAACTTTGTCAATCTGCGAGTCGTCAGCCTGCGGATACTCCGCCAGAGCCAGCGACTTCTGCGGAGGCGCGCCGTCGTAAATCGCATGCCAGAGCTCGTCCGTGATAAACGGCATAATCGGATGCAGCAAGCGGAGGGAAGCCTCAAACAGGACGACGAGATTCGCGCAAGCGGCTCCGTTTGCGCCCTCGCCGGCCTCCGGGAAAAGCCGGGGCTTAATCAGCTCGAGATACCAGTCGCAGAACTCGCCCCAGAAAAAGTCATAGATCGCATTGGCC
This sequence comes from Acidobacteriota bacterium, assembly GCA_043734125.1. Classification (GTDB taxonomy): domain Bacteria; phylum Acidobacteriota; class Terriglobia; order Terriglobales; family Acidobacteriaceae; genus Gp1-AA145. The sequence continues at coordinate 204,063 of JAYTFR010000114.1, read as the reverse complement.
GCTTCGTCGAAACGATAGACCGGCAACGCTTCATTTACCGCCCGCGTAACGCAGTTAAAGCGCGACAGAATCCAGCGGTCTTCGAGAGTGTTGGCCTGAAACCCAGCAACTCCCGTGCGGGGACCGTCCATGCCCGTCGTTCGGGGCCGCAGGCCCGGATCAATCCGGTCCACGTTCATGAACATGAACCGCGCCGCATTCCAAATCTTATTCGCAAACGCACGGTAGCCTTCGGTGCGGCCTTCGTTAAACGCAATGTCGGTTCCCGGCGACGACATCGCCGCCAGCGTAAACCGCGTCGCGTCGGTGCCATATTTCTCAATCACCTGAATCGGATCGAGCACGTTCCCCTTAGTCTTCGACATCTTCTGCCGCTCGGCATCCCGCACCAGCGCGTGAATATAGACTTCGCGAAAGGGGACCGACGCGCGCAACTCATCGTCCGAGATGTTGGAGCGACTGGCGTCTCGCCCGTCCGAGCCCGGCTTCTCCGGCGGAGCCATAAACCAGCAGCCCAGCATGATCATCCGCGCCACCCAGAAAAACAGAATGTCGAACCCGGTGATCAGCAACGACGTCGGATAGAACGCCCGCAGATCGCGCGTGTCGTCCGCCCATCCCAGCGCCGTGAACGGGAGCAGCCCGGATGAAAACCATGTATCCAGAACATCTGGATCCTGCACCAACTCTGATCCTCCGCACTTCGCGCACTTCTCCGGCGTCTCGCGCGAAACCATAATCTCCCCACACTCGCAGTGCCAGGCCGGAATGCGATGCCCCCACCACAATTGGCGCGAGATAGTCCAGTCGTGGATGTTTTTCATCCAGTTCAAATAAATCTGGCGATAATTCGCAGGCGTGATGCGGATGTAATCCTTCTCCACCACTTCAATCGCCCGGTCTGCCAGCGCCTGAATCTTGATGAACCATTGGGTCGAAAGCCGCGGCTCTACCACGGTCCCGCAGCGGTCGCATTTCCCGAGCGCGATCGTGTGGTCTTTCTCGCCCATCAGGAATCCCTGCTCGCGCAAATCTTCGAGCACCTGTTTGCGAGCTGCATACCGGTCCAGTCCCGCATAGACGCCCGCATTGGCGTTCATGTGACCGTGCTCGTCCATGATTTCGATTTGCGGCAAGTTGTGGCGAAGACCAGCGGCAAAATCATTGGGATCATGGGCCGGCGTCACCTTTACCGCGCCGGTGCCGAACTCCGGCTGCGCCAGTTCATCAGTGATGATCGGAATCTCACGCTGCATCAGCGGCAGCAGAACTTTCTTCCCATGCAGATGTGTGTAGCGCTCGTCTTTTTCATTCACCGCGACTGCCGAGTCGCCAAGCATGGTCTCGGGACGCGTGGTCGCGACCGTGACGAACTCGTCCTTGCCGGCCGCCGTTCCGACAACCGGATACCGAATCTCCCACAGCTTCCCAGCAACATCTTCGTGCTTCACTTCGAGATCAGAGATCGCCGTCTCGCACCGCGGGCACCAGTTCACGATGTACTTGCCGCGATAAATCAGCCCTTGCTCGTACAGCCGGACGAACACCTCGCGCACCGCGTGCGAAAGGTTGTCGTCCATGGTGAAGTATTCGCGGTTCCAGTCGACCGACGCGCCCAGCCGCCGCATCTGTTCCTGAATTGCGCTCCCGTACTGCTTCTTCCACTCCCACACCCGCTCGATAAACTTTTCACGCCCCAGGTCGCGGCGCTTCTTGCCTTCGGCAGCCAGCTGTCGCTCGACCATCATCTGCGTAGCGATGCCAGCATGGTCAGTGCCCGGTAGCCAGAGCGCAACGAAGCCGCGCATGCGGTGCCAGCGCGTAATGATGTCCATTTGCGTCTGGTTGAGCATGTGGCCCATGTGCAGGCGGCCGGTCACATTCGGCGGCGGCAGCAGCATGGTGAACACCGGACGCGTGTCGCCCTCGGCGGGCGTGGGCGCGGCAAACAGGTTTTCCTTGATCCAATACTCGGCCCAGCGCGCTTCAATCGCGCCCGGCTCGTACGCTTTTGGCAGGTCGTGAGGCATTGAAAGATCAGCAGTCGGCAGAAAGTATCTGCGAAGTGCTGAACTTCGATCTTATCAAACGACAGTGGCATTCTAAATTTCGCGCCCTTTGCGAAATTTGGAGTGGGATGTTGGAGGGCTGAGGTAGGCACGTGCATCGCAAAGAGCTCTATCGTTTGAATAGTCAGGCGCTCCTGCGGATCTTCAGAGCCATTCGCACCAAAGACGGCGACGGCAAGGCTCGTTAACGCCGATACAAGTCTAGTTTCTCAAATCTCGATGGCCAGAATCCGAAGACAACCGGGCCCGCAGCTTCCCGGATTGGGACGGCCTTGACAATTTTTTTGCTTTTGGGTGGCGCAGCGCTTTCAGCGCTGCGATAGAGTCCCAAGGCAGAGCGGCTTTAGCCGCTGAGGTGCTTTATGGCAGCTCCCCCGCGCGGCAATACAGGATACAGTTGCTACTTCATCACTGCATCCACCTTTCAGAAGCGAAGCTTGTTTCACAGGGAAACAATGGCAAGTCTCTTTCTGGATGTCTTGTTCCACTATCGCCAGCTGGACAGGTATCGCCTTCACGAGTTCGTGCTAATGCCGGACCATTATCATCTGCTGATCACTCCAACGGAAACGCTGGAGAGAGCATTGCAACTGATCAAAGGCGGCTTCTCTTTTCGAGCGAAGAAGGACTTGGGCTTTGGTGGCGACGTCTGGCAGAAGAGCTTTTATGACAGGCGGGTGCGGGATGTTGCAGAGTATTGTGCCTATCGGGAATACATTTACCGCAATCCAGTTAAGAGAATGCTGGTCAGCGTTGCAACGGACTATCTCTACACCTCCGCCCGGCCGGGATTCGACCTCAATAGTCTTCCCAAGCGGCTAAATCCGATCAGCGTTGGTGCATGAAAAAAGAAAATGTGGGCGCAGGGACACTCACTGGTGTCCGCCTCAGCGGCTAAAGCCGTCACTCTGCCAGCCCGAATCGCAGCGCTAAAAGCGCAGCGCCACCCAAATGCATCTGCCTCTAACCGACTTTCGTAGGGAACCTTCAAAATTCATGTCAGCCGCCAGCTCCCGCGACGTGTGTGCGACAAGAAACCTGTATCGCGCAAGACCTGTAACTGTTGTCGAATCTTCTCGATGACATGGCGATTACCTGGGTGCTGCAAGCGGAGTTCATCGGAACGCGCGTAATGTCAGCGTTCGTGAACTGGGCCTTCCCGAGACCGCGAACGGCGTTGAGCACGTCCAACGTCCATCCCGCTTCGGTGCAGCTACCTGTTTCAGGGGAAGGAGCTTCCGATACTGCGCCCTCACTACCCCTGGCGAAATTGGCTCGCCTCCACGTACAACTCCGATTCAAGCGTCCAGTGGAATTCTGGACAGGACGATGTTGCAGCCGACCCATCCGGCCCGTTGTGCGTTTGCCGACAGCGGCTTCCGACACTCGACCGCCGACGGCGGGAATGCAAGGTGCGGCACGAGTGTAAGGTTTAGTACCGACCACGCGAGTCGATCGTATTGGAGTAGAAAGAGATTGGGAGCTTTGTCGCTATGGAGCGCCGCAATGAGTGCGGAGTAAGCGCCGTCGATCACCTTGTTGCTTATAGCCGACGATTTGGCCTTAAGTTGGAACGCCTCACAGCGGTTAGGACACCGGAAGTCGACGGCTTGTGTGTTCGCTGGCGAGGGCGAGAGGTTATCGGATATGCACGCGAGACAGAACAAATTCCGTTCGGCCCAGTCCTCGGAAATCACCCGCGCCCGTTGCGACGGGCTCTTGTACGGCGCAGCGCATGTTGTGGGCATCGTGACAAGCATTTTTAAATTTGCGGGCTTCGTCTCTAAATGGCCTAACCCTGCATGAATCTCTCCACGATACCGACCTTGCAGGCAATCGTGTGAGTTCCATAATCGAGGTAATAGGGTCCAAGCGTTCGCCGATAGCTTGAAGTAAAGTCTGAGGCATTCTACTCTGCAATCATACGGGAGCGCGCTGAGAGCCGCACAGCCGCGAGAAGAAAGGAAGGACGGCATGCAGGAGGAACCACACGAAACAGATTGCACGTGGGTGGTCGGAGGCAAAGAGTGTGCGGACCGCCACGTACCGCTAGACAAGATGTGCGACGGTTGCAAACTCTACTGGGTGCGGGTGGCCAAACTTGTAGGGAAAACACCCGAGCAATGGATTAGTGAGATTCAAGGTGAACGCAAGGTTGGGTAGTCCTCGCTTATCCGGTCCAGAGCACGCTGTCCTCAGCGGTTCCAATCCGGAGTGTACAAATCTAGTTTCTATCGAACTCCCCCACTCAAGCCAAAACCGGGTTTGGGTGAACCAACCGCCGCAAGCTCAGCGTCTTCGCAGCAAATCAGAAGCCGGGGGCCTTCTCCAGATTATTGTTGCAGACGCCATTAGTGGGCTGCGGTGGTAGAGGGGGCGGAGTCAGCCGCGGAGGTGCGCCGTTGAAGTTGAAAAACTCCATCATGTTGTCGGCCTGCGCGTCGCGGAGAGTCAAAGGCGGAACGTGAAACGTATCTTCGATGAGCCGCAAAATTGAAGTGTAATCACGAGCGGTATGGGAAACAACACTTGGCTTGACCCACGGCGAGAACACAATGATGGGCACTCGAAATCCACTCTGGTTGAAGTCGCCGGGCTTGTCGGTCGATTGCAGTTTCGGCGGAATTGAGTCAGGCTTCACTTCGCGACCTGGTCGCACGTGATAATATAGGCCGCCACCTTCGTCATAAGTGAGAATCAGCGCAGAATCCGGCCACGACGGGCTGCCAATAAGAGCATTAATGATGTTGGCCGCATCCGCCGCGCCCATTTGAATATTGTTGTCCGGGTGCTCGTCCAGGCCTGACTGTCCGGCGCGCTCAATGAAAATCACCGAAGGCAAAGTGGTGTCGTTCTTAATGTCATTGAACCAGTTGCTGATGGGTACCACTTTCGCGAAATCTTTCTGGTAGACAGCGAACTGCTGAATAAAGGCAGAGGATGGGCTGTCCTGGTAGTAGTAGCGCCAGCTCACGCCAGCCTGGTCGAGATGATCAAAGATGGTCGGTTGGGTGAAGCCCCCCGGCGGTGGATTCGCCGGAATAGTGTTGCCAAACGACGTCGCCGTAAAAAGATACATCCGGTTGGGCACCGTGTTGGTGAGTACAGGAGAAAAGAAGCGGTCACTGGTTGCAAACCTAGCGGCTGCTTCGTAGTAGTAAGGAAGGTCCCTTTGATCGTAATACCCCATGGCCCGCGTCCCCGTTGGATCGATGTTCGAAGGCACAGAACGGGTGGTCCACATGAAGCCGTCCATTTTGCCGCCGTCCACGTCGACGTGGCTCTCATTCCACGACGGACTCATATTCTCAGTGCATACCGTTTGATAGCGAAAGGGGTGTACCGGCTGCCCTTGGGTGTTGGTCAGCGTCGCACTGAGATCGAGTCCATCAATGTTATTGGGCAGACCGAGTGACACTCGATAAGGCCCGAGCATTCCAAAATAGTCATCGAACGAGCGATTTTCCTGCACAAAAAATATGATGTGATGAAGCTTCGACAACCCCCGGGAAGCGGCCGTCACATCCATAGTAATCGTCTGCCGGAACGACGCACCCGCGCTGTCGATAGCCTGAACGGCAACTGAATGTTTTCCCAGCGCAAGATTGCTTACGTAGAGATCGAGAACTGACGAATTTGAAATACCGCCTCGATTCACGCCGTCAATCAACAGGGTCATGCTGTTGACCGGATTGGAATCGGTGGCCGCGGCTACAACGTGAAATGGTTGGCTTACTACCGAGCCGGTCACCAGCGAGCAGATCGTCACCGTCTGGTTGGTGGAATTCAAAGCGCACGGTGGCTGCATCGCCAATTGAACATTGCTTTTGAAGGTTGCTCCGGTGGAGTCCCAGCCCTGCACGGTAAGCAGGTGATTGCCCACCGCAAGATTCAAGAACGTGTCAATGGTAGAAGCGTTCACTTGATAAGTGAGGCTATTGTCCACGTAAATCTGCATCGCAACCACGGGATTGGAATCCGTGCTTCCCGCCACAACGTGGACCATGCTCTGCACCAGAGCACTCGGCGAGGGGGTACACACCGTAACCGAAGGATTTGTCTGGCTTAACGGACACTGGGCCGAAGCATAACCTGAAGCTGCGACGCCTATGCTTAAGGCGAAGAAACTCCGGAACCGGAACCACTTTAAGCTCATAGAACCCTGAAGAAAATCAATATATTACGATGAGGGATACTGCCGCGCAGTTGTCCCGCTCCCCGTCCCCTCGCCCAAAACGAAAGGCCAGCCCCGGCTTCACAGCTCGGAACTGGCCTGGTTTCTTGAACGACGATCGCCGACGTTACGGAGTTACAGCCGAGTCCATCACTTAGGAACCAGTCTGAGTTTGGCGACGCCCATGGTGAACCTGAAAGGTTCTGTACAGCTCCGGTTGACCGGTTCACAGACAAACCCCAAATGCCCGGAATCAGGCCAGTACCTGCGCAACCGGAATTGGCTGTGGTATTTCCAATCACGTACAGAAACTTCCCCGAGGGATCAGAGCGGGTCAGCAACCCACATGCATTCACCCCGCTTTCCAGATACGTTGGCACCCCGGTGGTCGCGTTGAACGACCATGTATCGGTGCTTACGCTGCAACCGCTCTGACAATACTGGGTTGAGACCCAAAAATATTGCCCCAGCGGGTCCATCGCAATGGATTCAACCGTGGGTTGCGGCGGGTAAGGAACCGGGAACGGCGATCCGGTCACCAGCTTCAAGGTACCGGTCGTGCGGTCAATCTTGTACACCACAATCCCTTCGCACATGTTTGGCAGAATCAGAAAGTTGCCGCTCGGATGGATCGCGATGTCCCACGCTCCGTTCGCGCAATACGGCGAATTAGGCCCTACGTAAGGCGAACCCGGCAAAGGTGTCAGACTGCCGTTGACCGAATTGATAGCATAGGCATCAACTTCGCTCTGCCCCGGCCCACTGGTCGCGGGATAACTGCTCACATACAGATACTTTCCTTGAGGATCGATCGCCAGAGTCTGGGGAGCGCTCACCGTCAGGGAGAACCCGGCACCGGGGTCAGCGATCCGTTGCTCAATACGTAGAAGGCATACACCCAGTTATTTTTGGCGGTCACGTAAACGTAGGCCGCCTGAGGGATGCACTTTGACGTCGGTCGGCGCATTCCCCATCGCGAAAGGCGAACCTGGCACACTGTAAATGTAACCATTGTTGCGGTAGATGAAATACGCGTTGAGGTCTTTCGATCCCTGGTTGATTACATACAGCCGATAACCGCCCTTATCGGACGCAACCCGAGTTGGACCCCAGTGCGCCCAAGGCGGGTTCTGGCCCGTGGGTTTGATCGACCCCGTGGTGGGATCGACAAGATATCCATGGATCTTGCCTCCGGAGTAATCCGCGGAAATAGAGGAATTTCGGGGGAGTTTGAGCAAACGCTGTAGTGAAAGCGCAAATTGCGAAGACCACAGCGACCAAAAACGGGGAGCGATCGCTGAAAAACCGCATACTTCTAAGCCTCCATAAAAACCATTGGCAAAAACCATTGGCTGCTGGCAAAAACCATTGACTAATTTTCAGGGATTTGAATGCGGGCTGCACAGACGGAATTCTACTTAGCGGCAAGCCTCTTTCACCCTGAGGTATTCAGGATGAAAGAGTGGGACTACTCGCATTCGGTTCCTTGCGGCACTAGACACGCAATTCTTTGAAGGTTGTAGTCGGACACCGACGCCGCGTTTCAAATACGCGGACTTACTTCTTCATCTTCTTGGCGATTTCTTCCATCAGCTTGGGCTTAAGTTCGGCGAGGACTGAATCCACCAGGCGGGCGAGTGCGCCAGCTTCCATTTCAACAGAGGACGAAGCATCGTTGGAAGATTCCATCGCCGGAGCGGCCTCATGCGGGGTCGCCGCGTTTGCATCCGCCGAGGATTCTGCCGAAGTGCTTGCTTTCGCGACCTGAGCAACCGTCTCGACGATCGCCGCTGCGTTCTGCGAGTTCATGACCGCGTCGCGGATGTGCTGCCAGTTTTGCCAGGCAGGCGTGCCTTCCGAAGCCGTCGGCGGCTCGGCCCCATCGCTTGCACTCCCAACCGCGCTGGCTGCAGAACTTGAACTCGCTGCTCCTGCAGCAGCAGCAAAGGTAGCGCCTTCGGTTTGGGAAGAAAGCGATTCTGGCGCAACAGGGGAAACGGCATTCGCTGCAACGCTGTTCTTGATTTCTTGAGCTTCGGCGTCGCACATTTCCCGATCAAGTTCTAGCGCGGCTTCTTCGGGAGTGAGGGCAACGTTCTCCGCGATCCAACGGCCTTGGGAGGGTGCCGCAAATTCTTCGTGCGGCTCAGCTTCCTGAATGGGGACTAACTTCTCTGCGATAGCTCGCGACGTTTGCATCGTCGGGGGATTCGCTTCGTCGATTTCTGAACTCTGTTGCTGCTGTGAGGTTCCACCCGCCTCGGGCACGGAAGTTGCAACTGCATGCGCCCGGGGCAGTCCCTCTTCCGACGGCAGTCTGATTGCATCCACCAGCACTGGCAATTCACCACTGGCTTCAGCCACCAGCGGGAAGGCGCCAACTTTGGTATTCCCCGCTCCTAACACATCCTGAACCGAGGCCGTCCCGCTTGCTTCGGCCTGCGCTGCGGAAGTTCCATCGTCGTGCCAGAAGGATGGCTTCTTCGACTTGCGCGACCAGTCCGCATGCGGAACAATCCGGTCTTCCAATTTGGCAAGCGCCGCGAGCAATTCACTTGCCTCAAACGGTTTCACGATGTGCGCATCGGCGCGTACGCGCTTGGCCTCGTCAGCTTTGAAGGGCTCCATTTTCCCTACGCTCAACAGCACCGGGATCCGCATGGTCTCGCCGGACTCTTTCAACCGTTGGCACACCTCCAGGCCACCGTACCCGGGCATGTAAACGTCGAGGATGATCAGATCGGGATGGTTTTCGTGGATTTTTTTGAGCGCCGCCGAGCCGTTATTGACAGTAATGACTTCGTATCCGGCATCGGTAAGGATGCGGCGGCCCATGTTCTGGGCGGTGACGCTGTCGTCGGCGAGCAATACAGTGCGCGGCAAGGGTTTCCCTTCGTTGTCTCGTGGGGAGGTACTTCGAAGGTAACGTGGCGCTAGGTCTAAGTCAATGAAAGTACGTGGTTAGCGAGGTTACGAGGGGACAACACGTTTCGTACCGTCCCCGCCTGAAAACGCTACTTGCCGGGAACGATTTTCTCCAGAAGCCCCTTCTTCTTCTTGTGCTTGCTGGAGGCGATCATCTCATCGTCGGCCAGATCCTGATTGGAGGTTTGGGTGGCGCTAGTCGCGGGCTGAGCAGGACCTCCTGCCAGTTCATTCACCTGTGGCGGAGCCTGTGCCGGTTGCGGGTCCGCGGGTGCGATCGGCTTAAGCTCGTTTGGATCTGGGGCATCGGTTTGCTGCGCTGCCAGAGTCCCTGCCACGGTCGAATCGGTGGCGTCGGTGGCCGCGGGGGCCTTGTCAGCCGGTGCTGCCGTGGCTGGATCGTCAGAGCGCGGCGCCTTTACGCTCTCTTTGCCGTCTGCGTCTTTGGTTTCAGTCACCCTCAGGCCGTTCCCAGTCGCTTCCCCCGTGATCGCCCGGTTGGAAGCCGCTACCAATTCCTTCGCGCTCACCAAATCCTTCTCTTCGAGGCTAGGCTCGCCCACGTTAGTGGCGGCACTGACGTTAGGATGGCGGTTCAAGGTACTCATTACTGCGGCCAGCGTGGTCTGTTCTCGACGCGCAGCTTCTTCTGCCTTGTTCTGGGCGAGCATCGCTTTGGTCGGCCGCGGAACCTCTTGCTTCAATGCCAGCAGCCGCGCCTTGGCATCGTCGTACCGGTTCATCGCCGGATATCGCGTAATAATCTTGCTGTAAGCCGCGCCCGCCTTCGCGATGGCGTCGGTAGAGTAGCGCTCGCGCATCAGGTCGGCACTCTTGCGTTGAGCCTCGCTGAACTTCTTTTCCTTTTCCAGGATCTCGGGGCGACGCGCCAGCGAGACCTCGTTCTCGTACGCCTGACCTATAAGATAAAGAGCCTCATCTGCCTTGCTGTACAACGGGTACCTATCCACCAGCGATTGCAGTCGCGCGATGGCGGCGGGATTGCTCTCACGCAGAAAATAGAAACGGCCCACCCGGTATTCCCGCTCGGCAATGACCTCCTGCACCTGCATCAATTTCCGCTTGGCCTCGGTAACCACCTTCTGGTTATCGGGATACTGCAAAATCACTTGCCGGTATTCCTGCTCGGCACGCACGGCGTGGGTGAAGTCTCGGTCAGGCTTTTCCATTTCCGAGAAATGAATATTCGCGATTTTCAGCTGCGCCTCAGCAGCCTCGGGCATATTGGGGAAAAAGGTCTCGAAGTCTCTGTATTCCTGCTCCGCTTGGGCCATTCCAGCTGAACCACCCTCGGCGTACCAGGAGTCCGCCAGTGAAAGTTTGGCTCGTGCGATGAACTCAGAATCCGGATAGGTTGCAATCAGCGTCTGCAGGGTAATGCGCGCCACGTCATAGTGGTTGTGTTTCATGGCGTCCATGGCGCGGTCAAACAGCACCTTGTCGGGCTGCTTGGAGTCAACCTTGGCCAGCGGGTTGCTGACTTTTTTGTTGGTGCACGCGGTCGTGAGCGCGAGCATCGCGGCCAGTGCAATCACGGGGATTCGTAAATACATGAACACCTCAAAATCAGTTGCCAGTTCTCAACGCCTGGGTCGAGCTTGAGGACTGGGAAGTGCCAACTAAACTTTCTGCATGGTAGTTTCGACCGCGGCCTTTAGCAGATTTTCAGCGTTAGTCTTAGGATCACCTTGACCGAACACCGCGTTGCCCGCTACTAAAATTTCTGCCCCCGCTCGAACTACCCGGGCCACCGTTTCCAGGGATACCCCACCATCCACTTCGAGGCGGAAGTTCAGTCGCCTTTCCTCACGCAAACTCCTGAGCCTGCTGAGCTTATGCAGCGCGTTAGGGATGAATGGCTGCGCTCCAAAACCTGGGTTCACCGACATTATCAGCACGTAGTCCACAATATCGAGCACCTCAGAAAGCACCTCAACCGGGCTCGCGGGGTTAATCACCACCCCCACGCGGCACCCGTGGGTCTTGATAAGGTTGAGCGTCCGGTCCAGGTGGCGGCAGGCTTCGGCATGCACCGAAATCCAATCGGCGCCCGCATCGGCAAACATCGGAATGTAAAGATCGGGATTCTCGATCATCAGATGACAATCGAGGGGGAGCTTGGTCGCCCTGCGTAACGACTTGACCAGCTGCGGTCCCAGGGTGATGTTGGGCACGAAATGACCATCCATGACATCCACATGGATGACGGTGCCGCCGCCTTCCGCCGCCCGGCTTACCTGCTCGCCCAGACGCGCGAAGTCCGCGGACAAAATCGAGGGTGCTAGCTCAATCAAACCTGGGGCTTTCAGAAGGACCACTACGCCTGATTTTAGCATGGCGCGTGAGACGCTTAAGGACAGCCGCCCTTGGCTAACCGGAGCTTGACCCAGGTAGGGACAGCCGCCCAAGGGGCTGTCTGGTCGAGCAAAACTTGACATAGGTCCTCAAGGCGATGCGGGCTTGCTCCGCCCGACAGCAGAGGTGGTTTTAATTTCGCCTATCACCTACGAAGGACGGCGGTTTCCCGGGTTGCGTCCGGGCTGCAAAAGCCCGAAACTAGCACCCATGAAAGTGGTGGCCGTAATTCCTGCGCGGCTCGGCTCAACCCGGCTGCCCCGCAAAATGCTGCGCGAGATCGGCGGGCGGCCCCTAGTGACGTGGGTCTATCAGGCGGTGCGCGCCTGCTCCCGCCTGGACGACGTGATCGTCGCCACCGACTCCCAGGAAATTATGGAAGCCTGCCGCCGCCACTCCTGCAACGCCCGCATGACCTCGGACCAGTACCGCAGCGGCACCGAGCGCGTTCACGAAATCTCCCGGAATGTCGTCGCCGATGTTTACCTCAACGTGCAGGGCGACGAGCCGATGGTGCGCCGGGAGCAGATCGACACGATTATCGACCTGATGAGTGCCCCACTTCTCCCCGGTTTTGGGAGAAGCGCGAAAGAGGATACACAGATAGCAGTTGGCACCTTGAAAACTCCCGCGACGCCTGAGGAGGTCGCCAATCCCAACGCGGTAAAAGTTGTGACCGACCTGACTGGGCGCGCTTTGTATTTCTCGCGGGCAACTATTCCTTACGACCGCGACGGCGCCCGTCCTCAATATTTCAAACACTTGGGGATCTACGCCTACCGAAAGTCGGCGCTCGATCAGTTCGTGGCCCTTCCGGAATCGTTACTGGAACGGGCGGAACGGCTGGAACAGTTGCGCTTCATGGAAAATGGCGTTTCGATCTACGCGGCCGAGACGCCGTTCGACAGCATCGGGGTGGATACGGAAGAGGACTTGGTCAGAGTTCAGAAACTTCTTCGCTAAAACGCTTCACCACAGGGGCACAGAGAAGATCAATATTGGATTTTGTGTTCTCCGGTGCCTCCGTGGTGAAAAAGCCCGCCGAACGTCGGCGCGGAATTCCGACGGGAAACATAATCTTAAAATTTCTTGTTCTTCGTTTCTCTGTTTTCTCTGTGTCTCTGGGGTGAACTCCTATTTTTCCGTGTCTCCGTGGTGAAAGATTTTTACGGGTTGGCGCGACTCCACGCCTCCGCTGCCGCCACTCTTCGCGCTATTGCCGGATGCGAATGGAACCACCACTCCACCCAACGCGAGGGCGTCCGCTCCGCCATGTTCTGCTGTGCCAGCCGGTTCATGGACGAGACGAACGGTTCAACGCTGGCAATGTTCCGAAACGCGTAGCGGTCAGCTTCCCGCTCGTTGAATCGCGAGAACGCATTCATAGCGGGCATCAGAAGAAACGAAAGCACAACAAACGTCAGGGCGAGAAGCGGGAGGTTGGCGAAATCAGAAAGGGTTTCGAAAACATGCCAGCGTTCTAAGGCATATCGCAGGACCCAGTCCGCCGCCCAGAAACCGACAAACGTTACCGCCGCCTGCATCGCAATCCCTTTCAGGATGTGCCTGTGCACGTGGTGCCCGAGTTCGTGCGCCAGCACGGCTTCAATCTCGTCCGCGGAGTAGTTGTCTATGAGCGTGTCAGCAAGAATGATTCGCCGCGTGCTGCCCAGTCCCGTCAGCGCCGCGTTGGCCTTCGTGCTTTTTTCGGACAGCCGCCACTTATAGACTCCCCGCACCCGCGCGCCAGCGCGTTCGCCAAGCTGCACTAACCGAAGTTTCAACTGCTCATCCTGCAGCGGCTCGAATTTATAAAAGATCGGCAACAACACCACGGGGGCCAGTTGCGCGAGCAGGACCATCACCCCCAGAAAGCCGGTCCATGCCAGCAACCACCAGTGTTCGGGGAACTGGCGCATCACGAAGTAAAGCATTTCGATCAGCAGTCCGCCCAGAACCAAGGCCAGCAGGAAGCCTTTGGCCTCGTCCCAAAGCCACGAGCGCAGCTTCTGGTTCGACAGCTTGTAACGGTGCTCCAGCCGGAATCCGTAATAATCCAACCCCAGCCCCAGAACTCTGGCAATCAAGATGAGAATGAAGACGTAGAAAAAAACCGCCAGACTATAGCTCTGGAACGCCCAGCTGTAGGCCAGGTCCCGGATCCAGCCTGTCCAACCGGTAAGCAGCAGCACCAGCAGCAGCGCCAGCCCAAGCACAAAATCGCCGATGCCGAGCCAGCGGCGCACGCGGTTGTACCGGCGCACGTCGGGTGAATCGGGGGGCGCAACTGTGCTCAGGGTGGCCATTCGGTGGATTATTGCACCTTGAGCCGGAAGGCGCGAGATTTCGGGAGTGCAGGCGGCGCGGAACCGTCCTCTAGGACACGGTGTCTAAACAAGCATTGAAGAAAGCGCTCATTTTCGGCTCTTTGGCGCTTGTGATCGGCGGCGCCTTGGCCGGATTACGCGTTTCCAGGCACTACTAACGTTGCGGCGCTCGGCTCCGCCGAACTGGACTTGAAGCGCCTCAAACCGAAGCCGCCCGTCGCCGAGGATTGCTCGGACGTTGAACGCGTGCTTGAGCAAATGCGCAAACCGAAGGGGGCCGTAGATAAACGTCCACCGCAGAACAGAAGGCCCTTGAGCAGTGACGAGGTTGCTATCTACAGGGCAGTCACCCTGCAGTGGACTGCAGGAGATCGCGGTGCACTGAATGTCGCTATTGAGACCTTCCCATTCGACGTTTCCTCCGAAACACCCTCCTGCGAGTGTCTGAAAGGCACCGACCCGGAGAACCTATTGCAGGCATCACACTCAGTTCATACTTTGACGCAAAACGTGTTGCCCCAAACGAGCGTGAAGCTTGTGGATCCCCATGACCAACATGTCGTCATTTCGCACAACGACCCGGGAAACTCCATCGCAAAGGGCAGATCGGTTGACTCCGCAGTCAACGAGGCATTTTCAGCAGGCTTATTCTCGCTGTCGGAGATTGCGTTTGACACAGAACATCATCGCGCCATTGTTAGCTACAGCTTCGTCTGTGGCTCGTTATGCAGCAGCGGTAGGACCCTAGTCTTCGAAAAAATTGGTGATGAATGGAAACCCGCCAAGACGGAGTGTGGAGGCTGGGTGTCCTGATCCTGAGGGATTCGCCTCAGGCTGAGTGCACAAATGCTTCCGAAGCCGCCAGAATCTCCTCGACCAGGTCTTGGGATGCCGCCTCAGAATAGATACGCAACAGCGGCTCCGTTCCCGAAGCCCGAAACAACACCCACGCCTCCGCGCCGTTGCCGTTGGTGGGCGCGTCGAGAAAGAATTTGATCCCGTCGAGACTCTCTTTCTTTACCACAGCATACTTGCCCAGCTTGCGGGTGTCGTCGGCTTTCGCGCGCGTGATGGCACCGTTCTTGATCTCGTCGGAAATGTGCAGATCGCGCCGTCCGTAGTAATGCGGACCGTATTCCTTTTGCAGCTCCGCCACCAGCACGCCCAGCGGCTTCTGTTCTTCCGCCATCACGTTCGCCAGCAGCAGCGAATTCAGAATGCCGTCGCGCTCTGGCAGATAACGCGAGTATCCAATGCCGCCCGACTCCTCGCCGCCAATGACAATCTCGCGCTCCATCATGAGGTCGGCGATGTACTTGAACCCGATGGAGCACTCGTTCAACTTCCGCCCGTACTTCGCGGCGATGCGGTCGAGCATGCGGGTAGTATTGAACGCGCGGACCACTTCTCCCGGCCACTGTTTGCGCCGCAGAATCCACTCCAGCAGCACGGCAAAAATCTTGTGCGAATCGACAAAGCGGCAATCTTCGGCAACTGCGCCAATGCGGTCCGCGTCGCCGTCGGTGGCAAAGCCCGCGTGGCACTTCTCGCCAACAACCACGTCCTGCAATGCGCGCACGTGCGGCTCGATCGGCTCAGGATTGATTCCGGGAAACAGCGGGTTCACATCCTGCCGGATGGCGACGTGCTGAATTCCGTGCTCGGCAAAAATCTTCGCTAGGATGCCGCGTCCGGATCCGTACATCGAGTCAATCGCAAATTTGAAATTCGCTTTGGCGATCAGGTCGAGATCGGCGAACTGGCATACCGCGCGAATGTACGCGGGCTTCAGATCAACTTCTTCGATGGCAGCCGTCGTCCCTTTCGGCCTGGCGCCCGCAGCAGTTTCCTGCTCAATGACCTTCATGATCGCCGGAGTCGCCGAGCCGCCGAACTTTCCCTTGAACTTCACCCCGTTCCAATTCCAGGGATTATGGCTGGAAGTGATCACGACTCCGCCCGCCGCGCCCTGGCTCTTGACCGCGAAAGAAATCGCCGGAGTGGGCGTGTGATCGTTTGCCAGCTTCACCGGAATTCCGGCCTCGGACAAAACCTCGGCCGCAGCGCGCGCGAACCACGGCGATCCAAAGCGCGTGTCGTAACCGACAATCACTCCGCGCGAGGGGTCTTCATGCTTCAATACGTAGGCTGCGATGGCGCCGGCCACGCGGCGCACATTGTCGAATGTGAAGTCGTCGGCGATAATCGCGCGCCAGCCGTCGGTGCCGAACTTGATCGCAGCCGCGGGTCGGTGGCCATTGTTGGACAAGACGGCCTTCGGCTCTTGGTTCTCGGCCGTGGGCGCTTCCGTGATCTCGACTTGCTCTGCCATGAAGTTAATTACTCAATCCAACAGACTTTGCGCTGCATACGGCGATGCTGCCTCTAACGACGCCGAACCATTCTGACGGCTTATAGCTGGGCTGACGGCTTTTTTCACACCAGCTTCTTCATCTTCCTCTCGTCCAGATGCTTCACGATTTTGCCCACGTCTTGCGAGTTCGCGCGCGTGGTCACCAGCAGCGCGTCTTCGGTTTCGACCACAACAATGTCATTCACTCCTACGACTGCGACGAATTTGCCGGGAGCGTGCACGTAGTTTCCGCTCGCGTTCAAGGTGAAGATGCCCTGTCCTGAGATCAGGTTGCCATCAGCGGGCGAATGCTTTGTGGCGTGGTGCTCGTGAAGCGCCGTCCACGAGCCTAGATCGTTCCAGCCGAAGTCAGCGCGCAAGCAGAAAATGTTTGACGCCTCCTCCCCCTGCGCCGAGCGAGGCTCAAGAACCGCGTAATCAATGCTGATGTTCTCGCATTTTGGATATAGCCGCCGGAAAGTGCCGGGGAACTTCTTCGTCCCATAGTCGGCCGAAATCTTCTTTAGCAAGGCCGCCGTCTTCGGCAGATGCTCGGTTAGCGCAGCGGCCAGGGTTCTGGCGCTCCACAGAAACATTCCGCTGTTCCAGTAAAAGTTTCCCGTCTTCAGGAATTCGGCAGCCGTCTCCGCATTCGGCTTCTCGGTAAAGCGGCGGACGCGCAGAGCTTTGCCCGATTCGAGCGAACCTGTCTCAATGTAGCCGTATCCGGTTTCCGCGCGTGTGGGTTGAATGCCCAGCACCACGATGTTTTCGCCAGACGCGGCAATTCCCATGCCCTCTGCCAGCACTTCGCGAAAGCGATCTGGATTTCCAATCACATGGTCGGAAGGAAACAGTCCGATCACGGCATCAGGATTGGTGCGTTGGAGGATGAACGCTGCCAGTCCGATAGCGGGCGCGGTATTGCGTCCCATGGGCTCGGCGAGCACCTGATCCTTCGCCAACTTCGGAAGCTGCCGCAAAATTTCCGGACGCAGGTCATCATTCGTGACGATCCAGAACTGCTTTCCGCGCGTGATGGGTAGTAGCCGCTCGACCGTCTGCTGAATCATGGTCCGCTTGCCGTCGAGCGCGAGCAGTTGCTTGGCGCGCTTCTTGCGGCTGAGCGGCCAGAAGCGGGTGCCGCGGCCTCCGGCAAGAATCACGGGATAAAAGTTCGCAGCCATCACGGATTCACAATTTCCGGTTCCGAAACAAGCGTGCCAGGCACGGACGACTTCAGGAATTGCACTTGGGGGTCCGGCCACACCTCAAAGATTGATATCGCCGCCGGAACTACGACGGCGCCCCCCCGGGCGAATTTCACGGCGTCGTAGCCCGGCACATGTAACATTGCGCCCCCCTCGGTGGCGACCAGGATTTGCGCAGAGCTCTTTCCGCCGTCAGCCGCAAACGCCTGCGACGCTTTCAACTCGTAGCGCTCCACCGCGAAATACGGCGACATCACCAGCGCCTGCGCCGACCCACTTCCGTTCAGGTTGCGTGGAGGCTGCACCTGAACTTTCCCCGCTTTGGTCGTTTCCTTGATGACGCGTAGCCCTTCCTTCAGATGCAGTTCACGGGGGCGCCCGTAGTCGTAAAGGCGATAGGTGGTGTCGGATTGCTGCTGGGTTTCGACGATAATCGCGCCCGGCCCCAGCGTATGCACCGTTCCGCCCGCAACGTAAATCATGTCGCCTGCGAAAACTTTGATCCAGTTGAGCAAGTCCTCGGCGCGGTTCTCGTGAATGGACCGTTCGAAGTCGGCGCGCGTGACGCCAGTTTTCAGCCCCAGCCCGATCTCCGCTCCCGGCTGCGCATGGGCCACGTACCAACATTCGGTCTTGCCACAAGGCTGCCCGATCTGTTGCGCGGCGTCGTCGTCGGGATGTACCTGCACCGAAAGCTTCTCTTCGGGGAAGAGAAACTTGAGCAGCAGCGGAAAACGGTCGCCATCGCGCGGCGCATCGCCCACCAGTTCACGTTTGTATTCCGCAGCCAACTCTGCCAGGGACCGTCCGGCCAAAGATCCGTTCTGCACCACGCAGTCGTCGCCAGTCAGCCAGGATTCGCCGATCCTCTCTTCAAATTTGCGGGGATAAATAGGCGACAGGTCGAGCCGACCCCAGGGGCGCGGGTCGAACCGCGGCTTCATTAACAATGGATAGAGCTCATTCATTCAAGAATTACGTGCAGCCGATATTAGAAGCCTAACTCAGGCCAGAGGTTGGCGGCAAAAAACAAGCTCCACGCGCGAAAACCACCTTTGACTGCGCCCAGAACTCGGGAAGACACAGAGAATCTCCGCGGAACTCCCGCCGTGAACCTTCGCGCCTTGGTGGTTAAAGGGGTTTCAGAGGGAGCTAGCGAACCTGCGCAGCCGCTCCAGTCCGCGATCCAGTTCTTTTTGCGAAGTCGCGTAAGAGATGCGAATGTGCTGGTGCGTACCGAAGCCCTCGCCCGGGACCGTCGCGACGTGCGCCTGGTGCAGCAGGCCGCGCGAGAAATCCGCAGGCGAATTGATCCCGCCGCGCCCGAAGAACGCAGAGATATTGGGATAGACGTAGAACGCGCCCTCGGGATTCGTGCACTCCAGGCCCGGAATTGCGCGCAATCCGTTGACCATGTAATCCCGCAACCGGATGTACTCCGCCCGCATCTCGGCGACACATTGCTGCGGACCACTCAACGCGGCCACCGCTGCCTTCTGCACGATCGAAGTTGGGTTGGACGTCGATTGACTTTGCAGCTTCTGCATCGCAGCAATCACCGGAGCCGGAGCCAGCGCATACCCCATGCGCCATCCCGTCATGGCATAAGTTTTCGAAAGGGATCCGACTACGATCATCCGCTCGCGATTCTCATCCAGCGATCCGACCGAAAACTCGCGGCTCGTGTAATTCAAATACACGTAGCATTCATCCGACATTACCCAGATACCGCGCTCGGCGGCGAAGTGCACAATTTCCGTCATATCTTCCGGCGACATTACTGCGCCCGATGGGTTCGACGGCGAATTCAGGATGATCATCTTCGTGCGCGGCGTGACCAGGCGCGCGACCATTTCCGCGGTGACGCGAAAACCCGCCGCTTCCTCAGTTTCGAGCAGCACACAGTTGCCGCCGGCATAGCGAACAATATCTTTGAAGGAAACCCAGTACGGCACCGGCAGGATGACTTCGTCGTCGCGATCGACCAGCACCTGCACGGCGTTGAACAGCACCTGCTTGCCGCCGACCGAGGCCATTACCTCGTCGCGTTTGTATTTCGAGCCGAAGTCTTGCGCATGGCGCTGGGTGATGGCATCTTTCAGTTCGATCGTGCCGCCTACCGCGGTGTAGCGGGTGAAGTTGTTCTGGATCGCAGCAATGGCGGCGCCCTTAATATGCTGCGGAGTAGAGAAATGCGGCTCGCCGACGGTCCAGTCAACTACGTCAACCCCGGCCTGGCGCAGCTTATCGGCTTCAGCGACCGCGGCCATGGTAGCCGAAGTCTCAATGCGGTTAATGCGATCGGTGAATTTCAATGCCGTCGGTGCATAGGTTGCGGGACTCATGATTCGCACTCACTTCTTTTTGGGGATGCGGGCTGCAAGTTTGTACGCGGGATCGAGCTTTTCTTTCAGCCGACGCTCGACCAGTTCGGGAACCAGTCCGCTGACATTGCCGCCGAGCCGAGCCGCCTCGCGCACCAGTCGCGAACTCAGATACGAATACTGCTCAGCCGGCATCATGAAAACGGTCTCGAGATTAGGGCTCAGCTTCCGGTTCATCATCGCCATCTGGAGTTCGTACTCATAATCGCTGAGCGCACGAATCCCGCGCAGCATGGCTCCCGCCCTGACCTTCGCCGCGTAATCAACCGTCAGGCCGTCAAACGTGTCAACGCTGACATTTTGGAAACCTGAGGTCAGTTCTTCCAGCATTCGCCGCCGGTCGCCCAGGCTAAACAGCGGGCTCTTGTCCGGATTGCGCAAGATGGCAACGATCAGCTCGTCAAAGATCCGACTGCCGCGCTGAATCAGGTCGAGATGCCCATTGGTCGGCGGGTCAAACGACCCCGGGTAAATGGCGGTAACTTTTTTCAATCAGCCTCTTCTGACGAAAGTTGTGACTCGCCGCGCAAACAGGCAGGCACAGAATGTTTCGATTCTATGAGGAGGCAACGGTAAACACAATCTGGCGGGCAAAATGAAAGGACAGGTGGCAGCACCCGTCCTTTCAAAATACTTCCTGGAAACTCGGCTTGCCGGCTCTATCGCCGCGCCGCTGGCTTCCCCTCGGTTCCGGTCGGTGCCATCGTTGTCACCTTTGTGCCTTGGCCGGTGGCTTGTGCGGCAGCCTGCGCAGCCGCCGGAGGCGGGGTTTGAGCCTGTGGGCCGGTTTGCGGAACTAGGCCTAGCACCTTGCGGACTTCGGCCTCGAGCTTCGCCATTACATCCTTGTTGTCTTTCAAGAACTGGCGCGCATTCTCTCGGCCTTGGCCAATGCGCTCGCCCTTATAGCTGTACCAAGAGCCTGACTTCTCCACAATATTCTGGGTCGCCGCCAGGTCGACCAGATCACCCTCACGCGAAATCCCCAGCCCATAAAGAATGTCAAATTCGGCCTCGCGGAACGGGGCAGCCACTTTGTTCTTTACAATCTTGACTTTGGTGCGCGAACCGACGACCACGTCGCCTTCTTTGATGGCGGCGATGCGGCGAATATCGATGCGGACGGAGGAATAGAATTTCAGTGCGCGGCCGCCCGTCGTGGTTTCGGGATTGCCGAACATCACGCCTATCTTTTCGCGGATCTGATTAATAAAAATCAGGCAGGTGCGCGATTTCGAGACCGTGCCGGTCAATTTGCGCAGGGCTTGCGACATTAGGCGCGCCTGCAGGCCCATGTGGCTATCGCCCATTTCGCCGTCAAGTTCGGCCTTGGGCACCAAAGCGGCGACCGAGTCCACTACCAGAACGTCGATGGCGTTCGACCGCACCAGGGCCTCGGTAATTTCGAGCGCCTGCTCGCCGTAGTCCGGCTGCGAAACGATGAGGTTGTCCACGTCCACGCCCAGCTTCTTGGCGTAGCCGGGATCAAGCGCGTGCTCGGCGTCCACGAATGCAGCCATGCCGCCCGTTTTTTGCGCCTCGGCAATCACCTGCAAAGTTATAGTCGTTTTGCCCGACGATTCCGGTCCGAACACTTCAATTACGCGGCCGCGGGGAAATCCGCCCACGCCGAGCGCGGCATCAAACGAAATCGAGCCGGTGGGAATTACCGAGATAGGGACGATTGCCTCCTTCGACCCCAACCGCATGATGGAGCCTTTACCAAACTGCTTTTCAATTTGCGCAAACGCCAATTCAATTGCCCGCACCCGCTCGTCGGCCATCAGTCTTTCTCCTGTTGCGGACGCCCGTCCGCTGAAACTCGTAACTGAAACTGGCTGGAGTATAACCCGCGCTTAAAGCGAATAAAAAGCGAATTCTGCGAATATTGTGGAAAAGTTCCCAAAATAGAACGGGGCTGCGGAGTTTTACTGCCGAGTTCGCCGAGAGATTCCCGATTTCGCTTTCTCTCCTCCACTTTCATGTCATTACGAAGGAGCGCGGCGACGAGGAACCTGCTGTTCGCCGACATTCCGGTGACGATCGGGGAAAAGCAGGTTCCTCGTCGTTCGCTTCGCTCCACTCCTCGGAATGACAGGGTTAGGGAGGGGTGGACTGACTGTCACATCCGTCGCCACAAAATGCCAGGCGGGTAAAGAGTGGCTAGCAAGTGCGCACTGAAATCACTTTCTCGGCGTACCCTGCCTCCTCTGGCGGTAAAGCCCTTATGCTTTCTTACGCCCGTGCTACAATTGCGGCTCTTAGGACCCCCAGACGTCGCAGCTCCCGCAAAATTCTAGTACCGGAAACATAGTGGCCCAGAACTCATCCAAATCCATCACGTACGCCGACGTAGGCGTGAATATCGACCAGGCCAATCGCACCAAACAGCGCATCAAGTATCTCGCCCACAAGACCTTTACCAAAGGGGTGCTAAGCGAGATTGGCGGTTTTGGCGGCCTGTTTGCCATCGACAAGACAAAATACTTAGATCCGGTGCTGGTTTCCAGCGTCGACGGCGTCGGTACCAAGCTGAAGCTGGCGTTTGAAATGAACGTTCATCAGACCATCGGCGCGGACTTGGTGAACCACTGCGTCAATGACATTGCAGTGCAGGGCGCGGCGCCCATGTTCTTTATGGACTACATCGCGACTGGCAAACTTCAGCCCAATGTCGCCGAGAAAGTGGTCGAGGGCATGGCGGACGCCTGCAAGCACAACGGCTGCGCGCTGATCGGCGGAGAGACGGCGGAGATGCCCGGGTTCTATCCCGAGGGCGAATACGACCTGGCCGGATTCATCGTCGGCGTGGTGGAACGCGAAAAAATTATTACCGGGAAGACAGTTGAGCCGGGCGACATTATTCTCGGACTGCCTTCGACGGGCCTGCACACCAACGGCTACGCGCTAGCCCGAAAGCTTCTGTTCGAAGTCGCGAAATACGAGCCCGAAACTTACGTGAACGAGATCAAGGGCAAGATCGGCAACGAACTGATGAAGACGCACCGCAGCTATTGGTCCATCATCAGGAAGCTGATCAATGCGGAATGCGTTTCGGCCATGGCCCACATCACCGGCGGAGGCATCACCGAAAATCTGCCGCGCGTTCTGCCCAAAGGCACCGCGGCGGCAATCTCTTGCGACTCCTGGCCGGTGCTTCCTATCTTTACCCACATGCAGAAACTGGGAAACCTTCCCCAGGACGAGATGATGCGCACGTTCAACATGGGTCTGGGCATGCTGCTGGTCATTCCGTCCAAGAAGTTCAAGAAGGCGGAGAGCGTCCTCGACCGCGCCGGCGAGAAGTATTACAAGGTGGGGCGGATTACCAAGGGCGACCGCAAGGTCAGCTACAGCTAGCCCCGCGTCAGGCCCCCGCTGAAAGGCCAGGAATTCCGATTCACAACGCGGCAAGCGTATTAATTAAAGTCAGCGTCGCAAGCTCGTCGGGTTTCATTCCCCGGGCCTTTTTGATGAACTGGGGCGCCCGTTCGAGAAGCGACTGTTTTGGAAGCCTGCACCGAATGTTTTACTGAAACGTCACGCTCGCTGGATGAATTTCCCACAACGTGGCGACTTGCGGGCTTCCGCGGTTGTGCTCGAAATCCTCGAACGGCAAACCCATCACGCTTATCGGCAGGGGAGTGGTTAAATCGCCGCCATGACTAGTGTCGAGCCTGAAGCCATGCTGCCTTAGAGTGGCCTGAATTGACTGGCGGTTAGGACAGTATTCGCTGTCAACAGGTGTCTCAATAATTACGCGCGGCGCACTGCGGTCGGCAATGGCCGCGATCTCTAGATGGATGTCACAGTCCCCCTGATTCTCGCTGGCGTTTACTAAGAATGCCTGCGCTACTTGCACCGGCTGCAACTCGCGCCCGAAACGCGGCTGGTCGGGAGGGAGAACCGGGTCCGTCGGCCAGCCTAGTATTTGCTGAACCGTAACGGCAACCGGCGGAGGCGTGCTCGGAATGGGCACATGTTTGGCATTGTGCCGGTAATCTGCGACATCGGGAAGCAAGGAGAGGCAATTGCAGATGCTCTGTGTTTGCTGCAATGTGTTGCAGGAAACCGTGAAAAGAAGCGCCAGGAGTGCCGCCTTCACGAGGCTCAAACGCGTGCTGGCTATTCGCATGAGTTATTTGGATGCAGAAAGCGCCGAGGCAAGGTTCTGGCCCGGTGAGCGATCCCCGGCGACTCGAGAAGGCGCGCCTTAGAAACCTGCTTGTCTCCCTTTCGACGTTTCTTCTCTAGCGTCTTTCGTCCTATCTTGCTTCAGTTAACGGTTAACACGAGGACACTGCTTTTGCCTCCACTGCTGCAACCCAAGTCTGCGGAGTTTCCGGCTGGGGTAAGCACGTTCACCTTCACTGCTCCAGGACCGGAGATCACGCCGGTCGTAAGCAAGATTTTCAGCTTCTGGTTGCTGGCGACAGTTGCGGCGAGCGTCTTGCCGTTGATAACAAGTTCGGACGACGAAACAAACTGGCTACCATTCACTGTGAGCATGACGCCCTGCTGCACCTGAGCATAAGTTACCGTGCTGGGGGAGAGCGATACAATCAGCGGCGCGGGCCTCGCGCTGCCGCAAAAAGGGTTTAGCGTGTTGCCACAACCTGTAAGAAACAATACGGCGAGCAGGGCCGCAAGCGATAGACGGGAGGACATGTTGGAACTCCTTTTCGGATCACACCTCACCGGGCGCGAGGGAATGGCTAGCCATCCAACACCTGCGCCCGCGAACCAGGGTCGTCCTGGGTATTATGTTCTTAAACCCCGGATCCAAAGAAAAGTTTCTGTCGCTCGCAGGAAATTGTGCCCACAAGGGATGCCTCGCGAAAGTCAATCCTCCACACGGCGTCCCACTGGAACGCGCCGAACGCTGAACGGTGCCAGATGTTCCCTAACTGAGCTGTTACGAAACTGGTGCAGTCCGCCGAAGCGGACTCGGTTCGTCCCACCCGCCGGGCTAAACGGCGAGTCTCGTAACAGACTCTTTTCCGTCGGATGTCGCTCACCAAATGGCTCGTAACCCGTCTATCTCGTTGTAGCCGGGGAGGGTAGGCTCAACCGGCGACAAATGAGGAAATGGAGATGCCGGCCGACGTTTGGGCAGTACAATTTCCGGTTGGCAGGCGTTCTACGGGCGAGGCCAGCCGTCCGGCGGAACGAAGCGCGACGCAATCAGTAAGAGCCCGGGACGGAATGGCAGGTCAAAACCGGATTGACGACACGCTTCTGGTGCGTGAGGCCCAACGCGGCGACCGTGCCGCGTTCGAGGAACTGGTGCGCCACTACGATCAGGCCGTCCTCCGCTTGGCCATGCACCTGACCGGATCCGACCACGAAGCCCAGGACATTTATCAGGAAGCGTTTCTGAAGGCCTATAAGAATCTGGGCCGCTTCCGCTTTGAGTGTTCGTTCTACACGTGGATTTATCGCATCGTCACCAATCTTTGCCTGGACAACATTCGCAAGAAGCAGGTCCGCAAGGAAGCCGCTCCGGTGGCGACCGACGCCGACGGCGAAGTCTATGACGTGCTGGCGCAGGTGGCAGACAAGCGCAGCGGGGCGAACCCGGAGCGCGATCTGATGCGGCGTGAACTGGGCGGAAAGATTGCGCGGGCGCTCGAAAAACTCACTCCTCGCGAACGCATGGTGTTCGAGTTGAAGCACTATCAGGGATTGAAATTGCGGACTGTCGGCGAAATGCTGAACACGACCGAAGAGACCGCGAAGAATACGCTGTTCCGCGCGACCCAGAAGCTGCGGGGCGCACTGTCGGAGATGAGATGAACGACCAACGACGACTTGAGGTGGAATTGTGGAGCGGCGGGTGTTTCGCCCGTCGAAGAGAAAATTTATGAAGTGCGAATGGGTACAACAGAACATTGTTCTTTACGTGTACGACGAATTGCCCGACGACGCTCGGCACGAACTGGAGCAACACGTCTCCCGCTGCGCCACCTGCATGGCGGAACTAAGTGCGATCAAGGGCTTTCGCACCGACATGGCGCTGCCCGCGGTGCAAGAGCCCTCCCCCAATTTCCTGACCGCCTCGCGCATGAAGTTGCAGGAAGCGCTGGAGTCGGCGGAGCAGGGCGGCTGGTGGTCACGACTAATGTTTGATCCGGTGAATTGGCTGAACCAGGTTCGTTTTGCGCCTGCACTTGCGGCGGCAATTTTCATGGTTGGGTTCGCGGGTGGCATTGGCGCAACCTACAAAATGGTTCACGGCAATCCGATGGTCGCTGAGTTTCCTTCTACAACCGGCTCTTCGCCGGCAGCCCTGGCCTCTATCAGCGGTATCAGTTCGATTGTGCAGCAGCCGGGATCGAATCAGGTCACAATCAAGTACGACACGGTTTCGCCGCAAGAGGCGCACGGATCGCTGGGCGACCAGAACATCCAGCAGCTTCTGCTTTACGCAGCCCGCAACAACTTTAATGCGGGCGTCCGCATGGACTCAGTAAATCTGCTTACGCAGCAGCCAAATAGTTCGCACGTGCGCGAGGCGCTGTTGTACGCGCTCCGTTATGACTCGAATGCCGGCGTCCGCCTGAAGGCCCTCGACGGAATCGGCCCCTACGTTAAGGACGACGTGGCGGTCCGCGATGCGGTGCTGGAAGCGGTAATGGCCGACAGCAATCCCGGCCTCCGGATTGATGCTTTGCGCTTGCTCGAGCCGGTACGGGCCGATAGCAGCGTTCGGATTGTTCTGCAGCGATTGGCGGCGAAAGATGAGAACCGTTTCATCCGGTCGCAGGCCCGCACCATGGTCGCGCAATTGCCCGAAATGAATTAAGGGGAGAGGTAAATACCGACTGCAATGATGAAAAAACTATTTCAATCCGCACTGCTCGCGGCGCTGCTGGCGGCCTGCTGCGCGGCACAGCAGAGTTCGATTCAGAAGGAAGGCAGCAACTGGACCAGCGTGGTCAGTGGCTCGCTTTCCGGCGCGCACAATCTCCGCATCAGGGTTGAGATCGGCGCCGTCAAGGTGCAAGGGGGCTCGGCGCAAGGGATCAACTATGTGATCCGCAACAAGTCCTACGATGGTTCGGAAAGCGCCGCCCGAAGGCAGTTTGAATCCTACAAGATCACCACTTACACGCGTGGCGATACGGCGTGGATCGTCGGCGAGTGGGCGAACGGAAGCCCTCACAAGTTTTCGTCGGAAGTCACGGTCAACGTTCCGCGAGATATGGAACTGGTAAAGATTGAAACTGAAGGTGGCGCGGTTGTAACCACGGGAATTTCTGGGCGACTGGAAGCGGAGAGCGGCGGCGGTGCGGTTCATCTCGACGACATCGGCGGAGCCATCACCGCGGAAACTGGCGGGGGCGCGATTGAGGTCGGCAATGTCGCGGGAGATCTCACCCTGCGCACCGGCGGCGGCCCGATCAGCATTGGCTCTGCCGGCGGCAAGGTCACCGCCGAAAGCGGCGGCGGCAATCTGGTTCTGACGTCGTCAGCCCAGGAAGCATCTCTGGAAACCGGTGGCGGCAGCATCCGCGTGGATAAATGCACCGGCAAAGTGAAGGCATCGACCGGCGGCGGCAGCATCAGCCTTGGCGAAATTGGCGGCGGCGCGACCATGGAAACCGGTGGCGGCAGCGTGAAGCTCAGTTCGGCCACGGGACCGGTGAGCGCAGAGAGTGGCGGCGGCAGCATTGAGCTGTGGGGAGTGCCGTCGGCTCACGTGGAAACCGGCGCCGGCGCAATTACGGCGAAGTTTATCGCTACGAATGAGAAGACTGACTCGGTTCTGGAAACCGGCGTCGGCGACATTACGATTTACCTCATGTCGAATGTCAACATGACTGTGCGCGCCAGCATTGAGGCGTCCAATGGTCACACCATCTCCAGCGACTTTCCGCAGATCAGGGTCACCACCGAAGGCGGGCAGTGGGGGCCAAAGCTGGTTTCAGCGGAAGGGACCTTGAACTCCGGCGGGCCGGTGCTGAAGGTTCGCACCACCATGGGAAATATTTATATCCGCCGCGCACAATAGGGGGACAGTATGAAATACGCCATTCCATTCGCTTGCTTTTTATTTCTGATGCTGGTCGCCACGGCGCCCACTGCTCTGGCAGCCCCGCAAGGCAACGCACCGTTCGTTTTTTACGGTGAGGAACCCTGGGGCGGATCCTACCTTGGGGTTGATACCGAAGACGTGACCACCGCGAGGCTGGGCGCGCTGCACCTGAAAGAAGAGCGCGGCGTGGAAGTAACCATGGTTGATCAGGATGCGCCAGCCGGGAAAGCTGGGATCAAAGAGCACGACGTGATCCTGACCGTCAACAATCAGCAGGTCGAAAGCGTGGAACAGTTGCGCCGTTTGATCCGCGAGGTGCCGCCGGGCCGCACCGTTTCTGTCGGCATCAGCCGCGATGGGCAGCCCATGACGCTGAAGGCCGAACTAGCACAGCGCAGCAAAATACCCGACATGAACTTCCGTTTCAACCCCGTGATCCACGTCCCGGACATCCACATACCCCAGATCAACATTGCCGACGTCGAGATGCCTAACATCGTCGTGATTCACGCCCCGCGCAGCAGCGGAATGATGATTGAAAACTTGACGCCGCAACTTGGCGACTTCTTCGGTGTAAAGGGCGGCGGCGGAGTCCTGGTGCGGTCCGTCGAGAAAGGCAGCCGTGCCGAACAGGCCGGTATTCACGCCGGAGACGTCATCGTCAAGATCAACGGATCCTCCGTGAACGATTGCAGCGACTTCAGCCGTTTGTTGCGCGCCCGCGCTGCGACCAAAGCGGCGGTGAGCGTAATGCGCGATCGCAAGGAACAAACCCTGACGCTGAGTTTGCCGGAAGTGAAACACACGGGATCGCTCGGTCTGGAAAACTGCGAATCCATGGAGGAAAAAGCGGCTTGCGCAGCCATCGACAACGGCCGCGCGGAAATTGCCGCTCTGATGCCCGAGGTCACTGCAGACCTTAAACGCATTCAGCCCGACCTGGAGAAGATGAAGAAGGAAATGGCGGAGGAGATCGAACGCCAGAAGCCCGAGATCGAAAAGCTGAAGAAGCAGGTTCAGGAGCAGGTGCTCAGCCATCAGGGCGAATGGAAGAAGGAGATAGAAAAAATGCAGAAGGACATGGAGAAGCAGAAGGGAGAGATCGAGAAGCAGATGCAGGAGTTCCGGAAGCATAACGCGGAAATCTGACTTTCGACTGTGCGGTCTGGAGTGTCCCTGGGGTGAGTTGGAAGGGTTGCGCCACTTGGATAAGGTCTTCATCGCTCCGAGGAAGACCAGGCAAAACCAGAAATCCACTATTACTCCCCAGTCCAGCTGCCCGGGATGAAACCGCGCCGCAAGCGGCAGATGTGGCATGACCGCAAAATAGAGCACGTTCCCCGCCAGCACTGCTATCAAAGACTGAAGAAAGTTCATACTGGTTGGTTTTGACACCTGGAACTCCGAACTCCGCGTAGAGAAGCAGGGCAAAGCCAACGTCAAAGGCGACGATGCGGAAAGTGAGAGCACGCCGCCTCAGCGAAAGATGGCCTGATCAACCAGCGCAAGAGGCGGATTACTTTCCGATGCAGAAGCGGCTGAAGATCAGATTCAGAATGTCGTCACTGCTGGTGGCACCGGTGATTTCGTCGAGTGGCCGGAGCGAGCTGTAAAGGTCCATGAGGAGCATCTCGTGGGGGATGCGGCTCGCTACGGCGTTTTCCGCTGCGTTCAGGGCCGCGATCGAATCCTGCACTAGTCGTTGATGGCGGGCGTTGGTCAAGAAGCCGGACTCGGTGTCGACTGCCGCATCTCCGGTGACGTGACGCAGGATGGCTTCGCGTAGCTCTGGGATGCCGACCCCGGTAAGCGCGGAGGTGCGAAGCACGGGCTTTGCTTTCGCGTCGGGGGTGCTTGCCTGGGCTGCGGTCTTGGCTTCGGCGGGCGCGAGGTCAGCTTTATTCTCAACGATGATCGCGGCGCGATGTTCGATCTGAGCGAGGAGTTTGGCGTCCTCTTCCGAAGCGGTCGTGGAGGCGTCAAGAACTATCAGGACAAGATCGGCGTCGGCGAGCACCTCAAGTGATTTCTGAATGCCGATGCTTTCGGCTTCATCAAGTGCTGGACGGATGCCGGCAGTATCAATGAGGTGAATGGGGATTCCGCCGATTGATACGGTCTCGGTGACGAGATCGCGAGTGGTGCCGGGAGTGGCGGTTACGATCGCGCGTTGGCGCTCTACCAGATGGTTGAACAGGCTCGACTTGCCGACATTGGGACGGCCCACGATGGCGAGCGTGAGGCCTTCATGCACAATCTTTCCGTAGGAAAAGGTGCGGGCAAGTTCTTCGAGCGGCCCGCGAATGGCCGATATGTGCAAAAGAATTTGCGCGGCGGGGAGGACCGAAATGTCGTCTTCGGCGAAATCGATTCCAGCTTCGAGCACAGCGATCAACTCGACTAATTTCTGCTTGGTTGGTTGCAAACGGCGAGAAAGCGCACCGTCGAGTTGCTGCGCCGCGACTTTTGCCTGATACAAAGTCTGCGAGTCGATCAAGTCGCGGACGGCTTCGGCCTGCGTGAGGTCGATGCGCCCATTCAGAAAGGCGCGCATTGTGAACTCCCCCGGCTCAGCCAGACGCGCACCGGCGGAAAGTGCGAGTTCGACGATGTGGCGCAGGACGACGGGAGATCCGTGGGCGGAGATTTCAATGATGTCGTCGGTGGTATAAGAGTGCGGCTTGGCGAAGTAGGTGACCACCACCTCATCAATGCGTTGCTCGTGTGGCACTTGACCGTGTGGCGCGGACACTCTTGTCGGCGCGGCCGAGCTTTGCTCGGCAGGACGGGCGCGGGCGCCCGTCCCCACACCGGCATCAAGCGGCGCCACCAATTCCCCGAACACTGCTCTACCCGGCTCCAACTCATGCTTCAGGCGGAGCATGGGGAGGGCGATGGCGCGAGCCTCGGGCCCGGCGAGGCGGACCACACCGATGCCTCCGCGACCGGGCGGGGTAGCGATGGCGACAATGGTGTCATCGAGGTTCAAGGGGGATTGAATAATTGAGAAATTGGGAATTTGAGGAATCGACCAAGGTGCTAGTGACTAGTTGCTAGTAAAAAACACCGAACAGCAGTTGTAAGTGACTCCTTACCCACTTTCTCCCTCTCCATTTCCCCAATTTCTAACTTTCCCAATCACCAAATTACACAATTTCCCAATCTCCCGCGCTGGCTGGTGAAAAGCCGCCCCCCTCAGTACAATCTAGGCTTTGCTTATGCCGGATGTTCGCCGAGGTCTGATCATCGTAAACACTGGTCCCGGCAAGGGCAAGACCACGGCCGCCATGGGCACCGCTTTGCGCGCGGTGGGCAACGGCATGCGCGTGCTTATGCTGCAGTTCCTGAAAGGCTCCTGGCACTACGGGGAACTCGACGCTGCGCAGTCATTTGGCGACAAATTCGTGATGAAGCAGATGGGCCGTGGCTTCGTGAAGGTGGGCGCCGAGAAACCCGACCCCGAAGACGTGCGCATGGTGGAGGAAGCCTGGGCGGAGGGTGAGCGCGCGATTCAGTCTGGTGAGTGGGACGTGGTAATTCTCGACGAGATCAACTACGCCATCAGCTACGGCATGCTCGATCCCGCAAAAGTGGCGGAGTCGCTGAAACGCAAGCCGGAGATGGTGCACGTCATCTTGACGGGACGCAGCGCTCATCCGACAATTATCGAGCTTGCCGACACTGTGACCGAAATGCGCCAGGTGAAACACGCCTATGAAAAAGGCGTGATGGCGCAGAGGGGAATCGAATACTAAGGCGTCCTTGGCGGTTGGTCGTTGGCCTTGGCGGACGACTAACGACCAAGGACCAACGACGTTTTATGGCCTGGTTCAAACGACAAACTGGCGAAGTGGAAGCTTCGGGCGAGAAGAACGTTCGCACCGAAGGGCTGTGGGTGAAGTGTGACGGCTGCCGCCAGATCATCTGGAAAAAAGATCTCGAAGACAATCTGAACGTCTGCCCAAAGTGTGACAAGCACTTCCGCATCGATGCCCGCACCCGACTGGCCCTGCTACTCGACAACGGCGAGTACGAAACTTTCAGCGACAATCTCACATCCAACGATCCGCTGAAGTTCGTTGACCTCAAGGGATATTCAGACCGGCTGAAGAAGGCGCAGGAAGATACCGGCCTGAATGACGCTGTAATTAATGCGCGCGGCAAACTCAACGGGCGCAACGTGATTGCCAGCGCCATGGAATACACGTTCATTGGCGGGAGCATGGGCGCGGTGGTCGGCGAAATGATTACGCGTGCAATTGAAGAGGCGCTCGCCACTAGGCGTCCGTTGATTATCGTCGCCGCATCGGGCGGGGCGCGAATGATGGAAGGCGTGCTAAGCCTGATGCAGCTGGCCAAGATTTCTGCGGCACTGGCCCGGCTGGATGAAGCGCGCGTGCCTTACATTTCAGTGCTGGCAGACCCCACGACCGGTGGCGTCACGGCGTCATTTGCCATGCTTGGCGACTTGAACATCGGAGAACCAGGGGCGCAGATTGGATTCGCCGGCCCCCGCGTAATTGAGCAGACCATTCGCCAAAAACTTCCTGCAGGATTCCAGCGCAGCGAATTCCTGTTGGAGCACGGCATGCTCGATGCCGTCGTCCCGCGCAAAGAGCTGAAGGCTTATATTTCGCGGGCGCTGGAGTTTATGAGCCCAGCTGTGAGTCATCAGCCGCCAGCTGTCAGCTGATCCATGTCGCACGTTGTGCGTCGAGCGTCGCACGGAAGATTCCGATCCGAAAAGCACCGCCTCGCTCCCTCGAAGTCAACCCGTACAAACTGGTAACCTAATGTGTTGCGCACGACGTGTGACCGGCGACGTTCGCGATCCCGTTTTGCGCATGACGTGCGGCGAACGACGTGCGACCCGCGCGGGTCTCGTCATCTCTATTTATGTCTAGTCTCTACCAGTCTGCGGTGGCCCGCATGTATGCGCTCGGGCACGAACTCGCGCAAACACCGTCCCACAAGTTTGATCTGGCGCACATGCGTGCGCTACTGGCAGCGCTACAGCATCCGGAAAAGAAGTTTCGCAGCGTTCTGATTGCCGGCACCAACGGCAAGGGGTCAACGGCGGCGACATTGGCTTCCATCCTGCAGGCCTCGGGCTTGCGGGCAGCGCTCTACACTTCGCCGCATCTGGCGCGCATCAACGAACGAATTCGCATCAGCGGCAAGCAGATTCCCGATGACGAGTTCGCGCTGCTGCACGATGTGATAGAGCGCACCGCCGAGCGCCTGATCGAGGATGGAGAACTGCCATGGCATCCCAGTTTTTTTGAGATGTTGACGGCGATTGCGTTTGAGTACTTCGCCACCAGCAGCGTAGACATTGCGGTGCTTGAAGTCGGCATGGGCGGACGGTTGGACGCGACCAATGTGGTTGAGCCGCTGCTTAGTGTGATTACCGATATTTCACTCGATCATCAGAAATTCCTGGGGGATACGGTCGCGGAGATCGCGCGAGAAAAGGCCGGGATCATTCGCCCTGGCGTCGTCGTGGTTACGTTGCCGCAGTCTCCGGAAGCCAACGACGTCATCGGCCATGCAGTGCTGGAAGCCAGCGCAATCGCGATCAGCGCGGCGCGGTACGTTCCGCCGGTTTCGCCTGCCAGTCCGCGGTTTTGGGAGAACACAGTGTTGGGCGAGCCGCTGTCCCGCTACCCACTTCAGGTTCTCGGGAAAGAAATTCTGGTCGAGACGCCGCTGGTTGGCCGTCACCAGCTGCGCAATGTTGCGCTCGCGATCGCCGCGGCAGAACAACTGAGCACGAAGTTTTTCATCACTGCGGAATCGGTGGAACGCGGCGTTCGCGAGACGCGCTGGCCGGGGCGGTTTCAGGTCGTCCCCGCAAGCGAAGGGTACTCGGAGATTGTTTTCGACGTTGCCCATAACCCCGCAGGAGCTTGGGCCTTGCGTTCGACACTGTCGTCTATTTATGAGGACCGGCGGCTGATCTTTGTATTCGGAGCGATGCAGGACAAAGCCATCCGAGAAATTGCAGAGATTCTGTTTCCCCTGGCC
Organism: Acidobacteriota bacterium; assembly: GCA_043734125.1. Taxonomy (GTDB): domain Bacteria; phylum Acidobacteriota; class Terriglobia; order Terriglobales; family Acidobacteriaceae; genus Gp1-AA145. The sequence goes on along the minus strand of JAYTFR010000114.1, from coordinate 170,179 downwards.
GAACGCGTGGTTGCGACTCGCGCCGCGAACCCGCGCTCCGCGACGCCAGAAGAAATTGCCGCAGCGGCGGCGCGTACGGGCACGGAAATTGAATTCGCCGACGAGGTGGCTTCAGCGCTGAGCCGCGCCCGCTTACTCGCGGGACACGACGGCGTGGTCGTCGTAACGGGCTCGATTTACATTGTCGGCGAAGCCATGCAAGCGCTGGGAGTCCTCGCCTGATGCAAAATAGCAGTGTGAGTGAACTCCCCGAGCATGCGGCAACTGCCGCGCCAACCCCTCCGCGCAAGTACGGCGTGCTCAGCGCTCTCCGGTCTTATTTCGTTATCGATCTTCTCATTTGGGCATACACCCTGGTCCTCGGCATCGCGTCGATCCCGTTTGGTTTTTTCGACAAGGACGGCAGCATGCTTCACTGGTTCGCGCAAGTCTGGGCGAAGCTGACCATGAAGTCGATCTTCTCGCCTTTCACGGTCACCGGACTCGACCAGATCGACATGTCGAAGCCCCACGTTTATGCGGTGAACCACGGCTCGGCTCTCGACATCCCGGCGCTGTATGCGTATCTGCCATTTCAGTTCCGCATTCTGCACAAGAAAGAGCTGCTGTCTTATCCTATTGTGGGCTGGCATTTAAAACGTTCGGGGCAGATTTGCGTGGACCAGCAGAACCCGGCGCGGTCGGTTGGACAAATCAAATCAGCGCTACGCACGCTCAGGCGTGGCATGCCCCTGGTGATTTTCCCGGAAGGCGGCCGCACTCCTGATGGGCGAATTCTGCCATTTCTTTCCGGCGCGTTCTTCCTGGCGATCAAGTCGGGCGTGGATATCGTGCCGGTCGCACTGCGCGGAATGTACGAACTGCTTCCGATGAACACTTATCACGTGAAATCGCGGCCACTGGAAATGCGCGTCGGGCGGCCGATCTCTACGGCAGGGTTGACCATGCAGGACATGGACGCGCTGTCAGCCAAGGTGAAGCAGGCGATGGAGGAGATGTATTACGACGGAAAGTGAAGTTAAAAGACTGGTAAGGACTAGGATCTGTGCTGCGTTTTTCCAGTCTCATCAATGCAACGGTTTACATAGAAGGCCCGGCCTACGGTATCGATAGGAGGGATAGTATATTCTTGTTTCGTTACCAACCCCTCCTTTTTCTTTTCTTCGTAGAAGTCGCGCAAACGTTGGAAACCGGGATTATTTGGCTCTCTATTTTCGGCTAGGACTTGTTGCATCTTTTCTTCAATCGTCATGGCAGTCCTTTCCTTCAGAAGAACAATCTTGTGTGAACAAAAACTTGGTATCCGTTCTTCGCAATCCATTCAGTTATCAGGTCGTTGTATGATCGAATAATTGGCTGTAGCTTCACGTCATCTGAGTAGTCCTCAATCTTCAGCTTTAGGAAGGTCCTGAGGATCTCTATTCCGATCATACGCCCGCGTGAGTGCCAATACTGATTGTCGCCAAGCTGCTTGGCTACCTCTTCAGCCCTTGCCATTTTCTGCTCGGTGGTCACAGGTTGACCAATCAAGCTCGGGGTTGTTTGGTGTGTCGTCCAGTCCTTCCATTTGTACTCGACCAGCCACTTCTTCAATAGGGTGACGGTCAAGTTTTGGGCTTGCTCATACCGACTCAGCATCGCTAGATCTTGGTTTTGGAGAATTAGAAATTCTGCGTTGGACAACGTCCCGTTGGCCGCTTTTTGGAACATCTCTTCTACTTTGTCCAAATATCCTCGAGCGGGCACCCACTGCTTGCCATTCCAGACCTGAGGATCAATCGGACCTAACGAGGAGGAATAATCCATGTATATGCGGTTGCCCGACGTGCAGAAGATGGTTCCTGCTGACATTGCGAAATCAGGAACCACAAAGCTCACGTCTGTATAGTGGTGCCTGATAATGTCTACTAGCTTCTCAACGGTTTCTGCCGACCCGCCGGGAGTGTTTAGAATTATTACAAGCCTTGTCTGCTCGGGCTTTATCGGCACCTGAGGCTTCTTCAAGTCTTCAATGAGATCGCGCAAGGGCCGGACCACGGACGGCTGAATTTCTCCAAAGAAGAACACAACGTCAGCCTCAAACTCCTTTTCGAGCTTGTCCAGTTTCTCATTCATCAGCGCCTTGAGCGCCTCGTCAAATAGATTCATCCTCTTTCACGACTCCACCGGGTTTGTGCCGCAAATACAGCAATTTGCCTTCTCTGTGCCGGGCTGAGCGCGGCCGCCCGTGCCCTGCCTCCCTTGAGCCCGCCCTTTCGCCCCAGTGCCACAGCTGCGGGATCCTTACCATTGAGATCGAGACCAGCCGTGGCGCGAACTAGTTCGGCCCCGATCTGGGTAAGGTTTGTGCTTGACCGCTTTTGCATATATGGAGCCTACTATACATTTTGCACGCCGCGCCAGCGGAGTGCCAGTTTTTTCAGGCCCACCGTGCAGAACTTCCCTTTATGGGAGGTCTTTGGCCCAAAGTAACCATGGATTCACGCAAGATCGAAGAATTTGAAGCCTGCGGTCTCCCTCATGCATAATCTCTCACGGTTCCCTTTTTGCAACTCTTTAGGTCAGCCTCTGCTTAACCGCGGAGATAGCCGATTCCACAGAAAGTTCGGAGAAAATATGAAGATGTTCCTTCTTCTAGCGCTCTTCTCGTTTGCGTTCGCCGTCGTAGTTGAGGCACAGTCCAAGAAGGCGCCCACTGTCGCCGAAGCGGAGCAGTTCATGAACAAGGCCGAAGCGCGCCTGGCCGAGTTAAGCGTGAAGGGCAACCAGGCCAACTGGATCCACGAGAACTTCATTACTAATGACAGCGAAGCCATAGCCGCCGCCGTCAATGATGAAATCACCGCCGTCACCACCGAACTGGTGGAGCAGGCACAGCGATTCGATGGGTTAAAGCTTCCCCCCGACCTGGCGCGAAAATTCCTGTTGCTCAAGCTTCAACTGGTTGCGCCTGCACCGAAAGATCCCAAGCTGCGCAAGGAACTCACGCAGATCGCCGTCTCGCTCGACTCGGACTATGGCAAAGCAAAATTCAAAGATTCAACCGGTAAGATGCTCGACGTTAACGACGTTGAAAATGTAATGGCAGAGAGCCGCGACCCGGCGCGGCTGAAGGAAGTTTGGCTGGGATGGCACGCAATCGGCGCGCCGATGCGTCCGCGCTATGCGCGCTTCGTTGATCTTTCCAACCAGGGCGCGCGCGAATTGGGATTCAAAGACACGGGCGTGCTCTGGCGCGCGGGTTACGACATGCCGCCCGATCAGTTCGCGGCAGACGTTGACCGGCTGTGGGAGCAGGTGAGGCCGCTGTATCTTTCTTTGTTCACGTACGTTCGGGCGCGGCTCTCGCAGAAGTACGGCCCCGACGTGGTGTCGCCTACTGGCCCGCTGCCCGCGCATTTGCTGGGCAATCCCTGGGCGCAGACCTGGGGAAATATTTTCCCGCTGCTCGGACTGCCGGAGAACAGCCGTGGGTATGACCTGACAGAACTTCTCCGTGGGCAAAAGCTCGACGCGCGCGGCATGGTGAAATACGGCGAGAATTTCTACAAGTCATTGGGGTTCGATCCACTGCCGCCGACTTTCTGGGAGCGTTCGCTGTTCACCAAACCCGCTGACCGCGAAGTCGTATGCCACGCCAGCGCGTGGGACCTTGATAACAAGGACGACATTCGGATCAAGATGTGCATTCAGATCAAGGATGAAGACTTTGTCACCATCCATCACGAGCTGGGCCACAACTTTTATCAGCGCGCGTACAAACACCAACCGTTTTTATTTGAAAACGGCGCGAACGACGGTTTTCACGAAGCGATCGGCGACACCATTGCCCTCGCCATTACACCGGAGTACCTGAAGAAGATTGGCCTGCTCGATACCATCCCGCCCGCCGAGGCCGACATCCCGCTTCTACTCAAGCAGGCGCTCGATAAAGTTGCGTTCCTCCCGTTCGGCATCACCATTGATAAGTGGCGCTGGCAGGTTTTCTCGGGCGTGACCAAGCCTGAGGATTACAACAAAGCTTGGTGGGACCTGCGGCTGAAGTACCAGGGCATTGCTCCTCCGGTGGAACGCAGCGAGAAGGACTTCGATCCAGGCGCGAAATATCACGTGCCCGGGAATGTTCCGTACATGCGGTATTTCCTCGCCGACATTTACGAGTTCCAGTTCTATCGGGCGCTCTGCCGCGAGTCTGGGTACAAAGGCCCGCTGAACCGCTGCACGTTTTTCGGATCGAAAGAGGCTGGAGCAAAGTTCAACAAGATGCTGGAAATGGGACAGAGCAAGCCCTGGCCCGATGCGATGGAAGTCCTGACCGGTCAGCGTAAGGGCGACGCCACCGCCATTCTGGAATACTTCGCCCCACTGCAGAAGTGGCTGGACGAGCAGAACAAGGGGATGAAGGCGGGTTGGTAGGAGCTAAGATGCTGGCATGAGTTTCAACTACGCCGCAATTCCTACCGTTGCTTTAGCGGGGATGCTCTTTGCTGCCGGAGGTTGGACCCAAAGGCGAGTTCAGTCGAGAATTGCCCGCGTGCCCATACTGTGCCTGGGGATTGCCGCAGCAGTTCCCGGCGCGCTCATTCTGCTTTACTACACACATCTGTTCAATAGCCCCGCGTGGTTCTACGCTTCAGGACCGCACCGGACACCGAAATCAGCACGTGCGGTCTGGGATGGATCGTAGGGTACTGCTACTCGCTGATCGATCCGCAGGGAACGGGCGAGAAGGCAGTCTGGCCTTTCGGGCTGCTCGTGCTGACTTCGATTCCGTTCATCAAACCCATTCTCGATCCAATCGACCTGAACTCGCTGCGGACCAGTTGTCCCGACAATGCTTGTATGCAGACGACCTATTCCACGTGCGGGCCATCTTCCGCCGCAAGCATTCTCCTCTCGCTTGGACAAGAGGCATCTGAGAGAGCCTCGCTCGCGAAGCATTAACCTCCAAAGGCGGCACCGAGCTGTGGTACCTCGCGCGTGCACTGAGGCAGCGAGGATTTGCGACGGCTTACGTCGCTGAAGAATCACCGCCAGCTTCATTTCCGGCGCCTGCCGTGGCGGGGGTCGTGCTGACTGGGGGCACGGGGCACTTCATCGGGATAATCTCCAGAAGCGCGAACCAACTCACGGTAGTCGATCCTTTGAAAGGTAAGTTCATCGTCTCGGATATCGAACTTAGGTCGAGATATCACTTTTCTGGCGTGTTTCTGCTCATCAGCCGACGCTCATAGGACCCGGCTCATCGCCCGTCGCTCGCGCCATTTCTCCCCCGTACCAGCCCATGCACTTCTCATTTTTCTGATTCCCTACCATGATTGCTAGAGCGATTGGTTTTTCCTGGCCGGCCAGCAGCCCATCGAACCGGCCCATCGTTCAGCAGTTCATGCGCGAATGCTCGCGCTCAGCCCGGCATTGAGTTGAAAGGTTCGCATTGAATTTCGATTTGGCTCCTGACAGGCGTCATTCCCTGCGCCAGCGGGTGAACACCCCCGCCTTCGCCAGCTTTGACGGCGTGACCGGCGGCATGATTCTAGATTTGAGCGAAGAAGGCATGGCGATGCAGTCGGCTTCGCCGCTCGACGCTCACAGCATTGTCCCGATGCACATTTCTTTAGGTGAGCCCCACGCTTACCTGGAAACGACAGGGTACATAGCCTGGGCGGACGCTTTGGGGCGGGCCGGTGTCCGCTTTTCGGAATTGCCGGATGTGGCGCGCGAGCGCCTTCGCGAGTGGCTGACGGTGAATGCTTCGGCGCCCAGCTGGAAGGCTCCGCGCTGGGTGGTACGCGACTCGGCATTCGGCTGCGGTTCAAACGAAAGTTCGAAGACCGAAACAAGCGTGGCACTCAGCCTGGAGCCCGAACCTGAGATCCCGGATGGGGAGCCTCTTTCAAGCTCCGTGCAGTACGAGTTCAAATCGCTCGCCGGCGATATGGGCGCGGCACTAAGCCTGATCGCCAGCCGTGCCTGCTCGATCACGCGAGGAACCGGGGCCGCGGTCGCGCTGGCTTCCGCCGCGGAAACTGCGGAACTTCGCTCGGCCGGACAACCGAGAGCGGCCGTCCCTGCAATGATCTGCCGGGCGGTTGCAGGCACCAATGCTCCGCCCATCGGAGCGAGGGTCGATGTCGAGAACGGATTCACTGGCGAATGCGTCCGCGAAGGCCGGGCTTTGCGATGCGACGATGCCGAGTCTGATCCCCGCGTGGACGCCGAAGCCTGCCGGCGCCTTGGCATACGTTCGATTCTTGCCGCGCCAGTACTCTATGAGCGCGACCTGGTTGGCTTGCTGGAGGTCTTTGGCGCTTGGCCCTACGCCTTCGACGAAGGCGACCTCGCGGTGGTCGAGCGCCTGGCCCAGACTGTGGTGCTCACGCTGAGCCGCGCAGAAATGCTGGGGTAGGCAGTGGGCAGTAGTCAGCGGGCAGTGGCCAGTTATCGGTTAAGAATTCACCGCTAGTGCCCCGCTATATGCTGCATTTCCTTGTGATAACAGTCCTCCTGCGTCCCATCTGTCAGACCCGTCGCTAACCACTGGTCAATGCCCACTCACCACTGCTTCCCGCTCCCCGCATCTCACAAAAGGTGGCCGCCCGCGTAACTTTTCGCCCCTCCGCGCGCATTAGCTCTACAGATAGCCGAACCGCGGAGAGTGGAGTGAGAACCCAGGACCTTGATTCCGATGAGCGGCCGCTGATTGAAGCGGCGCAAAATCAGCCGGACCGATTCGCGGAATTGTATGAGCAAAACTTCGTCCGCATTTACGCGTTCTTTGCCCGGCGCGTGGCCACCCGCGAAGAAACGCAAGACCTGACGGCGGAAGTTTTTCATCAGGCCCTCGCGTCGATCAAGACTTTCAAATGGCAGGGCGCGCCATTCATAGCGTGGCTCTACGGGATCGCCGCGAACGTGCTAGCGAAACATCGTCAGCGGATGGGCAAGGCGTCGTTCGAAGAATTCACCGACCTCAGCGAGGATGGCCCGGAAATCGAACGCAGCGTAATGCTCGCCGAGGCGGTCGAGACGCTGCTGCCTGACCAGAAACAGGTAATCCTCCGCCGCTTCCTGGACCAGCGGAGCATCCGCGAAATTGCTCTGGAACTTGGTCGCAGCGAAGGCGCCGTCAAACAACTGCAACTGCGCGCGCTTGAGAATCTGAGAGAACGGCTGGGGGAGAAAATATGAACCGTGAGCAAATGGCAGAAGAGCTCGACATGCAGATCGAAGGCGTGCTGATGTCGAAGGGTTCAGCGACTCACGCTGACCCGCTTCTTAAAATCGCGGGCGAACTGCGCTTCCTTCCCAGCCGAGACTTCGAGCAGAGGATTCTGTCAGATCTGATGGAGCAAGGCGGAACGGAGCAGGGCGAACGAGAGCCGCGGGTTGCTGGGGCGCCGCAGGCCGCGCATATTCTATTCGGCTGCGGCGCAGCGATGCCGGCGTTCAGCCTTGGGCGCTACAGCGCCATGCCTGCCGATCCGCGAAGCCTGCTGCTGTCATTCATGTCTCATGCGGCGGTCGTTGCATTGATCGCGTCGGGGATATGGCTCGGCCATGCAACCGTGGTAAGACCCAAGTCTTTATCTGCCGATCTTACTTTCATTCCACTGCCGCCGGGCGAGCGCGCGCCCCGTGGCGGGGGTAGTGGGGGCGACCGCAGCCCAGTTCACGCCAGCCGCGGAACGCCGCCGAAGTTTTCCGACACACAGTTGGCGCCTCCGGCAATCATCGTGCGGAGCGAAGCCAAGCTCCGGGTTGGGCCGACCGTGCTGGGTCCGCCGGATTTGAAGCTGCCGCAATCGAATCAGTTGGGTGATTTGACTTCTCTGAACACGGTCATGCCCTCGAACGGAACCGGCGCGCACGGCGGAATTGGCGAAAATTACGGAACCGGAGACGGCGGAGGCAAGGGCCCAGGTGTCGGCCCAGGCAGCGGTGGCAGTTTCGGCGGCGGCACCTATCGTCCGGGAAACGGGGTGAGCGCGCCCCGCGCGGTTTACGATCCTGATCCGGAATACTCCGAGGAAGCACGCCAGGCCAAGTTTCAGGGAAATGTAGTGCTGTCAGTCATTGTTGACCCAACTGGCCGGGTTCGCGATATTCGCGTCGTACGCTCCGTTGGCCTGGGGCTGGATGAAAAAGCCACAGACGCGGTAGAAAAATGGCGATTCACCCCGGGCATGAGGGATGGGCATGCGGTGGCGGTGCAGGTCAACGTCGAAGTAAACTTCCGGCTGTACTGAATTCACCTTGGGGTCCGAAAATTCTGCCGGAGTCGCCGAAGTCCTTAGGGCATTTGCAGGATTTTGCCGCGATTTGCGGGCTCTTGCTGGGTCGCGGTGGACCGCTCACTTAAGAGCCTGCCGACCAAACGCAGGGCGTTTACTTCTTCTTGCAGGCGCTGCAGTTCAGCTTCTTTGCGGCGAAGTACTTCCCGGGGATTCTTCATGATGGTGGCGACGGCTGCGAGGGCAATCGTCTCTGATGAATGTAAAGCCTCGGGCGCGAGCAGGGAACGTCACCTGAGTACAGGTCCTGAATCGACGTTTCAGTGGCCCAGATGGTACGGATGTCCCTTCAGGATGGTGAACCCCCGATAGAGCTGTTCGAGTAGAACTACGCGGGCGAGCTCATGTGCCAGCGTCATTTTGCCGAAGGAGAGAATCACGTCGGCCTGCCGGCGTGCGGATTCGCTGAAGCCGTCAGCGGCGCCGACGGCGAAAACCAAAGGCAGCGGATTCTTGTCCTGATGGTCGCCGAGGAATTTCGCCAATTCTTCTGACGAGAGTTGCTTTCCGCGCGAATCGAGCAGGGCGAGTCTGCGGCGTGCGCCCCGGCCATCGCGACCGCAGAGTTTCAACAGAGCAGCTTCATCTTTGAGCGGGACGCCGTCGGCTTCGCAGTACTGGCGCAGGCGCTTCAGGTATTCATCGGTAAGTGCCTGGATGGCGGGGCTTTTCGTTTTGCCGATCCATGCGATGGTGAGTTTCACGGGTCCCAGTTTATTTCACTAGAGCAGAAGCGCTTAACCGCAAAGCACGCAAAGAAAGTCTCACGAATTCTCGAGCAAGTGTTCGAAACCACTCTTCGTTCCGCTAGCAGGGCTGAATTCTGGGATTCTTCTTTTAAATTTTGCAAACTTTGCGGTGAAAGGGTTTACCTTCGTTGACCTCGGAGCACCAAAGGGCTCTCTTACGCCTTCCGCGAAGCCTTCTTGGCGACAGTCTTCTTGGCGACAGCTTTCTTGCGCGGTTTCGCGATCAGATCGGCCGGGGCCAACTTCTTGGCCGTGCGCCACAGGCGTTCGAGATCGTAGTATTTGCGAGCCGGCTCAGAGAATACGTGCACGACGAAGTCCACGTAATCGAGCAGCACCCATTCCGCCTGGCGATGGCCTTCAATGTTGTTGGGATACACGCCGGCGCGCTTCAGGCTCAGTTCGACTTCATCGGAAATCGCCTGAATTTGCCGCGGGTTCGAGCCGCTGCAGATCAAGAAATAATCAGTGAATGCGCCGGAATTCTTTTCCATTTCCAGGATGGTAACCTCTTCGGCTTTCTTATCCTGGCAGGCTACGATGGCGGTGGTGAGCTGGGTTTTCAGTTCGTTCGTTTTTTTCATTCGGAGGTGTTTCCATCTTACAACGTGAGGTTGATTCAGGTCGTGCGTCGTACGTCGAGCGTCGTCCGCAAAATCGGAACTGCGGGAAAGTCGAGAACAGGATTCCTCCCCATCCTCACCGCGCAAGCGCGGCTACGGACGACTCGGAATGACAAAGTCAAAGGACTTACCGGCTCGGCTGGAAGCCGAGCCCTTTCAAAGCTTCGCGCGCTCTGGCTTTTTCCGCAGCCAATAGAAGCCGGGCCCTTCCAAAACCTATTTGCCCAAGCCCACTTATCAGGCCCATTCCAAGCGTGCAGGTCTAGCCGCCGTATAGCCCTTCTTTCTTGATGTATTCGTCGACAGCTTCGGAGACGAACTTCTTGATCGGGCGTTTGGCCGCCACGGCTTGCCGGATCGCAGTCGCCGAAATATTCTGGTTTACGTCGTCGAGGAGGTGCAGTGCGACGCCAGGCAACACCAAGTCGCCTTTCGCGGGCTGCTTCGCAAATGGCTTCGTTGCTTCCGCGCGAGGGCGGAGCTTTTCCGGCAGCGCAGTGGCGACGTCGGCCAGCGAGAAACCTGGCCGGCTGGCGACGATGAACGCGCATTCGCCGAACAGCGCTTCCGACTCGTGCCACTTGGCAATGTCTTTGAACGCGTCAATCCCGATCAGGAAAAACAGCTGGTCGGATTTCTTCAGCTCGCGCTTGAGCTTGCGGATTGTGTCAATGCTGTAGTTCGGAGATGACACAACGCTACTCCGCGCGCCCTTCTTGTCCTGCAGGACAAATTCGCCGGGCGCTTCAAGCAGCGACGGCACGAACGCCTTCTCGCCTTGGGTGGCCAGGACTGTCATCGCGTAACGATGAGAGAACGACGCGACCGGCTGTAAGGTTTTATGCGGCGGCTTATTGGCAGGCACAAAATAAATCCTTCCTAGCTGACAGCGTTCGCGGGCGGCTGCAACCAGAGCCAGGTGCCCCTTGTGAATGGGGTCGAACGTTCCGCCAAACAGGCCGATGTTCATGGCTCTTCGCGGGTCCCTTCGCGCTGCTCGGGGCTGATCGGTGTCGTTCGCCGGGCGGCAAATACGTTTGCCGACTCCCGCAGCGGATCGATCGTGGCATGCCTTACTTCTTCCACCTTCTTCGACATCGCATACGTCAACTTGTCCACGCCTTCGCCGGTGACGGCGGAGATGGAATAGAAATCAAGGCTGCGGCTCTTAGCAAACTTCTTCAGCTTGGCCAGCTTGGTTTTATTGCCGGCGTCGCACTTCGATGCCACAAGAATCAGGGGTTTGGTTGCGAGGCCGGCGCCGAAGCTTTCCAGTTCTCCCTGAATCACTTCAAAATCCTTCACTGGATCAGGACGCCCGCTCCCATCCGAAACATCCACCAGGTGGACGAGCAGACGGGTGCGTTCAATATGCCTTAGAAACTGCATGCCAAGGCCGGCACCCAGGTGAGCGCCTTCGATCAAGCCGGGAATATCAGCGACCACAAAGCTGACTTCGCTGGCGGCTTCTCCAACGAGCACCACGCCAAGATTCGGCTGCAAAGTGGTGAATGGGTAATCCGCAATTTTCGGTCGGGCTGCAGAGATGCGGGAAATTAGGGTGGACTTGCCAGCGTTGGGATATCCGACCAGGCCCACATCGGCGAGCAATTTCAATTCCAGCCGGAGCTTACGGTCTTCGCCCGGCTTGCCGTCTTCGTGCTCGCGCGGCGCCTGATGGGTGGAAGTTGCGAACTGGGCATTTCCGCGACCACCGCGACCGCCACGGGCCACGACGATGCTGTCGTCGGGTGAAGAAAAGTCGTGAACCAGTTCGCCGGATTCGTCGTCATACACAATGGTCCCAACCGGAACTTTGAGGACGATGCCGACACCCTCGCGCCCAGTCTTATTCGAGCCTTCGCCGTGGCGTCCGCGCTGGGCCTTGTATTCGGGATTGAAGCGGAAATGCACCAGCGTATTGTGGCGCTCGCTGGATTCCATAACGATGTCGCCGCCCGTGCCGCCGTCGCCGCCGGAAGGCCCGCCGCGCGGGATGAATTTCTCCCGCCGGAAGGCGAGACAGCCGTTGCCGCCGTCCCCGGCCTTCACGCGAATTTTGGCTTCATCAATGAACATGGAGGTCAGTAGCCAGTAATTAGCCGTCGGGGGAACCGAGCCGGCAGACCACTTGAGTATAACGGGGATGGCACGGGCAGGTCGCGAGCCATGCCCGAGGGAACAAAGGAAGGAAAAGCACAACCCGAGACGCTCCCGACCGGAGCTTCTGTTACTTCGCCTCGAGGGGTTCGACCATTACGAACTTGCCCATGGAGCCGCGGTCTTTGAATACAATCTTGCCGCTGATCTTGGCGAAGAGGGTGTCGTCCTTGCCGCGGCCGACGTTGAGCCCGGGCTTCACGCGAGTACCGCGCTGGCGAACAATGATTGTGCCGCCGGGAACGATCTGTCCCCCAAATGCTTTAAAGCCCAACCGCTGCGCGTTGGAATCGCGCCCGTTTCGTGAACTGCCTAATCCTTTTTTATGTGCCATGAAAACAGCTCCTAAGCTCTTAGCTTAAAAACTCTCACGCCTTGCCACTGCGAGGCGATCCAGCCGTCAGCAAATCTCAAATTACAAAATAGATGTCATTCCGAACCGCTTCAGCGGTGAGGAACCTGCTTCTCGCGCAGCTACTTCTTCTTTTGCGGCGAGGCCTTTTTTGCGGCGCTCTTTTTCGGAGCGGCCTTCTTCGCCGACGCCTTCGGCTTTGCGGCCTTGGTTTCGCCTGACGCTTCGGCAGCAGCCGCCTGCTTCTTAGGCTTGGCTACTTTCTTCGGAAGTTCGGGTGCAGAGAATTTTTCGCCGCCGAATGCGATCTCAGTGATCCGCACAGAACTGAATGCCTGGCGGTGTCCCTGCATTTTTCTGTATTGCTTCTTGCGTTTGTAGTGGAAAACCAGAATTTTTTTGCCGCGGCCTTCGCCAAGCACTTCTCCGGTCACAAGTGCACCGGACGCGGGGCTGGCGATTTTTCCATTCTCGCCAGAAAATGCCAGAACGTCATTGAACTCGACTTTGCCGTCGTTCCCACTCTGGGTTTCGACGCGCAACACATCACCGGGCGCCACCCGATACTGCTTGCCACCGGCGCGGATAACCGCGTACATAAGCCTTGCCTCCATTGTCCACGAGCGCCGCACAGGGGCACACATTTGACGTTCAGCGCGTGGAGTTCCTTAATCTTGTGCTTGCTGTTTCCCGCCGATGCTCTCGGCAACGATTGCGGACGACCCCAGAACAGGGCCGAAGTACAGGCAAACTGAGTTATTTTAGCGTGATAGCGAGAACGCGGTCAAACGGCGGCGGGAGCACCGGCTTGATGCTCCTGAAGGCGGGCGCCGTTTCGGCCGTCACAGGGTCAATGGGAGTAATGGGGATTTTTCGCCAGCTACGCGAAACATCGCTGTCGTGTCGAAAGGCCGCCGAGGTTCTTTTCGGCATCCTAGTGCCATGCAATTCAACCTGCGCCAATTACCCGACCCCTCGCCTCCACCGATAAAGGAACCACCGGATGGGCCGGAAAATCCCGACGTCCCGGTGCGAGAGCCCGATTCAGAACCTTTTCAAATGTGAGTAGCACAAAGGAAATGCGGACACAGTCAGAACGCCGTCACTGAGTGCGGCGATTTATCGTCAACTATCGCTCCGGCGCATGGGGCTGCACCTGCGATCGACCGTTCGGTCGCGCATGGGACCCGCTACTGCCGGTAGAGCTTGGCTTGTGGCGGCGGCACCCGCCGAACGACGACCTGAGTATCGGTCGCGCCGTCTTCGGGTTGGGAATGGACCTCGGCGGGCGCAGAGACCACTTCGTAAACGCCGTTGGTGACAAACTCCGCCGGCGAGAGGCTCAACGGGAACGACGCTCGTTTCGACAAGCGCAGCAGGAACCGCCCGGAACTGTCGGTGTAGGCCACCTGACGTCCGATGTGCAGAGCCGCACCTTCGACGGTGGCGCCCTGATCGTCCAGCACGATTCCCTGAACCACGTACCTCGAGATCGAAAACGAGTCAGGCTGCGAACTCGCCCTCAGGGTCGCACCCATAGCAAACAGCGCGATCACTGTGGCAAGGGCGCGTTGGACTCGATGGGGCATGAAGGCTTGCGGCCGCTGTAATGAAAAGGCCGCGCGATGACGTCAACTGATTATTCCGGGAATTCAGGGAGACGAAAACGGTACGCAAGTAACATCCGCCGCCGTTATTTGGGCTTAGCCGGTGGTGCATGGCGATCACGGCATGAATCCAGTCAGGTGGCGGGCCAGTAAGTGCGAGCAAAGAAATAGGCGGTCATGGCACAGGAGACGACGATGACGAACCCGCGCACCAGTTTCTGCGGAAGCCGGAGCGAAAAATGCGCGCCGGAGTATCCTCCGATGGCGGCGCCCGCGATCATGACTATCGCCTGCTTCCAATAAACCGCGCGGGAAACAATGAAAATGATGACAGCAATACCGTTGGCAGCGGTGCTGAGCACGATTTTGAGGGCATTCATATGGTGAATGTCGGCCATTCCAAAAGCAGTCAGCATGGCCAGGATGATGATGCCCATGCCGCCGCCGAAATATCCTCCGTAGATGGCGACCAGAAATTGAAAGCAAGAGGCCAGCAGGAGCGCAGGCAATCCTGCTTCTTGGACGGCGTGAGTCGTTCGCGGGCGTACGAGGCTGCTTCCGAAGATGAAGATCAGCGTCGCGGCCAGCATCAGCCAAGGCACCAGGCGCATAAAAGTGTGGGCAGAGGTGTGCAGCAGGAGCATCGCCCCGATTGTCCCCCCGACGATGCTTGCGGCGACTAAGGTAGCCAGGATGCGCGAAGGTACGTGAATTTGCCGTCGGAAGGCTCGGCCGCTGAATACCATGCCGGTCCACAGGGCGACGGTGTTGGTCGCGTTGGCCGGTATCGGAGGCAGGCCGATGAAAAGCAGCGCCGGAAATGCGATGAAGCTTCCGCCGCCAGCGACGGCATTCATGGCCCCGGCAAGCAATGCGGCGCCGAAAACGAACGCAGCATTAAGCAGATTGAAGTCTGAAACTGGCAAAGGTTTGAAAAGATCTTCTACAGCCCAAACATTATGCGGGATCGCGGTGGTTTGTGCTGAGGAGCGGGGAAAGTCAGGCGGGTGACGGCGTGCGGAAAAAAGCAAGGGACGCGAGTAAATGCGCGTCCCCGTGCTCGATAAGAGCTAAACTCCGTGGGTTCCGGTGGCGGGCATCGGTGTGGAGAACTTGTCACGCACACGACCCGTAAAATCCTGGACTTTGTCGGAGAGGTTTCCGCGGGTTTCTTCGCCGCTGGCGGGAGCCAGAAGCATTCCCACGCCGACGCCGACGCCGATTCCTACAAGCAGGGCCGCGGCTGCGGTGAGTGCCGAGTGGTCGCTGTCGCCACGAATCGCATCTGAGGCCCTGCTAACGCGACGTGACGCTTCCGTGTAGGTATCCTGGGCGGCGCTGCTGAAGTCGTCAACGGTGCCGGTCATGCGTTCTCTTAATGAGTCGAGCAGATACACGCCAGTGCCGAGCAATGCATTCCACAAGATTCCGTCTTTGCGCATCTTCATTTTGATCTCCTACTGCAAATTTGCAGACTAGTAGCAGATGCGAAAACCGGCCAGGTGGTTGGAAGGAAGACTTCCAGATTCAGACTTCCTCCTTCCGGCGGAGTGAACAAATCCGGTGCCTTTGACATCCTGAAGCCGCCAGCGTAGGGTTGGGTCGCTTTCAGACTAAAAGAAAAAAGGGAGAGACTATGCGAGTACGAACAATTCTGGCGGGAGCACTGTTGGGAACTTGCCTGGCCGCAACGGCGTTTGCCCAGGATGCAGTCAAAGTGGACTCCAAGCACTACACCGTGGTCACGGACAACGCCCAAGTGCGCATTCTGCGGGTGCACTACGGAGCGCATGAGAAGTCGGTGATGCACAGCCATCCGGCAACGGTTGCCGTTTTCTTGACCGACGCCAAGGGAACTTTCACGTTTCCGGGCGGGAAGACCCAGGACTTTTCCGTCAAGGCCGCCGACACGCAGTACACCCCTGCCGGAGTTCACCTGCCGGAGAATAAAGGTGATGCCGGAATGGATGTGATCGTGGTCGAGTTGAAGCATCCGCACGCGGCGGGCATGGAGCACATGAAGTCCATGGACAAGATGGACAAGCCGATGGAGATGGAAAAGAAGTAGCAGGGCGAATGTAGCGCGGCTCTCCAGAGCCGCGAAAGGCGTGGGCCACCACCGAATTTCGGGGAGCGGAATTATGAAAAGCACGGGCGAGGGCGCCCGTGCCTCCTAAATTCTGTGCGGAGCTAGTCCAGCGCGTCGGGCTTCAGGCCGATGTTCTTTTCACCAGCGGCCTTTTTCTCGCGATAGCGCTGCATCCAGGCTTCCCAGCTTTTTCCCGCGGCGGTATCTTTGCCGGTGAAGGCGAGCGCGGCGATATCCGCGTAGGGGATAGAAAGCTTTTGGTTCCCAGCCTTGGGGAAGAGGCGCACGGCTGAGTCGGCGAGCGTCTTGCCGGTGCGGCGGTCGAAAATGTAGCCTTCGACTTTTTCGCCGTTCTTGCGCGTGATGGTTATGTCGCCGCGATAGTCGAATGCCTTTTCGAGCGCGAGGCGAATCTCTTCGTCACCAGCGAGTTGGGGGATCCAGCCTTCAAGGTTTTCGCGTTCGCGGCCGGGCGCGTGCTCAAGCTCTTCGGGATTGTTGATGCCGTGTTGGGGAACGCTCATGGTTTGCGGGTTACGTGTGTTGTCCCTTGCGGTACGCAGTCTTAGATTCTACCCGGCGCTCCCGTGCCGAGACATCAGCCACGACCGGGTCCATGCAGGGCGGCACTTTTCAATGGCGGGGGAGGCGCCCGCCCCAACGCCCTACGCTCGCGTCTCTTCGAGCGATTGCGCTTCGATCTGCACCAGCGGGCTCTCGTGCTGGGATGAAATTTCGTCCAATAAACGAGCCGCACCCGGGTCGCGATACTGACCAAACATGGTTGCCTTGACCGTATCCAGGAAGCCGCGTAACGATCCGAAGGTTTCGTTCACCGCCGACGCTTCGTATCCGCTGTGCACCATGCAATTGGCGCAGCGCGGATTGCCAGACTCAGTACCGTAATTGTCCCACTCGGTCGTGTCGATCAACTCGTGGAACGTGTCGGCGTAACCGTCCTGCAGCAGATAGCAGGGCTTCTGCCAGCCAAAAATGTTGTAGGTCGGCATACCCCACGGCGTGCAGGCGTAGTGGCGCTTGCCCATCAGGAATTCGAGGAACAACATTGACTGGTTGAAACGCCAGGTCTTTTTCCGGTTCGCAAGGATCGCGCGAAACAACTTGCGCGTCCGCGCGCGGCCAAGGAAGTGCTTCTGGTCGGGAGCCTTGTCGTAGGAGTATCCAGGAGAGAGCATCATGCCTTCGACGCCCAGGTCCATCATCTCGTCGAAGAAACTGCGCACGCTTTTGGGATCAGCGCCGTCGAACAAAGTTGTGTTGGTGGTCACGCGGAAGCCGCGCCGCAAAGCCTCGCGGATGCCTTCGACCGCTTTCTCGTGCCCGCCCTCAAGGCAGACGGAAAGATCATGGTGCTCGCGCTGGCCGTCCAAATGAACGCTGAAGGTCAGGTATTTCGATGGTTTGAAGAGGTGGAGTTTCTCTTTGAGCAGCAGCGCATTGGTGCACAGGTAAATGTACTTTTTGCGCGCGACCAGGCCTTCAACTATTTTGTCGATCTCAGGATGCAGCAACGGTTCGCCGCCAGGGATGGACACCATCGGCGTGCCGCACTCGTCCACGGCTTTGAAACATTCTTCCGGCGTGAGCTGACGTTTGAGCACGTGGCCGGGATACTGAATCTTTCCGCAGCCGGCGCAGGCCAGGTTGCAGCGGAACAGCGGCTCAAGCATCAGGACGAACGGGTAGCGTTTGCGGCCGGCGATCTTCTGCCGGATCACATAGGTCGCCACCGTCCACATTTGGGATACAGGAACGCTCATTCTTGAATCAACCTTGAATCAACCCGTGCCTCTATCTTATCAGGCCGGGTTGGTAGGCCCGGTACCCAGGCGGGAACTGGAATGTCACAGGGGGCATTGGGCAGGATAGCGACTGGAATGGCGATCAATCAGGGCCAATTTGTTGATCTTCTCACCGAGCACCGGCGGCAAAACTGGAATCGCATCCAGACTCCTGCATGGCAGGAAAGAATCGTGCGCGGCCTCGCGCAACACCAAAAACCGCGGGCGTTGTCACGAATCAATGCGAACATCGCGCTGCCGCCAGGGGCGATGGTGCTCGACCTGGGCTCAGGAATCGGCAACATGGTGTTGGCTTGTCGAAAGCAGGGGCTGCGAGCGTTCGGCGTCGAGCCCGACAGGATTGGACTGAACTCGTCTTCATCCGTGTCCGCCACGGCGCTGGGGATCGCAAGCCAGAGGCTGGAACAGCCGCCATTCGCTGCCGCAACCGGTGAGCAGTTGCCCTTTGCGGATGCGACCTTTGACTTGGTGGTGATGGATCAGGTGATCGAACACGTGGCCAATCAGGAGCAAGTCCTCGCGGAGTCGATCCGCGTGCTCAAGCCGGGCGGCGCCCTGTATGTGGCGTGCCCGAACTACTTGCGTTTCCATGAATCGCACTACAAAGTCTGGTTCCTGCCATTGTTCCCAAAGTTCCTGGGAGCATTCTATTTGCGGCTCCGCGGCCGGGATCCGGCCCTGCTGCGCCAGATCATCTACACCACCAACTGGCGGGTCCGCAAGTTGCTTGCGGCTGCGGGAATTCGCCGTTTTGTCGACCTGAACTGTGAGGAGTTCCTCGATAAATGCCGGGGGCAGGGAGCGAACGCAAGCAGCCGAAAAGCGAAAGCTGTGGTCGCGATTGCTGGGATCCCCGGGCTTTCAAGCCTAATGCTCAGGGCAGCCTCTTTCTACGTCCGCCTGCGCGAGGGAGGCAGTGAAATGGTGGCCTACAAAGACGCCTGAAAGTGCCTGCCAATATTGATCTCAAAGGCACTCTTGCGGGCCTAAAAAAGGCGCTTTTTGTGGTATACTTCTTAATATCAAGGTGTCCACTAAGTATTCGTAATTTCAGTAATTTGGGTCATCCTTAGAGCACTTGCGAACGTACCCGGGCGCCCCGCCTTCTTGTGGCTCGAAAACGGCGGGAGAAACGACAGGTTTTCTCATCCGAATGGCAACCAAAGAGATCAATTCCTCAGCGATCCCCGATAGCCAAGCCAAGGACGGCAAAGCCATCGGTAACGGCTCGAACGGCGACTATAACGCGGATTCGATTAAGGTTCTTGGCGGTATGGAAGCCGTCCGCAAACGGCCCGCCATGTATATCGGTTCCACTGGCGAGCTTGGGCTGCACCACTTGGTGTATGAAGTGGTGGACAACTCGGTGGACGAGGCGCTTGCCGGGCACGCCGACAAGATTGACGTCACCATCCACATCGACAACTCGGTCACTGTCGTGGACAACGGGCGCGGCATTCCCGTGGACACGATGGAAATTGACGGCGAAAAAATTCCTGCGGCGCAAGTGGTAATGACGACTTTGCACGCCGGCGGAAAATTTGATTCTTCGACATACAAAGTTTCCGGTGGACTGCACGGCGTTGGCGTCTCGTGCGTGAACGCCCTCAGCGAAGAGTTGGACTTGGAAATCTGGCGCGACGGGTTCACCTGGGAGCAGACCTACTCGAAGGGTGAGCCGACCTCAAAGCTGAAGAAGACCGGCGCAGTGAAGGCCAAGCGCGGAACGAAGATCCGCTTCCTTCCAGATAAGTCGATTTTCACCGGAAGCACGGAGTACAACTTCGATACGCTCTCTCAGCGCCTGCGCGAGTTGGCCTTTCTGAACAAGGGACTGCTGATTACTCTCACCGACGAGCGCACCACCGAGGCGAAGACCGGCGAAGCGAAATCGGTCGAATTCAAGTACAACGGCGGCATCGCCGAGTTCATTAAGCATTTGAATCGCGGCAAGCAAGTGCTCCACGAGAAGCCGATCTACATGGAGGCCGAACGTGACGGCGTGGCCATGGAAATCGGGCTGCAGTACAACGACGGCTATTCCGAAAACGTGTTCAGCTTTGCCAACAATATCAACACGGTTGACGGCGGCTCGCACCTCTCCGGCTTCCGCACTGCGCTGACGCGAACCATCAACTATGCAGGCCAGCAGATGGGCCTGTTCAAAGACGTAAAAGAAAATCTGACGGGCGACGACGTTCGCGAAGGCCTGGTTGCGGTCATCAGCGTGAAGCTTTCGCAGCCGCAGTTCGAGGGACAGACCAAGGGCAAGTTGAATTCCGATATTGCCGGCATAGTGCAGGCGTTCATCAACGAGCGGTTGGGGGCGTATCTTGAGCAGAACCCGCCGGTCGGCCGCAAGATCATCAACAAGGCCATCGACGCGGCCCGCGCCCGCGAAGCTGCGCGCAAAGCCCGCGACCTGACGCGCAGAAAAGGCGCGCTGGATAGCGGCGGCCTGCCCGGCAAACTAGCGGATTGCAGCGAACGGCAACCGGACCGCTGCGAGCTGTTCCTGGTGGAGGGTGAGTCCGCAGGCGGAACTGCCAAGCAGGGACGCAATCGCCGCTTCCAGGCAATCCTGCCACTGAAAGGAAAAATCCTCAACGTAGAAAAGGCGCGCTACGACAAGATGCTGGCGCATGAAGAAATTCGCTGCATGATTACCGCGCTGGGGACCGGAATTTCGAAAGAAGATTTCGATCCCGCGAAACTGCGCTACGGAAAAATCATCTTGATGACCGACGCCGATGTGGACGGAAGCCACATCCGCACGCTGCTGCTCACGTTCTTCTTCCGCCACATGCAGGAATTGCTCAAGCGCGGGAATGTGTACATCGCGCAGCCGCCGCTATTCTCGATAAAGAAGGGCAAATCACAGCAGTACATCAAAAACGAAAGCGAATTCGTGAAGGTGATGGTGAAGCGCGCCGCCGAGGGTATGACCGTGCGCTACGGCAACAATGGCATGGGCAGGCTTGAAGGCGCGGCACTGGCAAAGTTCATTACCGTGCTGGATGAGTACCTGGGGTTCTATAGCAAGGTGAATAAGCGACTGCGGGCGGAGCAGATCACCGACCTGCTGCCGAAACTCGACCTCGCCAAGCGCGCTGATTTTGAAGGCGACAAGAAAACCCCGTCGAAAAAAGTCGAGAAGCTTGAAAAGGAAATCACAAAACTGCAGAAGGAATTGCAGCTGAAAGAACTTAGTTTGCGGTTCGACGAAGAGCACAACCTTTGGGAAGTGCGTTACGTGAACGCGCAGGGCGCCGAGCATCTGATCAATTGGGAACTGGCGTCCACGCCAGAGTATCGCCAGATGATTGCCAAGTTCAAACAGATTGAACCTTACATGCAACCGCCGTTCGTGGTGGAAACCCTGAGGAAGGGCGCGGCCAGTGGGAATGGCGCAGGCACGGAAAATACCGGCGATGAGCCTGGCGATGGCGGCAGCGATGCTCAGGCAGGGGCAGAGGCGCTCGCGCGCCCAGCCGACCAAAAGTCGCAAGCGAAGTCTGCGAAAGCCACCAAGGTGGCGGTAAAAGAAGAAGTCGAAAAACTTACCGCACGTGATCTGTTCGAGTACGTTCTTGGCGAAGGCAAGAAGGAATTCACGGTGCAGCGCTACAAGGGCCTGGGCGAGATGACGGCTCCGCAGCTTTGGGAAACCACGATGGACCCGGAACGCCGCACGCTGCTGTCAGTGAAGCTGGAAGACCTGGCCGAGTGCGAGACGATTTTCAGCACGCTCATGGGAGAGAACGTCGAAGCTCGCCGCAAGTTCATCGAAGAGAATGCGCTGGATGTGAAGAATTTGGATATTTAGGCTCGGTTGTATGTCAGGACAACTTTCTTCTGGCGGAAGATCGTGCTCACGGACAAAGGGAAGGATCGAAGGCTAGAGATTCTGAGCGAAGCCGTGAACGAGATTGGGACGCCGGAAGCCGCCAAGCAGCCCTAGGACCGCCGATAGCGAAGACGTCGAAGACCGCTTGATGTGAAGAATTCGGATATTTAGCTTGCGTGGGGCGCGGCGCCCCGCGTGGCAGCGTTCCCACCGCACTATCGTTCCATGCCGCACTATCGTTGAATGCGCGCGCTTCCGCTCGGAAGACCTGCAAGTTACCCATCTCATTCACGTTCCTTATGCAGGAGTAAGTTTCTGAGGACAGAACTTTTTTCCGCGTCACTATTTAAAGCATTTTCGACATAGACAGAGAAGGAGAGGCCATGAACACACAGGCTTGGTTTTCAAATCGTCAGTTCTGGACGGGAGTCGGGGCAACCGTCATGGTCGGAATTCTCGTCGCCGCGGGTGTGCCAAACCTGCTTAGGACTAGGAGCGTGCCGTACAAAGCAAAACGGGCCCCTTTCGCAAGCCGCAACCGCATCGAGGCTGCGCTGGGAGGTGGCGGAGGTGGCGGCGATCAAGTTCAAGCCATGGGATATGTGTCAGGCGCGACGCTTGACGACGGCAAGATGACCCGAAACGCGTCGATAGACTTAATTGTGAAGAGCCCAAGAGAATCCGCCGACAAAATTCGGCAGCTTGCGCAGGCGGCAGGTGGATTTCTGGTGAACTCCGAAACTTACGGTGGACAAAACGCATCAAGCGCGTCTCTGACGATTCGCGTACCAACAGACAAGTTCGAACAAGTCCGGACTGAGATCGGCAAGATCGGCCTTCGGATTGAGAGCGAGAAACTCGAAGCACAAGATGTCACGAAGCAATACATCGATCTCTCGGCACGCTTACGGAACTTGGGAGCTCAAGAGAAGCAATATCTAGGGATATTGAAACAAGCAAGGACAGTCAAGGACACGGTTGATGTCAGCGATAAGCTGAACGACGTCCGCGCTCAAATTGATCAGCAGCAGGCCGAATTCGACGCCCTTTCTAAACAGGTCGAGACGGTCGCAATCACGATCACGCTCCACGCCGAAGAAGACGCCCAGGTGTTCGGCTTGCACTGGCGGCCCTTATACCAAATCAAAGCCGCGGCAAGAGATGGGCTCGACGGCATCGGGGACTATGCGTCGGCGATGGCCTCGTTTGTCTTCTTCATCCCGGCAGTCCTGTTGTGGCTGGCGACAATCCTCGTTGGTGCTGCCATCGGATGGCGAATTTTGCGATGGTCCTGGCGGAGATTCTTGGCGCCCAGGACTAATTAGTTGGGCAGCGCTCTCAACTACGGGTGCGTTGCGACGCGGGAGGGCACGACTTCCAGTCGCGCTGTTTGCGCCTTTCGAAATACTTTTCGGCACGGCTGAGATCCGTGCCCTTCCCGTAACGTTACAACAGTTACTTCAAGGCTGCCTGTTCCCTTCGCGGCTCTGGAGAGCCGCGCCACACGCCCGCGCTACATACTCACAGATTCCCTGCAAGTCCGCGCCCCGGGCCCGTTCTCAGGATAGGACCGGAAAGCCCCCTTCCGGGTCCACCTAACTCGGGAGGGTTCAATGAAGAAGCTAAAACTAAAGCAGAAGTCAGAAGGATTTGCGTCCGTGCGGTCATCGCGCGGGGGAGTCGCATTGCTGGCCGCGGTCGTCGCGGTCGCTCTGTTGTTGTCTAGCTATGTAGCGGTGGTCCGAGCGTCGACTCCGCCAGAAAAGGCTGCGTTGAAGTTTGCCGTCCCCGGCGGGAGTTTTGCGGGCGAGAATGCGGCGGACAAGAATCGTGCCGACACCAGCTCCGCAGACGCGGAACCAGCCGACAACTCCGGCACCGCCCTCACCATCTACAACCAGAATTTCTTTGTTGCGCGCGAGCATGTGCCGCTCGACCTGAAACCCGGAGTCAATGAAGCCCAGTACGTTGGCGTGGCGGCTCATCTAGAGCCGGATTCAGTCATCCTACGCGACCCCAGCGGCCGCGCATTGCAGATTCTGGAACAGAATTACCGCAATGATCCGGTTTCGCCGGAAATGCTGCTTTCGTTCTACGAAGGCAAGACGATTGATTTTGTCGTCGGGCGGAACGCTGATGGCAGCGACGTGAAAATCAAAGCCAAAGTCATTCGCAGCGGTTTTGTACCGACGCATTACATCAATGGCTATCCGCAGCAGACTTCGACGCAGCCCATTGTGGAAGTGGATGGCGTGCTGCGCTTCGGGCTTCCCGGACAGCCGATTTTCCCGGCACTCTCGGCCGGCGCGATTCTGAAGCCGACCCTCAACTGGCTTTTGCAGACCAACGATCCCGGGAAGTTCGAGGCAGAGATTTCTTACGTGAGCGGCGGCATGACCTGGCAATCGGATTACAACCTCGTGATTCAGGACGACCCGTCCCGCAAGTCAACCAATCTGGTGGACATGATTGGCTGGATCACCATGCACAACGAAAGCGGCAAGTCGTTCGAGAATGCCCGCATCAAGCTGCTGGCCGGAGACGTGAACAAGATTCAGGGAGGGGCCGTCGCAGGCCGGGTTTACGCAGCCGAGGCCAAAGCCATGAACATGGCCGACGCCATGGCGCCGGCTGTCCGCGAAAAATCCTTTGACGAATTTCACCTCTACACCCTGCAGCGCCCCACTACGCTGCGCGACGAAGAAACCAAACAGGTGGAATTCGTGAGCGCCAGCGGCATCCGCGCTCAAAAACTATTCATCTACGACGGTGCGGAGACAGGGCAATACGGTTATTACAATTTTGAGCAGATTCGCAATGACGCGAATTATGGCACCGCGTCGAATCCTAAAGTCTGGGTGATGGAAGAATTCAAGAACTCAGACACCAATCACCTCGGCATTCCGCTACCCAAAGGCAAGCTGCGCTTCTATCGCCGCGACACCGATGGGCACCTGGAATTTATCGGCGAGAACATGATTGACCACACTCCGAAGGACGAAACCCTGCGTGTCTACACTGGGAATGCCTTCGACGTGGTTGGCGAACGCAAACGCACCAACTATCACGTGGACTCCAACCAGCGCTGGATGGATGAAACGTTTGAGATCCGCATTCGCAACCACAAGAAGGAAGCGGTGGAGGTGCGGGCGCTTGAACATCTCTATCGTTGGACGAACTGGAAAGTGGCCGAGTCCTCTGCAAACTTCAACAAGAAAGATTCGCAGACGATTGAGTTTCCTGTGACCATCGCTCCGAACGGCGAGCAGGTGGTTACCTACACCGTGCATTATTCGTGGTGAGGGAAGGCAAAACCATTCACCACGGAGGCACGAGAGACGGACAAACCAAGGCGAGGGAATAAACGTCGAGAAGTCGGGGTCAGACCGTCCCTGGGTTATGACTTCGTCTTGACTGCTCTTATTTTCTTTCTCTGTGCCTCTGTGTCTCTGCGGTGAACTAGTTCTCCGCAGTGCGCTTCGCCGGATACATCCGGTCGAACAGCACCCACATGGCGGCGATGAGTACGAACAGAAGCACGCTGCCTTCGGGGCCGACGGTGCCGCCGGTTAACCAGCGCGATCCGTGGAATGACGGATTCATCAGATGGCCGGGGAAGACGATCCCGCTGTCAGGCACCGAATAAAAGAACGTCTCGCCCCAGTCCCAGGAGGCGTGCATGCCGACGGCGAACCATAGATTTCCGGTACGGCGCAAAGTCAGGCAGAAGAACAGGCCGATGGCCGCCGCTCCCAGCGCTCCGATCACCGCTTCTCCCTGATTGCTAAGGTGAATCGCGCCGAATGCGGCCGAGAGCAGCAAAGCTGCGGGCCAGAAGCCGATGCCTTTGGCGAGCGTGAACTGGGTGTACCCGCGGAGGAGAAACTCCTCGAAAAAACCGACCACCAGAAACAACAAACCCCAGTACGCTGCGTACTTTACAACCGCGAGACCGTGAAGCACGACGCCTCCGAAATAGAAGACTCCGACGCCGCGCAAAGACACCAGCAATATACTGATGGCGACGATTCCCCAAAGGGTCCCCGACCAAAAATTCTTTCCAAACGCCCCTTGCCGAGGCAATCCGTAATCGCCGAATGGACGTTTCTCAAAACGGCAAAGCACGAGCGCGGGAACCACCGCCGCGACAAACCGTTCGCACTCATCCAAAAGAAAGAACCACAGCGGCGGCAGGCCTTCCGTATGGGGAACGAAAGGACGGTTCACCTCTGAGAAGGCGATGGCCAGTCCACGGAAAGCTGCGAAGTAAATTAAGAATCGCCAACCGGCGCGCAGCCCGTCCGAGCCGATGAATACGCGATGGACCACCGAGGGCTGGGGAACCGGTGGGAGAGCAGGCGCAGTTTCCGGGGCAAGATTTTCGATCGGTTCCATTCTCGCCTCCTCCCAATGAACCCCGAGACATGGTAAAACAACGCTTCCTTCTATGGGTACGTTTTTTACTCGCGAAAGGTTCGGGACGCCGCAGATCCTCGCGGGATGCATGCTGCTGGCCTTTCTCGGGCAGTGTGCGTGGCTGATTGCGCATGAACAGTCGGGAGTGGTGGCGGCGGAGGAACTCTCGCGCGTGCAGGAAGGTTGGGCGCAATGGCACGGTCAAGGGATTGCCGGCACGCCGACGGGCCTAGTCAATCCTGCAGATGCCGCGGGCATGGGCGCATCACCGTACGATCCCGATCACTCGCCGTTGTGGTATCTGATCGAGTCGGCACCGGTGGCGCTCTTCCACGTCGCTGCCGATTCCCGCGCCTGGTTGTGGCTGACCCGCATGCCTTATGTGCTGCTGGGAACATTGCTGGGGGCGTCACTGTGGTATGTGGCGCGGCGGCTGTACGGGAACGCCGGCGGTTACACGGCGTTGGCTCTTTACTGTTCTTCGCCTGCGGTTATTCAGTCAAGCACGCTATGGTTTTCGGCTCCCAACATCGCAACAGCCTGGGGAACCTTCGGGGCGGTGTTCACGGCGGTCGCAGTTTCGCACACGCTGTACGCCCCGCGGGAAGTAGTGCTCTGGAACTGGCGGCGGATCGTGCTGCTGGGAGTTTCGCTTTCACTCGGGATCGGATCTCACTTCTGTCTGCTCCTGATCGTTCCGGTGCTGTTGGCTGTGATGCTCTACCTCGCACCCCATCGCGCTGCGGCGGTTATGGCTATCCTTGGGACAGCCTGTGGCGTAGCGTTG
Source organism: Acidobacteriota bacterium (assembly GCA_043734125.1). Classification (GTDB taxonomy): domain Bacteria; phylum Acidobacteriota; class Terriglobia; order Terriglobales; family Acidobacteriaceae; genus Gp1-AA145. Next base: position 143,435 of record JAYTFR010000114.1, on the reverse strand, counting down.
CTGCTTTTGTTCTCGGCATACTTTTTTCATCCCGCGTTGTTCGCTCAAGGGCTGGGGAACGCCGACTGGTTCCATGGCACAGTCGCGGCGTTGCGCATTCCGGGCGCGTACCGGCAAGTGGGACGGGAGGTCGCGCAGGCGGGGCCGGTGCTGGCTCTTATGGCCCTGGCCGGGTTTGGCGTATGGGCCGCGTGGCGGAGGAGCCGTTACTTTGGCAATACTGCGCCACTGGCGATCGCGGTGCTTTTCATGCTGTTGCGGGTGCTGTCGCCGCACCGGACCGGAGAAGTCTATGGGCTGCTCGCGCCCGTCTTCCTATTCGTGTTTGTGGGCGGGATTGTGGCTGACCTGCTGGAAACCAGAGTCCGCGAGTTCGGAACTGCCGTAATCGTGGGGTTATTGGCCGCAAACGCCGTGTGGAACCTGATATGGCTGGGTAGCGTAGGGCGCTAACGGAGCAAGGAAATCGGCGGCGGCGTTAATTTCCTGCAACCAAAATCAGGGTGCGACGTTCTAGAATAGGAGGGAGGCCAGTGTGCGCTTACGCCACCTGCTTTCGGTTTCGCTGCTTTGCTTGGCCGCAGCCTTGTTTGCATCGGCCGCGTTCGCCCAGCGCAGTTTCTCGAACCCCGGCGATCAGCCTAAAATCAACGGAGTTCCCCCGAGCGTGACGTCGTTCGGATTCGGCGGACACCCTGGCTTTGGCGGCGTTCCTGCCAGCGTTACATCTCTCAACTTTGGCACCGCGCCGCGAAATAACTGGCGGCCAGCGCGCATCGGGATGGATGAGGGCCAACCGCAGGATCGCAATCACGAACAAAGGAATCCGTTCAACGGACCGACGTACTACGTGCCGTACGCGTACCCGATTTACGTGATAACCCCTCAGACGTACTACCCCGCGCAAAGCGACGATTCAGCGGTTGCGGAAGAGAGTGTCGGGCCTGATCCGCGAGAAGAGTTGCATCAGGAGATTGAAAGCCTGCAGGCAACCGTTCGCGACTATCGCGACGAGTTGCGTCACGCCGAGACAAGAGCGCAAGTGCCGGCGAAGCCCGCGTCGGAAGAACCGGCTGTGAGCCAACCTGAAACAATATTGGTTTTCAAAGGCGGCCGTCAGCTGGAAGTGACGAACTACGCCATCGTGGGTGCGATGCTCTACGATTTGTCCGGCGGCCGCACCAGGAAGCTGGCTCTCTCTGAGATTGATCTTCCGGCTACGGTGAAACAGAACGACGAGCGGGGAGTGGATTTTCGCGTTCCCGCCGGGATTACGCTGAACTGATCAAATGCCGCGATTCGCATCTATTGCGTTGCTGGTTGGGTTCGGCGCCGCAAGTGCGCTGGCGCAGAACCACATCGCTGTCGCCGGTGCGCGGCAGCCTTCGGAATCCATGCAGCGAACGGGGCGGTTGGTTACGCCGCACGGGCGGCGTCCGCTCATCGGCATGACTGGAGCTCCAACGCAGGATGCGACACGGCGGCGATCGTCCGGTCGAAATCGATTCTTTTACGGCGGATGGCCGTACTCAACATCGGATTACAGCGACTCGTATCTGCCGGAACCAATGGAACCACCGCCGGCTCCTCAGGCCACTGCTGTTCCCCCGCTCAGGCAAGAACCGGTTCCTAACGGAGTTCTGCTGGAGCTTCAGGGAAACCGCTGGGTAAAGGTCGATTCGTTTGGGACCGTAGAGACGCCTTCGCCCGAAACTTCATCCCCAGCGGTTCGTGGCGCGGTTGTCTCGTCATCCACGGTGAAGGAAATCCCAGCATCGGTGCTGGTGTATCGCGACGGCCACACCGAAGAACTGCGCAGTTATTCAATTATCGGCACGACTATGTACACCAAGGCGGACTACTGGTCAACGGGCGCTTGGACGCGCAAGATCCAGATCGCCGACCTCGACCTGCCCACTACCATCGAGAAGAACCACGAGCGTGGACTGGCGTTCCAACTTCCCTCCGGGCCGGACGAAGTGATTCTGCGGCCGTAGTTCAACTCATATCAATGCGGAGTCGGTGCTTGAGCATTGCCGGTCGCAGCGGCTGGCAGGGCGTCGTAAGGAATGTTGACTGATCCCACCCGTGCCGTGGTCATGTCTTCAACCAGCACGCGCACCATCGCGATATCGAGCCCGCCCGAGACCAGCAGGTCATGCGGCACAAAATTTTGCGTCATGAGTATCTTGTACTCCTTAGCGGATAACTTGCGTTGAATTGGATCGCGAAAGAGTTTAACCGGCTTCCCGGCTTTATCGAACGTGCAGGCTGCGATCATCAAGTTCAGTTCGCGGCCACCATCAGCGGAGGACGGAAAGCTGACTGTGTCGGGATCGACCAGCACCCAATACTTGGCTGTCTGGGGCGAATCGGACCGCATCACCCGCACCGCCAAAGTGACGGATGTGGCGGTTAGAAAGTCGTCGCAGGCGGCCTGCTGAATATGTTCGCCCGCGGTCTTCAGATCGGAGGTCTCGGATCCGTCGGGCCGCGCGAAATAGCCTTGCCGATAGGCCAAATGAAGCCCAGGCTGCGAGGTTTTCACGATGATTCTGTGAAACTCACCGTGCCAGCCCGAGGTGTCGGGCGTGTAGGAAATTTCGTAAAAAGCACTGCTGTCGCTTACGGCTTTTTTAACGCAATAGCTCAGGTCGTTAATGTCGGTGCAGATTTGACCGCCCGTATCACCGGCGAGTATTTCCATTGTGGCCTGGCGATTGGTCTGCATCTGCGATCCCCGAGTGATGGCATCGGCCGAGCTCCCGCCAAACGGGCCGCGAGATTGGCGGCGGGTCTGCATCACGGTGGTCTGCCCCGCTCCCAGGTCAATGGGATAGACCGAGACCTTGGCTTCTCCCAAGGTGTTCGTGAGAGCGGCCAGTTCAGCTCCGTAATCGTGAAACGACCGGTATGCATCCACATCTGGATTGATGGCGATCGGAAAGGACGAGGACAACCAAAGCAGGTTCTTCCGTCCCGGATAGCCGGCGACGTGAAGGGCAATCGACCGTACCGCGTCAACGGTTTCGCGCACTCTCATATCCAAATTGAAAGCGTAGCGCTCCTGCTCGAACCGGATCAGGGATTCCGGAGAAACAGCCGTCAACTTCTCATTAAAAGCCGAGAGCGAATCCGGATCATCCCTGGGATCCGTCTGCAGCACTCCTCCGGCTTCAATCGTGGACGCCTTCTGCAGGGCCGCCTTGAGCAGCTTGGGGTCGGTGGTGAAACTCTGCAGCATGCGCAAATGCCGGCCAAGCAGGAACACGGCGACGGGGACGTCGTCGGGAAGCGATTTCAGCATGCGAAGCATTTGCGAATGCACTTGCATCTGCGCCGAGATGTCGGTGTTCAGGCCGTCAACCAGAATCATGGTCGGGGGAACTGGACTCTTCTGGACGGTTACTAGGTTTGTGTACATGCCGGCCGCGACTTCGAGCGGGGCCTCGACCTGAGTGGCGGCGCCAGCCATCCCAAGCGCGCGAAAAGCCGCGACCTTCTGCAGCTTCTTTTCTTTTCTGAAGCCGGACTCCTGATCAAACACCTCGAAATCTTTCGCCGTGAGTCCGACGGCGGGCTGCCCGCGATGGTCACGGGCGACCACATCAACGGTCACCAAGCGCGAGGCGGCGTGGTAGGTGATCACTGCGGCGGGGGTCTGAGAGCCCGCGGACGCCTGCGGTGCGGCAGTCTGGGCCCAGTTCAGCGGAAATTAAGCAAAAATCCGAGGGCGGAAGAAACGACCACCTTACAGCAGCGGAACAGGGTAAGGCGCACTTAGTCCTCCAGCGGGGAAGGTGACCATTGTGGATGGATGCTAGGTTAACTGCAACAACTTTGTGCGGCCGGAGCCCTGGCCAATAACTGAGGGGCAGGGCATTCGGGAACGGCCGCGGATCGTGCAAGCGAACTCACTTTGTCAATGTGCTGGGCCTTTGCTGACGCCAGAAAATGCTCCTGAACGTGGTATAATCGAAAGACGCTGGACAATCGATTAAGTTGCTTACTTTTCAGGCGTTTAGGCTCTCCGCCAATGGCCCCGGAAAGGGCCTGATCACAGTGGAGTTTAGCCGGGCGTTATTTCGAATTTCGGGTGTCCCGCTAAGAGCTAAAAGCTCATAGCCAAGAACTTCCTATGGCAGACGATCAAAATCCCGAACTACCGCTAACGCCTCCTCCAGGCGAGGGCGGAAGCCCCGGCGCAGCGAACGTTCAACCGGTAAATATTGAAGCCGAGATGCGGCGCTCGTATCTCGACTACGCGATGTCGGTCATCATTTCGCGCGCGCTGCCTGACGTTCGCGACGGTCTGAAGCCCGTGCACCGCAGGATTCTGGTTGCGATGAACGACCTGGGCCTCTCAGCGAATCGCGGCTACCGCAAATGCGCGAAGATTTGCGGCGACACTTCCGGCAACTATCATCCCCACGGCGAAGCGGTAGTTTATCCCGCGCTGGTGCGAATGGCGCAGGACTTCAACTTGCGATATCCACTGGTTCAGGGGCAGGGAAATTTTGGCTCGGTCGATGGCGATCCGCCGGCGGCCATGCGATACACCGAAGCCCGCCTGGCGAAAATCACCGAAGACATACTCGTCGATCTGGAAAAAGACACTGTCGATTTTGTTCCTAACTTCGATCAGACCCGCGAAGAGCCGGTGGTGCTGCCCTCGCGCATACCGAATCTTCTGATCAACGGCGCCAACGGAATTGCCGTTGGAATGGCGACCAACATTCCTCCGCATAACCTGACCGAAATCGTGGACGCTGCGATTACGCTGGTCAACAACCCGCAGACATCGCTGCCGGAGATTTTGAAAATTGTAAAAGGACCTGATTTTCCGACGGCAGGAATCATCCACGGAAAAGCAGGGATCTTTGAGGCATATCGGACGGGTCGCGGCCGTTTCATGATGCGCGCCAAGGCCGCTATTGAAACTTTCTCGAAAGACCGCGAAGCCATCATCATTACCGAAATTCCCTACCAGGTGAACAAGGCGAAACTGGTGGAGCGAATTGCCGAACTGGTGAACGACAAGATTATCGAAGATATTTCCGACGTTCGCGATGAGAGCGATCGCGACGGCATGCGTGTCGTCATTGAACTCAAGCGTGGAGCAGAGCCACAAATCATTCTGAATCAGCTCTTCAAGCACACCCAGATGCAAGAAAGCTTCAGCATGATTCTGCTGGCGATCGTGCACAGCCAGCCCAAGGAAATGGGGCTGATCCAGGCGATCCAGCATTTCATTGATCACCGCGTAGAGGTCGTTCGCAGGCGCACGGCGTTCCTGCTACAGAAAGCCAAAGACCGCGAGCACGTTTTAGAAGGCTACCTCACCGCGCTCGATCATCTCGACAACGTAATCGCCATCATTCGCGCTAGCGCGAACCGCGCCGATGCCCGCGCGAACCTGGTCGCATATTTCGGCGGCAAAAAGATCGAAATCAACACCACTGGCCGGACACCGAAGCTCGACCCGGAAAAGCCGTTCACCGCAATTCAGGCGGATGCGATCCTCGAACTGCAACTGCATCGTTTGACGCGGCTCTCCATCGACGAAATCACCAAAGAGCTGAATGCCACGCGCGAGAGCATCTCTGAGTACGAGTCGATTTTGGGCTCGGAGAAGAAGCTACGCAAAGTGATCGTTACCGAACTCGAAGAGATCAGGAAGCAATACGGAGACGAGCGCCGTACGGTAATCGAAGACGAAGCAGCGGAAATCATGCTCGAGGACCTGATTTCCGACGAGCAAGTGGCGGTCACCGTGAGCCACGGTGGATACCTGAAGCGCACGCCGATTTCGACCTACCGGCAGCAACGCCGCGGAGGCCAGGGCCGCACCGGCATGAAGACCCGCGACGAAGACTTCGTTGAGCATCTGTTCATCGCGTCGACCCACGCCTACATTCTCATCTTCACCAACAGCGGACGCGTGTACTGGCTGAAGGTCTATGAGATCCCGGACGTGGGTGCGGCCGGCAAGGGCAAGCACGTCAGCAATCTGGTCTCGCTGCAGGCGGGCGAAACCGTACGCACAATGCTGGCGGTGCGAAATCTGGAAGAAGAAGGACGATACATTTTTTTCGCCACGCGCAACGGCACGGTGAAGAAGACGCCGCTGAAGGACTTCTGCAACGTGATGTCGCGGGGCATCATTGCGATAGGAATCGACAAAGACGATGAACTGGTGGGCACTACGCTCACCGACGGCACCCAGATAATTTTCCTGGCGTCGCATCTTGGGCAGGCAATTCGGTTTGATGAATCTGACGTCCGCGACATGGGCCGCCCCGCGTACGGCGTGCGTGGCATGAAACTAGGCGACAAAGATTACATCGTCGGAATGGCAACGACGCCGAAAGATCCCAAGAAGGCGGAAGAAGAAGCCGCAAAAGCGAGGGCCGCAGCCGGCGTGCCAGAGGCGACAGCGACCGACGAGACATTGCCGATTAAGGGCTCGCTGATTCTGTCGATCACCGAAAACGGCTACGGCAAGCGAACTGCGGCGGACGAGTATCGCTTGCAGGGGCGCGGGGGCTCGGGCGTGATCAACGTCAAGACCACGGAGCGTAACGGGAAAGTCACGGGTATCGCGCAGGTAACGGAAAGTTCCGAAGTCATGTTAATCAGCCAGTACGGAAAAATCATTCGCATGGATTCGAGCACGATTCGCGAGTCCGGGCGATCGGCGCAAGGTGTGCGCCTGCTGCACATGGAAGCTGGCGATCGGGTGGCGGCGGCGGTCGTGATTCCCGCGGACGAGGAACCACCGGCGGGGCTGCTGCAGTAGGGCGGGACAGGCGCTACTCCTCCGCAACGAAAATCAGGCACACCGGCGACGGAACTTTTGCGACTTTCCCCGTGCTTTTCAGTTTGCCGGTCGCGCGGTCAATGGCGAACTCCACAATGTCGCCGGTGTTCTGGTTCGCCACCAGCAAGCGTGTTCCGGTCGGATCTATCGCGAAATGGCGGGGTTCTTTGCCTTGCGTTGATACGTTGCCGATAAGAGCTAGCTTCCCGCTGGCGCGATCGACCGAGAATTCGGCAATGCTGTCGTCACCGCGATTGGACGTGTAGAGAAATTTTCCGCTGGGGTGAAGGGCGATTTCTGCGGCGGTATTCTGTCCTGAGAATTGGGCGGGCAACGCGGAGATTGTCTGGATGGAACGGTAGCTTCCTTTGTCTTCGTCATTGGCGAAAACGGTCACGGTGGCATTGATTTCACCGAGCACGTACATAAACGTCCCGTCCCGCGAAAACGTCACGTGGCGGGGGCCCGTGCCGGGCGCGAGTTTGGCGGAAAAGAAGTCTTCTGCCTTGGCCGATGCACCGTTGCCCGGGGTCAGTGTTCCCTTAGCCGCGTCGAATTTGTAAATCAAAACGCGATCCAGTCCTAAGTCAGAAACGTATGCGAAGCGATTGCCGGCAGAAGCCTCAATCCAGTGGGCATGCGGGGCGTCCTGGCGTTCTTTATTTGGCCCGAGAGTGCCAGTGTCCGCCTGCACGGAGGAAGCCTCGCCAAGCTGTCCGCCGGGAAGGATCGGAAAAACAGCCACGTTGCCGCCCGTGTAATTTGCGATCAGAAGATATTTGCCGGTGCGATCGAGGGAGATGTAGCAAGGGTCGGCGCCCTGGGACGCGACTTCATTGACCAGCGACAGCTTCCCCGTCTTGCGGTTGATGGTGAAGGCGCTGACGCCGCCGCTCGGCTTGCCCTGATAGTCCGCCATCTCGTTCACCGCGAACAGGCGCTTGCCATCGGCGTCGGCCACCAGAAACGAAGGACTCACGGTCTCCGCCGCCAGACCAAGCGGCTTCAGGTCGCCGCTTTTGGCGTCGTATCGATAGGCGTAGATCCCCTTGCTTTCGCCGGTCGTGTACGTACCTACGTAGAGGATGTAATGCCGGGGCGCGCCCTGAGCGAACGGCGACAGCGCGACCGGCAAGGCGAAGACGACTGCGACTGCGACCCGAAAATATTTATTCATAGCGGAACCTCGAACTCTCTATTTAGGTGAGGCCTTTCGCGTGCCTGCGGTGAAGGCGAGATTTGCGATCAGCTCGTCGATCTCGTCGTCACTCGCGCTTAGGAAAGTGAACGACAGGATGTATCCCTTCTGCAGGAGCACGAGCGACGTTTGCCGGGCCGCCGTTTTCCCGCCGGTCGATATGAAATCCGCGCGGGCGAGCTGCTTGTTAGCGATGGTGAACAAGTATGGATCGCTGGTCATCTTAAACCCGCGTTGCCCGGCGATTTCCGCCAAAGCCCCGAGGTAATCGGCAGCCGTTTTGACTTGCGGATAGGAAGCGCGGGCCTCTGCTGCAATCACCACCGTCGGATTGACCGCATTCCCTGGCGTTCCGGGAGGGCGCTCGAACACTGCGAGCAGGGTTTTTCCGGTTGGCTCAGGCGTTTGTGCGTGGTCGTTCTCGCCGTTTTGCGAAGGCGCCGGGTGCGGTTCGGCTTGCGCAATGTTCTGCATCTCCGGAGTGCGGTCCACCCAACCAAAGGGGACTGTATACGTGAATCCCAGTACGCCGCAGCTCATGACTTGCCCGGTGAGCGGACCGCAGTTGGGAATGGCGGGCGAATGCTCCGTCAGAGTCGCTTGAGCAAGGGCGGCGCCGGCAAGCGCTAAGGCCCAAACTGCGTGTGCGATTCCCAGATTTTCTCTTTTTATTTTCACTGCGTTCCATCCTAGCGGAAGAGCAACCTCCTGCGGCGACCGACATCCAAAGGGTTCTCGGGGTTCCCAGCGCACTACCCCCTTACCAGGAAAGGACGTAAACCCCCAATCCATTCCGATAGCTGCCCCGTACTACCGATGTACGAGGACTGCGGAACCGCCACAACACTACAACATGGGTAGGGCGCTGAAGTTCCTCGAAACTCTCAGGAGGGTTCTATGAGCGACACCAAGAACATTGCAGAAGTAGAAACACCGAATAATCCCGATCGACGCTCGTTTTTGAAACGCGCCTCGATGGGATCGGCAGTCGTGGTTGGTGGTTCTCTTGCTTTCGGCGGCCTGCTGAAGCATGCAGAAGCACTCACTTCGCGCAGCACGAAAACCAGCAGCGGATTGAAAGAGGGCGATAACGAAATTCTGATCGCGGCATCGATCGCCGAAGCGCTTGCTGTCACAACCTACACCAACATCATTAATACCGCTCCGTTCTTCAAGAATCTTGCGTCCGACGATCAGCGATACCTGACGGCCGCCCGCCAGGAAGAAATGTCGCACTACCAGCTCGAGGTTTCAGCAACCGGAAAAGCGTCGCCATACACGACGTTCTACTATCCACCTAACATGTTCACCGACGCGCAGACCACGCTCAACGTCCTGGTAACGCTGGAGGATGCATTCATTGCGGCATACCTGGTGGGCGTACGTAACTTCAGCAGCCCAGCTCTGCGCGTGACCGCCGCCCGAATCATGGGAATTGAGAGCGATCACCGCACTCTGGCGCGCGTTGTGGGACCCGGGGTTGCAGCCTCTGACGGCGGCCCGATCGAGAGCATCACGGGCTTGGCTGGCGTCCCTGAGAGCGTGGACCCGCCGAACAACAATGCGTACGAGCGCACCGCCTGCTGGAGCCACATCTCGCAAGCGGTGAAAGCGCTGACGCCATTCGTGGACGTGAACGCCGCGTCGGCTGCTGGTTTCGACATCAGCAAATCGTTCGACTTCCAGCCTTTTACCCCAGTTGTTCCCAACCCACTCGGTGATTTCATTTCTTTCACCGGTTGCTAACTTCCCCGCGCATAGAGGGGGCCTCTGTGAAACTCTGTGTCTCTCGCGGTCGATTCACTCGCCGCGGGGGCACAGAAACACCGAGGAGAACAAGGCTTTATAAGGAGAAAAAGTTTATGTTCGAAGGCTTATTCCAACCCACGCACCTGATTGTGATCTTCGGAATCGCACTGTTGATTTTTGGACCAAAGAAGTTGCCGGAACTGGGCAAAGGGATCGGCGAAGGTATTCGCGGATTCAAGCGGGCAGTGGCAACCGGGGACTCGGAAGACCACAAGGGGTAGTTAAAACGCCCAGGCAAATGCACCGCCAGAGGCACAGATTATCAGGGAAAATCCTGCAAAGCGATTAGCCGCCGGGTCGAATCAGAATCTGGATCGCCTTAGATGTTCTGTGCCTGTGCCTCTGTGGTCCAAAGGTTAGGCGCTCACCGGTTGTGCGCAATGGGCGCAACGGCGAGCGTCGATGGGGATTTCGCTCCGGCATTCCGGACACTTCTTGGTGGTGGGGTCGGCGGGAACTGGCGCCTTGCGCATGCGCTCCGTGAGCAGGTTCACCGGGGTGACCACGAAGAAGTACACCGCAGCAGCCACCAGCAGAAACGAGATCAGCGCGTTCAGGAAGTCGCCCAGAGCGAACACGCTGCCGTGAATCGTAAACGCGATCGCAGAGAAATCAGGTTTCCCAACCAGCGCCGCGATCAACGGCGTCAGCAGGTCTTTGCTGAATGCGCCCACCACGGTGGCGAATGCAGCGCCGACCACGACGCCGACGGCCATGTCCACAACATTACCGCGAAGAATGAACTGCTTGAAACCGCTGAGCATGAGAACCCTCCGGTGACAGGCGGTACTCTAGCCCTCAAAGCCCTGTAAGGTCAAGCGACGCCTGAGCGAGAACTCGCTCTAAGGCGCAAGAAAAGGCACGGCGTTGTGCCGTGCCTTTTTGAACACTTTGCCTTCTGGAAACTATTGCCGGTCGAGTTCGACGCGATCACCGATGTGAACCGGCTCCAGCGAATAGACGATCATTCCGGTCGCGGTGCTGGGCGTTGTCCCAATGATTACGAGCTCCCCAACCGCGCGCCGTGGCATTTCTGCGACGTGGATTTCCGGGCCATTAGTCTTGCCGAAAAGAAGCGGATCAACCGACGGCTGCCTTTTCTGCGTAGGCTCCATGGCAGGCGCCGAGAAGGAGAGTCTGTCCACTGAATCCTTGTGAGTGGCTACGTAGCTGCGGACGGCGAGGAGGTAGTCGCCGACCTTCAGTCCCTGGTTGGCGCCGATGTTCAAATAAACCTTGCCGCCATTGCCGAGTTCAGAGTCAAAATCTTTTGCCAGAATGATCCTTCCACTGACTTGCCCGTTGGCCGGGGCGAAGCGGTCAAGGCGCATCGGGGGATGGAAGTCGATACCGGATTTCTCTACAAACGGAATCGCATAGTCGCCGGGTAGAACGGTGTCACAGCTGAACTCCACGTGTGCGATTGCCATTTTGCTGCGTGTGTCCACGATTTTAACGCGGGCAAGTTCTTCGTAGGGCTGGCCCGCCGCTTTTACGGCTGACCATTGGCCCGCAAAAAGCTCGTAGCGGTTAGGGTCCTTCAACTCGCGGACAATGGTGTATTCCTGTCCGACTTCGTAGCCGCTACCCTTCAGGTAGAGGATCTCGCCGCTGGCATATTGCGTCGTAAAAGGCGAGTCCAGGCCGCCAGCAACGAAATTGCTCCTGGCGATTTCCTTGCCCAAGAACCCGGCACAATACAGGTCGGCATGGGTGGGCTTCTGAACACGCTCGACCGGAAACGTCACCGAAGTAGCGATCGTGCCCGACGGAGTCGGGGCGCCCCCGATGCTCGGCTGAGCCATTAAGCTCAGCGGTAGGACTAATAACCCTATCAGGACAGCTTTCTTCATAGCTTCTCCCTCGAACTCTGCGGACCGGACTGTCTAACCTATTTAAAACAAACAGTGTTCCAATCACGAAGGTAGCAAGGGGCCGGGGGAGGGTCAAGGTTACGCAGGTGTCATATTGGACATGATTGAAAGTTTACTGCCCCGAAGTAGTTGCATCTATAGCTACGTCCCTGTAATATCGCGCCGTCAATGGCACCGGAAAATAACCATTACGCTTCCAGACTTCTGCACCTGCGGCTTTCCCGCGTTTGTGTGGCCGTAATCGCCTCTGAAGTGGGCGAACTGATCGAAAAAGCCGAGGCTCTGGCGCGGGATAACTCCTTCCTGGAATTAAGGTTAGATTACATTTCGCATCCAGCAACGGCGTTGACGCGGCTCCGCGAATTCTGCGAGACCCACCCTCACATCACAGTAATCGCGACTTGCCGCAGGGCGGCCTCCGGAGGCAAATTTAAGGGCTCGATCACGGCTCAGCTTGAAATTCTAGCGAAAGCGGGGGCTGCCGGTTGCCAGCTGGTGGACGTGGAGCTCCAGACGGCGGTTCGGATGAAGGCCGCCCAGATTGCGAAGCTGGAATCCAAAGCAAGCATCGTGCTTTCGTTTCACGACTTTGGCGCCACGCAGAAGCTGGACGAGACTTTGGAGAAAATGTCCACATATCCAGCTGACTTTTACAAAGTCGTCAGCACCGCGCGGTCTCTCTATGACAACGTGACGATGATGCGCTTTCTGGAAAAGCACCGTGACGATCACTCGCTGGTGGGGCTGTGCATGGGCGAGCAGGGAATCATCAGTCGGGTGCTGGCGGTTCGAGCGGGAAGCAGATTCACCTTTGCCGCGGTTACTCCGGCCGAGAAGACGGCGCCAGGGCAGGTGACGGCACAGGAACTGCGCAGCACCTACCGCATCGATCAGGTGGATGCTGCGACTAAGGTTTATGGAGTGGTGGGTGATCCGGTTTCACACTCTCTGTCGCCTGCAATCATGAACGCGGCCCTGCGCCGGGAGAATGTGAACGGAGTGTTTCTTCCTCTGCATGCGAAATCGCTGAAAGATTTGCTGGCTTGCGTTCGCGACATCCCAATCCACGGCCTCGCGGTCACCATGCCATACAAGCAGGAGATTCTTCCGTTCCTCGACAATACCGACCCGTTCACGGCGAAGATCGGGGCATGCAACACGGTGGTGCGTTCGCAGGACGGCAAGCTGTATGGCTTTAACACCGATACGTCTGGTGTGGTTCGTCCGCTGGAGCAGCGGATGACTTTGAACGACGCTCGCATTCTGGTGCTCGGCGCAGGGGGCGCAGCTCGCGCTGCGGTGTTCGGGTTGAAAGAACGCGGAGCTCAGATTTTCATCCTGAATCGCAGCCTGGCGGCCGCCCAGAAATTGGCGCGGCAGGCAAAAGCCAAGACCATTAAGCGCGCCGACCTGAAGCGGCTGGACTTTGACGTCATTATCAATGCAACGCCGGTCGGGATGGGCAACACGCGCGACTCGCCGCTGAACGCCGACGAGATCAAGGCGCAATACGTTTTTGACATGATCTATGACCCGGCGGAAACGCGGTTGTTGCAGTTGGCGAAACAGCGCGGCGCGCAGGTGATTCCCGGGCGGGAAATGTTCGTTCACCAGGCAGCGCGCCAATTTGAAATCTGGACGGGCAAACCTGCGCCGCGCGAGGACATGCTGCGCATCGTGCAACTCGCGTTGGATGAACGCGCCGCCGCCCGCGAGTTGGCAAAGCCATCCAAAGAAACATCTGCTGCCGCATCCTAATCTGGTCGCGGACTTCCGTGCCGCACTGGAGCACCTTTATGCCGAACCAGGCCTGTACACCTTTCTGCGACAGCTTCTGCGCCGCATCATCCCTACGCAACTTGGCCAGGGGCCGACGATGGCATGGTAGAAGTAACTAAGCCACGCCCGGTAAAGCAGAGGGTTATTGGCACGGGTCGGCCGCCGACGGCCAAAGACCCAAGCCCACGACATTTTTATGGTTGCCCTTCTCACTCTCGAACTTCGTATTGAGCACGCGCACTCTCTCAAAGATAAACGGCAGGTGGTCCGCAGCCTGAAAGACAGGGTGCGCGCGCATTTCAATGTGGCGACGGCAGAGCTCAATCCCTCCGACCTTTGGAATATGGCTACGATTGGCGTAGTCAGCGTGTCGGATTCGCGGGATTATCTGGATGGGTTGATGAAGAACGTTGAACGGCAGGCGCTGAAGCTCGCGAACAACCTCGGTGCCGAAGTAGCGGATTCGTGGGTGGAGTTTCTGTAGCGCGAAACCGCCAAACCGATTCCCCGCATCACTCCTTTCGCACCCTGCGACTTCCAATTTCTGATATCCTCATTCGTTTTACCCTGGAGTGAAGTGTGGAGAAGCGCGGCGCGAAATATCATCGGGGGCGGCTGGGCGAGGCCCTGCGCGAGGAGATTGAAACCATCCTTGAGGGCGAACTGGCCGATCCGCGGATTGGGCTGGTCAACGTCAGTAGCGTGCAGCTAGCCACGGATTCCCGTTCTGCGAGAGTGATGGTAGTGGTGGAAGGCGATGATGACGACGCGGACCGAACCATGGAAGGATTGTCGGCCGCCATGGGATTCGTTCGCCGCGAACTGGTGGAGCGCCTTCACCTGCGGCGTTCGCCGGAATTGGTTTTCGTGATTGACCGCTCGCAGAAGTACCAGAGCCGAATTGATGAGTTGTTGAGCCGCGATAAAAAACGAAGGAAAAAATAGATCGCTCTCGACGGTGATTTCCTGTCGGCGATCTGAAAGCGCAGCCAGACGCAGGCATGCTAAACGAAGTACTCAAGCAGATCGAGCAACGCGAGCGGTTTCTGCTCACGTCTCACGCGCGCCCCGATGGTGACGCGGTGAGCTCGACGCTTGCCTGCGGCGAAGTGCTGCGCCAGATGGGCAAGAAGACCGAGATTGTGCTGCATGATGGCGTGCCCCGCGTGTACCAGCACCTGCCGTTTGCCGGGACGGTTACTAAGTCAGATCGGGTCAACGGCGGCTATGACGCCGCCATCCTGCTGGAGTGCGACAGCGTTCAACGCACCCGAGTGGAGGGGCTAGAGAAGCAGTTCCTGATTAACATTGACCATCACAAAAGCGGGCATCCTTTTGGGCACGTGAACTGGATTGACCCCGACGCCGTCGCCACGGGGGAACTGGTTTACAAGCTGGCCCGCGCCGCCGGGGTAAAGATCACGCCTGAGATCGCGACCTGCCTTTACACCGCGGTGATGACCGACACGGGGTCTTTCGTATTTGAAGGCACCAACGCGCATACGTTTGAACTGGCCCGCGAGCTGGTGCTGGCCGGAGCTGATCCGGCGCGGTGCGCGCGTCCTATTTATTTTGGTCACCCGACCGCGAAGATGCGTCTGCTGGGCGCCGCGCTTTCCGCTCTGCAGCGCGAAGGACCGCTGGTGTGGATCTGGGTGACGCAGGAGCAGATGGCGCGGGTGGGCGCGATCGAAGAAGACTGTGAGGGCCTGGTCAATTATGCTTTGTCGATCGGCGACGCTGAAGTCGCGGTATTTTTTCGCGAGCTTCCAAGCGGACGCTTCCGCGTGAGCCTGCGCAGCAAGGGCAGTCTCGACGTCTCGCAAATCGCCGAAGAGTTCGGCGGAGGAGGCCACGCCTGCGCCAGCGGCTTGTCGGTCGATGGGCCTCTGCACGCCGCGGTGGAAACGGTGCTGGGAAGAACGAGATCGAAGCTCGGGAAAATCAGTAGCTAGTGGAAAGCAGTCTACCTAGAATCGTCGCTTCGAAAACCAGTTACGACGAGATGACTCTTTGAGTACAATCACTAGCCACTAGCCATTATCCACCACATTGACCTCCCGCCTCCGCATTTCGGACTGGCTGCTACTGCCCGCGTTCTGCGCGTTCTTTCTGCTTTGGAGGCTGGCATCATTCGGCCTGATCGGCGCCGATGAGCCACGCTACGCGCAGGTCGCGCGCGAAATGCTGGCGCGGCATGACTGGGTGACGCCCACGCTTGGCGGCGTGCCGTGGCTGGAAAAGCCTCCTCTTTATTACTGGCAGGCGATCCTCGCGTATCACGTTTTCGGAGTGAGCGACTGGGCGGCGCGGCTGCCCGCAGTGCTTGACGCGACCGCACTGATCTTGGCTACGTACTGGTTTCTGCGGCGGTTCCGCTCAGGATGCTCGTTGGATGGCGCGCTCATGCTGGCCACATCAGCCGCAATGGTTGGGTTCGCTCGGGCCGCGTCCACCGATATGCCGCTGGCGGCAACGTTTGGCATCGCCATGCTGGCGTGGTTCGCATGGATGGAAAGCGGCAATCGCGTCCTGCTGGTCGCGTTTTATGCGTTCCTTGCGCTGGGCATGCTGGCCAAAGGTCCGGTGGCGCCGGTTCTCGCGGCAACCGTCATCGTTTTGTTTGCTGCGACACAGCGAAGCTGGATGATCGTTGGGAAAACCTTCTCGCTACCGGGAAGCGCGATTTTCATTCTTATGGGGCTGCCCTGGTATGCGCTGGTTCAGCTGAGAAACCCGCAGTTTTTCCATGTGTTCTTTATTGAGCACAACCTCGCGCGCTTCGGGACAAACATGTTTCATCATCCCGAGCCATTCTGGTATTACCTGCCGGTCACGCTGCTGGGATGGGCGCCGTGGGCGGTGTTCGTGGTGGCGGCGATGGTCACGGCCATCAGAAAGCTTCGCGACCGTGACGCTGATTCGCTGAACACATTCCTGCTGATATGGATTGCCGTGTTCGTCGTCGTCTTTTCCATTTCGAAGTCAAAGTTGCCGGGATACATTCTTCCGGCGATTGCGCCCGGCATTCTGCTGCTCGCGAATTACCTGCGGGCGAAACTCCTAACCCGATTTCATCCAATAATGGTGGCATTACACGGTTTGCTGGTTGCGGCGCTCTTATTCGGCGCGCTAATGCTTCCTTCCATCCTGCTGCTGCACAAGCTGGCCTGGAGTAGCGCCGCGGTGGTGCCGCTGCTGGTCGCGGTGTCGGCAGGAGCGCTGGTGATGCTGGTCCTATTCCGATCCGCATGGTCAGGGTTGCGTCTTGCCGGAATTGCGCCGGCGATTGTGGTGTTCGCGCTGGCGCTGCGATTCGCGGCACCGGTTTTGGATCGCACGCTTTCGGCGCGATCTGTCTCTGTGGATCTGGCGTCTCTATCCAGCGCCCAACTGCCGGTCGCGATCGCTCTGGTTCCACGAGAACTGGAATTCGGGTTGCACTTCTATCGTAACCAGGCTATCCCGCGATACGAATGGGGGCAGGCTCCGTCAGGCGAGCATATGGTGATCGCGAAGGAAGGCTCCCGCAACCTTCTCGAACGGAAAGTTCCAGGCCGGCGAATCGTCTTGCTGGGCGCGTTTCCCGAGCAGAAGGTCGAATTCTTCCTCGTTTCGCCGTGAGTTTCGCCGTAGGTTTCGGCGTGAGTTGGCGCCGCCGATCGCGAGTTATAATTTGACCAGCATGACTGAGCTGATCAAACGAAAGCTCCAAGACGAGATCAATGCGCTCGAGCACGAGCTTATCCATGAGCTCCCCAAAGAAATTAAGAAAGCGGCGGCGCTCGGAGACTTGAGCGAGAACGCCGAGTATCACATGGCCAAGCAGCGCCAGGAGTTTGTGAAGGCGCGCGTTCGCCAGCTAGGGAGGCGATTGGCTGACCTGTCCATGGTGAACATGAATAACATTCCCAAGGACAAAGTTGGCCTGGGCTCCACGGTGAAGGTTTTCGACAATACGAAGAACGAAGAAATGGAATACAACATCGTCACCAGTGAAGAATCGGACGTGGCGGCGGGGAAGATTTCGACTAATTCGCCGATCGGTCGAGCGCTGCTGAACAAGAAAGTCGGCGACACCGCGGTGGTGGTGACCCCCGGGGGCAACCGCGAGTTGGATATTTTGAAGCTGACGACCATTCACGACGTGACCGCGCAATGAACTGTTATCTTAGTCCCGGACTTGCCGCCCCCGTAGAACCATGACTTGGACTAGTGCCTTCGGACGAGGCTGCGCAGTGCTGTTGCGGACGATTGTCCGCTGGCTGGCGCTCACCAAAATCAATCCCAACGTGCTCACGTTCATGGGACTCGTGGTCAACACCTGGGCTGCGTACTTTTTCGGATCGGCGACCGCCGAGAACCAGAAGCACATGTTTTTCTACGCCGGGCTTATCATCATCGGTTCGGGATTTTTTGACCTGGTGGATGGCGAAGTTGCCCGCGCGCAGAATCGCGTCACCCGCTTTGGCGCGTTTTTCGATTCGGTGGTGGACCGTTACAGCGACGCCTCGCAGTTCTTCGGGTTACTGGTTTTTTATTCGCGCGGAGACCGCTTTTTCTATGTGGTGCTGACGGCTTATGTCATCGTCAGCGCAATCATGGTTAGTTACAGCCGGGCCCGCGCCGAGTCGCTGATTGGGTCCTGCCGTGTGGGATTCATGGAGAGGCCGGAACGCCTGGTGCTGGTAATTCTCGGCGCGCTGTTCAACCGCATGGCCCCGGCGCTTTGGGTAATCGCCATCTTATCGACGATCACTGTGATTCATCGCATTCAGTACACCTGGGCGCGGACCAACGGTCCCGAAGCGTTGAACGGTCCGCAGGCGGCCTAGGAAAATTTTCGTATCGACAGCAAGATGCGGCTATCGGGTTCATCGATGGCTACCGGCTCGCCAGACTTGCCTTGGGACTCTCAACCGATGTAACTCCCTCGAGCACATTTGCTTGCTTTCCGTGGAAGAAAATCAGGTGGAAGAGGAACATAAGCACCAGCACCGCGCCGAAGGTGCAGACGATCGTGGCCCCGGTCGGAGTATCGAGCAGCACCGAGAAATAGACGCCGAGAGCGGAAACAATGGTTCCCATTGTCCAGCCGATGGCCAGCCTCCTGCCGACTTTGTCAGTGAACAGCATGGCTCCCACTGATGGAACGATGAGATAGCAGAAGACCAGAAGCACGCCTGCGATCGCGACCGAGGAAGTCACGACGAATCCAAAAGACGCATAGAAGAGGAAATCCCAGAAGCGGACACTCATCCCCTGGGCCTCAGCCTTTGCTGGATCGGCCGAGATTAACAGGAACTTGCGGCGGAAGATGTAGTGAAACACACCGATCACGCCGTAGAGGATCGCAGTTTTCTCAACATCGTGCCGCGAGACGGCGAGGATGTTGCCCACCAGCATGTCCTTAAGGTGTTCGGTTTCGCCGGTGGCTTTGCTCATGGCAAGAATCGCGGTCGCAGATGCCACTGCGTATGCGATTCCGATGAAGGCTTCCTGGGGAATGTGCCCGCGCCGAGTGCGCGCGAACGCAAAGACGGCCGCGCCAACGAACGTGAAGCTCAGGCTCAACCAATACGCGCCGGTGCCGTGCGGATCCATTCCGATGAGGATCGCCGTGGTCGCGCCCAGGGCTGCAATCTGGGCCAGCGCGAGATCAACAAAGATGACGCCGCGCTCCACCACGTGCACGCCGAGGTAGGCGTGAATCCCCGTAAGAATCAGGCTGGCAACAAATGGCCAGAACAAAAATTGCAGAATCTCCATGCAGCTCCTTAACCTTTGTTATTGCGCCGACTGAAACGCCTTGGTAATCAATCCAATATCGTATTCGAAGAGTTCAAAATAGTTTGTCACCTGTTTCTCGCCTCCGACCGACGGCAGATAGACGACAACTTTTGCGCCGGTCGCCGCCCCGATACTGTTGGGCGTCTTCAAATCGAAGTATGGCTCGACGATCGCCAACTTGCAGTTCTCACGCTTCATCAATCCGATCAGCTCGATTGTGTGGCTTGGGGTGGGCGGAATGCCGGGACGAGGCTCGATATAGCCGATCACGTTTAAGTGGTAGTGCTTTGCGAAATTGGGAAACGAGTTGTGATACGTGACGAGCTTGCGTCCTTTGTAGGGCGCCATTTCTGCGTCCCACTTCTGCTCGGCAGCGGAAAGGCGTTTGTCGAAGTCCTGAAAGCGCTGCTGGAAATAGGCAGCGTCGGGGGGATCGAGTTCGCCGAATTTCTGAGCAAAGCCTCGGGCAAGGCGCCGGCCATTGTCGGGATCGAGCCAGTAGTGCGGATTCCCGAGGGGATGAACGTCGCCCATGGCACGGGTGACGGGACCACTAGGAATATCGAGAATCTCGGCAAACTGCGAAGCGTCGAGATAACCGCTCGCGCCGACCTGAATGCGGGCGTTGCCGCTTTGGTTGACCAGTGGCGGCAGCCAGCCGATTTCCAGTTGCAGGCCGACTGAGATCAGTACATCCGCCTGACGGAGCTTGAGCAGAAAGCTGGGCTTCGGCTCGACAAAGTGAGGGTCTTGGTAGCCTTTAGCCAGCGACTCCACGCTGATGTGGTCGCCGCCGACTTCCTGCGCGAGGGCTGCCATGTCGGTAGTGGCAGTGATCACGTTCAACTTTTTGGCCTGGCTGCGGGTGGAACTAAACAGCGTAAGTGCCGCGATTGCAATTGCAGTTACGAGTTTCACTCTGGCCGTCGCTGTTGGCATTCGATTCTCCTGTTCACGGTTTTTCGACCCTTCGAGGCTTTCCTTTGTGTGCCTTCGTGTGCTTTGTGGTTAGCACCGCTAAAACGGATGCGCTCCGTGCGCGCCCAGCGAGAAAATCAGTTGCATGAATAGTTCACTGGCGTCGCGGTTCTCAGCGTAATGCGTAAAGCGGTACTCGCCGCGAATCTGGCTGAACTCGCTGGGCCAATATGTCAGGGTCGCCGCCGCGCCTTTATCTGTCAAATTGGCGTAGTGACTGCGGTCTGACCAGTCGTAGCGCCCGCCTGCAACCCAGCGTCGCCCGAACTGATAGTCCCCCGAAGCATAAAACCCGAATGCCTTTTGCTCGCTGGGGAACTGCTGGCGCTGGCTCCAGATGACCTCACTGCGTCCCACGAAAGAATGGTAGATGGAACGGCGCAGGGGTTTCCAGCGCACACTGGCGTCGATCCCATAAAGTTGGGTGATGAAATCGCCGGGCAGCGCGGTCGTGCCGTTATTGTGGCCACGCGCGTAGGAGAAGCCAAGATCGAGGTTGGTGGATTCCGTGATGTCGCGGTAAGCTCGCAAGTGTTCCACAGTGCTCACGTCACTTTTTTGAGACTGCTGAAACACGTCCGCTGAATCGCCCCGGAAAACTTGCCCGGTCACATCGAGGAAGATCCCTTTGGGCGCCGGCAAAATGCGTTCCAGGGAAAAGCCGGCGTCGTCGATACCATCCTCGCCGCCGACAAGGTTAGTGCTCACCAGCGGGCGATCGACCCATGGGAGCACGTGATTGTGCATAGTGTTGACCTTGCCAAACGCGGAGCGCATTTTGCCGACCTTCGCAACCAATCCGCCTGGCAGCGACGTGAAGGTAATGTAACCTTCTTCCAAATTCACGCCTTCTTCTCCGAAGGAAATGAAAAAGTCGCCACGGGCATAAGGATCAATGATCGCCTGCAGGCCGATTTCGGACTCGTGCATCTGCAGTGACGGGAAGGGCTGGAGGGTCGCGAGCGCAGGCGGCGTATTTCCGCCCGCGGCGCCAATGAAGTCTCCGATGACGCTGATATCGGGATTCAGCGCTTTGGAGGCTGCAGCTGAGCCGCCGCCGATGACGGGCTCAGGGGCGGAAGCGTTCGTCAGTGCGGCCTGAGCTTCAGCCGACGGCGGGGCAGATGTCGCGGGCTGCGCGCTCGCGTCCGCCGATGGTGCCTGAACCGCGGCGCCAGGAGCTGACGCAGGCGCGGCTGCCGGGCTTCCCATGGTGCGGATCTTTCCTTCGAGGGCGATGATTCGATCTTCCAGGTCGCGAACTTTTTGTTCGAGCGCGGCGGTATTTTGCGCGCTGGCGTCCGGAGCAGTAGCCTGCTGTGCCCACGCGGGGACGCACAACAATGCTGCCACGACAGCAAGTCTTAGTTTCTTCATTCCGAACTCCTTAGAAATCCCGCGGATTGCAGGACCGGGATAACGAACAACGCCCCGAAAACGGTCAATGAATCCAGAAACCGCGCTCTGCGGCTTTCCGTGTGAGAACTCCATATATTCCTCCGCTGATTGTGAATGCGAACAGGCTGCTGGGGCAAATCAGCCGAGGGGCGGAGGACGAATGAACTGGGAGGAAACGACGAGAATGGAATGCGGCGCTTGCGGAGTCGTTTGCAACACCGCCGAGCGCACGAGTATGGGAACCGGGCTCGACAGTCCGGCCGGGGCAACTCCAGAATGCGCCAGGGCGCAGACGGAGCAGGCATGATTGGAAGCAACAGAACTATCGTGAACGTGGACGGCCGCGATGAAACCGGTCAGCGCAATCAAGAATACGCAGCAGAGGGTGAGGGCGGAAAATGCCCTGCTCCCCGTCCGCCGCTCAGACTGCGATCTCATGAAGGAGGTCAACTTAATACGATGCTAATACGAAGCGCTTTCGTTGTGTAAGCGCTAACCTAGTTTACAGATTACTAAGGATCGCCGTTCCAAGGGTCAGCTTACTAAAGCTTACTTAAAGATCAACCTTGGCCGGCGGCCCTGGCGCTCGTGAGCGCCTCCCGGGCAGCGGAAATGGTCTTTTGAACGTCTTCCTCTGTATGCGCCGCGCTCAGGAATGCTGCTTCATACTGCGAAGGCGGGAGGTAGATACCGGAATCCAGCATGACCCGGAAGAATCGCCCAAAAGCGGCTGTATCCGACCTGGACGCCGAGGCCCAGTCGGTGATTGGGCCCGGGTTGAAGAACCAGGTAAACATCGAGCCCACGCGATTGGCGGTAAGCGGGACGCCCGATTCCTTCGCTGCGGCGGACACGCCTTCGACAAGTTTGGCACTCAGATTGTCGAGCCGCGAATAGATTTCCGACTTCTTTTCGCGGAGATGCTTCAAGGTTGCAATTCCTGCGGCCATCGCCAGCGGATTTCCAGAAAGCGTGCCGGCCTGATACATCGGCCCGAGCGGGGCCACGAGATTCATGATCTCGGAAGGGCCGCCGTATGCGCCCACAGGCAATCCTCCGCCGATAATTTTGCCGAAAGTGGTCAGATCAGGGATGATGCCGTAGAGTTCCTGGGCGCCGCCATAGGCCACGCGGAAGCCGGTCATCACTTCATCGAAAATGAGCAGTGTTTTTTCGCGCTGGGTGATGGTGCGCAGGTTTGCGAGATATCCGCCGCTGGCGGGGACGCAGCCCATGTTTCCGACCACGGGCTCGACGATCACGCATGCAATCTGATGGCGATATTTACTGAAGGCCTGCTCCAGCACTTCGCTGTCATTGAACGGAAGCGCAAGCGTGAACTGGCTGATTTCTTCCAGCACGCCGGCGGATCCCGGAATGGAGAGTGTGGCGATGCCTGATCCGGCCTTCACCAACAGCGAGTCGGCATGCCCGTGATAGCAGCCTTCGAACTTCAAAACGTATTTTCGCTTGGTGTAAGCGCGTGCGAGGCGGATCGCCGACATCGTGGCCTCAGTCCCCGAGTTGACGAAGCGAATCTTTTGTACGTGAGGAAAGGCTTGCACGACCAACTCGGCAAGATCTGCTTCGGCAGGCGTAGAGGCTCCGAAGCCGGTGCCATTGACGGCGGCGGAAAGAATTGCCTCGCCAACTCCGGGCTCGGCATGGCCGAGAATCAGCGGGCCCCAGGAGCCAACATAGTCGAGATACTCGTTGCCGTCAGCGTCCCAAAGGCGCGAGCCCTGCCCGCGCACAATGAACGGGGCTTCACACTCCACTGCTTTGAACGCGCGTACCGGAGAATTCACGCCGCCGGGGATCAACCGCTCTGCGCGTTCGCGCAAACGCCGGCTTTCATCGAGCTTGCGAGGCATGACCCTCCCTGACCCTTAAAGCGGAATCCATAAAATATAGCAGCGCGGACAAGCCGCGTCGTATCTCGAAAGAACACCTTATGGAGTGCCCGGTTTCCTCCATTGTGCGCCGGGGCACTTCGAACCGCTGGAAGTTCCGCCCGCCCCGGGGGCCAGTGCTGCCGAAACGGCCGGCGGCGGTTATAGGCCAAATTACCCCCGTAATCTCCGCTAAGAGCCTACCCGGTGATCTCGGCGCAAAACTTGCCGAAGGATCATCTGATGGCAAGAAGAATCAATGCCGGCAATCGACTTCGCGCCAGTCGCGAAGCGCTTGGCATGAGCTTGCGCGACGTTCACCGTGCGAGTGCATCCATTGCGAAGGAGTTGCGCAACCGCAACTTCATCGTCCCTTGGAGCCGGCTGCATTTTTATGAGACTCGCGCGTCCACGCCCAGCGTCTACCGGCTCTATACGCTGGCGCGGCTGTACAGACGCAAGCTGAACGAACTACTTTCCTGGTACGGGATCCCAGCCCGGTAGCAGGTCGCGGCCCGCACTCACAGCAATCGCATCTGACCGCGCTCAAGGGCGATAAGTTTTTCTTTGATAGGCAATCCACCGCCGTAGCCGGTGAGCTTACCGTCGGACCCGATCACGCGATGGCAAGGAATCATAATCGGAATGGGATTGGAACCGTTGGCCAGGCCGACCGCACGGCTTGCTTTCGGGTTGCCGATGCGACGCGCCAACTCGCCGTACGAAATTGTCCCTCCGTACGGGATGTTCAGCAACTCACTCCACACCTTTTGCTGGAAGGGCGTGGCCTGCGGGGCCAGCGGAACAGTGAAATTTTCGAGCTCTCCAGCAAAGTAGGCGCGCAGTTGACGCTCAGAGTCTTGCAGAGCTCTCGCGCTTTCAATCCAGGCAGCGTTGGGTCTCGCCGGGCCGTCTTTGGACGGGAAGACAATCTGCTGGAGGCCGGTGTCATCGGCGACGAGAAGCAGGCGTCCGATGGGACTCTCCAGGTACGAATAGCAGACCGCTGCACTCATACCGCTGCAGCTTGATCGCGCCGCTTGGCCTGAATCTCGATAAAGACATTCACTAGCGAGACTGCGGCTGGGGTCACGCCCGGAATGCGCGACGCGTGGCCCAAGGTGTACGGGCGAATCTTGAGCAAGGTCTCCTGCATCTCGCGCGAAAGTCCGCTCACGGAGCGGTAGTCGAACCACTCGGGGATGTGTCGCTGCTCAGCTTTCTTCAGGCGCTCAATCGCGCGCTGCTGTTGCAGCAGATAGCCCTCATACTTGATTTCTGTCTCGACGGATTTGAGTTCGTTGCGGAGGGCGGAGGGGAGGGGCACGTCGTGCGTCCCAGGTCGCGCGTCGTGCGCAAGGCCGGGACCAGCGGCGTCGTTGGCCGCTGCGGCAAAGAAATCTGGAATCAATTCGCGCAGTACCGGCACCAGATGTTCAATCGTGATTTCGGGCCGCTTCAAAAGCTGCGCCAGCGGCTGTCCAATGGCGGAGGACAAGTCCACTCTCAGCAGTGAAACAGCAGGTTCCTCGACTCCGCTTCTGATTCGCAGCTGCGAATCGGAATGCTCGCTCGGAATGACAAATTCATGGGTTGAATCTGATGGAGACACTGCGTGCGACGCTCGACGTGCGACGTGCGAGACATCCCCTGTCGGACCGCTGAATGCTGAGTGCTGAATCCTTCCGGCCATTGCCGCCGTCACTCTGGTTTTCTCCAGTACCTGATTCACCCGCTCCTGCCGTTCTTGCTTGGCGAGATAGTCGGACCAGGCTTCGTCCGAAATCAGTCCAATTCGCCGCCCGTGGGGAGTAAGGCGCACGTCAGCGTTGTCAATTCGTAAATGCAGGCGGAACTCGGCGCGCGAGGTGAACATGCGGTAGGGTTCGTTGGTGCCTTTGGAAATCAGGTCATCAATCAGTATGGCGGTGTAGCCTTCGGTACGATCCAGAATCAGCGGCGGCTCGCCCTTCACGTTCAGCCCCGCATTGATCCCCGCCATCAAGCCCTGGCACGCTGCTTCTTCGTAGCCGGATGTTCCGTTGATCTGCCCTGCGAGAAACAGGCCGGCAATTTTCTTAGTCTCAAGCGTGCGCTGGAGTTCGGTCGGATCAATGGCGTCGTACTCGATCGCATAACCTGGGCGCAACATCTCCGCGTTTTCAAGTCCAGGGACGGATTTCAGAATCGCAAGCTGCACTTCGACCGGCAGCGACGTGCTCATCCCATTCACATAAATTTCGTGCGTGTTCAAGCCTTCGGGCTCGAGAAAAAGCTGGTGCGTGGTCTTGTCCGGAAACTTGACAATCTTGTCTTCAATCGACGGGCAATAACGCGGCCCAATGGACTGAATCTGTCCGCTGTACATCGGCGAGCGGTGCACATTCTCTCGAATGATCTTGTGGGTTTCTTCCGTCGTCCACGCAATGTAGCAGGGGACTTGCGAATCGTGGTGCGCCACTCGCTTGGTGCGAAAGCTGAATGGGGTTGGATCAACATCGCCAGGCTGCATCTGAAACTTCGACCAGTTAATGGTGCGGCCATCCAGGCGCGGCGGCGTTCCGGTCTTGAGGCGGCATCCGCGAAGGCCCAATTGCTTGAGCGCTTCGCCGAGCAGCACGGCCGCGGGTTCGCCGGATCGGCCAGCCGGATATTGTTGCTCGCCGCAGTGAATGAGTCCGTTGAGGAAAGTGCCGGTGGTAATGATGACCGCTTGTGCGCCCACGGTGCGGCCATCGCGAAGGCGAATGCCCAGAACCCGTCGTTGGCCGTTGGTCGTTGGCAGTTGGTCGGAGTCAAAATCCATGGGGCCACGGTTCTCGGCCAACGACCGACGACCAAGGACCAAGGACGGTTCTTCCAAAATCAAGCCCACCACTTCCGCCTGCTTGATCTTCAGATTCGGCTGCGATTCCAGCACTTCGCGCATCTTCAGGCGGTAGGCCTGCTTGTCGCACTGTGCGCGCGGCGACCAGACGGCGGGTCCTCGCGATGTATTGAGCAGGCGGAATTGGATCCCAACCGCGTCGGTTACTTCGCCCATGATTCCGCCAAGCGCGTCCACCTCCCGCACCAAGTGGCCTTTCGCGATCCCGCCGACTGCAGGGTTGCACGACATTTGGGCGATGAGGTCAATGTTCAGAGTGAACAACGCAGTTTTCAGCCCCATGCGGGCGCAGGCCACGGCGGCCTCGCAGCCAGCGTGCCCGGCTCCAACAATGGCGATGTCGAATTCTTCGGTGAATTGCATTCTGGAAGATTCCGCTGGACTGGGCTATTTCCTTGCTCCGCTCCGGCTTGCGGCGGGCGGCGATTTGCCAACTCAGCCCTCTTATTCTAACAACTGTAATGGGCGGTCTCTCGGCCCCTACTGATAGGCGCGTTTAGGGCATCGCAGAAACATCTCCAAACTCGGCGTCCTGCCACTCTCCTGACGGCAAATACCAGTCACTTGCCCCAGCTTCGTGATTGTTGCCGCCCGAGCCATATCCAACGGTCGCATCTCGCCAGTAGTCGAATCCCACTTGCAGCAGGGCTCCTCCCGAGATTCGCGCCTGCACGGTCACTTTGCAGCCTTGCAGTTTTCCGGGCGGAAGAACCGCCCGTGGCGAAGCCGCCCAGAAATGCCAGACTCGATCCGGACGCGTGCCGACGTCGAGGATCACCGTACGCCGGTCCGCCGAGTAACGCACGGACATCGGGTCATGATCGTCAGTCCCGAACCAGGGATGCCGACGGTAAAGGCCGCCGCGCACCTCACCTCGGTCGTCGTTCACGACTACGTCGTTGCCATCCACTCGGCATGTAAGCCGCGTCGTGGCGATCTCGACCGTTGCCTGCTCGTGCCCTGGCACGCGAGTGTCAGCAATCGCGATTCCCCAAAGCATTGCCGATGTAAAGCCGGGGGGGCGCGAAGAAGGATTGATGTATCGCGACTTGAACTTCACCTCGGGCGGAACAGGCGACTGCGCCTGCCCGGCACAAACGATACACATCATCAAAACTGCGACTAGCCGCCTCACCAGACCATCGTCTCACCGGCGGCCACGATTTGCAGCGATGAAATGCTGGTCACTGTTGTTTCTGATTCCAAATTGGCACTGCGCGGCGATCACAACCCCTTCTTGCCAGCCAACCTTTCTTCCTTGTACTATGGACTCGATCCCCGGGAGGCGAAATGACAACCCCAGAATTTGCTCAGCAACTGGATGCCCGCATCGCAAAGTATGACTTGCTTTGCCATCCTTTTTATGAGGCCTGGTCCGCCGGCAGGTTGACGCGCGACGACCTGCGGGAATATGCCAGCGAATACTTTCACCACGTCGATGCTTTCCCCACGTACCTCGATGAATTCGCTGCTCGACTGCCGCAGGGACATTTGCGCCGCGCAGTGCTTGTCAATCGCAATGAGGAAGTCGGCGAGGATGGATCGCGGGCGCACTCCGAACTTTGGCTTGACTTCGCCGAAGGCCTCGGCGCAGACCGCCACGCAACCGGAGCCGCTCATACCTCGGAGATGAAAAACCTGATGTCGTCGTTCCACGCAGTCGCGCGCCAGGGTGCACCCGAAGAAGCGCTGGCGGCGTTTTACGCCTACGAGTCGCAAGTGCCGCGCGTAGCTGCTGAGAAAGCCCGCGGCCTGCGAGAAATGTATGGCGTGGACGATAAGACTTGCGGCTACTTCACTCTGCACACCGCTGCAGACGTTCACCACTCGAACGTGTGGCGCAGCCAGCTGGAAAGAATGGTCGAAGACAATCCGACTGCTGAGCAGCGAGCTTTGGCGGCTGCCGAAAACGCCGCAAAAGCCCTGTGGACCGCGCTCGACGGGATCGAAGCCGCGCGCACACAACGAGCAGCATAAGTTTTTGCCGAGTTGACAATCCAATGGGCCAGCGATTTCTGCAAACCGCTGGCTCAAATTTTTGCGCGGGAAGCGCGCCTTCGCCCAGCCAGTGTCTGATGTATCCTTTACGTTCAGCCTTAATCCCTGGGTCATAAGCCATAGGTCATAAGGATAAGATGTCCAATCAAAATAGCCCTGAAGCGGCCGTCGAAAATTCCAACGCCGATTCTTTCGGCGACATTCTCACGCAGTTTGAGCGCGACCATTCCACGAAGAAGATGGAAGGCAGCCGCGAAGGCACGGTCGTATCGGTCTCGGCCGACTCTGTAGTCCTCGATGTCGGGCTAAAAACGGAGGGCATTCTTTCGCTCGCTGAACTGCGCGGCGAGAGCGTGAATCCCGGCGATAAGCTGAACGTGACCGTCAAAGGCCGCGATCCCGCCGGCTACTATCAACTCACGCGTGGCAAAATTTCCCGGCCAACGGATTGGGCCGCGTTTGAAAAGGCTTTCAACGAGAAGGCCACCATCCTGGGTACAGTCACGGGCGTGGTGAAGGGTGGGCTGAGCGTTGACGTGGGGGTTCGCGCTTTTATGCCGGCCTCGCGCAGTGGTGCGCGCGACGCCGCTGGAATGGCGAAGCTGGTGGAGCAGGAGATTCAGTGCCGCATCACCAAGCTCGATGTCGCCGAGGAAGACATCGTGGTGGACCGTCGCGTAGTGCTGGAGGAGGGCGAGCATGCCGCCAAAGGCCAGCGCTATTCCGAACTCAAAGAAGGCGACGTCATCACCGGCACGGTGCGCAGCCTTACCGACTACGGAGCATTCGTTGACATCGGCGGCGTGGACGCGCTGCTGCACGTGAGCGACATTTCCTGGGGACGCGTGAATGCGCCGGCCGATGTGTTAACCGTGGGCCAGCAGGTCGAAGCCAAAGTCCTGAAGCTGGACGCTGCCAAACAGCGGATCTCGGTCGGCCTGAAGCAGCTTCAGGCTCAACCGTGGGACTCGGTTTCTGGGAAATTCAAAGTTGGCGACCGGGTACGCGGCACGGTCACTCGCCTCGCAGATTTCGGCGCGTTCGTCGAACTCGAGCCCGGCATTGAAGGCATGATTCATGTTTCGGAAATGTCGTGGGTGAAGAAGGTCCGCACCCCAGGTGATCTGGTAAAAGTGGGCGAAACCGTGGAAGCGGTCATTCTGGGAGTCAGTGCGGGCGACAAGCGGATTTCGCTCGGCTTGAAGCAGACGCTAGGCGATCCCTGGGCTGACGCTGCGCAGAAATTTCCTGTGGATTCCGTCGTGGAGGGCCCGGTGGTCAGCATTACCAAGTTCGGTGCATTTGTGCAGGTGGCGGAGGGAGTCGAGGGCATGATTCACGTCAGCGACATCAGTGCCGAGAAGCGCATCGATCATCCGCAGGATGTGCTGCGGGCGGGCCAGGTGGTGAAAGCGCAAGTGCTGGCAATTGAGGTGGAACGGCGTCGCCTGAAACTGGGGATGAAGCAACTGGTTCCCACCAGCATTGACGAATACCTGGCCGAGCGCAACCCCGGTGATATCGTCAGCGGACGCGTGGCCGAGGTTTCCGCCAGCTTCGCTACGATTGAACTCGGCGAAGGGATTCGCGCGACCTGCAAGCTTGGCCCTGGCGGCGCGACGGAAGCGGCCGCGGGCAACCAGGGCGGCGCAGGTGATTTGAAGACGCTAAGTTCCATGCTGGCGGCAAAATGGAAATCTGGCGCGGTGGCCGAGGCGACCAAAGCAGAACTCGTCCGCGGGCAAGTCCGCACGTTCCGCATTGTGAAGCTTGACCCCGCCGCGAAGAAGATTGAAGTTGAGATGGCGTAGGCGGATTTCGCCACACCGATGTAGCGGCATTCAGAAACCCAAATGATCCGCATTGAGTTGGAGACCTTCATCTCCGCACCCAGGGAACGATGTTTCGATCTCGCTCGCAGTATTGATCTGCATCTAGTTTCGACCGACGGTACGAACGAACGAGCCGTCGCCGGGGTGAGGTCGGGATTGATTGGCCCCGGTCAAGAAGTCACCTGGATCGGCCGTCACTTTGGGGCGCGCGTTTCGCACACTAGCCGAATTACACAGTACGAGCGCCCACGCCACTTTCAAGATGTCATGATCAAGGGGAAGTTCCGCACTTTCAGCCACGATCACTACTTTGATGATCTTCCGTCAGACAGCACCCGAATGAGAGATGTCATGGAGTTCGCGGCTCCATTAGGCCACATCGGTCTAGTGGTGGAGAAGTTCGTGCTAAAGCGACACATGCTGCAGCTTCTCCTTAGAAGAAACGAATGCATTCGGCGAACAGCTGAGAGCACTGAGTGGCAGGGATTCCTTTCCTAGTCTCAGCCCCTTCGAACTTCCGTCCGATGTACCATTACCCCCGTGCACAAGCTCGCCCAATCCGTGCTGGGATACATTCGCAAGCACGATATGCTGCGCCCCGGAGACCGCGTCGGCGCAGCCGTTTCCGGGGGCGCCGATTCCATTGCGCTGCTTAGAATTCTGCTGGAACTCCGCACGGAACTTGGGATTGTGCTGTCGGTCGTTCATCTCAATCATTCGCTTCGAGGGGAAGAATCCGACGATGACGAGCAATTTGTGCGCGACTTGGCTTCGCAACATGATCTGCGATTTTTTTCTGCGCGCAGCGACGCGAGAAGCTACGCAAGCGAAAAAAAATCCAGCATTGAAGCCGCCGCCCGCGAGCTTCGCTACGAATATTTTGAAAAGCTTTTGCGCGATGGTGAGTTCAACCGTCTTGCCCTAGCCCACACGCTGGACGATCAGGCCGAAACCGTGTTGCTCAAACTGGTGCGCGGCGCAGGCACACGCGGTCTAGCGGGCATTTACCCCGAACTCCATGTCGAATCCAAACAGCCTGGTCTGGCAATCGTTCGTCCGCTGCTGGCAGTTCAGCGCAGCGAGATCGAGGAGTATCTGGAGCGACTCGAGCAGCCCTGGCGAGAGGATTCGACCAATGCTGAGCTGCGTCAAACGCGCAACCGAATTCGCCATGACATTCTGCCGCGGTTGTGCCAGCAGGTGAATCCCAAGGCTCGCCACGCGCTGAGTGAGGCCGCAGAAATCGCGCGCGCGGAAGAAGAGTTCTGGAATGCCGAGACACGGCGCCAATTGCCGCTGCTCTGGTCGCGCATGCCAGAAGGAGGAGTGCTGGCTTGGGAGCCATTGATCGCCATGCCTCTCGCGCTTCGGCGCCGACTGGTTCGCGGAGCCGCAGAGTCACTGAGTCTAACCCTTGAGTTCAAGCACGTAGAAGAGTTGATCGGCCTCTCCGAAAACGGAAAGCAAACCGTTCTTCCCCAGGGTTGGAGCGCTCAGCGCCATAAGGGGATGGTGCGCTTTGAAAAATCCGGCAAAGCAGAGGCTGTGGACTACGAGTACGCGCTAGCCGTGCCGGGCAGGATTGCAGTCCCCCAGGCCGGACTGGTTCTGGCAACGTTTTTCCGTGGATCGAGTGATCAGAGTCCGGTTTATAATCCCGAAAACTTGCTCGATATTCGTTTTAACGATCGGCTTATGGTCCGGAATTGGCGTGCTGGGGACCGCTTTTGGCCTGCACACACCAAGCATCCGAAAAAGATTAAGGATATTTTGCAGGACCGTCACATCACTGGCCGCGAAAAGAAGAGCTGGCCGGTGATCGCGAGTGGAAATGAGGTAGTCTGGATGCGCGATTTGGGCGTGCGCAGCGACATGCGCGCCAAAGACGGCGAAGGAGTGCTGATCCAGCAAGAGCCTGAGAAGAAGCACTAGAGCGACTGGCCACTCATGTCCACTTCACTACCGGCTGCACAAATCCTGATTCCTGCCGAGCAGATCCAAAAACGCGTGCGCGAAATGGCGCGCCAGATATCCCACGACTATGCCGGAAAGACGGTGCACGCGCTGGGCGTGCTGGAGAACGGATTTATTTTTCTTTCCGACTTGGTGCGGGAGCTTGAAATACCCGTCGTTTGCCAGTTCATCAAACCGCTCTATCGCGAGGACCTTGGTGGCATACTCGAGATTTTTTTCAGCCACGACCTTGAAATCCGCGACCAGCATGTGATTCTGGTCGAGGGGATCCTGCACTCTGGCGTGACCACGGAGTTTTTAATGAACGACCTGCGGGGGCGCGGCGCAGCATCGGTTAAGATTGCTGCGTTGCTTGATCGCCAGGCGGCACGGCGGGTACCCATGCAGCCTGACTACTTCGGCTTCCTCGTGGACAACACCCAGTTGATGGGCTATGGCCTCGGCTCCCGCCAACAGACTTTGAGGAATCTGCCTTTCCTGGCCATCTCCCAGTAGCTGGGACGAAAAAAACCGTCCTGGCCGGGGCCGATGCCTGGGAGCTGAAAGCTCTATAATGTCCCGGCGTGGGGCCCAACGAAGGAGAAGCTCATGTCGCAAGTCATTCCTGAGAAGTATCGCGACCTTTTCAGCAAACGCGCTTTTGCCAGCCTGGCTACGCTGATGCCGGATGGCCAGCCGCAGGTCACGCCGGTCTGGTGCGACATTGAAGGCGACCTCGTCATCGTGAACACCGCCAAGGGCAGGCAGAAGGACAAGAACATGCGGCGCGATCCGCGAGTTGCGCTAAGTGTTATTGATCCCGATAACCCGTATCGTTATCTTGAGATTCGCGGCCGCATCGTTGAGATCACCGAAACCGGCGCCGATGCCCATATAGATAAGATGGCGAAGAAGTATCTGGGTGCTGACAAATATCCGTATCGCCAAGCCAGCGAAGTGCGGGTGATTTACAAAATTCAGCCCGAGCATACGAGCATGATGGGGTGAGGTTTCAGCTCTGGGCTCTGGGCTCTTGGCGTTTGGTGTCTATCCGGACACCAGTCCCGTAGGGGCCACCCAGCTTAGACCAGCGTGGAAGCACGGGTTAGCTCGTGCGGAGATGTTTCAAATCCGGTAAGGACGACCGACATTCATTGTCGGCAAATACGTGCGCTCACCATGACCACTCTCCTGAATTCGTTGCGGGCTCGCAACGAGAAAACTACGCTCGATATCCCATGGGTCCGCTCGCAATTCCCATCACTTTCGCGCTTATTCGACGGTCGCCCCGCTGCTTTCCTTGACGGGCCCGGCGGAACGCAGGTGCCGCAATGCGTGATCAACGCTATCTCGCATTATTTGACGACGTGCAACGCGAACACGCACGGGCAATACGCCACCAGCCGCGAGACCGACGAGGTCATCGCAGGAGCGCGCGCCGCGATGGCCGACTTCCTCGGCTGCGATTCGGGTGAAATCGTCTTCGGGCCGAACATGACCTCGTTGACGTTCGCGATCAGCCGGGCGATCGGCCGCGAACTCGGCCCGGGCGACGAAATCCTGCTCACGCATCTCGACCACAGTGCTAACATTTCTCCCTGGCAGGCGCTCGAGGAACGCGGGGTAAAGATTCAGTTCGTCGACATCCACGAGGAAGACTGCACGCTTGATATGGACGACCTGGCGCGCAAGCTCTCGTCGAGCACCAAGGTGGTCGCCGTGGGATACGCGTCCAACGCGGTCGGCACCGTCAACGACGTGAAGGCAATCGTCCGCATGGCTCACGATGCCGGGGCCATAGCATACGTTGACGCCGTGCACTACGCTCCGCACGGGCCGATTGATGTTCGCGATCTGGATTGCGATTTTCTTGCTTGCTCAACCTACAAATTCTTTGGACCACACATGGGAGTGCTCTACGGCAAACGCCAGCATCTGGCGCGACTGCATCCTTATAAGGTGCGTGCGAATACTGACGCCGTGCCGGAGCGCTGGGAGTCAGGCACTCTGAACCACGAGTGCATCGCGGGGATCACGGCATGCGTGGGCTATCTAGAGGAATTAGGGGTACGATCTTTGCAGGGCGGGAACGCAGGAGCAAACACGAACTCCGTAGCTCCTCACACCCTCATCCGGGCTGGGCGAGCGGAGGCACCCTCCGCGTCGCGGCGAGATTTGCTGCAAGCCGCGTATCAAGCCATCCAGTTTCACGAGCGCGAACTCTCTCTGCGAATGCTGCGTGGCCTCGCCGAGATTCCCGGCTTGCGGCTTTACGGAATCAGTGATCCCGCACGCGTCGGTTCCCGTTGCCCGACTTTCGCGGTGCGCATCGCTGGACGCCATCCCGCGGAACTTGCGGCCAAACTCGGCGAGCGCGGCATCTTCACCTGGGATGGCAACTATTACGCGATCAACCTCACCGAGCGCCTCGGCGTAGAGCAGGACGGCGGCTTCCTTCGCATCGGCTTCGTGCACTACAACACGGAAGAGGAAGTGGACCGGGTGCTGGCGGAACTACCGTCTCTCTAAATGCGGATTGCTTACTGTCACGTTCATCCGCGAGCGGATGAGGCCGGCCGCTCGGGATGGGAAGGCGAAGTGTGACGCGAGTTCTGCTAAGGCTCCAAAATCCTACTTCCACCACTTGTCATGAAATGCAATCAGCGCGCTGATGATTGTAGTGATCGCCACATTCACCAAGCGGTCATAGACGCTGCGGCGAATGTCATTGCGCTCCAGTTTTTCGATTTTTTGCTCCGCGATCCGCATGCGCCCGGGCTGCGTACCGCCAGCGAGCATGTCCATCTTGGCCTCGAGGCGGGCTAGCTTTTCGAGCACTTCGCACTGGAAGTCGTTGTCGGTCACGCGTACCACAAGCGCACGCTTGGCGGATTCGCCCAGAGTTTCGTTTCGATGAGTCATAGGAATCAGCCGTGAACGATGAGCTGCGAGCAAGAAACAAAGAGTAATGAGCGAACGAGCGCTTACCATCAAACGTAATGCCGAGCTTCGCTCACCCGGACGGCGGAGCGCGCGGTCCCTACATGGCCATTGCTAGAACGGATTCCCGCTTTCCCAATCGACGCCATTCCCCACGCACTGCTGCGAAATGTTCATGTTCTTCAACCATCCCACCGCAGAAAAAACGTTGAAAGGGCCGGGCGCGTACACCGCTGGACTGCATGCAGTGGCGTCGCATCGCAGTCCCCCACCCAACGACGTATCGAGGCCATCCAGCAGAAATGCCTGGTCGTCGTCCACTTGCACGTAGCTGCCGAATGTTCCTCCCGACAATCCAACTCGTGTGGAGATATTGAAGATTCTTGTCTTCTGCGCGTGACTTCCACAAAGGGCTGCAGTCCACCGGCAATCGTCGGCCTGCCTCGCGGACTTACTAGCGTCACATCCTGGAACAAAGTTGAACTCGC
This sequence comes from Acidobacteriota bacterium, assembly GCA_043734125.1. Taxonomy (GTDB): domain Bacteria; phylum Acidobacteriota; class Terriglobia; order Terriglobales; family Acidobacteriaceae; genus Gp1-AA145. The sequence continues at coordinate 107,799 of JAYTFR010000114.1, read as the reverse complement.
GGAATCGCCCACGTAGATGCACGCGCTGTTCATCCAGCACTCCACAATCGACCCTGAGAAATCCACGGTCACGTTTGCCGCCCGGATCGACACCGTCGCGTACGCCTTCAGTTCTCCCGGTGGCACAATCACCTTGCCCGACTGCGACGAACCCGTGGGGTTCGACGGCGTGAACCGCGCTGCCACCAGCGCCTCTTGCAATCCGCCCGACGCGCTTCCGACCGTATAGCCCGCAGGGTGGGCATTCGCTATCGTGAATTGCAACGTCCCGGCCTGCCCGTTTCCCACGCACGTTCCGCCTGTCACTAGGGCCGGCTCGGCCGTTCCCGTGCCCGCCACGTATACGTAATATCTTGGTTCGGCGCCGCTGACTCCCGGAGGGCATATCGCCAGCGTCAACGTCTTTGCGCCCGCTGAACTCAAATCGGCTGCGTTCGTCTGCGACCAGTTGAAATCCGTCGCGTACTTAATCGCCTGCATCCCTGGAGTCAGTCCGGTTCCGCCGCCGCTGCCGCATCCACCCCATGTCGAATCGCCATGAAGGCAAGACCCGTTGTTCGCCGAACCAGCGCCCAGTTCTGCGGTTGCGACGACGCCGCCCACCAAGTCCGCTTTATTCGCAGTATTCAAATCTACGTACTGTTTGGTGCTCGCCTGTAGCGGCGCCGTCGGATTCGCAGGCAGCGTCAGCGGCCCAGTCATAGTGTCGCCGCCTTTCTGGACAAAGTTTCCGCCCCCACTGCCGCCCGCCACTGATGCATCCACATATGCCTTGTTCACGGCTTGGCCCGACTGGGTTGGCGACGGCAGGATCGGAGGCACAGTAAACTGCTTTGTTCCGGTAATCGTCTCGGTCCCGCTAAGGTGGACTACGTTCGCCAGTGCCGCAGTCACAAACTGCTGCGTCGCCAGTTGTCCTGCCGGAGTTCCCGTCCCGCGCAGTGTGCGCACCTGCGCAACCGTTTCCGGCGAGGTGGTCCCCACCGACCAGTATTCCGTCTTCACCGTTCCGTCAGCCAACTGATACACCACCGTGTAGGTGATGCCCGCTGGCGACCCGCCCGAATTGGGGGCAAGCTGCACACTGAAGGTTCCGGGGTTGGACAGCACCACGCTCTTGGTGCCGGCGGCGACCGCATGGCCGTCCGATGTCGTGAACGCCGGCCATGAGATCAACAGCGTCCCAGATGCCGTCGTTCCATCCGCCCGGTAAACCGTGTCACTCACCGTCGTCAGCGCCAGAGTTTGCGCGAATGCCGGGACTGCAAGTGAGCAACTTGCCACCAACAAGAAAAGCCGCCTCATCAGGCGGCTTGCGTGCAGCATAACTTCCTCCACGAATCGTTTAATGAAAGTTTCTCTTTACGGAGCCTACGTCTCCGTCTGGACCCGCTCTTCCACAAACTGCCTGACACTCTTTACGTAAACATCCGGGAAGTCCACCACGGGACGCCGCGATACGATCGTTTGCATCGCCTCTTCCAGGTTCCATCCATCTGCACAAAGGATCGCGAGCGTCATCATCGCTGCCCGGTGAACGCCGGCAGCGCAGTGAACAAACACCCGCGCACCTTCATCGTGCAATGCTTTCTCGGTGAATTCCACCCCGCGTTGAAACAACTCCACCGGCTTGGGCTCAAAGTCGTCGTCTGTGGGATTCCACAAGACCTCAATACCATGCGGTTCGGCCAAGGGCGTATCGTCGAATTCAAGCTGCATGTCGATGATGTGAGTAATCCCCGCCCGCGCCACCGCCGCCATATTTTCAGAATTCCAAATCCCGCCGCCCAGCGCCAGCCGGCCAGTGATCCACGTCATGTCCATTCCAAGTTTCCCGCGTCTCGCATTCACCCGCGGATTCACGCCGCCCGGTGGAGACTCGCTCCCGAAGACTCGCGCTTGCCATTGCTGCATCGCGCGCTGCCTGCGTTCGGTCAGCGTTTCCATCTTCATTCTACGGGATCACTGCCGCCATCTTCCGTACGGTGCGGCCACGGTCCCTGCTCGGGCAGAGAAACTCCCAGATGCTTCAGCAGGACCTTGGACAGACTATCCTCCGACTCGTCGGCTTTACTCACCACCGCCGGATAAATCCCCACCATTTCAAACAGGTACTTGATCGCCTGGTACTGGCCATCCTCGATCACTCCGTCGATCGCGCATTGCACCATCGGTACCGCATTCTTTGCCACCAGGCCGGCGATCTTCTTTCGCAGGCTTGCCAGATTCGCACCCGGATCAGAACTCTTTAGGGTTGGCATATGATGTTGTTGGCAACGTTGACACAAAAAAGAAGAGCGCGCTTGGTGAGCGCGCTCTGTACACTTCAGAATTCCTTAGCGTTATTTTTAGAATATCATCTGGCTATGGGTGATTGTGCCATGCTTTGCACAAATTTATTGGCAATAATATACTTGACAAATCATCATAGACACCCTATATTTACTGCATGGGACGCAACTCTAAACAGCCAAAGACTTTGCAAGAGGCAGTTGTGTTTTACGCCGACCCTAACAATGCCCTTGCCTACATGACCTTGCTTCGCTGGCCAGACGGCGTCGTGACCTGCCCGACCTGTGGGCGGAATGATGTGGTCTTCCTCCACAATCAGCGCAAGTGGCAGTGCAAGAGCATCCACGCCAAGCGGCAATTCTCCGCGAAGGTTGGAACCATTTTTGAGGATTCGCCTATCGCGCTTGAGAAGTGGCTTGTCGTGGTGTGGATGCTGTCGAACTGCCGGAACGGGGTTAGCTCTTACGAGATTGCACGGACTATCGGTGTAACTCAGAAGTCGGCATGGTTTATGCTGCATCGCATCCGGCTCGGATTGCAGGACAAGCAAGGCGGCGGAAAGCTCGGCGGCGGCCCACACAGCAAGGTAGAGATTGACGAAACTTTCATCGGCGGCAAAGCGCGAAACATGCACAAGGGCCGTCGGCAGAGAATGCACAATGTTGGGATGTACGCTGCCAAGACTGCCGTTATGGGAATCCTTGAGCGCGGCGGCAAGGTTAAGGCCACCGTCATTGGGCAGCGTGTCGGAAAACAGATGAAGCAAATTATCGAAGATAGCGTGATGCCGGGAACTTGGGTTATGACCGATGAGTTTCAGGGCTATCAGGGATTGAACGGCGAGTACACCCATCTCGTTATCAATCACCTTGAGCGCTACGTACAGGGCAACGTGCATACTCAGGGCATTGAGAACTTCTGGTCGCTGTTGAAGCGCGGCCTTGGTGGTACCTACGTTGCTGTAGAGCCTTTTCATTTGTTCCGTTATGTAGATGAGCAAGCGTTCCGATTCAATAACCGCAAAGACGGTGACCGTAAAATTAGCGACTCTGAAAGGTTCGATATAGCCATGTCGCAAGTCCTCGGCAAGCGCCTCACTTTTGCCGAACTAACTGGCAAAGTGGGTGAAACGCAAGTTCCGTTCTAGTGCTTTTCGCCGGAAGCGCGGCCCGAAGAAACGGTAAAGTCGTTTCTTCCGGTCGCCTTTATAGCTTGAAGATCACAATCACTCGCGAGGAGATTAGCAGTGAGCCAAATTTCGCAAGCTGAGGCCGCCGATTTAATGGGCAAATTGTTTACAGAGCGCATCCCCGTACAAGCCTTGTTTGTCTCCCCCGATGGAACACGGATTAGCCTCTTTGGTTTTGTGGACAGCGTAACGCGAGATGTAGGCATAGTGGTATCCGTCTCCGGGCCGCCCATTGACGTTTCTCGCGGATACTTTACTTTCATCCCGTTCGATAGTGGGTGCGAATTCTGGTATGGCGAACAACGCGAGCTACCCGCCGAATTACGGCTATCGGAAACACGAGGGGAGTCCTGTTTGTTATTCCATCTTGCATCTGCCGAACGAATCGCCTTATTTTTCACGATTTAACCTCTTTGCTGGCCTGTGCTTCGCTTTCTCCGCTTTCTCCGCTTCCAGTTTGGCTTTGATCTTGCTGTGTGGGACCTTTATTAATTTCCGCATCGTCGCGTCGAATTTCTCAAATTCTTGATTCATGGTCTTCCAGTCTTAGCCGCCGCAACGGTGATCCCGCTCGACGGAAAACCAAGCAGGGCTGGCGCGGCTGCTAGCTTGTCCAGTTCTTCTACCATCATCACAATGGCACTCACGCAGACACCAAACAAGACTTGGACTCTATCATCAGTGTAATTTTCCTCAGGATGCAGCACGGGATTACGATAAGCATCTTTTAGGTGTGTCAGGAGTGACATCACCTTTGAATCAGCGTTGTACTCGCTGAGGAGTCGTATATATACTCCCCAGCTACGCATCTTCGGCGGTGCCTTCTTTGGGCCTGGAACGCCCAAGTCATAATATTCCCTTAGTACCCCCTCTGTTCCGCGTAACAAGTGAAAAGCCGCAGCGGTTGGAAGATCGAACGCTATAGCCTTTCCAGCCTCATCGAAGTCCGCTTTAGTCTGCGCAGACACTCGATTATGGGCACTCTCGGGAATGTGTTGATGGGCGTGCGTAATTAGATCGGCAGTGGAATACGCGCCCTTCTTTGAAACTAGATAGGTGTCCAGAACCTGACACTCCGCCGCCAATATGGTCTCGAACTCTCTCGCGGCATCCCTGATCTGATGCACATTCCACACATGAATACTCTCTTCCTGCGCGAGATCGCTCGGAAACTTCGCCCCCACTTCCTTTATAGATTCTGGAACGACTTCAGTTATCGTTTGTCGTAGCTTCCTCGCCGCCGATAGCGTCACACTAAAAGGCCTAGACTCACAGATTGTGTCCAACGCAGTTCTGGCCTCCCACCATCGATACCAAAATAGACTGAACTTAACACTCCCGTCGTCTTCTGGAAGGTCGGTGAGCGGGTGTATCTTCATACCAAGTTCGAAAAAATTAAATTCATTAACTCGCTGCACGGGGACTCCTTGTATTGGCAATACTAGCCGCCGGATGGGGGTAAATTTCACAGTACACCCCCATTACGTGATTCGGCAAGTATATTATTGCCAATTTATTGCGAGTGTTTACAGTGACTTAACGCGAACTGGCCTTCGCTGCCCCCTTGACAGCTTTTTTCCACAGGAAGCGCCGGGAGGCGATTCAATAACCCTCCCGCAAGAAATATATCGGTCATGCGGTCCAGCGCGGCCGGATACTCCCTGCAAACCGTCCTCCTGGCGCAATGCAGAATCCGTGCCGCTTCTTCCTGCGTATATTCCTGGAAAATGATGGTCGCGATCAACTGCCTGGAGAACGCGTTTAACTGGTCAAGCGCCCGCTCCACGTCGTGCACAAAAATCACCCCGTCTTCAAAACTCGACATTCGATACGATGTCACTTTCGACCGGAAAAATTCCCTTCCCAGCCACGACGGCAGTCGCCCCACCTCCAGCGAGATCCTCAGAAAACGCCTCAGTAATGCAATCGTTCGTTCCCGGTACAGCCACGCATCTGGATCAAAATTCAAATCTGCGTCTGTCTGAACATTTTTCCAGGTATTGCTGCTCATGCGTTTCCTCCCTCTACCCAAAAGGCGCCTTCTTCTACTGGGTTTTTCATAGTGATCACTTCACCACCGCGACCCCTGCGGTGCAGTTTGGGCGGAAGGCCCGCCATCGCCGTTGCGCAAGCGCAACAAAATACTGCATCAGAACCCGTAAGCCGAAGCCACAAAGCGCCGCAGCGCTCGCAGTACTTCAACTCCATCTGAGTGAATCCAGTTCCCAATCCGTTCATTTGAACCTCCGACGATTCAGAAATAAAAAAGCCCTGCCCCGGCAAATTGCCGGTGACAGGGCTCGCTTCTTTTACGATGACCTGTTTGCGCTTATTTAGTTGAGGAGGACGTTCTTACCTGGTTCAGGTAACGGTTTGGCTGCGGAAATAGCCTTCCTCGTATCTTGACTTCAGTACCCGCCCGTTCTGCATCACAACGCTGACTTTGCCGCTGAAGTGCAACTGCGCGAGTAGGCGCTCCATCGCAGCCGACAGCACCTCCGCAGCCCGCACCTTGCGGCGAAATTCCACAAATGCCGCTTCTTTCAGTTCGCCTGTCGGTTGAGCCATGCTGCAACTCTTTTCTCCCCCGTCGATCCGTATAGTTATATGCTCTATCGTCTGTATAGCTGTAAGCGTATCTTGAGTCAAGCGATCAGAGCTATAGTCTTGCGGCTGTTGCGCTTGGCCGCCTGTAGTCAGCTTGGCGCTGTTTCTTGCACGGTTTTCCCCTGTGGAAAAGCTTGCGGCTGTGCAAAGCTCAACGTTGATGCGGCTCCCTGCTGCCATCCCGGTCACAGGCGATTCGAATAGCCCAAGGTTATACTTCCTTCATGAAATTCAAAAGCCTGCAGGAAAATCTACGCAAGGCCCTGCTGCACAAGATCGGCGAGGGGGAACTCACCGGCCTGCGCCTGGCCGAGCAGACCGGTTTCAGGCAGGCGCATATCTCGAACTTTCTGAATCGCAAACGCAGCCTCAGCCTCGACGGGATGGACAGAGTCTTGAACGTCCAGCGCCTTTCCATCCTCGACCTGCTGGATCCCGCTGAAATCAACAAGCGCGCCAGCATCCCTCCTCCGAGCGAGGACGAATTCGACAACGTCTTTGTGGTGGAAGCTTCTGTTGCTGCCGCGCAGTCGTTGATCATGAGCAAGGACGTGAGGGAAATTCAAAAGTTCAAGCGCGGATTTCTTCGCAAGCTTCGCCCTGACCTCCACGCCAAACGCCGCAATTGGGAGCGGTTCGTCGCCATCCGCGTCGATGCCGACGCCATGAGCATGTACCCCCGCCTGCTTCCCGGCGCGACCATTCTTCTGGATCGCCACTACAACACCCTGCAGCCTTACCGCCGTGGAGAACTGAACATGTACGCAGTAAACGCCGGCGGCGCGACCAAGGTCCGCTATGTCGAAATGGCGGGCGATAACGTCGTGCTGCGTCCGCACAACCAGAACTATGCAGTGGAAGTCTTTCCGGCAGGCCAAGGACAAACGGTCGCTGATTACCTCATCGGTCGCGTCTGCCACGTCGGAATGGAAACGTGAAGTGATTACGCAGCGTCTGAGCCGCGTGCCGAAATCCCGAGCGAAACGCCGGATCTCAGCCACGGCTAACCCGAACCCAGCTTGGGACGCTACCGGTTGTATTGATTTTTCTTCTTGTCCGCGTGCCGGTCAAGACCGAGCCGGATAAGCCGCTCAATCAATTCGGGGTACGCCACTCCCGACGCTGCCCACAATTTCGGGTACATGCTGATCGAAGTGAATCCCGGCATGGTGTTGATCTCATTCAAATAGATTTTTCGCGATTTCGGATCCATCAGGAAGTCCACCCGCGCAAGCCCTGAACAATCCACTGCGCGAAATGCGCTGATCGCCAGATCCTGCACCGTCTTGCTTTCGGATTTCGTCAGCTTCGCCGGAATAATCAGCTGTGAGCCTTCGTCCAGGTACTTCGCCGAGTAGTCATAAAATTCCGCGATCGGCACGATCTCGCCTGCCACCGAGGCCTCCGGCTTGTCATTCCCCAGCACTGCGCATTCGATTTCACGGGCCTTGTGCTTCTTTCCACCCACACCTTCTTCGATCACGATCTTTCGGTCAAACTTCGCCGCTTCTTCAATAGCCGGACCAAGTTCCTTGCGATCATGCGCTTTTGAAATCCCGACCGACGATCCCAAGTTCGCAGGCTTTACGAATACTGGATACTTCAACTTGCTCTCCACGAGCTTGCGCGCCTGCATCGGGCTGGCTCCAAATTCGCCGCGAAGCACCGTCACATGCTTTACGATTGGCAATCCCGCCGCGCGAAATAACGACTTCATGATGTCCTTGTCCATCCCCGCCGCAGAGCCGAGCACGCCCGCGCCGACATAGGCGATGTCCGCAAGCTCGAGCAGACCTTGCACGGTTCCGTCTTCCCCAAAAGTACCGTGCAGTACCGGAAAGATCACATCCACATTGATCGCCCGGTCCGAAGCTCGCCGCGTCAATGCGTCCGATTGAAATGGACGCATGCCCGCTCCGTGGGCAGGCTCCGGTGGCACCACAATCGCTTCGCCGTTCTGCAACACCGCCGCTGCCGCCGTTGCCTCGGGATCCCCAGCCCGAAGCTTATGTGCGGGCCGGGCGCCCTCGCCCGCCTTTCCCTGCAGCAGTCGCTCCGCGTCGCCTGACGTAACCCAGCGGCCTTCTTTGGTGATGCCGATCGGCACCACGTCGAATTTGTCTTTGTCGATTGCTCTAAAAACTGACGCGGCTGACAGCAGCGAGACTTTGTGCTCGCCGCTTCGCCCCCCAAAAAGAATTCCTACTCGGATTTTTTTCATGACGGTTTCAGTGTGGGGCGGGGCGGCGCGGTTCGTCAATCGCCAGGGTGGTACGCGCTTCTCCTAGGGGCAGCCGCCCTCGCCTGTGCGGTCGACTTTGAATTTCCTACGACCGATCTCCCTTTGTCAGTTCCACATAATCCAACGGCGCCGGCTCTCCCCCGTCCGGATAACCAACAATTCTGATCACAGCCCCCGGCTTGAGCTCGACACCCGAACTGGTGTGGCGCGTTGAAGTATGGCCGTTCATTTTGTCGGATGGCAGCGAATCGTCCGCTGCCCATGAATCAATCACATGATCATCGACCAGCAGTTCGTAATGCGAGACTCCGTTGTTTTGGTCGAAATATTGCACGCCAATTCGGTAAACTCCGCCGTCCCGATCGAAGGTGAAACTCGCCAGGCACGAACTCTGAGCGTTGCAAGCCACCGCCTTCCCGCCTGAAGCCGTTTCCCACGGCGTCACATCCACCGGCACGTATCCCGAAAGCTGCATGGCTTCCGCTTCAATCCGGTTCGGATTGTGCCCCACCCGTCCCCGTGCATCTTCAATTCCCGAAATCTTATGGAAATAGTTCACCACCGCATCACGCCATACGACCGCATGCCCCGCCTGATATTCCTGCCGCTTCAGCACCTCAGTGTACCGCGGCTCCTCGATCAGCCCATGCAGCGACTTCCATTGGACCGCCAGTGCGCTAGCTTCCTCCGCGCCCAGGTAATGCGAGTCGTAGAGAGACTGAATTACCGTCTGCCCCGAATGCAGCACATGCGTGTAAGGCACGTGATGCATGAAGAGCACCAGTTCATCCGGACACTTCTCCACTGGCTCGTAAATCCCCTGCACCTCCGGCGAGTATTGGCCGATGAAACCGGTTCCCGTCGCAACGGTGCGGTCCATGCCAACGCCTTTCGCATCCGCCCGATGCCACTGTCCCCACCCGTTGTTTTCGGACGACTCAATGGCCGGCCCGAAATGCGGTCCGGTAATATCTGTTAGCGTCTGCAGCCCCAGCGGCCCGGTGTAGTCTTCGTACATTCGCCAGGACGAGAGCAGCATTCGCGAAACAGTGTCATCAACTTTCGCATTGGTGCCAAACGTGAGCGCCGTCCACTCGCTCGCGATCTGCTGGGCACTCAAATCCGGATTCCATGCCAGCCTCCCAAAGCCGTACAGGTTCGCCATCGCCAGCGGATGCCCAAGCCAATAATGATCCAGCCCGACGTTCACCACCGCGTTGTATCCGCCGAGCGCGCGCCCCCAAGTCTTTCCGGAAACGATCGCTTTCACCGGAGTTTCGCCAACTAGCAACGGCCTGCGACCGACGACCGGCTTCACCTGCATGTCGAAGTCAAGTGTGGCTTTCCACATCGGCGGTAGAAACACGAGGTGCCGCTGTTGACCTAGATATTCCTGCGTGATCTGTAACTCGATCGCTTCGCTGGTCTGCTTCATCGCGCCGAACAGTGGCGACGCCGGCTCCCGTACTTGAAAATCAATCGGACCATTCTTGATCTGCAGAATAACGTTGTCTTCAAACTTTCCGTCCTGCGGATGAAAGTAGTCATACGCCGCACGCGCACGGTCCGCTTTCGGATCGTTCCAGTCAAGGTGTTGTTTGTACACGAAAGCGCGGTAAAGCATCACCCCGCGATGCGGCTTCAGTGCTCGCGCAATTACGTTCGCCGCATCCGCCGCGCTGCGTCCGTACTGTGCCGGCCCGGCCCGGCCCTCGGAATCGGCTTTGATCACAAACCCGGCGAAATCAGGAATCTGCCTGTAGATCCCGTCCACCGTTTTCTGCCACCAGGCGCCGACCTGCGGATTAAGCGGATCAAACGTGCTCAGTCCGCCAACGCTTTTCGGACTGCTCAAATCAACCGAAATCGCCAGCCTCACTCCCCACAAGCGAAACGCGTCCGCGACCCGCGCCAGTTGCGGGATGAAATCCTTCCCAAGTACCTTTGGATCTGCATTGACGTTATTAATTGAGCAGGCATTGATCCCGATCGATGCCAACAGCCGCGCGTATTCCTTCACGCGGCTCAGGTCGGCGCGAACATTTCCGCCGTCGAAAAAAATCGACCGCCCTGCGTACCCGCGCTCAATACTTCCATCCAGGTTGTCCCAGTCGCTTGCCCAGCGAATCGACGCGGACGGATTTTCCGCTCGATCGAGGGTCGAGACATCCTTCTTTTGCGCAACATCTCGCAGCAGCGCGAACGTGCCGTAAAGAACTCCGCGATCGTTCGCTCCAACAATCAGCCAATATTTTCCGCTTTTGCGCTGAACTGTCTTGAGCCAGAAACCGTCCGCGGCAATCTGTGGCGCAGCTCTCAGCTCCGGAAAATAGCGATGCACTTCACTCCAGCTTCCTAGCACGAAAGCATCCTTGGCCGGCAACCCGGCCGCCGGGCCCTGCCGCGCGGCTCGCGTCCCCAGCGCCCGCACCAGTTCGCCTGCTGCACTCCGCAGAACCTCACCGCGCCCGACGATTGCAATCAGATTGGGCAGACCTGGCCCAGACTGCTTTAGCTCGTCATAGCGCAACCATGCGGCGTCACTGCTCTGCCCCAATGCCGAGTGGCAGATCGCCCCGAGTACAAAAAAAATCCAGATTCTGATTCCTCGCAACACCGCTCCAGTCTGAATCCCGGAGCACGTACGCGTCAAACAGATCAATCTTCCAGCCGAGATACACTGGTTGGTGCGAGCCCTATCATGAAGCGCCCTCCGGGCCCGAAGCCCCATTTCATTTACGGCAACATGCCACTCGCGGGTAGCGATCCCTTGAACGCCTTCTTGGGCTGGGCGCGCGAGTTCGGCGACATTTTCTACTACCGCGCTCTCTGGCTGCACGTGTACTTTCTCAACGATCCCGAGTTGATCGAGACCGTGCTGATCCGCAACTCGCAGAATTTCCTCAAAGACCGCGTCGTCCAGAACAGCCGCTGGTTTTTCGGAAAGGGCCTGCTCACCAACGAAGGCGAATCCTGGCTGCGGCAGCGCCGCCTTTCGCAACCCGCCTTTCACCGGGACCGGGTGGCCTCTTACGCCACCATCATGACGTCCTACACGGAACAGATGCTTGCGACCTGGAAGGACGGCGAGTCCCGTGACATCCACCAGGACATGATGCGGCTAACCCTTCAAATCGTCGTCCGCTGTCTATTCGGCGTCGAGGCCGAGGAAACCGGCACCATCTCATCAGCCATGAACTTCCTCATGCGTAACACCACCGGCCTGCGCATGTTGATGCCGCCCGCCGCCCGCTTTCTCCCCACGCCAACCATGATCGCCCTGCGCCGCGCTGTGCGCCAATTGGACGAAACTGTCTTTCGGATTATCGCAACTCACCGCGCCAGCCGGGCCGATTCAGGCGATCTTCTCGCCATGCTGATGAATGCTCGCGACGAAGATGGCAGCGGCATGAGCGACAAGCAACTCCGCGACGAGGTCCTCACATTCCTGCTGGCCGGTCACGAAACCACCGCGCTTGCGCTCTCGTGGACCTGGCACCTGCTGGCGCAAAATCCATCGGCTGAAGAAAAGCTGCACCAGGAACTTGATCGCGTCTTGCAGGGACGCTCGCCGCAGCTGGCCGACCTTCCAGCACTTCCCTATACCGAGCGAGTGATCAAAGAGTCCATGCGGCTATACCCGCCGGCGTGGAGCCTTGCTCGCACCGTGATCGCAGATTTTGAGCTTCGCGGCTACACGATTCCCGCCGGTGCCAATGTCGTCATGAGCCAGTGGATCATGCACCGCAATCCGAAATACTTTAGCGATCCCGATCAGTTCAATCCTGACCGTTGGCTTGACCCCGCCCTGCAAAAACTTCCACGCTTCGTCTACTTCCCGTTCGGAGGCGGTCCCAGGCAGTGCATCGGCAACACCTTCGCTGCCATGGAAGCCGCGCTGCTCTTGGCGACCATCGCGCAGCGCTTCCAGTTGCGTTCAGTCCCCGGCCATTCCGTCATCCCGGTCCCGAGTTTTACTCTCCGTCCCAAGCACGGGATCGTGATGAAGCTCGAACAGCGGGCAATAGCCGCGGGCGGCCGCAAGCAGGCCGCTACGGCCCAAGGTACATAAGGTGAATTTAGGTGCCGCGCGTTGTAGGTGAGGTACCAACATCATAGGGCAACCGAGAAGAAGAGTCCGCCCAATCCGACGTAAATAGATTGCACCCGGCAGAAGTTGTAATACATGACCAGAGCGCCACAGGCGCCACATGGTTCTCTAGCGTCATTTCACTCGACTGAGTTCGGCGTCCTTCGTCGCAGTCTTTCTACCGCCTCCAACAATTCCGGTCATTGTGAGGCCAAAAAGCAATTGCTCTAGTTCTGAGGTAGGAATGGCCAATTCTTTCGCAACTTGACCTCTGCTCATCCCGTCGCGATAAAGAGATGCAAATATCTGCGGCAACACTATTGAAGTTTCCCTTGGGGCACTCTCTGGCTCCTTGTCCCGTCCGCGCTTTGCTATCTCAATACAGATTCCTCGGTATTGCCAGTCGGTCATCAACTTCAACTCATGCAGGCGATAGGCGAGCGCTGCAACAGATGTGGTCCATATTTTCTTGAGCGCAACCAAAGTGTTGTAGTTCGGAAATCGAGGAGCATGCGCGAAAACAGAGCCTCGCGGCATGAGAAATGCCGACGCGAACGTGTGCGCCTGTTTTTCAGCCTCAATACCTCTCGGCGTTCCGTGCTTATGCAGCACGAGATGCCCAAGTTCGTGAGCCGCATCAAATCGACTGTGCTCTGAAGATTTATTGCTGTTGAGAAACACATATGGGGTGCCGTCTGCCCACATGGAATAGGCGTCAACCTCGCGTGCATCCAAAGCCAGCGAAAACACGCGTACGCCTTTAGATTCCAAAAGATGAATCACGTTCCTGATAGACAAATTCCCTAAGCCCCATGTGCGGCGCACAAACTCCGCTGCTGCCTCTGGATCGGACGTAAGGCTTATGTCGGGAATTTGCACGCTAGGCAACTCGAACTTCTTCTTGAGCCACGCGCTGAGATGAAGGCCGAATGCTGCTTGACTCTGTGCCATATCGCGAAGCGGTGCGCTCATCTTGGACATCGAACGGAAACTCCCGCTGAGCACGCTCGGTTCCTCGATATCGTCCCCAAAAAAGAACTCTCGGCAAAATTCTAGAGCTCGCACAATTTCCCCGAGCACGTCCTCTTCTGGAACAGTTATCCCTGTCTCATAGGAATGGACGGTCTTACGGTCAACACCGATCAGATCGGCTAGAGCAAGTTTCGCAAGCCCCCTTCTCTTACGGGCGAGCGTGAGTCTGCTCGGATTGAATGCCTCTGTATCACCCGACCTTCTTAATCTCAACCGTAATCTCTGGGCTTTGTCCACCATCATCTGTTCCGATCCCCATTAGGTCATTCGTATCAAATGGAACTGGCGGGAAAATTATTCGCTCAATCCAGCCATCAACGTGACGATCTTCTCCCATATGGTTCGGGCGAGAAAGTTCGTAACGGAGTTCGCCACGCACCAAGTCCCGATAAATCAGGAACAGCCAGGTGTCTCTTCCTGGCACCTTCATCGACTGGACTATGGAGGCCGTTTCCTCCATGAAGTCGAACCGCCTCTGATTTGCCAATACAAGGTCTGCCGTGCGCGGCCCTTTGGGAGATCGCGTGCAGGGGAAGCCTTCTCTTATTCCGGTATCCGCATCGCCAGAAGTGAATGTTATTGCCATCGTCGCACTCGCATTGACCACGAGAGGAAGGTTCGTCTCATTCTTTCGCGCCCAATCAACGATAGTTAGGTTGTCTCGAAGAGATCGGTTGCCCTCCGCCCAAGCATAAGTGGCAGGGAATGTAACGGGGTGGTTTAGAGTGCAAGACCTGAATGCAGCAAGGCTCTCTCCGGCTGCGGTGTCGAACGGCTCCCGCGTGAGGCCGAACTCAGCTAATTTTTGGTCAACATTAAACGGGTCAAAATGGATTTTCGTTTCTGGAAACATTTTCTCCCCTTCAATTCCCCACAATCGTACCACAAATGAGGGAGGAAAATGGGAGATTGCTAGAAATTCCGTCTAAGACTCAGTCCAATTACCGCCAGCGCGATTTGGCTGCCTTTCTCGCGATTGTATCTCCGTGCAACTTCCATCAAATCGCCCTCCGGGGGTCCGACGTTTTGCCATGTTTTCATGATGCCACGGATTCATTGGTGCCGCATCACCTGCGGGAAGAAAAGAGACCCCTATCGAGATCTCCGCTCCCATGCTTGCCACTCCCTCGCCCCCGCGCATAATATGAGACGTTTGCCCGCTGGCCGCAGCCGAGGTTCCACTTCGCCCTCCTGCGCAGCGTTCCATCCCCGGTCTATCGATCGGCGGAGCTAGCGTGTTGCATCGGAGAATCTATGACCGTTTCCCTCGAGCAGGAAATCAATCCCTGGGAGGCCCAGTCCGCCCGCTTCAATCTGGCTGTACAGAAACTCAATCTCGACGAAGGTATCGTCAAAATCCTGAGCTACCCCACCCGTGAGCTCATCGTCCACATCCCGGTTTCCATGGACAATGGCAAGCTCGAGGTCTTTACCGGATACCGCGTCCAGCACTCCATCGCGCGCGGTCCGGCAAAAGGCGGAGTCCGCTATTCGCCCGATGTCAGCCTCGACGAGGTTCGCGCCCTCGCCAGCTGGATGACCTGGAAATGTGCCGTCGTCAACATCCCCTTCGGTGGCGCAAAAGGCGGAATCATTTGCGATCCGCACAAAATGTCGCCCGGGGAACTCGAGCGCATGACCCGCCGTTACACCGCCGAGCTCGTCGAATTCATTGGTCCTGAGAAAGACGTTCCCGCTCCCGACATGAATACCAACGAACAGACCATGGCTTGGATGATGGACACTTATTCCATGCACATGCGTCAGACCGTGACCGCGGTCGTGACCGGCAAGCCCATTAACATGGGCGGATCCCGTGGCCGCCGCGAAGCTACTGGCCGCGGTATCAAGATCGTGTGCGACGAGGCGATTAAAATGTTCAGCCTCCGCCCGGAAAATACCCGCGTCATCGTCCAGGGCTTCGGCAACGTAGGCTCCAATGCCGCCCAGCTCATGCATCAGTCGGGATACAAGGTCATCGGCATCATTGAAGTTGACGGCTCCCTTTACAACAAGAACGGAATCGATATCGATGCCCTCTGGAAGCATCGCGAGCATCACCGCACAATCACCGGGTTTCCCGGAGCCGAAAAAGCCGACCCCACTGAGCTCTTCCTCACCGAATGCGAGATCCTCGTCCCCGCCGCCACTGAGAATCAAATCACCAGCCGCAACGCCGCAAAAGTAAAATGTCGGATCCTCGCTGAAGGCGCAAACGGCCCCACCACCGCTGCCGCCGACGAAATCCTCGCCGGCAAAGGAATTTTTGTCATTCCCGACATCCTTTGCAACGCCGGCGGCGTCACAGCTTCTTATTTCGAATGGGTGCAGGACCGTCAGGGATACTTCTGGAAGGAGTCAGTGGTCAACGAACAGCTCGCCGACATCATGGTCAGCTCTTTCCATGACGTGGTCGGATTCGCCGCCACCCACAACGTAAACAATCGGATCGCAGCCTACATGCTGGCTATCGACCGCGTCGCTTATACCGTTCGTCAACGTGGAATTTACGCTTAAGGAGAGAATTAAATGCGCAAACTGATGCTACTGCTCACCGCTGTTCTTACCATCGCCCTCACAGCCACAACGCTTTCCGCTCAGGCCAGCCCTGCCAAAGCACCGGCCGCCTCTAAAGCCAAGCCCAGTTCCATGGCGCCGGCCGCCGCTGCCGACAAGCTCGATATCAACTCCGCTACCAAAGATCAACTCCAGGCGCTTTCTGGAATCGGCGACGTCTATGCCCAGAAAATCATCGACAATCGCCCCTACCGCACCAAGCGCGATCTCGTAATCAAGAAGGTCATTCCGCAGGCCACTTACGAGAAGATCAAAGATCAAATCGTCGCCCACCAGGCAGCCTCTGGAATGAAAAAGTAGGTGACGCGGCGACTACGCTGGGACGGCCGCCCTCGGCTGTCCCACTTGTAGCTCCTGAACGACTTCCCGGTTCTGTGGTCAATCTTCCTCTTATTGCTTAGCGCCATCCGCTGGAGCATAATTTAGGGGCTGTCGGCGGTCCGCCCAGCCTTTTACGTGAATCTTCCGAATTCCATTACGCTGACTCGCATCTGCAGCATCCCTTTGCTGATTTGGGTGCTTTCCACCAGCAGGTTCATCAGCTTCAATGGTGAAAAGGAGCTGCTGGCCTCTGCTATATTCATCGCCGCTTCCATCACCGACGGCATCGACGGCTACCTCGCTCGCAAACGCGGCCAAATCACCACCATGGGGATGCTGCTCGACCCGCTGGCCGATAAGCTCCTCATCGCCGCCGCTTTCATCGCTCTGGTGCAGTTCAATCCGCGACTGGTCGCGCCCTGGATCGCTGTTGTCATCATCGGAAGGGAATTCCTGGTCAGCGGCCTGCGTTCGATCGCCGCCTCGGAGGGCTTTACCATCGAAGCCAGCGACCTTGGGAAACTGAAAATGGTCGTTCAGATTGTCTCCGTCGTCGCCGTGATTCTCGACCATCGCTGGCAGCAGTGGCACCTTTACGGCAACTACTTTTTCCCCGTGGAATTGATCGCGCGTCTTGCGATCGGGCTCATGGTCGTGTTGTCACTCTGGTCCGCCGGAGATTATTTTGCCGCCTTTTGGAACAAAATTGACCAGCACGTAGAGAAGCGCCGCCGCCGGGCGTTTGTGCTCAGCCGGCGCAAAAAGCGCGATGCCGCCGTCATCTGACACTCCGCCGAAACTGCCTCACCCGCCAGAACTAACGCCCGAGTATACCCAGGATGAACGCACCGCTCTGCTTGCACTCGCGCGCGAGGCCATCCTTGCCACTCTGGAAAGTCGTGACCGTCACCCCTTCACGCCGTCCGAACATCTTTCGGAATTGCGCGGCGTGTTTACGACTGTCTATTTCAATGACAAGCTTTGCGGTTGCGTTGGCTATCCCACTCCAACAACGCCGCTCTATCGCGCCGTCATCGAAACCGCCCAATCTGCTGCGTTCGACGATCCCCGCTTCGCGCCGATCACACTGGCCGAGGCTGCTCACCTTCAGATTTCGATCAGCGTTCTTTCTTCGGTAATGCCCATACGCGCAGAAGAAGTCGTCGTCGGCCGTCACGGACTGATCGTCTCCCAAGGCCGTCATCGCGGACTGCTGCTGCCGCAAGTCCCCGTCGAGCACGGCTGGGACCGCATCGCCTTCCTCGAACAAACTTGCCGCAAAGCCGGCTTGCCCTCGCACGCCTGGAAATCCGGTGCGACAATCGCGGCCTTCACCGCCGAAGTCTTCGCCGACCCCAGGGCGAAACCCTAGTTCGCGGAGACGTAGCCCACCGATATCAACTTCGTGGCAGCACCAACTGTCAATGTTCTTCGATTAATGCCACCACCGCCATTGTGGAAGGCGACCATTTATGGCCGCGTAGAGTCGGACGTAAGGGGAGCGGGCTTCAGCCCTCGCGTGCCCTAAACGGCCCGACCAATCATGAGGCCCACGTGGGGCTTTAAAAAGCCTCTCCGCCGCTTGGTTCGAGAAAGTTCCTAGATTCCCTCCCCTGCTAAAATCAATACTCACTTGCTCCTCCCATGGATTCCTCCCACATCCGCAATTTTGCGATCATCGCGCACATCGATCACGGCAAATCCACGCTTGCCGACCGTTTGCTGGAGCTGACCGGATCGCTCACCGCCCGCGAGATGCAGGCGCAAGTGCTCGATTCCATGGACTTGGAGCGCGAGCGCGGAATTACCATCAAAGCTCACGCCGTACGCATGGTGTACGTTGCGCATGACGGCGAAACCTATCAGCTCAACCTGATCGACACTCCCGGCCACGTGGATTTCTCCTACGAAGTTTCCCGCTCCCTCGCGGCCTGCGAAGGCGCGTTGCTGGTCGTCGATGCCTCGCAAGGCGTCGAAGCTCAGACGCTGGCGAATTCTTATCTCGCGATCAATCATGGCCTCGAAATCGTCCCCGTTATCAACAAGATCGACCTGCCCAGCGCCGACATCCCGCGCACCAAAGAAATGATCGAGAGCACGGTCGGCCTCGACGCGACTGACGCTCTGCTCATCAGCGCCAAAACTGGCGAAGGCGTTCCCGACGTTCTCGAAGCCATCGTCAAGCGCACCCATCCGCCCAAGGGCAATCCCAGCAACCGCCTTCAGGCGCTGCTGTTCGATTCCTGGTTCGATCCCTACCGCGGCGTCATCGTTCTGGTCCGTGTGTTTGAAGGCACCCTGCGCAAAGGACAGAGAATTCGCTTGTGGTCGAATGGCCGTGTGTTCGACGTGGAAGCTCTCGGCGTGCTCACTCCCAAGCCGGTCGTGATCGAAGAGCTCCGCGCCGGCGAAGTCGGCTTCATGATCGCCAACATCAAGGACGTTGCCGACACCAAAATCGGCGACACCATCACCGACAACGCCGATCCCGCCATCGAGCCGCTGCCCGGCTTTGAAGAAATCAAGCCCATGGTTTTCGCCGGAATCTACACCGTGGACGCGCACGAGCACACCCGCCTGCGCGAGGCGCTGGAAAAACTTCGCCTGAACGATTCGTCGTTTTTCTTCGAGCCCGAAAGCTCCGTCGCACTCGGCTTCGGTTTCCGATGCGGCTTCCTCGGCCTTCTGCACATGGAAATCATTCAGGAGCGCCTGGAGCGCGAGTTTAGCCTGGAACTGATCACCACCGCGCCCAGCGTGCGCTACAAGATCACGAAAACCGACGGCGCGCTGATCGAAGTGGACAATCCCTCCCGCTGGCCGGATCCTAGCGAGATCGACAAGATCGAAGAGCCGGTGATTCTGGCCACCATTCTCACCAATGAAGAATACGTGGGCGGCATTCTCAAGCTGGTGGAAGAAAAACGCGGCAAGCAGAAAAGTTTCGAGTACGTCACCTCCAACCGCGTCATGCTGCAATACGAGCTACCGCTGAACGAAATCGTTCTCGACTTTTACGACCGCCTGAAGTCGGTCTCCCGCGGATACGCTTCGCTCGACTATCACCTCGCCGACTGGTGGGAATCGCCGATGGTGAAGCTCGACATTCTGGTCGCCGGCGATCCCGTGGACGCGCTTTCAATCATCGTCCATCGCGACTTCGCGTACGACCGCGGCAAGCTGCTGGTCTCAAAGATGCGCGAATTGATTCCCCGGCAAATGTTCGAAGTCCCGATTCAAGCCTCGATCGGCGCAAAAATCATCGCGCGCGAAACCGTTCACGCCATGCGCAAGAACGTAATCGCCAAGTGCTACGGCGGCGACATCAGCCGCAAACGCAAACTGCTGGAGAAGCAAAAAGAAGGCAAAAAACGCATGAAGCGCATCGGCCGCGTGGACATTCCGCAGGAAGCGTTCCTGGCGGTGCTGAAGGTGGGCGAGGACAGCAGCTAGCGTGGAGCGGTTGGGCTACAGGTCGCTAAGTTGCAATTTGTTGCGCTTCTAGAAGCCAACGACGCTTCACTTTCGCATTGCCGTGCGGAGTTACTGCTGATAAGATTCCGCTGGTCTGCCTCTTACTTCCCTCAGGCAGGAGCAGCAGCAAACTCTCAGATTTCGGCGGCCTTTCGGCCCCAAAGGGGAATTCCTAATGCGTTTCGGCCCAACCCTGGCCTTGGCCGCTCTTACTTTCATTTTTGCAGTCCAAACCTTGACTGCGCAGAACACGATCAACGTCCCTGCAGGTCAACCCACCATCCAAGGGGCCATCAACGTCGCAAACAACGGTGACACGGTGATGGTTGCACCAGGCACTTACTACGAGAACATTAATTTCAATGGGAAGGCCATTACGGTCACGAGTTCCGGCGGAACTGCACAAACAGTAATAGACGGTGGCAAGAACGGTTCAGTCGTCACCTTCGCCACCGGCGAAGGGTCAAATTCACTGCTAAGTGGTTTCACTATCCAGAACGGGTTCGCTGCCTTTTATGGTGGTGGCATCTCAATCAATTCGGCATCGCCCACCATTACCAATAATGTCATTCAGAACAATACTTCGGCGAGCGGAGGAGGAGGGATTGGCATTAGCAATGGAGGTGCACCTTTAGTGCAATCGAACACAGTTCAAAACAACTCACAGCTCAACGGTCTGGGAGGCATAGGCGGCGGCGGCATCGGCGTTAATGTGGGCTCTCCGCGGATCATCGGGAACACCATAGCTCACAACAGTTGGCCGTCGGGGAGTGGCGGTGGAATTAGTTTGTTTGGCGCCGGCAATTCTGTGGTCAGCAAAAACGTGATTACCGGAAACAGCGTCCAGGGTTCAACCCAGTCGCAAGGCGGTGGTCTCTATATTCTCGGCCCCAATGCATTGGTCACGCAGAACCTCATTTATTCGAACGTTACGGTTTATACGGGGGTTGGTAGCGAAGTTTCTGTGTACAGCGGTCAGGGGGGCCCAGGGCCTGCCCTAGTGAACAACACCATTCTTGCAACTACTGGCGGCAATCAAGCGACAGCTGTTTATGTGAGCGGCTTCGAAGCGAATGACCTATTTGCTAACAACGTAGTAGTTGGTTTGGCCGGTCAAGCTGCCGTTACCTGCGACAGTTCGAACAGTCAGGCGCCGCCTACCTTCGCCAGCAATGACATCTTCACTCCGAACGGTGCGCCTTAGTAGGGAGTTGCGCAAGTCAAAACGGTCAAAACGGAAATGCGTCACTTGATCCCTTTTTCATCAATCCTGCCGTTTCGGATTTCCATTTGCAGCCGACATCCCCCGCCATCGACGCCGGCACCAACTCCGCTCCTAATCTTCCGCAGACGGATTTTGCTGGCACCCCCCGCATTCTCGACGGCAACAACGATTGCGTAAGCACAGTGGATATGGGCGCTTATGAGCTCGCGCGTACAGCCAACGCAAGCATTTCTCCAACCTCGTTAAGCTTTCCAAGCCAGATTTTCAATACAACGAGCGCGGCCAAGACCGTCACGCTCATCAATACCGGCGCCACCTGCTTCCAGTTTTCAAGCCTCGGTGCCTCCGGGGACTACGCGCAAAGCAACGCCTGCCTCGCTGCTGGATTGCGTGCCGGCAACTCTTGCATGTTTAGCGTAACTTTCAATCCAACCGCTTTGGGCAAACGGCTCGGTGCGTTGAACATTTCCGGCGGCGATGGCACCACATCATCAAACTTCAGCGCCAGCTTGGCCGGCATTGGAGTGGATTTCGCAGTCGCTGTGAATCCTATTTCTGCGAGCGTGCACCATGGCATCCCAGTAGCGCTTTCGGTATCGGTGACGGCCCTGGGAGGAAGGTTTGCCAACCCAGTCGCCCTTTCGTGCTCAGGGATGCCCAGCTATTCCTCTTGCACTTTTTCACCGGCCTCGGTAACTCCCGGAGAACAAATTGCAACCTCGACTCTAACCATTGCGGTAGGCGACAGGGCGGCCCTTGGGAATTTCAATATTTCGGTCAAAGGAACTTCGGGGCCCGACGTACATTCGACTAACCTGTTGCTGACAATTTTCTGACAAATCGCGGCATGGAAAGGTCTCGGGATGCGTCCCGACTCTACCGCGGTCCCAGGCCGCGTGGACATCCACGAGGTCGTTCCTGGCGATGCTGAAGGGGGGCGAAGGGCAGCAACTAGTGTGGCGCGGGCGCCCCCCCCGCCCGCGTTCTTGTCCAGCAGTGGATGGCGGCCATAACGATCAACGCTTCCTTCTCGCGAAGCACAAGCCCGACCACGTCTCATCAATCGCGCAGACTTTGTAATCCACCCAGCCTTCACCGAGGCCAAATTCGCGGACGAAGCCTTCCTTAAGATCCGTTAACACGCCGGAGGCTTGCTT
Source organism: Acidobacteriota bacterium (assembly GCA_043734125.1). Taxonomy (GTDB): domain Bacteria; phylum Acidobacteriota; class Terriglobia; order Terriglobales; family Acidobacteriaceae; genus Gp1-AA145. Next base: position 85,593 of record JAYTFR010000114.1, on the reverse strand, counting down.
TGGCCAGGCAATCCACAGCGCGACCTTCGCCGGAAGCCTCTTCGCCAAAGGACGAAAATCCCGCAGAAGCTCCGCCTGCGACTTGACGAACAGCACGGCCACATTGGCACTGGCCGCTTCCTCACCGAACGCGGCGCCCGGAGGCAGCGGTTCCAGCTTTCTTTCAAATCTGGAAGGCACATTCAACAGCACAACCGAACCGTTCTCGCGAATGCCCAACTTTTTCGGCAACGGCGTTCCCGAGTAGCCTGCCGTCGTCCCCGGAACCACAGGTACTCGCGGAGCATTGCGGCGGCTCATGAATTATATGACCATGGTATGATGACTATGGTGTAAATCGCAAATCTTATGAAAACCATTCCTGCTGGCATTTTCAAAACCAAGTGCCTTGCCATTATGGACGAAGTCCAGGCCAAGCGCGAGACTGTCGTCATCACCAAACACGGCGAGCCGGTGGCGAAACTCGTGCCTGTCAATACCGGCACCGATGAAATTTTTGGGTTTTTCCACGGCAAGGGATCCATCACCGGCGACGTTGTTTCCCCTGCGCTGTCCCCCGAGGACTGGGGCAATCTACTCTGAGCCAACCCGATGATTCTGCTCGACACCCACATTGTGCTATGGCTGGCTCTGGACCCCGGAAAGATTTCCCGGAAGGCACGCGCCGCGATCGAAGAAGCCCGGCAACGCGGCGGGGGACTTGCGATCTCAGACATCTGCCTGCTCGAAATTGCCACACTGGAACGCAAGAACCGCATTCAATTGAAAGCCAGCCTGGAAACGTTCCTGGCGGAGGTTGAGACCCGGTTCACGGTTCTGCCGATTACCGCGCGGGTTTGTGTGCGGGCGATGGCGCTTCCGGCGGCCTATCCCAAGGACCCAGCAGATCGCGTCATCGGCGCAACCGCTTTAGTGGAAGGCGTGCCGCTGCTCACCGCGGATGCCGCCATCCAGCGATCCAAGGCCGTGCCCACGATCTGGTAGGCCAGAACCTCCGCGCCCAAAAGCAAAAGGCCCCGACAAACCGAGGCCTTCGCTCAACATTCAACGAACGCCCTACTTCCCCGCCAGCTCCAAACACTCCTCCAGCACATCCATCGCGACGTCCGCCTGCTCTTTCGTCGTAATCAGCGGAGGCGAGATGCGGATGGTATTCGGCCCGCAGCCCAGGAACAGGATGCCGCGCTCGAACGCCAGCTCGATCACGCGGTCGCGCTCAGCCGGAGCAGGCGTCTTCTTTTCGTGATTGGAAATCAGCTCGACGCCAATCATCAGCCCATAGCCTCTGACCTGACCAACGAGTGCATGCTTGCCCACCCAACCAGACATGCGCCGCTGCATGTAGTCGCCGACTTCCGCAGAATTATTCAGCAGGCCTTCACGCTCGATTACGTCGAGTGTCGCCAGCGCCGCTGCAATGCAAATGGGATTGCCGCCAAAGGTTGACGCATGCGATCCCGGCACCCAGTCCATGATCTCCGCCTTCGTCATCATCACCGAAAGCGGCATGCCCGACGCAATGCCCTTCGCGCTGCAAACAATATCCGGATGCACGCCGGTGTGCTCAATCGCCCACCACTTGCCGGTGCGACCCACGCCGCTCTGCACTTCGTCCGCAACCAGAAGGATGCCATGCCGGTCGCAAATCCTCCGCAGTTCCTGCATGAACACCGTAGGCGCTGGCACGTATCCACCCTCGCCCTGCACCGGTTCCACAAAGATTGCCGCGACTTCTTCCGGCGCAACCGTTGTCTTGAAGATCTTGTCTTCGATGAACTGCGCGCAGGCCAGCGCGGCGCCTTCACCTTTGCGATACACATCCGGATAAGGAACGTGCGTCACGCCCGGCACCAGCGGAGCAAACCGCCTCCGCTGCTGCGGCTTCGACGCCGTCAGCGACAACGCTCCCATGGTCCGCCCATGGAACGCGCCGTAAAACGCAATAATCTGCTGGCGCTTAGTGTGGTAGCGCGCAATCTTCAACGCGGCTTCAATCGCTTCGGCGCCTGAGTTTCCGTAGTAAAAGCGGTGCGGCCCCGGCATAGGCGCGATCTTCGACAAACGCTCCGCCAGCGTGACCAGGCTCTCGTAATAAAAGTCTGTGCCGGACATATGAATCAACTCCCCAGCCTGCTTCTGAATCGCAGCAACTACATCGGGATGGCAGTGCCCGGTAGAAGTCACGGCAATGCCCGATGAGAAATCGAAAAACTCATTGCCGTCCACGTCCGTCACAACAATGCCGCGGCCTTGCTTCGCCACTAACGGATACGACCGGGTGTACGAAGGCGAAATGTAGCGGTCGTCGCCCTCGAGTACGCGCTTGGCGTTCGGCCCGGGCAGAGCGGTCTTGATCTTTGGTCCGTCAGTCTTTGGTCCGTCAATGACGGAACCCGTCATGGTCTTGGGTGTCATGGAATCCTCCTGGTAGTTGCTCGTGGAGTAGGTTGTGGACAGTAAACGGATTACTGCCCTGGGTCGAGCCAAGGGAGGTTTAGTGGTTAGTCGCTGCCGAAAAGGCTTGGACGCGAATGCGAAGGCAACACCGCCAGATACCTGCGCGGGCACACCAGCATGTGCAACCAGCACGCGGGGAGGTGCGAATTGGGGTTCCTGAATCGCATCGCTACTGCTATTCTACCCTGCCCATGCAAGGGAGGGAACCCCATTTCCGCGGGGCTTTGGAAACTGCAGGTTACGAAGGATTCGCTCAGAACTGCCACCTTGCGCTGCCGCCGGGCCCCGTTTAATGCGTGATCCCCGAAGCCGGCCCGAATCCATAGAAAATCCCCCGCCCACCGTTACCGACGTAAACCAGATCGCGCGTCCGCATGTCGCCCTCGAGCGAATTGATTTCGCCGAACTGCATTCGCACGGGATCGCTGATCTGCGTCCAGGTTGCGCCCGTATCGAGTGATTCATAAATGGCGTCGGCTGTCGCACCCGGCACCTGTCCGTGGAAGTATATTGCCGGTGTCGCCGAGGTCAGGCCCTTTCCAAACGCAACGTAGTTTGCGCTGGCAATCGTGCCTACCACGTTGAACGACTTCCCGCCGTCCGTCGAATGCAGCAACGGATACGTCCACGGCTGGTTCGAGTTGGGCGCAAACGCCATCCACAAGTCGCCAGCCTTTGTCGGATTCGAAACAATGCTGACGTTCAGCACGTAGTGCGGATCAACCGGCCACGAAGTGTTCCCCAACGTCCAGGTCGAGCCGCCGTCGTTGCTGTAATAAAAGTTACCATTGTCGAAATAGTAGAAGGTGCCCGCGGCGACCAAATCGGGCGCGAGAATGTCTCCGGCCCACCATTGATTAATCAACTGCCACGATGCCGCCAGCGGCGCTCCATTGTGGGTCGCGGCATGCCACGTCGCCCCACCATCGGTCGTGTATTGCGGCGCGGCGTTATACGGCGCCCACACCATGTGCAATGGATTCTCCGACGCCATCGCAATTCTGCCCGCCGTCCCCGGACTCGTGTTCGGTATGTGCTTCCACGTCAGGCCTCCGTCGGATGTAATTCCCGACATCGGAGCCGACACATTGGTTTCATCCCATCCCACGAAGGCCGCGTTCTGCGGCTGCGACGCGCAATAGGTGATTCCAGTGCTCTGCGCCACGTAGAGAAAATGGTCAGTCGTCGCGCGCGGAACGATGCTCCTGCTGGTATGGCGAAACCCAACCATGTCAGCGACCGCGCTGAGCAAGTCTGCGCCGGCCTGCGTCGTCCCCGGAACCGTCACCAGCGGCGGCACTTTGACCTTCTGCACCACCAGTTCTTCCAGATTCGTCATCTGCCAAGTCCAGGCCGTGGACGAAACCGTCACGTCATCCGTTTCGATCACGCCGTACCCATTCGTCTGCCACACCCGCGTTGGCATCGCCGGATCAATCACTAGCGCCGCATTCCCCCAAGTTCCCGCGCTCGAGTAATACTGCGGCGTATAAGTGAAAGAACCGACGGTAACTGCACTCCAGGAATTCCCTTGATCGGTACTGCGGAAAATCTGGATTCCACCATTGACGGCGGCCACCACTACCTGCGGGTTCGTCGGATCAGTAGAGACGCCGGAGTAACTCTTCCCGTTTGCCTGCGGAGTAACATCGGTCCACTGGCCATTTTTATAACGTCCCACGCCGCCGGTGGTCCCACCTTCATCGCCGCCGAAGCTGACAAACAGCGTTCCATCGCTCGCCATGGCCGCGCGAACTGGATTCGAACTGCCTCCAGTCAGTGCCCACGACACGCCCCCGTCCGTGCTTTCCCAAACTCCGCTGCCATAAACACCGGCATAAATCTTCTTGGACGCGCCCGAAGGGGTCACGCCGCTACTTCCGTCGAACACTACAAACGTCGTCCCAGGAGAGGTTGCGCTCACCGGCATTCCGCCACCCACTAGCGACCAGGTCTTAAGCGGCGCCGCGGCCGTTACCCCACGCCAAAGTCCGTCCTTGCGGCTCGCGAAGTATGCCACCGCCGGCTGATTCGGATCCACCGCCAGTCGTTCCCCCGTTGTTCCGCGATAGGGATCATTCGCTCCAATGTAGAGGCCGTGAGTTCCTAGCCCCGTGTTCGCCCAGGTGGTTCCGCGGTCATGCGAGACTAGGACTTCGGCGGGCGTGCTCACATTGCCTCCGCTGATTACTCGCCCATGCGCAGCCGCAATGTAAACCGTATTGGCGTCGGTCGGATCCACAGCCACGCTTTCCACGCCATAGACTTCCGACTCTAACCGCCCGTACTGATCCAGCAATGGAACCCAATACTGGTTGGCACGATCGTAGCGATAGGCTCCCCCAACGTCGGTGCGGATGTAAATGTCGTTTGGCGCCAGCGGATGCGCTACCATTCCGGTCACATATCCCATCCCTTGCGTGTTCACGCTTTTCCACGAAAAGCCCGCCAAACCTGGCGTCGCAGGCCTGGTTGTCACAAGCACCGGCAGATGCGCCGTAAACGAGCTGTACGTCGCGGTGATCGTGGTCGCCCCGTTTGCGTTGGCAGTGAGTCGCCCCGATGCTGAAAGGCTGGCAATCGGGTTCATCGGCGCACTCCACCCTGCAGCAGCCGTCACATCTTTCGTGGTGTTGTCGCTGTAGGCAAGAATCGCCGCAAGTTGCACCGCGTCGCCCACCGTCATCGAGTTACCGGGCGCATTGATGGAAATTGAAACCGGGGTCGGAGGTGGCGGCGGTGGTGGTTGGGTAACGGTTGAGCCGCCTCCGCCGCAGCCATTGAGGAACAAGACCACGAGCGTACAAAATGCCGCGGAAGTCCGGGCCGAAAAAGCGACCGCACAAAACGTGGCGCAAGAAATTGGACGCGTAGACAATCTCAGCCGGTCTCCAAACACTGGCGGTTGGCCTGTGACGCTCAGTTTACAGGCTTTCTCGCTCGCCGCAACGTTGTTCGTTGCGTGCCACAATGTTGAATCGCAAGTGATGCGCCGCGCGTCTTATATGCTTAGGAAAGCCAGTGACTTCCTCCCAGCCATCCCGCTTCATGCTCGCCCTGAACTTCGGGCTGGTATATGTGTTCTGGGGATCAACCTACCTCGGCATCGACATCGCGGTCGAACACATTCCACCGGCTCTCATGTGCGCAACCCGCTTCATCATCGCCGGCCTCCTGATGCTGGCCTACTGCATCGTTAGCGGCAAGCAGGTGCGTTATAGCGCGCGCGAGCTCGTGCAACTCGCAGTCGTTGGAAACTTGTTGCTTCTGGGCGGCAACCTTACGCTTTCCTACGCGGAACGCTACATCCCAAGCGGCCTGGCGGCGCTACTCGTCGCAAGCACCCCGCTCTGGTTTCTGATTCTGGATTCACTCATGTTGGGCCACCATCGCGTCTCCAGCCGCGGGCTTATAGGGCTGGGCTTGGGATTCGTCGGGACGCTGGTGCTGCTGTGGCCTCGCCTGTCCGCCCCTGGCGATGTCGGCAGGCATCAACTGTGGTGGTCGATTGCGTTGATTGGCGGAGCGCTCTGCTGGGCCTTCGGCTCAGTACTTTCTAAAAAATGGCAGTCGGGTCCTCCAACTTTCGGGGCGACATCGTGGCAGGTACTGTTCGCCGGACTCGGCAACCTCGTCTTCGCAGGCTTTCACCACGACTTTGGCCAGGCCGTCTGGACGCCGCGTGGCATCGGTGCGGTCGTTTACCTTATCGTTGGCGGATCTCTGATCGGGTACACCGCTTACATCTATATCCTCGGCCACGCTCCCACTGCAAAGGTTTCCACCTACGCGTACGTGAATCCCGTGGTCGCGGTTTTTTTGGGGTGGTTGGTTCTGCATGAGACGATCGACCGCTACATTCTCGCCGGCAGCGCTGTCGTTATCGCGTCTGTAATTCTTGTGACCAGCGCCAGCGTCACCAGAAAAACAGATGCACTGACCGTGGCCGAAGCCGGCGCGGACTGACGCTATCTTCGGCAACAACGTAAACTATCCAAAATGCCCAACTGCGTGATCTGCGGACGTGAGCTTCCTTCGCCAAACGAACCCAACAATACTTGCCCGCAGTGTCGCGCGACAATCGCGAGACAACACTTGCCGCCGGTTCCCTCCGCTCCACGGCAATCCGTCTCTTTCAGCCGCGTGCCGCTGACGACGGCGATCATTGCGGTCAACGTACTCGTCTTCGTCGCCATGACGCTAACCGGCGTCTCTCCAGTTCATCCGGGTCTTGAGGACCTCGTGAAGTGGGGAGCCGACGTCGGCACTTTCACCTTACTCAGGCAGCCCTGGCGGATGCTGACATCGAACTATGTGCACGATGGAATCCTGCACATCGGCTTCAACATGTGGTGCCTCTGGAGTCTTGGCGCTCTGGCTGAGCGAATCTTCGATCGCTGGACGTACTTCTTCACCTATTGCTTTTGTGGGCTTGGCGGCAGCTTGGCGAGCATCGTGATCCACCCCAACGGAGAGGGGGTTGGCGCGTCGGGCGCAATCTTCGGCGTGGCCGGCGCCCTAATCGCGGCCCTCTACCTCGGCCATCTCCCGGTGCATCCTGGCGCGTTGAAGGCCACTTTGAAAAGCTTGTTGTCGTTCGCCGCGTACAATCTCATTTTCGGAGCGCTGATCCCCGGCATTGATAACTCAGCCCACGTCGGCGGCTTGCTGACCGGCCTCGCCATCGGCGGCGCCCTAGCGCCGCACCTGGCCTCTCCGCCGGAGGAGCGCAGCGCCTGGAACCGGTGGATACTAGCCGCGTCCGCCTGCCTACTTCTGCTGGCTTTCTACGTCGCACGCCACTTCGCAACGCCTCTCTAATTCCCCAGTGAAGCTGTTCGCTTGGTATTCTAGTTTCCCGCTTCATCCACGTCGTCAATCGCCACATCGACTGCATGGCTCTTCACCGTGAAAGTAAACTTAGGTTCGCCCGGAGGAGCAAAAGTCACTCGTGCTGGCGCACGAGACCACAACGGTGCCGGGCAGTTCTGTGACGTGCCATCGCCATTATCTTTTTCTACTTTTTTCAGGAGCGGCTTGCGCTTGCCTAGCTGTGCCACCACTGTGAACGCCTTCTCGCCATCGTCAGACACGCCGCAGTACGCTGCGTAATCGCGGAACCAGCTGATCTCCGAGTAATAGGGAGCAAAAACCGGCAGCGCAATCGTCTGGACGCGTCCGCTTGCGCGATCTACCAGCAGCCAGCCACCACGCTCCCAGCGCCATCGAGCCGCGCCGCTCTCCTGCGGCAGAAGATCATTCAAGCGATAAGCACGTTGCGCGACGAACAATCGCTCCGTCACGTCGTGGGCCGGCCCAGTTGTGAATTCTTTAGTTCGGCCGTCCACGAAGAGCGGCCTGACCCTCATGTCCACAGGCTTGCTTTCGTCGTCGCCTGTGAGCAGCTTGGCTGTCGTCCACTTTCCGAAAGCGACAACATGCTGCCTGGGCGCTGCTGGCGCATACGTCGCCACAACCAAAACGCACGTACACAGCTTTCCGATGTTTCTCATTCTTGAAGCTAAACACCGCGGCTCCCGGCAGGCAAGGGCAGGCAAACATTTTTGCGACAATAATTTCAAAAATGGGAATCTGAGCCGCCATCCCTCTGCCCTTCCGATTTTCCCAGAAGCTACTCCCCTGCCAAAAACGTCGTTCTGTCTTACAATTAATCTGTTCGGCAACGACGCCCATGGATCCGCTCAGGAAGTTTCCCTCGATTTACTCCAGCAAAAAGCAAGCCCCACCAGCGAGTGATCTTTCGCTCCGTCGCCGGTTGCCTCGCGTCCTCGTGGTTGACGACAATGCCCCCACCATGCTGCTCATGCGCGATATTCTTTCTTCGCGCGGATACGACGTTGTAGCCGTCAGCGATGCGGCACAGGCCGAGGCGGAAATCCTTTCTCGCCCCCCTGACGTCATCCTTTCCGACGTCGTCATGCCCGGAAAGTCGGGTTACGATCTCTGCCGCGAGCTAAAGGACAACCCCGCTACCCGCCTGATTCCCTTCGTTTTGATTACAGGGCTCAGCGAACGTTCAGACCGCGTGCGCGGGATTGAGGCGGGTGCCGATGACTTTCTCAGCAAGCCCATCTTCCCTGAGGAACTCTTCGCCCGGGTGAAGTCTCTCCTCAAACTCAAGGAATTCACCGATGAACTCGAAACTGCCGAAAGCGTTATCTGCAGTTTGGGGCTCAGTGTGGAGAGCCGCGATCCCTATACCGAAGGCCATTGTGAGCGCCTCGCGGAAAACGCCAGCAACTTGGGCCGTCATCTCCAGCTTGAAGAAGAAGACGTAATCGCGCTTCGCCGCGGCGGCTACCTGCACGACCTGGGGAAAATCGCCGTCCCCGACGAGATCCTGAAAAAAGGAGCTAACCTTACTTCGGAAGAATGGAAAGTAATGAAGCGGCACCCCGTGACCGGCGAAACCATTTGCCGTCCCTTGAAGTCTTTGCGGCTGGTGATTCCCATCATTCGCAGTCACCACGAGCATTTCGATGGCACCGGATACCCAGACGGGCTGCGAGGTCAGGAAGTTCCCCTGCTTGCCCGCATCCTGCAGGTGGCCGACGTTTACGATGCGCTATGCACCGCCCGCCCCTACAAGCCCGCCCTCACCCATGAACTCGCGGCTCTGACCATGCGCGGCGAAGCCCGCTCTGGGATGTGGGACAAGGAACTCGTCGCTGAATTTTTCTCTATGTTGGACAGGCAGCGGCAAGTCGCCTAAATCGGCTGTTCCTTCCTCGCGGATTTCGCTCAACCGGTTCCCCGCGTGATACTTTGTCAACATTCCTCGTCGTCATACGGGTCGCGCCACTGACGCCCGAGGGCCGGCGAGTCGATGCCTAAATACAGCATCATTATTCCCGCATACAACGAAGCCGCTCGCCTGGGCTCGACCCTTGATCGCGTGCTGAACTACGTCACGTCGCAAAGCTGGGACGCTGAGATCGTTGTCGTGAACGATGGCTCGCGGGACGCAACGCCTGATCTGGTCCGGGAATATGCCCAAAGGTTTCCCTGCTTGCGTCTGCTTGAAAATCCCGGAAATCGGGGCAAGGGTTACAGTGTACGCAACGGAATGCTGAATGCCGCCGGGGAACTCCTGCTCTTCAGCGACGCTGACCTTTCCTCTCCCATCGAGGAGGCGCCCAAGCTTTTTTCGGCTATCGAAAACGGCGCTGATATCGCTATCGGTTCCCGTTGGGTTCGCCCAGAGACACAAATCCGGCGCCAGTCCCTGTTGCGACAGTTCTATGGACGCGCCTTCAACGTCGCCCTTCGGCTTGTGCTGCGCTTGCGCCAAAAGGACACGCAATGCGGATTCAAGGCCTTTACTCGCGCTGCCGCGCAAAAAATCTTTCCGCTGCAGCAAATCGAACGCTGGGGATTCGATCCGGAGCTACTTTACCTCGCCAGACACTACGGCTTCAAGATAGCTGAGGTCCCGGTAGCATGGGCCCACGTGGAGGGCACGCGTATCAGTCCACTGCGCGACGGCTTGCTGATGTTTGGGGAAGTGCTCAGGATCCGCTGGAACGCGCTCTCGGGCAAATACAGCGAACCGCCCGCTAAGCCGCAGTAGCCGCCGCCCGCTGCACCGCTCGCGGACGCACGACAATGCCTTCATTCTTGTCGAACGTGAGCGCTACCTTTTCAACGCAGGCATCGCACAGCCAATAAAACTCAATCCGCCGCATCGGCTTGCTGGCGCCGGTATCATCTCCCAGATGCCGACGGCGATCCTCTCGGCCGAACGTTTCTAAGCGGAACAGTTTCCCCCGATGGAGGTACAGGAAAGTTGCAGAGCATTCAGGGTTGGCGCATTTCGAAACCATGTTCGCCTCCCGATTTAGTCGTACGCACAGATTATTTTCCTCTTCAAAGGCGATTGCAAGCCCATTCTGAGAATTTCAATGAAAGTTCAGTTACAAAACCAGGCTAGACCGCGTTTGCAAAGCTCAATCCTCCCCAGCTATTCTCTAGCCGGTGAATAAGCGGCGTTCCAGCGCACTCGTGCTTTTGGCAGTGCTCTTTGCCTCGGGGCTCACGCCCCTCCTGCAGGCTGCCTCCAGTGTGCAGCCCCATGCCTGCTGCCTACGACGCCTCCATGCATCTGCAGATCACCAACGGCGCTTCTCCCGCCAGCCATCTCGCTACGGAAATTGCTGCCCCCCGCTCACTACGCCTCATTCTGCTGCGTTTGCGGCGCCGGGTTCCGCTTCGCCGCTGCCGGTTACGTCCTCGGCGGCACCCGGCCACCGGCCCTCGTCACCCATCAATCTGAACGGCTTCGGCTTCTCCAACCGAGCCCCTCCGGCCGAGCTTCCTCTCTAAAAAAGCCTTTGCGTTTAGCGGTGCCTTAGCTTGAGTTGGACGCCGAGCATTCTTGCTCGCGCCTTCGCGGCTCGAAGCCGTTTCCTGGAGATTTCATGCGGAATTCTCGCGCGCGGGTTGGTCTGCTTCTGATACTTTTCGCGGCCAGCCTGAACGCCTCGATGTTCAGTTCGATTACCGGTCTAATCCACGACCCCGGGCACCGCCCGGTTCAGGGCGCCACGGTTACTCTGTCGGCTGAAGGCTCCGCCTGGACGCAATCCGCCCTCAGCGACGCTGCCGGGCAGTTCCGTTTCGATAACGTCCCCCTCGGCAGCTATACCATCAAAGTCGAGGCTCCCAACTTTGTTGCACAGACCCAAAAACTGACCGTGACCTCGTCGAGCGAGGTCCGCCTGCATTTCCCCATGACCATCGCCGTCGCCGCGGAGTCTGTCGAGGTTAAGGAAACATCGCAGGCTAGAAGTCCCGAGTCCTCCACCACCTCCAGCGTCATCAGCCGCCGCCAGATCACCGACACTCCCGGCGCCTCCGACACCAATAGCGCGGCAATGATTACCAATAACGTGCCCGGCGCCTTCGTCGTCCATGACCAGTTGCACATTCGCGGAGGCCATCAAGTTTCATGGCTGCTGGACGGCGTGCCTGTTCCCAACACCAGCATCGCCTCGAGCGTCGGCCCGCAGTTCGACCCTAAAGACATCGACAGCATTGAGGTCCAGCGCGGAGGATATTCCGCCGAATATGGAGACCGCACCTTTGGCGTGTTCAACGTCGTTACCCGCTCCGGATTCGAGCGTAACCGCGAAGGCGAAGTCGTCACCAGCTTTGGAAGCTTCAACAACACAAATGATCAGATAAGCTTGGGCGACCATACCGAACGCTTTGCCTACTACGCCAGTCTCACCGGGTACCGCACCGACCTCGGCCTGGAAACTGCGGTTCCGCAGGCGATCAACGACCAAGCCGCGGGCATGAGCGCCTTTACTTCACTGATCTTCAACCAGGACGCCGCCCATCAGCTTCGCCTCGTTGCCTCCGTTCGCGGAGACCATTACCAGGCGCCGATCAACCCCGCGGACCCACTCCATGACGCCGAGAACGAGCGCGACGACTTCGTGAATTTTTCCTGGCTGCACACGCTCGGACCAGGCGTGTCCCTGACCCTCTCACCCTTCTATCACTTCAACCGTGCGCACTACATTCCCAGTGCTCAAGACTCGATCCTTTCCGAATACGACCGCGGCTCAAACTACGCGGGCGGAGTGGCTGGCTTTGGCATTATGCGGGTGCGCCACACTTTCCACGCCGGACTGCAGGCTTTCGCAGAACGTGACAACCAGTTTTATTCCGTGACCGACACGAGCACTCCGCCGAAGCAGTCATTCGGTGCCGCGCGCACGGTGCCTTGGGCGAATAGCGAGGCCGTATTTCTGGAAGAGCAGTTCGAGGCGACCTCGTGGCTTACTTTCAACACTGGCCTTCGCCTTGCGCATTACGGCGGCCCCGTAAGCGAGAACTCTGCCGACCCGCGCCTGGGCGCCGCGCTGCAGATACCCAAACTGAAGTGGGTAGTCCGCGGATTCTACGGCCGCTACTATCAACCCCCGCCGCTCGTGACCATCAACAACCCGGCGCTCGGTAGCGCGCAGTGCCTCAATTCACAAAACCCGCAATGCTTCATACCCTTGCACGGTGAGCGCGATGAGCAGCACGAATTCGGCATCACCATCCCGGTAGCGGGCTGGGCTTTCGACGTGACGAACTTTCGCACCGGCGCTCGCAACTTCTTCGACCACGACGTGCTGGAGAATTCAAGCGTGTTCTTCCCGCTCACTCTCAGCCACGCCCGCCTGCGCGGATGGGAAGCATCGGCGACATCCCCGCACTTTGCCCGCGCGCAATTTCATCTCGTCTATTCCCACTCTTACGCGCAATGGTCGGGCACGGTCACTGGCGGACTGGTCGGAGGCAATACCTGCACTACGGTCTGCTCGCTCGATCACGATCAGCGTGAGACGTTGAGTTCGGGGCTCGATCTGAAGCTTCCCCGAAGGGTTTCCGCCAATTTTGACGTGAACTACGGATCTGGCTTCCTCAACGGTGACGGGTTCGCGACTCCCAGCCACCTGCCCACGCATGCGACTTTTGACGTGGCCGTCGCAAAATCCTTTGGCGAGAAGCTGACACTTCGCCTCACCGCGCTCAATCTGACGAATAACCATTACCTGCTCGACAACAGCAACACTTTCGGCGGCACCCATTACGTAAACCCGCGCACATTTTCAGGGCAACTGGCCTACAGATTTCGATATTAGAAACCGCTTTCGATACTGAGGACCGGGTCGCTCGCAGAGTTTTCAGCCGCGAAGCGGCGGGACGGGAAAACTCCCCACGGAAGTGACGGGTTGCAGAAAGTGGAGTGTATGGAGTCCGTTTCAGCGGACGCCACGGTTTCTTTCACCCTACCTAAAGTCTCCGCAAGGCCTCGCCAACCTTCTCCGCAATTTCTTGCGCCGACAACAGCGGCGCCACGATCACCGCAGACGCCGACTCGGACATCATCAGATTGAACGGCGCATTCGTCGCATCCCCCGCCTGACGAAAGTCAGTGCGGAATAGAACAACCGGCTTCTTGCGGAACGCGTAGCCGCATTCCCAGCAAGTCCCCGAATCAGGATCGGGTCCATCCATGTTCGCGACCACAACCTCGGCCCAGTCCATCCCTTTTACGTCTTCTTCAAAAATGGCTTTGGCGGTGCGCTCGCGTGGCTCGTGCTCTTGCGGCAGCCACACTTCATGGCCGGCAACCTGCAGCGCGGAACTCAATCGGCGATTGAATTCCTGCTCTGCCGCGGTGAATAAAGGGCCTGCAAGATAAATCTTCATGGCAAATTCCCCAGCACCAGCGCGTTCGTCAGTACGCATCGAATGCGCGTAGAATTCTAACTCGCGATGATTTAGTTTCCTATCGAGGTGATCGATGAAGAAGTTCTGCACCGCTCTTTCGTTCTGTCTGCTCACCACCGCCCTGATCGCACAAGGCCCCGGACTGCACGTGGTCAACACATACAAGGTCGGAGGCAATGACTGGTGGGACTATCTCAACATTGATCCGGCTTCCCGGCATCTTTTCATTTCTCACGGCAGCCACGTCGTCGTCATCAACGCTGATAGCGGTGAACCCGTCGCCGACATTCCGGATACGCCTGGCGTCCACGGCATTGCGCTTGCGCCGGAGCTCGGCCGCGGATTCACCAGCAACGGTCGCGACGGCTCGGTCAGCATCTTCGACCTGACCACCTTCAAGCTCATCCAAAAAGTAAAAGACGTGGGCGAAAACCCCGACGCCATTCTTTACGATCCCGCCACCAAGCGCGTGTTCACCTTCAATGGCCGCAGTCATGACTCCACTGCCATCGATGCGGCGACGGGGAAGATCCTCGGCAAGATTCCCCTAGGCGGCAAGCCCGAGTTCGGCGTGAGTACCGGCGCCGGAGAGATCTTCGTCAACATTGAGGACAAGAGCGAGATAGCCGCTCTTGATCCACAAGAGCTGAAAGTTAAGTCGGTCTGGCCTTTAGCTCCTTGCCAGGAGCCGAGCGGCCTTGCCATGGACATCAAGAACCGCCGCCTGTTCTCCGGCTGCGACAACAAGATGATGGCAGTCGTAAACGCCGACACTGGAAAGGTCATCACCACTTTGCCGATTGGCGAAGGCGTCGATGCAAACGGCTTCGACCCGGAGACGCAAATGGCGTTCGCTTCCTGCGGCGATGGGACCCTCACCGCCGTGCATGAAGATTCGCCCGAAAAATTCAGCGTCGTGCAAACTGTGACCACCGCGCCCAGAGCTCGAACCATGACTCTGGATCCGAAAACTCACAAGATTTATCTCGTGACGGCAAAGATTGGCCCGGCCCCGGCCGCAACCGCGGATCAGCCGCATCCCCGCGGGGCCATGCTTCCCGACAGCTTCGTGGTTCTAGTAGTGGACAAATAGCGGCCCACACCAACCTGCGGCTAATTCTGATCCGAAGTCTCAAAGCGAAAGGCCCCATCTGGGGCCTTTTTGCAGCACTTGAAGAATCCTCACATTACTTCGCCGGCTCAAACTCGGTCCAAGACCCCGAATCCATATCGCGTAGCAAATCTTTTTCCCAAGCGAACTCCGAATGATTCTTCAAGTGAGACTCAGCCTTGAAGTCGATCCCGCAAGCATGTCCCGCAGCCGCAACCAATTGCATCTTTGCTGCCATGGCTGCAGTCGTAGCTTTGTTCTGCACCGTACCGGCGATCCCGAACGGGGGCTGCCAAGGCTGGCTTCCGCGCGGTGACAAGTCGATGTGGCCGCACAGCGTGCGCTCATTCGGATCAACCTTCTTGGCGTAGCTGTCATAGTGGTCGCTCTCAAACTTTTCCGCCGCTTCCAGATCAATCTTCCCTTTGTTCTCCGCCATCAGCTGCTCCCATCGCACGTGGCGCGCATTCGCGCTATTGCTCATGTCGTGGACATCAAAGTCCGTTTCCTCGCGCGCTAGTTTTTCGTTGATCGGGAAATTGGACCCGACAAAATACCCGTCCTTGGTGCGCTGCAGCGTCACGTTTTTCAGGCCCAGCTCCAGGCTCCCAATTTCGTTTCTCTTGGTATCGGCAACCAGCCAGGTGTTCGCATACCCGCCGTTGTTGCCTTCTTTCATCAGGCGCGCGAAGTCGTCAATCGATCCCGAGTACTGCATCGCCTTGCGGGCCCGCACGAACTCCGGTATTGCCGCGGGATCGTAGCCAAAGAACTGGCTTATGGTGGTCTCGGTAATCACAATCCCCGCAGAGTTGATCCCGAAATCGTCGGCGCTGTGGATCAGCCCCGGAAGCCCATCCATGATGAAGTGGAATCCTTTGGCGGGCACCACGTCAAAAATGATCGTCCATCGCGCACCGTCCAGGTAAGGAGTCCAATTGTTGTGCGCGATCACCACCTTGCCGTCCTTGGTAAAACTCCCTGTCGCCACAAAGGCGCTGCAGTGCTCGCCCGGCGCAGCCGCTGTAGCCGGCTTCGTGCCCAGTTTCTTTTCCTCTTCTTTCAGGTAGTAGCTCCACTCCAGCGACGCATTCATCGCGACTACGTCCCACAGGTCGAGCTTGATTCCGGCCGCGTTTGCGCCGTCCGCAATACCCTGCAACTCCTCGCGGTACTCAGCCTCAATGTGCGGCCACAACATACTCTTCGCAGCATCGCGGAAGAATTGCCAGTCTTTACCGTTGTCGTGAGTCAGTTCAAGCGTTTCGACTTTGAGCGTGTCTTCGATCTCGGGCGCGAGCAGGTAGCCATGCTGAAATCCGATCTGCGACGGACTGCCGGCCAGATGCACGAAAATCCAGCCATTCTTCGCCGGACGCCGGAACGCGCCCTGAAGCCGCGGGTCTTTTGCGGACTGTGATTGTTCCTCAACAGCAGCAGCATTCAACAAGAATCCAGCCAGCAGCAGTACAAACAGAATTGAAATCTTTTGGCGCATGAAGTCCCCCACTCTCACAAGAGATGTGTCGAAATCCTAGCAGACGCCGCGCTCCGGCCCCATGCGGCATGGACAGAAGGCAGCAGAAGCACACTGCGCCTATTGCACCGGCACCACCGGCAGATCAATGTAGCTGGCCTCTCCGGAGGCGTGGTAAATCCGCTGCGTGGCCTTCACATAGTTTTCCGGCTTTGCCAGGAAAATATTGGACACGAACGTTTGCGGGTTGCGGTCGTAGAGCGGAAACCAGCTCGATTGCACCTGCGCCATGACACGGTGACCGGGCAGAAACACGTGATCGGCATTCGGCAATACAAACTTATAGAGCACCGGCTCATTGGACGCGATCGGTTTCGGCGTCTCGAAGCTCTCACGATAACGGCCGCGGAAAATATCCATGGCGATGCCTAGCTCGTAGCCGCCCATCTCCGGCCGGCTTGGAACTTCGTCGGGATAGACATCGATCAGCTTAACCACCCAGTCGCTGTCGCTTCCGCTCGTGGACGCGATCAAATTGACGACCGGCGCGCCGCTGATGCGCAACGGCTCCGTCACAGGCTCGGTCTCGTACGACAAAACGTCAGGGCGATCCACAACGAAACGCTGGTCGTCCACCAGCCAGCGGCGCCACGCGTCTTCGTCCGCGAAGTGCACCGGGCGCAGCTGGTACGGCACCGGCTTGGCGGGATCAGACACATACTCGTCGTAGGCCGTTCCCTGTCCTGCCGGCGCAGTAAACGACAGTCCGAAGCCCGAGCTCAGGTAGAGCCGCTTTGATTTCGTCGCGCAGCCCCTTTCGCAGGCCAGCGGCCAGGACTGCAACCGGTCCCAACGGTTCTCGCCCGTGTTGTAGAACAATACCGGCGGCGTGTTTGCCTTCGGCGCTCCATCCTTCAAATATTGATTGAAGAAAGGCAGCAGCACATCGCGGCGGAACTGCAACGCAGTGTCGCCCTCCCAGTGCAGCGGACCTAGAGCCGAGCCATCGTAGTTCACGCCGCTGTGGCGCCATGGCCCCAGCACCAGAAAGTTCATGGTGTTGGTTGTGTCTTTCGCCTCGACTGCGTAATAGCTGTGATTGGCGCCCCACATGTCTTCCTGGTCCCAGATTCCCTGTATCCACATTGTAGGGACCTTCAGCGGCTGTTGCGCCATCACCTTGTCGAGCGCCTGCCCCTGCCAGAAGCTGTCGTACGCCGGATGCTCCTCCACCTTGCGCCACCAAGGCAGCTGATCCAAGCCGTTGACTTTGGCATAATCGCCCGCCGAGCCCGCGCGGAGGAAGGCCTCGTAGTCGTCATATCGCCGGCGGGCTATCGCCTTCCCTTCGTCGCGCTTGGCAGTCTGCTCGGTGAAGTAGTCGAAGTTAATCTGGCGGAAGGCGCCGTAGTGAAACCAGTCATCGCCCATCCACCCATCCACCATGGGGCTTTCCGGCGCAGCGACTTTCAACGCCGGATGCGGATTCACCAGCGCCATCACCACGGTAAAACCCTCATACGAACTCCCCAACATGCCGACTTTGCCATTCGTCTCAGGCAGGTTCTTCACCAGCCAGTCGATGGTGTCGAACGCATCGGTGGAGTGGTCGGTGTTGCTGGAGTTGAGCGGCCCGCGCAGTGGGCGGGTCATCCAGTAGGGCCCTTCGGACCCGTACTTGCCGCGCACGTCCTGGAACACGCGAATGTACCCGGCATCAACAAATACTTCATCTCCCTGCGGCAGAGTAGCCGCCATGTGCGGCGAAACATACCGCTCGGCGCGCTTGGCGGCGTTGTACGGCGTGCGGGTCAGCAGAATCGGTGCATTCTTCGCGCCTTTCGGAATGACGATCACCGTGTACAGGTTGACCCCGTCCCGCATGGGAATCATGACCACGCGCTTCTCGTAGTCATAGGAAGCAACGGGCTCCTTGTAGTCGGCGGGGATGTCCGGAGTTTCGGGTGAAGTCTCGGGCGAAGTTTGCGACTGGGCGTATCCGCAGATCAACAGTATGGAAAGTGCCAAAACTCCGCGTAGCAGCGCGAACCTCGGCTTGCAAAACCGGGACATAGGAAACTCCAAAAGTAGATTGGATAGCCAAGCAAGCTGCGTGCAAGGCCGTCAGGTGGCCCTGTTTATTCTAGCGGACAAGTGGGCTTCGAATCTTGTTCACAATTGAACGGTATGATCACTAGTTTTGTGGCACGCTAGTAGCAACAGTCAGTCCCTGATCTTCTATCACCGGGCTACGAGACAATTGTGCAGAGGACGCTATTGATGATCCGCCGTAGTCGAACTCTAAGGGTTGCTGGAATCGCTGCGATCTTTTTGCTTGCGCTTGTTTTCGTTGTGCCCCCTCTCATTAATGTGGAGCGATACCGGCCCCGGGTGATCTCCTACCTTGAGCAGAAAACCGGAAAGCAAATAGAAATCGGGCGGCTCGCACTCACCTTTTTCCCTTTAGAGATTCACATTGATCACTTCGGCGTAAAAAATCCTCCTATATTTCCGCCGGGCTATGTTGTGCAAGTGGCGCAGATCGATGCTGAACTTAGCGTTCGCGCGCTGTTGCACCGCCAGATCGTTATCAAGTCTCTGGTGCTTGAGGAGCCGGTCGTAAATTTGACTTCAGACCCCGACGGCCCGTGGAACTTCGAGAATCCGCAATCTGCAGTTTCCGCGACTGACATTCCTCTCGGCCCCATTCCGACCGTGAAAGTTAAACGAGGCGTAGTAGTAGCATCGAATCTTTTGCCGTCCGACGCCGCGGGACCCGTCTTTTTCGAGGCCCACGAGATTACCTGCGAACTGGAGCAGGTGAACGTGCTCGGAATTATCAATCCTTCCTCTTCCTCGAACGACGGTCACGGCAAGCTCACCGCGGGTATTCTGCGCTTCGGCTCCGTCGAAGCCAGAAATCTCGATTCCAAATTGCGGCTGGAGTCGCGGCACGTCTTCTTCACGGACGTCAAAGCGGCTGTCTATGGCGGGACTGCGGTGGGTGACCTCTCCTTCGATCTTTCGAGGAGGAACATAAGCTTCAATGCCAATGCGCGAATGCGCGGAATTAACATGACCCAGCTTCTGGCGGCCTTCCCAAACGGCGGGGGGAAGATGACCGGGAAGATGGAAGGAGACGTAAAGCTGGGGGGAGAAATCTCACATTCGATCCGTCCCCTGGCGGGAATGCACGGAGCCGGACATGTAACAGTGCGCAACGGTCAGGTGCCAAGTCTGAAGCTCAACGCGAATTTGATGAAGTTGGCGCACTTCAACGATCTTGGACCCGCGAAGAACGATCCTTCCTCGTTCAACTTGATCACCACCGATCTGGAGCTGGCGAATCAGCGAATTTCGAGCAAGCTCATCGACATCGACGGATACGGGGTCGATGTGGATGGCTCGGGCAGTGTTAGTGTATCGGGCTCCGATGAGTTGAATTATCGCGGGTTGGCGGAGATCACAACCAAAGAAGGCTTCTTCACCAACACCATTGCCCGGCTGTCCGGGGCCTCATTAAAAAACGGCAAGTTGCAATTTCCCTTTCGGATCGGCGGCACAATCGACAATCCGCTATTTTCCAAGGGCAAGGGCGATAAAGACGTAGACGCTGTTCCAAATCGGTGATGAAGGATCGACAGTGTCGCTCCCTGCCGATATGCCGCCACGCTGGCACGACTCAATCGTGAAATGCTGGCAGTTCGTTGTATGCCGTCGATAAATACTGGACGGTAGGTCTTGTCCGCTCGCGTCGCTAGGTTTGGGTAGCCGATTAACCATGCGTTCGCTTCTGCTAGTCTCGATTGAACTTGTATGGCCACCCCTGCACAAATCGCTTCCGCCACTTACGCTCTGGGCGCGGTGTGCACCTGGGGCGTCAGCGACTTTTTAGGAGGCTACACCGCCCGGCGTTTTCAGGCATTCTTCCTTGCGGCGCTCGGCCACCTCAGCGGCACCGCATTAATGGTGACGACCGCCCTCGCGGCTGGCGAACCATTTCCTCCGCAGTCCCATTTGGTTTGGGCCGCGGCAGCGGGGGCCGCCGGAGGAATCTCGCTCGCGCTCTTCTATCACGCGTTGTCGCAAGGCAGCATGGGAATCGCAGCGCCGGTGACGGCGGTCCTGAGCGCGGGGATCCCGACGATTTTTGGAATTTTGCACGAGGGCTTCCCCGGACTTGTGCCCTGCGCCGGATTTGCCCTTGCGCTCGTTGGAATCTGGCTGGTGTCCCGTCCCGAAGGTGCAAGCCGTCCGAAAGGCTTGGCGCCCGCGATTTTCGCCGGCCTCGGCTTTGCCCTGTTCTTCATTTTTATTAAGAAGACCGGGAGCGGCGATCCGTTTTGGATTGCCGCGATTGCCCGCATCGCCTCTTTCGCTGTGACCGGAACCATCACACTCGTGGGCTGGAAATTTGTTCCTTATTACCGGCGAGGTCTCTGGCTCGGGCTGTTAGCCGGATGCATCGACGTTTCGGGGACGGCGTTTTTCGTGCGCGCCAGCCAATTGGGACGCCTGGATACCACCGTGGTACTGAGTTCCCTGTATCCGGCGATTACGGTTCTGCTGGCGCGAATCTTTCTGCACGAAAAATTCACGCGCTGGAAAACGGTGGGTATGCTGGCGGCACTGGCAGCGATTCCTATGATCGCAAGAGGATGACTGCCCGAGGCTGAGGGCTTAAGCTATCCGGCTTTGGATTTAGCCTTGGCTTCGCGGCATTCGTTACAGGGACAAATTTCCCGTAGCCACTGCCAGGAATAGATTCCCAGCTGATGCCCATCGTTCCAGTTGAATTTGATGGCATATTTTCCGACACCCTCAGCGGAGAGCGCGTTGACCGCGGGCTTGAACATCGGCAATTCGCCCGGTTTAGGCAGCGCCTGCGATCCGGGTTCCCGACGCGCCTTGGCGCGCTCTTCATCGCATAGCGCACACGGGCATGCATGACGCAGAAAAGCGAACGAGTAGGTCGAGAGGTGATCGTCCTTCCACTCGATTTCGACGCCCGCCCCGGTCTTCAAGTGGACCTTCACCGATTTGGGATCTGCCGAAGCCATCTTTATGTTACGTCCGAATCTTGTTACGCTCGAATCCCTGCGATGGCCATCATGCGGCCGGTGCGGCCCTGGTCGGCGCGATGCGAAAAGAAAAGTTGCGGATTGCACGAGGTGCATATCGCCAAGTCGGAAATGTTTCGCGCGTGAACGCCGGCATCGAGCAACTGGCGGCGGTTAGCTTCCGCGAGGTCGAGGAAGATCTTCTTCGGCAATTCGCTGTGACCGGGGGCCCGCGCCGTCAAAAAAAGCAGCGGGTACCTCTCATGGATTTCGTTAGTCTCTTTGGTTTCGCGAAACAGTTCAGCACCATAGGCAAACTGAGATTCAAATTTAGTTTTGACCTCAGGCCCCACTTGATAGCAGCAGCCTCGGATTCCAGGCCCAATGGCCGCGCGCAGCTGGGCCGGATCGCTGCCGAAGTGCCGAATCATTTCGCCGATACCCTTTACTACGATTCGTTTGATCGTTCCGCGCCAGCCGGCATGGAACACGCCAATCGCACGCCGCTTTGGATCGGCAAGAATCACTGGAAGGCAATCCGCAGTGAGAACCGCAAGCAGCAAGCCCGGAGTGTCCGTAATCAGCCCATCGCCCGCGCGCGGATGTTTTAGACCAGCAGAGATCAAGTGAATGAGATCCGAATGAATCTGTTGCAGGACGACAAGCTCCCACGAAGTCTTGCGGCCTTTGTTCAGCGCTGCAACAAACGCCTGCCGGTTGCGAACAACGGCGGCTTTGCTGTCACTAGCCGTGAAGCCAAGGTTTAAAGTCCCTCCGCCATAGGCCCGCGAACTTCCGCCCGGCCGCGTGCTGAATCCGTGCAACAGCCATGGGATTCGCGCCAGCGAAGGCGCTTGCAGGGTCTTAATGCTGGGCTGGATTTTGCTCTCGCGGGCCACGGGCATGACCTTATTTTAGCAACTCAGTTTGCGGGCAGTCGTATAATCCCAAATTCGCGCCCTACCGGGTTTGGAGAAAACATGCGCCGATTCGTCTATCTTCTTCTTTTGCTCCCAGCACTTCTGCTGCTGTGCGCTGCACAGCAGAACAGCGACAGCAAGCCTTCGCAGGACCAGCCGGAAAATAAGTCCGCCAAGCCGGCTGCTCCCAAGAAGCCTGAGCCAAAGAAAGCCGAGTCGAAGAAGGCCGAAGATCCCGCCGCCAAGCCGACCGAACCCGCGCCTGCCGCGCCCGACGCAAAGCCCAGCGACGACAAAAAAGATAAGGAAGAGCACTTCGACATGGCCGAGGCCCCCCCGATCGTGACGCATCACCAGATAAGCGTCGGAGGAACGTCGCTGAAATACACGGCCACCACCGGGAGGCTCCCGATCAAACGCAGCGACGGCAAGATCGAAGCCGAAATGTTCTTCGTCGCCTACACGGTTGACGGCGCCGACAGCGCAAAGCGCCCGCTGACCTTTGCGTTCAATGGTGGCCCGGGTTCGGCGACCATCTGGCTGCACATGGGAGCCCTCGGTCCGCGCCGCGTAGTGCTTCTCGCGGATGGGAATCTGCCCGCCGCCCCTTATCGAATCGAAGACAACGCCAGCACCTTGCTCGACAAAAGCGATCTGGTTTTTGTGGATGCGATCGGAACCGGCTACAGCCGCGCCGAGAATGCTGAAATGTTGAAGAAGTTTTTGAATGTGAAGGGCGACATTGCGGCCTTCAGCGAATTCATTCGCCTGTACATCAGCCGCTACGAGCGCTGGAACTCGCCATTGTTCCTGTTCGGCGAGAGCTATGGCACTACGCGCTCGGCGGGCATCGCGGGAAATCTGGCGGAGCAGGGGATTTCGTTCAACGGCATCACGCTGCTCTCCACAGCAATCGACTTCCAGACGCTAGAGGATTCGAAAACAAACGACGAGCCCTACATCCTGCTGATTCCGTCTTTCACTATGATCGCTGGCTACCACCACAAGTTGCCGGCAGACCTGCAGCAGGACATGACCAAGGCGCGGCAGGGGTCCGAACAATGGGCTTCGGGCGAATACGCTCAGGCACTCGCCAAGGGTGACGCGCTCACGCCGGAAGAGAAGCAGAGCGTTATCGAGCACATGGCGCGATTCACGGGACTCAGCAAAGACGTACTCGACCAGGCCAACCTGCGGATTGACGTTGCCAAATTCACTCACTATCTGCTGTTGGACCAGAAGCTGCGCGTGGGACGGCTCGATGGCCGTTTTACCGGCCCCGACCCCGACGGCCTGCTCGACACGCCGTTTTTTGATCCCACCGAACCGGCAATCGTGCCTCCTTATAACTCGGTGTTTAACAATTACGTTCGCACCGAACTGGGCTACAAAGTGGACATGCCCTACAACGTGTTTCCGCGGGAGGGCGGCTTCAAGTGGGAATGGGGATCTGCCGAGGCCGGGTTTCCCAGCACGGCGATGGACTTGCGGCACGCCATCGTTCAGAACCCATACCTGAAGATTCTGGTGATGGAAGGCTATTACGACTTGGCGACTCCTTACTATGCCGCCAATTACACCTACCAGCACATGGATCTTCCGGCTAAATTTAGGTCTCAAATCTCCTATTCCACTTACGACGCCGGGCACATGGTCTATCTGCCCGTCGATCAATTAAAGAAGATGAAGAGCGACGAAGCCCATTTCGTGGATAACGCAACCGCAAGCCAATAACCAGACGAAGGCCGTGGCGGTCGTGCAGCCCCGCCGGTCACTTGCATAGCTGGGCGCGATGCGGTACAAACGGCCAAAGCCTATGCTCCGTCGTTTTATTCTCACTGCCATCCTTTCCTCTGCCTGTGCCGCGTTTGCCCAGGTGCCTGCGCCACCCGCTCCGCCGATCGCAACCGCCGCCCCACCTGCCGATCATTCGCAGGAAGCTTATGTGGTGGAGAAATTCCACACCTCGTATCGCTTTGAAAACGACGGCACCGGACGCCGCGAAGTGTACGCCCGGGTCAAGATTCAAAGCGACGCCGGCGTCCAGCAGTGGGGGCAGTTGGTAGTCGGCTACAACTCAGCCAATGAGCGCGTCGAGGTTCCATACGTTCGTGTTCTGAATCCCGACGGATCGACAGTCGCCGCTGCGCCTGACGCGATTCAAGACTTGAGCATCCCGCTCGAAAAAGAAGCCCCCGTTTACACCGACTACCGGCAGAAGCACATTACCGTCCCCGGGATTCGCCCGGGAGTGGAACTGGAGTACGACTTTGTTACGATCACGCAAACGCCGCTCTCGCCGGGCCAGTTCTGGATGCAGCACGATTTTGTGCAGAACGGAACCGTGCTCGACGAACAACTCGCGGTGGATGTCCCCAAAGACCGCAAGATCACGCTGAAGACGAAGCCCGGCAACGATCCCAAAATGTCGGAAGCCAGCGGCCGGCGCGTCTATACCTGGACGAGTTCCCACGTGGACAAGACCGACGAGGAGATAAAGAAAGAGAAAGAAAAGAAAAAGAAGGAAAAAGCGCCCAAGGAGCCTGAATACGCAGCGGTTCAAATGACCACGTTCGAAAGCTGGGAGCAACTGGGCCGCTGGTATGCTGGCTTGGAAAAAGATCGCCGCCGGCCGAACGCCGAGATTCGCGCCAAGGCCGCGGCACTCACTGCGGGCAAAGCGACAGACCTCGACAAAATTCAGGCGCTATACGACTACGTGGCGACGAATTTTCGGTACATCAGCCTGTCGTTCGGAGTGGGGCGCTTTCAGCCTCATGCCGCCAGCGACGTGCTGCATAACGAATACGGTGACTGCAAAGACAAGCACACGCTGCTTTCGTCGCTGCTTCAGGCCGAGGGCTACAACGCCGACTCGGTGCTGATTAATTCCGCCCGCAAGCTTGACCCCGATGTGCCCTCGCCTTCGCAGTTCGATCACGTTTTCACCATGCTTCCGCTCGGCAAAGAAAAAGAAGAAGTGTGGATGGACTCGACCACGGAAGTAGCCCCCTTCCGCCTGCTGAATTCGGTGCTGCGCAAAAAGCAGGCTCTGATCATCCCGCAGGACGGCGCGCCGCACCTCGAGGAAACTCCGGCTGACCCGCCGATGCTGAACCGCCAGATTGCTGAGATACAGGGAAAAGTCAGCGAACTCGGGAAACTGGAAGCTCAGGTCCACTACGAATTTCGCGGCGACACCGAACTCTACCTGCGCACCCTCTTCCGTCGCATTCCGCGCAACAAGTGGGACGAGTTCTTGAAGCAGATGAGCGCTTACGGGGGAGTGTCGGGAGACGTTTCCGAGGTGAAGGCGACGGACCCGTCCGAAACTCACCAGCCGTTCAAAGTGGATTACAAAATATCTGCCGCCGGCTTTCTGGACTGGTCGAAGAAAAAGAGTGAACTGGCGTTGCCATTTTCGCAGATCGCCATGGCGGGGGCTGACGAGGATGATCCCGACCCCGTGCAGGTCGGCTCCCCGGTCGAATATGTCTATAAGCTGCGCATTGAATTTCCCGCGAAATACAGCGTGACCGCCCCCTTGCCCTTTGCCATGAAGCGCGATTACGGGCACTACCAGGTCACTTACAAGACGGAAGGCAACGTGTTTACCGCCGAACGCACCCTCGCCACCAGCATGAACGAGTTGCCCTCGGCGCGCGCCAGCGATTACATCGCGTTTCGCCACACCGTGCTCGCCGACTCCGAGCAGAAGTTGCAGATCGACAGCACTGCTGCCGGAACCCCGACCCTGAACCCGGACCTCAAAGGCGACGAACTTTACGATGCCGCCAAGGCCGCGTTCCAACGCGGCAGCTTCGATACTGCAATCGAACTTCTCAAGAAAGTGGTGGCCGACGATCCCAAGCACAAGAGCGCCTGGATGGACTTGGGCCGGGCGTACATGGTATTGCGCCAGTCTGACAAAGCCGTCGAGGCATTCAAGAAACAGGCCGAACTGAACCCCTATGACGAGTACGCCTTCAGCTCCATCGGCTGGGCCTACACCGCGGACCGCAAGTACGATCAGGCCGCTGAGGCGTTCCAGAAGGCGATCGAAATCAATCCCCTCAGCCTCTACGCCCACGCCGCTCTCGGCAGCATGTACCAGGAATCGCACGCCTACGACAAAGCGGTGCCGGAGCTGGAGAAAGCAGTTTCACTTAAGTCTGACGACGCTTCGTTGCAGATCAGCCTCGGCGACGCATATCTGAATCTTGGCCAGGATGACAAGGCTTTGGCCGCCTTCGATAAAGCGGTGCAGATTTCCGCCACACCCGCCGTCTGGAACAACATTGCCTACCAGCTGTCGCTGAAGAATGCACACCTTGACCGCGCACAGCAGTATGCCGAGTCCGCCGTTACCGCCATCGCCAATGACTCGCGCAATCTTTCGATCGACGGACTTTCGGACCGCGATCTGCAGATTGCCGCGGAGCTCGACGCGAACTGGGACACGCTGGGCTGGGTTTACTTCGCGCGAGGAAACATGGACAAGGCCCAGAAATATGTGAGGTCGGCGTGGGTGCTCGGTCAACACGGCGAAGTCGGAGATCACCTCGCACAGATCTATCAGAAGATGGGCCGCAAAGACGAAGCCATCCGCACTTACGCAGAATCCCTTTCTGGGATCCGCCCAGCGACCGAGACCCGCAGCCGCCTGGCCACGCTGGTCGGCGGCGACGGCAAAGTTGCGCCGGTCATAGAGCAGCACCGCATGGAGCTGCAGCAACTGCGAACCCTGAAGCTCGGCAAGGTTGCTCCGCTCACGGGCACGGCCGACTTCTTCGTGCTGCTGACGCCCGGCCCCGGTGGCGCCAAAGTCGATGCGGCGAAATTTGTCAGTGGGGAAGAGAAGCTGAAGCCGCTGACCGAAAACCTGCGGCGCGCAAAGCTCGACTTCTCGTTTCCCGATGACGTTCCCACGAAGATCCTTCGCCGCGGAACGCTGACCTGTTCGAAGGAATCGGGCCAGTGTGATTTTGTGATGACCTTACCCGAAGACGTGCACTCGGTGGACTGATCGCTAGACTCGCAGCTGCTCGAAGGCGCTCGCAATCTGGAGTACGGCGAGCTCCCCATTGGGCGGGCCGATGATTTGCAGTCCAATCGGCAGCCCAGAGGAATGGAAGCCGCAGGGCACGGAAATCGCCGGCAACCCCCACACGTTCACCGGCCGAGTGTTGCGCAGCAGAAGAAGTTCAACGGGCCGCAGGCGATCGGCATGCTCCGTCAGATCAGCAATTTTCGGCGCCGCGACGGGCGTGGTCGGCGTCACCAGAACATCCACCGTTTGGAATATCTTCTTAATCTCCTCGCGAATGTGCGCGAGTTCCCTCACAGCTGAGTAGTAGCGGTCTTCGCTAATCGCGCTCCCCGTAAGAATCCGCCGCTTGGTCTCGGGATCGTAAAGGTCGGGGTGCTTTGCGACCGTCTCCCGATGAAACGCGTATGCCTCGGCGCTCTGGACGGTGCGGTCCTCATCGACCCGGACCTCGACATCGATCACGATGAATCCGGAAGCGGCCAGTGTCGCGAGCGCGCATTCGACTGAGCTGGCGACCTCGGGATTCACGTCGTCAAAGAAGTATGCGCGGGGAACGCCGATGACGAAATTGCGGCGCTGTTCCCGCAACCCAGCGTAGTACTCGCCGGAATTGCCTGTAAGCGCATCGAGCATGATTGCGGCATCGGCGACGCTGCGCGTGAGCGGCCCCACGTGGTCAAGAGATTTCGAGAGCTGAATCACGCCCTCGGCACTCACCAGTCCATAAGAAGGTTTAAGCCCAACAATTCCGCACAAGGCAGCGGGTTCGCGGACCGAACCCGCAGTGTCGGTTCCGACCGCAGCGAAACACATGCCGCACGCCACCGCGGCAGCAGAACCGCCGGAGGATCCGCCTGCGATGTGCGTGGGATTCACCGGATTGTGGACCGGGCCGAAGTGACTGATCAGCGAACTGCCGCCATAGGCAAACTCGTGCAGGTTCTGCTTGCCGATCAAAATTGCGCCGGCAGCATTTAGATTTCTAACCAGCGCAGCGTCTTTCGCCGGGACCCGGTTTTCAAATACCGCACTGGCAGCCGTGGTGCGCACGCCGGCGGTGTCGATCAGATCTTTCAATCCGACCGGAATGCCGTGCAGCGGACCGCGCCATTTCCCGGCGAGGATTTCGCGTTCAGCTTCCCAGGCACTCTGCAGCGCGGCGTCGGAGGTGACGGTGATGAATGCGTTGAGCTCGGCGTTCCGGTCATCGATCTTTTCCAGGCACTCGCGCGCCAGTTCCACGGGAGAAACCTGCCCGGTGCGCACCAGTTGCGACGCCTCAGTGATTGTAGCCAACGTCATCGACTCAATTTACTCCATGGCGGTGGATGGGAATCGGGCGCGCTGCGACCATTTTGGTCCGGGATGAAAATTTTCCGGGAAAGACATTTTCAAATTCTTTCTTCCTGCTATAATTTCCAGTTTCGCAGCCGACAACAACTCTTTCGTCGTTATTCGTTTCGGGCTAAACAAACTTTTTTTCGCGGCCAAAGACAGATTCTGATCGATGCAGATTTTCCATCGCAGCGCAAATGTCGTTTCCCGGCTCTCGATCTATGCGGGCATCTTTACCGCGGCGTTTGCCCTTTGGCTTTGCATTCAGATTCAGCGCTCGCCCTACGTTACCTATGCGGGACTGGTAAGGCCACAGCCAGTGCCGTTCAGCCACCAGCACCACGTGGCCGCTATCGGAATCGATTGCCGCTACTGCCACACTTCGGTCGAAACCTCGGGGTTTGCGGGAATCCCTCCGACGAAAACTTGCATGAACTGCCATTCACAGATTTGGTCAAACGCCGCCCTGCTCGAGCCGGTGCGCGAGAGCTTCCGCAGCGGCAAGTCGCTGGTGTGGAACCGGGTGAACGATCTGCCGGATTTCGTTTACTTTGATCACAGCATTCATATCAATAAGGGCGTTGGCTGCAATACTTGCCACGGCGCGGTCGATCGCATGCCGCTGATGTTCAATCAGGCTTCACTGCAGATGGAGTGGTGCATTAGTTGCCATCGCAATCCTGCCAAGGTTCTTCGGCCGCGCGATCAAGTTTTCAACATGCGGTATCAGCAGCCGACCGAAGATGTGCCGGTCGTGGTGGACGAAAAGACATTTACGGACCAGATGGATTTGGGCAAATATCTGGTAGGCGCATACAAGTTGCGCACGGTGATGGACATTACCAGCTGCAACACGTGCCACAGGTGAGGCGGGGTTTGGCGTTTATGCCGCGAAGCGGCAGAAGAATACGGCCCACGGCGTAGCCGTGGATGCGATTGAACTAAGACCAGCCCCGAAGGGGCGAATTGGACCGATGAATAACGACGAACAAAACGGTAAGGTCAGCGCCAAGCGCGAAGAGGTTTGTCCCAGCAAAAAGGACAAGCTCGATCTCGTGCAGTTGCAGGCGGAGCTCGAGGAGAAAAATTCGCCCGAAATGTGGCGGAGCCTCGAAGAGCTTGCAGGCAAATCCGAAGTGCGCGAAATGATGCATCGCGAGTTCCCCAAAGGCGCCTCGGAATGGATTGACGCTGTCTCCCGCCGCGGCTTCCTCAAGCTGATGGGTTCCTCGCTCGCGCTTGCGGGCATGACGGCCTGCACTCGCCAGCCGCTCGAGCCGATCGTTCCCTATGTTCGCCAGCCGGAAGGGCTGATCCCGGGCAAGCCAATGTCTTACGCGACCGCCTTTACGCTGGGCGGATTCGCGGCGCCGCTGCTGGTCACCAGCCGCGAGTTTCGTCCGATCAAGATTGAAGGCAATCCCGACCATCAGGCCAGCCTCGGCGGCACGGACATTTTTGCCCAGGCTTCGATTCTCGATCTTTATGATCCTGACCGCTCGCAGAACGTGCTCCACCTCGGCGAAATCAGTACCTGGGGCGCGTTTGTTGGCCAGATTCGCGGCCCGCTCAATTCGCAGAAGGCTTTGCAGGGTGCCGGGGTCCGCGTTCTGTCGCAGGCATTCTCGTCGCCCACGCTCGCGGACCAGATGCAGCAGTTCCTGAAGAATTTTCCGCAGGCCAAGTGGCACGTTTATGAGCCGGTGAATCGCGACAACGTTTATGCGGGCGCGCAAATGGCTTTCGGGCAGGCGGTCGAGACGACCTACAAGCTCGAGGCGGCGGACGTGATTGTTTCTCTCGATGCAGATTTCTTGTACGCAGGCTTCCCCGGAAACACCCGCTACGCGCGCGATTTCGCCAAGCGCCGCGATCCCGAGTCTGGCAAGATGAGCCGCTTCTACGCCATCGAGAGCACGCCGACGGCAACGGGGACGAAGGCGGACCACCGACTGGCGGTGAGAGCGAGTGAAGTAGGCAGCGTACTCACTCAGGTCCAGAAGATGATGGGCCTTCAGGGGGCCTCGCTGTACACACTCGTTGGGCAGAATGTACGGTTTGTGAATGCGCTAGCCGATGACCTTCGTGAAGCCCACGGCGCCAGCGTGATCATCCCCGGCGATCACCAGCCGCCCGTCGTTCACGCCTTGGCTCATGCAATCAACGCGGCCCTCGGCAACGTCGGCAAAACAGTTTTCTATACCGATCCCGTTCTCGCGACGACTGCCAGCCAGAATGATTCCATCAAAGACCTGGTCACCGACATGCGCGCGGGCAAAGTCGATCTGCTCGTGATTCTTGGCGGCAATCCGGTATTCGACGCGCCTGCTGATCTCGGATTTGCCGATGCGCTCAAGAACAACAACATTCCGCTTCGAGTTCACCTCGGGCAGAACAACAACGAGACTGGCGAACTTTGCCACTGGCATATCACCGAGGCCCACTATCTGGAGCAGTGGAGCGACACTCGCGCCTACGACGGCACGGTGAGCATTGTCCAGCCGCTGATTGCTCCGCTCTACAACGGCAAAAGCGCACATGAACTGGTCTCGCTGCTCAACGGGCAGGCCGACACTCCTGGGTTTGAGATTGTCCAGAACTACTGGAAGTCAAAACATTCCGGGGCAGACTTCGATATGTGGTGGCGAAAGTCGCTGCATGACGGAATGGTTGAAGGCACCGCCTACACGCCGAAGTCGATTTCCTCGAAGGGGGCGTTCCCGGCTCCGCCAGCACAGGCTGACGCGAGCTTAATCGAAATCAACTTCCGTCGCGATCCTTCGATCTACGACGGTCGCTTTGCCAATAACGGCTGGTTGCAGGAATTGCCCAAGCCGATGACCAAGATGACCTGGGACAATCCGCTGCTCATGTCGCCGAAAATGGCCGACCGGCTGCAGGTTGCGAGCAAGGACATGGTCAAGGTCGAGTTGAATGGCAAGTCGCTCGATCTTCCGGTCTGGGTGCAGGCGGGGCATCCTGACAATTCGGTCACCGTCTTCTTTGGCTATGGGAGGCAGCGTTCCGGTCGAGCAGGGAACGACACCGGGTTCGATGTTTATCCGCTGCGCTACAGCGCCACGCCCGATAGCGCGATGGGCAAAGTTTCGAAAACCGCCGGAGCCTATCAACTGGCTAGCACCCAGGGCTACCAGACGATGGATGTGGGCGAGCAAAGTCGCCCGATCGTGCGCACCGCCACGCTCGAAGAATTCCTGAAGGGCGAGAATTTCTCCGAAGAAGCGCCTAAGACCGAAGAAACGATGTACCCGCCGTACGACTACAAGTCTGAGCCCTACTCGTGGGGCATGACCATCGATCACAACGCCTGCGTCGGCTGCAACAATTGCATCATCGCCTGCCAGGCGGAGAACAACATTCCGGTGGTCGGCAAAGAGCAGGTCAGCAAAGGCCGCCACATGCACTGGCTGCGCGTGGACGTCTATTACCAAGGCGACCGCGATAATCCCAAGGCCTACTTCCAGCCGGTGCCCTGCATGCAGTGCGAAAACGCGCCCTGCGAAGTGGTTTGCCCGGTGGGCGCGACCGTGCACTCGACCGAAGGTTTGAACGATATGATTTACAACCGCTGCGTAGGGACGCGGTATTGCTCGAACAACTGTCCTTACAAAGTGCGGCGGTTCAACTTCCTGCTCTTCCAGGACTGGGAGACGCCGCAACTGAAGATGTTGCGCAATCCCGACGTGACCGTGCGCAGCCGTGGCGTGATGGAGAAATGCACCTATTGCGTGCAGCGCATTACCCACGCCCGCATCTCCGCCGAAGAGGCGACTACCGATCAGGATAGGAAAGACCCGATCGACAAATTGCAGACGGCGTGCCAGCAGTCGTGCCCGGCGAATGCGATCGTGTTCGGAAACATTAACGACCCGAACAGCGCGGTTTCCAAGTTGAAGGCGAAATCGCGCAATTACGCAACGCTGGACGATTTGAACACCCGCCCGAGAACAACGTATTTAGCCGCGGTTCGGAATCCGAATCCGGAACTGGAGCACGGCTCTTAGCTGTTAGCTCTTAGCTTGAACCCAAGCGGTTCAAGTTGCAGCTACGAACCAATAGTTAAGAGGGCGTGAAGTTGAGAGTCAATGACGGGAGATTTGGCTAATAGCTAAGGGCTAATAGCGATTTTCATGGCGAGACCAACAGAAGTCGAACCCGGCGAACAGAAAGCACCGGTCATACAGCCGGGGCACACGCTCGCCACTATTACGGACAAGATTGTCTCGATCGTATTGCGCCGCCCGGTCACTCACGGGTGGGTGCTTGGGCTGGCGATCTGCTTCATTATTCTGCAGTGGTTTCTGTTTGCGGTTTGCTGGCTGTTTTACAAAGGCGTTGGCGTGTGGGGCGTGGCGATTCCCGCCGGATGGGGATTCGCGATCGTCAACTTCGTCTGGTGGATTGGTATCGGTCACGCCGGAACGCTGATCTCCGCCATTTTGCTGCTGCTGCGCCAATCGTGGCGAAATTCGATCAACCGGTTTGCCGAGGCTATGACTCTGTTCGCGGTCGCCTGCGCGGGCATGTTTCCGGTGCTCCATCTTGGGCGTCCATGGTTGCCCTACTGGTTGTTTCCCTATCCCAACACCATGTCGTACTGGCCTAACTTCAGAAGCCCGCTGGTGTGGGACGTGTTCGCCGTTTCAACCTACGGAACAATTTCGCTGGTGTTCTGGTTCGTTGGATTAGTCCCTGACCTGGCGAGCATGCGCGACGCCACTCCCAACCCTGTGCTGAAGTTCATTTACGGGTCGCTGGCCATGGGTTGGCGCAACTCGGTGAAGCATTGGAACCGCTACGAGACGGCCTATCTGCTACTGGCAGGTTTGGCGACGCCGCTGGTGCTATCGGTGCACACGGTGGTGAGTTTCGATTTCGCAATCGGCATCGTTCCGGGATGGCACACGACTATTTTCCCGCCCTACTTCGTTGCGGGCGCCATCTATTCAGGTTTCGCCATGGTGCTGGTGCTGGCAATTCCGATTCGCAAGTTCTACAACATTGAAGATTTGATCACCGACCGGCACATCGAGAACTCGGCCATGGTCATGCTCGCAACCGGCTGGATTGTGGCTTACGGGTACGCGATCGAGGCCTTCGTGAACTGGTACGGCGGAGACCAGTACGAGACGTTTCTTCGCTGGAACCGGTTGCACGGGCCGTACGCCTACACATACTACGCGCTCTTGTTTACAAACATCGTAGTGCCGCAGATTCTGTGGTTCAGGAAGTACCGGAACAACAACCTTCTGCTGTTCCTGGTGTCGCTTGACGTTCTGGTAGGCATGTGGCTGGAGAGGTTTGTGATCGTCGTAGTCAGCCTGACGCGCGATTTCATGCCATCCGCGTTCGGCCAGTACTATCCGACGCGCTACGACTGGGCCATCTTCTGCGGCACGCTGGGCTTCTTCACCGCCTGCATCTTCCTGTTCCTACGCGTATTGCCGGCAGTTTCCATCGCCGAGTTGAAGATGTTGTTGCCTGAAGCCGAGGTTAAAGTCGAGCCTGAAGCGGAGGTTCATCACCGATGAGTGAACCCCGCACCTACGGTCTGATGGCTGAGTTCGAGACGGTGAACGACGCGATCATTGCCGCTCGCAAAGTCTATGGCGCGGGCTATCGCAAGATCGACGCCTACTCGCCTTTCCCGGTGGAAGAACTTTCTGAAGCGATTGGTTTTCATAGCAACGGCGTGGCCCTAGTCTGCCTGATCGGCGGACTGCTGGGCGGGACAGCCGCGTACGTTCTGCAGTGGTGGATTAATACCGTGGGCTACCCAATCAATATCGGCGGGCGACCGCTGCATTCATGGCCCGCGTTCATCATCGTTACTTTTGAAATGACGATTCTGTTTTCCGGATTGTCGGCGGTGTTCGGGATGTTTGCGCTCAACGGCCTCCCGCACCCCTACCATCCGGTGTTCAATGTGCCGCAGTTCGAAGCCGCATCGAAAGACAAGTTTTTCATCGTGATCTTCGCCACCGACAAGAATTACGATCCGCAAGCCACGCGGCACTTTCTCGAGAGCCTGCGCCCGACATCTATCGCGGAGGTTCCCAGTTAAATGGCGAGACTCCGTAGCGCTTTCGGATTGCTGGCGGCCCTCGTGCTCGTGGGCTGCCGCAACGACATGCACGACCAACCCCGGTTCAAGCCGCTGGCCAAGAGCGACTTTTATTCCGACTTGCGCTCGTCGCGCGAGCCAGTTGAAGGAACTGTGGAGCGCGGGCAGTTGAACGAAGACGCTTATCTCTACACTGGTAAGGTCGGCGGCAATCCCGGGGACTACATGCCGTTTGCGGTGGATCAGGCAGTGCTTGAGCGCGGTCGTGAACGCTTCAACATTTACTGCTCGCCGTGCCACTCGCGCGTGGGCGATGGCAACGGAATGGTAGTGCAGCGGGGTTATAAGCATCCGCCGTCTTATCACGAAGAGCGTTTGCGCAAGGCGCCGCTGGGATACTTCTTTGACACCATCACCAACGGTTTCGGCGCGATGCCTGACTACGCTTCGCAGATTCCGCCGCGCGACCGCTGGGCCATCGTCGCCTACATAAGGGCGCTGCAACTGAGCCAGACTGCGACCGTCGCCGATGCAGCCGGACATGTGATCCCCTCGGCGCCGCCAAGATTCAAGGAGCCCGGCTCGGGCGCCACACCACCGGTTCCGTTACCTCAGACGACCCCATCGGGAGAAGGGCAGCAATGACCGCGGCGCGCACAAATCGTTCGAAGTGGATGGCGCCTGAGATTGCGCATGTCATGTATCAGCACTCCCTCGCCGTGGGGCTCATGTTCGGCGCGCTCTCGGTGGGCCTGGCGTTCTTCCCGACGACCCGCGCTCAGTTCTTCCATTCGTACCTGATCGGATTTGTTTTCTGGCTGGGCGTTTCGCTCGGCAGCATGGCCCTTCTAATGCTTCAACACCTGACGG
The DNA here is from genome assembly GCA_043734125.1 of Acidobacteriota bacterium. Lineage (GTDB taxonomy): Bacteria > Acidobacteriota > Terriglobia > Terriglobales > Acidobacteriaceae > Gp1-AA145. The sequence goes on along the minus strand of JAYTFR010000114.1, from coordinate 49,975 downwards.
GCGGAGCATGGGGAATGGTGATTCGCCGCCAGTTGGAAGCCGCCATGAAAGTGCTTCCGCTGATGGGCGCGCTGATCATTCCGATTTTCTTTGGGATGAAGAGCCTGTACATCTGGGCAGACAAGGCTTTCGTCGACAGCAGCGGCGACAAGCATCTGCAGCAACTTGCTTCCACCTATCTCACCGTGCGGGGGTCGGCGCGGTTCCTGTTTCTCGATGGGTACGTCGGGCGCGCGGTATTTTACTTCGCCATCTGGTTCGTCCTGGCGTGGACTTTGTCCCGCTGGTCGAGTGAACAGGATCACGCTCCCCTCCAGAACCGGAGTCCGCGTTTCCGCAAGATCGCCGCCCCCGGACTGATTCTCTACGCATTCACTATCAGCTTCGCTGTGATTGACTGGATCATGTCGCTCGACCCGCACTGGTTCTCGACAATTTTCGGATTCATTATTATTGTGGGCGAGTGCATTTCTGCCCTGTGCGTAATGGTGATAATCGAAAACCTGCTCTCGCGCGAAGAGCCTGTGGCCTCTTGGCTGAAGCCCAAAGAAGTACACGACCACGGCAAGCTAATTTTGGCGTTCGTGATGCTTTGGGCCTACTTCGGGTTCTCGCAGTTCCTGATCATCTGGGCTGGCAATCTGCCGATGGAAATCCGTTTCTTTCTCCGCCGGTTGAACCATGGCTGGGGAAATATCGCAGTGATGCTGGTGGCTTTCCACTTCGCGCTGCCATTCCTGTTCCTCCTGTCGCGTCCATTCAAGAGAAACCCGCGCAGGCTGGTGCTTTTGGCGTACTGGCTCTTGTTCATGCGACTGGTCGATCTGTGCTGGTACATTGAGCCAACGTTCAGCGAAAACCTGACGTTCCGTTGGGGGTATCTACTCGACATCGTGGTTCCGGCGGCGATGGGCGGCTTGTGGCTGGCATATTTCTTCCATAATTTAAGGCAGCGCCCGCTACTGCCCGAGTTCGACCTGCATGCGCAGGAGTTCCTGGAATACGCGGGGGTAGCCCATGACTGATCCTCTTCACAATGACCAAAATCCGGGAACGGGTTACGAAGAGCGAGATCTGGGATCGCGGCCGGTCTACGCATTTCTCGTCGTATTGGTGATTACCGGAGTGGTGGTTTACTTCACGGTCTGGGGTATTTTCTTTGGACTGCAGAAGTTCTTCGATAAGCATCAGGGCGCGATGAGTCCGATGGCGCATCGGTCAGCAACTCCGCCGCGCACGGTTACAACCGAACACGTGGAGAATACTTTTCCTGGTCCGCGCCTTGAAACTGATGAACGCAGCGAGATTAATGATTTTCGACTGGGCGAAGAGCAGAGGCTCAACAGCTACGACTGGGTTGACCAGACGGACAGTGTGGTGCGCATTCCGATTACGGAAGCGATGAAGTTGGTAGCGCAGCGCGGTTTGCCAACCCGGCCGCAAACCGGAGTCGCCCCCGCCTCGACGGTAAAAATGGTAAAAGCCGCGGCGGCGGCATCTGACAATAGCGCCATGCCGAAAAAACCGGCTGGCACGCAGACAAGGAAAAAGAAATAGCCGTGAAGAGTGCCACGCAAAAATCGTTGTGGACCGCGATGGTGATGCTGTTTTTCGCCGCTTCGGGTTGGGCGCAGGGGATGTACTCCGGTGCGGGCGGAATTATGTCGCCGACATCGAACGCGCCGCCGCCCGGATTGAAGAACGTCGGCATTGAGCAAAAGCTCAACCAACAACTGCCGTTGGACTTGCAGTTTCGGGACGAGACCGGCAAGCCAGTGCGACTGGGAGATTATTTCGGCAAGAAGCCCGTCATCTTGAGCCTGGTTTATTATCGCTGCCCCATGCTTTGCAGCGAGCTGCTCTCGGGACTGGAAGGGTCGTTGAAAGCCCTGAAGTTCGAGGTTGGCAAGGATTTCGACGTCATCACAGTCAGCTTCGACCCGAAAGACACGCCGGCGGACGCAACGGAAAAGAAAGCCAGCGTGCTGCAACATTACAAACGCGCCGGAGCCGCCGCCGGGTGGCATTTTCTTACAGGATCGCAGGAGTCGATTACCGCGCTGACCAAAGCTGTGGGCTTCGGCTATGAATTCGATGAAAAGAGCGGCCAGTTTGCACACAGCACTGCCATCATGCTGGTGACGCCGCAGGGGAAACTCGCGCAATACTATTACGGCGTGGAATTTCATCCCAGTGATTTGCGTCTGGGCCTGATTCAGGCTTCGCAGAACAAGATTGGCACGCTTGCGGACCAAGTTCTGTTGTACTGCTACCACTACGATCCAAAGGCCGGGAAGTACAGCGCGGTGATCGGTCACATCATCCAGTTGGCCGGTGGCTTGACCATACTTTCGATTGGAACAGTGCTTCTGGTGCTGTTCCGGCGCGGGTCAGATTCTGAGCACAGGGGGCGGCGCGAGTCTCAGGCTTATGTTCGATAATTTCCCACTTTGGCCGACGGGCGCATCGACGCATGCGCTGCCTGTTGATTTGATCTACATTTTTCTCGTCGTGCTGTCGGTGGTGATGACGCTGGCGATCTTTGTCGTCATCGCTTTTTTCGGACTGCAATACCGCCGCCGTCCCGGGGTCGAGGCCCATCATATTGAGGGTTCCCTGATTCTTGAGATAGCGTGGTCGGTCATCCCGTTGGGTATTTTTATGGTCATCTTCGCATGGGGCGCCGTCATTTATTTTCATCAGCGCACTCCACCCCAGGACTCCACCGAGATTTACGTGGTCGGAAAGCAATGGATGTGGAAGATTGAGCATGCGGAAGGCCAGCGCGAGATCAATGAGTTGCACGTACCGGTCGATCGCGACGTCAAGCTGATCATGACTTCGCAGGACGTGATTCACAGCTTTTTTATTCCTGAATTTCGCGTGAAGCAGGACGTGGTTCCCGGCCGCTACACGACGTTGTGGTTCCGCGCGACGATGCCGGGAACGTTTCACTTGTTCTGCACCCAGTATTGCGGAACGGAGCACTCTGCCATGATCGGGCAGGTGGTCGTAATGAATCCTGTCGATTACCAGAATTGGATGTCTGGCGGGCCCGCGACAGGCTCTTTGGCGCAGACCGGGCAGACTCTGTTCACGCAGCTCGGATGCGTGACCTGTCACCGGTCAGACGTGCAGGGACGAGGGCCGAATTTGACCGGCGTATTCGGCAAGCCGGTGCAACTCGAAGACGGACGTACTGTCACGGCGGATGAAAATTACGTGCGAGAGTCCATCCTGGTGCCGGCAGCCAAGGTAGTTTCCGGCTTTAAACCGATCATGCCTTCGTTCCAGGGACAGGTGAGTGAGGAACAATTGAACGCGCTGGTCGCATATGTGAAGTCGTTGAATCAGGTACCCGTAACCAGCGTGCCGGCCGGAGCCAAGGCGCCGTAAACCGCACGATTAAGGGATCAGCAAATGGCAACCCCAGCAGTACGGATCGAACGGAAGAATTACCTGAATGCCGAGTACGGTATTCGCTCGTGGCTGTTCACCACCGACCACAAGCGTATCGCGCTGCTATACCTCGTTTCAATCACAGCAATGTTCTTCATTGGCGGATTCTTCGCGTTGATGATCCGATTGGAACTGCTCACGCCTGCGGGCGATTTGTTGCTGGCCGATACCTACAACAAAATGTTCTCCATGCACGGGCAGGTAATGGTGTTTTTCTTCCTGATCCCGTCCATCCCGGCGGTACTGGGGAATTTTCTGATACCCATGATGATCGGCGCCAAAGATCTGGCCTTCCCGAGAATCAACCTGATCAGCTGGTATCTCTACATTGCCGGCGCGGCGCTTTACCTGTACGCCATTGTTACCGGCGGCGTGGACACCGGTTGGACATTCTATGTGCCTTTCTCCAGTCTGTTCAGCAATTCGCACGTAGTTGAGGCTGGACTCGCGATCTTCATCGCCGGCTTCTCGTCGATTCTTACCGGCCTGAATTTTGTTGTCACCGTGCACAAGATGCGCGCGCCGGGAATGACGTGGTCGCGGCTGCCGCTGTTTGTGTGGTCGCACTATGCCACCAGCATCATTATGTTGTTGGGCACGCCTGTCATCGCCATCACCCTGGTCCTGGTGGTGCTCGAACGCACGCTGAATCTGGGGATATTCGATCCCAACCGCGGTGGCGACCCGGTGCTCTTCCAGCACCTTTTTTGGTTCTATTCGCACCCGGCGGTTTACATCATGATTTTGCCGTCGATGGCCGTGGTCAGCGAAATCATTCCTTGCTTCTCGCGTAAGCGCATCTTCGGGTACAACTTCGTCGCGATGTCGAGTATCGCTATTGCGGTCATCGGATTCCTGGTCTGGGCGCACCACATGTTCGTCGCCGGCATTTCGCTTTACGCTGCGCTGGCGTTCTCCTTCCTCACATTTCTGGTGGCGGTGCCTTCAGCTATTAAGGTGTTCAACTGGACCGCGACCATGTACCGCGGCTCAATCCAGTTTTCAACCCCGATGGTGTACGCTATCGGTTTCATCGGCCTGTTTACCATTGGTGGCTTGACCGGTGTGTTTCTGGCCACGCTGGGACTCGACGTTCACGTACACGACACCTATTTCGTAATCGCGCACTTCCACTATGTAATGGTAGGGGGTGCGGTGCTGGGCTTCCTCGGCGGCATGCACTTCTGGTGGCCGAAGATTACCGGCCGCATGTATCCGGAAATGTGGGGTCGCCTTGCAGCCGTCATCGTCTTCATCGGATTCAACCTGACGTTCTTCCCGCAGTTCATTCTTGGCTATCTGGGTATGCCGCGCCGCTATTGGGATTACTCGCGCATGCCGGAATGGCAGGCCCTGAACGTGCTTTCGACAGCTGGCGCGACCATTCTTGCGGTCGGATATCTGCTCCCTATGGTTTACCTGGCATGGTCTCTGCGTTACGGGCCCATTGCCGGCGACAACCCCTGGCAAGCCACTGGCCTTGAATGGAGGACGCCGTCGCCGCCGCCCACGTTCAACTTTGACGAAACCCCAGTCGTAACCTGGGAAGCTTACGAATACGAGACCATGCCCCTGGCCGAAGAGGTGAAAAAGTGAGCGATAGTCATGCCATGGAGGCGTCGCTGGCCACCGAGCACGAGCACCATGATCGGCCGGAGTTGCGCCATCACTTCGCCGATGTGCAGCAGCAGCGCAATGCCGCTTCGCTCGGCATGTGGTGGTTTCTCGGGACCGAAATCATGTTCTTCGGCGGGATGTTCTGCGCGTATCTGATTTACCGCCGCTGGTACTTCCCGGAATTCGCCGTGGCCAGCCGAAGCCTGGATCTGGTTGTAGGCACGCTCAACACTGCGGTACTGATCTGCTCAAGCTTGACGGTTGCCATGGCGGTTCGGGCCGCACAGATGGGTAAACGCAAGCTGCAAGTGCAATTACTGCTCGCCACCATCTTTTTCGGCCTGGTGTTTCTAGGAGTCAAGGGCTACGAGTGGAAGAATAAATACGAAGAGCACCACATCCCCACCTTCCGCTACAACGCCGCCGATCTAATGGCGAAGCCAGGGGACCGGCAGCTTCTCGGCCTCAGCGGCATCAAGGACCCGAATCAACTGGGGAAAGCGGAAGCTGACGTACAGCGGCGAACGCAAATTTTCTTTTCGCTTTATTTCGCAATGACCGGAATGCACGCCATCCACATGGTCATTGGCGTGGGCCTGTTCGCGGTCATCACCTGGATGGCTCATAAGGGACGGTTTACTCCCGAGTACCACACGCCGCTGGAAGTTGCGGGACTGTACTGGCACTTCGTGGACATTGTGTGGATTTATCTTTTTCCGCTTCTGTACTTGATTGACCGGCGGCCAGGAGCCTGAGAGAACAAAATGTCTGAGCGCTCTGAACATATCGTCCCCAGCAGCCTCTACTGGCTGATCTTCATCATTCTGATCATCGCCACCGGGCTCACCGCCTGGATCGCGACCGTGGACCTTGGGAAATTCAACACCATCGTGGCCCTCACCATCGCCACCTGCAAAGCGTCGCTGGTGGTTCTCATTTTTATGCACCTGAAGTACAACGGCGAAAAAATGGTCAGAGTCGTCCTGATCTTCGCTGTGGGCTGGCTCATCCTTTTGCTGGCGCTGAGCTTGATCGATTATTCTTCCCGCCAAGAAGAAGAGAACAAAACCATGGGCGCAGTCAGCGGCGCGAGCTATCTTTCATCCAGCTTGAACGGCTAGGCTGCCTCCCCTGCATCGGCCCCTTGCTCCTGATGCCCTGCGCAGCCATCTCTAGCCAATCTCTCCCGCCAGCCCAATGCTATCTTTAGAGCCAACCGGAAATCGTGTCATGTCCGACAAACTCAACGGCCCTGTTGCGGATTTGAAAGCTTTAGAGTCGGTCCTGCGCCTCCGTACTGGTGGAGAGGTGCGCTTCGATAACGGCAGTCGCGCGCTCTACGCGACCGACGGGTCGAACTACCGCCAGGTCCCGATCGGCATTGTGATTCCTCGCGATAACGAAGATGTGATTGAGACCATCGGCGCTTGCAGCGAGCAGGCTGTTCCGGTGCTCTGCCGCGGCGGGGGGACGTCGCTGGCGGGCCAGTGCTGCAACGTGGCCGTAGTACTCGACTTCTCGAAGTACATGGCCAACATCCTCGAACTAGATCCTGAGCGAAGAATTGCGCGCGTGCAGCCGGGAGTGATTCTTGATCATCTTCGTGCCGCCGCCGAAAAACACAATCTCACCTTCGGTCCCGACCCGGCCAGCCACAGCCGCTGCACTCTCGGCGGGATGATTGGAAACAATTCGTGCGGCGTTCATTCGGTGATGGCCGGCAAGACGGACGAAAACATCGAAGAACTGGAAGTCCTTACGTATGACGGCCTCCGCCTGCGGGTTGGGCAAACTAGTCAGGAAGATCTCGATCGCATCATCGGTGCGGGCGGCCGACGGGCCGAGATCTATGCCGGGCTGCGGCGCATTCGCGATCAATACGGCGATCTGGTTCGCCAGAAATACCCTGCAATCCCGCGCCGCGTTTCTGGCTACAACCTGAATTACCTGCTTCCTGAAAACGGATTTCATGTTGCGCGTGCCCTGGTCGGCTCTGAGGGAACGTGTGTGACTACGCTCGAAGCTACGTGCAGGCTGGTTGAAAGCCCTCCGGAGCGCTTGCTGGTGGTAATTGGATGCCGCGATGTTTTCGAATGCGCCGACTTGGTGCCTGAGGTTTTGCGGCACAAACCCATCGGCCTCGAAGGCATGGACGACGTGCTGACCAACTACACGCGCCGCAAGGGCATTAATCCCGAAGGTCTGGCGCTCCTCCCCGAAGGCGGGGGATGGCTGTTGGCGGAATTCGGTGGCTGGACTCCGCTGGAAGCAGCGTCGCAGGCGCGCGGGCTCATGGACGCGCTGGGACGGTCCACGTCACCGCCAACGTTTCGTTTGTTCAGTGATAGGCAGCAGGCAAAAAAACTCTGGGAGATACGGGAGTCGGCTCTGGGCGCGGTTTCCCGCGTGCCCGGCGAGCCTCCGATGTGGGAAGGCTGGGAAGACGCCGCAGTCGCACCGGAGAAACTTGGTGGCTACCTCCGGGATATGAAGAAGATGGCGGACTCATATGGCTACCACTGCGTGCTGTACGGGCACTTTGGCGATGGCTGCGTGCACAACCGCATCAGCTTTGACTTGAAGTCGAACCAGGGCATTGCGAGGTTTCGCAGCTTTATGGAAGAAGCGGCGGACCTCGTGGTCTCATATGGTGGTTCGCTTTCCGGGGAACATGGCGACGGGCAGGCGCGCGCCGAGCTTTATCCCAGGATGTTTGGGCGGGAACTGGTGAAAGCTTTCGAAGAATTCAAAGGCCTGTGGGACCCGGCCTGGAAGATGAATCCGGGGAAGGTTGTGCTGCCGAACAAAATGGACGCCGACCTCCGCCTCGGCGCGGGGTATAAACCGTGGCAGCCCGAAACGAAGTTCAAGTTCCCCGAAGACAACGGCAGCCTTGCAGACGCGACGCTGCGCTGTGTGGGCGTTGGCAAGTGCCGGCAATACGAAGGCGGAGTCATGTGCCCCAGCTTTCGCGTCACCGGCGAAGAGAAACATTCCACCCGCGGACGTGCGCACCTACTTTGGGAGATGACTCAGGGAGAGACTATCCGCGGGAAATGGCACGATGAGGATGTGAAGTCTTCCCTGGACCTCTGCCTCTCGTGCAAGGGGTGCAAGAGCGATTGCCCGGTTGGCGTTGACGTTGCGACCTATAAGGCAGAGTTTCTCTCGCATTATTACGAGCATGAGCCGCGGTCTTTGAGCCACTACGCATTCGGTCAAATCGACCGCTGCGCAAGGATTGCGGCGCTGGCTCCCGCGCTGACAAATTTCGCGACGCGCGTTCCCGGACTGCAGCAACTGGCAAAGTATGCACTAAGGATCGCGCCGCAGCGGCAGCTTCCCGCGATTGCCCGCGAAAGTTTCGACCGCTGGTTTCGCGGGAGGGGTTCGCGCGCCGCGCGGGATTCGGCCCCAGGTAAGAACACCGTCGTCCTGTGGCCCGACACGTTCAATAACTATTTCCATCCTGAAACGGCCATGGCGGCGGTGGAGGTCTTGGAAGCTGCGGGATGCGAGGTGCGACTGCCGCGCGGCAAGGTCTGCTGCGGTCGGCCGCTTTACGATTTCGGCTTCCTCGACCGCGCGCAAGCGCAACTGCTGCGCACCATGAAAACGCTGTGCGCGGAAATTGAGGCCGGGGTTCCGATTGTCGTCCTCGAACCGAGTTGCGCGTCGGTGTTCAAGGACGAACTGTTGAACTTCTTCCCCGGCGACGAGCGGGCGCGGACACTTTCGCGGCAAGTAGTTTTGTTCAGCGATTTTCTCCAGGCGCGGAAGTTCGAATTCCCCCGGCTTCAGCGCGACGCGCTGCTGCACGGCCACTGCCATCAAAAGTCGGTGATGAAAATGACGGGCGAGGAAACCGTACTGCGCCAAATGGGCATCAATTTCAGCGCGCCGGCACAGGGTTGCTGCGGAATGGCCGGTGCCTTCGGCTTTGAAAAAGACAAGTACGCCACGTCGCTTGCGATCGCTGAACTTGAACTGCTGCCTGCGGTGCGCTCAACTCCGGAAGGCACACTCGTCATCAGCGACGGCTTCAGCTGCCGCGAACAGATCGAACAGTGCACCGGGCGCCACGCAGTGCATCTGGCCGAAGTGATTGCCATGGCAATGCGCGAAGCGAAGGCCGGCTAGCCAAGCATCCTGCGAATAAGCCGGAAGACCCTTACACCGGAATAAAGGGGAAACAGCGCGTCAGGAATGCGCAATGCCTGCCATTCGCCCACGCTGTGGGTGGTGGCGAGCCGCCATGCGAAGCGCGCCCGGTCTTGCCAGCGTTCGCGGACCTTCGTCATGAAGTGAAAATAAGCTGCCGACTCTGCCGGAATCTCGCGCCCCTTGGCGAGGTTGGATTGAATGGCAGGAACGAGCTTGCGGTTTCGCTCAACGTCCATCCTGCTCAGAACTTCTGCCTGGAGTTCTACACCCAAAAGCGACTGTGCCAGCAACAACGAAATCGCGAGAACCCGCTTCACCCCGAGCCGGCACGTCTCGCTCAATACAAGCTCCCAGTCGATCCCACCCTGTGCTGCTGCTGCAATATCTCGAACCATCCCCAGTTGCGCCCATTGGTGTTTTGCGGCATGTACGCACAGGAACATCAGCTGATCCTCGCGGCTGAGCACTCGCGCACGAGCGCCCTCAAAGCCGCAGGCCTTTGAGCGTGCGAATAGGCCCTCGACATCCCAGTCAACGGCGTAAAAACGAGGCAGCAGGTTCCACTGCAGCTCCACTAAGTTCGGCTCCGGGCCGCGCCCGAACACATATTCATAGCCGGATCGCAGGTATGCCTCCTCCTGACGCGGCGGCAGTTGCAGATTCTTCTCATATCCAAGGTCGCGGAGTGCGGCCGCGGCGCGATTCACTTCCGCCGGTGGAACCAGCAGGTCCAGATCGCCAAACTCTCGCGCAGCCCCATCGCCGTAAAGAGCCTGCGCCAGCACCGGCCCCTTTTGCGCGATGACGGGGATGCCCTTGCTCTGGAATTGCCTCAATATCCCGACCAATTCTGCCGAGAAGCGCATCGCTCGCTGGCAGTGGGTTAAATATCGAGCGCGGAGTACTGCTTGAATGCTCGCGGGAACCTCCCCGCGACCCTGGAGCCGCGCATGCAGCGCTGGCAGAATACGATGGTAAGCAGCCAGACTGAATACGCGTTCCCATTGCATATCCCGGCTAAGCGCGCTTTTGAGTAGGCCAGTGTCCCAGTGGCAGCAGGCGTGCAACAATGCAAATTCGTTGCTTACCGCGGGATCGATTGGCCGCGCAGGCCGCGGGCCCACCGACGCGACTGTGAGCGACTGTGAACTAACTATGTCCGCGGCTGAATTCAGTGTCGGCAAATCACAGGCCCTGTCCATAGAATCTTCTTACAGATCGCGTCGGCGCAAAAGTATCTGACCGTGAACCACAAACTCGAGATGCAAAGCATCGTCCTCGATTCCGTCCACAAAGTTTTTCGCTCCGGGTTTCTGCGCTCGGGGCGCGTCGAGACCTATGCGCTTCGCGGGGTTTCCCTCAGCGTGCGGGCGGGCGAGATCGTTTCCATTCTTGGCCCGAACGGCAGCGGAAAAAGCACCACGCTGAAACTTATCTCCACAATTCTTCTTCCTGATCGCGGAACTGTATTATTGAATGGCGCCGACACCCGGCGCGACGCACAAACGGTTCGAAGGCAGGTCGGATTCGCCCTCGCATCGGAGAGGTCGTTCTTCCCCCGGCTGACCGTCCGCGAGAACCTGATGTTCTTCGCCACGCTGGAGAACGTTTCCTGGCGCCAGCGCGGGGCGCGGTCCGATGAGGTCCTGCACCAAACTGGCCTTGGAGCTCAATCCGCGAAGCAGGTCATGAAACTTTCCAGCGGGATGAACCAGCGGTTGGGCATCGCCCGGGCGCTCATCAAGAATCCGCGCGTGCTTCTGCTCGATGAGCCATCGCGCAGCCTCGACCCCGCCGCGGCCACGCAGCTGTGGCAATTAATACGGGAGCTGGCATCGGCAGGAATTACCATCGTGCTGGCGACGCACAATTTCGCGGAAGCCAAAGCTGTTTCCGATCGGGTTGCCGTGCTGCAGAAGGGCGAACTGCTGGGCGTGTGCAGCACGCGCAACAGCACCGTGGAGTCGCTACAGCGCTACTACCGCGAGATGACCGAGCCGGGGACACAGGAAATGTGGCCGGAAGGAGTGCCCGCTTGATGCTTGCAAAAGCCGCCGCTGTCCTGCAAAAGGACCTGCTCACTTCGATCCGCTCTCGCAACGGTCTGCTGCTGAGCGCCTTCGCTCCGGCGGCTCAGTTGTTGACTTTCTATTACCTGTCGCGTGCTGTGGGACCTCAGTTTCGCCCGGAAGGCATGCCCTATTTCACGTTCCTGCTGGTCGGCACTGGCTTCTACATTTTTCTGCTGGCCTCCATGCACGGGTTTCTGAACGTGATGCAGGAATCACAACAAAGCGGCACTCTTGAAGTCTTGATGACCACTTCCACTTCGCCGCTGGCGCTGCTGTGCCTGGCTGCGCTTTCGGCCTGCGCCACCGCGTTCCTGCAATTTGTGTTTTACGTTGCAGCCGGGCTGTGCCTGTTTCCCGCCAACTTGCACGTCAGCGTCTCCGGGCTGGCCTTCGTTTTGGGACTATCCGTGTTGATCGCCATTTCGTTTGGCATCCTAGCCGCCGGTTTGCAAGTTTCGATACAGAAAGGCTCAGCCGTTCTGTGGTTCTTCGGATCAAGCGCCTGGGTGCTGGCGGGGACGCTGTTTCCGGTAAGTACTCTGCCTCAGCGCGTTCGCGTCCTTTCGCAGTGGCTACCGCTTACCCATTCCCTGACCGGAATGCGGCTGGCGATGCTGGCGGGCGCCGGCCCGGAACTGAACCGCGAAATGGGAATTCTGCTTCTGAGTGCCCTGGCGTTGCTACCGGCGAGTCTGGCTTTTTTCTCATGGACGGTCCGCCGCGCCCGCCAGCTGGGGACTTTGTCGTTCTATTAGTCTCCCATTACCTTCGCTTTACTCCCGACGTAAGTAGCGAATTCTCCGCCGATCCCGTCCAATAGAAAAGGAAGGCCCCAAAAGATATGCCTGAGCTGATCCAGCGGCGGCAAGGAACGCGACTTCGAGCACAGATTCCCTTGCGCGTGACCAGCCTTGAGCCGGGCAACAGATTTTCTGAACGCTGCCATACCGTGCTGGTCAATCCCAATGGCTGTGGCGTCAGGCTTCCTCAGTCGCTGAGGCCAGGCATGCGGGTTTGCGTCGAGGAGCTTCCTTGCGGCAAGATCGCCACAGCACGGGTGGCAAGCAATCTGCGCCTCTCCGAGGAAAGCAAGTATTGGCTGGTTGGGCTCGGCCTGGAGACTCCCGGCAATCCGTGGTGCATCGCGCCTGCCCCGTCTGACTGGTAACGGATTTACTCCGCTCTTCGTTTTTCCGCACTCCAGTCTCGCACCCGTCATTCACCGCAACAGAAACTCATGGAATTCCATATAATCCATATTCCATGCCGACCTTTGCTCCCGTAGAGGAACAGTTAACCTATCTCAAGAAGGGCTCCTCGGAAATCGTAAAGGAGGCCGAACTCCGCGCGAAGCTTGAGAAGTCCCGCGCCTCGGGAACGCCGCTACGCGTCAAGGCCGGGTTCGATCCGACTGCTCCCGATCTCCACCTCGGCCACACCGTGCTGTTGCGCAAGCTGAAGCATTTTCAGGATCTCGGACACCAGATCATCTTCCTGATCGGCGACTTTACCGGAATGATCGGCGATCCCACAGGCCGCTCGGTCACGCGGCCGCCGCTCACAGCGGAAGAGCTGATGAAGAACGCCAAGACCTACATGGAACAGGTTTTCAAAATTCTTTCATCAGGCGCGACCGAAGTTCGCTTCAACAACGAGTGGTTCGAAAACATGAAGCCGGCCGAGTGGATCCGGCTGGCCGCGAAGACGACGGTTTCGCAGATGCTGGAGCGCGAGGACTTTCACAAGCGTTTTCGCGACGAGAAGCCGATCGCGCTGCATGAATTGCTCTATCCACTGGCGCAGGGATACGACTCGGTGATGCTGAAGTCCGACGTCGAACTTGGCGGCACTGATCAGAAATTCAATCTGCTGGTGGGGCGCGAACTGCAGCGTGCATATGGGCAGGAATCTCAAGTCGTGTTGACCATGCCGATTCTCGAAGGCCTTGACGGCGTGCAGAAAATGTCGAAGTCATACGGCAACGCCATCGGAATCAAAGAGGCGCCGCTCGAGATGTATGGCAAGCTGATGTCGATCTCCGACGAAATGATGTGGCGATATTACGAACTGCTCACCGACGTTCAGATCGCCGATATCGAGCGCATGAAGCGCGAGGCGCATCCCATGCAGGCGAAGAAAGACCTGGCCGCGCGCGTCGTGAAAGACTTCCATTCCGCCGATGCCGCCGTGGAAGCCGGCGAGGACTGGGCCAAGCAATTCCAGAAGGGCGGCCTGCCGGAGGAGATTGAGGAAGTCAGAGTTCGTTTTGAAGACGTCCTTCCGATCCCGATTTCCGACATCGAGTGGTCACCGACAGGGGGGATAGGCGGGAGGGGTTATAAAGGCATCAGGCTCGATCGTTTACTCCTGAAGTGCGGGTTGGCAGATTCGGGTTCCGATGCCTCTCGGAAACTTAAGGAGGGTGCGGTTCAGATCAATGGGGAAGAGCAGAGAGCTGTCTACATTCTTGTAACAGCACTCCCTGCGAGGTTTTCGCTCAGAGTCGGCAAGCGGTTGAAGTTGGCCGTTATCTACCGCTAGCCCTGTAATCCCGAGCGGAGTCGAAGGACCCCTCGCAATCGTGCGCAACCGCTGGCCCCAAAAGCATTCTAATTACGGGCGTGTAGAATTCCCTGCAGCGGCATTTTCCGGCTTTTGAGCTTCACGGGGTCCTTCGACTGCGTCGCAGTCCGCTTCGCGAACCGCAACTCCGCTCAGGATGACAGCTAGGGTGTTCATGCGCGTCTCCACTGTGCTCTAATTCCTCCGCATGCGCGCCGCCGCCATTCTCGGCCTGAGTGACGTGACGAAGATCAAGGTCCAATTCCAGCGACTCACCGGTGCGGAATGGATGCCGGCGCTCAACGACGCCGAGGTCGCCGTCATTTTTGGCGGCGACGGCACCGTGCACCGCCATCTCGCCGAACTGGTCGAGCGGAAAATCCCCTTGCTGGTCGTGCCCTGTGGCAGCGGGAACGACTTCGCCCGGGCCCTCGCGATCAGAAACCTGCGTGACGCTGCCGAGGCATGGCGGAGATATGAGTCCGATAGAAGCGCGCTGCGGACAATCGATCTCGGGGTCATCTGCGAAACGAGCAACTCGAAGTCCTCGCACTATTTCTGTTGCGTGGCGGGCGTTGGCATTGACTGCAGCATCTCAGCCAAAGCCAATCGCCTGCCACCTTGGTTGCGAGCGCACGGCGGATACGCCCTTTGCGCCTCGAGGGAATTTATTCGCTACGCACCTGCCACGATGACAATCGGCCTCAACGGCAATGCCGGTGCGGCCGCGCCAACCATCCTCGCGGCGGTGGCGAACGCTCCTGCGTATGGCGGAGGCATGAGAATCGCGCCGCGCGCGAAGCTCGACGACGGCAAACTGGACTTGTGCCTGGTGCGAGCCATGAGCGCATTCAAACTGTTTTGCCTCTTTCCGAGTGTCTATTTCGGAAGGCACCTGGGCTTCAGGGAAGTGGAGTACTTGCAAACTGACACCGTCCGGATCCAAACCGACTTACCCCTTGACGTTTACGCGGACGGCGAATACATCTGCAAGACGCCGGTAGATTTCAGGGTTGCTCGGGGAGTCCTCAAAGTCCTCGCTCCTTCTACGCTGACCCCCTGACTACGCGGTTCAGGCCTTCACGCCGCCCCGCACGCTGCTTCGGTGCTACACTACGGGCATTCATGAGCGAAAATCGGCGTTCACGCGTATGGCTTTGGGTAATGATCGGAGGAGGAGCGTTTCTCCTCTTTGTGCTCGCTGTGTTCACACTGGTGTTTCTTGCATTTCATTCCTCAAAGAATCAGCAGTCTAGCCTGTTCGGCGAAAAAATCGGCGTGGTTGATCTCGACGGCATCATCCTGAGCCCGAGCGAAACCGTGGATGAACTCCACAAGCTTGCCGATGACGATTCCATCAAGGCAATCATTATTCACGTGAATTCGCCGGGTGGCGGAGTAGCAGCTTCCGAAGAAATTTATCGCGAGGTCAAACGCATCCGCGACGAGAAGAAGAAATACATCGTCTCGTCCATCCAGACGGTCGGCGCGAGCGGCGCCTACTATGTGTCATCGGCGACGAACAAGATTTATGCAGATAGCGGCAGCGTGGTCGGATCCATTGGCGTCATTGCGGAATGGGTGAACTACGGCGACCTCATGCGCTGGGCCAAGCTCAAGCCTGAAATCCTGAAGGTCGGTCAGTTCAAAGATACCGGCGACCCGACGCGTGAACTCACTCCTGCCGAACGTCAGTACATGCAAGGCCTTATCGACAACATGTACGGCCAATTTGTGCAGGCCGTGGCCGACGGGCGCCACACGAAGGTTGAGGCCATCAAGCCCATCGCCGATGGCCGCGTGTGGACCGGCGAGCAGGCGTTAAGCATGGGCCTGATTGACCAGATTGGAGACTTTCGCGTGGTGGTTGCCGACACAGCCAAGCACATGAACATCAGCGGAGAGCCGGTTCTGATCCATATCGAACGGCCGCACCGCTCGCTGCTGGACCTGCTGTTCGGGGACGTGAGCCCTTACCTTCCAACACGAGAGAAGCTAATGGACCAGCAGACTGGCTTCTACTACTTGTGGAAATAGGTCCCCCACTCGGCTCAGGCGCTGAATCCGGTACTTGCCAACAAGCCTTGATTTTTGAGAAGGTTAACCAGACAGGGCTTCCCGGCGGGGCGCGTACATAACTGGCGGAGTCGAACAATAACTTCCAAGGGAGCGAAGCGGACATGACAAAAGCGGATCTGATTGATGAAATCTCGCGACTTGCGGAAGTGACCCGCAAAGACAGTGAAGTGATCGTTGAGACCATCTTTGACAGCGTAGTACGATCCCTCCGTGCCGGCGACAAGATCGAGATTCGCGGATTCGGCAGCTTCCGTACCCGCCAGCGCAAACCGCGCATCGGACGCAATCCTAAGACCGGCGAACGCGTTGAAGTTCCGGCAAAGAAGATTCCTTTTTTCAAGCCCAGCAAAGAACTGAAGGATCTGGTGAATGGCGACGCCGCCCATGCCGCTGCACCCGTGGCGCCCCCGGCGGCGCAGTAGGCTGAGAATCGAGTTTCTGGGAGTGTGGGTCGGACATTCCTGTCCGACCTTTTGCATTTAGGAGCGCAACTCGCCGGAATAACATCGCGCGGGGATGGAATGTTAACCTGCGAACTGTAGGAACGTCGGGCATGTTTTCCAGAAAAATCCGAGTCGAATACGAGCAGGAGGGCACGTTCCATTCCTGCCCCATGAAGTGGCTCGACAACTTCTCCATGCGCAACTTCACCAACGCCAGCATCTTCGATGACACCCTCCCCGTCGCCGACGGACAGCTGGAAATCGGCGAGCGCGTTCCTTTGCCCGAGCTAAAAGAAGCAATGGAAGATTGGTTCCGCAGGAAGGGGTACTTGCCGAAGGACTCAGGATTGAGAGTCAATGAGTGATATGGCGATATTTCGCCAACAACTGGCTAAGGATTAGAATCGAGTCGCCATGAGACTTGATGCTGCCTCCTGTCACTCCAGTCGTCAGGCCGTTTTTTGTCTGCTCTTCATCGCTGCTTCATTGGGTAAAGGCGCTCACGCTCAGAGCGTCCGGATAAGACTTGTCAATGGCCGAAATGGCCGCCCCATAGCAGGTACGCACGTAAACGTATGGGTGGGGAAAGAACGCAAATGGGCAATAGTAATTCCAACGGATAAAGACGGCGTTGCGTCTCTAGTCCTCACTGACAAGGAAGGCGAAGTAAATGTTCCGCGTATGGACGGCGATGAATCACACGTAGTAATCAACCCTGTCGTCAAATACGACGACGATTTGGCGATCAATGCCCCTTATGTGCTCTGCCAACCGGGTACTCCCGATTACTCGTGGTTGGCCATCAGGCACATCTCGACAAAGCAGGTGGTTGGGCAGGGCATCGTTACGCCAAATGCTTGCGGGAAGGCCACAGCCTTACAGACGCCTGGGGAGGTAATCATATTTGTTAGGCCGTTAAGCTGGTGGGAAAAATTCAAAACCTAGCATTCCAGTTGCGGCGCGCCATATCGCTGACGAAATCAGGCGATTACACTCTCTGTACGCGCGAAACAATTCCGACCGGCAGCCCTCTACCCCTTCCACTTGTTCTCAATCCGTGGCGGATGCTGCAGCGTTTGCATCACTACGCAATATTGTTCTGTTTTAGCCTGCAACGCGCTCATCTGTTCTGGCGTTGCTTGCGGTGCGCGGACGTCGAAAGTGACTCGGATCGTCTCAAATCCCACCGGGGCTTCTTTCGATATTCCCAGCGTCCCTTGCAAATCCAGATCGCCTTCCACGGTAACATCGATCGCCTCCGTGGGGATGCCCATAGCAGCAGCGACCATTTGGCAAGTGATCTGGGCGCAGGCGGCTAGCGCGCCCAACAGCAGGTCTCCTGAACAGGCACCGGTTCCGGCGCCACCTACTCCCTGGTGCGCTTGCGCCTGGTAGATTGCACGTCCTAAATCCACCGAACACGCGATCGGCGCGTCACCCTGGGAGCCGTGCGCGGTCAGCATGATCCGTGAACTGGCTGGGTTTTGCCGATACGTATCTTTCAAGGGCCGCTGCAGCGATCGGATATCCATTAAAATTCCTCTCCGAAATCTGGGATATTATAAGCGCACCAGGGCTGCTGCCTTGGACGTCTGTCTGGCCTGCGACTTACGCGTTCATCGCGACTAGGGGCAGCACCGACGTTCGGCACGCCGAGAGCTTAACCTGCAGGTCCCATGAATCCACCTACAACGTCTGGTCCGGCGCAATCCACCCTGTCGCCGGGCGCGCGCTTTGGCAGCTACGAAATTCTTGAGCGGCTCGGCGCCGGCGGGATGGGAGAGGTCTATCGCGCTCGGGACACTCGCCTTGACCGTGAGGTGGCAATTAAGACCCTTTCGCTCGACCTCGGGTCTCATCCGGAAGCCTTATCGCGTTTCGAGCAGGAGGCCCGCTCTGCCAGCTCGCTGAATCATCCGAACATCGTCACAATTTATGAACTGGGGCACGAGAACGGCATTCGCTACATCGCCATGGAACTCGTGGCGGGCGAAACGGTGCGCTCGCTGCTCGGCGATGGCCCGATTCCATTTCGCAAAGCAGTTGCAATCGCAGCGCAGATTGCCGAGGGTCTCGCCAAAGCGCATGAGATTGGCCTGATTCATCGCGACCTGAAGCCAGAGAACCTGATGGTCTCTCGGGACGGCACCGCCAAGGTGCTGGATTTCGGCTTGGCCAAGCTTCTCAGAGCGGATCGCGGAAGCTTGGATTCGAGCACGACCATTACCCAGTATGGAACAGTAATGGGGACCGTCGGGTACATGTCGCCGGAGCAAGCGACCGGCGCGGAGATGGATTTCCGTTCCGACCAATTTTCCTTCGCCTCGGTTCTTTACGAAATGGTCACAGGAATTCCCGCGTTTAAAAAGAACACGCATGCAGAAACCACGGCGGCAATCCTCCGTGATGAGCCCGATCCCATCGGTGCCAAAGCGCCGCTGGCGCCGCCTCCTTTCATTTGGATCGTAGAGCGCTGTCTTGCCAAGGATCCGAAGCTGCGTTATGGTTCCACCCGGGATTTGGCTCGCGACCTTGGCGCAGTGCGCGACCGCATGGCCGCAGCGCCCGCCCGGGAATCCCGTCCTCGCGACAACAACAATCTGCCGGTGCCCCGCACCGCACTCATTGGCCGGGAACGCGAGGTGGCCGACCTTCGTCAACTGCTGAGCCGCGCTGATGTACACCTCGTGACTCTCACTGGTCCGGGCGGCATCGGCAAGACGCGGCTCGCGTTGCAGGTGGCGGGCAAACTGGCTGACGAATTTGCCGGCGGTATTTGCTTTGTCGGTTTGTCAGCAATCGGCGAGACGGGGTTGATCGCTTCCGCCATCGCACAAGCGGTGGGCGTGCGCGAGACCGGAAATAAGTCGCCGCAAGGAAACTTGATGGAGTACTTGGGCGGCCTGACTCAGCCCATGCTTCTCGTGCTCGATAACTTTGAGCACCTCGTCGCTGCCGCCCCGCTCGTGGCCGAAATGCTTACCGCTGGCCACAAACTCAAGGTGATGGTCACGAGCCAGGCGCCACTTCATATTTATGGGGAACACGAATTCCCTGTGCCTCCTCTCTCACTGCCCGACCCCAAGTCTGTTCTGCCCTTAGAAACTCTATCCCGCCTTCCGGCAATCGCGCTCTTCTTGGAACGGGCGCGAGCGGTCAAGAACCAATTCGAGCTGACGAAGGAAAACGCCCCCGCGGTGGCGGCCATCTGCGCCCGGCTTGACGGGCTGCCTCTGGCCATTGAACTGGCTGCGTCGCGGATCAAGCTGCTTTCGCCGTCCGCTATGCTGGCCCGCCTCGAAAGCCGGTTGAACTTGTTGACCGGCGGCGCGCGCGATTTGCCGACCCGCCAGCAAACCCTTCGCAACACTGTGGAATGGAGCTACGGGCTGCTTAACAAGGCTGAACAAACTCTATTTCGCCGGCTGTCTGTTTTTACCGGAGGGGGCACGCTGGAAGCTGTGGAAGCGGTGTGCGACACCAAACAGGATCTGGGAATGGACGTCTTCGACGGCATGGCTTCGCTGGTGGACAAAAGCTTGGCGCAGCAGGTGGAACACGTCGATAAAGAAACGCGCTTCCTTATGCTCTCCACGATCCGGGAGTACGCTCTCGAACGCCTCGCTGAGAGCAACGATGAGCCTGCAACGCGCCGCGCGCATGCGGCTTATTACCTCGTGCTCGCCGAAGAAGGCGCCGAAGACGTTGCTTCTCAACCCGATTGGCTCGACCGTTTCGAGGTTGAGCACGAGAACCTGCGGATGGCGATCGATTATTTGGTCAAGACTAAGGACGCGGATTGGGGAATGCGCCTTGGCGCCGCCTTGTTCGGCTTCTGGGACACAAGAGAGCATTTGACGGAGGGCCGCACCGCCATTAGCAGAATTCTGGCGATGGAAGGCGCGAAGGAGCGCACCAAGCAGCGCGCGCGCTTGCTGTTTGCAGCCTCAGTTTTGGCCGGAGTGCAGAGCGATTTCCGCTCTGCGCGGCCACTTGCAGAGGAGAGCCTTGAGATCTGTGTCGAGCTAGGCGATAAGCGCGGCGTTGCCGTAGCGCTAAACGCTCTGGCCGTCATCACTCGCGATCATGGCGACATGGCTTCTGCTTCTCAACTCTTCGAGCAATGTCTCGGCATATGGAAGGACCTCGGCGATCCCGCAGCCATTGCCCGAGCCCTCAGCAATCTCGCCAATGTGATGAAGGGCCAAGGTCAATACGAGCGCGCATTCTTACTTTACGATGAGTGCCTGGGCTTGTTCCGTCAGGTCGGAGACGGCGCTGGCGCCGCTTGGACGTTGAACTACCTGGGCGACGTCGCTCGGGAAAAGGCGGACTTAGCCGCTGCGCGTTCCTATTGTGAACAGAGCCTGTTGGAATTTCGCCGGCTGAGTGATAACTGGGGAATTGCGAGCACGCTCTGCGATTTGGCGAGCATCAGCTCGGATCAGGGAAACAATACTGAAGCTCGCCGTCTGTACGCCGAAGGCATCAAGCTGTTCGAGGAATTGGGTTACAAACGAGGCATCGCTAGGGCGCTCGAATGTCTCGCCATCGATGCCTCAGCCCAATCGAACGCTGAGCAATCGCTGCACCTGGCAGGAGCTGCCGCCGCCTTGCGCCAACAATTGGGCGTTCCCATGCTGCCCGGCGAGCAACGAAGGCTGGAGAAGGCTCTTGAATTTGCCCGCAGGATTCTCGGCGATGCCGTGGGACTCGCGGCCTGGATGAAAGGATGGGAGATGCCGGTCGAGCAAGCGATCCATGAAGCGCTTTACCGCGACGTGGAACCAAGCGTTCCGATCAAGAACTCAGGCCAGAATTAATTTGCGGTGTCGGGGTTGATCATGCGCCGGACAGCCGAAATGCGATTCGCCGGAAAACCTCCGCGGCGTGCGTGTTCCCGGACTGTTTCCTCGTCAGGCGCCAGGTACACACAATAGACCTTATCCCCGGTGACGTAGGAGTGGAGCCACTTGATTTCCGGGCCCAATTCCTTCAAAACGCCGACCGATTTTCTGGCGACGGCCTGCAACTCCGCATCCGTCAAATTCCCTGCGCCGGGGATTTCCCTCTCAATCACGTATTGGGGCATAACAACCTCACCAAGCGCTCATAGTAGCAGATTTTCAGCGAGAAAGGACCTGAAGAACACCCTCGACTTCGCTCAGGGCAGGCTGCTGCTATTTCGCTTCATACACCGTCTTCCCGCCAACCACGGTCTGCAGCACCTGGGTTCCAAGAATCTTTCCCGGCAAAACCGCCGTTAGATCGCGGTCAAGCACCGTGAAATCCGCGAGCATGCCTGGCGCTAGCTCGCCTTTCTGTTTTTCCCCAAATTCTGCAAATGCCGAACCGGCCGTATACGCTGCGAGGGCTTGCTCGATTGTGACCTTCTGCTGCGGATAGTATTCCTGCTTTCCGTCTTCGCTTTTGCGGGTGACGGCGGCATAGATCCCGCGGAAAGGGGCGACCGGTTCCACCGGGTAGTCCGTGCCAAAAGCCAGCGTCACGCCGTGCGACAGAAATTCAGCCCAGGCATAGGAATGCGCCGCTCTTGCCGGCCCCAGCCGCGACTCAGCCCAGCGCATGTCGGTAAGAAGGTGGCTAGGCTGCATCGAGGCAATGACGTGCAGGTCGCGAAAGCGGGCTACTTCGGTCAGGTTAGTCACTTGCGCGTGCTCGATGCGAAGCCGGTAATTCGATGTGCCATCGGGCGCCTTGACTTGCTTTGCATGCGCGGATTTCCCCGCTTCCTCGAACGCCCCCATCGCCATCTGAACGCCTTTGTCTCCGATTGCATGGAAACCCAGCTGAAATCCGGCGGCGAGCCGCTCGGTGGCCATCTGATTCACCTTGGCCTGTTCGTACCGCGGTATGCCAGAGTTCTTTGCATCATCGGCGTAAGGCTGCATGAGAGAAGCCGTGTGCGAGCCCAAAGATCCGTCCATGAATGCTTTCAGCATGCCGGTGTGCAGCATGGGGTCATTGCCGTCGTGCGCGGCGCGCCGTTCGATCAGGACTTGCGTAGGCAAATCAAACGGCAGCCACTCGGAAATCCGTGCCGTGAGCTTGCCTTCCCGCTCCAACTGCTCGAACAGCTTGAAGTCCTCCCAGTTCGCGTCAGCATTCGTGGGGTCAGAGAAATCCTGCACCGACGTGACCCCCGAGCGGGCAATGTCCTGCAGCGCGGCTTCAACGGCTTGGCGTCGTTTCTCAGCTGTGGGCAATGGCACGATGGATGAAACCAGCGCGCGGGCGGTTTCACGCAGAATGCCGT
This sequence comes from Acidobacteriota bacterium, assembly GCA_043734125.1. Classification (GTDB taxonomy): domain Bacteria; phylum Acidobacteriota; class Terriglobia; order Terriglobales; family Acidobacteriaceae; genus Gp1-AA145. The sequence goes on along the minus strand of JAYTFR010000114.1, from coordinate 27,302 downwards.
TGGGTTGGCCGGTGACATCGCGCCCGATTTCGCCGCCCTCGGGATCCTTGCTGGCAAGTGTGACATGGGCCATTTTCAGCGCCAGCGTGTTCGCAACCGCAACATGCCCATCGACTCTTTCCAAATAGACAGGATGGTCAGTCGTGATCTCGTCGAGGTCCCAGCGCGTGGGCAGTTCTTTCGAGTGCCACAGAGTTTCGTCCCAGCCGCCGCCCAGTATCCAGTCGCCCGGCCCGGCGCTTTCCGCGCGCTTGCGGACCCGGAGGCTAAACTCCTCGAGCGCTTGCACGCCGGTTAGATCTACGGTCAGTCGGGTGAAGCCCGCGTCGGTGAGGTGAGTATGGGCGTCGTTAAACCCCGGCATAACGAAATGCCCGTGAAGGTCAACTAGGGCCGTTGCCGGCCCTTTGAATTTCAGGATCTCGGCTTCTTTGCCGACCGCAAGAATGCGATCACCTTTGACCGCCATCGCGTCACCGCGTTCCACCACGTGAAACGATGATGTACCCGTCACACCGGTGTAAATATTGCCGTGAATGTAAATGCTGTCGGCTTTGGGAAGAGGCGGTAGAGTCTGCGAGAGGGTGGCGGGGGAGACTAAGGCTGCAAAAATAGCGAGAGTCGCCGCGTGATTCATTCGTCAGTTCCCCCCGGCGTTCCTGCAAGCGCAAGCACGATCAGCAGAAGGCGCTGCAATCCAAACTCTCTGCCCGAGGAATCGAACCACTCTTGCAGGGTGTGGGCTCCGCCGCCGCGTCCACCGGCTCCAAGAGCTATAGCCTCCCGGCCCAGCGACAGCGGAATGTTGGCGTCCGTGGAAGCCCTCTGAATCTGTGCCGTGTTTCCGATGTGCGCATCAACCGCGCGAGCAATACGCAGAATGTTAGCATCGGAAGCGAGTTCTCCAGCTGGCCTGTTGCCGATCACCCGCACCTCGGTGGTTAACCCCGCAGCATGTCGGGAGAGATTGCGGCTCGCGCCCGCACGGCTTTCCTCCACCACCGCTTGCTCCAACGCGCGTCTGAGTTCCAGTTCCAGCCGCTCGATTTCAAACGGCGACGCGGAGCGGATGTCCACGCGCATGCTGGCCCGTTCCGGAATCGAATTCACCGAAGTTCCGCCGCTGATCACGCCCACGTTGAACGTGGTTTTCGGCGACGTTGGCACGCGCGTCTGCGCAAAGAGATGGAATGCATGGCCCAGAGCGGCGATCGGATTCGGCGTTCCGAAATCGCTCCAGGAGTGGCCGCCGGCGCCGCGCACTGTAATCTCGAAACGGCGGCTGCCAAGCGCTTCGGCGATGATCGTGTCGGTACCCGCTCCGTCGATGACCACGCTTGCGGTGATGCGGTCTTTGTACTCGGACTCCGAAAAAATGTGGCGCATCCCGCGCAAGTCGCCTTCCCCCTCCTCGCCAACATTGCCGATGAAAACCAGCGGCGCGGTATGAGGAAGATTGAGGCTCTTGATTGCGGAAGCAACGGCGAGCAGGGCGGAGACGCCAGCGGCGTTATCGGAAATGCCGGGGCCGAACAACTTGCTTCCCTCCTGCCGGACGTTGATCGGAGTGCCGGCGGGAAAGACCGTGTCAATATGGGCGCTGATCGAAACTCCCACAGATGCGTCGCCGGGAAGCGTGCCGGTGACGTTTCCTACAGCATCGAGCGCAACGCCGGTGAGGCCGATCTCTTCGAACTTCACAGCCAGCCACTGGGAACGCGCGGCCTCGCCATAGGGTGGTGCCGGAATCGCGGCCATTTCCAACTGCCAATGCGCGATCTGCGGCTCGTGCTCGCAGAACCATTCGCCCGCCGATACCACACCGGGCAGGGCGGCGAGCGCGACAATTTTTCCCTGCAGAGCGGAAACCTCACTGGACGCGGCGCGGGAGATCGGGGTCATGGAGTAGCCGTCATCTTACAACCAAACTGAAAATGTAGCCGCGGGTCTCCAGGCCCGCCGGGTTTTCGCCCATAGACCACGCGGCCGAGAGAGCCGCTGCTACATTCGGTCGGCCGGACTTTCCGCCTTCCAGAATTTCAAGTAGTCTGGACAAGCTCTCGATCCACTATGAAACTGCCACTCGCAAGAAGTCGCGCGATATTGCTGGCGATCGCCGCATTGCTCGGGCTTCCTGCCCTGCATGCGCAGGAAGGCCCGCTCGCAGCCGACGCTCCGAAAGGGATGACCTCGGCGCAGGTCATCCAGAGATTCACCGCCAAAGAAAAGGAATTCAAGGATGCGCGCAAGCAGTGCGCGTACCGGCAAGCCGTCAGGTTCCAGACTTTCAAGGGCGACGAATCGACCAGTGAGTACCGTCAAGTTGACGACGTCCGCCTTGATTCGAACGGCAACAAGGTCAAGAGCATCGTTCTCTCTCCGCAAGCTTCTATGAAGTTGAGCCCGGAAGACCTGGCCGACATCGAGGGTCGGCTGCATTTCACCCTGAGCACCGACGAAGTGCCGGAGTACACCGTCACCTACAAAGGGCAGCAGGAGCAGGACGACCTGCACTGCTTCGTTTTCGACGTTGAACCGAAAGTGGAAGAACAAGGCAAACGTTACTTCAAAGGCACGATCTGGGTGGACGACCACGATTTCCAGATCGTTCGCATGGCGGGGAAATCTTCGCCGGATATTCTTCCCAAGAAAAAGAAACAGCAGCCGAACCTTCTTCCCAAGTTCACCACCTGGCGCGAGCTGATTGACGGAAAATACTGGTTCCCCACGTATTCGTTCACCGACGATGTCCTGCACTTTCCCGACGGCGACGTGCATCTGGTCGGGACCGTGAAAGCCACGAATATCCATTGCGGATGGGCCAAGGCGCCGCCCGACAAGTAGGGCGTATTACAGACGTGAAAGAGCAACTTGACGGCGTTCCGCGCATCCAACCGTTATAAGGCCCCCGTTAGACCGCTGATCGCGGCCTTGCTCAAACAAACCATGACCCGTTCCCTTCATTTCCTTCGATTCGTGTTTCTCCTGCTGGCTGCTGGTGTGCTGCTTGTCGTCGGCGTTTTTGCTCAGGAAGGGCAGCTTCAGAGCGACCAGCCCAAGGGCATAACTTCCGATCAGATCATTCAGAAATTTGCCGCTAAAGAGAAAGAGTTCAAGCAGGCTCGCGACCTCTACACCTTCCGGCAGGATGTGACCGTGCAGACGCTCGATGGGCACACGGTGAAGGGCGAGTATCACGAGGTCTTCGACGTCACCTATGACGACCAGCGCAAGCGTCTTGAGCAGGTCGTATTTGCGCCGCAGAGCACGCTCGACCAGGACCCGAGCGGGATCCAGATGTCCCCCGAAGACCTTCAGGATATCCGCCACCTGCTTCCCTTCGTGCTCACGTCGGAGGAAATTCCCGAGTATGACATTCTTTACGCCGGGCAGCAGCAGGAAGACGAGTTGCATTGCTACGTCTTCGATGTCGCGCCGAAAAAGATTGAAGGCAAGAAGCGCTACTTCCAAGGACGCATCTGGGTCGACGATCAGGACTTGCAGATTGTAAAGACCTCCGGCAAGACGGTCCCCGACATTCACAAGAAGAACAACGAGAATCTTTTTCCGAAATTCATCACCTGGCGCGAGCAGGTGGATGGCAAGTACTGGTTCCCCTCATACACGCTCGCCGATGACACGCTGCATTTCCAATTGAACGACGTCCACATCCGCGAGATCGTGAAGTACACCGACTACAAGCGTTTCGGAACGCAGACCACGATCACTTTCGAGGGCAAGGAAGTCGAAAAGGGAAAAGAGCAGCAACCGCCGCTCGCGGAGCAGAAACCGAAGTAAGGCAGCGTCAGTCGCCAATCGTCAGCGACCGGCCTTCAGCACCAGTCTGGGCAATACCAACTCAATGCGATGTCATTCAGAGGACCCCAAGGGTCCGAGGAACCTGCTTTTCCGCAGGGAAACAAGAAGAAGCAGGTTCGTCACCGCTAAAGCGGTTCGGAATGACATACGTTTGGATTAGCGGGGTGCTGAGAACTTGCCAGCCGAGAGCCGAGAGCCTAATAAAACAAATACTTTCTCCACTTATCATCCGACCGGCCCATCAGTCGCATGATGTGGCGGCTGGTGTGCAGATTGAATGCATGCGGCTCACGCATCAGCTTCATGCCGGCCTCGTGCGGAAGTTGGTTCCCCTTGCCGCGGTTGCAGGAGTGGCAGCACGCCACCAGGTTTTCCCAGGTCGAGGCCCCGCCACGCGAGCGCGGCACAACGTGATCCAGTGTAAGGTCTCCCGCTGAAAGCGCGTCTCCGCAGTACTGGCAGGTGTTGCGGTCGCGCAGCAGAATGTTTTTGCGCGACAACGCCCGCGTCTGATGCGGAATGCGGCGATACTCCAGCAAACGAATGACCGAGGGTACGCGCAACGCGACTCGCGCCGCATGAAGGAAGTGGCCATTCTCTTCTTCAGTCATGGCGACGCCCTTCAGCACCAGAACAATCGCCCGTCGTGCGGCGCAGATGTTGATCGGCTCATAGGACGCGTTCAGCACCAACACCGGCGCGTGCAGCGCGTGCGGGTCGCTGTCCTGATGGAAGCCGATGACCGCCGTCACCGACTGGCGTCCGTCGTCATACATTGCCGGATTGTATCTGTGTGCCGACATTCACTCCCCTACCGCGGCAGCCAAATCACTGCCGTCGAGCGAAATTGCGCGAATCGTGTTCTTGAGCGTGCGCGCCACAGTTACGACCCAGACGGTATTTGCCCCGCCGCGCAGCAACACTCGCGCGCATTCGGCGGCAGTGGTGCCCGTGGTCATAACGTCATCCACTAGCAGGATGTCGCGGCCGCTTACTTTAGTTAGATGCGGAACCCGGAATGCTCCGCGAATGTTCTCCTGGCGCTGGGGCCGGGTTAGCCCGATTTGTGGGACGGTCGGCCGCACGCGCTGGAGTGCGCCGCTCTCAAGCTGAAAGTCAACGGGCGTGTTTGACTTCGCCGCCGCCGATTTCGCGAGGGACCGAAGCGCTGCCTGCGCGATCAGCTCGGCTTGATTAAACCGGCGCTGGCGGCGCTTCGAGGAATGCAGCGGCACCGGCACGACGATAATCGCGCCGGCAAGCTCCAGCTTGTCGATGGCCTCCCCCAGCATCCTGCCCAGGACCGAAGCCGCGGGATGCACATGATCGTATTTCAGCAGATGAATCAGTTCCCGCAATTCGCCGTCATAGGCGCCGTAAGCGACGGCTTTCTTATAAGGGGGAAGGTCTTCCTGGCACACGCCACCGAGCCCGAGCTTGTCCCAGGGATTCGGTTGCGCCAGCCCCTCTCCGCACACAGCGCAAGTAGCGCCGGCAATCGGCGCCATCATCGCGAGGCATTCTGGACACACTGGCAGTCGGGAAATGTTACTGAGAGGGGAATCGCAGAGCCGGCATTCTGCCGGGAAAACCGTGGCGAAAAGTCCGCGAGCCGCGGTTGTCGCACCGGAAAGCGCGGATCGCAGCAGTGGGTACGTCGCAAGCGGGCCAGAACGCGCAACGTTCTGCAGTGGAACCGGCGTGCGAGTTGTGTCTCCGGTACTGCTGAAGACCTGCCTCCCTCGACCAGCGCCTGGTTAGGCTCCAGCTGGGCGAATTGCAATCAGTATAGCCCTCAGTGCTCGTCCGATCAATTGCTCAGGCGACGCGTGGAGGGGGAACGGAGCGCGTCTCGCGGGCCCGTACTCTGGTAAAGAGGGATGCCGACGTCCTGCGATAACAATTAGCGCAACGGACCGGCATCATCAGAAGTGCTGGAAGGAATAATTTTTCGAACCAGCCATGCCGTCGCGAGCCGTAAGCGTCGAGACCTCCGCAATCATGACAGCGATACCCGCATCCAAACATCGACTGGAACTCCCCACCTCTGGCTCGCGATTCCAAACGAAGCGGCTGGCAGCAAGATTAGCAGTACAGCCAACCCGCGGCGATAGCAAGGCGAGCGCGCCGTACTTGTAAAGTGGGCTTGCGGCATGCTAACTTGCTGCGCGTCTAAATTCAGGAATCCCGATAACTTAGAGAGCCCACCGCATGGCCGATCCCAACACGCCTGCTCCCACCGAGGGGCCAAAAAAGCACCAACCTTTTGTTCCCGAAAGCATGGAGATGAAGGAGTTCACGCTTCGGGCCGTGCTCCTTGGCCTGGGGATGACCATCGTCCTGGGCGCGGCTAATGCCTATCTCGGGTTGCGAGCGGGCGTGACCATCGCCGCAACTTACCCGGCGGCGGTCGTGGGTATGGCGATCCTGCGTACTTGGAAGGGGACCATTCTCGAAGAAAACATCGCGCGTACTTCGGGAACCATTGGCGAGGGGATTGCCGCCGGGGCGATTTTCACCATTCCCGCGTTTCTGATGTCCGGCGTGTGGACATCGTTCGGCGTCCGCGAAGCTTACTGGAAGACGACCGCAATGATTATGGTCGGCAGCGTCCTGGGAGTGCTGTTCATTTCCCTGGTGCGAAAGGGCATGGTCGAAGATCCTGAGTTGCCCTTTCCGGAATCGGTGGCAGCCTCTGAAATTCACAAAGCCGGCCGTCGCGGTGCGGAGGCGGCGAAATACTTGTTCTGGAACATCGGCGTCGGCGGGATCGTTTACATCCTGGGAGCGCTCGGGGTTTTTGGCACCGACAAAACATTCGCATTCGGAATCGGGCAACTGGGGCGAACGCACGTACGCTTGGGGCCGCTTGGCACCAACAACATTTTGTCTACCGGCGCGGTGAGCACCGTTGCAGCGCCCAGCGTCAGCCCAGCGTTGCTGGGCGTCGGCTACATCATTGGCCTGCGGCTTTCAGCGCTTCAGTTCGCGGGCAGCGTACTCGCATGGGGCTTCCTGGTTCCCCTGCTCATGTACTTCATGGGGCCGCAACTGAAGCAATTCATCCCCGGCGACATGCCCACCGACTGGATCGACATGGCCGAGTCGGTATGGCGATACATCGTGCGTCCCATCGCCGTGGGCGGCATGCTCGTGGGTTCGGCGTACACGCTCTTTCGAATGAAAGACAGCCTAGCCGCCGGACTGGGCAAGGCTCTCGCTGATCTGCGCGGCTCAACGGTTGAGCAGTCGGAGCTTTCGCGTACTGAGCGGTACATGAGTTTTAAGACTGTTTTCATTCTGATCGGCGTGATGTTTGTTTTGATGTGCGCTTTGTACGTTCACATTTCCGGGCTGTGGTGGCCGGCGATCCTGGCCGCAGTCGTTATGCTGCTGGTGGGCTTTTTCTTCGCCACGGTTTCGGGCAGCCTTTGCGGCGTTATCGGGTCATCGAACAACCCCGTGTCGGGCATTACGATTTCTACTCTGCTGATTGCCGGGTTGCTGATGGTTGCACTGGGTGTTTCAGGAAAGCATGGTGTCGCGGCGGTGTTGGGCGTGGCGGCCGTGGTTTGCGTATCGTCGTCCGTCGCGGGCGAACTGCTGCAAGATTTCAAAGTGGGATACATTCTCGGAGGCACTCCCAAGAAGATTCAGATGGCGGAACTGATCTCGGTCGTGGTCGCCAGCCTGGTGATGTATTTCCCGCTGGCGTGGCTGCAACGCGGCTTTGGATTCGGCAGCAAAGCACTGCCCGCGCCGCAAGCCGGCCTGATGGCCACGCTGGCCAATGGCATCGTGGGTCACGACGTAGCCTGGCCCCTGATTGTGGTTGGAATGTTCCTGGGCGTTGCCATGATCATGATGGGCGTGAAGAGTCCCATGCTGGCCGCGCTGGGCGCATATCTCCCTTTTGAAACCACGCTGGCCATTTTCGTTGGCGGTGTGATTCGCGCGATCGGGGATTGGGCCTCAAAGCGTCGCGGCCACAACGTGGGACAAAATGCCCGCGTGGAAAATGCCGGAATACTGATCGCTTCTGGACTGATCGCGGGCGAGGCGCTGATGGGCTTGCTTTGGGCGGGACTGCGCGCGTCGCTATGGGCCCCCCCCAAGCAGCCGCCACAGGTTTTCCAGAATCCTTTATATCTGATGGGTGCCTTCGTGCTGGTGTTTCTCGCGGGATTGATGGTCTTTCTGCCGCTGACCAGCGCCGGCGATCCCAACGAACCGGCTCCGCCCACGGCAATGATGTAGGGCAGTAGCCAGTTGCCAGTAGTCAGTGGGCAGTCGTCAGTGGGCAGTCGTCCGTGGGCAGTCGTCCGTGAGCAGTCGTCCGTGAGCTATCCTGATTATCCGCGAGCAGATCAAGACTGCCTGGTGAGCGCCGCCACCCGCGGTTTCCTTCGTGTACCTCAGTGTCCTTAGTGGTTATGTGCATTTCCGAAAACATCGCGCACGTGCGGGAGCGGATCACGGCGGCTGCGCGCCGTGCCGGGCGTGAATCGCAAGGCATCGCGCTGATGGCGATCACCAAGACGGTTTCCCCTGAACGGATTTGCGAGGCGTACGCCGCCGGGGTTCGTGTCTTCGGCGAAAACCGGGTGCAGGAATTTGCCAACAAGCGCGACACGCTCGGAAATTTGCAAGCCGCGAAGTGGCATATGGTCGGGCATCTGCAAAGCAACAAAGCCCACGCCGCCGCGGAACTCTTCCATGCAATTGATTCCGTCGACTCCGCTCGCCTGCTTCAGCGCCTGAAGAGTGCCGCCAAAGAACTGGGGAGGACGCTTCCGATTCTGATTGAAATTAATATCGGCGGCGAGGCAGCTAAGAGCGGGGTCGCACCGGATTCAAGCGAACTGGAAGAGATATTGAACGTGACAGCGTCGTGCCAGTCCATCGCGGTCCGCGGGCTCATGACTGTCCCTCCCTACGACGACGCTCCGGAAAACTCGCGGCCCTACTTCCGCCGCATGCGCGCCTTGTTTGAGCAGATCGCAGCGAAAAAACTGCCGGCCGTGGAGATGAAGACATTGTCCATGGGCATGTCTCACGATTTTGAAGTGGCCATTGAAGAGGGATCCACGTGTGTGCGAGTAGGCACTGCGATCTTTGGCGAACGGGCGAAGCTTCACAAGCCCTAAACATCGTTAAGCAGCGGCAAATCCTCCCGCCCTTGTTGCGCAATATACTTTTTGCTGTCGAATTTCTTGCCGGTGCTCGCGCCCGACATGTAGCGAATCTGCCCGAAGATCGGGCGTTCGAACCACGGACGATCCAGCTTCCCGGCAATAGCCCACGCGATCCCCGCGTAGCCGTTGGGGTCGCGTCCATCGAGTTCGTACTTATCGTTTAACCGGACTGCAATTTGAAATGCTTCCGCCGGTGAGCGCGTCCACTCCAGGATCTTTTTCCCCCAATACATGCGGACGTAGTTGTGCATCCACCCCTGCTCGACCATCTGCATCTGAGCAGCGCTCCAGAGCGGGTCATAAGTCTCAGCATCGTCGAGCTGTTTTTCCGAATAAATCACCGGCCTCGGATCTGCGGCGTGTTTGGCGAGCGAACGGACCGCCCATGGTTCGGCGCATTCGAGGCTGTCGTAGAGCTCATTGTGGCGAACGAAGTTGATCGCCAGCTCGCGCCAGGTGATGAGTTGATCGAGGAACGGTGCTTTCGCTTCCTCCGGCGCATCCGCGTTCACAATCGCGCGCGCGACCGTCACCGGAGAAATCTGCCCGAAATGCAGATACGGCGAGAGCCGGCTGGTGCCATCGCTTTCCGGATGGTTGCGTCGCTCGGGATAGTCGGACAGTTTGTCGCGGACAAACTCGTGCAGCCGCCGCATGGCTTCCCGGGTGCCTCCGCGAATCGCAGGCGCAGGCTGCACCGAGCTGTCGATCTTCAGCGCATCAAGGCAGGATTCATCGGCGCGCAGCGAGGCTGTCTTCTTGTTGTCCCAACGAATGTTGGCCGAAGTGTTTTGAGGCTTCGCCAGAAACTCGTCGCGCAACTTCAATAGCTTCGGCCGGATGATCCTCGCCGCATATTGCTTGCCGGGAATCAGCCTCGATGGGACGACGACATCCGAATCCACGCTCCACACGGGAACGCGCACTTGCCTGATCACTTTTTGCAATCGCTGCTCAGGCCCGCGTAGCGGGTTTTCGTCGGTGATCAGCAACGCCGCGTGAACTTCCTCGCAGAACCGGGCAACGCTGTGATCGGGATAGCGCCGCACGACCAAGCCAACGTTCTTTTTGAGTAGCCCCACCTGCACTTCGGCGAGTCCCTGAACCAGAAACGAATAGTGCCGAAGGTTCGCATTCGCGACCGGCACCAGCGCAAAGAACGCGACGACGGGTTTGCCTAGTGCGTTCCCGGCCTGAATGGCCGTCTCCAGCGAAGCATTGTCCTCAGCGCGGAACGACCGCCGCATCCAATAGACGACGCAGCCGCCGTCGGGGTCGGGCGCTCCCGGGCGGCGAACAACTACCCGCGCATCGCTTTCAAGTTTTCGGATTTCGTCCATCAGACGGGCCGTGCCACCCGCAGTGCAAAAGCTCAGTGTGCGGCGCTTGCCTCAACCGGCCGTTGCGAGCGAATCCACACGGTCACTCTCGCGTCCATCACGTCCATGGGCAACGATCCGCCGTCCAGTATCTCGTCGTGAAAGGCGCGAATGTCGTACCGGGCCCCAAGCTCCTTCTGCGCCTGCTCCCGCAACTTCAGGATTTCAAGTTGCCCAAGCTTGTAGCTGAGCGCCTGCGCCGGCCATGCAATGTATCGGTCAACTTCGGCTTGAATGTCAGACTCCGCGGCCGAGGAGTGTTCGTGGAAGTAATCGACCATCTGCTGCCGCGTCCAATGCTTGTAGTGGACGCCGGTATCTATCACCAGCCGGTCGGCGCGCCATATCTCATCGTTCAGTCGTCCGTAATCGGAATACGGGTCTTGATAGAAACCTACGTCTTTCCCCAGTCGTTCCGCGTACAGCGCCCACCCTTCGCCGTACGCGCTGTTAAAGCCGAATCGGCGGAAGGCAGGCAGATCTGTGAGACCTTGCGCGATGGAAAGCTGCATGTGGTGGCCTGGGATGCCCTCGTGATAGGCCGTGGACTCCGCCGACAGCATGTCGCGGTTCTGGTAGTCGCTGGTGTTCACCCACACCACTCCAGGGCGCGAGCTGTCAGGCGTGCCTGGCTGGTAATCGGCGCCCGCTGCCTCCTTTGCACGGAATGCTTGCATCTCGCGGACTTCAACAGGAGTCTTGGGGAGCAGCCCGAATAATTTTGGCAGCTCCGGCCTCATCTGATCAATGTAATGGCGATACTTTTCCAGGATCTGTTCCGCGGACGCTGCGTGGGCCTTGGGGTTGTCCTTCAGCGAAGCTCGGAAGGCCTTCAGATCACTGAAGCCCAGCTCTTTCGCGATGGCAAGCTGTTCCGCTTCAATGCGGACGACTTCTTTCAAGCCGACTTCATGGATTTCGGCGGGGTCCATGTTTGTGGTCGTCAGTAGGCGAATGTAGTAGCGGTACAGCGCGTCGCCGCCGGGGAGCGTGCCAATACCCGGCTCCGAGCGACCGTAAGGCGCGTAGTCGGTGGCAATGAAATTTGCCAGCTTGGTGTAAGCCGGGCGCACATTATTGTCGATGGCTGCCAGAATCCCATCTCGCAAACGCTTGCGGTCCGCTTCGGGCACGGCATCAGGAAATTTCTTGACTGGTTCCGCGAAAGGATTGGCCTCGCCCGCCGGTCCTGCGATGCTCTTGCATTGATCGACCGTCTTTTCCAAGAGAAACTTCGGCGGCATCAGCTTGTCTTCTTTTCCCTGTTTCAGTATTTCGATCGTCTGGTCGATGACCTCGGGAAGCGCGCGCAGGCGAGCAAGGTAGTCCTGGTAGTGCTTCGTCGAGTCAGCCGGAACGATCGCGGGAAATTGCGCGAGCTCTAGCTGCACGCCGTTGAACTGGTCCACGGGCATCTCGTAGGTCTTCAGGTCGATGCCTTCAATGCGCTCCTTTAGGTTGCGCACCATCAACTGAAGGCTAAGCTGGTCCTGTTCCTTCAGGCCTGCGGCATCGAATGCCCGGAACTTGGCAAGCCACTGCTGCAGGTCGTGCTTTTGCTGCTGGATATGTTTGAGCGACGAATCGCTCCAGCGGTCGTTATAGCGGTAGTCGCCAATCGAGGTCGCGGTTTCAGGGCTCTCGCGCAGTTCGTACTCCCACTCGTCGGCAAATAATTGCTTCAACTCAGCGGGTTTCTCGCTGTCAGCTGCGGCCGCCGCACATATGGGGAGGCTCCGGAGAAGCCCACTGATTACGACGAATAAAGCAAGCAACGTTTTCATATGACCTCCGTCAATAACAGTCGCGCTGCGGGCGGTACGGATTTCCAGGGGCTTTACCCCGCCACCAGATCTGCCAGGCGCAGCGCCTCCGCACAGGATTTGACGTCGTGGGTGCGGATAATGTGAGCACCTTTTGTCGCGAGAGTGATTTCCGCGCCCAGGGTCCCGAAAAGCCGCTCTTCTACCGGCACATCCGAACCATTATTCCGCATAGCCCGGCCAATCCAGGACTTGCGCGAAACTCCCGCCAACAGCGGAAAGTAGAGTTCGTGAAACTCGTGGAAGCGCCGCAACAGCGGGTAGTTCTCTTCGAATCGCTTGCCAAAACCGAAGCCGGGGTCGATCACGATGCGGTCTCCGCGAATCTTCGCGGTGACGGCTGCCTGGGCGTGCTCCCGCAGCTCACGTTTCACCAGAGTGACCATATCCGCGACCGTGGGAAGCGATGCCCACTCATCAGGCTTGCCTCGGGCATGCATCATTACCAGTCCGCATTCCAAGCCGGCTACGGTCTTCTTCATTTTCGGGTCCCACTGCAGCCCGGAAACGTCGTTAATGACGTCGGCGCCCGCATCAACCGCCGCCTGCGCCACCTTCGATTTGTAGGTATCGACCGAGACGATTGCGTCGGGCCGGGATTCCTTCAGCGCGACAATCACCGGAAGCACGCGCCGCATCTCTTCGTCCGCGGTGACGGCCGGCCGGTCTAGGCCGACTCTCGCCCCCGGCCGGGTCGATTCCCCGCCAATGTCCACGATGTCGGCGCCTTCGTCCAGCAGGCGCATGGCGTGGGCGACGGCTTTGCCGGGATCGGTATGCTGGCCGCCGTCGGAAAACGAGTCTGGCGTCACGTTCACAATCCCCATCAGCAGCGTTCGCTTGCCAAGTTCCAGCGACCGCGTGCCCAGGTTCCAGGTGAAGATTGGACGCATCCCGAGATTCTAAAGCACGAGTGATGGTGCTGCAGAGCCGGTGCTACAATCGGGCTTGTAAATGTTGAAGAGCAGAGCACCGCTTGTGGTTCTTTTGTGTTGCGCCTTGCTGTCGTTGGCAGCCTCCGCTGCCTCAAGGAAGGCGCCAGCCTCGCTCAAAAAGCAGATCGAAACACTGCTCGCGCAGCCCGATCTGACCCGCGGCTTTCTGGGTGTCCAGATCGTTGCGCTTCAAACCGGAAAGCCGGTTTATTCCCTTAACGCCGAAAAGATGTTCACTCCTGCATCGAACACCAAACTGTTCACCACGGCGGCGGCATTGGCTTTGATTGGTCCTGAATACAAGTTTCGCACCACCGTCGAGACTAATGGCGCGCTCGACAAATACGGCCGCCTGACCGGCGACCTTCTGCTGGTTGGCCGCGGCGACCCCAACCTTTCAGGAAGGCAACTGCCTTACAACCTGCATACCCAGCGCGACGCGGATTCGGTTCGCGTGCTGGAAAAACTTGCCGACGAGCTGGTGCAAAAAGGCGTGAAGTACGTTGACGGCGACGTCGTGGCCGACGATTCCTACTTCGCGTTTGAGCGCTACGGAGAAGGCTGGAGCCAGGACGATCTGGTATGGCCCGATGGCGCACCCGTCTCCGCACTCACCGTCAACGATAACGTCATTTTTGTCCAAATCCTTCCCGGGGCGCGGGCCGGGGACAAGGCTTTCGTCAGCGTCACCCCGTTTGCCGACTACTACACCATCGATAACCGCCTGCTGACCACTCCTTCCGGCTCGGGACGGAAGATTTACATCAATCGCGAGCCCGGTTCCACCACTCTGACGCTGTGGGGAACCATGCCCATGGACGACGGCGGCGTGAACGAAGGGCTGGCGATCGAGGACCCCGCAGAGTTCGCCGCGAACCTTTTCCGCCATTTGCTCGAAGTTCGCGGCATTGCCGTCTATGGCAAGCAGCGGACGCGGCATACGGATCTGGCCAGCCTTTCCACTTTTACCAGCGTAGTGATTGCTTCGAGCCGCGGCGGAGATGAGCACAGCGTGACCTCGCCCGGCGGGCCGCTGGTGCTGGCGGAGTACCAGTCGCCGCCGCTTTCCGAAGACGTGCAGGTCATTAACAAGGTCAGCCAGAACCTGCATGCGGAAATCCTGCTGCGTTTGCTCGGTCGCGAGAAGGGTACTGGCGGCACCGTGCAGGCCGGACTCGAAGTGCTGCGCGGATTTTTGAATAACGCGGGGATTCCCGCCGACGATTACGTTTTCTACGACGGCTCCGGACTTTCCCGCCAAAACCTGGTCACGCCACGCGCGGTGGTCGATCTGTTGCTTTATGCCGCGACCCAGCCCTGGGGCAAGGAGTTCCACGATTCACTTCCTGTCGCCGGCGTGGACGGCTCACTTGCCGATCGCTTCAAGGATCTTGTGCCTCAGGCCCACGTATACGCCAAGACAGGTTCTCTCGGCGGAGTGAAGACGCTCTCCGGCTACGCGGTCACCGCCAAGGGCGAGGTGCTCGCGTTCTCTATTTTGGCGAACAATTACAGCCTGCCTGGAAGGCGCGTGAACGACGTCATTGACCGCATCGTAACCGCCGCCGTGAACTCCGCGAAGTAATTTGCCTTGCTTCGCGGGCGATCCTCTTCGCTCGGGATGACAGGGGTAGTCTTGCCGTGACGCAAGAACAAGAATTCCGAAGTTGCTTCGGAATCGCCCAATCTAAAAGCCGTGCCAATAAATCCTGTCATTTTGTCGTTCCGAGTCGTCCGGAGCCGCGCTTGCGCGGCCAGAACGTGGAGGAATCTGCTTTTCTTCGCCAGTCCACTCGTTCCATGAAGAGTCCAAGAAAGCGGGGATTAGTTCGGGCAACTGCTGCTGGCCAATCCCATTTTTGTTATCGTAGAAACATTCGCTTGATGCCCGAGAGTCAACATCCCAGACGTCGTTTCTTCTTTGTGCTTGCTGCGCCGTGCGTCTGCCTGGCGCTTCTCACCGGCTGCGAAGTCGAGCGCCGGAGGAGCGACGCCGAACTGGGCCTGAACCCGCAGCAGGCCGCCGGGCGCCATTTGTATGACCAGTACTGCGATCGCTGCCACAACCCATATTCCACGCGCGGGAGAAAAGGGCCAGGGCTTAAGGGAGTCTTCAAGCGGGAGTATCTCCCCGTGAGCGGCATCCCCGCTAATGATGAGCGGGTCAGCGAAGTCATCCGCCTTGGACGCGGCAAGATGGAATCCTTTGGCAACGTCCTTAGCCAACAGCAGGTCGAAGACATGCTGGCCTACTTGCACGCGCTGTAGGGCGGCATCCCGTCTTCGGGGAGATGTAACGCGTGGCGCGAACGGACCTTTCAATAAGAACAATAGATTTTGCTTGGCTTCCGCGAAGAGACTTCTGGGAAGCAAGATCTGGCCATCGTCTGCAAAAACGGTGCGAACATCGATCTGGTGATCACGAGAGCGGGTCCATGTGTGGCCAGTACGCCGTGCGTCCAAGACCAAGTCGCTTTGTGGGAAGCGGAGTGTGGCCTACGCATGGCAGATACACATCTTCAAATGACGCGTTTCCGTCCGGATCGCTAAGCCTGCAACGGTCAAGATTCGCCTCTTTATCGAACCAACATTCCAACCAATAACCGGTCTGATGGAAGGTAAAACCAACGGGCCGTGGTTCGATGTGCAACGCGTCGGGCGAGACGCCATTTGGGCGCCGGGGTGAACGGCCGATCCACAAGAGCGCGACACCGCGACGGCGATCGCCGACCCCATAACCACGCCGACCACGCGCTTAGAAGCAAAGCGGAGTAGCTGAGCGACGAAGCCGCCGAACAAAAGACGTCCGATCACGAACCAGGTCCCGAGGGGGGCATACTGAAGAGCCCCAACGCGAGAAAGCCAACAGCAACCAGGAGTCCGGCAAACTCCGAGTCCACTCGCATGATTCGCCACGGGCCTGGGTGATGGTCGCCGCCACGATCTTTTATCGCCCCATATTTCCCCCCAGGTTACTCCCAAATGAAAGCCCGGCCAGTAAGAGAAACAATCCAATTGGGTCCCCCAAGCGTATTTAGATTGTGTATCAAAGAAATCAATCTTGAGAGGATCACAGAAATGAACAGGAAAACTTTTGCAATCGTGGCGGGAATGGCGTTGGCGGTTACTTCCGCGCTGGCCGGCAAGAACCCAATGGTCGGCGGACAAGAAATGTTCCCGACGAAAAGCATTGTTGAAAACGCCGTCAACTCCGCTGACCACACCACGCTCGTAGCCGCTGTAAAGGCTGCCGGGTTGGTGGAAACTTTGGAAGGCCCTGGACCGTTCACCGTGTTCGCGCCGACCAACGAAGCCTTTGACAAGCTGCCTGCCGGCACGGTCGATACGCTGGTGAAGCCGGAAAACAAGGACACGTTGACCAAAATTCTTACCTACCACGTAGTTGCCGGCAAAGTGAGCGCCGCTGACCTTAAGAAGCTGATCAAAGGAGGCAACGGAACAGCAGAGTTGACCACCATCCAGGGCGGCAAGCTGTGGGCTTCGATCCACGACGGCCACGTCATGTTGAAGGACGAAAAAGGTGGCACATCCATGGTGACGATCGCCGATGTCTTCCAGTCGAACGGAGTCATTCACGTCATCGACACGGTCGTGATGCCGAATTAAGTTCGATTCTCATAGAAAATAAAGCCGGGCTCTATTGAGTCCGGCTTTGTTTTTGGAGGCGGCGCAGCCCCGGTCTGAACGCCCCGAGCTACAATTCGCACTATGCGCGCATTCAAGGTAAGCCTAAATGGCAACAAGCTCTGCTTGGCTGGCGTAGGTGATCACGGCGCCTTGTCCGCGATTGTAAATTGGGTTGCGACGGATCGAGGAGCGGATTTGTTCATGGACGTTGGTGGCCTCGCAAATGACGAGCACGTTACATGGGTGAGACAGAAACGCCTGATGGTCGGCGATGAGGTTCGCATCAAGGTTGTTGAAGCAACTTCCGCGGACACACCCCAAAAGAGAGAATGCTCCGTCATTCCGGCGAAGAACAAAAGGCGAAGAAGGCCTATGTTCGCGCGATAGCAAAAGAACTGGGTTGGCAGATTCATCCCGAGTGTAGAGGTGGCGGGGCCTCCAGAAAGCGTAAGCGCCTGTAAGGTCCGCCACCCTTTCCACATACCCGGTTTGCGCCAGCCCCCGGCGCGATTTAAGATTCACTCTCTTTTACTTCCCCTTTTCCCGAGGATGCCATGGCTGAAGCCGTATCCCCCACCGTTCCACTGAACGGAAGCGGAGCCGCTGCGAATTCGTCAACCGAGGTCTACGCAGTTTTTGGCGCCGAGCCGGAAGTGCTGGCCTACGCCATGGCCAAGTATTCGCGGTCGTCGCTGTCGATGAAAGAGTCGCTGCGGGAAATCAGCGCCCAGAAGGCGGAAAAATTTCTCAACACATTTTACTTCCAGTACGGCCATCGCTCCATCGCCGACTTGGCGCACATCGCGCTGGCGATTGAGAAGTTGTCCATCCTCGCCGCCATTGTCATCACCGACGAGCAGCGCTGGGACGGCCAAGAGCGTTCCACCCGTTACCAGGATTTCCGCAAGAGCGGCTATCACACGCCGGATTTCGGCGCGGACGACAAGTCGCGCGAGCTCTACGTGGAGACGATCCGAAACCTTTTTTCGGCGTACGAGTCAATCTCCGAAACCACATTCCACTACCTCGCTGACATCACGCCCAAGCCCGATGACATGAAGCAGGATGCGTACGAGCGCACCCTGAAGGCCCGGGCTTTCGACATTTCGCGTTACTTGCTGCCGCTCGCCGCCAACACTTCGTTGGGAGAGATAGTGAACGCTCGCACGCTGGAAACGCAGGTGTCGCATCTGCTCTCGCACACCCATGCCGAAGTCCGCAGCCTGGGAGAACTGCTGAAGCGGGCGGCGCTGTCAGCGGCGTACAACGTCAATCACGATTCGCTCCGGAAACTGGTGGACGAAATTCGCGCGGTTTCGCCGGAATTGGGCGCGCGCGCCGAAGCCGAACTGCTAAGGGAAGTAAGAGTGGCGCCAACGCTGGTGAAGTACGCGGATCCAAATGCCTACGAAATCGAAACCCGCCGCGAGTTGCGGCAGATCGCCCGCGAACTCATGGGCGCAACGGCGCCAGACGCCGCCCCTAGAGTTGATCTAATTGACGACGAACCGGTGGAAATCGAACTCGCGACCACGCTTGTGTATGAACACTGCGCGTATCCGTATCGCCAGATTCGGCGAGCGGTCGAGAGCGCCGGCGAAGCGCGGCGTCGCGAAATCATTGATGCTGGGCTACGGTACCGAGGCCGTCACGATGAACTGCTTCGCGGCTTCCGCGCCGGGCAGCAGTTCCGCTTCGACATCCTCATGGACATCGGCGGCTTCCGCGACCTGCATCGCCACCGCCGATGCATTCAGATCGAGCAGCAGTTTACGACCCGGCACGGATACGAGGTTCCCGTCGAGCTTCAACCTGCAGGCGCCCTCGCGGCCTACACGCGCGTGATGGAGGACACCGCCGCCGCCGTGCACAGACTGGCAGCTTGCACCGCGCCGGAGGCTGCGGAGAACAGCCAGTATCTGATCCCGCTGGGCGTCCGCAAACGCACGCTTTTCAAGATAGATTTTGCCGAGGCAGTTTACATTTCAGAGCTGCGCACCGGACCCGCCGGCCACGTGTCATATCGAATGGCCGCTTACGCAATGTATGAGGAAGTGAAGAAGAAGTACCCGGCCTTGGCGCAATACTTCCGGGTCCACGACGTGAGCGAGCCGGTGGATTTGTTGAAGAGATAAAGACGCAGTGTCAGTTGCCAGTGAGAAACAGTGCGACTTGCGTCGTCCCGAAGTCCCGCGCTTTCACCAGCGGGACGAAGGATCTGGCGG
The DNA here is from genome assembly GCA_043734125.1 of Acidobacteriota bacterium. GTDB lineage: Bacteria > Acidobacteriota > Terriglobia > Terriglobales > Acidobacteriaceae > Gp1-AA145. The sequence goes on along the minus strand of JAYTFR010000114.1, from coordinate 8,278 downwards.
GCTGCCACGCCGATCTCGCCCGCGCGAACAGCTCGGCTCTGCACCGCCCAATGCCCCTAGAACAACTTCAAATGTATCGTCAGATACTTCTTGGGATTCTGGCGGATGGCCTTGACCAACTCTTGCGTATCGGTGAGCAGCTTGTTGGTATTGTCGTACATTGCCGGATCGCGTAAGAATTTACCCGCCGATCCTTCCCCTGCGTTCAACCGATCCATCATCTCTGAAAGCCGGTTGACGGTGTTCTCCACCTTGTCCGCGAACTGCTGGTCTTTGGTCAGCTTGCCCAACGCGCCTTTGCCGGCATTGATGTCGTCGGTAAGGCTCTTTATGTTGTTCACCGTTTTATTTGCGTTGTCGTACAACGCCGGATCCTTGAGCAGCTTCCCGATTGACCCCTGGCCGGAATTCACTTCATCGATTATCTGGTTCAGTTTGTCGATGGTCGTGTTGGCCTTGCGGTAAAGTTCATCGTCAGTCACCAGCTTGCCGAGACTGCCTTGTCCCTGCGCGATGTCGGTCACCAGGTTCTGGAACTGGGTGACCGTCGAATCCACCCGGTTGTAGAGCGTCGGATCGTAAATCAGCTTGCCGACCGAACCCTGACCGCTCTCCACAAACGACACGATGCGATCCAGTCGCTTCAGCAGCACATCCATATTTTGCAGGCTGCTATTCGCGGCGCGCACCACGTCGTCATAGCCGGCGACTTCTCTGCTGGGCAACGCATCGCCGTCCTTTGCCGCGGAACCCGTTGCCCCCAAGCTGTCAATGTTTATGTAAGTTTGTCCCAAAACGCCCGCAGTGGTGAGAATTGTTTTCGAATCCTTGCGCAGGAAGAATGCGTACTTCGTGCTGACTCTCATCGTGACTTCAACGGGTGTGGTTGGCTTGTCCGCGACGACGAGAATTTTCTTCACGTTTCCGATATCCACGCCGCTCAACCGGACGGGCGCGCCTTCCGCCAGGCCGCTGGCGTCGGGGAAGTAGGATTTTAGGAGAATTTTAGAGGTGAACATTCCGCCTCCGCTCATAAGCACGACGAGCGTGGCCAGCGTGATGCTCGCCACAACAACTACGATGCCGACCTTCAGTTGGGACCACTTCAACTGCTTCTGACTAGGCAACGGTCCTCCCGTGCGGTGTCACTGAAAGCCAAAACCTCATCTTGCCTTGCGTTCCGCCAGTATGGTCGTAGGCCAAAGTTCCCAGAATCATATCAGAATGGAGACTGCGCCTAGCAGGCCAGCAAGTGCCCGCGCACCTTTCCGCTTAGCAGCAACGCCACCGCGTATGCGGCCGCCCCGCACGCCAGAGTCACGTTCAGCCCAAACTGGATGGCGACTACGATGGCGAGCACCGACCCCAGTACGCTGGCGCCTGCATTCATAGCCCACGCCCACTCCACTGAATTTTCATTCGTCGCCTGGCCAGCGGTTTCGGAGAGGGCCCTGAGCCCGGTTGGGAAAGGCATCCCCATCGCCAATCCGAGGGGCACGAGCAGCAAGGCGCTGATGCCGACTTTCGCCGCAAACGGCGCCCCCACAAAGCGGTCCAGCAAACTGGGAAGCACACCAACGTACGCGACCAGGACGGCGATCACGAAAACGAGGGGTCTCCATACCCGGCTGCACTCTACCAGCCAGCTTTTCGACAGAACGCTGCCAGCGCCGCTCGCGAGCAGCATCAGAAATACGACAACCGTCAGCGCGTAAGTGGGATGGCCTAGAAACAAAACGAACCGCTGGATGAACGCGACCTCCACCAGAATGTAGCCCAGCCCGACCGCAATAAAATACAGAAGGGAACCTGGCGGCCTGCCGCGCTGCTTTTGCAGCAGCAGGGGCAAGACCAGAAAGGCCAGAACCGCGACGGCTGAGATCGCCAGCAGCATCACCAGCACGGCGACGCCCAGATTAACTTTCCAATCCATTGCCCGATGCGCGTTCAAATGAAAGATGCGCGAAGTCTTGAGCGTGAAAAAGAAAAACGGCGCGTTGTCGTCCACCGGACTCACGTTGTACTCGTAGTTCTTGCTGAACGCGGTCGGATCGTTGCTTTCGATGAGCGAAGTGAATGCGTTCGGCAGGTGCTCTGCGGGCGAATAGAGCAGTTGTAGCGGCGGATTCCCCGCAATGTGACGTTGCACCGCGGCCTCTTCGTCTTGAGTGAACGGAGATTTCTTCGCCAGAACGACAACGTTTATGCCGTCTTCGTCCAGTTTGCCCTGCGACGCTACCATCAGGTTGCGGGAAGCGTCGTTGAGGCCCAACTGGTGCAAGGTTTCAATCGCCTGCGACACCACACGCAGTGCTTCGCGCGGCTCGCGAAACTCCCAGCGCGTGATGGCGATCATCCCGTCCGGCTTCAGATGGTCAAAGTACTCGTGAAACGCATTAGTGGTGTAGAGGCTGTTCTCGCTGAGCGCGAAAGCCCCGGCGGCGGTCGAAGCCCAGGTATCCACCAGCGTCATTTGAATCACGTCGTAAGTGGCGCCGGTGTTGCGGATGGCCGACCGCCCGTCCGCCACGCGGATGTGAACCCCGGGACGCTGATAGAGGTTTTTGGAAAAATCGGCGTAACGGTCGCGCATGATCGTGCTGGCGATGATCGGATTAATCTCGATTCCGGTGACGTTGGGGCTGCCGTTGGCCACGGCGCGCAGCACATCCACGCCGCCTCCTGGGCCAATGATTGCGTAGTCGCCATTCGGCCGCAGGATATTCACCAGAGCAGGAGGCGCAGCCATCAGGCGCCGCTGCCATTCGACCTCCGGAAAATGGCTAGGGTCGGCAGTCATGATGTAAGTGTTAGCGTCGGCGTCGATCACGATGACGCGTGCGCCGTCGGGAGCGCGATCAACTTCGACGCGCGAGATCGCATTCCAGCGGGCAAATTCCACGTTCGAGCGGCGCACTCCCTTGGCCCAGACAATGTCGGCGAACCGGCCATTGAAGTTGACGACGATCAGAACGGCCAGCGCCGCCGCCAGGATCGCCGTCTGCGTTCGGCGCGTCTTCGTCGAGCTCCAGATGACCGCCGTTAGCGCCGACGTGAGTGCCGCCGCCAGAATGGCGTTCGGGCCACCGATCCAATTCAGCAGCGGAACGATTGAAAGGCAAGCCATTGCCCCGCCGGCCAGGTCTGCGCCATAAAGCCGGGTGATGCGCGAGCATTCGCGGGCAAAGATCACAGAAAACTGCAGGCCGGTTAGAAAAAATGGGACCGCCGAGCATATATAGATCGCGGTCAGCCGCAGAAAATTCCCTGGCGTCAGGCTCAAAGACACTGGCACGTGCAGAATGATTTGCAACGCGGCGGGAACGAGCAGGGCATTCAGCGCCGAGCAGAACATCGCAATGCTGCGCAGGTCATAGCTCCGCAGCCACTGCTTCCGCACATGGGCAAATACGCCACCGGCGCCCAGTCCAAGCAACGCGATCGAGATCGCCAGAAACGCGAAGTGGTAGAACAGAACCACGGAAAACAGCCGGGTGAGCGCCAGTTCGAGCAGAAGCGCAGAGAAGCTGCTCAGCGCGACACCGGCGGCCAGGGTGCGCCCGCTGGTAGTTGGTTTCGATAGAGGCGTAATTTTATTTAGGACCACATCGGCCGTGGGCATAGATCAAGAAGAAGAGAGTTTAACAGGATCGTTTTGCCGCGAGTCGCGCCTTATGACCAGGGAGACGCGAGCTTTTAAGGCCGGTTGCCATGCCCGCCTAGCGGTTCGGGAAAGCGGGCGCATTTCTTGGCACACACATAGGCAAAACTTCCTCATCAGGCCTAGGATTTGTGTTCCCGAGCCAGGCACGGTCAGGACAAGCTTGATCCCCAATGATTCTGAAGGTTCCGAACGGTCGCGGTTGATAGGCCAACGAGAAATTCCTGCAAGCGTATCTTCCGAGCTCATCACAGTATTCAAAAGTTCCGTTCACCTTGAAACTCTTGTTCGCCTTGGACAGGCTGTCGACAAATCCCGGCGGCAAGTAGCCGACCGCAACTTCACGAACCGCGTCTCCCCCAATGCTTCCATCAGTGCTCCAATCTTCCGAGATATCCCCGGTCTTCTTATTTCTAGTTCTCATCATCGGGCGGAACTTATTTGCGCCCGGAAGGAGCGTCGGAGGACTTTCCGTGAGCCATTCGTTAATTCCCCATTTAAGCTTGGCGGGCATATGGCCGCTGTTCTGGAAGTAAAGGACCAACCCGTCTTGCACATTGGGGTTCCGAGCGTTTCTGAATTCAGCGACGACGCCATCTTTTCTGCCTAGCGTGACGGAAGCTTGCTGGCTAACCTCGAAGGTTTTCTGTGCAAGTTTATTAGCTTCTAACATTTGTCCCAGCTGCCTCCCGTAAATGACGGCTACTATCACGCCGACAAAGAGAGTGGAACTTTCGAGAAGAATCTTCCACCATGGCGTCTGATCAGGCTTGCAATACTCGGTTTTGCTCTTACGTTCTTGCGAGGGTTTCACCTCAGCAACATCCAGGATGTTCGGTTTGATGTCGCTGTTTTGTTCAGTAGCATCGTCTTGTAGCGGCACCGTGTGAACTTGTTGTTTCCGGGGTTTCTGCCTTGATTTGTCCCGCCGCTTGTTTCTGTGTCGGTTTCGCATCTTGTACACCAGGATGAAACGAAATCCCGAGTACCGGGTCTTTTGGGGGAGGCGGCATCGCGATTAGCTTACTTGAAAGTCACTGAGATCTTTTGTTTCACCCTGTCAATACGCTACACCGCTGCCTATCCCCTGAAGTACAAGTATCCGCCCAGAATGCAGACCAGGACCACGGCCGACCCGGCGACTTCCTTCCAGCTCCAGCTTGCGAAGGTCGCGGCGCGGTCGGCGTCGGTCTTAGTGGCGAACGTGAGGTTCTGAATCCTCTCGTAATCTGGAGCCTGCGTCACATGACTCACTCCGACCATCACAATCGCTGAAACCAGAGTGATCAGCACGCTGAAATACTGGAAGTAAATATTGTTGACGATCCAGAGGAATGACCCATGAGGATATCCATTGGCTAAACCGGCCCACCCTAGGCTGACCGGCGTATCGACCACCATGCGGAAGATGCCCAGCATGAAGCCCACAATCATTGCCCAGAGCGCGCCTTGGGCATTCATTCTTTTCCAGAACACGCCCAGGAAAAACACGACGAAGATGGGCGGCGCAAGATATCCCTGAACCGCCTGCAAGTATGTGTAGAGGCCTTGCGCACCCTTGATCACTGGAATCCATGCGAGGGCCACAACAATCATTGAAGCCGTCGCGATTCTGCCCACGCGGACGAGCTGGTGTTGTGAGGCGCCCGGGCGCCATTTCTCATAAAGATCAACCGTGAATAAAGTTGAGCACGCGTTAAACACGCCCGCCAGCGATCCCATAAGAGCCGAGAGCAGTCCGGCGACCACAAGTCCGCGCAGCCCCGGAGGCAGCAAATACTGGACCATCATTGGAAAGGCGCCTTGCGCGACCGAGCCGATAACTTTTCCATCGGGGCCGACCATTGCGCCCAGCGCCGGAACTTTGCCGCTCTTCGCCAGTGCGTAGCAAATCAAACCTGGAATGATGAAAAGATACACCGGGAATAGTTTCAGGAACGAAGCGAAAATCGAGCCGCGCCGCGCCACGGTTTCATTCGGCGCGCCCAGCGCCCGCTGCACAATGTACTGGTCAGTGCACCAGTACCACAGGCCAATGATCGGCGCGCAGATCAGCATTCCCACCCAGGGAAAGTTACTGTTGAAATACCACGCTTCTTTCACGATGTTCCCGGCGGCATCGGTCTGCAACACCGGCGCCCACGATCCCTGCACTCCCGCGGGAATCATCGGCTTCCACAGGTTGAACATGTCGGAGCCGCACCAGTAGCGCAGTTCATGCCAGCCGCCGAGCTTAACCAGCCCGTACGCCGTCAACGAAAATGAACCGAGGATGAGAACGAATGTCTGCACCGCGTCGTTGTAGGCAACGGCACGCATGCCGCCGAGGGCGGTATACAGACCGGTCAGGACAATCACCAATACAGATCCAATCCAGAAGCTGTCGATGTTGGTATGGCCGATGGTGATGTGCAGTTCGGGCAGTAGCGTGCCGAACACGACGCCGCCCGCGAAAATCCCGACCGCAATCTTCGAAACGATAAAAGTAATGATCGAGACGATCGAGAGCACGTAGCGCGAGGCCGGACTGAAGCGCCGTTCCAGAAATTCTGGCATGGTGAAGACCATCGAGCGCATATAGAACGGCACGAAGACCCACGCCAGCACCAGCAGGCACCAGGCATGCAGCTCGTAGTGCGCCAATGCCACCCCGCTGGTGGCGCCTGCTCCGGCCAGGCCCACCACGTGTTCCGAGCCGATATTCGACGCGAAGATTGACGCGCCGATCACCCACCACCCCAGATTGCGTCCGGCAAGAAAGTAGTCGGCGGCCGAGTCTTTGCTCCTCTTCACCACGTACCAGGCAACGCCCAGCAGAATGCCGAAATAGATCGCGATTACGAACCAGTCGATTCCTGTGATCTGAGACTGGGCTTGAGCTGTGAGCAGGACAGCGGCGAGGCTGTTGGTCGTCGTCATCATCATCATGGAGCGCGCATCCTCCCCTGTGGGACGAAGAAATATCGATTGGCTAAATTTCCTACAATCCCGCGGCGCTTACAAGTACCTGGGCTAAGACTTCGTCCTGCTCAGGGAAGACGGTACGCAAATCGAGCAGAACTTTGCCTTCCTCAACCCGCGCAATCACTGGTGGATCGGAAGCGCGCAAGCGGGCAGCCAGTTCATTGGCGGAGAGACTATAACATGTGAGTGCAATCACGGTTGTCGGAAGGGTGGAAGAAGGCGCGGAGCCGCCACCGAGCAAAGACTCGCCGTCGAGAAGTTCCGCGCGGAGCCTTTCTGATCCCACAGTTTGGCTCACTGCCTCGGCGCGGCGGGCGATCTCGGCTTTCGGTATCTGCATCATTCGCAGCGTCGGCACCGCGTTGTAGTCACGCTTCACATAGGCGAGAAGCGCGGCTTCGAGAGCGGCATAGGTCAGCTTGTCCACGCGCAAGGCGCGGAAAAGAGAGTTGCCCCGTATCTTCTTGACCAGCTCCTCGCGCCCGCTGATCAGCCCAGCCTGGGGGCCGCCAAACAGCTTGTCGCCGCTGTACGTGACCACGTCAACGCCGGAGCGCAGACTGTCGAGAACGCCGGGCTCGTTTTGGATTCCAACCCGCGTTAGGTCGAACAGAGAACCGCTACCCAGGTCTTCCATGAGCGGGAGGCTGTGCTTGCGGGCAAGTGCGGCCAGTTCTTCAACCGACGGCTGCTCGGTGAAGCCGGTAATCTCAAAATTCGAACGATGGACGCGCAACAGCAGCCGCGTGCGTTCGTTAATTGCTTTCTCGTAATCGGCGATGCGTGTGCGGTTCGTGGTTCCTACCTCGCGCAGAATCGCCCCCGATTTTCCCATGACGTCGGGGATGCGGAACGATCCGCCGATCTCGACCAGTTCGCCACGCGAGACGATGACCTCGCCGCCCTCGGCCAATGTGTTCAGCGCCAGCAGCACGGCGGCGGCATTGTTGTTGACGACGATGGTAGAGACGGCTTCAGCCGCGGAGGCACCGGCGCCCTCGCCCGTCCTTGAGCTAGTTAGCAGCTTTCTGAACAGCCGGTCCACATGGACGTCACGTTTGCCGCGTTCGCCCGACTGCAGATCGAATTCCAGGTTCGAGTACGCGCCACCGATCTCGCGAGCGTGATCGAGCGCCGCTCCAGCGATAGGAGCGCGGCCTAAATTCGTGTGCAGGATCACCCCGGTCGCGTTGATGACCGGACGAAGCGAGAACTGCAGGGCGCTGCGCATTTCGTTTTGCACGGCCGCTGGAATGCCTGTAAGAGCGAGCGCAAGCTTGCTGATATCCACGCGCCCGGCCGAAATTTCCGCGCGTAGCCTGCTCAACACGGCGCGGCAGGCATCGGCCACGGCGGTTTGGCCATCCTGCACAACCTGGGCGGCGATCTCCGGCGAGCGCAGCAGTTCATCCACTGAGGGTAATTCGCGATACAGTTCGACCGGAGTTTCCATTGGCGATGATTATCCTTTTGCTTCGGCCTTCGTAGCAAGCATACTGGGGCACTTTCGCTGAGATTTCTGGTGGCACAGGGCCTTTAGTGCTGCGGTTATGACCAAGATTATGCACTTTACACAAGGTGCCCATGCCAGTTATATTCATAGTGTGATTGAGACCCCTATTTTCGACGTTTTTTCGCTACTTGACTTTTCCT
>JAYTFR010000113.1:0-5381 GCA_043734125.1 Acidobacteriota bacterium | reverse complement strand
ACTAGGAGGTTGAAAATGAAAAGGACTCTCTCGCTGCTGTTGTTGCTGCTGCTCCTCGCGGCCTCCGCGTCCGCGGAAATCAGGTCGATCGACATTACGATTTTTGGCATGGATTGAGAGGTGTGTGCACACGCCGTGCGCGTGTCATTGAAGTCGGTTTCTGGAGTGGAATCGGTGGACGTGAATCTTGAGAAAGGGCTAGCGTCCGTAAAAATGAAGCCCGGCAACAGCGCAACGCTGAAACAGCTGTACGATGCGATCGCGAAGAACGGGTTCACCATGAAGCAATCCACTGCGACGGTGGCGGGGAAAGCAGCCGTCGCAAACGGCAAGACGGTGCTGCAAGTCTCTGGCTCGCACGTCTCCGGCTCGCAAGTCTCTGGCTGGAACGACACGCTGGAACTTATTCCGGATTCGGCGGCGGCACCGAGTGCGAATGCACTCGAGGGGAAATCGGTGGTGGTGGAGGGCACAATTCCCGAAGCGGGGCGCAACGTGCCCCGGTCCATCCGCTATCGGTCGATCAAGGAAGAAGAGCCCAAATGAACGCTCGGGTAAAACCAATGAGTGCGCGCTCGGGCGTGCTCAGCTATTTCTCTTTGTTCACCTCGGTAGGCACGTTGCTTTGCTGCGCGCTTCCGGCGCTGCTTGTCCTGTTTGGGCTGGGAGCATCGGTCGCGTCGATGCTCGCGTCTTTGCCCTGGTTGGTGACCCTCTCACGGCACAAGGTGTGGACGTTCTCGCTGTCGGGCGTGCTGATTGCGTTGAGTTTCGTGAACACCTACTGGATTGCACCTCGGCTACGACCGGAGGAATGCAGCCCCGATAATCCGGACGCGTGCTCACAGGCAAGCAAGCTAAGCCGGGTTCTACTGTGGGTTTCGGCGACGATCTACGCTGTCGGCTTCTTCGTCGCGTTTGTGCTCGGGCCGATCCTGTCTAAATTCGACAAAACATCACAGTGAGGTGACTGGTGAAATATCGCAATCACACGCAAGATAAAGACGACCACTTTCAGATAGGTTCGGGTATGCGATCAGCACTAATTGATATCGCGCGGTGCCCGCTCCGTTAAAGATGCGGAATCGAGGCTTTGCTCTATAATTGCGCGCACGGAGACCCTTATAAATGAAACGATCGAGCCCCCAGGCGTTCGCATTCTCTTGCGTTCCTGTTGCCACTTTCTTTGTTGTCGCAATGTTATTGCTATCTTCGACCCTGGTTCATTCGCAATCCGCTGCCACGACCGGTCGATTAGAGGGAACCATCACCGACCCGTCAGGCGCCGCGGTTCCAGACGCTGAGGTCACGATTCGAAATCAAGATACCGGAGTGAGCACCACCGTCCTATCTAGCGCGGAAGGCGATTTCGTAGTCCTCTATCTCGATCCCGGGAGCTATGAGATCTCCATCGAGAAGAGTGGATTTGGAAAGCTTGTGCTCAAAGACACTGCGGTTACGGTGGGGACGCGCGCGATTCTCCATCCGCGGCTTTCTGTCGGCAAAATGGACACTACAGTCACGGTCACCGCCCAGAGTCCCCTGGTCGACACTGCACAATCCTCTCTCGGAACCGTCGTCAACCAGCAAAGCATCGAATCGCTTCCGCTCAACGGACGGAACTTCACCGATTTTGCTCTGTTGACTCCAGGCGCCACTACAGATGGCGATTTCGGGATGATCAGCTTCAACGGGGTCGCGGGAAACTACAACAATTACACCGTCGACGGCGGCAACAACAACAATGCCTTCTTCTCCCAGCAGATCGGACGGACCAGCATACCCTTTCAATTCAGCGAAGATGTAATCCGCGAGTTCCAGGTCACCAGCACCGGCTTTGAAGCTGAGTTTGGCCAGTCCGGCGGCGGCCTCGTGAATACTGTCACGAAAAGCGGGACAAATCAGGTTCACGGCGATGCCTACTACTACGTCGTCGACTCCGCCTTCAGCGCCAACGACAAGATCAACGAGCAACAGGGAATTGCTAAGCCTCATGATCGCAGACAACAGATCGGAGGTACCATTGGCGGACCGCTCGTCCACGATCGTCTTTTCTATCTCGGAAATTATGAGACCCAGATCCGCAACGAGCCTTTAACTGTCAATGACGGCCCCGCCGTAGGTAATCTTCCGCCCGATTTCTTAGCCAACAATCCGGCCCTGGCAGCCCAAGTAGCGGCGGCGGCAGGTTCTTTCCCGCGCAGTTTCAATCAGAACACAGCGTTCGGCAAGGTGAACGGCGTCCTTAACGACAAGAACACTTTCAGTGTCACATACAACTACCAGCGCTTCCGCAGTCCGCACGGTTACTTCAACACGCCGACGTCGACCGGCGACGGACTCTCCCTGACCGACGGCGCGACCAGCCACTTCCTTCAGGTCTCGCTCCAGACTGCTTTCAGCGCTACCGCGGTCAACGAATTTCGCTTTCACTATGGTAGCGACTATCACTTCGACCTACCGGACGCCCCACCTACCTCACCGGCGGTGACGATCCGGAATCCTGACACGGGCTTTGTTTTTGGCGGGAATCGTTTTCAACTCGCAAACAGGGACCGGCGTTACGAATTCACTGACACCTTCACTAAAATTGTCGGGAAGCACACTTTGAAGACGGGCGTCGACATCAACGTCAGCCGCAATTCCGACTCCTTCACCTACGGCCCGAAAGGCGAGTATCGTTTTGGCAGCCTCACCGATGTGCCCAGCGGCCAATACGAACTGTACCTGCAATCGTTCGGACAATCGACCATTGCCCAGACCTCGCCCACCTATTCATTCTTCGCGCAAGATCAGTTTCGCGCTACGCCCCGCCTTACTCTGAACTATGGGGCGCGGTATGACTTGCAAGTACTGCCGCAGCCCAAGGTCTGCAATCCGGCATTCCCCCTGACCTGTCATATTCCGTACAGCAAGAACAACATTGCACCCCGTTTCGGCTTCGCGTATGCCCTCGATAGCAAGGGTGCGACTGTGGTTCGCGGCTCCTTTGGATTGTTCTATATTCAGGAAGATTTATTAGATGTATCCCAAGCCTTCGCCTCGAACGGAATCACCAGACCATTCCTAGTGGTAGTAGGGCCCGCATTTTGTCACTGCACCCCGACTCTCACCTATCCCGACAGCCTCACTTCGTTCCCCTCCGGAGCCGGAGGTACCCCCTCGATCGTCGTCTTCTCCCCTAAGTTTAAAAGCCCCTACATTGAGCAGGGCAATCTAGCGGTGGAGCATCAATTCGGCGCCCATACCGCGCTTAGCGTCGGATACGTATATAGCCACGGCCTTCGCCTGCTGGGGAATTCCAATGGCGTCACGCGCCAGGCCAACGGCAATTTTGGTTTCGATCTGAACCTGGTCCCGCCCGATCAGCAAGTTGCCTTCGGAGGGTTTAGTACCGCTACCGTCACATTGCCCAACGGCAAAACCTACACCACGCCCGATTATGGCGCGATCGACGGATTCATTGACCCCAACTTTGGACCGATTAACGCCATCGATAACTCGGGCCATTCCGTTTACAACGCCCTTCTGGTTTCCTTGCGCCACACCTCGCGGCAGTTTCTTACCTCGATCGCTTACACGTTGTCACACACGGTGGACCAGGGCTCGGGATACTTCAACCAGTTCGATCAGGCCTCACAGCGCGGGCCCTCGCAACTGGATCAGACCCACCGCTTCGTGGCGGCCGGAGTATGGAGGCCGCAATTCCGCGCGCTCAAGAATTTCGAGTTCAGCAGTATCCTGAACCTGGCCAGCGGACGCCCTTTTACCGCGGTATTCGATAACCCGGAAATTAATTTCTCGATCGTGCCTGGAGAGAAGTTCAACTCGTTCCGCGGGCCGACATTCAAGGACGTCGATCTAAGCGTTTCCCGCGAATTCCATTTCGGCGAGCGCTACGGGCTGCGCTTCAGGGCTGAAGCCTTTAACATCTTGAACCATCCCAACTTCCAGCAGAACGTTGTCGACAATGTGCAGTACACGGTAGATCCGAATGGACCGGTGGCGAATCCGAACAACTCTACCGACCAACTTTGGAGCGTGCTCCCTAACCCAACCTTTGGCGTGCCTGGAGCTATTGTCCCCAAGTTCGGCTCCCGCAGCTTTCAGTTCTCGACGAACTTCAGCTTCTAGAGGAGTTGTTCGCGCGAACAGAGCGATAACGAAGGGTGGCTTCATCGGCCCCTTATCCATAGCCCGTCTTTAGCGGCTGGACCAGAGGTGTAGCTTGCGGCAGATTCATTTGGAACCAGCACCTTCTAGCTTCCCTGCCGCTTTGGCGGAAAGGTTTGTCAGCACCAGGTGGTACATGCGGAAGTAGACAATGAGACCACCGAATAATGCCGTCGATACGAAGCTAACTTCCGCGTCAATCGGACTTATGAAACCAAACTTAACGCCCGAGTAGAAGACCGCAACCCCCACTGCGACGACAAAAAGCACCATGCTCGCGCCCCACCCGCGCGCCAGTCGTTTGGGCGTTACGCCCTTTTCTTCCCATTTCCTCAGCCACCAGATGATCGGCGCCAGGATGGCCCAAGGCACCGCGAAAGCCAGATAAGGGCCTGCCAACTCGCCCGTCGTTTTCCTGAGAACATGCTTGGCTATGAGAAACGGCCCGGCTTCGAGTGCAAGGTATATGCCGAGGCCCCAGAATAGCCACACCCAAATGCTCTCCCGCGATCTTGAGATAGACAGTCGCATTCTTCGCCCCTAGTCCTTGCAGGTAATAGTCTGTGTAATCCTCGGGATCACTTCGTTTTTCACTTGGTAAGCCCCTAAACCGGCCAACACGGCCCCCCCGTCAGGCTAACCGCAGCGAAACCGGAGCCTACGCAGGTCGCAGGCTCAAAGGGCGTTGGATTGAGACACCCGGCGGCAACGACTGTAACTGCGCCGAAAAAGTGAATCCCAGAAAGGCTAAAGGAGGTTGCTGCATCTGCAATTCCGTTTAGCGCTTTGAGTCCTCCTGCGATACGCTGCGAGGCGGAGCACTTTGGCTGAACTACAGGCCCGTTTGCGGCAACAAAAGACACAGAGCATCGTACACATATCATTCCTTCCTGCTCTATGGAGACGAACTCGAAGGCACACTAGAGAGGTTTCGTGCCGTGATGTCGACGCCGCGGCATTTGACGGCCTGAAAGTCGAAAGTAGGATGACCCTTGTACGTCAATTCCAGATGCGATGGCGTCAACCACCTCATCCCCACAATCATATCTTCGGGTTCATCTGACCCAGGAACGAAGGCTAAGATCTCCTGGGGACCCTGTGAGCCCGTGGTCCAGTTCAGGTCCACAGTTGTTTCGGGAGGAGATCCCGTTCCCCATCCGCCCGGGGCCAGGGTTCGAGCAGTTGCAATGAACTTTCCATCCGGAGAT
>JAYTFR010000112.1:0-9267 GCA_043734125.1 Acidobacteriota bacterium | reverse complement strand
TTGCTCTGGCTTATACCTCTGGATGGGCATGACCCGCTTTTCCTCCAAGTGGATTCTCTCTCATTCCACCTGGTACAAATTTCGCCGGTCACGTCAGTTTAGGCAAGGGGTGCCGTCCCGATACAGCATTTGGGGATCGATGCGTGCCAACCGCGCCAAGGTTCGCGCATCCAGGCGGTCGTCTTTCTTGCGACTCTCTCAGATCAGCCGTACGTTGCGCGCATGCGCCACGATGGTTTCATGTCCCAGTCCGCTCAACAACCGGCTGACCCATGGAGAATGCATCCCGGTCTCGAGCGCAATGCGGCCGCGCGGCATACCCCCGAACACCTCACGCATCGCTTTTGGGGTGGTGCTCAGCCACTGTTCCAGCAGCACGCTGCCTGCTTCATCCAATACACAATACCAACTGCAGCGATCGCCCAGGTCCAGGCCGATCGTCAGTTTCTGTCTGGAAAAATGCTCGTCTGCTTCGCAGCTGTGGTGCTCATCTTCTTCATTGCCGGTCTCCTCTATCTCTTGTGCTTCAAAGCACGTCGATAACTTGGGAGCGTACAGCATCCCGTCTGGAGACCGGCCAACAGTTGACCGATGATCGCGCCCGTGATTAGAGCGGAATCAGTCCGGTCAACTTCCCGCTAGTCGGTTTCCTTTTAGCTTTTGCGTTTGGCTCTTATGTGGGCGCTCTTTATTATTATTATTGTCGGATTGGCTCAAACGCTCAGGAATCCCGGTGATAAGGCCTTGATAATCTGTGAGGCGTTCGCCGATAATGACCACGCCCTTGGAGGTTATTTCGTATTCGCGGATATCCTTGCTATGGTTGCTACCGCGCATCTTGATCACGACCATGATCTTGCGCAGCTGGCCGTCGATGTTCACGTACCGAAGCCGGATAATGTCGTCGGTGAGAAAGGAAATCGAGTAGGTACTAAACGGAAATTCCGCAAAGGACCCATTCACCTCAACCGTGCTTAGAACCGTTACCCCGACTCCGGTCAAGGCGGTAATCATCCGGTAGAGCGACTCGCGAAAGTCCTCGCGGAAGTTGGGCGCCAGGGCCATTTCACAGCCAGCCAGCGAATCAATCACCAGAAGCTTAGCGCCGATTTTCTGGACCGCGTCGAGAATCTCACGCATGGTCTCATCCACCGCTGCGTTGCTCGTCGTGGGCGCCGTGTCACATGGTGCCGGCACATTGTGCAGACGTCGCCGCTCTGGATCGGCATCGTACGTCCCTCCGCCATTCGCACTTGGCGAAAATAGGCGGCCCTGCCGTGCATGAGACTCCAATCAATACCCTATATGCGCCTGAGCCCTACAGCATCGCCCTGATTGTTTCCCGAGCACAACGTTCTCTATTTTAAAGATTAGACTCTATGAGAATCGCTCAGGTAGCACCTCTATACGAGAGCGTACCGCCTCCCGGTTACGGCGGCACGGAACGAGTGGTGTCCTGGCTCACCGAAGAATTGGTGGGTCTAGGCCATGACGTTACCTTGTTTGCCAGCGGAGATTCGGTGACGAGTGCTCGTCTAATTCCGCCTGCGGCGACGTCGCTGCGAACCAATCCGAACTGTCAGGATTGTCTCGCTCACCATATGATCATGCTTGATCACGTTCGCAGGCTGCGCCACCAGTTCGACATCATTCATTTCCACACTGATTACCTACACTTCCCTTTGGTCCGAGAATGGAAACCGTGCGACATCACCACGCTGCACGGCCGCCTTGATTTACCGGATCTCGCGCCAGTCTATCGGGAATTTAGTGATGTTCCGGTGGTTTCAATTTCCTATGAGCAACGACGGCCGCTACCCGACGCCTACTGGTTAGGAAATGTCTACCACGGACTTCCGGACCATTCGTTGCCTTTTCATCCAGGGCCGGGCACATATCTGGCTTTCATCGGACGTATTTCGCCAGAGAAGCGACCGGACCGTGCCATCGAGATCGCCCGCCTGGCTGGGATGGAGTTAAAGATTGCGGCAAAGGTCGACCGCGCCGATCGAGACTACTTTGAGAGCCGGATCGAGCCTCTGCTCCATCAGCCTCACGTAACTTTCATAGGAGAGATTGGGGATTTGCAGAAGCCGGAATTTCTCGGCAATGCGCTGGCATGTCTCTCGCCCATTGATTGGCCGGAGCCCTTTGGCCTCAATATGATCGAGGCCATGGCTTGCGGGACGCCTACTATAGCGTTCCGCCACGGATCCGTCCCCGAAATAATCGCTGATGGGATCAGTGGCATCATCGTCGAAAGCGTGGAAGCCGCCGTTCAGGCGGTGCATCAGGTGAAATTGATGTCGCGGCTTGCGTGCAGGAATGTCTTTGAAAAGCGCTTCACGGCGAGGAGGATGGCCAATGATTACCTGCAACTCTATCGGGAAAGACTCAAGGCCGATTTAGCGCTGGGAGGCCCGCCAGCTGCCGCCTCCACCCTTATGGACGAATCCGATACGATTGGGTCTTTCGGGAACGCTGCGTAGCCTTGAAAGACGTAATTCAAATCAACGATCAGTTTTATATTCTGGCTACTTCATCCCTGGCGGACGACCGCACTTGTGTGTTGAAATCGGGTGAATCTTTCGCAGTCTTGAACCGCCTCGGAGATATTGAGTCGATCGGCTTGGCGGAACAAGGTCTCTACCATCGTGGCACCCGCTATCTGTCGCGTTTCACACTGCACATGGGCGACAAGGCTCCGCAACTTCTGCGATCTACCATTCAAGACGACAACGCTTTCCTCACCCTCGACATGATGAACACTGATGTCCAGGGTGAGAGCGGGCTCTTGCCGAGGGGATCGGTACATCTCTTTCGCGCCAAATTTCTTTGGCATGACACCTGTTACGAGAAACTTCGGCTGGCGAATTTCTTTTCGCAATCGATTGAAACTTCGGTCATTCTGGACTTTGCCGCCGACTACGCCGACATTTTCCAGGTTCGGGGCATGAAACGTGAAGTCACCGGGAAGATTTTGCCTGCGGTTGTGGAAGATGACTGCGTATTGTTGTCTTATCAGGGCCTTGATGGAGAATTGCGATGCACTCGATTGCAGTTTAGTCCGCTTCCTGTGCGTCTTACCGAACATTCCGCCAAATTCGCTATCGCCCTCGCGCCCAAGCAGGAAACGTCTCTCTCCATTGCCGTAAGCTGCGAGCGACTAGGATTCAGCCGCGTAACGGTGGGTTTTGACGAGGCCATGAGCGACGCGCTGGCCCGTGGCCAGGAGGTTCGCCAGCAATTTTGCCGCGTCACCACCTCAGACTCGCGCTTCAATTCGTGGTTGTCTCGATCGGAAGCGGACGTGCACATGCTGATCGCGGGCAATCCGGAAGGCGCATACCCGTATGCGGGCGTGCCCTGGTTCAACACGGTGTTCGGCCGCGACGGCATTCTCACGGCCATGGAATGTCTGTGGTCAGCACCATGGATCGCAAAGTGCGTGCTGAAGTATCTCGCGGACAACCAGGCAACGGACGTCATACCTGAACAAGAGGCGGAGCCCGGAAAGATTCTGCATGAAATGCGCCATGGGGAGATGGCAAACCTTAAGGAAATACCTTTCGGGCGTTACTACGGGAGCGTCGACGCCACTCCCCTCTTCGTAATGCTGGCCGGAGCATACTTCGACCAGACTGGTGATGTTCCGTTCCTCTCCGAAATCTGGCCCAACGTGCTAGCGGCGATTGACTGGATAGATATCTACGGGGATTCCGATCGCGACGGCTTCGTCGAATACCAAGCCAAAGGAAGAAAGGGTCTGGTGCAACAAGGTTGGAAAGATTCCCATGATTCCGTGTTTCACCGCGACGGGTCCCTCGCCGGGGCGCCCATCGCGCTGTGCGAAGTGCAGGGCTACGTATTCGCAGCCAAGAAGGCGGCGGCTCAGATCGCCTTGGGTCTCCGATTGTTCGACCTCGCTCAAAAACTGAACCAAGCCGCAGAAACGCTGAGCGGTGCGTTTGATCGCGAATTTTGGGACGAAGACCTTGGCACCTATGTTCTAGCCTTGGACGGAGAAAAACGCCCGTGCCGTGTCCGCAGCTCCAACGCCGGCCATTGCTTGTGGGCAGGCATCGCCCACCAGCAGCGAGCGGACCGCCTCGCCGTTACTTTGCTGGCAGAAGACCTGTTTTGCGGCTGGGGCGTTCGCACTCTGAGCAGTTCTGAGGTTCGCTACAATCCGATGGCCTACCACAACGGATCGGTATGGCCTCATGACAACGCGCTAATTGCCAGCGGTCTCGGGCGTTATGGGCACAAATCGGAGGCTTTGAAGATACTGGAGGCCATGTTCCAAGCGAGCACTTTTATGGATCTCAATCGCCTTCCTGAACTTTATTGCGGCTTTCACAAACGGTCTGACGTGGAAGGTCCGACTCTCTATCCGGTAGCCTGTTCTCCTCAAGCATGGGCGGCAGGGAGTGTTTATCTGCTGTTCGAATCTTGCCTCGGGCTCAAGATACAGCCAGCCGAAAATCGGGTTGAATTCCTTTCGCCGGAACTGCCCAGCTCGATCGAAAGTCTGCAGCTGACGAATCTCCGTGTAGGCACCGGCTCTGCAGACGTTTGCGTGCATCGCGCGAAGGGCGAGGTATTGGTCGATCTTTTACGTAGTGACGGTAATTGCCAAGTTCGCGTCCACACTGGACCGAATTCTTTAAGGCTTTAGCCGCCGGTTGGCCTCATTTGCTCGACGCTTTGGTGCGAGTCCGATCCAACGAGCATATCTACTCCCTCTTTCGCAGGTGCACCAAGATCTTGAGAGCACTGAGAGTCGGTCTAGGCTCGGCCGTTGGCAAGGCCCAGGACCCTGAGCAGGGGCTTGATTGTCAGGCCCTGTGCCAGGATGGAAAACACGACGACTCCAAAGGTTAGATCCAGTAGCCGATCTCGGTAGGGAAATGTGTTGTCGAGGCTGAATGCCAGCGCTAGCGCCAGTGCACCGCGCAAGCCACCCCAGACGATCACATGCTGCCATCGAAAGGGAATTTTTTCAGCAAACAAGTTGCTCAGCGGAACCAGTAAATAGACAGAAAGAGACCGTCCGATCAGCACTGCTGCGATTGCGAACAGTACCGGGCGCCAAGCGTGAGCCAGTGCATTGATATGAACCTCCAGTCCGATGAGCAAAAACACCAGGGAGTTCATGACAAAAGCGACATATTCCCAGAACGACTCCAAGACAGTTCTGGTACGGGCACTCATGCCTTTCTTCGCGCCAAAATTACCGACCATCAACCCCGCCGACGCGGTCGCAATGACACCTGATAAATGCAGATGATTGGCCAGCAGATAACTGCCATAGGCAACGATGGTGGTGAGCGTGATCTCGACTTGAGGATCGTCGATCGTTTGTGTGATCTTGCTTGCCGCGTACCCAAATGCAGACCCTAGAACCGCTCCTCCTAGGACTGCCCAAAGAAAGTGCACGATTCCGTTTCCCACGCTCAATCGACTCGCAACAACACCGGCAAGCAGGATCTGGAACAGGACCACTGCGGTTCCGTCATTCAACAGACTCTCGCCCTCAATGAGGACCGAAAGTCGCTTGTCCATCCTGAGATCTTTGAAGATGGCGAGCACGGAGATGGGATCGGTAGCAGAGATGATTGCCCCGAAAAGTAGCGCGATCAGAATCGGCAGGCCAAACGCCCAATGAACCAGGTAGCCGGTGACAAGAGTTGCCAACAAAACTCCGGCATTAGCTAAGGCCAAGAGGGGCACAGTGTCACGCAGAAGGTCTCTTACATCAATCGTGACGCTCCCAGCGAAGACAAGGGCGGGGAGAAACAGAATCAAAATCACATCGGGTGTCAGCCAGTTCGGACGCTGATTCGGTTGCAGCGGCGACAAAAATGGCAAGTGAAGCAAGCTCAGGAGTAATCCGCCAAAGACGAGAGCCACCGTGTAGGGAATGCGCAGATACTTCGTCAGCACGGCGATAGTCGACGCGGCGATCAGAAGCCAGATCAGGAATTCCACTCCTGAAATCGCTGTCATGGCAAAATGGCCTCATTGAAGGCTGCTCGGACCGTTGGACGTAAGAGACAAGCCAACAGCGCAGTCGCAATGATAAAGCCAATTCCCCCTCGTACCCAATCACCTCGGAAGAAATTGAACAGATCGCCCAGAACCTGAGTCGCGATCACCGCTAGGGCTAGCCTCCAACCCCAAGGACGACGTTTGAACCAACCGGTCCCAGCAACTGCCAACGTTGCGCTCAGCAAAAAAAAGAGGATTCCTATTGGCTTGCCAAGGCTTGTAAGCTGTCGATGAGCGATGGGATTAAGAGCCCATACCCTGTCGGAGGATGTTCCAGGCCAAATCAGTGTCGCCCCGGCAACCGATGCCATGGTGGCTCCGAAGAACAAGAAAGCCCCGACAGCAGTGATTCCACGGGGCATTTCGACTTTGTCGGTACCATGAGTTAAGCCGTCCCGCATCTGTTGACTATACCGCGACGTCCGGGTCGCGCTCGTATGGCGCGCCAGTTCCAAGTAGTCCATCACTCTCCAGAAACCGAAGGAGACCCATGCTTCGGTGAAACTCCAGGGTGGAAATCAATCTCTCGAAGGTTTCGCATGGCTTTAGACCACAGTCCCTGGAATCCTTCCAGGTTGAGGACTCCGTTGGAGATGACCACATCGACGCTGGCATCAGCAACTGGCAGGGACGTGGCATCGCCTTTTCGGATTTCGACCTGAGGCAAGCCGGTTTCGGCGGCAGATTTCCGCGCCCGCTCGATCATGGCATCGGTCATGTCAACGCCGATGGCGCGTCCAGCCGGACCGGTACGCCTGGCCGCAAGCAACAGATCCATGCCTGCGCCACTGCCGATTTCGACAACCGTTTCACCGGAGCGAATCTGGCCGATCGCGAGCGGATTGCCGACTCCGGCAAAGGAAGCCGTGCAATCGGATGGAAGGGCGGCGAGTTCGTCGGCACTGTAGCCAAGGAATCCGGCGGCATACGCGGGTCCGCGATGAAAATGGAATTCGCCATCCGGTTCTGATGCCACCCGTCCATAGATGCTGGAGATCTCGGATCGCAACGCGGCAGTGTTCAGGTCAAGAGGACAGGCAATTGCCATACCACCCCCCCACGAAGAACATCCAGCGAGCTATACGCGTTCGCGCAGCCGTTTGCAAGGGGGCTAGAGCCGACTCTAGAACCCGCGGCCTCCCGCGTGACCGCAGGCGTTCTAATCAATCGAACCACACCCCGCAAAACTTAACTACCAACGGACAGCCGACAGCGCTCGGATTAGCACCCGGAAGTCGGTTTCTCGCTAACAATAAATCGATCATTGCTAGCGCGTTTCCCCGTTCTGCCTTGCAAAGTCATTGATTTTCTTGGCGGATTTTCCGGCTTATCGATGCGTGGAAACGCCATCATTATTTTGCTGAAGGGAGCTCATTGCGGGAAATTCATCCGGCGGAGCAAATCTTGGAATCTCGGGTCGGACTGGAGCACATCGAATTCGCGCGCGCAGCGAATCTCCAGAAGCGCATAGGAGTGTTCTGTGTAGGCTTTCTCCAGCCAGGCCATTGCCAGATTCTTTTCACCAAGCGAAGCGTATTGCCTTGCTAAGTGCACCGGCCAATCAACGTACTGCTCAGGCAGATTCGCGAGATCGCCTAAAATAGCGCTGGCCTCGGTTCGATTGCCGCTCACCGCGTCGGCCGCGGCCAACGCGAGCCGGCCGGAAGGGTTGCCGCCTATTAGCTGAGCGGCCTTCCGGTATTCAGCGCCGCTCTCCGCTTGCATTCCTTGTATACAAGTAGATCGTGCCCAGAGCGTCGTGCGCGCGAAAATCGTTGGGTTTGAGATCGGAAGCATCCCGCAACTGTTTAATCGCCCGGTCGTACTGGCCACCGCAAGCGTAAATCCTTCCGGCGTCTACTTTCTGTATAAAAACGATGGGATCGACCTCCTGGGCTCTTTGAATTTCCGCAATCGCCTCGTCATGTCGCCCGGCTGCATTCAAATAAAGTGCATATCCGTAGTGCGCCTCTCCGGAGCTGGGGTTTAGCTCGATTGCTCGCCGGAATTCCTTCTCGGCGCCCGACCAATTCCAATCGTAGGAGTAGGCCACATAGCCCAGCAGGTAGTGCGCCTCCCCGAGGGTGTCGTCGATTTGCAGAGCTTTGGCAGCGGCTTCCCTCGCCTTCAAATTGACTTTCCTGTCAGACCCAGATTGCCATTCATAGGCAATGCCCATTCCAGCGTACGCCAGGGCGTAATTCGGGTCCATCTTGGTAGCCTGCGAAAAGTACGTAATGCTGCTTTTCAAGAGTTGGTCATATTTGTGGGGGTCCACCTCGTCGTGGCCGGCACTGTAATAATAGAGGCCCTTCAGATACGCGTCATGGGCTTCGGGGTCGACCGGGCGGACAGTTGTCAGGCGGGCCTGTTCTTGTGGCGTCAGCTCGCTTTGATCTCATCCGTGATGGCTTGGGCAATCTCGCGCTGGAGCGCCAGGACATCGCGCAGGTCCCGCTCATAGGACTTAGCCAACAGATGGCGATCCGTCGGCGCTTGGATCAGCTGGAACGTGATTCCTACCTTGTCGCCCGAGCGCTGCACTGCGCCCTCGACCACGGCGTCCACACCCAGCTCCTTGGCAATTTGCGGCAGTGATTTCTTTGTTCCCTTGTATTGCATCACGGAGGTGCGCGAAATCACCTTGAGCGCGCTGATCTGCGCTAATTCGGTGGTCAGTGCCTCGGTCATCCCGTCGGCGAAGTATTCTTGCTCGGGATCGTGTGAGAGATTTTCGAGCGGCAGCACGGCGAGCGATCGAATGGCACTTGGATCAGGTCTTCCGAAAA
The DNA here is from genome assembly GCA_043734125.1 of Acidobacteriota bacterium. Lineage (GTDB taxonomy): Bacteria > Acidobacteriota > Terriglobia > Terriglobales > Acidobacteriaceae > Gp1-AA145. Next base: position 427 of record JAYTFR010000112.1, on the reverse strand, counting down.
ATCGCTGGCGCAACCCGCCAGCGTTGAAGCCAACAAGAAGGGCGACCAGAAAAGCGCAGGCGATGGAGGCGAGCCAAACCGTCCGCCGTTGAGGATGTGCTCCGGATGACTCGGGAGTTTCGGTATCAGGCTTCTCGACCATCAGGTCTACGGCATCCTGATCTGCAGAGTCCGGCACCGACGCCGGCAACGCGCGTTCAACCGAAGCAATAAACCGATAGCCGCGCCGAGGGACAGTCTCGATGAAACGGGGGCTGTTAGCATCGTCGCCGAGCGCCTCGCGGAGCTTATTTACGGCCGCGTTCAGGCTGTGCTCAAAATCTACGAAGGGACTGGTTGATAAAGCATACATTCAAGAAAGACCCGCTTCTCGACAGGACCGGTAATAGGATGAAGTGGGTACGACGTCTATCGCCGAAGCCAATTC
>JAYTFR010000111.1:0-10607 GCA_043734125.1 Acidobacteriota bacterium | reverse complement strand
CCGACGCCACGCTTCGTCGCTGTCTCCGCTACGGTCATGCTCGTCCTCTGTCAATATGCATCGACTCAAGCTCAGATTGCGTCCGGAAAGCAGCAGGTCTCGGGCAAGAATCAGCTCAGTGCGATGCAGGAGAGCGAGTCCGAACCTATGTCTCAGCAGGAGAATGATGCCGAACTTCAAACCGGGACTGTTCTGACCCACAAAGGGCTTTTCAGTGATGCCATCCCACACTTGTTGGCAGCGCGAGCCGGAACTCCCAGAGAGTACGCGGTGAACTTCAACCTCGCTCTGTGCTATGTAGGGACCAGCCAGTTCAAACTGGCGATTGAAGTTCTCAGTAGTCTTCGCGGCGGACACAACCGCGGCGACATCGAGAATCTGCTGGCCCAGGCGTATATCGGAAACGCGCAACCGAAGGAGGCATGGGCAGCGCTGCAAAAAGCCGCCGTTCTGTCGCCACAAAACGAAAAGCTCTACGTGTTCGTCGCGGATGCCTGCATGGAGCACCACGACTACGACCTTGGGCTTAGGGTCGTAGATATAGGGCTGCACAATGTGCCGCTATCGGCACGCCTCCATTACGAGAGAGCGATGTTTCTTTCTCAGCTCGATGAACCAGATCAAGCGAAACAAGATTTTAAATTGGCCGGTGCACTCGCACCGGGAACCGAAATCGGCTACCTCGCCGCTTCGCAGAAGGAACTGTTCGAGGGCGAGATCTCTGAGGCAATCCGTTCCGCGCGTGAAGGCGAAAAGCAGGGTTTTGGAAATCCCGTCTTGTTGACGATTCTTGGGGAAGCGTTGATTCGCTCCGGCGTCAGTCCCGGTCAGCCTGAATTCGGGGAAGCGCAGACGGCGCTGGAGAGGGCGGTCTCGCAACGATCGAACGACCCAGCCTCGCAGATTGCCCTTGGCGGCCTGTATCTGATGACTGGCCGCCTTAGGGATGCGATCTCTCATCTGGAAACCGCACGCCAGCTTGACCCTGGCAAACCGTCGGTTTACGCCTACCTCGCGAAGGCCTATCAGCGGCAAGGAGATGCCCAACAGGCGCAAGAGGCACTGGCAACTCTTGAGAAACTAAATCGGGAGCAGGCCGACCGCATCAGTTCCGCTACTGGAGATCGCAGGCTGGGCTATGCAAATGGAGCAGGGCTACAAGGACAATCGGCAACGCCCCATCCATAACTGGCCACCGATCCATCACGCGGAACTCGCGCTCATTTGTTGGATACACGTGGGAAAGGGCGCTCCACGATGCCCACACCTTCTTTGATGGCAAGGATCCGGTCGCTCTTGAGGCTGCCCAATTTGGTCATACTTCCGCTGGGCCAGAGAATTTCGACTGCGTCAACAGTCGAATGTGGCCCCAATCCAAAATGAAGGCGCGGATCCTGCGCAGATTGGTAGCTCATGCCGCCCTTACGCTGGTCGTGGAGGGTGAGGTCTCCAGCCGACACCTTTACTCGGGCACCCACGCCATCTCGATTGGATTTCGTACCAATCAGCAGTATTTCCAGCCAGTGATTGGCATTGCCCCCGTCATTTCGTAGCAGTTGCGGTGCCTGGCCATTGTTGTTCACGAGAATGTCGAGATCACCATCATTGTCGAAGTCGGCGACGGCCGCCCCGCGGCTCACCCGGGGCTGCTGAAAATCTGGACCCAAACTGTTACTCACATCTTCGAAAACTCCGCGCCCGTTATTGCGGAACATGAGCTTGGGTTCTGCGTACCGGGTGTTGGAGTGGTAGCGTTCGATGTTGTCGAGCACGTGTCCGTTAGCCATGAACAGGTCGCGGGCCCCATCGTTGTCGTAGTCCATGAAACGCGCGCCGAACCCGCTCATATGGTAAGTCGCGTAGCCAATCTTTGACCGTAGGGTCGCGTCATCGAAAGTCTGGTCGCCCAGGTTTTGGTAGAAGCGAGCGAGTTGCATGTCGAGGTGCGTGACAACTAAATCCATGTTGCCATTGCCGCTAGCGTCCGCGGCGTCTGTTCCCATGCCGGCTTCAAACTGCCCGTCCGAGCTGACTGCGACAGCAGCTACATATCCTACTTCGCGGAACGTACCGTCGCGGTTGTTGTGAAACAGGAAATTCGGCATGTGGTCATTGGCAATGAAAATATCCTGCCAGCCGTCATTGTCGTAGTCGAACGTGACCACGCCGAGGCCATTGCCTCCCTTGATCCCCACTCCGGAGGACTTGCTCACATCGGTGAAGGTGCCATCGCCATTGTTGTGATAGAGAGTCAGCGGCTGACCGTGGAAGTCATCCGGATGACAGTAGCTCCGCATCCCAGGACCGTGGTCGCCACAGTAAAAATTACGCTCGGGCGACCAGTCCACGTAGTTGGCGATTACGAGGTCCAACCGTCCGTCGTTGTCGAAGTCGAACCATGCCGCACTTGATGCCCAGCGCCCTGAATTTTCCACGTCTGCCCTCGCACTCACGTCGGTGAAGGTTCCGTCCCCGTTGTTTTGGTAGAGGATGCATCGCCCGTAGCCGAGGACGAAAAGGTCTGGAAATCCGTCGTTATCGAAATCACCGACTGCGACACCCATTCCGAACAGGCCTGCGGCGGCGACCTTGGCTTCGACGGTCACGTCGGTGAAAGTGCCGTCTCCGTTATTGCGATAGAGCGCACTCCGTAGTGGCTGCGTCGGGCTGTAAACGCCGGTCGCCGCGCCATTCACTAGATAAAGATCGAGCAGACCATTTTGGTCGTAGTCTATCCAGCCGCATCCTGAACCCATCGTCTCGATCAAGTACTTTTCCGGAGAAGCCGCGTTGTTGTGCTGGAAGGTAATTCCCGCTGAACGGGCCACGTCAACGAAATTCACCGGACTGGCTAATGAAGCGGACCACACGAGAGGTCCTGCCGTCAGCCCTAGCCCTACTGAACCCATGCCCTTCAGCAGATCTCGCCTGGAAATGTGAGAGTGAGCGCTCATGGAAGACGATCCCGGGAACAAAGTTTTCAGCGAGTCACTGATCGAATTGAATAACCAATCTTACCGACCCATTCTTACTGATCGATGACAACTACCTGCACTCATTCCTCAACATGCTGCGTCTCCGAATGGGAGGGGACAGGGAGGGCGTTGTTAATTGCAAGATCTTCAGAATTTGGTTGACAACTGAAGAGAATAAAGTATACAACATCCACTCATAAGGGTAAACGTTTGCTGCGTCGTGAACCCTCCTATGGTATGAAGGCTTTGGGACGATTCCTGCGATGCTCCATTTAACAAGCGGCGTAAAACCGCGCAACAGCTTTTTTGGCTTGTCGAAGGAGGACAAAATGCCTTCCAGATCTTCGTGTCGGGTGCTAGGTGGCGGCATAACCGCATTGCTGGCTCTCCTCATGCTGGGCATAGGCCCCTCCGCTCTGGCTCAACATGGTTCCGAGGGAACGGTGACCGTAACTGTCCTTGATCCGAGCGGCAGCGTAGTACAGGGAGCACGACTGGAACTGCAGGACACGGCTACGAATGATGTCCGCAAGGGTGAGACGGCGGAGAACGGCACGCACACCTTCGTGAATCTTTCACTGGGTAAGTACAGACTCAATGTCTCGAAGGCTGGATTCAAAACCCAAATGTTTACAGATGTTGTGGTTCAGGCGGCCCGGACCACTGACATTGCAGCAGCACTCGAAGTAGGCGCAATCGCTGAGACTGTCGAGGTAAAAGGAGGTTCGGCTCCGCTGATCGAAACAACGACGAATGCAGTCGGCACCACGGTGGACATGAAACAGATAGAAGATCTACCGGTGCAGGGCCGCGACATCGCTCAGCTCAGCCAGTTGATCCCGGGCTATTCCGGAGGCCAAACCAACATGGGAGGCACGTGGAATGGGCTTCCTTCGATCGACCAGGGAAGCAACATTGACGGCGTTATTGGCAGCCCTAGTCGGATGAAGTTCGGTGGCAATGCGGAACCGGCCGTTACCCCGCGTCTCGAAAGCATTGCGGAAATGACGGTTCAAACTGACCAACTCGACATGAACCAAGGGTTCGGTCAAGCCAGTACGCAGATCAATTTCGTGACACGGCGCGGCGGCAACGCCTTCCATGGACGCATCTTCGAAGACTTCAGAAACGCAGCGCTCAACGCCAACAGCTGGGCCAATGATGCCCAGACTGCGATCGACCCGACCAACCCGCAAAAGAAAAATCCAATCAAGCTCAATGATTTCGGCGGCAGCATCGGTGGCCCGATCATCAAGAACAAACTCTTCGTCTTTGGTAATTTCTCAGAGCACAGACAGCCAGGAACGCAGAAAGCATTTAACTGGCTTCTAACTTCCGCAGCTCAAACAGGTCTCTTTACTTACATTGATTCCAACGGCGCAACTCAGACCGTCAATCTATTCCAACTCGCCCAGGGCGCGGGCCTGCCAAATCAAGTCAATCCCGCTACGACCGCGGTGTTTCAAGCATACCCCTCGGCTGGTTCGGGAACCATCACTCCTGTCAGCGGCGATTTGAATGTGCAGCAGATAGACTGGCAAGTCGCGAATCCAGTAACCACCTACTATCCCACCGTCCGAGTGGACTATACGCCTAACGAAAAGATGCGCTTCAATGTCGCGTGGAACATGACAAAGAGCACCCAGCCTGGCAACCATGTTCCGGACTTCCCAGGGTCGTCGTGGTCCAAGACCGGAGCGGGTGACACAACAAAGAACTACAGTGCTTCTTTTGGTTTCGACTGGACGCTTTCTCCGACGGTGGTAAACGAGTTTCGCGGTGGATATCTCTACAACGCTTCGCTGTTCTCTTACAACGCAGCGCCCTTGAGTCTGAACGTGCCGCAGGTCGGCTGGAATTATCCTAATGCCGGGGGGACGCTTGCGACTCAGATGAGCGGCACCGTGGACTACTTGCCTGTGGGGACATTTTATCCCCTGCTGAATGCATCGGATACGGTGAGCTGGCAGCACAAAGCGCATACCCTTAACTTTGGCGTTTCCTGGTATCAGGAGCAGGACCATTACTACAATCCTGTGCAGGGATTCCCGGTCGTCAGTCTCGGTCTCGCGACTGGAGATCCCGCTGAAAATGCGATCTCGCACTCCACCATTGCGAATGCTACGGATACTCAAATCGGTCAGGCTCAACAGATATACTCTATCTTGACAGGCAGGATTTCCGGAGTAAATGGCCAGTTTGCTTTCGATCCCAGCTTAAAAGATTACAACCATAGCAAACTAATGGGTTACAACCTCGACGAGTTGCAGCGTGCGTGGGCGCTGTTTTTTCAAGATTCTTATCGTGTTCGCCCGAATCTTACGGTTAACTACGGGCTTCGCTGGGACTTTACGGGTGCCGATCATGATCTTACGGGCCTTTACCACAGCGCCTCTCAATCAGCCATCTGGGGACCGTCGGGGATCAACAATGCGTTTAATCCCGGCTCATTGCTGGGCGACGCAAATCCAACGATTGCCGCTCGCCCCCGGCCGTTCAACAGCTGGAACGTCAGTCCGCAACCTGCGCTTGGCATCGCGTGGAACCCGCATACAGGCGAGGGATGGTTGGGCAGACTGATGGGCCAAGACCGGACCGTGATTCGTGCCGGCTTTTCGTTGAAAAAGTTTACTGAGCCGCAGCAATACTTCTGGAACCAGGCTTCGGATGGCGGGGCCTTCTTCTACCAGTCCTTTAATCTGTTCGCCAACAACACGGGTGCGACGGGGACCTTTAATCCCGGAAGCCTTTCCCTGGGTCAGCCGCTTCCGCCTTACATCTTGGCTCCGACCACATATCAAGCGAGTGAGCCGATGTCGGACTTTACGTTTGTCGGCGGCCCTGGAGCGAACGGCATTGATCCCCACATCAAACAGCCGTACACAGAGTCGTGGAATCTGGGGATTCAACGGCAATTGGGAGAGTCTCGTGCCCTCGAGATCCGTTACGTCGGCAATCGGACTTTGCGGCAGTGGATGTATGAGGACGTCAATGAGGTGAATATCTTTCAGGCTGGACCATTTGGAGTCCTCACCAACTTCAAGGCCGCGCAGGCGAACCTGGCAGCTAACAACGCCAGCGGTAACGCCAACTTCGCAGGTTCCTACGCAAACCATGGTCTACCAGGGCAGCAGGCAACGCCGCTTTTCGATGCTGCATTTGTTGGCGAGGCCACCGGCGCGGACGGCAGCCTCGCGGACTACACCAACAGTGGTTTCGTCACTCTGTTAAATACAGGGCAGGCGGGTGCATTCGCCGGCGCGCTGGATAACAACAACGGAACAGCACCTTACTTCTGCAATCTTGTAGGCCAATCTTTCGGTCCCTGTGCCAACAACATTGGCTACACCGGTGCCGGCGCGGGGCTTCCCATCAACTTCTTCCAGGCAAATCCCTTTGCTGCAGGAAACTCGGCTCTAAACCTGGTCGCGGAAGGGTATTCGAACTACAACGGGCTTCAGGTAGATTTCCGTCAACGCCAATGGCATGGCCTACAGTTCGATGCCAACTATACCTGGAGCCACAGTCTCGGCTTAACCACACCGAATAACTGGCAAGGACAAACCTACACGTTCACGCTGCGCAACATGCGATTGGGATATGGACCGTCGTTGTTTGATATCCGTCACTCCATGAACATCAACGGCACCTATGACCTGCCCTTCGGTCGCGGCAAAGCGTTTGCCAATCGCGGAGGAGTCGTCGACAGAGTTGTCGGTGGTTGGACTCTGGGCACGATCTTCAATTTTCAGACAGGAACGCCATTCCTGCTGGGCGGCGGAAGCGGTACCGGCAACACCGCTGGCACGTTCAACAACAACCCGGCTGCAGACGGACTTGGCGATGGCGGGGTAGTGCTCACCGGCGTCACTCCATCGCAACTGCAGAGCGCTGTGGGTGTTTATCACATTCCAGGGCAGGCGGCGGTTGATTTCATCAATCCCAAATACCTCGCAAACAATGGAACCGGTGGCGGAGCAAATCCGGCGTACATTACTCCGAACATTACGCCTGGAACCATTGGGCAGCGGATCTGGCTCTACGGGCCACACTATTGGAATGATGATCTCTCTGTGACAAAGCGCTTCCCAATTACCGAAAGGGTGCGGTTTACTTTCCAGGCAGAAATGCTGAACGTATTCAATCATCCAAATTTCCAGCCTGGACCTTCCGCCGGATGCAACTACTACTGCTCTGCCGCCGGATTCTCCTTCCCGTTTATCCAAGGGCCAGGTTTTGGAATCGGCGGGATCTCACCTAACTATAACAATGAGTCTCCTAACCAGGGGGCACGCGTAATCGAATTCCGAGCGAATCTCGAGTTCTGAAAATGGCTTGACGCGCATCGAGATCGAGGGCCTTCGTTGGAAGCGGCGGACGCCGTCGCTTCCAGCTGATGCGCTTCACCTTGTGTCTGCGCGAACACTCAAAACTTCATGACTTCCAATCCTTGTGCCTGGATCATTGCTGTTGCCTGCCTGTTTCTCACTCCTCCGGCCGCGCTAACGCAAGGTAGCCTGGAAGACTACCAGCGGGCCGAGCGTTTTCTTCCCGGCAACGTCAGGCATCTTGCTTATGTGGCAGATGTGGCTCCGCATTGGATCGAAAAGACCAATCGCTTCTGGTATCGCAAGGTCGGGTTGAAAAACACCGAATTCGTTCTGGTTGATGCGGAGAAGAATACGAGCGGCCCAGCTTTCGATCATGAACGGTTGGCAGTGGCGCTTTCTCATGCGGACAAGCGAGATTATTCTGCGGCAGACTTGCCCTTTTCTGAAATTGAGTTTGTGGATGGCGGGAAGTCGATCCATTTCTCCGTGACTGATACGCGGTGGAAGTGTTCTCTTGCCACATACGAATGCCAGCGGGACCAGCCGGCAGTCTCTAAGCCAAACGAAGTCCTCTCGCCCAACAAACGCTGGGCTGCGTTCGTGAAGGAACACAACCTGTACCTGAGGGATGTTTCGACGGGCACCGTCCTGCCACTAACGCACGACGGTGTGGCGGGTTGGGACTATGCCACTCCTCTGCCTTCGTTGCGCGTGATGGTCGAGCAAGAGACGGAAGACGTGAAACAGCCAGCGGCGGTGTTCTGGTCGCCGGACTCCTCGAAGCTCGTGACCTATCACCTTGATTCCAGGAATTCAGGCCGGTTTACTAGTCTGCAATTTGTTCCGCCGGACCAGCTGCGGCCGAGGGCCTTTACTTACGTGTATCCCCTACCGGGGGAGGTACTGGCGAGGGCAGATCCAATCATCTTCGACATTCAGTCCGACAAGAGGATCGATGTGCCGTCCGCGTCCATCGAACTTGCTTTTCAGGATGGTCCCAGCTTTGATTGGTTCCCTGATAGCAAGAGCTTCTACTACGACTACGATGAACGCGGATTCAAGGCGAAGGAACTACGGGTTGTGGACGCGTCGACCGGGGAGCAAAAAGTCCTGGTACGCGAACAATCTGATTTGTATGTCGATCCCGGAGAAACGTTCTACCGTTTCGTCAAGGCCACCGAGGAGATTCTGTGGTCTTCGGAACGCGATGGCTGGAATCACCTTTACTTGTATAACCGCAAGACTGGACAGTTGGAGAATCAGATAACTCAGGGCCCATGGGTCGTCCGGCAAATCGAGCACATCGATGAGAAGAACCGGCGCGTCTACTTTCTGGCCAACGGACGCGAGAAAGGCGAAGACCCTTACGAGGCTCATTTGTATGGCATCGGTTTTGATGGAAAGGGGTTGCAGCTACTCTCGCCTGAGAATGCCGACCATTCTGTGAATGTTTCGCCCGACGGGACATTCTTCGTGGACAACTATTCCCGTCCAGACTTGCCCGGAGAGGCCGTGTTACGCAAAACCAAGGATGGCTCGGATGTCCGCGTTTTGGAGAAGACCGATGTTAGCGAACTGCTGAAAACGGGATGGAAGTTCGCCGAGCCATTTTCTGGGAAAGCTGCGGACGGCACTACGGATATCTATGGGTTATTCTGGCGCCCTTCGAATGTCGATCCGGCCAAAAAATATCCGATCGTCGAGTTCGTGTACACAGGCCCGCAGGCATTCTTTGTCCCCAAGACCCTTGGCCGCACGTTATGGCTGCAATCGGTGGCCGAACTGGGCTTCATAGTTGTGATGGTCGACGGCCGAGGCACTGCCGGACGCTCCCGAGCTTTTCACCAGTTCTCATATCGGAATTTAGGTGGAGCGTTCGAAGACCACGTGTCCCTGATTAAGCAAATGGCGGCACGCTATCCGTATATGGATGCAACGCGGGTCGGAATCTTCGGTACGTCAGCGGGGGCCTATGGCGCAGCTCATGCCATGCTGTCCTTCCCCGAGTTCTACAAAGTGGGAATCTCCACCTCGGGTGATCACGATGCCCGCCTGGATAAGGCTTGGTGGAATGAGGCTTATCAGGGATATCCCGTGCAGGATGACTATGCCGCCCAGTCGAACGTGACCATGGCGGCGCGGTTGCAGGGACATCTCCTGTTGGAGCACGGAGACATCGATGACAACGTCCATCCAGTGGAGACGATGCGCTTTGTAGATGCGCTGATAAAAGCGAATAAGAATTTCGACATGCTGTTTGTGCCCAACATGTTTCACGGAGAGAGCGGTGAACACGCCTTGTACTTGGTCCGCCGCCGGTGGGACTATTTCGTTCAGCATCTACTCGGCGTGACGCCACCGGCTAACTTTGAGATCGAGGAACATAGGGAATCGATGGGCAACGCCGGGCAGCGAAGAAGATGATCCAACCGGCGCGGCGAGCCAACAGTTTGTCGCAAGTTTACGAGTGCTTTCTAGGATTTCGAGCGCGGCCCACCATTGCCCGAGTTTGCCCGAGCGTCGTTGCGCTTCTGCTCCAGAGCTTGCTTCAGTGACTCGCCGGCGTATCGGATATGCTCGCGTAACAGTTTGCAGGCTTGGATCACGTCGCGCTGACGGCAGAACTCCAGAATCTGGTGATGCTCCTCGTTAGCGCGCTTCATGCCGTGAGTAAGGTAGAGCTGCAGGCGAGTGTACCGTTCGCCGTTGTTGTTGACGTTGCGGATAATGGCCATGAACCGCGGCTGTGTCGCGCGTGAGTAAAGGATGGAATGAAACTGCCAATTCAGTCGTCCCCACGCGGAGACGTGGTCGTCCCTCCGCAGTTCACTCACATATTTGCGAAGCACTGCTGCGGCTTCTGAAAAATCCTCTTCCGTAAGGCGGGGAATCGAAAGTTTCAAAACCTCAGGCTCGAGCAGAGCGCGAATCGAAAAGAGCTCTTCAATGTCATCCGGGGACAAGGCGGGAACGATTGCGCCCCGGTTAGGGACAATGGCAATCAGTCCTTCCGCGTCCAGTTGACGTAAGGCTTCGCGAACCGGAATTCGGCTGACCTGGTATTGAGTGGCGATCGCGTCCTGCCGGAGTTGCGCGCCTTCCGGGATCTCTCCCCGAATGATTTGATCGCGTAACTTATCGGCAACCGCCGAGGTGAGCGACTGTCGTGGGATGGCTGAATCTGACGCCGTTTCCAGGTCCATATTGAAAGAGTGGAGATGCAAAGGCTAAGCCTACTGCTCATCGTTTTCATGTCTACTATATCTATATCGCATGTTGTATCCAACAAGTTTCCTGCCGC
>JAYTFR010000110.1:0-5929 GCA_043734125.1 Acidobacteriota bacterium | reverse complement strand
AAACAGATCGGCCGCCAATTCTTCCGGAAAGAACTGCGCCGTCTTCTCGCGGTCGCGATCTTTGGTGACTACAGAGAGCTCGAGCAGATCGTTCGCGAGCGACTCCGAGAGTTCTTCTGAGATCTCGAGCCGACGAGCATCGACCGACGCGGGCGATGGCGCCTGCGCAACAGCATTACCGCCCGCCAGCGCCATACTTAGCAACAATGCACAGAGATAATGACTTCTCTTCATGTAGTTCAAGTCGCCAGAACAGTCGGCTCTTGGCCCGAAAATTCGCTGAACCCAGCCAAATGGAACCAAGGATTCCAGGTCTTGGCTCGCGCCCGCCCGTTGACTTTAGCATGCCCAGTCCCTAAGCTTCTCACTGAGAACTGCTCCACCGGGCACGTAACCCTCATCCTCCACGGGTCGCTCGCCTGCGAGCCGACAGTCTTCCGATTCTGAACGATTACCAAACGATGTGGAGATGATTCTTTTCCGCGTGCTACAGGAAAGCTGACAAATGTGCATCGCCATTCCGGAGCTTCCACCGTGAACATCAAGCTTGAGCGAAGTGTTCGACCGGTCAACTTGGAAATATGGAACAGGTTTTCGCGAGGCTTCGGTTTTGCAAACCGGGTACATCAGTCCGCTCGCCCTCAAGATTTGCCGTTCAGCGGACAAACCTTCGTGCACATCGTCGGCGTCATTGAGATGATCATGGGAGTGGCGATTCTGACTAAATGGACACGCGTCGGAGCGTATGTGGCCTTAGCAGGGCTGGTACGTATCGGAAAATTTCCAAGCTCGCATCTGAAGAGTAGTGAGCCCAAACGGCCATAATTTTAAAAGATACTATTACAAAACTCAGACAATGAACGTCCTACATCTTCGAGATAATGACTATTCGCCGTGTGTTATACGATGGACAATCTTCCAACGATCATTCAGGGTGGAATGGGTGCCGGCGTTTCCAGTTGGCGACTTGCGCAGGCCGTATCCCGGCTCGGCCAACTCGGAGTGGTTTCTGGAACAGCGCTGGATGTAATCTTTGCCCGGCGCTTACAGGATGGCGATTCGGGCGGCCACATGCGCCGCGGTCTCGATCACTTTCCACTTCGAGGAATTGCTGAACGGATTTGGCGGACATATTACATCCCAGGCGGGAAGAAGGCAACGGCGCCGTACAAGACCCTGCCAATGCACTTTAAGGACACTCCTCTCGATCTGAAGGAGCTTTGCGTCGCAGCCAATTTTGTTGAAGTCTTTCTCGCGCGCGAGGGCCACGACAATCCGGTGGGAATCAATTATTTGGAAAAAGTTCAGCTACCGCATTTGCCTTCCATCTACGGCGCTATGTTGGCTGGCGTGGGATACGTTTTGATGGGGGCGGGAGTTCCACTGAAAATTCCTGGCGTGCTTGATCGCTTCTCCAATCATGAGCCCGCTACCTATCTCCTCCATGTTACAGGAGCGCAGGATGGTGACGACAGAACAATGACATTCACGCCGAGGGAGTTGATGGGGCGTAATATTCCGCCACTTACCCGGCCAAAATTCATAGCGATCATCGCCTCCAATACTTTGGCAACGACGATGCTCAAGAAGGCGGATGGCGCGGTGAATGGATTCGTGATCGAGGGACCTACCGCTGGAGGCCACAATGCGCCGCCGCGCGGAAAGCTCCAGATTGACGAGGGGGGAGAGGCGATTTATACGGAGCGGGACACGGTTGATCTGGAGAAGATCCGTGCCCTAGGTATTCCATTCTGGCTTGCGGGAGGATATGGTTCGCCGGAGAAACTGGCAGAGGCTCTGGCCGCCGGAGCTGCCGGGGTACAAACAGGGACCGCGTTTGCATTCTGCGAGGAATCCGGATTAAGAGAGGATTACAAGCAAGCGCTTTTGGCAAAAGTTTTTGCCGGGGAAGCTCGGGTATTTACCGACCCGGTGGCATCCCCGACCAATTTTCCGTTCAAAGTGGCGCAACTTGAAGGCACTCTTTCGGAGCGGGAGATCTATGTAGCGCGCCCGCGGATTTGCGATTTGGGCTATCTGCGAGAAGCCTACAGGATGCCTATAGGGACCATTGGTTACCGTTGCTCGGGCGAGCCGGTGACCATCTACGTGTCGAAGGGGGGAGAAGCGGCGAATACGTTAGGGAGGAAATGTCTCTGCAATGCCCTCGTGGCGAATATCGGCCATCCTCAGACACGAAACGGAAAATATGTTGAAAACGGTATCGTCACCTCTGGGAACGATTTGACCGGAATCAGGCGGTTCTTGCAGCCAGATGCAGCAAGCTATACCGCGGCAGACGTGGTTGCGGACTTGATGACTGGCGTCGCCCCTAGGGCGCTAAGTGAGTCTCCGCACATCTGTCAACCTTTTGCTCCGTTCGCGTAACCTAAGTCATCTTCGAGGACAACCAGGATTACTTTGATTGAAGACTGCCACATTCCCGCAGAAGCGCCCAGACCGCAATCGCACTCCCGCACTCTTCCGCTCTACAACTGATCCTGATTGCACACGGCGGAACGTTTGCCGCAATATAATTCAGGACCAGCATACGTGCTTTGAAGTGGAGAAGATTTTGGGTGAGTTGCTCCGGACGGATCCGTCCCACTCGATCGTCGTATGATCTTCCGGCACCAGGGCTGGCGCATGATCGAGACGATGGAGCTCGCGAAAACGCTTATGACAACCAACGCAGCCCCGCCAGGTACTATACACGATATCCACAGTAGGTAGTTTCCGGATTAGCTTCGATACACGCTGACCGCAATCTTGCGCCCGGGCCAGCACGAGCATCGATCCAGACGAAAAGTACGCCGGCAAAAAACGACAAGCAGCCGCGTTTCACGCTGCAACATCCATCACTTCCATCTTCCGCGTCTCCGGACAGTTTACGAGCGGCTTGCCGCGCTACGAGAAGTAAGTGTGCAGCAAAAGAATGGTGCAGACAGACCAGGCCAAGCTGCTACGGCACGAGATTCGTCAAGCGGCAGCGGGTGAGATTTGTACCGGAGTGGACCCCGCTTGGCGGCTTCGCCGTCTCGGGTCGTAGGTTGCGCCGCAGGGGCAACCAAGAGGCAATCTGGTTCTCCAGCAATGCGAGCCCCCGGCGGACGTAAGGACGAATGGACAATGGGACTCTCTCCGCCGCTGACCGGCCCGCCCTGCAAGCGAACCCGTCAGCCGAGAATCCACCGTCGTGAACCGGGTTGGCGAGCAGATAGAATTGCTCTCTATCCGAGTTCTCTAAGTATTGATATTCTAGCGCGAAAACGGAGAGGTGAGGTGCACTGCGAGTTGCGGAGCAACTCAGCAACAATTACTACGCACTTTCGGTTTGACGAGTTCACCTTCAGAGAAAATCGCAAAGCTGCTACTCCCCTGATCGCCCTGTGTGGGAATGTGAGGTAGAGACGATTGTCGCAGGTAGTTCCGTCGTGACCTAAATCACATCCGTGGGGCTGGAACGATGGGATGCGGGCGTCTATGTGATTACAGTCACAGTGCACAGTGCTGGCCCGCACACCGCTTGGGCCGTTTTGCACGTAATATCCGGCCGTGCGATACACGTCTACGCGCCAAACATTACGCCAGGTGTGTCCTTATATACAGTTCCCTATTGCCAGCGGCAGCGCTTCGCCCGGGGAAATCGGCTCGAACGGCGTCAAACAGACTGGTAAGGTGTCATTTAAATCCCGTGATTTTGACGTTCGCCCGCTATTGGTCATCTGGGAAATGACACAAGCGTGCGATCTAAAATGCATGCACTGCCGAGCTAGTGCTCAACCCCACCGTCATGCACTGGAACTTTCCACCGTTGAGGCCTTTAACCTTGTCGATCAGGTGGCCAACATGCACGTCCCGATGTTCGTGCTCACTGGTGGCGATCCACTCAAGCGCCCCGACTTGCACGCGATAGTCCAGTATGCTAGCCAGCGGTCGGTGAAGACGGCATTGACCCCGAGTACCACTCCGCTGCTTACTCGTGAGGCGGTCTTCCGACTGGAGGAGAGCGGCTTAATGCGTCTGGCGCTGAGCTTGGATGCCTCCACAGCGCAATTGCACGATGGTTTTAGGGGGGTCCCCGGGTCTTGGAGGCGAACTTTGGACGCGGTTGAATGGTCTCATGATGCCAAACTCCCCGTGCAGGTGAACACCACGGTGACGCGCCAAAACCTCCACGATCTCGACAACCTAGTCGAATTGCTGACTTCAGTTAAAGTGATCGCATGGAGTGTGTTTTTTCTGGTGCCCACAGGGAGAGGACAGATTTCTGACCTGCTTTCACCGGAAGAGCATGAGACTGTCTTCGCCAAACTGTATGCGGCCTCGAAGCGCGTGCGCTTTCACATCAAGACCACTGAAGGGCAACACTATCGGCGTTATGTCCTGCAGCAGCGTGCCGGGGAGCAATCCAGCTCATTAGCAGATCTGATCGCCCACGCTCCTTCAGGAGTTAATGATGGAAAAGGCTTCGTCTTTGTCAGCCACACGGGCGAAGTGTATCCTAGCGGATTCTTGCCGCTTTCCGCCGGAAACGTCCTCTGGGATCCATTGGCCGAGGTCTATTGCAACTCCCCTCTGTTCATGTCACTTCGCGACGTCTCGCAACTAGGGGGCAAGTGTGGACGTTGTGAGTTCCACGACGTGTGCGGGGGCTCGCGGGCTCGGGCTTTTGCACTTACCGGAAACCCGATGGCCGAAGAGCCCTGCTGCAGCTACATCCCGATCACACAGCACAGGGCGGACGATTATTGAAGTGCTGCCTCAGCCGGTTCCCAGCTGAACGGACGCCTGTCCCGGTCGGTGGTATTGCTACCCAGCGGCAAGGTGACAATAGCCGGAGAGCACACCACCGTTTGCGACACGTATGTAGTTGTGTCCGCGGCTGAGCTGTCCACCAAGAGGATGGCACACCCACACGGCTGGAGTTTGTTTTGGCGCTGTTGCCCGACGGCCGACGGCGAGATCAAGAACCGGGACAAAGATGGTTCGATCTACTGCATGTTGTTTGTCGAACGACAACTTTGATGCTGCTTCCATGCCTGGTTATTCTGTCGGCTGTTTCTTGCCCGCAAAGCAGAAGCTGGATGAGGATAAGGTGACCTCGCCGGTGCGTAGCCCGTCGAGCGACTTTTTTCCGCATTACTGCGCCGCGTGCCATAAATCTGATGAAAAAGGGCATGGGCCACAATCATTTCTTAATACATAGGGTTCCTGACTTGCCGCCGCACGCCTGCACGGCCAAGTCTGGTTTATCAGAGCGCATATTGATCGACTCTGTTCAGGCCGCCATGGACTCAACGGAGAGCGTCCGCAGGAGCTTGAGATCGTCAAGCATTTTGCCCATCCTCCGCACAGGCCCATCGCGTTTAAACCTAGGGGGAGCGGGTAACTTTGTGATTTCTGTCAAAATCGGGAATTACGAATGTTCCTACCTCAGCCATCACTGGAAA
The DNA here is from genome assembly GCA_043734125.1 of Acidobacteriota bacterium. Taxonomy (GTDB): domain Bacteria; phylum Acidobacteriota; class Terriglobia; order Terriglobales; family Acidobacteriaceae; genus Gp1-AA145. The sequence goes on along the minus strand of JAYTFR010000110.1, from coordinate 476 downwards.
TGTCGGGACTAGCCCAATTACTGGGCGCGGCTGACCACCTTAAATGCACTGAGGTGACTGGGACGATTTTATCGGTGAATGCCTCTGGCCCAGCGTTAGGGTGAAAGACCCTGCTCGCCTTACGGATGCAGTAGGTGATATGGAAACCGCCTACACCCATGCAGCAGGCCGGACAAATCCAAGCTTTACCGAATTCGGAGCGGGCAATATTTTCGCGGCGACGTTCGCCAGATCGGCCACCATGCCCGCCCCTCCAAATTGATTCCTGACAACTCGGAGCGGATGCTGAAGGACGCCAAAGCTTGCACCGCACATACGCAAAGCTCTCTCAGAATTACGACTCCAGGTAAAGAGGTGCCCGCGTCACCGTTAGCACCGGGCAATGGGCATGAGCAATTACGCTGTGTAGTATCGTCCCCGGATCGTGAGCGGCCATCTTTGCGGCGTCGATATTATGCGCTCCCATCACTATCAGA
>JAYTFR010000109.1:0-6819 GCA_043734125.1 Acidobacteriota bacterium | reverse complement strand
ATGTTCTTCCCGCACCGCGCAGATTAGGCAGTTATCGATGACATTTAAACCGTAAGGGGCACGCATTCGGAGTCCGTGGAGGCTAGTGTAGCACTCGATAGTGATCGGCATCACCAACAGCCGTGATCCTGCTCACGGCTTTGAGTGGTCCTCTGGTTCACAATTATGGAGAAACAATGGTGGTAACCCTGACATCCTCATCCTTGGAGTTAGTGGCCCGGCAGCACACGACTTTTAGAAAGGCAAAAATGGGTACTAAATGGAAAATGAATATAAGTATCGCGTTCTAGCTTGGTGGGCATCCGGACAGACGGGCATCGCCAAGTCTGAGTCGGCTCCTAACGCAATCCATTTCACTGCGCCACCGCAATTCGGCGGTCTGGAAGGCAGGTGGACACCTGAAGACCTACTACTGACTGCCCTCGCCAGTTGCTTTACGACAACGTTCCACGCAATCGCGGAGTACTCGAAATTCGAATACACGGACCTCGCAGTGGAAACGGAGGGAATCGTTAGTAAAACGGACACTGGCTATTGCTTTAGGGAGATGATCATCCGTCCCAGCCTGACGATTCCTAGTGAAGAGCAGCGGGAACGGGCGACCAGTCTTTTGCATAAAACCTGGGCGCTGTGCCTGGTTTCGCGTGCCCTAGCAACAGCACAGAAGCTCGAAACCCGGGTCGAGGTCAGCCAGCATTCACAAAAGTTGGATGCTCGCGGGATACATGTTCATTGATATCGACAATGCGATCCTCCAACCGTTACGTCCTTCACCCCAGGTCCCAATTACGGTGATCTTGGCTGCTGACCGCTAGTACGGTGCTTCCGCTTTTCTGCTTGCGGCTACTTGGCTTTTGCTTTGGTCGGTCAAAATCAGCCAAATTTTTAGATCGACTTTAATCTTGCTCTAGACGGCGGTTGCGTACTTACTGTGATTCTGCCTACTTAAGCCTTCAACGTTTACGGGATAACAATGACGGCGTTCAACCGATGCACACGCCACATCACTGCACGCCAGCTTCTGCGATCTGCAAGTCCAGACTCACCCGCTCGCCATTAATGAGAATGGAACCTTCGTCGATAAGTTGTTGTCCAGTGCACTCGAACTTTTCGTAGCAGCGTAAAGCGGCAGTAGGGAAGAAAAACTCGACAGCCTCGTTGCCTTGTGCCGAAGCGGATTTATCGGCTCCATGAACTGTTGTGCTGAAGGCGATGCCGTCGAAATCAAGATCGCCTTTGAAGTAGGCCATCACTGGCCGGATGAGGTGAGCGATGTGGTCGTCGAATGCCAAACCAGCCCTTTTGTATCGACTATCAGTCGCGCTTGCGGGTAAGGTGGTATTTAGAGAAAACTCGAGATAGGCCTCCTTTCGAAAGGCGATTATCGCGGGCGTTGAGTAGTTGACGAAGCGGGCCTGGGAATCAAGTTCTTTAACAACCAGATCAATCATCGTCTGATAGGACGCCTGGATAATAGCAAGGGAATCGGGTGAGGTATCGCGGGGCGAAGTTGGGAGCGACTCAGGAGGGGGCGGGCGCATCGGTGCCGTCGTGCCGGACGGTTTCGACGATTTCGATTTTCGCCTTTCGGAGACTTGGCCGACTGCCGCAGACACCGGACTCTGCTCCTGGATGCGGGCCGCTTCCTGCGCGGCGCGATCGCTCAAAAACAAAACAAACGGCTCGCCATTAATGAAAAACTGGCCGTCAAGAATCGCGGCCTGGCGAATATTCTCAGTCTTGCCATTGACCAAGCGCAGGGCCGCCTCTTTCGAGAGTACAAATACTAGGTTCTCAGGTCGCTCCACGCTCATGCCCATTGGCTTGCCCCGGACGTGGTGCGAAATTTCCATTGCAAAGCCTTCCACATCCGGGTTGTCCTTCAGTTCGCCCATCGCAATCTCTACGACGGGCAGCATCACATCCTGGAAGGTGCGCAGGGCGCGACCGCTCTTATCGACCATGTCAGAAGAATAGGACGCGAAGTAGTTCCCAGTAATCTCGACGACTGTCAATCCCCCGTATTTATCAAAGCGCAGGGAACGCTGATCGGCGTGCTCCTGCTGCGCGATTTCGAGATCGAGCACCCGGCTGAAATAAAACGCATAGGGAAAGATGTGAGCGCGGACTTCCGAGCCGATCGACTGCAGTTGCTGAAAATACTTTTCCTGTAGCGCTCGCATCTGCGGTTCTTTGATCTCTGCGGGGGTAAGGGCCTGCGCCGCTGAGAATGGTGCAAGGCTCAGGAGAACAATACATAGCCGGCTGCTATTTCTGTGTGTGAACAATTCCCAGAGACTCCGCAAGAGGGATCGGAAACATCCGAATGCAGGCGGTCGGGGCCTGGATTTCGGATTTCGACAAAGTATATCCATATGGGGCAATCAGCGGCGGATTTGTTTAGCCTGGTCCCCAACGGCATGCTGTTTTTTTCAGCGTGGGATCATTCTCGGTTGGCCCCGAAGGTCGGGCCGAAGTGAGAGAGCAGAACTTGGGGCGCTCTCCCATTTGGGTCTATTGGGTTAAGCTGAAGTCCGCCTTAGCGTCTCCCGCTGCGGCTACTGCCTTCGACTGACTCTTGGCTCCTTCATGCCACGCTACCACGTTGTATTGGCCGTCGGGAACATTTTCAATCTTGTAGTTGCCGCTCTTGTCGGTCCTTATATGGTAGGGCGTCGGGCTGACGACGATATAGCCGGACATTTCCGGATGCACGTTGCAGAGCAGGGCCACGACTCCGGGCTGATCGAACTTAAACGGGCGCTTTTCCCCCTGCGGCCACGCCCGCAGGTTCTTCCCCGGCAGCTTCTTCGATCCCTGCTGGACTGAGGGCCAGAAAACGTTATGGGCGACACTGTCGCTATTGAGAAAATCGACCGTGCTTCCGGCTAGCACCACTAGGATGTGAGGCTCGAAGAGAAGACCCTTCTGGTCCATCACCGGATGCTCTGCGGGTGCAGAGAATGTTTTACCCGCGATGGTGTCCACATAGATCACCGACTCGCCGGCAACCCCGGAAACTTTCCCGCTGATGCTGCCGGCACTCGCGACAACGGTGATCGCCATTACGGTAACTATGACTAAGAGCCTGCTGCGATTCATAATTTCTCCTAAAGAACGATTTTTACTACTTGGAAATCTGCCTATCTCAGTAAACCCACTCCAATCCCGCCACCGCCTGATTAGTGTGGAATGGACTCGATGCCGGAATGCCGTTCCCGTCAAATATCCGCTGCTTCGGTCGTATCTGATACTCGAACGACGCTTTGATGTTGGCGTGGATTAGGAACTGCACGCCGGGAGTGATCCGATCGCGGGTTGCGCCTGCCGGCGAAAAGTAGTTAGTCGAAGCACCGCTCTGCCCATTGATAAAGTCCGCCGTGGACTGCACGCGGTCGTACCGCATAATGGTCATCAGCCAAGGCAGGGCCAGGTAGTCGGCCTCGAGAAATCCTCCGTTGAAGTGCGCAGGAACCCCTGATACAAAGCCCGTTCCGTTCCCATTCGGCAACAGATTCTTGTCGTGTCCGTACATATAGAGGCCGAACAGGTTGAAGGTGCGGTAGTTGAAGCTAAAGTCTCCGCCAATTCGGTAAAAGGCTTCTCGCGCCACCGACACATTGCTTTCAAGGTTGGCGCGCTGCACCGAGCGCCCGTAAAAATAGAACGTCCCCACCTGGAGATAAGTGTGATCGCGCGGTCCGGTCGGTCCAGCCGCCTGGATGTCATTTCGGCTGGCAGCATTCTTCTCCAGATTGAAGCGGTATTGGAATCGGCCATAGAGATCCTTAAAGTTGGAATCCGAAAAGATCCCCACCACCGGATTCACATTCCCACCACCCGCGGTTAAACCGCCGCTCGTGTTCTGGTTGAGCACCGCCAGTGAATAGTGATAGCCCTTATACATATGGCCGCCGCTAATCTCAACTCCCTGTCCCGGTGCCGAGAATGCGAAACTATTGTTGACGTTCTGTGGGTTGGCACCGTTCAACGCACCAAAGTTAGCTTCGTCGTATATGTCCCATCCGCTTAAGTTCCACGTGCGTGCCGGGCTGAACGGCAAGTCAATCTCAAATTGCCCAATTCGCAGGTTGAACGAGTCGTTTGGCAGCTTGAAGAGCCGGCCGATGTTGTGGAACTTCAGGTAGGCGTCTCCCAATCCTCCGTTGGCGTTCGCCCCGCCTACGCTGATGTCGTCATCGACCCAGAATGCAATGCCGCTGCCGAAGTTGCCAGCGGTGAAGATGCTGAATAGCCCAGGCTGGAAATCGGTGCGTGGAATGGTGGGATCGGTTGAGTTTGGCGGGCGGAAGTTGTTACGATTCCTTCCATACACTTGGAAAAAGGTGTTGAAGCGCAGACCGATCGCGGGTAGGCCCGGAATCGTCCCTGGGAAGATGCTGTGCGGCCACATTTCTCTCTGCGCTGGCGCGCCCAGCATCACTGGCGGAATTTTCATGAAAGTTTCGTCGTCCTTTGGAAACTTGAAGCCGGCATCTTTAAAAGCCTTCCCGAAGTCATTCAGCTTAGGAAAATCGACGTGGCAGGTGCTGCAAGAAGTGCCATACTGACGAGAAAACGCAGGAATGGCTTGACTGTCCGGCCCCGCTGCCAAAACTACTGCAACGAGACAAAGTCCAAGTGCCGAATGCGTGAGGCGCATAGCATGCTCCTTAAAACTAGAAATAAGAAATGCGAAGGGGCCAGAGCGATTAACTGCCGCGACTGTTCAACACCGCACATTTCAAGAAATCTCGGCGATGGGTGAAGCCGCTTCAGAAGAACAGGCCAGATCAATGCATTAACTATCTTCGGAGCCGATTTTATGAAATGGGCGCCCCTTGATCTGTGACGACAGCCACACTTATGTGTGATCCAAATCACAGGATTCTTCTGATTGAAAGGATAGGTGCACAAGGAATTGGCTTAGTGGAGATTGCAGTCCGGTCAGTCCGCGGATTTAGGATGTGGAGATATTTGGTGGATGAACATTCTTAGGCGCGGCCCATATGTCTATGTTCCAGGTGCGCTCCTCGTCCCGCGCGTTGCGCAGGCAGTGGAGGTAAATGGGAAGGTATCACCGGCGAAATTGAAGTCAGCCGAAACATTGCGGTTTAGTCCGTGCGTTTCAGGCAAGGAATTCGACCCGCTTGAAAAGTGACCGAGTCGCACAACGTTTATTGGACGGCGAGACATGGTAGAGTAAGATGCAATTGTTCCTCCACCGTACTCACCTCGGCAATGACGGCACCTACACGATCAAGAATGTTCTGCCGGGCACTATGAAATCCTGGCAGCCTTAGTCTACCCGCAAAATCGGTGAACTGGACTTGGAACACCGCCAGGAAGGAGTAATTTTCTTGCCTGAATGCAGGTCCCGTCCACCACAGCTCGGCTGGTACGTCTCTCGGCCCAAGAAAAAAAACTGTCTGCACCTGGCAACCCTCGTAGCGGTATTCGTACTTGCGTCTTCGTTGCTCGGTCAGACCGGGACTGGAGACGTATCGGTAACGGCCGTAAAGGGCGAAAGTTGGATCGGTCACCTCGGCAGGCCATTCGGCGAGACCAGCATGGGCAAGACCTGGAACTTAGGGCCCGCTCCCCCGGACCCAGGACAGGAGCCGACTCCCTGGCAACTGAATCTATTGCCCGGCTTTCCTACGCCGATCGTGACTCTGCATGGTTCAGACCTGTATCGCATGACTTGTCAGGGATGCCACAAGGAGTCCGGCCAAGGTGCGCCCCCGGAAATAAACTCCGTCATCGACCCCGTCCGGGCAACTTCCGTCGCGGCCATCACGGCCCGAATGAAGGCGACCGGTCGGGAAATGAGCAAATCGGATATAACCGCCATGGCAAAGGAATCCAAGGGAATGTTGCTGAAGCGGCTCCACACCGGGGGGAAACACATGTTGCCACCAACCTTAAGGGAGCCGGAAATTCTGTCCCTCGTTGCCTACCTCGAACAACTTTCTGACACACCCGGCGCGGAAAAGAATCAGATTGCGGTAAAAGAATCGTCCTACCGCATCGGTGAGCACATCGTGAAGTCTACGTGCCACGTCTGCCATAGCGCGACCGGACCTAATCCCAGTCCTGAGCAAATTATGCAGGGAGCAATTCCTCCGCTCTCTGCTCTTACACTGCGAGTTAGCCTCTCCGGGTTCGTCGGAAAAGTTACCGCCGGTGCGCCCATCATGATGGGCACGCCGCCCACGTATTACAGAGGCCATATGCCCGTTTTTGTCTACTTGAGCCAAGACGAGGCCGCCGGCGCTTACCTCTACCTGATACGCTACCCTCCGCGCCCATAGGTTAAGAAGACAGAAGAACGCCAGAAATGCAGTTACCTGTCATTCACTCTGTATTCGCGGGCGGAGAACAGGCTGGAGTGCCCTGCCATAAGAGCTTCTGCCGATCAAGGATGGTGCAGTGTTGCCACGCCCCTTCGCCGCGCATTGTGTTCGGAAGGGATCGCGGGAGTAATGTCTTTCATTGCGATTCTGCTGATCGTGCAAACTTTTTTTGATCGCTACTCTCGAGTTCTTCTCGGGCGGAAATACTGCGTTACCAGCGGCCATATTCTCCGGAGCTATGTTTTTAATCTGTCTGAGCTTCTACGCCTTTTTCGATCGTGATTTCGAGGTTCACGTTTCTGGCAAACGACGTAGCCGGTACCGGATTCTAGTGAGCACCGTCAACTGACAGAGTTTCAAATTTCCGTTGGGTATCTGCCGACCAACCTGAGATGAGCTGCTCGACTCGGCCATTGTTATCGATCACCAAGGACAATGGGACTGTAAGTTCGTCGGTTACAAA
>JAYTFR010000108.1:0-27746 GCA_043734125.1 Acidobacteriota bacterium | reverse complement strand
CGTCGTCAATGTTGAAAACGAAGGGTACGAGTACCAGGGAACTCGCTACCAAAGCCTTTCTGAAGTCGCTCGTCTGATTACCGGAACGCGTTGGTCCGGACCTCTTTTCTTCGGAATCCGAAAAAAGAACCCTGAGCCTGCTTCGAAGGAGGCCCGATGAGTTCTGATCGAGCCATTCGGTGCGCCGCGTCTATACCCGCAAGTCCTCGGAAGAAGGCCTCGAACAATCCTTCAACTCCCTCGACGCGCAGCGGGAGGCCTGCGAGGCGTTCGTCGTGAGCCAGCGTCATGAAGGCTGGCGCGTCCTGTCTGCCCGCTTCGACGACGGTGGTTTCTCAGGTGGAACATTGGAACGACCGGCCCTGAAGCGTCTTCTGGGGGACGTCGAAGCCGGCAAGGTCGATGTCATCGTGGTTTACAAAGTTGACCGCCTCACTCGAAGCCTGGCGGACTTCGCGAAGATCGTTGAAGCCCTTGACGCAAGAAAGGTTTCGTTCGTGTCGGTGACTCAGCAATTTAATACGACGAGTTCCATGGGACGCCTCCGCGGTGCTATCCGGTGAGCAGTCGGATCAATCACGTGGGGAACGAGGATCAGGAATGCAGTGCTCCTGTGGAACTCGCTGAGGTTCAGACGCGACTCTTTTCGTAGCGGGAGCTGTGGCCAACCACGACTGGGTGATAAGCCTCACAACGCTGTAGTCTTGTCCTCGTGGAGATTTTCAGGTTTACTATTCAGGCGATGGAATCAAGGTGGTGCAACCTTGCCGTCCGACTGAGCCGGTTATGGTGAAGAAATCGAGTCCTCGTAGCGAAGCAGGCGAGAAAGCCGCGAAAACTCGGGAGTTGTATCACGCAAGCGAACAGGCAACGTCACGGGTGATCCGCTGGGTCGAATCTGCTGAGTCGTTGGATGATTTGGGACATGGGGTCCAGTTTCTTCACGACGAACTCCTTCGTAAAGACGTAGCACAGTGGGTCCGGAACCGAAGTCGTAGTGGCCCCAGTTGTGGGCGGGTACCTTGGCCTGTGCTTTGCCCCTCCCAAGTTCCGCAGCTAACGCGGCCGCTACAGAATCTCTTAGAAAATCTCTACGGCGCATCGGAGTCATCTCCTCCACGGCTGAGGCACGCTGTCATGCTGCTGTCGAAATGTTACTATTAATATCGTTTTATTTCGTTTTGTCCGGTGCGAGCCTAAGCAGTATGGAATTTGTCCGCAACTCCCACATGAAGCTCAGAGCCGGGACTATGACCAAACTTGCCGCCCTCATAATCATGATTGCGTCCTGGCTGCCGGCCGGGGCCGCGGACCGCCCAATCGTCACACCACAGATTCAACGGGGTGATCTCCGCATCGAATTTGACAAGCACCTGTGCAGCCGGGTGGTCGCTGTTTTCGACAAGAAGGAGACGGTGATGGGGCCGTTCGTGGCCGCTGAAACCGTGACCGGCGCCGACCGGACTTGGTCCGAATTTCTGTTGACCTTGCAAAAGCATGAGCGCACAAAGGACGCCTTCGGAGAGGGCGAGCGACTTACCGTGGAGGGAAAAGCAGGAACGCTGACGAAGAAAGTCACGGTCACCATCTATGATGATTTCCCGGCGATGGCGTTCTTCGATGTTCAGTACACCAATACCGGCAAAGCCAAGCTCGCGATCAAAAGTTGGACCAACAACGCATACACCGTGAACGCGCAGCTCGGTACCCGTTCGCCCGCTTTTTGGTCTTACCAGGGCGGTTCCTACGAGAAACGCCCCAACTGGATCGTGCCGCTCCGCACCAACTTTCAGCAGGCAAATTATCAAGGCATGAACGCCAGCGATTACGGTGGCGGCACGCCAATTGTCGATGTTTGGCGGCGTGACGTTGGAATCGCTGTCGGGCATGTCGAGCCGCGACCGAAGCTGGTCTCCTTGCCTGTGTCCATGCCCGATGGCGCACACTCCAAGATTGCCGTGCGTTTCAACAAAGCACGCTCGCTCGCTCCCAACGAGAGCTTCCAAACATTTCGTACCTTCGTCGCCGTCCATCAGGGAGACTACTTCCGGACGCTCGTCGACTACCGGCGATTCATGACGAAACAAGGTTTCCAGATGGCCACAGCTCCCGACGATGCTTTCGGCGCCATCTGGTGCGCGTGGGGATATGGCCGAAAAGTTCAGCCGCAGCAGGTATATGACTCGCTGCCGACGGTAAAGCGCCTGGGATTCAGGTGGGTCACTCTCGACGACGGTTGGCAGAACAATGTTGGCGATTGGCAACTTGATCCCAAGAAGTTTCCTAATGGAGATGCTGACATGAGGGCGCTGGTGGACCGGATTCACCAGGAAGGATTCAAGGCCCAACTCTGGTGGTCGCCGCTCAGTGCTGTGCCAACCTCAGAACTGCTTCGCGATCATCCCGACTACGAGTTGCTGAACCGTGATGGCTCGAAGCGGAAAGTGTCCTGGTGGAATTCCTATTATTTGTGCCCAGCGGACCAACGCGTCGTAGAGCACCACAGGGCTCTGGTCAAAAAGATACTCACCGATTGGGGATTTGATGGACTGAAGCTCGATGGCCAGGACATGAACGGGGTTCCAGCCTGCTACAACCCTTCTCATCATCACGCGCGGCCCGAGGAATCCGTCGAAGGTCTGCCGGACTTCTTCAAGGCAATCTACGAAACCGCCCAGGCTATAAAGCCCGGTGCTCTGGTTGAGTTCTGCCCTTGCGGGACGGCGTTCTCTTTCTTTACTATGCCGCACTTCAACATGTCGGTAGCTTCCGACCCAACAAGTTCGTTCCAGGTCCGTTCTAAAGGAAAAACGTTAAAAGCCCTGATGGGTGACAATATTCCATTCTTCGGCGACCACGTCGAGCTAAGCGATGGCGGTAACGACTTCGCCTCCACAGTGGGCGTGGGAGGCGTGGTGGGTACCCAGTTTGTCCTTCCGTCTTTGGTTACAAAGCACGACAAATCCGACCTGACTCCGACGCGGGAGAAGGATTTCGAAAAGTGGCTTCGCATCTATCGCGAAAAAATGTTGTCCAGGGGACAGTATCTCGGGCAGCTTTACGACATCGGCTTCGATACGCCGGAAACTCATGCCATCCGGAAAGGTGAAACCATGTACTATGCCTTCTTTGCAAAACGGTGGAAAGGCACAGTAGACCTGCGCGGCCTCGAAGATCGCAACTACAGTGTCATGGACTACGTTTCGGGGAAAAGCATGGGAACGGTGTCGGGACACCGTGCCCATCTGCCCGTTGAGTTCGACGGGCATCTGCTCTTAGAAGTGCGCCCACAGTAACCTTTCAATGCGGGAGCGCGAAACTGAACACATCGCTGCCGGCCGACACCGCCACATACTGCACACCGTCTACGGCGTAAGTCATCGGCGAGGCGCGCATCAACTGGCCTGTATTGAAGTGCCATAACGCCCGCCCCGTGTTGGCGTCGACCGCTTCGAAGGATTCGCTATCGTCGCCGAAAAACACCAATCCGCCGGCCGTCGTCAACGTCCCGCCCCAGGATCTTCCGGCGCCCACTTGAGGGTAGCCCCACACCACCTTCCCATCGACTGGAGAAAGGGCCAACAAGATTTTTTGGGAGTCTTCCGTTGAAGAAGGGTTGGTTCCTGTGTTGTAGAACGTTTCGCCTGGCGTAAATTGTTTGGGCTTCGCAAAAAAGACGTTGCAGCTCTCCAGCGCGATTACATAAAAGAGCTTCGTATCAGGATTGTAGGATGGTGAGAACCAATTCGTCGCTCCTTCAATTCCCGGGCAGATGTACGTGCCTTCGGGGGTTGGGGTTCTTCCGGTTAGGATTGGCCGCCCCGATGCGCTCACGCCTGTGGCCCAATTCAACTTCTGGACAAACGGCGTCGCGTGAAGAAACTTGCCGCTGGTGCGATCGAGAACGTAGAAGTAACCGTTCCGGTTGGCTTGGACTAAAAGATGTTTCAATGCTCCATTTTCCTGAGCGTCGATCAGGACTGGAGTCTCCGTCGCATCATAGTCATACAAATCGTGCGGCGTAAATTGGAAGTACCACTTCAGCTCACCACTATCTGCATCCAGTGCCAGGACGCAGGCAGTATAGAGGTCATCGCCGGGCCGCGAATCGCCGACAAAATCGGGTGCCCCGTTGCTGGTTGTCCAGAATAGAGTGTTGAGTTCGGGATCATAGGTCCCCGGCATCCAAGTGGTACCACCGCCGTGCAGGTACGAATCGCCCGGCCAACTCGAGGAACCCAATTCTCCCGGTGCCGGAATCGTCCAACGTTGCCATTTCTTCTTTCCGGTCGCTGCATCGAAGGCGGCCAGAAATCCTCTTACGCCGGAATCTCCACCTGAGGTCCCAACAATTACTGCATTCTTCACTACCAGCGGAGCGCCGGTCGCTCCGTAGTGCTTGGTCTTGTCCGCGTACTCCACGTCCCACAGGATGCTGCCCGAGCGCGCGTCAAGAGCCACCAGATGCGCATCATCCGTCTCGACGAAAACGGAGTTCTGTCCAACCGCGACCCCGCGATTCTTGTGCGCTGCGGCATCATCGAGTAGACCGGAACTGACAGGGCGAGAGTGTCGCCACAGCTGGCGTCCGGTCCGCGCGTCCAGAGCGAACACATCATTGGCCGCGGTCGCGTACATCACACCTCTGACGACCACCGGTGTTGCTTCCAGGTTCTCAAAGTTGCCGGGATGGAAGACCCAGGCTGCCCGCAGCTGGTTGACATTCGCAGCAGTGATCTCCCGCAAAGCACTGTAACGGCGCCCTGTATAGTCGCCGTTGTATGAGGTCCAATCCACTCCGACCGGACTTGCCAGCAAGTCTTGTGAGCTAACCATCGTAGGTTCTTGTCCCATCAATGATCCGCTGAACACTGCGGCGAGAAGCGCACACTGCAAGTTACGTTGGATTTTCATCTCAGGGGATGTCCTCTGTCCGGATCGGAACTTCCTGAAGTGCACCCCGATCCAGCCCAGCCTGATCTTCCAGGTGTAGAGAGATTCGCGTTGGCTTTCCTTGCGGAGCTGTTTCTATATCCAGCACAATCAGATTCGCTGGACTCACATCCCCGAGCGAGAGCGTTCCTGTACTTGAGCCGTGCTCGTTATAAAGATGCGCAACCAACTTGCCAGGGAAAAAGATGCCAAAAGAACCTGTCAGTTTGACCTTGCCATTCTCCAGACGGACGGCACGAAGAAGCCTGGTCACGATGCCAGCATCCGCCACCCCATGGAATTCGCTGCCGGCTCGCGTCGGGAACCAATCTGTCTCCAGTTGGCAGGATTCTCCCGGACGCAAGCGGCACATCGGACTATTGAGTTCGGCTTCCATATAAAGAGGAGCGCCATCATTGGCTCCATCACTCACCGATGCGTTGCCGTCACTGTCAAATCTCAACTGCGGGCCATTCGTCCAGAAAATGACGGATGCCTTCCCGGGATAAGTTCTCTGTTGTTCGTATTGGAAACGCTCGACCATGGCGTAGCGGCTGCTGCCATCGACGACTGCGAGCCATCCGTCGGTTGAATCTATCCAGAACTCAGCCGCCAAGTGGGAATAGTGGAGAGAGAACAAACCATCTTCGCGGATCATGGCCGAAGGGTTTTCCGCCGGCCCGGTGCGAACGTGATAGCGATTCAAATACCCGCTGGATGGATTCGCAGATGTGAATCCCCAAATCTCGCGGTTGCGCTGGGAGGGATCGGCCGGGTTGCCGCTGTCGTACTGCGACACTGACTGCATCGACCACTCGAGCGTATGCCCACTTACATTTTTCATCGACGCGCGGAAGGCGATATGGGGCGAGTCAGGTTCCAAGCGAATCGTACGAACAAATTGGACGCCAGTGAGTGGATCAGGTTGTCCGGTAAGTTCTGCTCCGCACCCCGACGCATCCGAAAGTTTTCGAAAAGCAAATTCACCATCATCGATTAAGTCCGAACCGCCACGCCAATGTTGTTCGTCGTCATCGCCCTCAGGCAACAGCCAAAGCTTGTCTCCACCGTAGTTGAACCACTGGTTCTGAGTGGGTGGCATGTGCTTTCCCGCGAGCTTGGGGTTCACGAAAAGATAGCCATGCCCGTCGAAGGTCACTTGCATCAGACGACCGCCATTTTGCGGGACGATGACGAGTTGCACCCAGCGGTTAGAAATCTGTTGCGCCTTCCACCCCCTATAGTCAACATTTTCTACGCGGCAATTGGTGCCGCTGGTTGAGTTAGCCAGGGGTGCTACTTGCGCGGAAAGCTCGTCGGGCTTAGCCGCAGCAAGCAGCATCGCTGTCACGAAAACGCCCCCCGCGATCTTCCGAGTTAAGGCCGGGCACCGTTTCGCTGAACATCGCAGAAACTCGGACTCACTCCTCATACCCCCTCCATCGACGCTGGAAGATCACCCTATCCCATCTTGGCCCAGCCACGAAAGGAAAGAATTCAATATAAAACGAAAGAAAATGATTGGCGAGAGGAAATTTCTATGGTAAACCCCTAAGAGCCTGATTTGTGGGACAGAACAGCGCAAGACTTCCTGGAGGGCAATTGATGATGGGTAGAAATGGGTCGAGCCGGCGTACTTTCATCAAATTTTTGGCTGCGGCTCCGCTGTTGAGCCAAATTGCCGCGCGTGACGCGTTCTCTCAGGCCAGTACGGTGATGGGAAAGGGAGCGAAGCAGAACGTTTATTCCCGGCTCGGCGTGAAAACAATCATTAATTGCCGGGGCACCTGGACCTATCTCAGCGGTTCGCTGGAGTTTCCCGAGGTACGCCAGGCCCAGCTCGAGGCTGCCGAATACTTTGTGAACATGCTCGATCTCCAACGTGCCGTTGGACGCCGTCTGGCGGAGTTGACTGGCGCGGAGTCGGGCATAGTGACGTCCGGTTCCGCCGGGGCGATGGCCGCAGCTACTGCTGCCTGCATGGCGGGAACTGATGATAGACGGATCTGGCAACTCCCCGATACAGCCGGAATGAAAAATGAAGTTGTCATGGCCGGGGGCCGCAGCGCCTTCGACAGCGCCATTCGGCTGACGGGAGCCAAACTTGTTCTCGCATATTCGCCGGAAGAAGTCGCCAGCGCTGTCAACGACAAAACGGCCATGATCTACACCACTGACTTGGGTGAAAAGCTGGAACAGGAAGTGAAGATATCCAAAGATCGCAGAGTCCCCATGCTCCTCGATGATGCTGCCGGGATTCCTCCCGTCGACAACGCCAAGCTCTACGCCAAGATGGGAATTGATCTGTATTGTTTCTCCGGAGGCAAAGGACTGCGCGGGCCGCAGTGCAGCGGTTTGCTTCTGGGCCGCAAGGATCTGATCGAAGCCGCTCTCCTGAACAGCAACCCGCGCGAAGGCGCTATTTGCCGCGCGATGAAGGTGGGCAAGGAAGAGGTCATCGGCTGTCTGACGGCGCTGGAAACCTGGCTCAACACCGATGAAAAGAAACTCTACGCGGAATGGACTGCCCGGATCGACCGCATCCGGAAACTTGTCGAGACCGTGCCTGGAGTTACGACCAGCACGTATATTCCCGACGATGGAAACCGCTATCCAACCTTAAAAGTGAAGTGGGACCAGCAAGCCTGGAACTTCTCCATTTCCGATCTTGTGCGTGAACTTCGTGCCGGCGACCCAGTCATCGAAGTATTGGGATCAGACAATCCCAGTTTGGTGACCGCAGTCCGCGAAGGCATGCCCAACCGCAAAGAACGCAAGGAACCGGATCATATTGAGCTGGTTTCCATGACGATCAAGCCCGGCGAGGAAATTATTGTGGGGCGAAGGTTACGGACTGTGTTGGGCGCTGCGCAGAAAAAAGCTGCTTAGCAGGAAGGAGGGAAAACCGTGCAACTGAAATCTGCTCGATGCTTAAGTTCCCTGTTGCTTACGACCTGTTGCTTGACTTCGCTTCTCGCGGCGCAAGAGCAAGTACGCTCTGTGATCCCGGCCAACTCGGACGACAATCGCTTTCTTTCTCCCGCCGTGGATGCGGGCGATTATGTCTACGTCTCGGGCCAAGGACCACGCCGCGCAGATGGATCTACGCCGACTGGATTCGGAGCCGAATTTCGTCAAGCCCTCGACAATGTTAAAGCTGTCGTAGAGGCCGCCGGGTTGACTCTGGAAAATGTCGTCTATGTTCACGTGTACCTGACCGCCATGGGCTCGTACCCGGAGATGAATCAAATATTCGGCAAGTACTTTCCAAAAAATCCGCCAGCCCGTGCGGTCCTCGGGGTTTACGCCCTTCCGGGTTCATCCGTGCAAATCAACGCAGTTGCTGTCCGCAATCTGAAGGGAAGAAAGTCCGTTTACCCTGCCAGTTTTTCGAAAGACGAGACTGCCTCGCCGGGAATCCTTACTCATGACCGTCTTTTCATCTCCGGCATGGTGGGGATTGATCCGGCAACCGGCAAGGTCCCCGACGATCCCGGTGCGCAAGTCGATCTCGCGCTCGACCGGATGGCAGCAGTGCTCAAAGCCGCGGGCCTGGAAATGAGCAACGTAGTTTTCGTCAATCCTTACCTAACGTCGGAAATCCCTTCGCGCGTCATGAATGAGCACTATGCCAAGCGGTTCGAGTTCGGTGACACGCCTGGGCGCGCCACAATCCAGGTATCGAGTCTTCCAGAAGGTGCGCACATCGAGTACACCGGTGTGGCGGTTCGTGATCTTCAGCAGCGCAAGTCGATACGGCCGAAGAACATGCCTCCCAGTCCGACCGCGAGCCCCTGTGTCTTTGCTGGCGACACCCTGTATTGCTCGGCCAAGAGCGGCTTCATTCCTGGGCCTCATGGCGGCGTCTACGCCACCACCACCGAGCATCAGGCCCGGCAAACCATGCGCAATCTTCTCGATAACCTCGAAGAGGCTGGAATGGATTTCAGCCAAGTGGTGTCGACCACTGTGTATTTGGACAATATCGCCCACGCATCCGCTTTCAACAAAGTCTACGGACAATATTTCGGCCCGGTCATGCCGGCGACCACTATGGTCCAACAGATTGCTCCGGTAGAACGTAAAGTGGACGAGGATGACCATTCTCCTGACCTGGAGCAAGTTTCGCTAATCGCGGTTCGCAAACCTGCGCACTGAGAGACATTGTTCGGCTGAAGAGAATCAAATGAAAGTATTCGGCCAAGAAACAACCGAGTTTCCAGAGATGGGTCGATCCGTCCGGGAACGCTGGGCATGGATTCTGGTTGCGCTTATTTGCGCTTTTGCTTCGAGCCATGCTCAAACGACTGCTCCTAAAATCAGAGGACCGAAGCAGTCCAACCAGGATTTGGCTAACGGAAAACGGGCCTTTGAATCTGTTTGTGCGCCGTGTCATGGGTTGAACGGTAAGGGAGGCGAACGCGCGCCTGACATTGCGACGAAACCCGAAATAGTAAGGCTTTCTGACGATGAAACTTCAAAAATACTGCAGAAGGGGATTCTCCAAAAAGGAATGCCCTCGTTTGGCTCGCTGGGCGCGGCAAAACTCTCCGAAGTACTGAGCTATTTGCGAACGTTGCAAGGCAGAGACAAAACGTCCTCAGTTACCGCGAACACCGGAGAGGGCAAGGAAATATTTGCCGGCAAGGGCAGATGTTCACAATGTCATATGTTTAACGGTGCGGGCGGATTTCTCGGCCCCGATCTTTCCGATTACGGAGCAAGTCATTCCGCTGAGGATATCCGCAACGCCATTGTGAGCGCAGACAAGAGACCGGGGTCTCGCAAAGGATTGGCCACAGCAAAAACCAAAGATGGACGGCAAATTTCTGGATTGGTGAGAAATGAGGACAATTTCTCCGTGCAATTGCAGCCCCTGGATGGGACCTTCCAATTGCTGGAGAAGTCCAGCCTCTTGGAACTTACGTTCGATTCCACGCCCGTGATGCCTGGCGATTATGACTCCAAGCTCAATAAAGCGGAGATTGACCAACTCGTGGCCTACCTGATGAGCACGAGGAATGCGAAGCGATGAAAAAACAAATCCACATTACCGCCACCACGTCGCTGTACACGTTAAAGACAGCTGCCGCAGGTTTTGTGCCGTACATGGCGAAATGAGTGATCAGGTATGAAGCATATCTATATAAGGAGAATTTGCAATGTTGTCCACAACTCGCAGAAGCTTTGCATCCAGAATTGCTTACTTCTTTACCGGCCTTAGCGCAACCAATTTGTTGAGTGGCTCGGCCCACGCCGCACCCAAAGACAAGACTGGCGTCAGCAAACTGAACTACGAAGGGAAACCGGCTGATAGCACGGCCCTCTTCTCGCCGGTGATCGTTCACAACGGAGTCATTTATGTCTCCGGACAGGGAGCACACTCGCGCGATCCAGAGGGCAAGTTTCCTGCGGACATCGAGACTCACACAACGAAAGTCCTGGATAACGTGAAAACCTTAGTTGAAGCGGGCGGCGGAGCGATGGATAGCGTCATGCAACTTACGGTTTATCTGGCGAGCATGGAAGACTACGGCGGGATGAACAAAGTCTTCAAAACTTATTTCCCTCACGGCGGCCCAGCCAGAACGACAGTCGCGGTGGCTGCGCTTCCCGGCCAGTCGCTGGTGGAAATCAACTGTATCGCTGCGGTTGTCCGCAAATAAATGTGGCACAACCGCCATGAAGATTAGGACGAAGCCGATCCGTCGCCGTGTGGATTTTTCTGGCAGCGGCGATATTAAGTGGGATTGCCCTGGCTATCAGGCGAGGCAGAGCGCCAACTCAACCTGGCAAAAACCGTCCTTGTTAATGTTAATTGTTAATTCCCTAGTTCACAGGCCATCGCATAGCGACGCAATATTGCCTGAATGTGCAAACAAATTAAATCTCGGGGGCGCGCACGGTGCGAGCCAACGCGCACAGCCTCGTATTCCAACGGGAGAAATTGGCTTATGAGAGTTGCCGGCAAAGCCTGATTCTCGAGATTGCTCGACAGTCGGCTGATCTCTTCCTGCACGTCCGGCACCGGCCAATAATAGCGGCAGCGATCACTGTAGCTATAAACGCGCGAGAAACGCTGTTGCGCCTCGTTTCCATGATAGTAGGGGTGCCAGTACGAGGGATCCCGCAGCATGGCCTTCTCTAGAGCCCGAGGCACCTCCGACAAGCGAATGGTTTTTTTTCCTAAAAGAAGTTCACGTTCCATTGCGCTTAGGGCGAAGATGGCCTCGCGAAAAGCAAACGTTAGCCAGGGCCCCACTTTAAGGATGGCAAAATGATCTTCGACCATCTCCCGCAGCGCCTGCGAAGATTGATAATCAGTGGAGTGGGCTTCATACACAATGAGCGGTTGTTCCGGAAGCGCTATGGAAAGACGTCGTACCTTTTCGCGGTCATAGGGGAATACCACCTCGTCGCCAAACTCAACCCCCGGCTGCACTACTAACGCAACGACCCTCTCCCAAGCGTCGAACAGTTTTCGCTCCTCAAGTGCAGACTGAAAAGTTTTCAGGGTGTGTTGAACGTGATCGGCGTCAGTTACATCGGGAGGAGCGCCCGCTTCTGTTTCTCCTCCCGGCGCTGGGACTTCCGTACCGATGACATAAACAGGCGGTTCCGAACTGGGAGGCAATTCCGCAAAGGCCCTTTCGGCCGCTTCAGCCAAGACCGCGGCCCGTTGCGCGACAACTTCTGCCTCCAGAGGGTTTTGTAGATCGTCAGCGCAGGGCATGCTCGCGTCCAAATGGATCTTCTGATAGCCGGCTAGCACACACGCTCTTACCAACGCACACGATTTTTCCATGGCACTCGATGCGTCTCGGTTCCTCCAGGGAAAGGGCCCTAAATGGTCTCCTCCAAGGACAATTTGATCCCCAGGGAGTCCAGCACGCCTTGCTGTCGAATGAATAAAATCCGCGAACGCCTGAGGTGCCTGTCCGGTGTACCCGCCATCCTGATTGACCTGGCTGGAGGTTGATTCCACAAGGAAAATTGTATTGTCTTCCGTTGCCTGTCGAATGGCGGCCTCGATGACCCACGGATGAGCCGAGCAGACCGAGTAAATCCCGCCTGAACCCGAACGGCGATTTTGTTTAAGAACGTCTCTGAGCTTTTCTCCGGAACTCTGCTTCTGTTGCATGGTGATCTCACGTGTCCCAGTGGTATCGTATAATTACGTTTACTTACATATTATTTCACAGCAAGGAATGGACAAACGAAATTAAACGTTATAAAGTGAAATAGCAATCAAAACCCCCGGGAACAAGTCTCAGGATAAGCCAAGCCTTGTGCTGAACGAAGAACGCAGACGCGCGATTGTCGAATTGGTAAACGGCGAAGGCCGGGCGCTCGTGGCCGATCTCTCCAAGCGATTTCACACTTCGCAAGTCACAATTCGCAAAGATCTGGAACTTCTGCATGAACACGGGCTGTTGCATCGAAGCCACGGTGGAGCTCTTCCCGCCCGGGAAGGCGCGCTCGAAGATCCGACTCTTCGCGAGAAAGAACAACTCCATCGCAATGAGAAGCTCCACATCGCGTCCGCCGCCGCGCGTTTCGTAAAAGAAGGGCAAGTGGTGATTCTCGATTCGGGAACGACGACGACCGCCATCGCCCGCGCGCTGCGCGGGTTTCGCAATCTGACCATTATTACGAACGCGGTCAATATTGCAGCCGAGCTCTCCAATACCACTCTGGATGTGATCCTAACCGGGGGCACGTTGCGCAAGAACTCATTTTCTCTGGTGGGGCCGATCGCGGAAGAAACGTTGCGGCATCTGAACGCCGACCTGTTATTTCTGGGCGTGGACGGCTTTGATGTGCAATACGGTTTGAGCACTCCTAATTTATTGGAGTCGAAAGTAAACCGCGTGATGCTGGAGGTTGCGCGGCAGAGGATTGCAGTGTGTGACTCTAGTAAGTTTGGACGGCGAAGCCTTTCTTTAATTGGTCCTACCTCTTCGCTGCACGGCGTCATCACTGACCACGCAATTGCGAAGCCCGATCTCACCTTACTCAAAAAATCTGGTATTGAGGTCACGCTTGTCTAACCCAGAAAACAATTCGCACTCTCCTGGCGCTCACAGTCTGGATGAGATTCTTTCACAACCGCAATGCTGGAGCGCAATTCTCGAAGATCTGCAGCAGAAGGAAACACTACACGCTGTCGCGAAGCATTTTGCCGGCGCGACGGAATGGTTGTTCATTGGTTGCGGATCCAGTTATTACGTGGCGCTTTCTGCCGCCGCAATCATGGGGCGCCTGACCGGACTTCGTGCGCGTGCACTGCCAGCATCGGAAATATTGCTCTATCCCGATGTTGTCCCTCCCGGTGCAGGGAGTTGTGTGCCGGTATTGATTTCCCGCTCCGGACTCACCTCTGAAGTGATAGCCGCCGCCGAAGTTCTGAAGAGCCGCGGAACCCCGACGTTGGCCATCACTTGCGCCGCTGGCCAGCCTCTCGAAGGGTTCGCCAGTGAAACCATCCTGCTGGCGCAGGCCGATGAAAAGAGCACGGTGATGACGCGCTCGTTTAGCTCTATGCTGCTGACGCTTCAGGCGCTGGCCGCGGTCATGATTGGTGATTCAGGATTCTTGGGGTCCCTTTCCGTGATGGCGAAGGAGGTGGCTCCGCTGTTGCTGACTCTGCCAGAAACATTGCGCGCATTTGTTTCCAGCCATGATTTTGATGACTACGTGTATCTCGGCCAGGGGCCGTTATACGGCCTGGCTTGTGAGGGCGCTCTGAAAGTGACCGAGATGTCGGTATCATATGCACAGTCGTTTCACACTTTGGAATTTCGTCACGGCCCTAAATCGATCGTGGGGCCAGAAACACTGCTGGTGTTTCTGCTTTCGGAGAGTGGATACCAGGCAGAACGCGAAGCTTTGTGCGAGATGAAGTCTCTAGGCGCAACAACCCTTGCCGTCGCCAATCGCGCCGATGACACTGTGCTCGCAGCTTCTGATCTCGTTGTCGAGTTGCAACTGGAGGTCCCTGAATACGCCCGCCTGGCTCCCTATCTTTTTGTCGGCCAGCTTCTAGGGCTGCACACCGGACTGAAGAAAGGTCTCGACCCTGATTCGCCTCGCAATTTGAGCCGCGTTGTCGTGCTGGACGACGACAAATCCCGAGTTAAAGCTGAGCATGCCTCGATTTGACGTTACCATTGCCGGGGAGCTGAACCTCGACGTTATCCTCTACGGCCTGCCGGAGGAACTTCCGCCCGAGCACGAACTTCTCATCGATCGCATGATGCTGACGCTGGGTTCATCGTCGGCCATCGTTGCGCATAACCTCGCGGCGCTGGGCAGCCGGGTGGGTTTTCAGTCGCGCATTGGAGATGATTCGCTGGGGCAGAACGCACTGCAACGCCTGAACGAGAGCGGAGTCGATGTGAGCCGCGTGCTGAAAGTTCCTGGCCCGGTCAAGACCGCGCTCACTGTTATTTTGCAGCACCAGGATTGGCGTAACATCCTGACTTACTCAGGCACGATTGTCGATCTCACTCTTGACGATCTTGATCTTGAGTTCCTCACGGATTCCCGGCACTTCCATCTCTCGTCGTTCTATTTGCAAAAGGGACTCAGGCCGCAAGTTCCGGAACTATTCAGAAAGCTGAAGCAAGCCGGTCTTACCATTTCGCTCGACACCAATGACGATCCGGATGATCGTTGGGACGAACAACTGTTCGAGTCTCTGCGCTATGTGGATGTCTTTCTACCTAACACGCGCGAAGCGAAAAAGATCGTGAGGACGGACGACTTGGAACTGGCTGTGACCAAGCTGGCGGGGATCGTGCCCACAGTCGTAATCAAAATGGGTGCGGAAGGAGCGATGGCGCAGCGAGGCAACGAGCGTCTCCAATCTCCCGCGCAGAAGGTGAATTTCGTGGATCCCGTAGGGGCAGGCGACAGTTTTGACGCAGGCTTCCTGCATCAGTTCGTACGTGGAGCCGACCTGGATACCTGCCTTGCCTTCGGCAACCGGGCCGCTGCCTTTTCCACCACCCGCGCGGGCGGCACGGAAGCATTTCGCGACCACGAGTATCGGGAAAAGTTCTTGGGGCCGAGCTTGTTGAATGAACTGGCCACATCGCGAAGTGACGAAAGGATACTGCCGGGGAGTTAGCACCTGTGATATCGGCCCTTCTTAGTGCCAGCTGCAACAACTCCACGTCGCCGGCTGTCCCCGCAGCGATATCAGTACGAAGAAAATCGTGGTTCGTTTCATCACCGAGCTCCTTTTTTGGCCAGCGCTGCTCCCCTGAACTGGCCCAGCACGCGCTCCGCGTTCTTGTGGTAGATCTTTTCCAGCACAGGGTCGGGAAGCCCTAGACCGTAGATTTTCCAGCGTCCCTGACCGGGGTATCCCCAGTAATCGAAATACTCGTCGGTGGTTTCGAGCCAGCGAAAGTAGTTGCGATACATTGCTTCGGACACTTCCGAGTCGGTGCCAAACATTACCCGGTCCTGATACTTGAGAAAGAACTCCCGTGTGCGCCTCGGCTGACGACCCAGTTCGGCTTGGCGCGCGCCAAATTCCACCATCACATTGGCGTATTTATCAAGCAGCCCTGAAACGTAGTCCAGGTTCTCCGGCCAGTTGGCCATGTGCAGCGCAACGAAGGTTGTTTTCGGATGCTTGGCGAAAACGTGATCGCGCGCTGCAAGCAGCGCCTCTTTGCTGGGAAAATCTGATCCGTAGAAGCTCCAGTCCGGGTGTCCAACCAACTCTTCGTAACGCTCGTTAGTGTTATTGGTGGGATGGAAAAATGCTTCGGGGTCGCTGGTGTGAATCGAGACAGGAATTCCCAGGTGGCCGCACTCTTCCCACACGGGATCAAGCCGGGGATCG
The DNA here is from genome assembly GCA_043734125.1 of Acidobacteriota bacterium. Classification (GTDB taxonomy): domain Bacteria; phylum Acidobacteriota; class Terriglobia; order Terriglobales; family Acidobacteriaceae; genus Gp1-AA145. The sequence goes on along the minus strand of JAYTFR010000108.1, from coordinate 11,956 downwards.
TCAATTGTGATCAGTTTGCCATTCTTATCACGCACTCCGAGACCCAGGTCTTTCAGCACTTTTAGCCCGCGCGCTCCGCGGGCCACAGCGTCGTCAAGCTGCGCCACCATTTCCTGGCTGAAGTTCGGGTCATCGATCTTGCTCCAGTCATACTGCGCAAATACGATGAACCGCCCGGGGAAAGGCTTCACCATTTCCTCAATCACGCCTTGCGCCTTATCTCCCCACATGCCGGTGAGGATGACGACGGTCTTGACGTTGGTGTTGTCCATAGCCTTGACGCCATCCAATGGCGGACGGTGTTCGTCGATGCCGGCGGCATCATTGAAGTGATTGTGCATGTCGATGACGTAAAACTTGGCCTTTAGAATCTCATGCGTCGAGGCATGCATCATGCTAACCGGCTTGAAGTCCTTCAACAGAAGCGTGCGTTTCTGATCGGCATTCGGATCTTCGTGATAGCCAATAGGAGCGGCCGATGGACTGGTTGTGCCAGGGGCTTGGGCGGACATTCCAGTACCAAAGAAGACAATTAAAGAAATAACAAAAAGCCGCCTTGTCCAACCTTGCATTTGGTTCATGGTCGAAGATATCTCCAGATAAATAGCGTTGAACGCCCGTCAAAATTGGGATCAACTGCCGATCCAGGTGCCTCGAGGACTTACGGCTTCACGTTTATGGAGTTTCGCTTTATTACGATATAATACTTTTAGTTTCGCGGAAGAGGTTTGTCAAGGTGTTGCCGCGCTCATCCAAATGCAAATTGCGTCAAGTAATAAATGATGAAGACGCTTTCGTATTTGGAGAGCGAAAAACCAAGTTTATGGTGATGCCCTAAGCATGGAATCGCCTGCTGCAGCTGGAGCGCCCCGTCTGAAGCGTGTCCTTAGCGTTTGGGACCTGGTCTTTTACGGCATCGTACTCATCCAACCGATAGCTCCTGTCCCGCTGTATGGCGTGGCGCAGAAGCTCTCGGACGGCCATTTTCTTGCCACCATCCTGATCGCTCTGTTTGCCATGCTGATCACCGCTGTGAGCTATGGGCGGATGGCTGCGCTTTATCCCACCGCCGGGTCAGCTTATACATACGTCGGCCGAGGTATCAATCCGCACGCAGGATTCCTGGCGGGCTGGGCCATGTTCCTCGACTATCTCCTCCAGCCATTAATCAATACCGTTTGGATCGCGACCGCGCTGCACGAGCGATACCTTCACGTCATTCCTTTTGCAGTCTGGGCAGCCGTAATCGCTGGGGCATTGACCCTCCTGAACCTCGCCGGCGTACGCACCTCAACGCGGACCAACCGGGTCTTGTTGGTGGTAATGACCGCTGTCATCGTCGCCTTTGTTGTGCTCGCCATCCGGTATCTTTACGGCGGCCAGGGATGGAGCGGGCTGTTCTCGATTCAGCCTCTCTATGATCCGGCCACCTTCAACTCACACCGCATTTGGACCGCGACTTCTTTCGCCGCCCTCACCTATATCGGCTTTGATGGCGTGACCACGCTGGCGGAAGACGTGGAAAATCCCAAGCGCAACGTTATGCTGGCGGTAGTGATCACTTGTGTTTTGGCTGGCATAGGAAGTGCCTTTGAGGTCTATCTGGGCGCTCGAGTGTGGCCCGATTGGAGGTTGTTCCCCAACCTGGAAACGGCTTTCATGGACATATGCAGCCGCGTGGGCGGTCCGCTGCTGTTCAACGCGATGGGACTCATTCTTATCGTCGCAGCACTAGGCAGTGGGCTAACCGGAACTCTTGGCGCCGCGCGTTTGCTATTCGGCATGGGGCGAGACGGAGTGCTGCCTAAAAAAGTTTTCGGCCATCTTAAGCCGGGGAGCAATACGCCCACCTACAACATTCTTATTATTGGCCTGCTGTCCTTCGGCGGGGCCGTTCTACTGAACTACTATGGCAGTGCGTACCAGCACGCGGGCGAACTGCTTAACTTCGGAGCTTTCCTGGCTTTCATGGGAGTCAATCTTGCGGTCTTTTGGCAATTCGCCGTCGTGGCCAGGCCCGGTTACAAGCGACGCTGGTTGCGTGATGCTGCTCTCCCACTGTTCGGCTTCGTATTCTGCGCCCTGATCTGGTGGAACCTCAACTCCCTGGCTAAGTTTGCAGGATTTGCCTGGTTCGCAATTGGGGTAATCTATATCGGAATCAAGACCCGCGGCTTCCGCAGATTCCCCGCGATGATCGATTTCGGCGAATAACTGGCACCCAGCCAATACCAATGAAGCGATTCGGTAAAGGATTACTGATTTTGCTATTCACCGTCGCCAAGGTGCTAGGTGCGGACAGTTCCGTGGTCGAGGCCGTCCATGCATTGGCCGATCTTCCCCTGCAGACTGATCCGGCTTCTGTCTTTTGGAGCGCAGCACACCCAGCATATTTAGAGAAAGACAAGGACGGAACGCTCACATTTCATGTCCGATCGGAAGTGCGCACACGCTGGACGAAAGACAACCTGTATTTCCTATTCGTCTGCCCCTACGACGAACTCTACTTGAAGCCTTCACCGACTACCGCGGAAGAAACCAACGAACTCTGGAACTGGGATGTGGCTGAAGTGTTCATCAGTTCGAATTTCAGCGACATCAAACACTACCAGGAGTTCGAAGTGTCTCCGCAAGGCGAATGGATCGATCTGGACATTGACCTGAACAAGCCTCACCACGAAGATGGATGGACTTGGAATTCTGGATTTGCAGCGATCGCGCGGGTCGATGCCACCAACCATCGCTGGTATGCAGCCATGCGGGTCCCATTGTCAGCCATAGATAAGCGATCTCCGGCAGATGGGATTGAGTTTCGTATGAATTTGTTTGTGAGCGAAGGTCCGCCTTCCAACCATCATACGGTGACTTGGCAATCGCCCATGAGCGACACTTTTCACGTACCAGAGCGATTTGGCTTGCTAAGGCTGATTTCGGAAAAGCGTTAAAGTGATCCACCAAACCGTGGAGCGAATCACGGTGGGTCAATTTGCTGGCCAATGGGGTCTGCGGGCCTCGCAAGAACTTGGCGAACAGCCACGGAAATCACACGGTATTCAAGGAGTGTCTATGAAACGCCGTTCCTTCTTAAAGACGGTCGGAGGGGCTGGCCTGGCCGTTGGGGCTGCGCCAGCATGGGGTATACCCAGTGTGGCCGATCAACAGAATTCGAACCCCATTTCTTCGGATGCGCAAAAAGCACCCGAGCAGTCTTCGCCGGAAACTATACTGCTTAAGGATTACCGGCCTAAATCCCTTTACAAGATTCCTATTTCCGAAGTGCCCCGGGCGAAATTTCCAATCATTGATATGCATTCCCACACCTATGCCAAGACGTCCGAGGAAATTGCCCAGTGGGTCAAGAATATGGACGAGGTCGGAATTGAGAAAACCATCATTCTTAGCGGAGCGACGGGGCAAGAATTTGACGATGTCTATCGGAAATATACCGTCTATTCAGACCGTTTCGAGCTCTGGTGCGGCTTTGACTACACAGGCTATGACCAACCAGGGTTCGGCCCTCAGGCCGTTCGGGAACTAGAGAGGTGCAACCAGACGGGTGCGCGCGGGGTTGGCGAACTTCATGACAAGGGAAAAGGACTTACTTCGGATCGGGTAAATGCTTTTGGCATGCACCCGGATGATGCGCGCATGACCGCCCTATTCGAGCGATGCGGCCAACTGGGCATGCCGGTGAATATTCACGTTGCAGATCCCATTTGGATGTACGAACCGATGGACAATACGAACGATGGATTGATGAACGCCTTCCACTGGCGGCTGGACAATCAGCCGAACATCATCAGGCTTTCCGGAATGATCGACATCCTCGAGCGTACGGTTCATAAGCATTCCAATACGACCTTCATTGCATGCCATTTTGCCAATCTCGATTTTGACCTCGAGCGTTTGGGCAAGCTGCTCGCAAGTCACCCCAATTTGTACGCCGATATTGCTGCGCGATACGCCGAAACGGCGCCCATCCCCCGCTTTGTGGGGAAGTTCTACGCAAAGCATGCCGATCGTTTGCTCTACGGAACTGACATGGGATTCGATATACCGATGTACCGGGTCACGTTCAGAATCCTCGAGACATGGGACGAGCACTTCTACGAACGCGACATGTTCGGCTACCACTGGAGCCTAAATGGTTTCGGACTTCCGGACGAAACACTCCGTAAGGTCTACCGCACAAATGCGCAGAAGATCTTAGGTTCCCGAGGAACGGGATGAGCGTGAATTCTTAAATCTTTTCACGTGCTACCAAAAACAATTAGGAGACCCTCAGGCAGACCTCGGACGTCAGTCGCCGTGAATTTATGAAAATCACCGCTGGAACTGGCGCCGCTTTGGCCACTCGCTAGAAAAAACAGGCACCGCCTTACACAAGACTAATTACTTCCGCCCGAACGAGACCACTGCACCACGCTCTAGCGGTGGCAGGGTAAATTCAATCATCTCCCCGCGTTTCACTCCGCGCACAGTGAGCGTTTCGCCAAGGAATGGAAGATAGGAGAGCGAATCTCCCATCGCCGCTGGAACTTTCACCTGGATGTTCACCGGCGCCGGAACGACCGCCTTATCGGGAACTAAACCACCGAAATTGGCAAAGTATATATGCGGAGCGCCGTTTACCATGGCGAAATTGGCTGCGACTGTAGGCGGACCATCAACCTGGATCTCGTCACCGTTACCCAAGGCCTTCAAGAGTTCCATGGGAGGATTTGCCGACCCGGCAGCGAAGTTGCTCTCCAATGCGTTGAAATATTGCCCGGCAGGATCGTCCGGGAACACGACCTTTTGCGCTGACGGCGGGATGCCGGAAACGTCTTCCCCTAAGACCACCAGCCGTCCGCCATGGTCAACAAACACTCCCAGACGTTGCCGTTCGGCATCGTTCAACGCACTCACGCTCGGCAGGACGAGCGTCTTGCCGTGGAAATCCGCCAGCGTCCTTGGTGTGACAACCTGCAGCGACCGGTGTTGCTGGATCAGCAGGACTGCCAAGCCACGATACGAAGGAAGAAATTGTTTCGGAGTATAGTCCCGGCTCTTCGGGGAGAAATACACACCCACCGAATCGAATGCAGTTCGCGGCGAATACAGCTCCCGTTCGTTTTTTTCGATCCACGCGAAAATCTGTTTGCGTGTTGCCGCGTCGTTTGTACCGGCCATCGAATGCCCTGGGGCGTCCCAGAAGTTTGCTCCGTCCATCACAATAGAGTTGGCAAGGTTCTTCATCGGCTCCTGTGCTGCGACACCCTTTTGTCCGTCCCACGAGTAATTGAGAATCCACGTCGCCTTGCCCTGGGCGAAAGCTCGAAAGGTGAGCATCCCTGCCTGATATAGGAACCAGTCAACCTGCGAGCGTACCGCTGCCATGTGCTCGCCATTGCCGAACTCATACTCGTGCGCAATGACATCGACCACGTCGTACATTTGGTAGACATCTGCCCCGACTCGCGTCGCTTCTTCTTCGATCCCCGGATAGATTTCAGGAATCAGCATGATTTCGGGATTCACGGAACGGGCATTTTCGCGAATCTCCTTCACAAAGTCGGTCATGGTCTCGATGCGGAAATCAATCCACTTGCGAAAGTTTTCGTTCTGGAAATCCCCTAACTTCAGATCTTTCTTTGCATCCAGCCCGGTCTTTTCCTTGAAAGCGGCGACCGTGTAGTCGTCGAAACTTGCCCAGCTCTGCTCCCAGCCGTCAAAGTGCGTCATCCAGTACGGGATATCCACATAAATTCCGTCAACTCCAGTGCCGGCAATTTCCCGCACTCGCTGCATGTACTGTTTCCGCCACTCTTTCGCGTACGGGCTAATCCACACATCCTCATCGCCCGGCCTAATCCAGAACGCTGCGCCCCCGGTAAACATCGCCGGCTCCCCGGTGATTTTCCGCTGCAGCCAGTCGGGATGGTCTTTCATCAGTGTGTGTGCGGATTTATCAGCGTTGGCAGTAATGCATTCCGTCCCGGCGATGTACACATATACCTTATTGTTGGCCTTGTGCACCTGTTGGGATATGGAACGCAGGACCTTCAGTTTCTCTGTCGGGTCAAGAAAACTCTCGTAGCGTCCGGGGATGTCGTTGTCCACTTCAATGCCGTAGACGTGATCTTCGGTCGCCTTACGGACAATCTGATCGGCATCGCCGCGGTCCACACTGAAGGCAGCAATGCGTACTTTGTGAGTCCAATTTTGTCTGCTGTCCTGCCCGATCGAATTGGTTAAGAGTCCGCCGACAAGCACGAGGACGCAGGACATCGATGAGAGCTTCATAACCCAACATCTCCTGTTTCGCCTGAATATGGGCCGTAATTTGGATGCCGTGCAACGCATGCATCTTTTTGCTTTGTGCCCGATTGAATGCGCACTGAAAAACGCGGGCAGCAGCGATTGCCCGCCGTCCAGTCGGTAGCCCATGGCGCTGCCGGTCCTCTTTATTTCTATCTAGAACTGGAACCGCGCTCCGAACTGCATGTGCCGCGGATTGTTCGCTGTGCGTGTCACTTCCCCGAATTGCGAGTTTCCCAGAAATGTATTAGGCAGACCGAATCGCGGTGTGTTGGTGAAGTTGAAGAACTCTGCCCGAATCTGGAGCTTCATAGCCTCGCGAATTGAAATCTCCTTGCTCAGCGAAAAGTCGGCATTATGAATACCGTCGGACCGGAGATTCGAAAAATAGCGCGGCGCATTCCCCGCAACCTGGTCCCCCGGATCCGCGAAACATGCTGAGTTGAATACAGACGGGTTCCCGGTTCCAGTCAGTCCATTCAACGCCGCTTGATGGTAGCTGACTCCTGAAGACACCTGCGGACATACAACATCAGGGCGTTGATTGCCGTCGGCCAGCTGAGGCGAGTCCATGCCGAGGGTGATGGGGGTGCCTGTTTGAAAGGTCAAGATCGTAGAAATCGACCACCCGCCAACGATCGTGTCCAGAGCCCGATTCATGCCGCGGCCGATCCACAAACCGCGGCCAATTGGAACGCCTACTATGGTGGCCAGAACCATGCGATGGGTAGCATCGTTGGCGCTGATGGAACGCTCTGCTTTCAGGTTATCCAATTCTTGTGGGTTGCCGTTGGCCAAAAGATCCGTGATAAATGAATTCGCGCCCGCCGATGAATTATCGATAGCTTTGGCCCAGGTGTAGTTGCCCTCAAAGCTCACGTAATGGCTGGCACGTTTTTGGAAACGCACTTGAAGTGAGTTGTAGGAGGCGCTGGCGGTCAGAGCAGTAAGTCCGGAGAAAGTTCCATCGAATTGCGGAAAGGGACGCAACACATTGATGAGTGGAATCTGGGCGTCGTTGTAGAGGGAACTAGGCTGATTGAAGATGGCGCTTGACCCCTGGAAAAGCGACTGGAAAGGATTAGTAACTAATGCGGCAAGCGTGTTGGTTGGAGTGTTGCAGTCGTTAGCTGGATTGGGATCTGTCGCAAAGCAGATGTTGGAATCTGCCACAATTTGCTTGCGGATGGAAGATGGCAGAAAGTTTTTGTTGCCAGTACCCGAACTAGAACTGTATGGCAAGTGCCTGCTCTGACTCGCGGAGTAGTCGACCCCAATGGTGATACCAGCAGGGAACAGGTGCTGGACTCCAAGGTTCCACTGATAGATCTCAGCGTTGCGGGCCGGGGTTACGCCCAAAGAATTGTTGTCAGATAAACCCCACATAGCGAGCTTTCCGTACGTATTGCCTTGCGGAAAGGCAAATCCGCCGGGGAATGGGTCGGATAGCGTTGCAAGCCGCGTCTGGAAGTTGTCATTAGTAAACCGAATGGGGTTGGAACCGCCAAAAGCCGGCCCTGGCGTTTGAAAATTGGTGGCAACGTTCAATCCATAGTAGATCCCGGCGCCTCCACGAACGACCGTGTTCGAACCCACCGCGTAGGCAAAGCCAACCCGGGGAGCCCAATTGTTCCGGTCGACCGGCACGTTGCGACGCCCCGAGGTCGGAAATTCGGTGGTGCCAAGCAGATTGCCGGTGCGGCTGACCAAAGTCACCAGACCAGTATTGACGGTATTAGGGTCAGCAACATTCATCGGCACAGACACGCCGGTATCACCAGCAAAATTGCTGAACTGAACCAAGTTGTTCCGCTCAGAGTATGGCGAACTCCATTCGTAGCGCAGACCTAAATTCAAGGTAAACTTCGATGTCACCTTCCAGTCGTCCTGAAAATAGAACGCTGTCTCCTTTGACTTGTTGGCCACGGAGCCAGAGGCGGCCAGGAACGAATCCAAATTCCCATATCCCAGCAGCAAGCTCGCGAACCCGTCTCCCTGAGTGGGATCCTTGGTGCCAATCACTCGTTCGGTTTCGTTCTGAGAAAAATTAAACAACCCTGTGGGGTTACCAGGCTGAAAGAAATTGTTGAAGAACAGCCGCTGCTCGCCACCGAATTTCCAAATCTGCCGGCCTTTTGCCCAAGAGAGTGCAGAGCTGTAGGAGTAGAGCGTGTGCGCAAACCCAGTGTCGGTGCAACACTGATTGAATAAGGAGGTTGTCGCGTTGTTATCCATCTGAATCGTGGGAAAACGGTCCAGATGATTTGCCTGCCCAAGAACGGCATCCCCGGGCTGGTCAAATACCGTACTGAACTTGGGATAGTTTTCCGTTACCGGCGAGGTTGCGCGATCCAGCGCGAAGCGATTTGTCCACACCACGTGCGACGTGATGGTGAAGTTCTCTTCCAGCGAGGCATTGTGAACATTCGTACTACCGCTGAAACCATCGCCGCAACACCCCCAGTCTCCATCCCCGAAGATCGTAGGTATGCTGGTCGCGCTATGCAGCTTGCTGTATCGGCCCGACAGATGATTCCGGTCTGAGAAGTTGTGGTCGATCTTGATGTCAAACTGGCGGCCGGTGGTCTTATTCAGGACTGCTTTGTGAAAGTTGAAATTTCCGGGGGCGGCATTAGGGTCCGTGGGCTCCGGATACATATTGATAATTTTCTGCCCGATGGGGTCAATTAAGTTCGAATCGACCACATTGGGAACGGTAAAGTCGCTGCGAACGAGAGTGGTTGGGTCAACGCTAAATGGATTAAAAATAGGCCATATTGAGTTGCGGAAATCGCCAGTGCGCTCCAGGTCTGTCGGCACGAATGCATCGATATTAAAAGGATCATTCTGTCGGATTGCCTCCAAATCTACGAAGAAGAACGTCTTATTCTTGTTGATCGGCCCGCCAAGCGAAAACCCATATTGATCGCGTGCATGGTCTGGCTTAGCACCTCCGTTTGCCGCGTTGAAAAATTCGTTGGCGTCCAGCGCCGAGCGCTGCCCAAACCACCATCCGCTTCCATGAAACTTATTGGTTCCCTGCTTCATAACAATGTTTACGACTGTCCCGCCGTTGTTGCCGTACTCGGCGGAAAAACTATTGTTCTCCACTTTGAATTCCTGCACAGTTTCCACGGAAGGCTGGTAATAAACGTTTGTGGTTGCCCCCTCGCCTTGTTCCGGCGCACTGGTAAGAGCTCCGTCCAGTCGGATCTCGGCTGTAGCGTTGCGCTGGCCATTGGAAACAAAATTTGTGCCTGATGGATAAGAATCGTCTGTTCCCTGGCCAGCCGTCTCGGTTACACCTCCTGCCAGAAACACAAGTCCAAACATGCTGCGATTCGACAAGGGAATGTCGCGCACATATTCATTCGTGACATCGGTACCCAACGAAGCGTTACCGGTGTCCAAGAGAGGTGCCTGCTCGGTAACGTTGATAACCTCCGCCGCCGATTGCGGCTTGAGACTAAAGTTAAGCGTTGCGCTTTGACTGACTGCCAGCGTCAGTTGTCTCCGCTCTTGTGGATTCAGGCCAGGAGCTTCCACCCGGATGGTGTACGTTCCTGGACGAACATTCGTGAATAGATAGATCCCGCTACCATTGGTTACGCTATTGGCCGCAATATTGGTTCCTTCATCGGTAAGCGTCACCTTGGCACTAGGGATCACAGCCCCAGAGCTATCGCTAACAACACCGGTCAGTTGGGATGTATATGTGGATTGCGCCGCAACCCGGTCAGTCACGCCCAAACTCAGCAAAATGAGCGCCAACACCGCAACCCAGAACTTCCGAAGCCTTCGAAGTAAAATGTTCATTCCATTCCCCCACATCTCGGTTGACTTTAAGGAACTAAACCGGCTCTCATGCACCCCACATAAACTACTCACGGAATACAGGCGCCGAACAGGCCAGCCGTAGCTGAACGGCAGCGCATCCTGATTCTTCATCGGCTGCCAAAATGCGTCCGTGACTGGGACCAGGGTGGGACCAGGGTGGGACCAGGGAAAAGGGGCGTGAAATATTCATTAGTTCTGATACACCGATCCCGGTTGGATTGTCAATCAAAATATTGCGAAAGCTTTCGTATCGTTGCTATTATTTACCGGGCGCGGAAGAACGCAGTCTGCGAATGCTTCCTCTTTAATGGATTCCGCGCCGGCTTGAGGTTTTCCCCCGTATTTTGTCTGGCTTGTCTCGCCCCATAGAGTATCCTACCTCGGGCTTTTTATCGTTAGGATATACCACTGGCTGCACGCTAATCTAGTCGCGACCGACGTGGAGACATTCGCTCTTCCTGGGAGACTCGTTTCGAATTGCTACTTTTGCTTTCGCCAGCAGGCTCCCTGATATGTCCTGTGCTGCCATCGGCCCATTCAAGCAGAATGCTCGCGCGTCTGCTGTCTTCACCGATCCACCCTTACAACATTCGAATTGACGCATTCGTGTCTGGCATCGGCGAAATCCATCATCGTGAATTTCAGATGGCATCGGGAGAGATGAGTGGGATCGAATTCACGGAATTTCTTCAAAAGGTCTTCGGCGCATTTTGTTCGCAACAGTGACGCCGGTGCGTTGCACTATGTCTTTATCGATTGTCGGCACATCCATGAACTTCTAAGGGTCTCTCTACCGAAGTCAACACGAACTGGTGTTCGTACTTAAGAACGGCAAAGACAAACATCGGAACAACATCCAGCTGGGTCAATACGGCCGCTTTGGCCCCCGGTGTCTTTTACCCACACGCACAGGTTTTTTACCTCCGAGTAAACTTGTCGTGCGGCTGTTAACCGCACGAATGTTTGGCACTACCCACGGGTGTAGATGAAGAGCTTCCAAGTCCCCAACCGATCTAGCTGAGCCGCAATTTCGAGATGGTCTTGTCGAGAAAGAGAGCGTTCTTCGTCATATCTCGTACGCATGTCTAGAACAAGTCTTTCGGCGATCTGGTCGAAAGCCTCATGAGGCGCGCCGGTCCCAATCGTGTCCATGGTGAGAGCACCCTCCGAAATCCACCAGTGCATCTGTTTGAATAGCCCGGCAATTTTGTCTATCTCCCGCCAGGCATAGCCAAAAACCGTTCTCCCATGTGAAAAAACCGGGGACCCGCAATTGGGGCGAGAGAAACTTGATCGGAATGGGCTCCACTGCCTGCTCACAAATTGTTCTAACCACGTCTTCATGAGACTGCGCGCCAGTCAAAGTAAAGCCCACGTGTTTGTTTAGGGGCCCAAAGCCAAAGAGCTGCTTACGCGCCGCCCTGTCGGTCCGGTCCCAGCTGAAACGCCTCAAGAAGAATTCCAGTTGCTCGCGTAGTCCAAGGCCTTTCTTGCGAGCTTTCCTCGCCGTTTTCTTCGCAACGTTTCTATTGTTTGTCACTTGATTCTTCATGCAAAGGAAGCGTCAATGTCCAGTGGAGGATAGTATGCCGGATTTAGACAAAGAAGTCGCGCCCAGCTGGTTCATCTAGCCCAGGACATCGCAAAGAACCCGAACTCCTTGACTGGTTCTTCTGGCCGCCCAAGGCCAGGAACTCGGTTGGTGCGGCAATGGGGCAAGCGAGTCCACGTCGTCAATGTTGAAAACGAAGGGTACGAGTACCAGGGAACTCGCTACCAAAGCCTTTCTGAAGTCGCTCGTCTGATTACCGGAACGCGT
>JAYTFR010000107.1:0-3393 GCA_043734125.1 Acidobacteriota bacterium | reverse complement strand
CTTCGAGGATCGAGTAGCGATGGTCCATCGCTCCCGCTAAATCGGTGTTCGCAAATGCTATCCGGCCGAATGGCGCGCGGCGCAGAATCTCACGTGGCGCAGGTCTACCGCCTTGGCCAAAGAAAAATCCGGGTTGCGGATTAACATAGGCGTGGCCCCACCGGTTCAGGATAATTCCCGCGATGTCCCGCTGCGCGTTAAAGCCGGCACTCGCAAACATCTCCGTGAACTGTTCGCGGATTTTTCTTTCGTAGTCTTTGAAAGGTGTTCCGATCATTTCCGCTCGGCCTCGATGCCCCTGCTCTTCGGTGGTGTGCCCAGGATAGGAGTACAGAATCTTGAGGCTGAGGACGATGGGCGAGTCGGGGGTGATCGTAGCATCCTCGACGCCAGTGCGCGCCACTTTGCAGACTTCCATGTAGTTGCCGAGCCCTTCGAACCAACGACAACCGCTCATTCCCATTTTGTACAAAAACCGCCAGTTTCTGAGGGCAACGTTAACCATCATGCAAGGCGAACGATAGAATTGCGCATATGCATTGCGATGCGTTTCCGGCAAGTCTTTCACAATGTGCTTCGTCGTCCAGCATCCTCCCGCCATTACAACCGAGCGCGCCTTAACTCGGTACAGCGTGCCTCCCTTTAGATAGGCAATGGTGACCGATTTGGCATTGCTCGCCTCGCCGTCGTGCTGGACGTGAACGGCAGTTGACGTCAGGCGAAGTCTTACCATGCGTTGCGGATCGTCCAGGGCCGAAAAACTCACTTGATTCCGGCAAACCCCTTCCACACTGTTAGGGCCGGGGATTGCATTGGGGATCAAGCTCTTCAACATCAATCTTGCGATTGTGCTGTTGCCACCCGGAAACATCTGATCCGAGCCCCCATTTTCTTGCGGTAACGGATGCAGCATTTCGAACGCATAATCTGCATAAGCCGACAAGGCATCAGGACCAAGCCCGGATCCCCCACCTTCTACTGGCGATAGAAAGGTTCGGACGGTTTCACGGCTAAGCCCGAAGCGCTCCATGTAGTGCTGTTCCAAAGTGATGGAATCGAGATATCGTGAAATTTCGTCCCCCTCTATTCGAGGAGGCTCAAATTTCGCTTTTTGTAAGGCCTCACCCTTTAGCCAGCGCAACCACTCAACCTTGGTTTCCTTGGAGGTGGGAGCGCCCTCCAGATTTTTCCCTACGGGGTCGATCAACCACATTCCGGGTCTCTGCCCGAATCTTCCGCCAAACCAGAAACCGTATTGCCCGTGCTTCAAGCCCACAGCTTCATAGGGAGTTCTGGAAAGGGGAAACTCTGGTTCAGGTCCAGCCCATTTTTGATACACAAGCTCCGGTGCTTCCAATCCGATGGAATGGTAGAAACCGGCAAGAAAGCTATGCGGATACTGAATCTGATAAATCGCCGAACCTTGGTGTGCAATCAGCCGCTTCCCCTCAACCAGAAACTCATTTTGCTTCGCCTCGCCACCAAAGATAGGATGGTTTTCGAGAATTAGGCATTTCATGCCTAAACCGGCTTGACGCTGGAAGAACAGCGCTGCCGCGAGGCCGCTTATTCCGCCACCGATGATCACGCAATCGTAGCTCTCCCGCGTGTCGACGATCTCGTTTGTAAGTCGATCGTAAATGCCATCGCGAATCGAATGACCTGCACTCAGAACGTCCAAAGTATTGCCGTTCGACGTACTATATTCGCCGACGCCTCCATAGCCCGTGAAATCGTCTTGGCCTGAGAGCAGTTCAACCGGAGTTACCCCTCGGAGCAACACAGCCCCAGAAGCCAGAAGCGTCGAACCGAGGAAATCACGCCGTGTGATGGGGGCTTCCATCCCTAGCGATACGTCGCCGGACACAGGAAATTTGCTATTAGGCATCAGTCGAGTCCCGAACGGTCACGGAACAAGCTTAGCAAACCGCGCGGCGCACACTTGCAGAAGTGACATGGTCTCGCTGCGGAGTCCTTTCCGTAAGTCGTGTTCCGAACAATCACAACTTACCTGAAAGTGGGCATCTTTTTATATTGCGTGTAATCGCGATGTCACGCAATTGGGCTGTACAATCGGGAGCTCGATTGCACGACGAGGAAGATCTTCGATGACGAGGGCCGGGATCAATGGCATTAGAGATTCCGGGGCACCTGCGAACAGGGCGCCCGAGCTTTCTTCCCGACTGCTGTCCGTGGACGTCTTTCGCGGGATAGCGGTGGCGGGCATGCTCCTAGTGGACTATCCGGGAGACGAGGCCGCCGCATATTGGCCCATCCGGCACGCGCAGTGGAACGGCTGGACTGCCGCGGATTTGATCTTTCCGTCGTTCGTGTTCCTGATGGGAATCTCAGTTGTGATGTCGTTTTCTACACGACTGAAGCGGGGCGAAACGCGGCAGCAAATTGCATTACATGCCGCGAAGAGAAGTTTAATTCTGTTTGCCCTCGGCGTATTTCTGAATGGCGCTCCGGAGTTTCACCTGGCAAGCTGGCGCATTGAAGGCGTGGTGCAGAGGATCGCGATCTGTTACCTGGCGGCCAGCGTTCTTTTTCTGTGGACTGAGACTCGGGGTTTGATTATTGCAGCGGTTATTTGCCTGCTCGGCTATTGGGCGCTGATGCGGCTGATTCCGGTGCCGGGATTGGGTCTGCCGGGACGCGACATTCCCGTGCTGGCGCCGGATCAGAATCTCGTGGACTGGATCGATCGCGCACTGTTCAACGGGCGACTCTATAACACTACCCACGATCCGGAAGGCGTCCTCAGCACGATTCCCGCGATCGCCACGGCGATCGCGGGAGTGCTCACGGGGCGGTGGCTGCGGTCCGAACGCGGCGCTCCGGCGAAAGCGGTGGGGATGGCGGTGGCGGGCGCGGCCAGCCTGGCCGTGGGCTTGCTCTGGAGTCGTTGGTTTCCGATCAACAAGAATGTCTGGACGAGTTCGTTTGCCGTGTTCACAGCCGGGTTCGCACTGATCTTTCTCGCACTGCTTTATTGGATAATCGAAATACGCGGCTGGCGCGGCCGTTGGACGATGCCATTCCTGGTGTTCGGGATGAATGCGATCATTGCCTTCTGCTTCGATGAACTGCTGTGGGCCCCGTTGTACTATGGCCACGCGAAAGCTAGCGACGGCAAAATAATCGGTTGGCAGCAGTATCTGAACGGACAACTCCTGAAGATAGCCAGCCCGGCCAACGCTTCTCTGATTTTTGCTTTCGGGGCGGTGTTGACTGTCTGGGTCTTGTTATGGCTGCTGTACCGGCAGCGGATATTGGTGAAAATCTAGTCCGTAAGGGTCGGCTGGAAGCCTTCCACCTGCGTCAAACGCAATTTAGCGCGAAATACTTCCGGTGCGCAAAGCCGTCTTGAGCCAAAAATGTGCGCGGGCT
>JAYTFR010000106.1:0-172979 GCA_043734125.1 Acidobacteriota bacterium | reverse complement strand
GGGAAAGCGGTAAACCTCTTCGCTGGTGAGCACACCGGCGTGAAGGCGTCCGAGCACAGCTCTGCCGCTCTCAGCGCCCAGGTCGAAAGCGAGATATGGAACATTGCACAATCGCTCGGGCTTTCGGCGGCGGACCTGCCGTTCTGCCAAGCCGATACTCCTTACATTACCCACAATTGTCCACAGTCTTCATTCGGTGAACGTTCAAATTAGTTCGCGAATCTTATCCGAGATTGCAGTGAGTGCAATTTTCTTTCGGTTAGGTTCGCCACGGGCGCAGCAATCGTGTACGGCAAACCGCATGCCATCGAGGCGAGATTCCCGGAGACAGAATGAATTTGGCCGCGGCGAGCTGGAATCTGTCGGGCCCACCAAGTGGTGATGGTCCCGCTATCACAACTCACTATGGCATCATCTCGCAACCGCTTTCCCAGTTCCCACGCCACCACTTGGGGCTTCATGGGTTTGTCGGCGCGGGTGCCGCGCATTTCCATAAGCTGCCGCCACTCTTTCATCCCGGCTTGAGCGGCCTCAAGAAAACTCCGGTCGTGCTTGCGCTTGAGAACAGAAATCAGCTCTTGTAAAGTGTTGCGGCTATCTCCGATGAGCCCTATCTCGACTGGAAAGCGCAAGCCAATTCTCTTCGGATCGAGATCGATCTGAACACCGCGTGCCTGATTCGGTTTGGGCATGAACTCGATGTAGGGGAACGAAGTTCCAACCATCAGCAAGGTGTCGCAATTTTCCATTGCTTCTTGGGATGGGCGCGTACCTAACAAACCGATGCCCCCGGTGGTATACGGACTGTCATCGGGCACGGCCGCCTTGGCCAGTAAAGCTTTGACGATGGGAGCGCCGAGAATTTCTGCCGTTTCCTCGAGTTCGGCGGTGGCACCAAGCGCTCCCCGCCCGGCCAAGATCACAACCTTTTTACCCTGGTTCAAGACTTCAGCTGCTTTTTCGAGCTCCATCCGGTCGGGAAGGCGAGCACTACGCGCGTAGATGTCAGAAGTGTGATGCGGCACGTTTCGCGGTGAACGGTCCCGTTTCTTGACTTCCATTTCCTGCACATCCACCGGGAATGTCAGGTGAGCCACGCCACGATACCCTAATGCTGTACGACATGCGAGATCTGTAAGGTTTTCCACGTGGGTCGGTCCCATGACTCGCTCGTTGAAAACGGATACGTCCATGAATAGCTTGTCGAGTGCAACATCTTGTTGGGTATGAGTACCGATCAGATCATGGAATTGCAAGCCAGTAATTGCCAATACCGGCTGACCGTCAAGCTTTGCGTCATACAGTCCATTGAGAAGATGAATGCCCCCAGGACCGGAGGTCGCCAACCCCCAACTTGCCGGTGAATTTCGCGTAAGCACAAGCCATGAATGCGGCCGCTTCTTCATGGCGTACCTGAATAAATCGCATTTGTTCTTGGTGGGTACGAAGTGATTCCATGATTCCGTTAATCCCATCACCGGGGAGTCCGAAGATCACCTCAACACCCCAGTCGATCAGCGATTCGATAAGAACGTCCGCAGCGTCATGACAAACCTTTCCTAAACAATCGTTGCGCGCTTATTTAAGATGCTCACCGCACCACAATCGACATCCCACTATTCCGATTTGTTTACGTATCGATGAAGCGACGAGTACCGATAAGAGCCGTGGCAGAAAGGATCTACAAGTTTCGCGATTTCACTGGGAGATGGCCGGAGAGAGCAGGGGATTTAAGGATCACCAGTCGCTGAGATGGCGAAGATTGGCGAAACAATCTGTGTCCCAGACGAGTCCATCTCTAGGGTGTGACAAGCGTCAGCCCTCCTTCGCTAAGCAGCGTCCTCGCGGATATCGGAGTCCGGCTGACCGAGCAAGTCTTTTCTAAGGCGCTCCATTTGTTCCGCTGCTTCCTTTATTTGCTCAGCGCACTCATAGCCTAGTGGTGGTAAGAATCCACCATATTTCTCGAGCAACAAGCGGGCATTCTCTTTGATGACCGTGATTTTGGTGCGGGTTTCGTCGCCGAGGGCAGATGTGAGTGTCCCTATTCGCGAATCGCGCAGAGCTACTAGTCGTTCGCTCTGTGCGGCTTTTTTCTCAAGCCAGCGTCCGTGGTAGCCGATGAGCAAAAACAGGCAAACTGCGAACACCAGCACACATAAATTCGCAACGATGGTTTCCGACAAAGCCTTCCTTGAGATCGCATCTCTTTCCTTCTCTAGTCCAGCAAAACGGCCGCTCTCCATAGGAAGCAATGAGGACAATATTCCGCGAGCCTGATCCATGTAGTCCTTGCCTTCGTTTGTCTGTACCAGCAGGAACGCGCGGTGCCGATACCCCTGCTGGCGCAAACCAATTGTGCGTTCCACCTCAGCTTGTTTTAAGCCAGCCAAGGACTCCAATCGTGTCTCCAGTGATCGTTCGGGCTCCGGGCGATCTGCCAGGCTGGAGCGAAGACTCGCAAAATGCGTTCCAATCCTGTTTTTCGCGTCTGTGTACGGTAGCAAGTACGCGGCGTCGTCGGTCAGCAAGTATCCCCGTTGCCCAGTCTCCATGTCCATAAAGTCCTGCGAGACTCCGGCGATGGTGGATTGAAGGGTGGCGCTTCCAAAGGTGAGTGCCGCGCGCTTCTGAATCAGTTTTAGGTGGCTGATCGCGAGATACGCATTGAACGCTATGAAAGCGAGAAGCGCGGCGGCAGCGATTTGCAATGCAGCTTTCCGAATCATCTAACTGTGCCTTCCTTCTGGCTGGGCGGGCGGTGAATCCTATCGTAGCGCAACTGCCTTAACAATCAGCCGGATTCTTGGCCGGTACAAATCGACCGAACCTGCCTAGGGGCGGGGTGCGATACCGCGCGATCCGCTCGGCGGAGCTGCAGCCGTAATCTGGTAGTTCTGGTAGTCGATGGTAAAGTAGGCGCGGCCTCCCAATCGAATTGCACTGGTACTCCGATTGGACAGGGGCAGCCAGAAATCACCGACTTTCGTGTAGGCCTGTTCAATCGTCGTCTCTTTGATCCAGAAGGAGGGGTTCTTCGCCGGTTCTCCCTCAATGCGCACCACGGCAAAGTCATGGGCGTCGACCCAAATCTGGCCGCGGTATAGAAGCTTGTCCTTGGTTCGAGGCTCAACCGACAATTTATAACAGGGGCCCGTCGGAAGACTTTCGTACCCAATTAATGCAAAGCGATAATTGCTCGTATTGAGGGCTGTGCGCGCCCGGTTCTCCTCGGTTTGTGCTTCCTTTTCGGTCTCCAGCAACTTGTGCAACACGCGCTCAATCAGGAGGTGGGAACCGGTCTCAGACACGATGCGGAATTCTTTGGTTGCCGGTGCGCGGTAGTCGACCGCGACCGTCATTCCCGCGATCTTGGAACCGATCGGCCCGCGGTATTCAATCCGATAGACACGGCTTCCGTGATACGCGCTCAATGCCTGCGCGCGTTCGAGGTTTTTCTGGACTAACTTGTCGACCACTTGTTCTGTCGTGAGTGGAACAACAGCATCATTTGTCGAAGCCCTCAAGGCTTGGACCGGTGCAAAGTGCCCCAGGCCAATTTGCATCAGAAGGAGCTGGACGCCCAGGAAGACGGCATGGGATCGGATATTCATCGGTTTGAGGGCTAGGGTACGCGAAAACTGGATTTGCCGACAATCCGGTCTGGCACTAACGCGAAAAATAAATTGAAAGAGATCGCGAAAGAGCGATTGTTTCTAAAACGGCCTTTTATTTTTATTTCTCAGCGGTAGTGCTGAAGTCGCTTTCCATCCTGCGGAAGTAGCTGGCATTGTCGCCCGCATTGATGTCCACCCATTCCTCGTCGGTCATATTCTTGCGCCACAGCAGAAATGGTTCCGCGTCAGGCCCGACCGGATGCCGGAATTGCCAGGTCCCGCTGGCAAAAATGTCCAGAATTTTCTCTCCAACCAGCGACGGGGGTACCTGGTTTTTCAGCGAGGCGTTAAAGAGGGAAGTAAAGCGTTCGCGCTGCCCATAGGGAGACGCAGTTGCTGGCTCGGCGATGCGCCGGGCCATGGCTGTATCAATGATGCCGGGTTCGACGACCAGTACCCGGACATTGAAGGTCTTCATCTCGCCCCCCAAAGCCTCGCTTAAGGCTTCCAGCGCCCACTTCGAGGCGGCGTAGGACCCGAGTGGACCGGAGGAGATCCGCCCGGCGACTGACGTTACATTAATGATGCATCCGCTCTTTCGTTGCCGCATGCTCGGCAACAGCGCTTGAATGCAGCGCAGAGCGCCAAAATAATTCGTCTCCATGACGGCGCGGTATTCGCTCAGCGGTAGCTCTTCGGTCGATCCCGCGCGCTCGATTCCAGCGTTGTTAACCAACACGTCGATGGGCCCGTGATTTTGCTGGATTGCCGCGATGGCGCTGATCACGGACTGGTCGGAATCGACATCCATTGTGGAAATCGCTATCGGGAGTTTTTCGCGCTTGCTAATCTCGGCTAATTCTGGAGACTGCTCCGGATTGCGCATGGTGGCGAAGACGTTGTGGCCGGCCCGGCCAAATGCCAGTGCCGTCTCCAGACCAATTCCTTTGCTGGTGCCGGTGATGAGGATGGATGCCATTGCAGCTCCTTGTGGGTTGGTTGTCAGCGTAGCACAGCATAATCGAATTCATTGTGGGACGGGGTCGCAATCAGGAAGCGGGCTTTTGCGCAAGCGCCCGAAGCGCGCCCGTGGAAATTCCCCCATCCACCAGCAGAGTTTGCCCGGTGACGTAACGGCTCTCCTCTGACGCCAAGAATACTACCGCGCCGTCAAGATCATCGGGGCGGCCGGGACGCTTGAGCGGAATGCGGTCTTTCAGGTATTCCACCCACTCCGGGTCTTCATACATTACTTTGTTCTGGTCGGTGCGAAACCACCCCGGCGCAAGGCAATTTACGGTGACGCCGTAGGAACCCCAGTCGTCAGCGAGGCTCATAGTCAGCTGGCGGATTCCGCCGCGGCTGGCGCCGTAGGGCCCCAGGCCCGCGTAGCCAGCGACGCTGGTGACCGATCCAATGTTGATGATGCGGCCGTACTGCGCTGCGACCATGTGCCGCGCGACGGCTTGGGCAACGAAGAAACTTCCGCGCAGGTTGGTGTCGAGAATCAGGTTCCAGTCGTCCCAAGTCACGTCCAGCGCAGGTTTGCGGACGTTGCATCCCGCGTTGTTAACCAAAATGTCGATGCGTCCAAATGCCGCATGGGCGGCGGTCACCATCTTCTGAATGCTTTCGTGATTGCGAACGTCCAGGTCGAGAGAAACCGACCGGCGTCCTAGCCCGGCGATCTCGGCTTCGAAAGGAGCAAGGGTTTTTCGGTCGCGGCTGGTGAGCACCAGGTCGGCGCCAGAGCGGGCGAGGGCACGGGCCAAGTACTGTCCCAGGCCGCGGCTGGTTCCGGTGACGATCGCCACGCGGCTGCTGAGATCGAACATTTCGCTCACGACTCGAACCCCGGCTCCAGTACAACCTTCATCAGGTTGGGCTCGCGGGCGTGCAGCCGCTCGAACCACTGCGGGCCGTCAGTCAGAGGCGCGATCGCGGTGATCAGCGGCTTTACTTTGATTTCACCTTTACTCATCACTTCGATCGCGCGCGGATATTCGCCCGACGAAGCGCAGGAGCCTTGCAACCTGATCTGGCGGCTAACGATTTTCTGCAACGGGATGGTGACCTCAGGAGAGACGTTTCCGACTAGGACGACGCAACCGCCTTTTTTGACGCAATCAATCGCGGAATAGATCGCGGGAGTAATGCCTACGGCCTCGACAACTACATCCACGCCGACTCCCCCGGTCAATTCCAACAGGTTCTTCACCAGTTCCGGTCCTGAAGGTAAAACCGCCGTCGCGCCCAGTTTCTCGCTCAGGCTGAGCCGGGTGGAATCCATCTCAGTG
This sequence comes from Acidobacteriota bacterium, assembly GCA_043734125.1. Taxonomy (GTDB): domain Bacteria; phylum Acidobacteriota; class Terriglobia; order Terriglobales; family Acidobacteriaceae; genus Gp1-AA145. The sequence continues at coordinate 167,065 of JAYTFR010000106.1, read as the reverse complement.
ACGAATACGCGCGAACATCCTGCGACTCGAAGCGCCTGCTGCGCCAGCAGGCCAATGGTTCCTGCGCCCACGACTAGCGCAGAACTGCCAGGTGCGATGGTCACGAGCGAAACCGCATGCAGCGCGACGGAAACCGCCTCCAGCAGGGCGGCCTCGGCAAAAGAAAGATTCTCCGGCAGCAGGTATGCGATGCGCGCCGGGACGACGACGAACTCCGCAAAGGCCCCGGCGCGGCGGTAGTCACCGCAGGAAACGCCGAGCACCTGCCGGTTGTCGCAAAGGTTCACTTCCCCCCTCTGGCAGAAGCCGCACAGGCCGCAATAGACCGTCGAATCGAAAGTGACGCGGTCGCCTTCACGGAAGTTGTCCACGGCCGCACCGACGCTGGCGACGATGCCAGCGGCCTCGTGACCCATCACGATGGGCGGGATCCGCCGCCCGGTGGAGCCATCGTAACCGTGAACATCGCTCCCGCAAATTCCGCAGGCCGCAACCCGCACCAAGAGCTCATCACGGCCGGGCACGGGCACCGGGAGGTCCGCAATTTCAAGCTTGTTGTATTCAGAGAGAAGTAGGGCTTTCATCGGCGCCTGCCTGCAGGAAGAAACACGATAACACGATGCTGGCGCCTGGTGCTCCCGGGAAGATCGTGCCTACCGACAGTTGTTCATGCAGGTTCGTCGGGCACAATTCACTGACCGCGCTCCCGCTAATGATGGGATCATCTTTTTGATGAAGATCCTCGTCGTAGTGGGCGCCCGCCCCAACTTTATGAAGGCCGCTCCCATCCTGAAAGCAATTGCAGGCTTCAATGGAATGCTCGGGGAATGGGCGGAAGGCATTCAGCCGGTGCTGGTTCACACCGGCCAGCACTACGATACGCGAATGTCCGACGCATTTTTCGCCGACCTTGAAATGCCCCAGCCCGACGTTTTTCTCGGCGCGGGTTCGGGTTCGCACGCGCAGCAAACTGCGGAGATCATGAAGCGCTTTGAGCCGGTACTGCTGCAGGAAAAACCAGATGTGCTGCTCATCGTCGGCGACGTGAACTCGACCCTGGCTTGCGCCTTGGTAGCAAGCAAGGCGCCGTCCCGCCCAGCCATTGTGCACGTGGAAGCCGGCTTACGTTCGTTCGACCGCGGCATGCCGGAAGAGATCAACCGCATTCTGACCGACCAGCTTTCTGACTTATTGTTCGTGACCGAAGAGAGTGGCGTGAGGAACCTCCGCGCCGAGGGCGTTCCCGAGCACAAGATTCACTTGGTGGGGAACACAATGATTGATTCGCTGCGCGAGTATGAGTCTTGCGCCGATCGGTCCGCGGTGCTGCAGCGGCTTGAAATTTCCCGCCGCAGCTATGCTCTCCTCACCTTGCACCGCCCTGCGAATGTGGATGAACATGACGCGCTGGTTGAGATACTGGAAGGGCTTTCGGATCTCTCAACGGCGATGCCAGTCATATTTCCGGCGCACCCGCGAACTCAGGCGAAGATTCGCGAACTCGGCCTGGGCGCGGACTGTGACCGTTGCCTGCGCATGCTAGAACCCCTGGGCTATCTGGATTTTCTCTGCCTAATGAAGAATGCGCGCATCGTGGTGACTGACTCCGGCGGCATTCAGGAAGAAACCACTGCCCTCGGAATCCCGTGCGTGACTGCCCGCGACAATACGGAGCGCCCGGTGACCATCGATGCAGGGACAAATGTTCTCGGTGGCACGCGGCGGGAATCCATCGCGCGCGCGATTCGCATGCAGCTCGCATTCAAAGGGAAACGATCCGTTCCGGAATTGTGGGATGGCCGGGCAGCGGCGCGAATCGTGGGGATACTGGCAGACCGTTTCCTGCGGCCGGGTGCCGTCCCCACCGGCGACGCCACCGGACAAATCGCCGAAAATGCCCGATAATTGCCTCTCGGAGTGACATCGCTTCCCATGCAAGCGGACACCATACTGGTCACCGGCGGCGCTGGATTCATCGGCTCAAACTTCATCCTGCAGTGGCTTGCGAGCGAATCGTCCTCCGTCATTAACCTCGACAAACTGACCTACGCGGGCAATGCGGCGAACCTCGCCGGCGTCGCGCAAGACCGCCGCTATCGTTTTCTGCAGGGCGACGTCTGCGATCGCGAACTGATCGCCGAGTTGCTCCTCGCGCACAAGCCGCGGGCCATCGTCCACTTCGCGGCGGAAAGCCACGTAGACCGCTCCATTCACGGCCCCGACGATTTCATTCGAACTAACGTAAACGGAACCTTCAGCATGCTGGAAGAGTCACGCGCCTACTGGTCGGGACTCAGCGGCGAAAACCGCGAGCGGTTCCGCTTTCTCCATGTCTCAACCGACGAAGTCTATGGCTCGCTCGGCTCCGACGATCCAGCCTTCACCGAACACACGCGCTATGCCCCCAACAGTCCGTACTCGGCATCGAAGGCCGCGTCGGATCACTTGGTGCGCGCGTATTTTCATACCTACGGCTTGCCGGTGCTTACGACCAACTGCTCGAACAACTACGGCCCGTTTCAATTTCCGGAGAAGTTGATTCCGCTGGTCATCCTGCACGCACTCGCCGGTAAACCGATTCCTGTGTATGGCGACGGACAGAATATTCGTGACTGGCTTTACGTTGCCGACCATTGCGATGCGATTCGATTAGTTCTTGCGCGGGGCCGCATCGGAGATACCTACAACCTTGGCGGCCGCAACCAACTGAAGAATCTTGACGTGGTGCATACTATCTGCACCGTGCTCGATGAACTGCGTCCCAATGACTCTGGAATGTTGCATCTGAATCTAATCAAATTCGTCACCGATCGTCCAGGGCATGACCGTCGCTACGCCATGGACATCACCAAGATTGAATCGGAATTGGACTGGCGGCCGCGCGAGACATTCGAGACCGGCATTCGCAAAACCGTTCAGTGGTACCTCGACAACGAAGCCTGGACGCAAGGCGTGACCAGCGGAAGCTACCGCCAATGGATGGCGAAGCAGTATTCTTTGTAGCAGGTGTTCGAGCAGAGATAAAAGATCGCAGAGGCTCATGAGCAAGTCCGGGCAGGCGTCCAAATACAAGGGCATTATTCTCGCGGGCGGATCGGGAACGCGTCTCTATCCCGCGACCAATGCAATCGGCAAAAGCCTGCTGCCGGTGTTCGACAAGCCGATGGTGTACTACCCGCTTTCTACGTTGATGCTGGCGGGGATACGCGACATCCTTCTGATTTCAACACCAGACGACCTCCCTAAATTTCAGCAGCTTCTGGGCGATGGCTCAGGCATTGGTTTAACTCTCTCTTATGCCTCGCAGGCTAAACCAGAAGGGATCGCGCAGGCATTTCTCATCGCCGAGAAGTTTCTGGACGGGAGTTGCAGCGCGATGGTTCTCGGCGACAACATTTTCTACGGCCACGATCTGGCGAAAAGTGTGCAGTCAGCGGCGGAGTGTGAACACGGCGCGCGCATCTTTGCTTATCCAGTTCAGGATCCCGAACGCTATGGCGTGGTTGAGTTCGATTCGCAGGGCCGAGCCGTGAGTCTCGAAGAAAAACCCAGCGTACCAAAGTCCCGCTACGCCGTCACCGGGCTTTATTTCTATGATCCGCAGGTTGTAGAGATTGCGAAAGCATTGAAGCCCTCGGCCCGCGGTGAACTCGAGATCACCGACGTGAATCGCGAATACCTGAAACGCGGGCAGCTTGAAGTTTCGGTGATGGGTCGCGGCATGGCCTGGCTCGACACGGGAACGCACGAAGCCATGCTGGAAGCCGCGCTGTTTATTCAGACTATCCAGACGCGGCAAGGCCTGATGGTCGCCTGCCCGGAAGAGATCGCATACCGCCAGGGATACATCTCCGCGGAACAGGTGGAACGGGCCGCCGCTACCATGAAGAACAACCGCTACGGAAAATACTTGCTGCAAATTCTGAAAGAGCATGTGTTCTGATTTGACTCGATGAAAGTCCATCCCACATCCGTCTCCGGCGCACTCCTTCTTGAGCCTCGGGTGTTCGAAGATGAGCGCGGGTTTTTTCTAGAGAGCTACAGTGAGCGCATGTTTGAGGAAATCGGAATCAGGGAGAAATTCGTTCAGGACAATCATTCTCAGTCCAAGCGCGGCGTGCTGCGCGGGCTTCACTATCAGATTGAAAAGTCTCAGGGAAAGCTGGTTCGGGTGGTGAGCGGCGAAGTGCTGGACGTGTTTTTAGACCTGCGTCGCAGTTCGCCGACGTTCGGGCAATGGCACTCCGTGAAACTTTCTGCTGACAATCGGCTCATGGCCTGGGTTCCCGCCGGGCTGGCGCATGGCTTCTACGTCTTGTCCGATAAGGCGGACGTGCTTTACAAATCCACCGAGTTCTATTATCCCGACAAGGAGCGGACGATTCTGTGGAACGATCCCGATCTCGCTATCGACTGGGGCACGCAGAGTCCGCTGCTTTCGGCGAAGGACCAACAGGGCACGCGTTTCCGCGACGCCGAAAAGTTCAATGAGTGATATGGGGATTTATCAACAATCATTCCAGCCATCTTCCGCCAGCATATACTTCCCCTCATGAACAGAACGCTTATTGATCGGCAGGCAACACAGGCCGACCATCTCAGGGCGCGAGAGGTAGCACAGGCCTTTTTGGATGGGAGAACCACAGTTTTGGAAGCGGTTAGGCAATTGGTCCCTTTGGCGCACACTGACGCAGTTGCAGAGCTGGAAGACCGCAGGTCCATTATTGGCCTTGACAGCGAAACCGATCATCTACCTGTCGGAGAAGTTCGTAATCTGTGGGCTCCCGATGCCCTGAAAGAGAAAGACGTGGCGATTGCGCGTGCGGAGGAATCGTACCGGACTGACTTCTTGGAAATCTGCCGGAGAATTGTCACCGGGAATCGCCCGACTCAATGAGTGATATGGCGATTTTTCACTCGTCATCGCTGACTTCGGGAATTTCACCGCGTTTCAGAGCAGCAATTATGCTCTCAAACTCCTTCCGCCTTTGGTCGCTTGTCAGCATGTCAAACTTCCGAAGTTTGCCCCTTATAGCTTCCAATCGGGGGTCAGCAAGAGCAATGCTGGTTGCGTCATCCCAATCCCACGTCCCATCCGTCCCTAGCAAGTGCGGCTCAAGCTCTAACGCCCACTGTTCAGGCGACACCTTTCGCCTGATGGGCAATACGGCGACTGCCAGGGCGAGAGCCACGATTCCGACTGGAATGATGATCAGCCACTTTGAATCGTTGAGCAGGTACGCGGTGATGGTAGCGGGTACGAGCAGCACCGCCAAGACCACAACGCAACCTGACCCGCCAGAGAGGTGAATTGCCATATTTAAGAGATTACCCAGGAAGGTCAGCTGTTGCGAACAGGCTTCAGAGGAGTTTGCGCTTTTCTTTCGTCAAGATCGATGTCGATGAGTGATATGGGGGTTTTTCGCCAATCACCAAGGAATCGTGATTCCGCGTTCGTGCAAGTATCTACGCGCCCTATCCATACTGCGCTCCACCTCAGTCAGACTACGGCCCGAAAAGTTGCTCTCGAACACTGGTTCACCCAGATCATGAAGGGCACCCAACGCGGTATAAACCACTCCATTGACAGCATTCAGGGTTTCCAGATATTTCGCGAGGTAATCCACCCACAATTGCTTCAGAGATGGGTCTCGACTGCTGCTAAGGGCTGAGAGAATCCCTCCCACCCATCTGGGGTTTGTATTTCTTGGCAGGGCACGGAGGAGCGCGCTCTGTATCTCCTTGCCTTCGGCTTCGCTTACATCTTCTCGATCAATCGCCTCGAACCCGCTTAGGTAGCCCTGGGAAGAAGCTCTTCTGATCAGGTCGCTAGCCATCCAGATGCAGTCGCCGAAGTCATCGACTCCCTTGGCGTTGTTCAGTTCTCTGATGATTCGTTGTACCAGTGCTCCCATACGCAGATCATACGCGCCCAGTGCCAAGCGCAGAATCAACAGGAACACGGTGTTGCAATCAAGGCGATATCACTCATTGAGCTCGGTGCCGCCAGTCGAGCAGGACCTTTCCTGATTGGCCCGAACGCATCGCGTCAAATCCCTGCTGGAATTCGGCGTATGCAAAGCGGTGGGTAATGACCGGCGAGATATCCAGTCCGGATTCAAGCATCACCGTCATCTTGTACCAGGTCTCGTACATTTCGCGGCCATAGATGCCTTTGATCGTGAGCATGTTGAAAATTACGTGGTGCCAGTCGATTGCCATCTCGCCCGGGGGAATTCCGAGCATTGCTATCTTCCCTCCATGCGACATGTTGGCCAGCATGTCACGAAATGCCGCAGCGTTGCCGGACATTTCGAGTCCGACATCGAAGCCTTCGTGCATGCCCAGTTCCTTCTGAACATCGGCGAGTTTCTTCTTGCTCGAATCGACCGCGAGATTGACGCCGATCTTTTCTGCCAGTGCCAGCCTGTACGGGTTCACGTCGGTGATCACCACGTATCGTGCTCCCGCGTGGCGGACAACTGCCGCGGCCATGATTCCGATCGGGCCTGCGCCAGTGATCAGGACGTCTTCTCCCAGCACGGGAAACGAAAGCGCGGTGTGGACGGCGTTGCCGAAAGGATCAAAGATCGCCGCAATCTCCAGCGGAACTTTGGGATTATGCTTCCAGATATTGCTCATGGGAAGAACGACGTACTCGGCAAATGCGCCGGCTCGGTTCACGCCCACGCCCTGGCTGTGAGCGCAAAGGTGGCGGCGGCCGGCAAGGCAGTTGCGGCAGCGTCCGCAGGTCACGTGGCCTTCGCCACTGACCAGTTCGCCGGGATGGAAGTCGTTCACATTAGCCCCGACCTCCACAATCTCACCGACAAACTCGTGGCCAATGACCAGCGGAACGGGAATGGTGGCGCGGGCCCACTCGTCCCATTCAAAAATGTGCAGGTCAGTGCCGCATATTCCTGTCATCAGTACGCGGACTTTGACATCGTTAATTCCAACCTGCGGTTCGGGAACGTCTTCCAGCCACAGTCCCGCCTCGTTGCGGCTTTTTACCAGAGCTTTCATTTTTCCTGCTTTCGGTCCACGCCGAGATCGAATTAAGGATATCGGAAGATGGGAGGGTTGCGCTTCAAAAGGGAAGCAGGTCGGGGACTAGCGCGTCGTCTGTTCTACTTCACTCAGCCAGTCGGGACGCTTCAGGATTTCGCGGGGCTTGGGGCCATCGGCGGCGCCAACGATACCGTCGCGTTCCATCAGGTCGATCAGGTGCGCGGCGCGACCGTAGCCAACGCGCAACCGGCGCTGCAGCAGGGAAGTGGAAGCTTTTCCAAATTCCAGCACCAGCCGTACCGCGTCGTTGAAGAGCGGATCATTATCGTCGGCATCGACTTCGCCATCAGCGCCGCCGCCAGCCGGGCCTTCGCGCTCGTCCCTGGGGGCTTCGAGGAATTTCTGCTCGTATTCGGCTGCGCCCTGCGCCTTCCAGAACTCGACGACCGCAGCAATTTCTTTTTCCGTGACAAACGGAGCGTGCAGGCGATGTACCCGCGCCGATCCTGAAGGCAGGTAGAGCATGTCACCGCGCCCCAGCAGGGCTTCGGCGCCGTTGGCGTCGAGAATGGTGCGCGAGTCAACTTTCGTGGCCACGCGGAATGACATGCGGGCAGGAAAGTTGGCTTTGATCAGCCCCGTAATCACGTCCACCGACGGACGCTGTGTTGCCAGCACCAGGTGAATTCCAACTGCGCGCGCCATTTGCGCCAAGCGGGTGATGGACTCTTCCACGTTGTGGCCGTCGAGCATCATCAGGTCGGCCAACTCATCGATGATGATAATGATGTAAGGGAGCGGCTTTTCTTCGCTTTGATCGCCGAACAAGCTGGGCGTATCACCGTCGTCGAATAATTTGTTGTACTGATCGATGTTGCGCACGCCCTTCTCGGCGAGCAGCTTGAGCCGGCGCTCCATCTCGCGGACCGCATTGCGCAAGGCGTTCGCGGCCAGCTTGGGCTCGGTAATGATCGGCGTATAAAGATGTGGCACGCCTTCGTAATTGCCCAGTTCCAACCGCTTGGGATCGACAAGAATCAAACGCACCTGCTCGGGCGTTGCCTTGTACAGAATCGACATGATCATGGCGTTGATGGCCACGCTCTTGCCCGATCCTGTGGAACCGGCGATCAGCAGGTGAGGCATGCCGGCCATGTCCGCGGTGACGATGCGTCCGTTAATGTCTTTGCCGAGCGCCAACGTGAGCTTTGATTTGGTGCCAATAAACTCCGACGATTCGATGTTCTCGCGCAGCCAGATAATTTCGCGATCGCGGTTCGGCACCTGAATCCCGACCGTGCTCTTGCCCGCCATGCGCTCGACCAGAATGCTTTCGGCGCGCAGCGCCAGGCAGAGGTCGTCGGTGAGTCCGGTGATGCGGCTGTACTTGATGCCGGCTTCCGGCTTGAACTCAAACGTCGTAACCACGGGGCCGGGATTGATCTGGGTGACATTGCCGTGCACTTCGAACTCGGCGTACTTGTCGGTCAATACCTGCGCCAGGTTTTTGAGTTCGTTAGCGTCCACGACCTGCTGTCCGTCGGCGCGATGCAGCAGGCTGCTGGGCGGAAGTCTATAGCCGCCCGCTACACGCGGCAACGTAGTTTTGGGTTTCGTCAGACTATCGGCGCGCTCAGTGACTTCGACCGCTGATTGTGCGGGACGGGGCCTTTCGCCAGCTAAGTCTTGTCCGTAGGACACGGGGACCGGCGCGTCTTCTTCTGCATAGCGCTCGATGCCGGTCTTTCGTGGTTCCGACACCGGTGGCGCTGCCGCCGGCCGTGCCTGCACCATTTGCGTTTGCACCACGGGCTTGGCTGCGCGGCGCTTGTCCAATTCCTTCTGCATCTTCTTACGGAGCCGCTCCTCCTGCCAGTCTTTCCAGCGGTCACGCAGTGCGATTGCAAAGGAGAATCTAGTCGTCGCCCAGACACGCGCCTGAGTGAACGAGAATGCGGTGCAGAAATAGAGCGCCACCGCCAGCATGCTGGTCGAAATAATGTAGGCCCCGATCAGGTTCAGGTAGTGGATGAGGAAATCGCCAAACACCCTTCCCAGCAGGCCTTCGAGCGGAGGCCCGCCGAACCAGCGCGAATGCCCCGGCAGCAGCGCCAGCAATGCGGGGACAAACATCAGCAGCCAGATTCCGCCGAGCAGTTTCGCGATGGGCGAAACGACTTTGCGCGAACAGAACCAGCGGATGCCGAGTCCCAGGGCAAACACCGGCAGCAGAAACGCGGCCATCCCGAAGAACTGCAGCAGCACGTCAGCGCCCACGGCACCTAGGATCCCGATCCAGTTGCGGGCCACGCGCGAGCCGGTAAGCACCGAAGCGCTGTTAAACGAAGGATCAAGCGGAGAATACGAAGCCAACGCAAGGAAGAGAAGGAGCGCGGAGACGCATAACAGGAACCCCAGCAGTTCATTCAGGCGCCGGTTGTTCGTCGGATTGAAAACGCGCGCGATGATCTTCATAGGGGGCACGGTTGTGTGTCGCGGACAGTCCTGTCCGCGAAGAGCTCAAAGAACTCTTCCAACACATCCCAAGCCAACGCGATCTACACCAGAGCCAGATGATTATTTCAAAGGTTAATCAACTCGACAATTGTAGAGTTGGGCACGGGCAGTTTCCCTGTAGGGCCTTGATACCAGGGCGGGAATTCCTTCCAACATGCCTTCTCCCTGCTAAACTTTGCACCATGAAACGAAGAATCCTTTCGATCGCAGCCATGATGTTGTTTGCGGCTACGCTGGCCGCTGCCCAGGACGTGATTCCTCTTTACCCGGGCACGGCGCCGGGTTCTACGCCCGCGAATTATCCCGAGAAGGCGTACTTCTCGAACATCTGGCACACCGACGTGGTCACCAACGTGACCAAGCCGAGCCTCACGGTGTTCAAGCCTTCTCCAGAATTGAAAAACGGCACTGCGGTGGTGATCTGCCCGGGCGGAGGATTCATGGCGCTGTCCATCAACAGCGAGGGCATTGACGTGGCGAAGTACCTGGCCGCCAGAGGCGTGACCGCCTTTGTACTGAAGTATCGTCTTGCACACACCGGCGAAGACGCCACCCAGGAATTCACGGCCGCGATTGCGGACCGGGAGAAGTTTGTAGCAACAGTGGGTAAAGTTATTCCCCTGGCAATTGCGGATGGGTTGGCTGCGGTTGTCTACGTTCGCAAGCACGCGGCGGAATTTGGCGTCTCGCCCGACCGCGTGGGTATTGTTGGATTTTCAGCCGGCGGTGCGGTGACGGCGGGAGTAGCGTTCCATTACACGGCCGAGGGACGCCCGGCGTTCGTAGCTCCCATTTATGCAGGTGGAGAAATACTGAAAGATGTTCCGGTTCCCGCGGACGCTCCGCCCATGTTCATCGCAGCTGCAAGCGACGATCAACTTGGCCTGGCGCCGCACAGTGTTGACCTTTACAACCGGTGGCTTGGTGCTAAGAAGTCGGTGGAGTTGCACATGTACGCTAAAGGCGGGCATGGCTTTGGAATGCGGAAACAGGATCTCCCGACCGACCGCTGGATCGACCGCTTCGTCGAGTGGATGGAAATGCAGGGGTGGATGAAGCGGTGAGTTTCATTTGTCATCTCGAGCGGAGTTAAGGAACTCGCTTTGCGAGTTCCTGCGCGGAGTCGAGAGACCTGCTTTCCCCTTGCATAAAATCCCGGTTTGCAGTGACCTCGGCGGGAGCTCCCGGAACAGCAGGTTCCTCGACCGCAGATTGGTTCGCAGGCGAACCAATCTGCGGTCCTCGGAATGACAGGGATTAACAATGGAAGGGCACGATGAAAGTCGCGCCCTTCCGAGACTCGATAGCAGTCCTTCGCGATTTCGCGCGCACAGGAATGTCCGCCCCACACAATCCTACGGCTTGACCGTCACCACCACCACTCCGTGGCTCTCGACCGGGGCAGAAAATTTCCCAGTGAACTTGCCGAGGTCTTTGTGGGCCCACAAATCGCGCACCGCCGCGCTCAGGTGGGCGGTATAACCGATTTGTTCCCACGCCACGGACACTGTCTGCGGCGAACTGCCGCGATTGAGCAACACGACTGCGCGGCTCCCATCCTGCAACTGCTTTCCCCAGACTTCCAGGTCGCCGTCTTTCCACACGCGCCGCCCCTGGCGACCGAGTGGGTCCTGGTTGATGGCAATGACCTCTTTGTTGGTCAGGATGTCGTGAATCTCCGGCGTCATGGTGCGGATGTCGTTGCCCGCCATCAGCGGCGCCGCCATAATCGCCCACAGGCTGAAGTGTGAGCGGTACTCAGTCGTGGTCATGCCGCCGTTGCCGACTTCGAGCATGTCGGGATCGTTCCAGTGGCCGGGCCCGGCATGCGAGTACAGCGGGCCGTTCTCGTCAACAATGTCCATCATTCCGTTGCTGCAGCAGTTGCCGGGACTCCACTCTTTTTTGCCGGCCCAGCGGTCCTGAATGTCGCCGGTGGTGCGCCACAGATTGCCGCCGGCTTCCGCGCCCCAGAGCCAGGGCTGGCGGCCGCCCCATTCGCAGATGCTGAGCACGATGGGCCGGCCGCTGGCATCGAGCGCCTGCCGCATGTTGGTGTATGAAGCTTTCGCGTCCTGGCCCGGAACCGTGTTGCACCAGTCATACTTCAGGTAATCCACGCCCCAGGACGCATACATCAGGGCATCCTGATACTCGTGGCCGAGGCCGCCGGGCTTGCCGCCGCAAGTCTTGGTGCCCGCGTCCGAGTAAATGCCAAACTTGAGGCCCTTCGAGTGAACATAGTCGGCGACGGCCTTGATGCCATTGGGGAACCGGTCCGCATAGGCGAAGATGTTGGCGTGGTCGTCGCGCTTCACCTGCCAGCAGTCGTCGATCACAATGTACTGATATCCGGCGTCTTTCATGCCCGACGAGACCATGGCGTCGGCAGCGCCCTTCACCAGATCGTCACTGACGTTGCAGCCGAATTTGTTCCAGGTGTTCCAGCCCATGGGGGGCGTGAGCGCCAACCCCTTCGAGGGCGGATCCTGCGCGAATGCTGCCGCGGCTAAGAATGCGAATAAGAATGAAAGCAATATGATGGACGTGGTCAGTTGTTTTCTCATGAGAGTTATTCTCCGTGGGTCCGCGGACAGTTTTATCAGATCAAGATGATTTCTGAAAGCGCGAGCTGGGAGATGGGCAGCCGCACAATGGGAGGGCGTCGCCCAGGCGAGCGGCGTGCGGTGAGGGAGTTGCACGCGTCAGGCCCGACTGCGGTATAGTGCTACTCCGTAGGGAGTAACGTTTATGCGGCGATTTGCTTTCTTTTTTCTTGCGACGGCAACGGCCATGGCCGGGGCCACTCTCAGCTTTGCGCAAAGCCCGGTAGGAATCTTCGACGATCACGCGGATGTTGGCACCGTTCTTCACGCGGGATCGTCAACGTTCGATGCTGCAAAAGGCGCCTACACGCTGCGAGGCAGCGGCGAGAATATGTGGGCGACGCAAGACGCGTTTCAGTTCGCGTGGAAGAAAGTTTCCGGCGATGTGGAACTGACGGCGGATCTTCAGTTTCCGAGTACTGGTGGTAACGCCCACAAGAAGGCTGCGCTGGTCATTCGTCAGTCGCTTGATGCCGGTTCCATTTATGCGGACATTGCGTTGCACGGGAACGGACTGCTAGCGCTGCAATACCGGGATGAGATCGGCGGCGTCACCCGTGAGATCAAATCCAGCCTGTCGCCGAGCGACGCGAATGCTCCCCCACCCAGCGCGGCGTTGCCTCCGATGCGATTGCGCATTACACGACGCGGGAATTACCTGTACATGTCGGTTGGCAAACCCGGTGAAACTCCCGGTTATGACGGAGCGTCGATTCGCGTGCCTCTCGAAGGCACCTTTTACGCTGGCATCGGCGTGTGTGCGCACGACAAGAGCGCTATCGAGGAAGGCACGTTTTCCAACGTAAGCCTGCGGAATCTGCCCGTCTCAACTGGCAAGCCCGCGCTTTACAGCACACTCGAAACGGTTGCGATCGCATCCACAGATCGCCAGGAAATTTACCACGCCGAAGGGCGCTTCGAGGCCCCCAACTGGTCGCGAGACGGCTCGTACTTCCTATTCAATCAAAACGGCCATCTTGAAAAGCTTCCCGTAAAGGGTGGTAGCCCTGAAGTCATAAACACCGGCGAGCAAGACAAGCTCAATAACGACCACGGAATTTCCCCGGACGGAACGCAACTCGCTATCAGTGACAACTCGCAGGAGACGAAATCCGCGACGGGCGCACCCGCGCACGATTCACTGGTTTACGTCGTCCCCATAACCGGCGGCACACCGCGGCGTCTCACGCCAACCGGGCCGTCCTACTGGCATGGTTGGTCGCCGGACGGAAAGACGCTGGCGTTTGTCGGGCAGCGCAACGGCGAATTCGATATCTACACCATCCCCGTCGCTGGCGGCGAAGAAACTCGGCTCACCACCGCGAAGGGATTGGACGACGGTCCCGAATACTCCCCGGACGGCCAGTACATTTATTTTAATTCCGAGCGCAGCGGGCACATGCAGATCTGGCGCATGAGAGCCGACGGCAGCGACCACGAGCAGGTCTTCTCCGATGATTCCAACAACTGGTTCCCGCATATTTCGCCAGACGGAAAATGGATGGTGTTCCTGACTTACGCCCCGGACGTCACCGGGCATCCCGAGAACAAAGACGTGACGCTACGGCTTATGTCGCTCGACACGAAAAAGATCACGGTGCTGGCGAACTTATTCGGCGGGCAAGGGACAATCAATGTACCTTCATGGTCGCCGGACAGCAAGCAGGTGGCCTTTGTGAGCTACGCCCTGGTCGCCCCCGAAGAGGGACACACGTCCACTAAGTAAGGGGCAGTTCTGGTCAGAGGTGGCAAGCAGAACTCTTACTGAGGTTTGGTGACGTTCGCGGCTTGCGGGCCTTTCTGTCCTTGAACGACTTCAAACTCCACAACATCGCCTTCCTGCAGGCTCTTGTAACCCTCGGAAGTAATGGCGCTGTAGTGAACGAACACATCCGGCCCATCGTCTCGTCCAATGAAGCCGTATCCTTTGGCGTTGTTAAACCACTTCACCGTACCTTGCAAGCAATCACGTACTCCCCCCGCCCGTGTCCCGGCCGGAACACAAAGCCAATTTTTCCCCATTGTGCGACTGGCAATTGTCACTGTCAAGAAGGGAAGTTCCCTAGGGGTCCCCCGGAAACGCCCTGCATATTACGCCACCTGGGGGTTACGGTTTAGGCTGGGAATGCAGCCACAGGATGCCGGAAATGGTCTTTGCATCCCGAATTTTGCCGGCCATGACCATGGCAACGGCTTCTTTGAGCGGCACAAGTTTCAGTTCGATGACCTCGTCGGCTTCGGGTTGTGCCGAGCCTGCAGTCAGACCTCGCGCCAGGTAGATCGACATGGCTTCCGCCACAAATCCCGGGCTCGCCCAGAAGCGCAGGACACGCTTCCAATTTTTGGCTGAGTAGCCGGTTTCCTCCAGCAATTCGCGCTTCGCCGCGCCGAGTTCGCTTTCACCCTCGTCGATGCGTCCGGCAGGCAGTTCGTGCAGATAGCATCCAGCGGCGTGGCGATATTGCCGTTCCAGAATCACTCGCGGCTCGCTCTGGGTTTCATCAACTGCCAGGATGACGACCGACCCGGAGTGGCGAACGATGTCGCGGCGGGTACGCACTCCGCTGGGCTCGAGCACGTCGTCGGTTGTGACCCAAAATGCGGGCCCGCGGTAGGCCGTGCGAGAGGAGATTACCCGGGCAGTGCCACGCGAGGCAGACCGTAACTTCAGGAAACTCTTCTTCTTTGTTTTAGCGGCAGGTTTTGGCATGCAAACAATATATAGGGAGGCTCGGGCTTTCGTGCCGGCTTTGACGTTCTTGTCCCGCCAAGAGTCAGCTCACCATAATTCGCTGGATTGAACGAGCCTTGCCGGTCGCGTCGTCGGCATCGACCACGACGGCGCACAAGCGCGCGTCACCAGTCGCAGGCTCAAAACGCGCAGGCATGTTGTTCAGGAAACGCGTAATGATTTGCTCTTTGTTTACGCCGATCACCCCATCGTACGGGCCGGTCATTCCCACATCCGTGATATAAGCGGTCCCGCCGGGAAGGACTCGCTCGTCGGCGGTCGGAATGTGAGTATGAGTCCCCACCAGCGCAGTCACGCGGCCATCCAAATACCAGCCGAGTGCGACTTTTTCGGAAGTAGCTTCGGCGTGAATGTCCACGAAGATGATCTTGGCTTTAATCTGTTTAAGCAGGCAGTCCATTGTGCGGAAGGGGTCATCGTTCGAGGCCATAAAGACCCGGCCCTGCAGGTTTATGACCGCGTAAGGCACGTCGTGCTTGCGGCCTTCGTAAACCCCGTGACCAGGCAATTCCGGCGCGTAGTTTGCCGGACGAAGCACCCGCCGCGCCGGACTGTTTGGTCCATCGGCGGAATTGAAGTAGTCGATGATCTCGCGTTTGTCCCAGATGTGGTTCCCGGTGGTCATCACGTCGATGCCGAGCTCGAACAAATCCTCTGCCAGCGCCGGGGTGATGCCGAATCCCGCAGCCGCATTTTCGCCGTTCGCCAGAACCAGATCAATGGAGTGCTCGCGCACCAGGTCTTTCAGATTGTTGCGAACCACTGTCCGCCCTGGCCGCCCAAAGACGTCGCCGATAAAAAGAATGTTCACGCAGTTTTGATGGTATCAAACCGGGGGCGCTCGCTCTTCGGGACGTTCTGCCGGCAAAAGCCCATCAAAGAAGAGACGGGGGCCACAGAGGGGACGCTCCCTCGTCGGTTAGCGCCCTCGAATGTCACCGCAATTCTGCCGTTCGCAGGAAAGAAAAATTGCCGGACGGGCTGAGTTCCAACCCGCGTACGCGCTTGTTATAGACCATTGCATTGTCGAAGTACCACAGGTAAACGTAAGGCAAGTCTTCGGCGAGGATTTGCTGAATCTGCGCGTAGTCCTGCTTGCGCGCTGCCTGATCAAGATCGGTTTGCGCTTTGTCAATCAGCGCATCGACGCGCGAGTTGCTGTAGAACTGGCGATTGGCGCCATGCGGGATGATGCTTGATGAATGAAACGCGTAATTGAACATGTCGGGGTCTTCATTGCCGCCGACCCAGCGCAAGGAATACATCTGAAACTCACCGTGAGTAACATCGGCCATAAAGGTTGCAGATTCAAAACTTCGGATATCGAGCGCGATCCCGACCTCCCGCAACTGCTGCTGGAAGACCGCCGCCATGGCGCGAGAGCTTTCTTCTGTCGATGTCTTCATGGTTAGGTGAAACCTGACGCCGTTTTTCTCCGCGTACCCGGCCGCTTCGAGGATGTGACGCGCCTTCGCCGGATCGTGCGAGTACTGCTTCACGCTGCTGTCGTAGGCCCAGCTCTCGGGCGGAAGCACGCTGCACGCCAGCCGAGCCTGGTCCCGCATCAGGTAATGGACCAGCGCCGGGCGGTCGAGAGCGTACGCAATCGCCTGGCGAACATGAACGTCCCTCAGGATTGGGTCGCGAAGATTGAAGCCCACATATCCGACCCGCGTGCCCGGGCCGTGCATAGTTGCGAGGCCCGGCTCCAGGGTCAGGGTGCGCTCGATGTCAGCGGTTAATGCGTTGATCTCGAGGTCTGCGCTGCCCTTACGCAACTCCAGCGCTCGCGTGGTGGTGTCGGGAATAACGGCGAAGCGCACGCGGTCGAGCTTGGCATGCGGCCCCCAGTAGCGATCATTTCGTTCGATCACTACATCGCGGTCCTGCGCGGCGCTCACGAACTTAAACGGCCCCGACCCAACTGGATTGCGGCTGATCTCGTCACCGCTGCCGTACGGGACAATACCCATCCCTTCGCCGGCCAGGTTCCACAGCAGAGCTGCCCATGGCTGTTTCAGGTGAAACACGACCGTGGACTCCTCTGGCGCATCAATCCGCTCAACCAGCTTGTAGGTACGGGCTTTCGGGCTGCGCACCTTGCCTTCGAGCACCGAATCGAAACTCCACTTCACATCGCGGGAAGTGAGCGGACGGCCGTCGGAAAAACTGACTCCGCGGTGGAGATGGAAAATGTAGGTCTTGGGGTCGGGGATTTCCCAGCTCTCCGCCAGCCCGGGCTCCACTCTCAGGTGCTCGCCGCGGGAGAGCAGATTATCGAAAAGCAGGCCGTCAATGCGTTCCGACTGCGCATCCAGCCCGACGCGGGGATCCAGGTTCGTCGGACTGAATTCAATAATCATGACGAGCGTTCCGGGATCGGGTGCTCGCGAGCATGAAAAAAGAAGTACCAGCAGCGCAAGGCCCAGGAGACGCGGCCCCAATGTTCGCAGCGCTTGAATCCACGTGGGCCGGACGGGCGACTGACGGACGCAGGCTGAAGGTTCTATTCGCATTGCGCCGCCATTTCGTAGAGCGCGGTCACCGTCTTCCAATTTCGCATGGTGGCCGAGACCGCCAACACTTTGTCCATAGAATGTTTCCACAGGCTGCTACCCGATACGCCATTGGGGAAATAGAAGTAGATTTCTTTTTCGGCAAATTGAATCTTGTCCGGCAGCTTCGTCAGAGACTCCAGTCTTTGGAGTGCCTCAGTCGCTGGACTTTTCGCCAGAAACGCCGCATGGAGTTTGGCGGGGTCACTCCCCGGTTGTTTGGCCAAGCGGCTGCCTTCGATAATCCTGGACATCTCATCTTTGGTCCGGACGATGACGTCGGCGCTGAAGCCGAAGTCCCTCATGATCTGCGCTCCCAGCTTCTTTGAGACTGCCGAAGAAGAAAGCTCCACGCTTTTAAATACAACGTTTCCGCTCTGAATATAGCTTGCGACGTTCTTCATCCCCAGCGCCGCGCATGACGCGCGCAGCTTTTCCATCTTCATCCGCTTATGCGGACCGACGTTGATGCCGCGCAATAATGCGATGTAAACCGGCATAGAAAGCAGTGGTCAGTTGCTAGTGGTCAGTTGCTAGTAGCCCGTTCCAAGACGAGATTGTCGATTGCTTCACATTGTGCTTAGCAATCACGAGAATGCTGGCAGCGAAAAACTGGCAACTGACCACTGGTTTTTACGGATACGAAATCTTTCCCAGCATGACCCGGCGTTTCGCGCCCGTTGCAGACGGGACGTTCGAGGGCCGGCGGTTCCACGTCTCATATGCGAGCGCTGCAAATGCCACCGCCTCTTTCGCCCCAGAAGGAATGCCGAATTCGTCGGAGGATCGCAGTCGTAGGCCCAGCGCTTGAAGTCTCGAAGCCAGCGCCGTCATGAGCGTGGGGTTTCGGGTTCCGCCGCCGGATGCGATCAACTCGGAAAACTTTCCGTGACGCATCACAAAGCGGCGCAGAGCATCCGAAATCGAGCCTGCCGTAAAGGCGGTGGCGGTTGCGATCACCTCTTTCTTTCCTACGGGGGCCGCAGCGTTGACTTCAGCTTTGCCAAAAACGTTGCAGGCATGGATGAACTCGCGGGCAAACTCGCGCCCAAACTCCTCGCGCCCCGCCGTCTTCGGCGGCTTCTGGCGGAAGTAACTCTCGCCGAGGAAACGCTGTACCACTTCTTCGAGCACGCGCCCGGAGGCTGCGATTGCGCCGTCGCGGTCGCAGGGCTCGCCAAAGAGCTGTTCGGCGAGCGCATCGATCACCATGTTCCCCGGGCCAGTGTCGAAAGCGATGACCTGATCGAGGGTTGATCCCGGAGGAAGTGCGGTCACGTTGGCGATGCCGCCGATATTTAGCATGACGCGGCCGATTTTTGGGTCGCGATACAGAAGGTGGTCGAGGTAAGGAACCAGCGGCGCGCCCTTGCCGCCGGCGGCCATGTCCGCGGGACGGAAGTCTGAAACCACCGGCACGCCCAGGCGCACCGCCATGCGCGAGCCGTCCCCGATCTGCCACGTGACGGCCAGTTGCCGTCCAAGAAAAGTCGCAGGACGCCCCTGGTGATAGAGCGTCTGGCCGTGGCATCCCACCAGCTCAGCTTTAACTTTCAGATTTTTTTGCGCTTCAAGCACGGCTTCGGCATAAAGATCACCGAGCAGAAAATTCAGGCGCGCGAGATCGGCAACGCTCGCCCGCGGAGAATTCATCGACGCCAGCACCAGCCTGCGCACATCAGCAGAGTAAGAAACTTCGGCATGGCCAAGTAGCTTGAGAGACGGTTGCCCGATCTGCGGACCGGACTTGCGCGCGCGTGATGGGCGCGTTTTCGATTCGACCGGCAGAAACTCAACCAGTGCAACATCAATGCCGTCGGCTGAGGTGCCGCTCATGACTCCGGCTACGATCATGCGCCGTCACCGCCGCCTGCCACTAACTTCAGCAGGCGTGTTCGCTCGCCGAATTCCCAGAGCTGCCGCGACAGGCGATCGATCTTGGCCTGCGAGGGCGCTGGCGGCATTCGCAACTGGCTGGCATGTTTGCGTTTAAACGCGGAAACGCGCCGGGTCGATTCCTGCACCCGCTTGCGAAAGCGCGCGTCGCGGTCAAACGTCCTTTGTATTGTGTCGAAAGCCCGCTCGATGAATTCCTGCTGACGACAGATCAGAGCCAGATCTCCGCCTGCCTGGATAAAGCCAGCCGCAGCCTTATCGATCGGCGCAGATTTCAGCACGCCGCCCATTTCGAGATCGTCTGAAACGATCAGCCCGCGGTACCCGATCTTCCGTCGCAGAACATCGGTGATCCACTTTTTCGAGAGCGACGCAGGCAGATCGTCGCGCGTCACTGCCGGATAGTTCGCGTGGCCGATCAACACCATGGGCAACTCGCGCTTCATCACGCGGTAGGGAATAACGTCTTCCTCCCACAAGCGCTTGAAACTTTTTTGGATAATCGGAAGATCCAGGTGCGAATCCAGATTGCCTTCGCCGAGCCCTGGGAAATGCTTCCCCGACCCGATGACTCCGGCGGCTGCGAGCCCTGCAAGAAATTCGCGCGCGTAGGTAATGACGTCTTTGGGATTCTCCGAGACCGAGCGCGAACTCATTACGCTGCGCGAAGCTTCAAACGCCAAGTCGAGCACTGGAGCAAAGTCCACATTGAATCCCATCGCACGGCAAGTCCGCCCGATGAGTTCGCCATGCTTGCGGAAAAGTTTCTTGTCTCCGGAACTGAAAACATCTGCGGCTGAAGGCGCCGGACCGGTCACTTTGCGAAAACGGTCCACACGGCCGCCCTCGAGATCTACGCATGTGAACAGCGGCTCGCGCACGCACGCCGCGCAATCTCTGAGAAGCTTGTAAGTCTGCTGTGAACTGGCGATGTTGCGCGCGAACAGGATCACGCCGGAAGGCTGCAGACGTGTCAGCATGTCGAACAACTGCGGCGACATTTCCGTGCCGTCGAAACCGACGATGAGGAGCTGCCCCAGCTTGTCAGAAGAATTGGAGTGAGCGCTGGGAGGCATGCGAGGCTATTTTACGTTAGTGGCGCGGCGGCCCTGGTGACATGGCGTATTCCCTCACTGCACCTGCTTCTTCAATTCCGCCAGCAGGTTCAGCGCGTCGAGCGGCGTCAGGTTATTCAAGTCAATCTCGCGCAGTTGTTCGAGCACCGGCTGCGACAGCGGCGTAAAGATCGTCAACTGCGCGGCGCGGGGAGGCCGGGAGTCACCGCTTGCCAGATGTGCGGTCAATTCCGCCTCAGCGTTCTCGTGTTCGGCCAGCACCTCGCGGGCGCGGCGGACGACTTCGTCGGGCAGCCCGGCGAGCTTGGCGACTTCGATTCCGTAGCTTTTGTCAGCCGCTCCGGGCTCGACCTTCCGCAAGAACACGATCCCTGTGCCGGTTTCTTTGACCGCCACGTGGTAGTTCTTCACGCCCGAGAGCTGATCGGCGAGCTCAGTGAGCTCGAAGTAATGCGTGGCGAACAGGGTCTTAGCACGAGTGCGCGCGTGCAGATATTCGACCGCCGCCCAGGCGATGGCCAGGCCATCGTAGGTGGCGGTTCCGCGCCCGACTTCGTCAAGAAGAATCAAAGATCGCGCTGTCGCCGTATGCAGAATCGCGGCGGTCTCGGTCATCTCCACCATGAAGGTGGATCGGCCGCGGGCGAGGTTGTCGATGGCCCCGATGCGCGTGAACACCCGGTCTACGATTCCCAGCCGTGCACGTTGCGCCGGAACAAACGAGCCCATCTGAGCCATGATCACGGTAAGCGCCGCCTGCCGCAAATAGGTGGACTTGCCGCCCATGTTCGGACCGGTCAGCACCAGAATCGTGTGGGTAGTCGAATTCAGATAAAGATCGTTGGGGACGAAACGTTCGCGCTCGGCTGCGGTCAGTTGCTGTTGTTCGATCACGGGATGGCGGCCGCCGGCGATTTCAAGGTCAGAAGAATCATCGAACTGAGGCCGGCAATAATTCCGCAATGCCGCGAGTTGGGCAAATGCCGCCAGCACATCGACTTCGGCCAGGGCCAGAGCGGTTTGCCGGATGCGCCGGGCCTCTCCGGCAATGCTGGACCGGAGTTCGGAAAACATCCGCCGCTCGATTTCGACAATCTTTTCCTGGGCATCGAGAATCTTCGACTCGTATTCCTTCAGTTCCGGGGTGGTGAAGCGCTCGGCGTTGACCAACGTCTGGCGGCGCTCGTAATCCGGCGGCACCAGATGCAGGTTGGCTTTTGAAATTTCAAGGTAATAGCCGAACACGGAATTGAACCGGACCTTCAGCGAGCCGATGCCCGTCCGATCGCGTTCGCGCTGCTCCATTTGCGCCAGGAACTGCTTGCCATTGCGGCTGAGTTGGTGCAACTCATCCAACTCGTGGTTGGCGCCGCGCTGAATCACACCCCCGTCGTTCAGGGAAATCGGCGGCTCGGAGATCATGGTTTGCTCAATGCGCTCGCGGACGTCGTTCAACTCGTCGATGGCCGCATAAAGCTGACGCAGGCGTTCGGATCCGAGCCTTCCCAGCGCCAATCGCACCGAAGGAACTCTTCCCAGTGAGGCGGCCAGGGCAATCACATCGCGCGGATTAGCGGTCTCAAGCGTGACCCGGCTGAGCAGGCGCTCGAGATCGAGCACCCCTTCGAGGGCACGGCGCAACTCTTCCCGATCGATGGTCTGTTTGGTTTGTTCCTCCACCGCGTCGAGGCGGGCATGGATTTCGTCAGCGTTGATCGACGGCCGCAGCATCCAGGCGCGCAGCACCCGCTTCCCCATGGGCGTGACCGTGGCATCGAGGGTGCGAAATAAAGTGATGCCGGCATCGGTCCCAGCAAACAGCGGCTCGATCAACTCCAGATTGCGGACGGTAACGGCATCGAGCACCATGCAACTCTGGCGTTCATAGAAGCCGATGCGGTCCACGTGGTCGAGCGTCCCGCGCTGGGTGCTGCGAACGTAATAGAGGATTGCCCCGGCGGCGGCGGCAGCAGCAGGCTTGCCTGCAAGGCCGAAGCCTTCGAGCGACAGCACTCCAAAATGATTTTCGAGCAGCGGAATGGCATGATCGGGAGAAAAAATCCAGTCATCGAGAGGGGTGACTGCCCAGAGCGCCGCGCCTTGCGCGACCGGGCGGGTGGGTGCACCCGTGCCTACGTGGCCGCCGCCATCGAATAGTGGCGCGGAACTCGCGTACAGCAGTTCTTTCGGACGCAATTGCTGAAGTTCCTCTTCCACTCTCTGCCCCGCTCGCTCGCCGGAAAACTCCGTAGCGCGGAATTCTCCGGTGGAAAGATCGAGCGCGCCAAATCCGGCGCGGTCTGCCATTGTCACCACCGCCGCAAGAAAGTTGTTCTCCTCGGCGTTCAACGACGAATCAGCCGCGGTTCCCGGCGTGACCACGCGGGTCACTTCCCGGCGAACCAGTTTCTTGGCCACGCGCGCGTCCTCCACCTGCTCGCAAATTGCGACTTTGAAGCCCTTTCGGATCAGCTTGGCAATATAGCCTTCGGCAGCGTGGTAGGGAACGCCGCACATGGGGATGGCCACGCCCTTCTCCTTATTTCGAGAGGTGAGGGTGATCTGCAGTTCTTTCGCCGCCAGCACGGCGTCATCGAAGAACAGCTCGTAGAAATCGCCCAAGCGGAAAAACAGCAGGGCGGTGGGATGCTGCTGCTTGATCGACGAATACTGCCGCATCAGCGGCGTGGTGGGTTCAGACATACTGGTCATTAGTGGCTAGTTGTTAGTGGCCTTCGACCCAGGTATTCAGCGATGTCGGCCGCCGACTAGTCACTGCTGGCGCGGATTATAACAATGACCTAGCCTGTGCCCGCCGTGGAAAACATGGTCTCTACGACCTGACGTGCGATAATTCCTGTTCTCTCCCGGAACTCCATGGAACTGCGAAAAGATCCTCTGACCCGCTCTTGGGTGATGACCGGCGACGATCTCCCCGAAGTGCCGTCACGCGCCGACGGGCAATGCCGGCTGTGTTGGCAAGAGGCTGGCAAGAACGAAAGCAAGCTGCAGCAGATTTCCAGCCGCCCGCCGGTTCAGGGTGGGCCATGGTCGGCCCTCGCCGTCGTTCATCCCGGCGCAATTTACCATATCGAGGAAAAATTGGAACGCCGGGGTGAAGGGATTTACGACCGGCTGCCTCCAGTCGGCGCGCATGAGTTATTGATCGAGAATCCCCACCATGACCGCCAGTTGTGGAGCGCCGGCGAAGATGAAATCGAACAGTTCCTTATTCTCGCGGCCCAGCGCATTCAGGATCTAAAGGGCGACGCGCGCTTTCGTTACATCAGCGTGTTTAAGAATTTCGGTCCGTTCTCGGGAAGGGAATTCGAGCATCCCAACTCCGAACTCACCGCCACCACTTTCATTCCGCGCCGCGTGCTCTATGAATTGCGCTCTGGGCTGGACTACTACAAGCAGAAAGAACGCTGCGTTTTTTGCGACATTCTGGCGCAGGAAATTTCCGGTGGCCAGCGCGTAATAGAAGTGCGCGGGGACTTCGCCGCCTTGTGCCCCTATGCCTCGCGTGCGCCTTACGAAACCTGGATCCTGTCGCGCACCCACGATGCCTCGTTCGAGCGCTATGCGCTCTCCCGTCCTCAAGGCATGCGCGACCTCGCCGGAATTCTCAAGCGCACCTTGCAGCGCATCCGTACCATCACCCAGTCGTTCCACATGGTGCTGCACACTTCACCCAACGAATCGCACGCCTCCGCCAGCCTGGGATACTGGAAAACGCTGGCTGACGATTATCACTGGCACATCGAAATCCTCCCGATTCTTGCTGCCAAGGCGAAGTCCTATACCTTCAAAGAGGTTTACTATTCGCAGGTCGCGCCGGAGACTGCGGCCGCGCGTCTGAGAGACGCTGACATCTAGTTTGGCGTCGCAGCGCCGTCCGTGCGCCCCTGCGTTGACATTTCCACAGGAGAGGGGCACACTACCCAATCTGCCATAAAACGGCTAAAGTTGTCTGCGGAAGTACGGTTTTCGTTTAATCCTAGAACCTGTGCTTATGACCCCAGAGCGGCGCTGCTTCACGTTGGACTCGACCCTCGAGACCGTTGACAATGCCGAGCAGGCCGCGAGCGACATGGCCTCGGATAGCGGATTCGGGGAAGACGAGGTCTTGCAAATCGCTATGGCGGTGCGTGAAGCCGCAGTCAATGCCGTGCTGCACGGCAACGCGTACGATCCGGCGAAGAAAGTGCGCCTGGAATTCGAACACACTGGCGGCGACTTGGTAATCACCATTCGCGACCAGGGCAAAGGGCTTGATCCGGCGAGCATACCGGATCCACTCGCTCCCGAAAATCTGTTGAAGACTTCAGGGCGGGGAATTTTCTTAATGCGCTCGTTCATGGACGATGTCCAGGTCAATCCGACCACGACGGGCACGGAAGTCAAACTCATTAAACACGTCCGCGGACCAGCCGCAGGCGGCAAGGAGGCTTCTCAGTGACTCTCAAAACAAGCACGCGCCAGGTGGATGGCGTCAATATTGTCGATTGCAGCGGCAGAATCACGCTCGGCGAAGGCAGCGTGGTGCTACGCGATGTCGTGAAGGACCTGCTCAGCAAAGGTCAGAAAAAGATTCTGGTCAACCTGGGTGATGTCAATTACATCGACAGCTCAGGCATCGGCGAACTCGTGAGCGCCTACACCACGGTGAAGAACCAGGGCGGGGAACTCAAACTGCTCAAGCTGACGAAAAAAGTTCACGACCTGCTGCAGATCACCAAGTTGTACACCGTTTTTGACGTCAAGGACGATGAAGCCACTGCGGTGCAGTCGTTCAACTAGAACGCGACGCGCTGACGGCTCGTGTTGAGGCGTCGTGAACTGGCGGCCTGAGTGTGCCTGTTTGGGGCGCGGGTACGGGCGTGATGGCGACAATCTTTCATTCATAACTACGGGCACTCGCGCCCGTAGTTGTGTTTTCGGAGGAGTGCTGGGCGCTGCTATGGTAGGCATCAAACGCCGGTGCAAGCGGGTTCGACGAGCTCACTACGTCAGTTCTGTTTCGGGAAAGCCCGGCCTTTTTCACTCTTTCATGTACCGCTCCGCGTCACTCCTGCCTAGGATTTAAGCATGAAACCTTACGGCCTGCTGTTGCTGCTGGCTTCCGCGCCTGCGTTCTGCGCTCCGTGCCTCCCCTTCGATCAGGCGCAAAAGCACATCGGCGAAAATCAATGCATTACCGGAAAAGTCGTGCGGGTTCAGGCAGGCAGTGAGGGCACGCACTATTTGGATTTTTGCGATGACTACCGTTTGTGCACGTTCACAGTCGTTGTTTTCTCATACGACCTGAAAAATGTCGGCGATGTCCGCCAGCTGGCGGGCAAGGTCGTCGAGATCCGCGGCGAAGTGAAAGAGTACGACGACCGCGCCGAAATCGTTCTGGAAAGCAAGAAGCAATTGACCGGCGAA
The DNA here is from genome assembly GCA_043734125.1 of Acidobacteriota bacterium. Lineage (GTDB taxonomy): Bacteria > Acidobacteriota > Terriglobia > Terriglobales > Acidobacteriaceae > Gp1-AA145. The sequence continues at coordinate 141,222 of JAYTFR010000106.1, read as the reverse complement.
TCTGCGATTCTGCCGCCGATGCCCAGGAACTTTGACGTTGAGCAGCGCGGCCACTTCAGCGCGGGAAAGTTCCGGGCAAGAAAGAGCCGGAGCACGTATCGAAAAAAAGGCAGCCCAACGCTGCCTGCGGAAATTCCGGAGGATGTAGAGGAATGAACCGCTACACCAACCCCTTTCTCAATTCCTCCAGCGGATACAATGTTCCTCGCCACACGACACCCCCTTGCGACAGGGTGACGAACGTCGAGCGCAGCATGGTGTAAATGAACAGCGTCGTGCTCACCGGATGCAGGAAGAAAAACCAGGGATGGATTTCCGCCTGTTTCCATATCCCGGAATACAAGAAGAACATCGAGACCAATGCCACTCCGTAGGGTGCTCGCGCCCATCCGTGGGCAGCGAACACTCCAATGAACGGCAGGTAATTCAGGATCGCCATTCCCACGCAGGCCAGCAGTGACCGCCAGGTCTGAAACGACATGATGGCAAAGAAATTCTTGGTCAAATTGTCGACCACGCCGCGCGCTCCGTGCGCCCACCGAACGCGAATCATGTCGTCGCCAAAAACCACGTGCTGGCTGAAGCCACCTTCCTTAATGACCTTTCCCAGTTTCATGTCATCGACCACTTCCATGCGCAGCCGCTCGAAGGTGCCCACGGCTTCATAAGCCCTGCGCCGGACCATGTTGAATGCGCCGACGCCCATATGGTCTTTGGTTTTGGGGTCGGAAACCTTCCATGGCCGGTGCCCAAATACGAACAGTATCTGAAAGAACGCCAGCATCATTTTTTCGCCGAACTGCTTCATGATGACTTGGGGCAAAATGATGAGATGGTCGGCGTGCTTGGCCTCGGCGTAGGCGACAGCCCGCCGCAGACAGTCGGGCCGGAACATGATGTCGGCATCGGTAAACAGCAGCCAGTCGGACTCGGTGTCGCGGGCCGCTGACCACATGGCGTGCGGCTTTCCCAGCCATCCGGCGGGCAGTTCTCGAACGTGAACCACTTTTAATTTCCCGGACGAAGCAGCTGCAACCCTATCCATAATTTCGCCGGTCCTGTCGGTGGAGCGGTCATCGATCACGACGACCTGGTAATTGTCATAGTCGAGCGAGAGCAGGCGCTGCAGGGCCTGTTCAATGGCCTCTTCTTCATTGCGCGCCGGAACGACGATGGCTACGCGGGGGTGCGGCGCCGACGGGATGCGGTCCCACTGCGCCCGTGAGATGTCGGGAATTTTCCGGACACCGAATCCCGCGTCAATCACGCGCGACAGCCAGACCAGTCCCAGAATGCCGCCGGCGATCCAATGAAAAATGCTCACGCGGATGGCGCTCCTGCAATCTTCATATCGTCAACCTCGGTCCCGTCAACCTTCAGAGCAGGCGCGTACCGCATCCCAAAGAGCAGGATTGCCGCGGAAATCCCCATAGCGATAACTGGCAGAATGAAAGCGGTTTGCAGCGAATGCTTGTCGGCTACCCATCCCATCATGGTTGGCGAGGGCACGTCGCCGAGAATGTGAATGATGAAAATGTTCACCGCGATCGCTGTGGCGCGAATGTGCGCCCCTGCAGAATTGATGACCGCGGCATTCAACGGGGATGTATTGAAGAGGAGAAAAAACGCCGCGACCGCAATCGCGGGGATCATGGCGCGTCCCGGAATAAACAGCGCAACAATCATCGCCGGAATTCCGAGGGCCATGCTGACCGCAGAAACCAGATAGTACGCGCCCTTGTTGCGGCGGAGCAGGTAATCGCCCAGCCACCCGCCGGCGAGCGAGGCCACAATGCCGTCGATGACAATGATGATTCCGAAATAGAAGTTTGCGGTTTCGAGCGAGTAGTGGCGTTCGCTGATGAGGAACTGCGGCATCCAGACCTGAATTCCGCCGAGGGAAAAGGTCATCATCGCCATGCCTAGGGTCGAGGTCAGGAATGCAGGATTGCGCAGGAGCCCAAAAATTGTGCCGCGTTCCGGCGTTTCTTTTATGGAATCAAATTGTCCGCGCTCGGGCTCTTTCAGAAACAGCACAGCGATTCCCAGCAGGAATCCCGGCACGGCCGCGATGTAGAAAGGGAACCGCCAGCCATAGATCGGCGCCAGGTGTCCACCGAGGAGATACCCTGCCGCCGAGCCGACGGGGATAGCCAGATAGAAGACGCCGAGGATCCGACCGCGCTTGTCTTCTGAGAAAAGATCGGAGACGAACGTTGGGGCGATGGTCACAAACGTGGCTTCGCCGATACCGACCAGCGTGTGCCGCACCAGTAGCTCGCTGTAGTTGTGAGTGACGGCGGTCAAGAGCGTGAGACCGCTCCAGAAAAACGCACCGATCACAATAATCAGTTTGCGCGAATAGCGGTCGGCCAGCGGCCCAACGAAGGGCGCCGCGACCATGTAACACAGAAGGAACGCGCTGGTGAGATACCCGATTTGCGCTTTGGTGATATGAAACTCGTCCTGCACTAGCGGCTGAACTGCAAAAAGAACATTACGGTCCGCGTAGTTCAGCAGGTTAAGCGCCGTCAGCAGCAAGAGCGCAGTTCGCGGATGGATCGTCTGTTGCGTCACGAGGAAAGGGGAATATAGCACGGACAGCAGTCTTCGCCCGGAGAGAGCGCCCGGCTCCGCCGCGCTGACGAGATTCGGGGATGAATTCGTTACGCGCGGGGAAAAGGTGGCGCTGGCGGTTCCTTCAGCGCTTGCGCCTGGCGAATCTAACTGGCTGATAAATTCGTCGCACGTAGGATTTCGACGATTGATCGTCCGTAAAGTTGAGCCGCTGGATTACGATCCGCGCATGTTCGACCGGAAATTGCGATCCCGCAAGCACAAATGAGAAGTCTTCACTTCTTCTTCGGCCTTGGCCACCTGGCGATTACGACCGTCGAAATTCCGCCGCGCGGGCGAAAATCGCCCTTGACCTCGGCCCAAACCGGCTTCGCCCAGCGCACAACATCTTCGAGCACCTGATTCACAACGTTTTCTTGAAAGATCCCGAGGTTGCGGTAGCTTTGCAAATATTCTTTGAGCGATTTCAGTTCCAGGCACAGCTTGCCTGGCGTGTAGCGGATGGTGATTACGCCGAAGTCGGGCAGCCCTGTCTTCGGGCATACAGACGTAAACTCAGGATCATCGATCACGATCTCGTATCCGGGGAACTGGTTTGGCCAGGTTTCGATTTCAGGAAATCGGTGGTCCAACCCTGCGGCGGCATGCTCGGGCGTGTAGCGCTGGGCTTTCGGCATAAGAGCATTTTACCTACTTGCGTCTTCGCAACGCACGAGCCGGCCGAATGAGCCACAATTTTATGAGTTGTTCTTACAAACGTATGCATCCAAATGGTTAAGGCGTGATCTCGCAAGCGCGGTCTGCGGTGTTACATTTACCTTAGTTAGTTCAAATGGCAGAAAACCCTCGATCAAAGCGCGGCTTAACGCGGAGCGGTTGGATTTTCACGGCACTCGGCGCAATTCTGGCGGTGGTGATTCTCGCATCGTTCATGTCGCGCGACGACAGCGTTCCGATTACTACCGCAAAGGTTTCGCGCGCCACCATTCGGAGTGCAGTCTCCACCAATGGCAAGGTCGAGCCGGTGAGGAATTTTGAGGCCCATGCGCCGGTCGGTACCACGGTTAAGCGGGTTCTTGTAAAAGAAGGAGATCACGTCAGGAAAGGCCAGTTGCTGGTTGAGTTGGACGCAGCCAGCGCGCGCAGCCAGGCGGCTCAAGCGCTGACGCAGGTTCGGGCGTCGGAGGCTGACATAAGCGCCCTCCAGCAAGGTGGGAGCCACGAAGAAGTCCTCACGCTCCAGGCCCAACTGGTTAAAGCTCGCGGCGATTACCTCGCGGCGCAGCGAAATCTGGACGCACTCAAGAAGCTGCAGCAAACCGGATCTGCCTCCACGGGAGAAGTACTGACTGCGCAAAACCAACTGGACGCTACATCTGCACAAGTCAAGCTGCTGGAATCCAGACAAAAGGAACGCTACTCGCAGCCGGAAGTGGCCCGAGTGCAGGCGGGACAGTCCCAGGCACGCAGCGCGTATCAAGCGGCGGAAGATGTTTTACATCAACTGGTGATTCGCGCTCCTTTCAGCGGCGTAGCGTATTCACTTCCGGTCAAGGAGGGCATGTACGTAAACCCTGGCGACTTGGTATTGCAGGAGGCTGATCTTTCAAAAGTCCTGGTACGCGCATTTGTCGATGAGCCTGACATTGCCCGACTGGTGCCCGGCGATCGTATTGAGGTCACCTGGGACGCAATGCCCGGCCGCACCTGGATCGGAGCGGTAGGTGCGATTCCGGCGGAGGTGAAGTTGCGCGGGACACGCAACGTCGGCGAGACCACTTGCGTTGTTGACAACCGAGACTACAAACTTCTGCCTAATATTAATGTAGGCGTCACGGTGGTCACGACCGAACACGCCGGTGTTTTGACGATCCCGCGCGAGGCGCTTCGCCAGGACGACACGGTGCCTTACGTCTTTCAGGTCACGAATAACCAGTTGCGGCGAACCAACGTTCAGACGTCGATTTCGAATCTTACGAAAGTGGAGATCACCGGTGGGATTACAGAGAACGCACTGGTGGCAATCGGCTCTACCAACAATAAACCTTTACGGGATGGTCTCCCGGTGAGGGCCCCCGGCAAATGATACGAAGGATTCTGTGTTCTGCTTTGTTGTTTGGCCTCTGGGCTGGTTCGGCGCGGGCCGGGGCCAGTGGGAGTGTGCCCGCTCTCATCGCTAACGGGCACGTGGATGAAGCCCTCAGCACACTGCGCGGACACATTAGCCAGACTCCGAATGACGCCGAGGCGCACAACCTGCTCTGCCGGGCATATTTCACCCTGGCAGATTGGGACCGAGGAATCGTGGCATGCCAAAAAGCAGTCGATCTTGCCCCTGACAACAGCCGGTTTCATCTGTGGCTAGGAAGGGTCTATGGCGAGAAAGCGGACCACTCGGGCTGGATGGCGGCGGCAGGGCTTGCCAAGCATGTGCGGATTGAGTTTGAGGCCGCGGTCCAGTTTGATCCCAAAAGCGTTGACGCGCGTAGCGACCTCGCGGAGTTTTACCTTGAGGCGCCGGGGATTGTGGGCGGAGGTCGCGACAAGGCTGAGCAGCAAGCGAACGCAGTTTTGCCGCTCGATCCTGGTAAGGCGCACTGGCTGTTCGGCAGGATGGCCGAGAAAAAACATGACCTTGCCGCTGCCGAAGACGAGTACAAGAAATCCCTTGACGCAAGCCATGGCGCTGCCGCTGCGTGGCTGAATCTGGGATTGTTCTACAAGCACGTTGAGCGCTGGGACGATATGGAGAGGGCGCTGCTTCACGTGCGCGGCGCGCCGCTTCAGGATCGTCCCGATGCACTGGTTGACGCGGCGGAAATTCTGCTGCATACCCAGCGCAATCTCACGGAGGCGGTGCAATTGCTGCGAGCGTATCTGAACGGAGATGCCAAAGTGGAGCAAGCTCCCGCGTTCAAGGCATACTTCCTTTTGGGAACGGCCGGAGAAAAAATGGGCAATAAGCGCGAGGCAGCCGATCAGTACCGTTCCGCGCTGGCGCTGGCGCATGAGTTTCGCCCCGCGCAGGAAGCGCTGCAGCGTGTGAGCCGATGAGGGCGCCGACGCACACTTTTTCCGAATGAGGCCCGCTCCGAGATCGATCTTGACAAAACCTTATAGGCCCTGGCTACGGCTGCCCGTGGCCGCGTGGGCACTCTGTGCCGTGGCGCTGGCGGCCATTCCCGCCGCCGCGCAAGACGCTCCCAAGCTCACTCTGAAGCACGCCATCGAGCTGGCTCTGGTGCATGCGCCTGCGGCAGCGCAGGCCAGTGCTGACGAGGTGCGGGCATCGGCCGCTATTCAAGAAGCCCGCAGCAATTACATTCCTCAGGTAACGGTGGGGTCCGGTTTGGGCGAGACCTGGGGATATCCTCTTAGTCTCGAAGGCTCCGCGCCTTCGTTAATCAATGTTACTGCGCAGTCCGCGCTTTTCAATCCTGCGCTCCGCGATTCAATTCGTTCCGCCCGCCGCGAGTATCAGGCAGTTTTGTTCGGCAACAAAGACCGGCGAACGCAGATCATTCAAGACACCACACTTTCCTACCTGGAATTGGCAAAGTGGGAAGGGATGATTGCCTACGTTCGCCAGCAGCAACAGGACGCCGGGAAGATGGAGCAGGTCGGCGAGCAACGCATCGAAGCCGGGATTGACCGCGCGCAGACTCGCAATCAGGCCAAGCTGGCCAGCGCGCGCGCCCGTCTGCACGTGCTGCAGTCCGAGGGAGCGATGCAGTCGTTGCGGCTCATGCTCTCGCAGTTGACCGGGCTGCCTGCGGATTCCATCCAGACGGCCCCCGATTCCATTCCGGCGTTCCCTGCAATCGCACCCGGCCCGGAAACGAGCGTCAGCGTCAAACCCGCAGACGCGAGTCTTTCTGTGCTAGTCGCTGAGCAACATGCGATGGCGGTAGGGTTTCGGGCCAGGGCTGAGCACCGAGCCTTATGGCCTTCGGTTGACTTTGCCACGCAATACGCCGCGCTGGCGAAATACAACAATTGGCAGCAGTTCTTTCCCACCAAAGCATTTGAGAGAAACAACGCGACCATCGGCGTGGTTATTCGATTTCCATTCTTTAACGCTTCGCAGCACTCTCGCGCCCAGGGCGCAGACGCGGAAGCTGCGCGCGCCAAAGTGGACGTCCAGTCCGCAAAAAACCAAGTCTCACAGCAAGTGCTAAAGCTGCAAAGCTCGGTGCGCCAGCTAGAGGGGGCCAGGGAAGTCTCGGACCTGGAGTTCCAGATCGCGAAGTCCAATTTTGACGACACAGAAGTTCGTATGGGGTCTGGCGGGGCGACCGTTCGCGACCAAGCCAATGCTCGCGCGGATATGTCAGAAAAGTTCGACCAACTGCAGGACGCCGACTTTGAACTTACCCGCGCGCGCGTGGCCTTGCTTCGCGTTCTTGGGGAGTTGGATTCTTGGGCCGGGATCGCGAAGTAGGGCTTAACCTTACGGAAGTCCCTTTTACCCAGTTCGATGCATCCAAACGCGTTTCAGGGCAAAGCGATTGTGCGCCCTTCCTGGCGTCGATAGTCTCAAGGTCAAGCAATACAGTCGGTTACCGACGTGATCACACAGTAATGGTACGGGTACTCATGGGGTTTGGCCGCGTCCCATAAATGTTAGGATAGAGACTCAACCACTATGCCTCTTAAAACGCTGTTTCTGAACCCCCCTTCGTTTGAGAATTTCGACGGCGGCGCCGGCTCGCGCTGGCCGGCTACTCGAGAAATCGAGTCCTACTGGTACCCCGTATGGCTGGCGTATCCGACGGGCCTGCTTGAAGGCGCGAAACTACTCGACGCTCCGTCGCACCACGTGTCGGCGGACCAGACGATCGAGATGACGAAGCAGTTCGAGTTTCTGGTTCTCTATACCAGCACGCCCGGGTTCCCCGGCGACATCCGGCTGGCGCAGCGGATCAAGGATGCTAATCCGAAGATCAAGATTGCGTTTGTGGGACCGCATGTGACCGTGCTCCCGGAGCAGAGCCTGCGGGATTGCCCGGCCATGGATTTTGTTATCCGCAAAGAATTCGACTACGCCACCAAGGAATTTGCGGAAGGGAAGCCGCTGGAAGAAATTCTGGGCGCGTCCTTCCGGAAGAACGGATCGGTGGTTCATAACCCAGACCGTCCGCAACTGCAGGACCTCGATTCGTTGCCGCACGTGACCGACATTTATAAGCGCGATCTTGATGTGCGCCGGTACACGGTTCCTTTTTTGCTTCATCCGTACGTTTCGCTGTACACCACCCGCGGATGCCCGGCGCAATGCACATTCTGCCTGTGGCCGCAGACCACCAGCGGGCATGCGTGGCGGAAGCGCTCGACTGATGACGTCGCCGCGGAAATGGCGAAGGCCAAGGAATACTGGCCGTATGTGAAAGAATTTTTCTTTGACGACGACACCTTCAACATTCAGAAGGCGCGCACTATCGAGCTTTGCGAAAAGCTGAAGCCGCTGAAGCTCACGTGGTCCTGCACTTCGCGCGTGACCACCGACTTCGACACGCTAAAAGCGATGAAGGAAGCCGGCTGCCGATTGATGATTGTCGGCTATGAATCCGGGGACGCGCAGATCCTGAAAAACATTAAGAAGGGCGCAACGCTCGAACGCGCGCGCCAGTTCACCAAGGACGCGCACAAGCTGGGCCTGGTGATCCATGGCGACTTCATTCTCGGCCTGCCTGGCGAAAGCCGCGAGACCATCAAGAATACGATTGCCTTCGCCAAGGAACTTGACGTTGAGACAATTCAAGTTTCCGTCGCGCACGCTTATCCCGGCACGGAGCTCTACGAGTACGCCGTCAAGAACAACTTCCTGGCGAAGGGCAGCATGGTGGATGAAAGCGGCCACCAGTTGGCGCACATCGAGTATCCGGAACTCCCTGCAGACGAAGTATTGGAATCGGTCCATCGCTTCTATGACGAGTATTATTTCCGGCCCAAGGCGGCGTTCCGCATCCTGCGCAAAGCCGTGTTTGATTCGGATGAGCGCAAGCGCCTGTACAAGGAAGCCCGGGCATTTATGAAACTGCGCTCCTCGCGCAACAAGCTGGTGAAGGAAAATGCACGCAAGGCAGCCCAAAAGGGAGGCAGCAACGGCAATGGCCACGGGCCTAATGGGTCGGGTCCGGTCGTGCAGACCCCGGAACCGGCTCCGCAGGAAACCGTTCAGGTCTAAGCTGCTGTGAACCTGCGCAAGTACTTGGTGCTGGCTGGAGTCACCGTCTTCGCGCCTGTGGGCGACATCCTGCTTTCGTATGGCATGAAGCAGGTGGGAAATATTTCCCTCCACAACGTTGGCAGTCTTCTTCTAGCGGTCGCAAATCCCTGGGTCGCACTCGGAATTGTTTTCCTTCTCGGCTTTTTTGCGTCGTACGCGTCGGCGTTGTCCTGGGCTGATCTGACTTTCGTTCTTCCCGCAACTTCTCTCGGATACGTGCTAATCGCGCTGATCGCCCGCTTCGCCTTGCACGAACACGTCAGCGTTTTTCGCTGGGCCGGAGTTGTATTGGTCGCAAGCGGCGTAGGATTCGTTACCACCGGCCCGGAACTGACGCACCATCCGAAGCACGAGCCGCTGGGACACTCGTGACGCACCATGCCGTCAGTACGCTTAACGGGTGGCTGGCTATTGCGGCCGGCGTAATATCTTCAAGCGCAGGCAACATTGTGCTGTCTCGATCGCTAAAGCGCATCGGCGACCTCGGGGAACTGCGCCGAAGCCGGGGCATCGTCTTCGTGGTTGCGCTGCTCTTGCGGAACCGCGGATTTCTGCTCGGGGTCGGCTGCATGGCGGTCGCCTTCTACAGCCTGCTGTTTGGATTCTCCTGGAATGACGTTAGCCTGATTGCGCCGGCTACCAACGCACTCACCTTTATCGCCAACGCTGCGGCAGCGACGATGTTCCTGCACGAACGGGTTGACGGACGGCGCTGGCTGGCCGCGGTTCTGGTTGCGACTGGCGTGGTACTGATGGCGTTCTAGGCCGGCTTACTGGCTGTCGCGGGTGACGGGATTCCACTGCCCGTCCTGACTGTTGTACCAATTCCTCCAGGCCGCGGCATCGTGAGGAAGGCTTTGCCCGGTGATGTCGCGCAGGGCCTGGAAGGCCCAGCTGCGCGTTGAGGCATCCAGCGACGCATCGTCAGCGTAATCCAGCAGCTTTGGGACGGCCGTTCTGCGTTGCCGCTCGCTCAGCATTCCAGACTGTGCCAGACCGCAGGCGGCGCGTTCCCGGATGTTGGCCGAAGCGTCGTCGTGAAACACTTCCAGCAGGGGTGCCACAGTCGCGTCGGTGCCCAGATAAGCCATTCCCTCGACCGCCCAGTAGCGAATGTTTTCGTTGCTCTCGTGCATGGAGGCGGAAAGAATTTCGAAAGCGCGGTCGGGCTGAATTCCACGATTGCCGAGCAGCGCAATGTCCCACAGCGCATTCACTCGTGGCCCCTGCGCCCCATACCGCGCGTCGTGCTCCAGGCGATCGATGGTGGCGCCGTCCTTTTCCAGGTTTCTGCTTGCAATATCGATTTCGATAGCGGCAGCTCGTACGCGCAGGTCGTCGGAATTCAAGGCGGTCATAAAAAGAGAATTCAGCTGCTGATCGAGCCGAACCTTTCCCCGCCATCCGCGGACGCGGGTTTCGATTTCGTCATTCGCCCCGCGGTAGTGATTGATGGAGCGTTCCAGAAGCAACTGCGCCTGCGCTTGAGGGGACATTTTGTCGAGGTCCCCGATCTCATGCTCCGACAAAACGCTCGCTGAGGCGGGCTCCGGTTTTCCATGCAGGCCGATAAATTGAGAAATCGCCTGCCACGCGGATTGCGCCTGGACGCCTCCGACGACAATCAACCCAAGGAATGCCAGCGCAACTGCCAAAAAACGCGGACGTGCGGAAGGATTCGCGTCGCGCCGGATGGATCCGCCAAACGGATCTGCGTCCGGCTCCCTCGCCGCCCTCTGAATGACTGGGTCTCCACCGTTCACACGACGAGTATAGAAGTGCGGCGGTGGGCGGGAAAGTTACTTAAGCTGCCGGGGTAACTCGGGCTGGCGTATCCTTTCGGCACGGCAACCTATTGTCCGTGAAGGACTTGCCGAAGAGTGTTCCAAACTAAGGGAACCGAAAGCACAAGCATGATTCCCGTCGTGGCCCAAGCGGTCACGTTGAAAAGCCGCGAGTTTACGTACTCTCCCATCAGCTCTTTTTTGTTGACCAGCAACAGCATGAAAATGAGCACCGGGGCAATCGCCACGCCGTTCACGGCCTGTGAGTAAAGCTGAATTTTGATGAGGGGAAGCCCCGGCAGCAGGATCAGCCCTGCCCCCAAGGCAATCAGGCCCGTATAAAGCCAGTAAAACACCGGCGCTTCAGAAAACTTCTTCCCTACTCCTGATTCAAACCCTAAGCCTTCGCAAACTGTATAGGCGGTTGAGAGCGGCAGGATTGATGCCGCAAACAACGATGCATTAAACAATCCGACGGCGAAAAGGATATAAGCGTACTGTCCGGCGAGCGGTCGCAGCGCCTCGGCAGCATCCTTCGCGTAGTTAATCTCGTGGAATCCGTGAGCATAAAGTGTAGCCGCGCAAGCCACAATTATGAACCAGGCCACAACGTCGGTAAAAATGCAGCCGAAGATCACATCGAGTTTTGAAGCCTTGTATTGGCGTTTGGTAACACCTTTTTCGACGATCGACGATTGCAGGTAAAACTGCATCCACGGCGCGATGGTGGTTCCGATTACGGTGATCGTCATGAATAGGTAGTCGCGCTGAAAAAGTTCTTTGCCCGGCGGTTTTACGGTTGCGATAGCGGCTTTGATCCACTCCGCACCGGGAATACTCTGAGACGCGGAATGCATCGCTAAAACGCCAGCGAAAATGTAGGTGATGTAGATGAAGGAAGCCACCAGAAAGATCTTTTCGACTCCCTTGTACTGGCCCTTGACCACGATGAGCCAGACGATCACCGCGCAAACTGGGACGGTATAGAACTTTGAAAGGCCGAACAGTTCCAGGCTCCCGGCGATGCCGGCAAATTCCCCGAGAATATTCCCGAAGTTGATGAGCAGGATCGCAATCATCATGAAGAAGGTGACGCGCAGTCCGAACTCCTCGCGAATCAGATCGCTGAGGCCTTTGCCGGTGACGGCGCCCATACGGGCGGAAATCTCCTGCACTACGATCAGTGCGATGGTGACCGGAATCATCGTCCAGAGCAGCCGATATCCAAACTGAGCGCCGGCCTGCGAGTAGGTGACGATGCCGTTGGCATCGTTGTCCACATTCGCGGTGATAAAGCCCGGCCCCACGACGGCGAAGAATAGCAATACTCGGGCTTTCCAGCTTCGTAGAAACTTCATTTGCTACCAAAGGTCCCTGTGGATTGACCTGCGCGCACTTTGCAGGCATTTCAGAATAAATGGGATGCAGGGGAATTGAACAGGTGTAAAGCGCGGTTCCGTGAATCTTCCCGCGAGTCGCAGCCTTAACCCCGAGGGGCTTGAGGGAAGATCAAGGGGATAACCTCACGCTTGTTGCGTCGGTAAATGCGGAAGCCTGCATCGACGGTTACAACTGAGTGTCGGGGATACAACTCGCTCATTCTGACCACGCAAAGGTCGGCCAAATCGGGTTGGCGATCCCGATACCGGCAGGCGAGGTCGTGAATTTCCGCCAGATTATCCTCCCCACTGAATGACACCGCAAGAAGTCCGTCCCGTACCAGCGCAAGCACCGCTGCGACCGAAAGGACTTTGAACGCGGAAATCAGGATTCGAAATACCGCTAAAGCTTCGCCCGCAGTAGGCTGATCACGTCGTCGGACGTGATGACTCCGGTAAGTTTCCCGTCGTCATCCAGAATGGGGAGGGTCATGAGGTTGTACTTGTCGAAGAGTTCCGCTACTTCCTTTTCACGTGCATCAGCATGGCAGAAAATGAGGGGATCCTGAGTCAGGCCGGAAAGCTTCTCGTCCGATTTTGCCAGCACAATCTTCGCAAGCGGCACGGCCCCGGCCAGCCGGCCATCCTGATCGACCAGGTAAATTGTGCTGACCGATTCGACTCCGCCCTCGAAGTGCCGGAGCGTTTCGATCGCGTCGTGCGCCGTCGCCGAGGGAGCGAGCGACAGGAACTCAGTGTTCATGCGACCGGCAGCGGTGGTCTCGCCGAACTCGAGCAGGTCGGTGACTTCTTTGCGCTCTTCGTCGCCCATCTCCTGCAGGATTTGCGAGCTTCGTTCTTCCGTGAGGTCCGCCAGCAGGTCGGCGGCCGCATCGGGGTTCATCTCCTCGACAATTTCGGCCGCGCGCTCGGAATCGAGCGATTCGACAATCGACTTCTGCACCCGGGGCTGGACTTCTGCCAGCGCCCCGGCTGCAACTCCGTCGTCCAAGGTTTCGAACACGGCTTCCCGCTCGTCGGGCGCCAGGCTTTCGACAATGTCCGCAATGTCGGCGGGATGCAGCTTGGCCAGGCGCTCGTGCGAAATCTTGAGCTTCACCCGCCTAGCCGGGTCGGTTTCGATAAGATCAACGAACTCCCACGGGATGAGCCGCGGCGGAATCCGCTGCAGCATGACCCTGAGGGCGGGCATAGGGACGACGCCCTTGAGCAAGCGGCGAATGGCACCGCGCAGACCGACATCCACCGACCCGACCTTCAACTGGATGTGGCCAGTCACGGTTTCAGGATGCAAGTCCACGTCGTTGACCCGAACCACCTTGCGGCCGTGAACATCAATGATCTGCTGGTCGAGCAGGTCGCGTTCAAGCAGAAACAAGCCATCCGGTGCCGGGGCTACCCAATCAGACGCAGGAGAATCCGCGCGAACGGCGCCGTTGATGTCAAGAATCGCGGAAAAAGGGAGCAGTCGGTCGCCCTTTTTGGTGCGAACAATCAGGTTCGACACCCGCGCCCGATCCTCCGCGGGAGTGAGTACGAGCTCTCGAACGCGCCCGCAAATCTCCCCGGAGGCCTCGACCACAGGTCGTCCCAGCAGTTCCGTCAGGGAGAGCGAATTCATAGTTTCAGAATGTGCTGAGATGCAAACGTTGTCAACAGGAATGGAGTAGTGCGCGATGGGGTTCGAATGCATTCCCGCGCGCGTGTTATCGTTTGAGAGAAACAAAACGATCCATGTCCTCGCCCCGTGCAACCCGACCTGAGACCGCCACTGCGGAGATGCCAGCCGTTCCATTGACTCTGGAGGGTTACAGCGTCTTACACCAGATGATGCGCATCCGCTGGTCCTCGTGGCGGCAATTGCGGGCCTCCTTTAAGACGGAAATCGTGCACGAAGCGGCCGGGTTCCTCAGCCGGGCGGAGCAGAATTCAACCGGCCAGTCGGCGATGTATTCGCTTTTGGGACACAAAGGCGACCTGATGTTTGTCCATTTTCGCTCCGGATTCGATCAGCTGAACAGAGTCGAGCTCGAACTGTCTCGCCTGCGTTTGAGCGAGTATCTGGAGCCGACGTCATCGTACTTGTCGGTGATCGAGTTGGGATTGTATGAGTCGAGCCTCAAGACCTATCGGGAACTGGTCGAGAAGGGAATCGAGCCCCACTCGGAAGAATGGAAGCAGGCGATCAATGAGATGCTGGCCCGCCAGCGCGAGGCCATGCGTCCGCGGCTTTTTCCGGAGATTCCCAAGAATCGCTACCTTTGCTTCTACCCTATGGACCGACTCCGCGGCGAGGATAAGAACTGGTATACGCTGCCGATCGAAGAACGCGCCCGCCAGATGAATGAGCATGGGCTGGTCGGCCGCCGCTATGCGGGCGAAGTTCGGCAGATCATCAGCGGGTCGATTGGGTTCGACGACTGGGAGTGGGGCGTGGATTTGTTCGCCGACGAACCGCTCATCTTTAAGAAATTGATCTACGAAATGCGCTTCGACCATGTAAGCGCCGTGTATGCAAAGTTTGGGACGTTCTACGTCGGTGTTCGCTGCCCGTGGGCGAGCCTCGGTAAGCTGCTGACCGGCGAAGCGCCGGAATAGGATTTCCATGAGCTTGGGGTTGTGCGGCGTCATCCTTGCAGCCGGACAATCGTCGCGCATGGGGCGCGACAAGGCCTTGCTGCCGTGGCCGAAAGGTACGGAATCGCTCGCCGGATTGCCGCGCGGCACGCTTCTCTCCTCTGCAATTCAATCCGTTTCTGATTGCTGCGATCTGGTAATCGTCGTGACCGGCGCAAATGGGGACGCGTTGCGTCGGGTGATCGATGGTTGCGGCGCGAGCGTGGTGCAAAATCCTGCACCCGAGCGCGGACAGTTCAGTTCGCTGCAGACGGGTCTGCAGGAAGTCCTCAATCGCGGACGCGATGCTGCGATGGTGACCCTCGTTGATCGCCCGCCACCCCGCGCTGTGACTCTGTCCAAGCTGGTTGCCACATTTGCGGGCCGCGCTCACAACGAATGGGCCGTCGTCCCTGAGTTCGAGGGCAAGCATGGCCATCCCATTGTGATCGGTCGCGAAATGATCGAAGCGTTCCTCCGCGCGCCTGCGGGCTCGAACGCGCGCGAAGTAACCCACGCCAATCATTCCCATATCCTTTACGTTCCCGTGGACGACCCCGTGGTAATCACGAATGTCGATACCCCGCAGGACTATGCTTCGCTAGAATCGAAATAGAACCGGGGAATCGCGGAATTTAGGAAGTGGCCTATTTGTCGGTTTTGACTCTGCAACGGGACAGATCGTCATGGGTTTCAAATTTCTCAATTTCTAAATTTCACAATTCCCCAATATTTCACAATCACCCCATGCCTTCATCCTTAATTGAATCGGTTCTCAGACTCTCTCCGCGGCTTGCGGTGTTCGACTGCGATGGCACGCTGTGGGCGGGAGATGCGGGCGAGGGCTTCTTCGACTGGGAACTGAAGCGCGGCGTGGTTTCGGAGGAAGTCGCACGCGCAATCCGGGCGCGCTATGCCGAGTACCGTGCCGGCAAGGTTAGCGAAGATGCGATGTGCGGCGAGATGGTTACCATGCACAAGGGCCTGAGGGAAGACGACATCCTGCGCCTTTCGCGCGAATTCCTGGAGGAGAATGTCGTCAGCCGAATTTTCCCGGAGATGAGACAGCTTGTCGCCGAGTTGCAGAAGTCGGGATGCGACGTGTGGGCGGTATCTTCGACCAATGAGTGGACCATTCGCGAAGCCGTAAAGCACTTTGGAATTGCTGCCGGGAAGATTCTGGCCGCGTGCGTGGAAGTTGAAAGCGGAGTGGCAACCGATCGGCTCATCCGCGTGCCTTCCGGCATCGGTAAACCTCAAGCGATACTTGAAGTAATCGGCAGGCCCCCGGATGCGGCTTTTGGCAACTCCCGCTGGGACGCTGAGATGCTTCGTATCGCCCGCTATGCCGTCGCGGTAAACCCGAATCCGGAACTTGAAGAGCTTGCCCGCGAGCGGGGATGGACGGTTTATTGGCCTAAACAGTTGACCGCAGACTAAGTCACCTGCGATCTCTTGGGTGTCGCGAAAGTTCGCCTCAGATTTACATTGCTGATGACTTCCTGTGCTACACTCACCCGCCGTAGGAGGTTTTATGTCAAAAACATTGAGCTGCCGAGAAGTGGGAATGGATTGCAACTTCGTTGTGAAGGGTGACAGCGAGGAACAGATCCTAAGTCAGGCGGCCGAACACGCACGCACTGAACACAACATGAACGAAATTCCAGCCGAATTGCTCGACCGGGTCAAGTCTCTGATTCGTGACGAAGAAGCTGCCTGATCGCCGAAGTCGGAGACGATAGTCCAGGCGATCCGCCTCGATCTGTCGTCTCCACTCCGCCTCATCCAGTACTAGCTCGCAACATTTAACTTTGTTGCCACCAGTGCTTCCACCCTCTGCAATACTTCGTCTTCCGACAATGCCGTTGAATCTAGAACAACAGCGTCGGGCGCCGCTTGGAGCGGGGAATTCGCCCGCGTCCGGTCACGGTGGTCCCGCTCGCGCAACTGCGCTGCCATCGACTCTGCGGAAGCGCCGCGCGAATGATTCTGTTTAATTCGGCGCGCCTCGCGAATAACGGGGTCGGCGTCAAGGAATACCTTCACGTCCGCATCGGGAAAGACCTTGGTGCCGATGTCGCGCCCCTCCATCACAATGCCACCGTCCGCGCCCATTTCCTGCTGCTTTGCGACCATCCATTCGCGAACCGCCGGATGAACGGACACGCGCGAGGCTGCTTCGGAAACGTCGGTCTCACGGACGCGCTGAGTCACGTCGCGGCCATCAATCAGAACGCGATTTCCCCCCACGGTGGGTTCGAGCAGAATCCGGGTTCCGTCCGCCAAAGCTGCGAGCGCGTTTTCATCATCAAACGACAAATCAGACTCGATCGCCTTGAGCGCCAGGGCGCGATACATTGCCCCGCTTTCGAGATTTATGTACCCCAGCTTGCGGGCCAGCCGCGAGGCAATGGTGCTCTTTCCGGCACCCGCGGGGCCGTCGATGGCAATGATCAGTTTGCGAGAAGAGGGTCCGTTCATTTTCGAATGCGATTGTACACGGCGTGTTGCGAAATTAGAGTCAAGGAGGCCACCGGACGAGGCAACCGAAGCCCGGCGATCCTACATCTGCGATAAATGCAGTCGGCGCGATTCAGGGAAGAGATTTCTGCCCATTTTGTCCAGCTTAAGCCATTTGTCCATTCTGCAGCCGTGAGCTCAAGCGAAAGAACATGCAGGCGAAGAACGTTCTGCCCAAAGCCATGCAATCCGTTTTGTAAGCCATGAAATCGTGCCGTTTTTACTCTGGAGGACGTATGTCTAAATTTCCCGTGCTGTTGATTCTCTTCGTCTTCGGCAGCGCAGCTGCTTACGCGGATCAAATTTCCCTGAAGAACGGCGACCGCCTGACGGGAACCATCGTTAAGTCGGATGGCAAGACTCTCTTGCTCCATACCGATTACGCCGGCGACGTATCTTTGTCGTGGGACGCGGTGCAGGCCGTGGATTCGAAGCAGCCGTTGCATATCGAACTGCGTGACGGAAAATTTCTCGCTGGGCCCGTAAGCACCGCGGACGGCCAACTCACAGTCACCACCGCTTCTGGTCCGGTGGTAGCTCCACTCGCTCAAGTGGCGGGGGTGCGTGGCGAGTCGGAGGAGACTGCATATCAGAAGAGCCTCCACCCGGGTATTTTTCAAGGATGGAAAAGCGGCGTCAATGTAGGTTTTGCCCTGACTCGGGGCAACAGCGAAACCAAGAACCTTTCCGTTGGTTTCCTGGCGACGCGCCAAACCCTGCACGACAAGCTGGGCGCCTACGCCAATTCGGTGTATGCGACCAACGATGCGCCCGGCGCAGTGCCCTCCACTACCGCCAATACGGAAGCGGGCGGTGTCCGGTACGATCACGACATAGTGAAAAGAATCTTTGCCTTTGCCGGGGCTGACTTTTTCTCTGATGCATTGCAAGGCTTGAACATTCGAGCCGTAGAAGGTGGCGGCCTGGGCTTCCACGCCATCAAAAATGACCGCACCGAGCTGGACTTGTTTGGCGGCCTTAATTACACCCACGAGTCCTACACGACGCTTACTCGTAATTTCGCCGCGCTTACTATCGGCGAAGAACTTACGCACAAGATTGGCAAAGGCACGGTGCTGACCCAGCAGCTCAGCCTTTTCCCCGACTTGAATAATACTGGCGAGTATCGCGCAACGTTTGATTTCGGCACTGTTACTAAGCTCGGCAAGTGGCTGGGCTGGCAGAACGCGGTCTCAGACGTTTACGTAACAAACCCTCCGGCCGGGAAGCGACAGAACGACCTGGTCCTGACTACCGGGCTGAATGTGACCCTGGGGCATTAGGCAACGTACGCCGTACGAAACAAGTTACAATTGTGCAACTTTCACTCGTGTTGGATCGTAGCTAAAGGCGTTCGCCGCGTTCGCGGCAAGGGGCGAAGTTGCGGAAGAATCAGGCAGGACTGTCAGCGACTCGCTGGTATGCGGTTGCAGCCTTGCTTGCATTCATGGCGATGCTGGCAGGTGGCGCCGCCCGGCGGGAATCACCCGCAATCGATGAAATCGCGCACACCGGCGCCGGCGTCAGCTATTGGCAGAAGCTCGACATGCGAATGAATGAGGAGCATCCGCCGCTCTCCAAGCTTATCGCCGCGATTCCCCTTGCCATTCGCGGCGCGCACGTGGACTATACCCACGTTTCCTGGACCTTCAGCGGTTCCGGCCCATTCCATCAGTATCTCGGCGAGTGGGTATTCGGACACTGGTTCCTGATGAGTTGGAATGATCCGCGGACCACAATCTGGTGGGCACGCGTTCCCATGATCCTGATGACACTGGTGCTGGGGTATGTGCTTTTCGTTTTTGGCTCCAGGCTCGGCGGAACTTGGGGCGGCTTGCTGTGCCTTCTGTGCTACGCCACCACGCCCGCGTTTCTCGCGTTCGGTCCTCTGGTTGTTACGGACATCGTTATCACGCTGTTCTGGCTCCTGACTGTCTGGCAAATGCCGGCGTTGTGGCGAGCTCCCAGCCGCAGTAATCTGATTCTGTTCGGGCTGGCATTCGGGGGAGCGCTGCTTTCAAAATTCTCCTCGGGACTGTTGCTGCTGGTTTTTGGATCCGTAGCGATCAGCATGCGTTTCAGTCCGTTGCCGGAGCAGCCGACCGAAAAATTCGCTCGCCGTAAGTGGCGCCGGCGGGGTTGGTGGAGCTTCATCAAGGGAACGGCTTGGGCCCTGCTGTTGGTTTACCTGATCTATTTCATTTTCTCGTGGGGAGAATCGACGGATTCATTCAACCTGATTCCGCATTTCCCGGCCTCGCCGGTGTTGCGGCGGCTGCTGATGCCAGTTTGGATCTACCTGAAAGGACTGGCAGGGTTCGCTTTTGGCGCCACCAGCCGCCCCACGTACCTTCTGGGGCATTCATATCCCCACGGCGTCTGGTTCTATTTCCCGGTGATCTTCCTACTGAAGTCGCAGCTCTCGTTTCTGCTGCTTCTCATGCTCGCGGTCGGGTTCTGGCTGCTGCGCAAGGGGAAGGCTGATTCTGAAGCGCGCGAGTCGGTAATTCCGCCCGACGCCGCTTTTCAGTGGCGCTGTCTGTGGGTGTCGTTGGTGCTCTACGTGGTCGTGTGCATGCTCAACCGGCTGGACATCAGCGTGCGCCACTTCCTGATCGCCATTGCGGTCCTCATTTTGATGCTCGCACCTCTACCGCGATTGCTGCAATCCATACGTTCCATGTATCCACATCTGGCGGCGGCGGGGAAACTGCTGATCTGGATGTTTGTGCTAGCCAGCCTGGGTTCGGTGGTGCACGCCTATCCGTATTTCTTGCCCTACATCAATTCACTCGGCATGGGAAGGCCGGGGTACCTGCTGGTAAACGATTCGAACCTCGACTGGGACCAGGCCTTTCCTGACGTGCAGGCCTTCGCAGAGCAACATTCTCTCTCGCCCGTGTTGCTGGATCGCTATGGTTTCTCCGAACCTAACGCCTACGTTTCTAACGTGAGCCTTTGGAACTGTCAGGCGCCTGCTCCATCAGACGCGGGGAACTGGGCCATCGTTTCAACCAACAATCTAGGTGATACTCGCAACTGCCTTTGGCTGATGAACAACCACTACTCAAATCAGCCGCTGGCAGGAGGCAGCTTGTATGCCGTTCAGCTACCTAATCCGATTCCGGCGGCGGGGCAACCAGGCGGCCCGCCTCCCGCAGCAGAGTTTCATTCCTTCGGAGGCATGAGCGACTTCGACGCGCGAGAAATTTTCCTGGCGTGCATTCGCGATCCTAAGCAGTTGCAACCCACGATGGATCGTATGAAGGCCAAGATGGAGGAGTACCAGAAGAAACGGCAGCAACACGGGCACTGATACCGCTCTAGGACAGGGCCCAAGCGCAAGAAAAGGACGCGGTGAGTGGGAAGCCTACCGCAGCTCTTCCATCACCTGCTCAAGAACGTGCTTCCCTGGGCGCACCACTGATGGCGGCAGCGTTGCCAGCGGTTCTTCGGTCAGGTTGAGCATGTCGAGGAACGTCGGAGTTTTGGTGTTCACATAGAGGACGCCGGTAAGCATCTCGTCCCTTTCCTTGGCTTCGTTAAGACGCGTGATGGCGCGGATCTTGTTGGTCGGATCGTAATCCTCTTCCAGTTTGCGTAGCAGAAGCCGAGATCCGTCATGCATGGAGACTTCCAGCGTGGTTCCGGGATCATAGTCGGCTGAAATTTCCTCGAACGCTGGAACAAAGCTGATCTCCTGCAGCGGCTCGTCGTGGTCTTTCGCGTACTTGTACGACTTGGTCGAGCCTTCGTGATCGTTGAAGGTCACGCAGGGAGAGACGACGTCAAGCATCACGGTGCCGCGATGAGCAATTGCCGCCTTGAGCATAGCGTGCAGCTGCCGCTTGTCGCCGGAAAACGATCTTCCAACGAAGGTTGCACCCAGAGAGATCGCCAGCTCGCAGGTATCAATCGCCGGCATTTCGTTGACCACTCCGGTCTTCAGCGTCGAGCCGACATCGGCCGTGGCAGAAAACTGGCCTTTGGTCAAACCGTACACGCCGTTGTCTTCAATGATGTAAATGATCGGCAGATTGCGTCGCATCAGGTGCACGAATTGCCCAATGCCGATGGAAGCCGAGTCGCCGTCACCGCTTACGCCGAGTGCCATCAACGTGCGGTTCGCAAGCACTGCGCCGGTGGCAACCGACGGCATACGTCCGTGGACGGAGTTGAAGCTGTGGGCGCGCGAAAGAAAATACGCCGGGCTCTTCGACGAGCAGCCGATTCCACTCAGCTTGGCAACGCGCTCCGGCTGCACGCCCATTTCGTAAAGCGCGTCAATGATTCTCTCGGAGATCGCGTTGTGGCCGCAACCGGCACAAAGCGTAGTCTTGCCGCCTCGGTAGTCAACGACGGCGAGACCGAGGCGATTGGTCTTAGGAGCAGGAGCGGAAGTCGGTGTAGTCGCCATTACTTGGCCTCCATGGCTGCGATGTCGTCAGTGACCGAGCGCGCATCGATTGGCAGTCCGTCCAGTCGGGCTACACTGCGCAGCCGGGGAATCAGCTCGACCTCGAGGTCGAGCTTCAGCAGGCTGAACAACTGGCCGTCACGATTCTGCTCGACCACGTAAACCCGGCGGTGGGCGCGAATAAAATCAGCAATCTCGTGCGCAAATGGATACGCCCGGACTCGCAAATAATCGAGATTCAGCTTGTGCTCAACCCGCAACTGATCGAGCGACTCCGTCATCGCCCAATGCGTAGTGCCGAAAGCGATGACGCCGATCTCCGACTTGATTGAAACCTCGGCGACGGGCGCAGGAACAAACAAACGTGCCTGTTCGAACTTGCGGCTAAGGCGCTGCATGTTGCTTTCGTAATCTGTGGACTTCTCGCTGTACTGCGCCATTGCATTGTGGCCGCTGCCGCGGGTGAAGTAAGCCGCCGCCGGATGCTGTGTCCCTGGCAGTGTTCGGTAGGGAATGCCGTCGCCATCAACGTCTTTGTAGCGCGCGAAGCTGCCCAGCCGGTCGAGATCTTCCTTGGCTAAGACCTTGCCGCGCTCAATTGGCTTCTCCGGATACGGAAACGGGTTGGACATCCAGTTGTTCATTCCGAGATCGAGATCGGACAACACAAATACGAGCGTCTGGAATTTCTCCGCGAGGTTGAAGGCGTCCATCGCCATCTCAAAGCACTCGAGCGGCGAGGAAGGGAACAGCATGATGTGCTTGGTGTCGCCGTGCGAAAGGAAAGCCGTGGAGAGCAGATCGCCTTGCGAGGTCCGCGTCGGCAGGCCGGTTGAGGGCCCTACACGTTGAATGTCCCAGACCACGCCGGGAATTTCCGCGTAGTAGGAAAGCCCGGCGAATTCGGACATCAGCGAAATTCCCGGCCCGGAGGTCGTGGTCATGGAGCGCGCGCCAGCCCAGGCTGCGCCCAGCACCATACCGATAGCTGCCAGTTCGTCTTCGGCCTGAACCACCGCAAAGGTTGCTTTGCCGTCGGCACCGATTCGGAAACGCTTCAGGTATTCAATGAGGCTTTCAGCGAGCGACGACGAAGGCGTAATCGGATACCAGCTCAGGACGGTGACACCGGCGAACACGCATCCCAGAGCCCCGGCCGCGTTGCCGTCAATGATGATCTTGCCGCCGTTCTTGTCCATGTGCTCGACGCGGTATGGGTCGGTCTTGGTCAAGCTTGTCGTTGCGTAGTCGAAGCCGGCTTGTACAGCGGCCAGATTCAGGGTTGCCGCTTTCACCTTTTTCGAAAACTGCTTGCGGATCGCCTTCTCCACCTCGCCCATGTCGATGGAGAGCAGCTTCGCCACGACGCCCACGTAAATCATGTTCTTGACCAACTTGCGCAGCTTGGCTTCAGGGCAGACCGCGGCGACCAGCTTGTCGTAAGGAACAGAGTAGAAGACGAGATCGTCGCGCAGGGGACTGAGTTTCAGGGGCTCGTCGTAAAGCGCCACAGCGCCGGGGGCAAGCGACATCACGTCATCGCGCGCGGTCTCCGGGTTCATCGAAATCAGAAAATCAATTTCTTTTTTGCGTCCGACGTAGCCGTCTTTGTTAGCACGAATTGTGTACCAGGTCGGCAGGCCCGCAATGTTCGAGGGAAACAGGTTCTTGCCGGAGACGGGAATGCCCATCTGAAAAATGCTGCGCAAAAGGACGGTGTTGGAACTCTGCGAGCCACTTCCGTTGACGGTCGCGACCTGAATGCTCATGTTGTTAATTACAGGCGCCACCGGGGTCCGCCCAGCGGACTCCTGCAGCCCAACGTCGGTTGTAGCCATTAAGTTACGGTTTCCTTCCTGCCATGACGATATTCCACAGGCTAAACTTCACCTCACCCGCGCTCGATTTGTGAGGGGGACTGCTTAAATTATACGGTACTGATTGGATGAAGGTAACCGGCAGAAGGAGTCAAGGATTACCGCAAAGGCACTAGGGAAGGGCAGGTGTCAGCTGTCAGCCATCAGGAGCCGCAACTGTGTCATTTCGAGGGGCTCGAAGGCGCAGGTGAGCGCCGAGGAGGAGGAGAGAAAGCCGGCCTTTGCCCGCGCTTGACCGGTCCACGCGGATCGAAGTCATCTGGAAGGCCCGCAAGGAGATCAAACGCACGTCCCAGCGTTGCCGGTTCCTCGCGACGGGTCAATCTATTGCGCTTGTGCATATCTCCTCCATTTGGAGGGGCTGGCTGCCGCGCCCTTCCGGGTTTCACTCGAACTAACTATAACTGAGGCGTGCACCACCCTTCGCGATTTTCAAAGGGTGGGAATCTAGAAGTTGTGCAACAGGGGATTCTCGCTCCCTCGACTGTTCGCTTCGGTGATCGAGGCTAGATTTGATCAACCGCATCGGTAGTGCCAGCGAGATCGGAAGGGTGGGGTACCTGGCCTCCCTCGGCACCGGAATTCTAACAAGGTATACTGCCGGGCATGTGGCGGCAAAACAAAGGCATCATCATTGTTGCCTTAATCGTGGGCGCCGGGTATGGCGGCCACATCCTATATCGGTACATCAAAGTTCAGCAGGACGTGGCTCGGCGTGCAGCAGCGGTCATTCGACCGAAGCTTGACGACGATGATGTTTCTGAGATCGGCTATATCTATTCAATGCGGGACGAGATTTACTTGCGGGAAGTACCTGAAAAGAATCTCGTTTGGTTCATCAAGGTCCCTGCAACTGGCGCTCGTTATTCCTGTCAATACGAATACGGGTTCCCGGACTTCAGCAAAGGCGATGATGTCCGCATTATTCATCCTAAGGATCTCACCGATGGCTCTGGGAGTGGCTACGTCATTGGACTACATGAGAAGCGGGCCGGAATGGCAGCGCTGGTGAACGTCAACGACGAAGAGCAATTGGAGATGGATATGCCTGAACCCGATCCGCAGGGACCATAAAGCGGGCTAAGCTTTCGGCGCCGCCTGAACAACCATCGCTACCTCCTCGCCGATCCTCCACCTGTCCGTCAGATATGCGAGACCCCGCAGGCCGCCATTTCTGAAAGACACCTTCGGTGGCCACTGCACGGTCGGCTGCTGAATCGGCCAAATCTGAACAAGCGAGGCGTTCCAGTTGCCCATCTTGCACCCCAGTTCAGATATCTCGGTGTTCTCTTTCTCTACATGCACAGAGACAGCCTGTGTGACGAAGTGACCGGCCATGATGGTCGTAACGGAACCCATTCCGAGGCGTTCTTTTTGGGGACTGAAAAGGGCGAAGTCCGTGCCAAAATCGCCAAGGTGCATGCCGTCCATCCTTGCGATCCATATCAAGGTGCGCGGCGGAATTTCGTGGCTGATCCGCATTTTCACGCGCTCGTCCCTGCTGTAAAACTGGTTTGGCGCCGCGCGGCCTTTCATCGAATCGCCGACCATTGCGGTCTTGACGGCCCATGCCGCCACTGACTTTTGCCGCGCTTCGTCGAGCGGTATGGCGATGTCTTGCAACATACTGCCGATGGTAGGGATATTTTCGGCTTCGAGCCTACTCATCCAGCCGTTGTTACAGAATCCGCAAACCGTCTTAACTCTAATTTCCGGGGTCTGGAATGACCTTCTTTGCCGAGCCTCCGAGTGTGAAATTGAGAGGCCCGAAGTCCTTGCGTTCATGAATCCATTTTGGCCAGAGATGTTCTTTACTTCCCGAATTGTTATCGCAGAATATGCATTGAGTAGGCATGGGTTTCTGCAAAGATATCGCACTGAGCCGTTTTATTGGTAGCTGGCGGTATACCGCCCGGCGGGCGATGCCAAGCATTTCCCCTATCGAAGCAGCAGTTACATCACGCGCTTCTTCTCCGGTGCGATCTCTCTTTCGTTCACGATGGTAGTACCCGCGCGAGATGGGCGCAGGAACGCCTAGCTGAATTGAACCTTGGCAGCACTGCACAGTCAGGATTCTCACCCCCTCGATTGTTCGCTTCGGTGATCGAGGCTAGATTTGATCAACTGCTTGTTGCAGGCGTACCAGGTTCCCGCCCTTCGAAAATCGCGAAGGGACGGGGCAGCCACTGCATTGGTGTTGCCAGCGGGATCAAAGGCACCCGCCATTCAGGCGGTACCGCACTAACTGAGTTTCGGTAGCTCACCCCTCGGTGAAGAACTGGGCCATCTTGCGGAATTTGTCGTAGCGGGTAGAGATCAACTGGTCGGAAGACAACGCTTTCAACTCGGCCAGGTTCTGCTGTAGGGCTTCATCCACCAGTTGGACGGCGGCGGCGTAGTCGCCGTGCGCTCCGCCCGGCGGTTCGGGGACAATCGCGTCCACGCAGCCCAGCTCTTTCAAGTCAGGGGCAGTAATGCGCATGGCCTCGGCCGCCAACTCTTTCCTGGAAGAGTCGCGCCACATGATCGAGGCGCATCCCTCAGGCGATATGACGGAATAGACGGCATTTTCCATCATCAGCACCCGGTCGGAAACCGCAATAGCCAACGCGCCGCCGCTGCCGCCTTCGCCGGTGATGGTGGTGATGATCGGCACTTTCAGCCGCGCCATCTCGCGCAAGTTCAGCGCAATGGCTTCGGCCTGTCCGCGCTCTTCCGCGCCCAGCCCAGGGTACGCCCCCGGGGTGTCCACAAAGCCGAGAACCGGGCGGCCAAATTTTTCCGCGATTTTCATCGCCCGCAGCGCCTTGCGGTATCCCTCGGGATTGGGCATGCCGAAGTTGCGATAGACCTTCTGCTTGGTGTCGCGGCCCTTCTGCGTACCGAGCACTAGAACTTCTTCACCGTGAAAACGCGCCATCCCGCAGATCATTGCCGGGTCGTCGGCGAAACGCCGGTCGCCGTGAATCTCGCTGAAGTCGGTAAAAATCCTCTCCACATAGTCAAGGAAGTACGGGCGCTGGGGATGGCGGGCGAGCTCGGTCTTCATCCATGCTTCCCGGTGAGACATTTCGCTCCTCAACGCATGCACCCGTAAGCGGATTTCGTCGATTTCTAGTCGAATGTCGTCACTCTGGCCTTCGAGTGCTTCCAGGCGGACGAGGTGCTCCTCGATCTTTTCCAGCTCGACGGCCACCGGAGAGCCGTTCGAATTGCCATTGCGCGCGCGGCGGGTCTCGACCATGGAAAGCAGCAGCTGGGCGCCGGTAAGCACCGTGCCGATGTCCGCTGACTTGATTGGGTGAATTTTCGCCGTGGCGACGCATCCTCTCGAGAATCGGGTTATCGGGAAATTGTGGAACTTAGGAATTGAGAAATCGGGAAATTGAAGAACCGGGTGGCGATTGGTCTTCCGACTTTCCCCAATTACAAATTACTCAATTACCCAATCAAAGTTACCGGGTCCGCGCAATCAATTTATAACTCTCACTGCGCCCCGACCGCACAACTCTTCGACTTTGGCGACGAAGGAGCGGTCCGGCAAAACATTATAGCCTTCGGCTTCCATTACCACCATGAAATCCCCCGCCCGTTCCACGTCAAATAAGACCTTGGCCTCGCCTTTTCGTTGAGAGAAAAGGAGATGCAGGTCATCGATGGTCGTTTCTGAGGCAGCTTCCAGAGGTACCCGAATGCGGAGCGACTTGGCGAGCGGCACCTTCGCCTCTTCCAGCGAAGTTATGTCATTCACGGTGAGCTTTGGATTGGCGCCTTCTTCAATGCGGACGCCGCCGCGCACCAGAATTGCAACGTCGGCGAGAGCTTTAATTTTGTCCTGAAGTTTCTTGTAAGCCTCGGGGAAAACCAGCATGTCCATGGACCCCGACATGTCTTCGAGCATGGCCTGGGCGTAGAAGTCGCCTTTCTTTGACTTGAGCACGCGCAGGTTGGTGATAATTCCGG
The DNA here is from genome assembly GCA_043734125.1 of Acidobacteriota bacterium. GTDB lineage: Bacteria > Acidobacteriota > Terriglobia > Terriglobales > Acidobacteriaceae > Gp1-AA145. The sequence continues at coordinate 113,839 of JAYTFR010000106.1, read as the reverse complement.
CCGTGGTCAGGTTTTCGTCCTTTGCGGTGGATTGCTTAATTGCGGACAGTTCGGCGACCGAAAGCGCACGCAAGTCCTCTAATTTCTCGCGATATTTATCGAGTGGGTGTCCGGTGATGAAGAAGCCGAGGATTTCCTTTTCATTGGCGAGGCGCATGTGCTCATCCCAGTCGGGCGTGTCGGGCAGCCGGTCTTGGGCGGCCTGGCTTTCCTCCTCCTGGAACACGCCGAACAGACCGTGCTGACCGGAGTCTTTGTCGCGCTGAGTTTTTTGCGCATGATCCATGGCTTTGTCGAGCACGGCCATCAGTTGGGCACGCCGGCCGAGCGAGTCCATGGCTCCACTTTTGATGAGAGACTCCAGGACGCGCTTGTTGAGAAGGCGAAGATCCACCTTTTCGCAGAACTGGTAAATCGATTGGAAGGCACCCAGCTCTTTCCTAGCCCCCACGATTGATTCAATCGCGTTGTGGCCAACATTCTTGACAGCCGCTAATCCAAACCGAATCGCTGCCCCGTGCGGCGTAAAGTTCGCATCGCTCACGTTAATATCCGGGGGTTCGACGGCGATTTCCATCTCGCGGCATTCGTTGATGTACTTCACCACGTCATCGGTGCTGCCGGTGACTGACGTGAGCAGCGCAGCCATAAACTCAACCGGATAGTGAGTCTTCAAGTACGCGGTCTGGTAGGCCAGCAGCGCATAAGCCGCAGAATGCGCCTTGGGGAATCCGTATTCGGCGAATTTCGCCAGCAGATCGAAAATCCGTTCGATCTTTGCCCGGGGATACTTGCGCTCCACTGCGCCCTCCACAAAGCGTTCCCGTTGCTGCGCCATCTCCTCCGGCTTCTTTTTCCCCATGGCGCGGCGCAGCAGGTCGGCCTCCCCCATGGAGTAGCCGGCCAGCCGGTTCGCGATCTGCATCACATGTTCCTGGTACACGATCACGCCGAAGGTTTCCTTCAGGATTTCTTCGAGTTCCGGCAGTTCGTACTCGATCTTCTTGCGCCCGTGTTTGCGGTCGATGAAGTAGTCGATCATGCCGCCCTGGATGGGACCGGGACGGTAGAGTGCGTTCAGCGCGGTCAAATCTTCAATCGTGTTGGGCTGGTATCGTCGAAGGACGTCGCGCATGCCGTGCGATTCAAACTGGAACACCCCGGAAGTCAGGGCTTTGTGAAAGACTTTTTGATAGGTGGGTGCATCCTCGAGAGGCAGCGCGTCAAGCTGAACCTCCTCCGCTCGCGTCTGACGTATGAGCTTCCGGGTGTCGTCGAGGATGGTGAGCGTGGTCAGGCCCAGGAAGTCCATTTTCAGCAGGCCCATCTTTTCGATGGCGACCATGTCGAAGGCGGTGACGATTTCGTCGTTCTTGGTGCGATACAGCGGCACCAGTTCGTTCAGCGGCCGCGGAGAAATCACGACGCCTGCGGCATGAACCCCGGCGTTGCGCACCATTCCCTCAAGCTTCATCGCAGTATCGATGAGTTGCTTGATCTGAGGATCATTCTCGTAGGCTTGCTGCAGGGCCGGCGACTCTTTGATCGCAGTTTCGAGTTTGATGTTCAGCGTAGTCGGCACCATTTTCGCAATGCGATCCACGTCGGCGTAGGGGACGTCCATGGCGCGGCCAACGTCTTTGATCGCAGCCTTCGCCGCCATGGTCCCGAAGGTGATGATTTGCGCCACATTCTCGCGGCCGTACTTGCGAGTTACGTAGTCGATCACTTCGCCGCGGCGGTTCATGCAGAAGTCCATGTCGATATCCGGCATGGAAATTCGTTCCGGATTCAGGAACCGCTCGAAGAATAATTCATGCTGCAGGGGATCGAGATCGGTGATGTGGAGCGAGTAAGAAACCAGCGACCCGGCGGCTGATCCGCGGCCCGGCCCCACCGGAATATTGTTCTCTCGTGCGTAGCGAACAAAGTCCCAGACGATCAGGAAATAGCCGGGAAACTTCATCTGCTGAATGATGGCAATTTCGCGGGATAGTCGCTGCTCGTATTCGCCAACGCCGTGCTTTAACTTCCCGGCCGCAGACAGTTGCCGAATCGGCTCCATGCGCTTGGCAAAGCCTTCGCGGGCCACATGTTCAAAATAACTGTCGAGCGTATAGCCTTCGGGGACATCGAAGTGCGGGAAGGGATTGCTGACCTTTTCCAGCCGCACATGGCAGCGCTCGGCGATTCCCAGCGTTCGCGAAAGAACTTCCGGCGCGTCCTTGAACACCTGGTACATCTCGTCATGGCTTTTGACGAAGAAGTCGGTGCCCTGGAACTTCATCCGGTTCGGGTCTTGAATACTCTTGCCGGTCTGGATGCAGACCATCACGTCCTGCGCGTGGGCGTCGTCCTCGCAAAGATAGTGGCTATCGTTGGTAGCGACCAGCGGGAGCCCAAGGTCTTTCTCCAGGCGAAACAGTCCCGGGTGGATGCGATGCTCCATCTCCAGCCCCTGGTCCTGAATTTCGAGAAAGAAATTCTGCTTGCCGAAAATGTCGGCGTATTGCGCGGCAGCCTTGCGTGCGGCGTCGTACTTATCGTCGGTGAGGAATTCGGCAACTTCGCCCTTCAGGCATCCCGAGAGCGCAATCAACCCTTTCGAATGCTCGGCGAGAAAGTTCTTGCTGACTCGCGGCTTGTAATAGAACCCGTACAGCGACGCTTCGGATGTGATCTTCACCAGATTGCGATAGCCTTCCTCGTTCTCGGCCAGCACCAGCAGGTGGTTGTAGGTGTCGCCGTCAGGAGGGGTGCGCGCAATACGGTGGTCGTCCTTTTTACAGACGTACAGCTCACAGCCGATAATCGGCTTGATGCCTGCAGCTTTCGCAGCATTTACGAAGTGCACGGCACCAAAGATGTTGCCGTGATCGGTCATGGCCACCGCCGGCATGCCGAGTTCCTTGGCGCGGTTGCAGAGCTTCTCGACGTCGCAAGCGCCGTCGAGCATGGAGTAGTCGGTGTGAAGGTGCAGGTGGACGAATTGAGACATGCGGTTCGTCTGATTTTAATGGCTTAACCGCCGGCGGTGAAACCAAACCTCAGGGCGACTGTGGATAAGGCGTCCTAATTCCCAAATCCGGCGAGGGCCTGCCTGGCACCAAATAGACCAAATAAAAAGAGGGCAGCATCTCGGCCGCCCCCTCACAGCGAACAACCAGGTCGCTCTTACTTGTTCAGCACGAAGTGGCCGCGGCGATTCTGCCGCCAGCAGGCTTCGGTCGATTCATTGCAGAACGGCTTTTCTTTTCCCAGGCTGACGGTCTTGATGCGATCTGCCGACACGCCGGCCGCTACCAGGGCATTCTTGACGGTGCTGGCCCGGTTGTCGCCCAGCGCTAGGTTGTACTCGGTCGATCCTCGCTCGTCGCAGTGGCCCTCGATGGTGACATGCATGTTCGCGTGCTGTTGCAGGAATGCGGCATCGGCCTGCACGCTGGCTTGTTCAGACGAGCTGACTTCAGCCTTGTCATAGTCGAAATAAATGTCCTTCACGCTCTGAGCAAACATCTGCTCGTCGGTAAGTGACGGGCCAGTAGAGACGGGCGGTGGCGCCGGGGCAGCATTCACCGTCACCTGTGCGGTTGCGGACTGCGTGCCACCGTCGCCCTTGGCGGTCAAAGTGTACGTAGTCGATTCAGCGGGCGACACCTGTTGAGTGCCATTGGGTTGCACGGCGCCAATTCCTTCAATGCTGACGGTGGTGGCGTTGGTCGTCTGCCAGGTCAGTGTGACCGACTGGCCTTTGTCGATGCTGGTCGGATTCGCCGTCAGGCTTGCGGTAGGCGCCATAGGAGCCGGAGGCGGTGGTGGAGGCGGGGGAACCGCCTTTTTATGACACGCGCCCAGGAACAAAATTGCGCCGAGAGCGAATGTTAGAACAATCCATCTGGATGTCAGCTGTTTCATTTTTTCTCCCTTTATAAATCGCACGACTAAACTGAAGTTGCGTTCCGGACGGCGGCAAAACATTCGCCTTCCGAGAAATACCAAGAATGCGCCCTCCACACAATAGCAACTCTACTTCCAGCTCCAGTCCGGCTCGGAGTTCGCCCCTGAGTTGGTGAGTTGCTTCTGATTGCTTCCGTCGGCCAGCATCGTCCAAATCTGGAGTGAGCCCGACCGGCTGGATTGGAATACGATGTGTCTGCCGTCGGGCGCCCAAGAAGGAAAATCGTTGCGGCCGCCATCATGGGTCAGCTGCACCCACTGCTTGTTAGTGACGTCCATGATGTAAATGTCCTGAGCGCCCGGAGCGCCGGCACCGTAGCGGCGCATCCAGGAAAAAACCAGAAATTGGCCGTTCGGCGACCATGAGGGAGAAACCGCGTACCCTTGTTCGGTCAGCTGCTGAGCATTGGTCCCATCAGCGCCCATGGTATAGATCTGCGGCAGGCCGCTGCGTCCGCTGGCCCAAGCGATGGCAGCCCCCGTCTTGCGGTTCCAGACAGGAGAGACGTTCGGACCTCTGGAACTGGTGATGCGATGCAAATTTCCGCCGGACTGGTCGACCACGCTGATTCCTGATTCGCCCGAGCGGGAGGAAGAGAAAGCCAGCTTGGTGCCGTCCGGCGACCACGACGGGGACGTGTTCGTTCCACCGAAGCGCGGGAACGAAACCATGCGGTTCAGATCGAACGAGAACATTCGAATCTCCCACGCGGCGCCGTTAAACGAACTGAACGCCAGCCGGGAACCGTCTGGCGAAATGTGCGGCGAGAGTGAAATTGCTCCTAGCGTGGTTACCGGATGCTGATTTGCGCCATCGTAATCCATGGCCCAAATCTCTTTGTGGCCGCCGCGCGAACTGACAAAGAAGAGTTGAGTTTCTGCGATGCCGTTGATTCCGCCGCCCAGGCGCAGAATAATTTCATCCGCAAACTTGTGGGCAATGACCCGCGCCTGTTGCGTGGTGGCCGCTTCGCTGTATTGCTTGGCCAGAACCTGCGGAGACGAGGGGTTCTTCACGTCGTCCAGCCATCCCTGCACGGTGAGGTTGTTGGCATTGGCGGCAAGGTTTCCGAATGCGAGCATCGCAGCGCTCACCGGCGCAACGCCCCATGCGTCGAGCTTTATGTCACTTGGCGATCCAAACTGCCCGAGGGGGTAGAAGCTCTTCGAAACCATATCGAAAATGCCGGCGTTGTCGAGATCATTCCACAGCGTGTCGTTGAACGTCCTGAGAAGTTCCGCGTTACGTGGGTCCTGGTTGGAAGCTTTGAATTCCGGGACGGCGATTCGAATGCGTTCCACGCCGAGTCCGGTGCCCGTCTTGATCCAGTCTTGCGCGAGGACCAAGGGGCAAAGTGCAGCGCAAGACAGGATGGCTGCGAGAACGGCGAACGCACGCCGCCATGGATTGAAAGCGATGGATCGATTGCACGCCGAATTCAAATTGCTCTCCTTGACGATTTCGTTCGTGTCGGTGGATGCCGGAGGATTATCTCTTGTAGTCAAACCAGAACTCCACGCTCACCTTGTTTCCAGAATACTCGGGCGGCAACGGGCCAAAGGTGTCGATGCGCTGCAGGGCCCGGACCGCCGAAATATCCAGCGACGGAACTCCGCTCGACTGTTCAACCTGCACGTTCGAGGGTCTTCCACCGCGGTTAATGTCGAATGTCACATACACGCGGTTGGCGTTTTGGATTCTGGAATCGACTTCATACTTCAGCCAGTTCTCCGAGACCTTTTGGTTCACCACGCGCACATACCATGCGAACCGCGCGCCAAAGTCGCCACCGCCGCCGCTGAATGCCAGTCCGCCCTTGGCCCCGCCCGCGGTGAACATGGAATACGGTCCGCTTACCGGGCCACCCTCGCCGTAGGGAACTACATTGGTCGCCTGCTCTACCGGCTGCGGCGTCGGCTTGCGCTGGGTGGCAGTCGGGACCGGAAGCGGCTTCTTCTTTGCATTTTTCTGCGCGATAGGAATCGCGTCGGGTTCTTCCACGCGTTCCTGCGGTTTCGATTGCGAAAGTCCCTTCGACTCGGTAGCCAGAACGCTCTGCGTCTGAACCGGCTTTGCCGGCAGGGGGATGGTGCTGACGAGCGTCACGCCCATGGCGCTGCCGCCGCCTCCTGCGCCCCAGTTTGAGCCGCCACCGCCGCGGGCGATGAGCGCATAGAGCACAACTGCTACCGAGAAGCCGGCATGCAGCCCCGCCGACCACGCCAGGTTGCGCCCCCAGCGTTCGTGTTCGAAAAAAATCTCACCGCTTTGCATTGGTTTCCAGCGGTTGGGTGACGATGCTCACATTGGTGATTCCCGATTGCTTCACCGCGTCCATGACGGTCGCAAACGCGCCAAACGGAACATCTTCATCGGCGCGAAGAAAGATCGATTGGTGCAGCGGATCGCGAACTTTCTGCCGCAGCTTGGCGCCGATCTCATTGATGTTGATGGGATCGTTGCCCAGAAATACGCGCTGCTGCTTATCGATACTGATGACCATGCGCTCTTCGGTGATCTCTTTCACGGTGCGCGTCCTGGGGACCGCGACCTCAATGCCCGACTGCAACACCGGAGCTGTCACCATGAAGATGATGAGCAGCACCAGCACCACATCCACCAGCGGGGTAATGTTGATGTCGGAGATGGCGATCTGGGTACGTCCGTTGGAAGCGGTAAATGCCATTACCGGCGGACCTCTTCTGCAATCCTCGTAGCGGCCGGTTGACGCTCGACGGCGTTCAACATTTCGAGGGAAAAGTCATCGCAACGCGCGGCAAAGTCGCGCAACGAACCGCCAATCAGGTTGTACGCGATTACTGCGGGAATGGCCGCCGCGAGCCCGGCAGCTGTCGTGATCAGAGCCTCAGAGATACCGGGCGCCACCGCCCGAAGCGTGGCGGCCCCGGCGGTGCCGAGCCCGTGAAACGCGTCAATGATCCCCCAGACCGTTCCGAATAATCCCACGAACGGCGTGACTGCGCCGGTGATCGCCAGCCAGGGAAGATTCCGCTCAAAGCGAGTCATCTCTTCCGAGGACGCGATCTGCATGGCGCGCTGCACGGCTAGAGGATTTCGCAATCCACCCGAGGTACCGACTTGGCGTTCGTATTCACGAAAGCCCGACTGAAAAACGCCAACCAGGGGACTGGGGCGGAACTGTTCGGAGACGGTGCTGATGTCCTGCAGGCGCTGGGCCTTGCGGAATGCCCGCAGGAAGCGGCCGCTTTGGACGCGGGCCCGTTTCAACATGCTCCAGCGGGAGAGAATGATCGCCCACGAGATCACACTGAAGGCCAGCAAGGCTACGAGGACGAATTGGGCCACCGGCCCGGTTTGGCGCACGAGATCAACGATTTCGCCGCCTACAAAAAGAGCAGGGAAGGGATTGAGATGCATTAGGGTCTTAGGATCGCCACAATTAATTATAGTGCAATGTTTTCGCGGTTGTGGCAGGCGTATTCAATCCGTCACTGTGGAAAGTGCACGCACTCGCAGCAGGAAGGGCGCGAGTCTGATTGAGCGGCGGTTAATCCGCGAAATCTGTGGAATGTACGTAATAACCCTTGCGGGCATACACGTGAAGTTTGTGGCCGTCTTTCTCAGCGCCAATATCAATGGTGCGGTAACGGTCCGCGCGGTCGAGTAACGCGGGCTTGTAAGCCACCAAGTAGCGGCTGTGGATGAATTCTTCGAGTTCGCTGAGGCTGTGATCCAGGCTCCGCACCGAGCCCGGAGCAAAGCTGCTGCCGCCGGTGTGCTCGGAAAGGGCCCGCAGGGCCCGGTTCCCAAGAATCGTCGCCTCAAGAAGCGCGGTTGAAACGTACCGGGCGTCGCTGGTGCTGATGGTGTAAACGCTCACGCCGTCCCGCTCCGCGGTTTCGATGGCCTGCTTGAGCGTGTTCTTGCTGGAATTGTCCTGGCCGTCACTGACCACTACCAGGACTCGGGCGACGGGCTGCGTTTCAGGCCGGGTAGCTAGCTTGTCTGCGGCAAACGCGACGGCATCCCAAAGGGCAGTGCCGCCGGACGGGGTCATGCTATTGATCGCGCTGGAAAGCTGCGCGCCGTCAGAAGTGAAATCCTGCAATAAAAGTACTGAATTCGTTACGCCGACAACAAATCCTTGATCGTCGTTTACGAGAAGTTTTTTTACGAACTCTGAGGCGGAAGCCTGCTCGAATGAGAATCGCTTGGTTACGGAACTGCTCGCGTCAATGACGAGGCCAAGCCGAAGGGGAATTTGGTCTTCGCTCTTGAAAGCGACAATGGACGCGGGAGCTTTGCCATCGTCGCGCACCGTAACGTCAGTCTGACTGAGCGCGCGCACTGGTTTTCCGTGATCGGTTGCGACAAAGAAGACAGCCACTTCATTGACGCTGCTGTGCAGCGTCCACGGGTTACCTTTTTGGGCAGAAGCCCGCGACGGCGTTTCGCCGCTGGGCGCGGCATGGGCCTGCTCGCAGGTTTCGCACACCGCCTCAGCTTCGTTGATTTCCTTTTCTTGACGGTCAGTTTCTTTGAGAAGCTTGGCTTCCACCTCTCTTTGCGCACTGATGTTTGCAGCAGCTTTCGCCCCGTCGTCGCCAGTGGAGGACGCACCCAAGGGGCTTGTGCTTGCGTCGATCTTGAGATTGTTCAAGATTTCGCGAGCCTGACTCGCCGCATCCGATTTCGGGTCTTCTTTCAGCAGGGTTTGCAACTCAAAGCTGGCTTTCTCTCTGTCGGCCTGCGCTTCCCACGCGGCTGCTGCATAGAAGTGAACCATGGCATGAGGGCTGTTGTCCTTGCGGGCGTGGATCTGGCCTGCCGTGGCGATCGTTCCGGGGAAGTCGCGATTCATAAGCTGGGCTTGAGCCAGCGTGGAGAGCACTTTCACATCCAAGGGAGCAATGGCGGCGGCTTTCTGCTCGGCAATTTCCGCCGAGCCGTAGTGCTTGAGCTCAAGTTCTGCGCGGCCAAGGTTGAAGTAGGCGGAAGGGATGCGATTGTCTAGCACCACCGCTTGCGCAAATTCATCGCGCGCATCCTCATTCTTACCCTGGGCAAGATACACCGACCCCAGGGCCTGATGCGCAGCCACAAACTCGGGATAGAGCTGGATGGCGGCGGTGAGATGCTCGAGCGCGCGCGGATAATCTTTTCCGTACAGAAACCCGTAGCCCTTCTCGAATTCCTGGCGCGCCTTCGCGGGGGCTTTAGCGTCAAGCTTGGAACTCATCAGGTGCGGGTTCTGCAGCGGCGAGAACTGCTGGTCCCCCCAGGTGAGCATGCGTGAGTTCAGCTGGGTCAATCCGCCAGGGGAAACATCAAAGGGCGACGTGCCGTCCCGACTGTTGGTGAATTTGTCGGAACTCCCCCCGATTCCAGGCCCTCCGAGACTCTGTGCCTCCGCGGAAGAGCCAGTCAAAACGACGGAAAGTACGGAAAGGAAAAGAAAAAAGCTCAGACCGCGAATCATATAGAAGGACTCCAAGCCGGAAGACTGCCGGGGGCGACCTAGAATGGAGAAAGTATAGTCCCACGCACACGACCGCGCCAGCCACTTCCCCCGCGCGCGATTTACTGGCATTATGCTTGTACTCGGCCACCAATCCATGTCGTCTGCTCAAACCATCATCGGGCCCATTTCTGGCATGGGGTCGGGAGTCTTTCCGAGCCTAATTTACATCCATGGCGACGAGCAGCGGACGCTCTTCCTCGACCACACTCCCTTCACCATCGGCCGCAAGATGGAGAAGGACCTTGCCATCGCCGACCCGCGCGTCTCCCGCGATCACGCCCTCATCGTGTCGGAAAGCGGGAAGTTTTTTGTCGAAGACCAGGGCAGCAAGCACGGCACGTTCGTAAACGGCGAACGGGTCCAGCGCAAGATGCTGGAACGCAACGACCGTGTTGAGTTCGGAGCGCGCGACACAATTTACGTAGTATTCGATCCTCAGAGTAACCGCACCACGAACACGGCCCGCGATTTTCTCAGCCAGATTTCCGGCATCCAGATTTCGAACGAAGTATCAGATCTGGAAAAATTGACCATCTTTCTCGAAGCCGCCCGCAAGCTGAACACGACCGGGGTGCTCGACGAAATCCTGCTCACGCTGCTCGACGTCACCTTAAAACTCACCGGCGGAGAGCGTGGCTACGTATTCCTGAAAACTCCGGAAGGCAAGTTGCGGCTGGCTGCAGGCCGCAATTCGAAGGGCGAGATTCTTCTCGACGACACTACGATTTCGCGTTCGATCCTGGAAGAGTCAATGCGGGCCAATTCCGAATTCCTTCTCAGTGACACTAGTCGCTCGCTCGACCTGACCGGACGACAAAGTATCGTTGCATACGACCTGCGCACCGTGATCTGTATTCCATTGCGGAGGATGCAGGTTCAAACTCGCGCCCGGTCCGTCCGCGAAGAAGTGGCCTCGGGCGAGACCCTGGGGGCGCTCTATGTAGATTCTCGCTTCGCTTCCAAGGACATTTCAAAAGTCAGCGGCGACATTCTGCATCTGGTCGCAACCGAAGCCGCATCGCTGATCGAAAACGCCCGACTGGTTCAGGCTGAAGAAGAATCCCGCCGTTACCAGCAGGAACTCTCCATTGCCGCAGGCATTCAGCAGCGCCTGATGGCGGTGACCATTCCCGAGGTGCCGTACGCGCGCCTGGATGGAAAGAACCTTTCCTGCAAAGAGATCGGCGGCGATTTCTTCGACGCCGTCAATACCGAAGATGGTCTTGCGGTCGTTCTGGCTGACGTCGCCGGAAAGGGCGTCTCCGCTGCTCTGCTTGCCTCGACCTTGCAGGGGATGATTTATTCGCAGCTGGTTTCGCGGACGCCCTTGACCGACATTGCTGCTTCTACGAATCGCTACCTCACCAGTAAGCACATCGGCGAAAAGTATGCCACGGTCGTCATTGCCCGCCTGCGCCGCGATGGCGAACTCGAGTACGTGAATTGCGGTCACATTCCGCCGCTGTTTGTTTGCGGAGGCGAAGTGATTCGTCCCTCGCACGGCAATCTCCCCATTGGCCTGCTTCCCGATGCGACCTACGAAAGCGACCGCTACAGCTTGCACGCCGGAGACCGTCTCGTGCTTGTGACCGACGGAGTCACCGAAGCCGAAGACGCGCAAGGCGAGTTCTTTGACAACGAGCGCCTCGAAGCGGCTGCCCAGAAGGGCAATATGAAGGATATTTTCGATGCGGTTTCGAAATTCTGTGACGGCACCCCCTTGAGCGATGACTGCACCGTGGTGGAGCTGTTCTACTCCGGCGAATAGACGGAACTGCCTTGACTTTGACCCGCGAACCAGAACTCTCCGCACCAGCAAATCAGCAACAATTTCTTTTCTCTGCAATGGCCTGGATCTGGGTAATTGCGATCGCGAAGTTTTGCTTTCACGTTTATTTCAACAACCGGTACGGATACTTTCGCGACGAATTTGATTACATGTCGTGCGGCGATCACCTCGCCTGGGGATATGTCGATCAACCTTCTCTCATCCCGTTTCTGATTCACCTGTGCCGCGCCGTGCTTGGGGACTCCCTTCGCAGCATCCGGTTTATTCCAGCGCTGGCTTCTTCGCTGCTAGTGGTGCAGGCGGCGCTTATTGCCCGCGAACTGGGTGGCAAGACGTACGCTTTGGTGCTTACTGCCGTTACCATCCTGATCGCACCGCAGTATCTCTCCAATGGCTCGCTGCTGGGGACCAATTGCCTGGAGCCGAATCTGTGGATGGCGTGCGCGTATTTCGTAATCCTGGCGATCAAGCGCAATCAACCGCGCTATTGGCTTTGGGTCGGCGTATTCGCCGGCATCGGGCTGGAAGAGAAGTACTCGATTGCGTTTTTTGTCGCTGGAATCGTGGCCGGACTGCTGCTTACGGACCAGCGGCGCACGCTCTTGAACAAATGGATTTGGCTTGGAGGAGCGGCGGCTTTCGCAATATTTCTTCCTAACCTGCTGTGGAACATTCACTACCAATGGCCGTTCCTACAACTCATCCACCATATTCGAGCCGCGGGCCGTGATGTGGTCCTGCCGGCCGGGCCGTACTTTTTTCAGCAAACACTCCTGGTTCATCCGTTGTCTGCGCCGATCTGGATTGCCGGATTGCTTGCATTCCTGTTCTCGGCGCGACTGAAACCCTATCGGGTGTTGGGATGGAGCTATCTGGTCTGCTACGGCATTTTCTTTGCTCTGCACGGCAAAAACTATTACCTGGCGCCGATTTACCCCATGCTGCTGGCCGCAGGCGCCGTGGCGATTGAGTCCGCGCTCACCCGCCCGCGGGTGGGATGGCTGAAGCCTGCGATTGTCGTCATCCTGCTGGCTAGCGGGGCGCATCTCGCGCCAGTGGTCGTGCCGGTTTTGTCACCGGACAAGTTTCTCGCTTACCTTCCATACTTGCCTATGAAGCTGCCGGTCATGGAGCACTCTCATGCCCGCGCTCCTCTACCGCAGTGGTATTCCGACCAGTTTGGTTGGAACGAAATCGTTGCGGAAACGGCGGTGGCCTGGAACCAGCTTGCCCCGCAAGAACGCCACGACTGCGGCATTTTTGCGCAGGATTACGGACAAGCGGGCGCCATCGATTTCCTCGGACGCAACTATGGCTTGCCTCCGGCTTTGAGCGGACACCAGACCTGGTGGATTTGGGGTCCGCGCGGCTATTCGGGCAACTGCATGATCGTGCTGGATGATTCGCTGGAAAGATTGCAGGAGCTTTGGACGAACGTCGAGTATGTCGGCACGTCTGCCGACAATCCTTATGCCCTCGAAAAACAACTTCCTGTTTTCGTTTGCCGAGGCGCAAAGTTTGGGACACTCGAGCAACTCTGGCCCAAACTCAAGCGCTGGCGATAGCCGTGCGGCCCGCACCTTCCGGCGATCAACCACCGTTTCCAATGCGACTTGCCCATTTCATTAGGTCGTCTCGGGGCATGAAATTCAGAATGCGATCCGGTTCAATTTTCGCATTCAATGCGGCCGCCAGTCCAAACTCTATGAATTCGAGCTGTGAACTGCCATGTGAATCTGTGCCGAGTGAAATCCTGCATCCAGCCTTCGCTGCGAGGCGCACAAGATCCAGGCTGAGATCCTGTCGATCGGGGTAACAGTCGATTTCGACTGCTTTGTCCAGTTCGGCGGCGATCGCGAAAACCTTTAGCCAATCGGCGCTCAATCCTTGACGAAAATTGTAAATGCGTCCGCGAGGATGGCCGAGTATGTGAATGCTAGGGTTCCGCAGCGCGGCGATGTAGCGTTCCGTTTGGTCTTCCTTCTTGCGCAGCGAAGAGTGAAAACATCCCAACACGAGGTCGAGCTCTTTAAGTGATGATGGCTCCATATCGACCATCCCGGCAGGGTTCAGGTTCACCTCGATGGAACGAAGAACGCGAAGTTGTTTGCCGGAGTCGCTGAAAGCTTCGTTTACATTCGCAATCTCATTTGACTGTTGCTGCAGTTGTTGCTCGTCGATGCCTCCGGCAATTTTCAGGCCTTTGGAGTGGTCGGTGATTGCGATGTACTCATAGCCGCGGGATTCCCCCGCCTCCGCCATTTCCTGAATTGAATCCGAGCCATCGCTCCAGAGCGTATGCATCTGCAAGTCGCCTTTAACCTGTTCCGACCATGATGGTTTGGTCGCAAGGATTGCTCGTGCCTGCGTCCGGGTGAAAAATTGTTTTCTTATTTCTTCCGGCGTGGGAACGGCTGGCGACGTTTCAATCAATCTGCGCATTACTTTTTCTAGGTAGGGGCCCACGCCGGGAAGTTCGGTGAGTGAGCGGCCGGTCTCATACAGAAGGGAAGCCTCTTCCGTCCAAAGCAGTGCTTTGCGCGAGGCGCGGCGATACGCGCGATTGAGGGGAGGGACCGCTTCTTCGGCGGTAATCGCTAGCAGCTCAGCGATATCCGCGTTGGTCAAAGGATCTTCAGGAAGACTCATTTCGAAATAACACTAGCCTTCGAAAGGCATGCATTCATTTCCAGGTGACAAATACGCCGATGCACGCACACAGCATTACACCTGTCGCAGCCCAGCCCACGGCTTTCAAATACGGGGGAACAACAAACTTGCCCATCACTTTTCGGCTTGAGGCCATGATCATAATTACAGTCATGAGTGGTGCGGCCACAACTCCGTTAAGAACGGCTGCCCAGAACAGAGCTTTCACGGGATCGATATGAACAAAATTGAGGGACAATCCGATCAAGGTCGCCGCCGCGATGGCCGAGTAAAAACGTGCCGCTTCCCCGGGCTTGCGTTCAAGACTGGTTTTCCATTGCCACGCCTCGCCGATTCCGTAGCATGCGGATGCGGCGAGTACCGGAACGGCCAGAAGGCCGGTGCCTACAATGCCGCATACAAACAGCGCGAAAGCAAAGCGCCCAGCAAGAGGCTCAAGAGCTTTGGCCGCCTGAGCCGATGTGGAAATCTCTGTAATGCCATGTGCGTGCACGGTGGCTGCAGCAGTCAGGATGATGAAGAAAGCAACTACGTTAGAGAAGGCCATTCCGACATAAGTATCAATTCGAATCCGTGCGAGTTGTTCGGGCGCTTGCGCCGGCGCTCGCTTGAGGGGCTTTTCCCCTTGAGTGTTCTTGACTTCCTCTACTTCCTGCGACGCCTGCCAGAAAAACAGATAAGGGGAGATGGTCGTTCCGAAAACAGCCACTAGGGCGGTGAGATAGTCTTTTGTCAGCTCGATGTGCGGCAGCAATGTCGCTCGAACCACGGCCCCCCAAGAGACATGAACAAAAAAAATGACCCCGACATAGGCGAAGAGAGAAAACGTGAGCCACTTAAGGTATTTCGCATAAGTGGAGTAAGGGATGAGCAAGATGCCGGCCAGCGAGGCGATTCCGAAGAACACGATGAAAAAGCTAACTCTTCCGGGCAGCACCAGTTGCATTGCTGCCCCCATGGCGCCGATGTCGGCTCCCAAGTTGAAGATATTGGCAACCGAAACTGCGAACAGCACGCCGTAAAGAAGAGGTTTCGGATAATTCTTCCGAAGATTGCCGGCAATCCCCACGCCGGTCACCCGTCCGATCCGCGCGCAGATCTCCTGAATAGCGGTCATCAACGGATAGGACAACACCATCGTCCAGAGCAGGCCATAGCCGAACTGCGCCCCAACCTGTGAATAGGTTCCGATTCCGCTGGGGTCGTCGTCGGATGCGCCTGTAATTAACCCCGGACCTAATTTCTGCAAAAACCCAAATCTGCCCTCGGGAGGGCCGCTGCTTTGGGTCCGCAGTCGTTGAGATCCGTTCTTCACATCGCCAGCTTGGGTTCCCATGGACGTTGGCGTGGCATATTCTTAAGCGCTCTTGAAAAGGACTGCTTCACAGTGACGACGCTTAGTTGCAGGCGGTGCCGCTCGGGTTGGATATTTTCGTCTGGGATATGAAGGACTTAGGAATCACGAACGATAAGCCCGGGCTGGGCGCGGCGAGCCTTTAGATGGAACTGCGATAAAAATACGCCGAAGGGTAGGGTTCTTCCCGGCGGACTCAACTCACCGCGCTTCAGGCGCGCCTCCGAATCTCCCATACACCTACAGAAACTATAAGCCAGGCTGCGGCGGCCCCGAGGAGCACTTTCCAGGGCTGATGCCCCCCGATAAATTGCCAGACCACAATGGCAAACAAAAGCAGGCCCATGCTTCCCATGGCCGATCCGGCGGCATCTACACTCGCCGTTTGCCTGCCGCGGAGCGTTCCTTTCAAGCCCTTTTTCTCCTTCTTCTCGTTTTCGGCTTTTTCGATAAGAGTTGCGCTGGCGGGGAAAATTGCGGGAAAGGCTAACAGAAGGCCACCCACGACGGGGCCGTATCGCTTCGTCACCACCCCAGCGATCACCGTGATCAATCCCCCAGCAACAAAGCGCACTGCGTACTGGGTCCACTTCGATTGACGAAGTTCTGAGCTATCTACTTTGACTAGCATTATGTCCTCAATGCGATCCGCCACAGCCCGAAGGCGATTGCAGACCACAAAGGCAAAGCGCCAAGCGTCACCCAAAGCGCCTTGAGTGGCTAGAGCTATCGACGGTGCAGTTCCGAATAATCCGGCAAAGCTCTTAGGCTTGAGCACGCTCCCGATAAGCGAGAATATGGAGACGACTGTTCCGCCAACTAGAAAACGAATAAGAATCTGAATCATCGCATTGCCGACTTCACGAGCTTACGGGCATGGCTGGGCCCCTTGATTCCCAGGATCTTGTACTGCTGCTTGGAAAGGCTGTGATAGTTGACGAAAAATTGTTCTAGCTCGAGGCAGAACTCTTTTCCCAGGTCGGCAATCGTCTTTACGTGCGCCCAGCTGTATGCTTCCCGTTCTACGGCTACGATTCTGTCGTTGCGGACCTTCTTCTTCTTGTCCCCCTGTTCACCCTGAATAACGCCGACGGGGCGGCAAGTGAGCACGCATCCGGGGAAAGCGGGCTCGTCCATTAACACCAGCACGTCTACGGGGCCACCGTCGTCAGCTTTCGTAGAGGGAACGAAACCAAAGTCGTACGGAAATGTCATCCCGGCCGGTAAAACTTTGCTGAGCTCGAAAATGCGCTCGTCAACGTCGAAGGCAAACTTGTTGCGGCTTGCTTTGGGTGTTTCGATTACGACTCTGAGAAGGTCTTTTTCGGCGAACGGTTTCAGAAGGACCGGGTCTGCCAGGGTTCGATTGTTCGCGGCCTTGCTCATCTACTCTCCTTGCGTACTCTCCTTGCGCAGTCACCCAGATGCACTGCGGTCCTCGAAGGTTTTTTGAACAACCCAAAGCTCTGAAGCGGGCATATAACGGCAGCCGGACTATGTGGTTAACAAAAAAGTAAACTTGCTATGCCGTCGATCGAACCAGGTCGCCAGATGGCCGGATCGAGTTTTCCCAGCCCGAACATACGCGACGGGGACGAACGTTCAAGCTCGGTTAACATCTATGTCGGTTGCGCCGGTTGGAATATACCTCGTCAAAACGTCGCTCATTTCGAATCAGAAGGCACTCATCTCGAGCGTTACTCCCGAACCTTCAACTGTTGCGAAATTAATTCTTCCTTCTACCGTCCCCATAAGTATTCAACTTGGGAACGATGGTCCGCGTCGGTACCGGAAGAATTCTGCTTTTCAGTGAAGGTCCCGCGAACGATTACCCATGACGCCCGATTGGAATGTGGCCCAGACGAATTGGCAGCATTTCTAAAGCAAGTCAGTTTTCTGGGACCAAAGCTCGGGCCGCTTCTGGTCCAATTGCCACCGCGCTGCGTTTTCGACGGCGTGATCGCCAAGCGGTTCTTTGGATTGCTGCGTGAGCAACACGCCGGAGATGTCGTATTGGAAGCCCGGCACGCCACTTGGTTTCATCCCACAGCCGAGGATCTGCTAAGGCAATTCGGCATCGCAGGCGTCGCGGCGGATCCCGCATGTGTTCCTGTTGCGGCCGAACCAACGGGGTTTGGCCAGTTGGTTTACTTTCGCCTGCATGGTTCCCCTCGGCGATATTTTTCTGATTATTCCCCTGAATTCCTTAAAGCGATGGCGGCTCGGATAATAAATTTAGCTGAAGGAGCGCGGGTGTGGTGTGTATTCGATAACACTGCTGCTGGATTCGCGACCTCCAACGCTTTTCAGTTAAATAAAGAGATCTCGGAGGCGAAGAGGCTAATTCGCACCGCATAGATGTGAAAATACCTCTGCCTGATTAAGTCCCCGCAGACGCTGGTCGGACTTTCGATCTTGCTGGCACAAACAATACAGTGGGGACCCCTGTTCTTCGCGGGTTTGCGAAGTGCGGGAGCATGGGCCATTGCAGTCAGGTTACGAATCCTGACTTTCCCCGATTCCCATCCTTTCAAAACTGCAAAGGGTGGCCTACCCCCCGTGGGGTTCAGCTTACCGTTAGCCTAACTGTTGGGCGATGGCCTGGATATTTCCGGCGCATTCTTCGTGATATTCTCCTGATTCCCCTTGGAGGCTCGCTGTCATGCGTTTGAGATATGCCCCTGTCTTCCTAGCAATTCTCTGTACTGCTCTTCCTGCTGCCGCGCAGTGGTCGAAACTCGTACCGGTTACCAATGTCGCGAAAGAAGCCGACGGCCTTCGCGCCACGTTTCAGTCTGGCGCGGTGTTGAAACTGCAGGTCTGCTCGGACTCGATGATTCATGTTCTGTATTCTCCGAACGGTATTTTCCCCAGCCGCCCGGATTACGTGGTCACGAAAACTTCCTGGCCGGCGGCCCAGTTCAAGATGGAAACCGCGGACAAGAAGGCCACGCTTTCGACTTCCTCACTGACCGTGACCCTCGACGAGGCCTCCGGAGGGATCGCATTTTCTGCCGGCAAGGATCAGCTGTTCAATGACGCTCAGCGAATCATGACGCCCGAAACCGTGAATGGCGAGAAAACTTACCGCGCCGAAATGGACGCGGGAGTGTATGGCTCGCACGAAGCCTTCTACGGACTCGGCCAGCATCAGTCCGGGGTGTGGAACTTTCGTGGCGAGTCGGTTGACCTGTCGCAGGAGAACACAAATATTGCGGTTCCCATGCTGATGTCGTCGAAAGGCTATGGCATCTTCTGGAACAACACTTCGCGCAGCCGCGTAAACAACCGCTTCGTGCACGCGCTCTACATCAGTTCTGAAGTTGCCGACACCATTGACTACTACTTCATTTACGGCCCTGACTTCGACAAGATCATCGCGGGTTACCGCGAACTCACCGGCGCCGCGCCCATGTTTGGCCGTTGGGCCTACGGATTCTGGCAATGTAAGAATCGCTATAAATCGCAAGAGGAACTCGTCGGCATCGCGCAAAAGTATCGCGACCTGCACCTTCCCGCCGACGACATCGTTCAAGACTGGTTCTGGTGGAACCGCAAAGGCGAGCACGTCTTCAATAAAAACTATCCCGACCCCAAGGGAATGGTCGATAAACTTCACGACTTGAATTTCCATCTGATGATTTCGGTGTGGCCGTTTTTTGAACCCGGCTCGAAAGAGTACGAGGAGATGGACAAGCTCGGTTACTTCATCGACCGCACCAAGGAACCGCATTTGCCTTATCACCAGA
The DNA here is from genome assembly GCA_043734125.1 of Acidobacteriota bacterium. Taxonomy (GTDB): domain Bacteria; phylum Acidobacteriota; class Terriglobia; order Terriglobales; family Acidobacteriaceae; genus Gp1-AA145. The sequence goes on along the minus strand of JAYTFR010000106.1, from coordinate 94,816 downwards.
TGGGCATGGCGGTGTATGACCCGACCAATCCTGCCGCGCGCAAATACTACTGGAACCTGATGGACCAGCATCTGTTCAAGATCGGCGTGGATGCCTGGTGGCTCGACACTACCGAACCTGAAACCGAAGGCCAGGAAGAAAATATTTTGCTCGGTCACAAGCTGCACATCGGAAGCGGCAACCGCTATGCCAACATTTTCCCGCTGATGACAACCAAAGCCGTTTATGACGGCCAGCGCAGCTCGTCCGACCAGAAGCGGGTGTTCATTCTTTCGCGCTCAGCGTTTGCCGGAGCGCAGCGCAATTCCGTGACCGCGTGGTCGGGCGACGTGCTTTCAGACTGGATCAGCTTCCGTCGGCAGATTCCTGCGGGATTGAATTTCTCAGTCTCGGGCCTGCCGTACTGGACAACCGATATCGGTGGATTCATTTCCGGCGGCGACCTCAGCGATCCCAATTTCCGCGAGCTGTTTGTGCGCTGGTTCCAGTTCGGCGCATTCTCGCCAGCGTTCCGCGTGCACGGCACTCGCTACAATCCCGACCAAAATGAGCTCTGGTCGTACGGGCCGGAGGCGGACAAGATTCTGCTGCAGTACGACAATCTGCGATACCGCCTGCTTCCCTATATATATTCGCTGGCGTGGAAGACCACATCTGAAAGCTACACGCCGATGCGGCCGCTGGTGATGGACTTCCGCAATGACGGGAACGCGCAGAATATCGGCAACCAGTTCATGTATGGGCCGGCATTTCTTGTGAACCCCGTAACCGAGCCTGGAGCGACTACACGCCGCGTCTATTTCCCGCAGGCCGAGTGGTACGACTTTTGGACGGGCGCAGCCGTCGACGGTGGCAAGTTCGCCGACGTTGCCGCTCCGCTCGATCGCATGCCGCTCTACGTTCGCGCGGGATCAATTATTCCCATGGGCCCCGAAGAGGAATACGCCAAGCAGAAGCCGTTGGAGTCGATTGAGCTGCGCGTTTATCCCGGCGCAGATGGCGACTTCACTTTGTACGAAGACGAAGGCGACACCTACAACTACGAAAAAGGGAAGTACGCGACCATCCCGATGCATTGGAATGACGCGACTCGGGCGCTCACTATCGGCGAGCGCAAAGGGTCGTTCGCGGGCATGATCGAGAACCGCACCTTCAACGTCGTAATCGTCGGCGAAAACCACGGAGCGGGGGTGGAAACTGCGGGCGAGCCAGATAGAGCGGTGCAGTACTCGGGCAGGGAAGTGTCAGCTTCGGCGAAATAGAATCCACTCGTTAGTATTGTGGTACGGGCGCCCTCGCCCGTGCGACGCCTAGGCCGGTCCCTCTTTTTGGGTTGTCGGTTTCCTTCGTGGTACTTCGTGCCCTTCGTGGTTAGGCGCTTTTTGGCGCGCCATTAGCACGCTCCGTCGTGAATCGCCCACTGGTAGAATAGAATCACGAGCCCGGGCGCGCACCGGCGTTCGTCTGTAGTAGCAAAGATTCCGAGAAAAGAGCCCGCAAATGTCCCAGAATAACGGCGCTTCGAACGAACAAAGCAATAATAGCCTTCGCCTCAAAACCGGCCTCGCCGAAATGCTCAAGGGCGGCGTCATCATGGACGTCACCGACGCCCGCCAGGCCGAGATCGCCGAACGCTCCGGTGCTGTCGCCGTAATGGCGCTCGAGCGCGTGCCCGCGCAAATCCGCGCCGAGGGCGGTGTTGCCAGGATGGCCTCGCCGAAAAAGATTCGCGAGATCATGGCTACGGTATCGATTCCGGTGATGGCGAAGTGCCGTATTGGACATTTTGCCGAGGCGCAAATTCTGGAAGAGCTAGGCGTGGACTACATCGACGAAAGCGAAGTGCTCACGCCCGCCGACGAAGCCCACCACGTGGATAAGCACGCATTCAAGATCCCCTTCGTTTGCGGCGCGCGCAATCTGGGCGAGGCCCTGCGCCGAATTGCCGAAGGCGCGGCAATGATTCGCACCAAGGGGGAGGCCGGCACCGGAGACGTCGTGCATGCGGTGCGGCACATGCGCCAGATCGTGCAGGACATGAAAGTCCTCACCGTGCTCAGCGACCAGGAACTGTACGCCAAAGCCAAAGAACTAGTAGCGCCCTACGAACTGGTAAAGCTGGTGGCCAAGGAAGGGAAGCTGCCGGTTCCGAATTTTTCCGCCGGAGGCATTGCCACGCCCGCCGACGCGTCGCTTGTAATGCAGCTTGGCGCCGAAGCCGTGTTCGTTGGCTCAGGCATTTTCATGGGCCAGCGCACGTCGTGCACGCACTCGGTTTCGAACCATCCTTACGACGACACCTGCGCATTCGCTCCGCCCGCCGAAGCCGAAAAGCGCGCCCGCGCCATCGTGCAGGCCGCCACCCACTTTAACGACCCTAAAGTATTACTTGAGGTTAGCGAAAACCTGACGGGAGCGATGAAAGGTCTTGCGGTGAGTGGGAACGACGAGGCCAACATGCTGCAGACCAGGGGTTGGTAAGAATCTCGGCCATCACTCACTCAAAACGCCGGGTGCCGGTGGGCCCACCCCGATCTTGGGAAGGGTGGACCCTACCGGCGACGGCACCAGTTTTTGGGTGAAGCTGTCTTACTGCTGCGGCTTGACATCCAACTCGCTGGTTACGTTGTTCTCGCCCGCGATTTCGGCGGCCTTCGTTTCAATGGCCTTCTTCTCGTCATCCGAATGCACGGGACCCTTCAACGTTACTTTGCCGTCTTGGGTGATGACCTTTACGTTGTGTGCATAGGTGGATAGCGATTTGTCTTTCACCAGCGACTGCCGTATCTGCCGGGTGATCTCGCGGTCCGACCGATTCTCTTTCTGCTGATCGGCAGTAGGAGCTGCCTTATCGCGGTCCTGAGTGTTCATTTTGCTATTGTCTGGACTCGTTGCCTGAGGTTCAGAAGTCTGCGCCTTAGCGGGCGTCAATGCCCCAGCGGCAAGGAATGCCACCATGATCGCCGCCAATGCCACCGCATGTTTAGCTCGATACATTTGGATTCTCCTGTCGAAAATAGATTGCGAAATACGATGCCCTCTACGCCACGCTAGGCGTCGAGCTGTCCAGTGTCAATCGAGGGAAATCCCTAAGGCCTCGGCGGAGATGCGTAAGGGGTGCGGGTTTGGTGGCGCGGACGGTTCTTCCAATGTAGGGAACGGTCAGGACCAGACAGGCTGCAGGACTTGGGTGAAGGCGCCGCCATTTGACTTCTAGACCCTTGCCTAACCTCACGCATCCTGCAAGTTCAAGTTCCGCTCAGGCCAGCGGCGATCACTTACTTTGACTCTCCTCGACGGTTCCGAAGGTCATGCGAGTCAGGCGAAATGAGGATTAAATACTGTCCCCAGAAGGATGCCTCTGGCAGGCATTGTCAAATTATCGTTAAAGCGCGCGTCCGCTTCTCTGACAAACTACAATTGGAGCATGAAAAGTTTGAGGGCTTACTCGACGGCACTGCTGCTGGCGATCCTGGTTTCATCGACTCAAGTCTCGGCCACCTGCGGTGGCGGTGGTGGCGGCGGCATGGGAGGAATGGGCGGCGGATCAACTGGCTCGGGTCCGGCTGTGCAGGTCTATAACGTGCCATGGCGCGTGCGTGTGCCCGAACTTCCGCCCGTGACTGCGGGGATGGTGCTCTACTGGTTCCCGTCTTCGGTGGAGGAGGTGCAGAAGTCGAGCCTGCGAACGTCGCGCATACTTTCGCTGTACGCCACGCAATGCGTGTCGATGGAAATTGTTGATGCTGGAACTCCACTGGGGAAAAAACTGGTGGCTGAGGCCAAGCTGCCAATCGCGATTCTGGTGACGCCTGACGGCAGCCCGCTCGGCAAAGCTGAGAACAAAGACGGTTTTTTGCGCGCAAACCAGGTCGAGAAGTTGGTGGATGAGGAATATAAGCGTCGCGAGAACCAGATTGACGCGCAGCTGAAAGATGCCAAAGAGCACGCGAAATCCGGCGACGCCACGGGGGCGATCCCGCTTTACAAAGCCGTTCTCGAACAGAAGTGCCTGTTTCCTCGAAAAGCGAAAGACGCCGCGAAAGCGCTGAAGAAACTGGGCGTCGAAGTGGATGCAAGCCTGATCGATGCGCCCGACGGCGCTGCTCCAATCTTTAATCGCGCTGCCGGAGCACGAATTGATCGCACCATGAGGCAGGGCCTGCGCGCCGAGAACGCCGGCCAATACCGCGAAGCCGAGCGCTTCTACTCGCTCGCCCACCGGATGGACCCGGCCGATCCCACGCCGTTGCGCTATCTGGGCGAAACCTACCGGCACCACATCGGCGACTGGCAGAAGGCGCGCCACACCTTCGACGAAATTCTCGCCATGCCTTCCGACCCCATCGCCCGCGCGGTCGCGTTGCACGGGCTGGGGAAGATGACGATCCATGAAGGCGAATTCAAGAAGGGCCTTGCGCTCATGGAGCAATCTGTCGAAACGTTTCCGATTGCTCTGGCCTATCGCAATCTCGCGGTGTACTGGAACTCAGAGGGCGACGCGGCGAAGGCGGATTCTTACGTGCACAAGGCGCTTGATCTTGATCCGCACGACTCTTACAACCTGATCTTTGCGGCCGGCTTTATGGCTGCGAATGGTCACGGAGATGAAGCACTGAAGATCGCACGCGAAAACGAAAACATGCTGCCCGCCTCTTATAATTTGGCGGCAATCTACGCGCAGCTTGGTCAGCGCGACAAAGCTCTTGTCCTGCTCAAGCGTCATTTCTTCCAGTACGAGCGCTACCAGGCGGTTCGCTCGAAAGAGATGATGGAAGCGCGCGTGGACGCGGTGTTCGCCTCTCTGATGAAAGACCCGGCGTTCGTCGCACTGACCAGCGGCGCCGACGGCAGGTTGCCCATACCCGCCCCGAAGATGATGAAGAGTTCCGCAGCAGCGAGCAACTAAGCTTGAACGAGGACAGCCGGGTCGTTTCCGAGGCCCGGCTATCTTTAGACGGCTTGGGCTCACCAGCCGGGCTAGCAGATTTTTGGGCACTGCGAAGTCCTCTTTGGTTCGTCAATTCCCATTGACAATAGTTACGCTTCTTTACCCGTAACTCCCTGCCTGAAAAGGGTTGCCGCAACTTTATCCAATTTGGCGTGTTTCTACGGATAGGCCAAAGAGGCGACAAATCGAGATGGGAGAAAAGATTATGAAAACAAAGCTGGTAGTTGCAACTGCCATGGTCGCGTTGGTTCTTTCATTCGCCGCGCAGAATGCCGTGGCTTCGGCAAAGAGGCCGAAAACTCTGCAGGATCGCGTGACCCATGAGCTGAACATGCTGCCCTATGTGAACACCTTTGACTATATGGCGTTCACCGTCGATGACAACGGCACGGTCACGCTGACCGGTGACGTCACCAACGCGACGCTGAAAAGCGACGCGGGCAACGTGGTAAAGAAGGTTGAAGGCGTGGAGCGCGTTGACAATCAAATCAACGTGCTGCCCGTTTCGTTCATGGATCAGCGTTTGCGGGCGAGGCTATACCGGAGCATCTATGGTGAGCCGATGTTGCAGCGTTACGCAATGGGTGTGAATGCGCAGATTCGAATCATCGTAGACAACGGTCACGTAACGTTGATCGGATTCGTCGATAACCAGGCCGACAAAATCATTGCCGGCATGCACGCGAACAGCGTACCGGGAATCTTCTCGGTCGATAACCAGTTGAAAGTGGTCAAAGGCTAACGATTCGCTCGAAGCAAAACTCTCTTCACCTGGCTCCGGAACATCGGAGCCAGCTTTTTTTGTGGGGATCGCCGAGTTGAGCTAGCGCTCGAACGGGGATATGCTGATGCTTCACTGAAAAAATGGGAGACGACTATGAGCGAACATTACCACGATCCCGCAGACCTGAAACTGCTCAAGGAAATGAGCAAGCTTGCGCCCACTGAATTCAACGCATGGCTGAACTTCGACAAGATTGTCGCCCGCGAGGACGGCGCCATCCCGCGCAAGTATCGTGAGCTGATTGCTCTGGCGGTCGCGTGTACAACGCAGTGTCCCTATTGCATTGAAGTGCATGTCAAAGCGGCAAAAGCTAACGGCGCCTCCCGCGAAGAGGTCACGGAGACGGCATTTCTTGCGGCCGCATTACGCGCCGGCGGGGCAGCAACCCATGGCGCCATGGCGTTGAAGCTGTACGGGGAGTAGCCCTCAATTCAAGATTGCGCGGGATGGCTGGCGATGCGGGCTTTGCCTACCACGTACGACCGACGATGGATCTTTCCTTGCCAACGACCACCGAGCAACGACCTACGACGCGTTTAAGAATCGGCGTCCTTGCCCTGCAGGGGGATTTCGACGCCCACCGCACGCGGCTCGAGGAGCTGGGCGCAGAGGTTGTACTCGTCAAAAAACCTGAGCAGTTCGACACAATCGACGGCCTCATCATTCCCGGCGGAGAGTCCAGCACGTTTCTGAAGCTCCTCGGCGAAGCGGGATTCGAAAAACTGAAAGAGTTCGTGCGGCTCAAGCCTATTTTTGGCACGTGCGCCGGAGCAATCCTTCTGGCGAAAGAAGTAGAAAATCCGCAGCAGTCGGGCATGGGCGCAATCGACATTGACATCCGCCGCAACGCTTACGGTCGTCAGATTAACAGCTCCATCCGCCAAGGTTTGTTCCAGAACGCGCCAATGGAGATGGTTTTCATCCGCGCGCCGAAGTTTTCCCGCCTGGGCCCGGAGGTCGAAGTCCTGGCAACTGAAGGGAACGAGCCGGTCGCGGTGCGCCAGGGCAAAGTCATGGCGGCAACGTTCCATCCCGAATTGAGCAATGATCCCCGGATCCACCGCGTGTTTCTGGAACTTGTGCAGAACGTATCCGCGCGGAAGTAGCCCAATCCCCGGGCGTTGTGTGCAGCAAAGGTGGGGTCTCGTTTATACTCACCCCGCTATGAGACGCTCACACTTCAGCTTGGTGGTCTGCCTTGCGCTGGCCTCGTTAGCCGCAGGCCAGGATCGCGTTGCAGCCGCAATTGACTCGCTGCCCGCGATCAAACACATCGACCAGGTGGCGATCTCCCCTGACGGATCGCAGCTGGCTTACATTGTCGAAGGCGAACTTTCTGTAGCGGCGGTTTCCGATGGTGCGACTCATCGCATCGCGCCGGACCAGAAAGCAGTGCGCGAGGTAACGTGGTCCGCCGACAGCCATCACCTCGCGTGGCTCAGCGACCAGCCGGGCGAAAAGCCGGCGGCTCGGCTGTGGTCATCCGCTGCTGACGGCTCGGATCTTTCGCAGCGTGCAAAATTCGACGGATACGCGCAGACGCCACGCTATTCTCCTGATGGCAAGACAATCGCAGTGCTCTATATTGAAGGCATTCCGCGCAGCGCTGGACCCTTGCAGCCGATGACACCGCTTGCGGGCGTGATCGGATCGAAAGTCTATGAGCAGCGAATTGCGGTCGTAAACCTTGCTGACAACTTGCTGAAGCAGGTCACACCCGATGACGTTTACGTCTATGAATATGACTGGACGCCAGATTCCAAAGGATGGGTAGCGACAGCCGCGCACGGTTCCGGCGATAACAACTGGTGGATCGCGCGGCTGTATGCGATTCCGGCCGATACCGGCCAGTTACGGGAACTGTACAAGCCCAAGTGGCAAATCGCTGGTCCGCAAGTTTCACCCGACGGGAAGTTAGTTGCGTTCATTGAAGGCCTGATGAGCGACGCAGGAGTAACCGGAGGAGAAGTGCAACTGGTACCGACCGTGGGCGGCGCAATGCGGAACTTGACGCCCGGAATTCACGCGTCACCGTCATCGTTGGCTTGGAGTTCTACTGATCGCCTCAGCGTGATCGCAAATGCTGACGGAAACTCAGGGTACACCACAGTCTCGACGGCGGGGCTGGCTCCGGGCGCTGGCTGGCATGGATGGACGGGGCCTGAGTTAATCGGAACGACGGCAGATGCGTGGGTCCCCGCGGCTTCGTTCTCGCGGGACGGCGCGGTGAGCGCGGTGGTGCGGCAATCGGCGAGCACGCCGCCGGAACTGTGGGCCGGTGGGACCGGTCAGTGGAAACAGATTACGCATGTGAATCAGGACGCCCGCGCGAATTGGGGCGAAAACAAAAACGTGCATTGGATGAGCGATGGCAAATCGGTGCAGGGCTGGCTGCTGTTCCCCAAAGATTACAATCCGGCAAAAAAATATCCGCTGGTTGTGAGTGTGCACGGCGGACCAAGCTGGGCCTGCTACTCGCTCTGGACCACCGACGAAATGGAAGACATGCGCGCCGCCTCGCTTCTTGGCTGGTTCGTGTTGTGTCCAAACCCACGCGGCAGCTATGGGCAGGGCGAGGCTTTTACCCAGGGCAATGTCAGGGATTTCGGCGGCGGCGATTACCGCGATCTGATGGCCGCCGTGGACGCAATGATGAAACAGTTTTCAATCGATCCTAAGAGAGTGGGGATTCGCGGTCACAGCTATGGCGGATACATGACCATGTGGGCGGAGACGCAAACCTCGCGATTTACCGCCGCAGTCGCCGGGGCGGGGCTCTCAGACTGGAAAAGCTACTACGGGCTGAATGACATTGACGAGTGGATGATTCCGTTCTTTGGCGCGTCGGTGTACGACGACCCGGCGGTGTATGAGAAGTCTGACCCGCTACATTTCGTGAAGAAAGTGAAGACTCCAACGTTGATCCTGGTCGGCGACAGCGACGGGGAAGTACCAATGGAGCAATCGGTCGAGTGGTACCACGCGCTGGAGTCGATGAAAGTACCGGCGCAGCTGGTGGTGTATCCCGGCGAAGGGCATCTGTTCAACAAGGCGGCGGATGTCCGCGACTATCGTTTGCGAACCCTGCAATGGTTCGACCGCTGGTTCTCAGTTGAACCCAGCCAGTGATTAGTCCGGAGGGGCACCCGTCAGCGAACCTTCATTCCCAGCGCGGCGACCGCCTGCGCGGGGGAGAGGCGTACGGAAAACTTTTCCTCATTTCCGCAGCTGATCTCGGTGTTGTGGTTGCCGTATTCCCGCACCCAGATCACCCGCTCCGGGTTCACGAACACCTCTTTGCCTAGCACGTCTTCAAACAATACGAACTCCACGATGCCTCCTTTGCCCGCGAACTCTTGATGTCGCGCACTATTGTTGCATGGCCGCCGAGCTTGGCTCGGAAAGCGTGGGCATAGTCCGGCAGTGCGATCTAAAAATCACCCGGCGGCGGGTCCGCAGGAAAAATGCTTGACAAGCGAGATGCGTAACAGTATGGTTACACATGATGCGTCACCGTACGGTTACATATTCGCCCCGACATACAGTCCAGGCCCAAAGTCCCGCTCGCGACGCGGCTTTCCACGCCTTGGCTGACCCAACCCGCCGCGCCGTGCTTGACCTGCTGCGCGCGGGCACGCGTCCCGCAGGGGACATTGCTCGCGCGTTTACGGTCTCGCGACCGGCAATCTCGAAGCACTTGAGCATTCTCCGTCGTGCCCATCTGGTCGAGGAGCGCAGGGAAGGCCGTCACCGTATGTACCAACTCAACCCTGAACCGCTCAAAGCTGTCGATTTCTGGCTTGAGCAGTACCGCCAGTTCTGGACGGCGAGCCTGAGCAATCTGAAGGCATTTGTCGAAGCGGAGTACGAAAAAGAAACCCGCGGCCCCGCCGCACAACGAAATCCAAAAAAGGAGAAATAGCTATGAACATCAATCGCATTGCAATCTCACTCGCCATTCTTCTCGCCGCCGTAGCCGCCCAGGCCCAGTCGGCAAGCCAACAATCGTTCGCCTCAATCAAAACCCTCTCTGGAAGCTGGGAAGGGAAGACGAAGACCGGCGATGCCGTGCGGGTTTCATTCACCTCCACAGCCGGAGGCTCGGCCGTAATGAGCGAAATACAGACCCACATGAAAGACATGTCCGAAGACATGATTTCCATGTTTCACATGGACGGAGACCGCCTGCTGCTTACCCACTACTGCTCCGCAGGTAACCAGCCAAGGATGAAGGCCAGCGCTTCGGCGGACGGAAAGACGATCACATTCGATTTCGTGGACGCAACCAATCTCTCAGGCCCCGATGCGGGGCGCATGCAGCGCGTGGTCTTCACATTGGTCGATCCAAATCACCACACCGAAGAGTGGCACTTTGCGGTTGGCGGCAAGGAGCTTGTCGAGACGTTTGATCTGCAAAAAAAGGGCTGAGGCCGCAACAGGAACTCTGCGGGCATTCGGCCGGGAGGTTCTGCGAAAATGGAGTCGCACCGGCAAACCTTTGCTGAAATTATTTCAATACTTAAGGAGAGAGCCATGCCAAATCCGTTCTGTCATGTCGAGCTCAATACGACTGACGTAAAGACAGCTAAAGAGTTTTACGGCAAGCTGTTCGACTGGAAGCTGGAAGACATGCCGGGTGGGAACTATACGATGATTGGCGTCGGAGAAGGTACGGGCGGCGGCATCATGCAGAATCCCATTCCCGGTGCGCCGTCGTTCTGGCTTTCCTACATTCTGGTGGACGACGTTCAGGCCTCGACCAAAAAAGCGGCGTCTCTGGGTGCAACCGTAATGAAGGATGTCACGGAAATCCCGGACTACGGCTCGTTCAGCGTGCTCGCCGATCCCACAGGAGCCCATTTCGCTCTGTGGAAAGCAAAAAACAAGTAGTCAGTTGCCAGTTCCCAGTTAGCCCGCTGCGTTCCAGCAACTGGGAACTGGCAATCAATAAAGTCTATTTCAGGCCGGAGGACTCATGGCAACATTCACTGTCGAACCCGTCTCATTTATCAGTCCCGATACCGATGCCGTTACTTGCGAAGTCTTCATTGCCGCTCCGCGTGAGCGGGTGTTCGAGGCGCTGACCGATCCTAAGCAGGCTTTGCAGTGGTGGGGACAAAGCGATCACTGTCAACTCAACGAATTCCACATGGACGTGCGCCCGGGAGGGAAGTGGTCCACTCGCGCCCGGTCCGCGACTATGGGGAGCAAGACAATCGAGGGCGAGTTTCTGGAAATCGATCCGCCGCGTCGGCTCGCGTATACCTGGAACGCTAGTTGGATGGCTAAAACGACTAAAGTTCTTTGGGAACTTGAGGTGGGCAATGACGGAACGTTCTTGAAACTTACGCACACCGGATTCGCGGGCGATGTTGAGCAGGCGAAAAACCACAGCGTTGGCTGGAACTCGGCCATTGGCGGGCTGCGGACATATACCGAGCGAGGGGAAACCGTCGCATCGAGGAACTAAAAATGGCCACAGCACAAATCACCCCCGACAACGACGCGATCCTGGCGGAGATATTTATAGCGGCTCCGCCAGCCCGCGTTTTCGAAGCCATTGCCGACGTGAAGCAGCGCGCACAATGGTGGGGAATGAAGGGCAACTTCCACGTCACCGGATCGACCTCCGATCTTCGCCCCGGCGGTAAGTGGTCGAACGATGGCGTCGGTCCAGCCGGCCAGAAGTTCCACATGGAAGGCGAGTATCTGGAAATAGAACCGCCTAGGTTGCTGGTACACACGCGTGCCGCAGATTTTGTGGGAGGCTTTCAAACCATCGTGCGCTGGGAACTGGAACCGCACGAGGTCCACGGGCTTCATACCGGCGGATCGCATCGGGCCGGTACCGGAACGCTGGTGCGAGTGCGTCACTCCGGATTCGCCGGGCACGCCGAACAAGCGCAAAGTCACCACACGGGATGGAACGCGTCCATGGCGTGGCTGAAGGCATTCGTAGAAACTGGTGAGACTTGGGAGCTAAGATAAATGGCAACCGCACAATTTAGTCCTAACAACGATGCCGTGCAGTTAGAGGTCTTCGTAGCAGCGCCGCCTGCGCGAGTTTTTCAGGCCATCACTGATCCCAGCCAGCTCCAGCAGTGGTGGGGGCAAAAAGGACTGTATCGAGTCACCAACGCGCACTCCGACCTGCGCAAAGGCGGTGCGTGGTCCACCAGCGGCGTTGGCGAGGATGGAACCGAATTCACGGTAAAGGGCGAGTACGTCGAAGTGGATCCACCGCGGTTGCTGGTGCAGACCTGGAATCCCAGCTATCTCGGGGTTGCACGAAACTGTCGTGCGATGGGAACTCGAGGCACAGGAGGTTCACGGCCTGCACGGCGCCACCCCACACCGCTCAGGAACTGGCACCCGGGTTACGATTCGCCACTCGGATTCGCCGGCAACGTAGAAGCCTGCAAGCAGCATGGCGACGGCTGGGTCCGCGTCCTCGGCTGGATGCAGGCATTTGTTGAGCAAGACTGGGGCGTGGGGCGCGGTGATTGACCATGTGGCGCGGACAATCTTGTCCGCGAGCGCCAGGCTTCGTAAAACTCGCTGCGCTATACTTGACCCATGGCGACGCAGGAAAAGACGTTCTACCTGGAAACCTTTGGCTGCCAGATGAACGCGCACGACTCCGAGAAGGTGGTCGGCACGCTTCTTTCCGAGGGCTACCGCCAGGTTCCGACCGTCGAAGAAGCCGGACTCGTGCTGTACAACACCTGCTCGATTCGCGACAAAGCCGAGCAGAAGGTTTTTAATCGCCTCAACGATTACAAGAAGTACGAAAAGCAAGGCAAGAAATTCGGAGTGCTAGGATGCGTCGCCCAACAGCAGGGAACTGAGATTTTCGAGAAGGCTCCGTACGTTTCTCTGGTTTGCGGATCAGCCTCCTACCGCAATCTTCCCCAGATGCTATTCCAGCTCGAAGCCGGGAACCGCCGCGTTACCGGCCTCGACGATCGCGAGACCGACGAGTGCTTTGAGACTGAGTTCACCGCCCGCACCAACCCTTATCGCGGATACATCACCATCATCGAGGGCTGCGACAAGTTCTGCTCCTACTGCATTGTGCCTTTCACCCGCGGCAAGGAGCGCAGCCGCACCGCCGAGTCTGTCCTGGCAGAAGCGCGGCGGATGGCCGACCTCGGTTACAGCGAAATCCAGCTGCTTGGGCAGAATGTAAGTTCTTACCACGACCCGGCAGGGAAGAAGACTTTCGCGGAATTGCTCGACGCGGTCGGCAGCGTTCCGGGAATTCGGCGCGTCCGCTTTACAACGTCTCACCCTCGTGATTTCGGCAAAGACATTGTTGACGCGATCGACGCCAACCCGGTGCTTTGCGACCACGTGCATTTGCCCGTCCAGAGCGGCTCTACCCGGGTGCTTGATGCCATGCAGCGCCTCTATACCCGCGATCAATACCTGGAACGAATTTCGTGGGTGAAATCAGCGCGACGCGAGATCTCATTGACCAGCGATATGATCGTCGGATTTCCGGGCGAGACCGAGCAGGACTTCGAGGAAACTCTTTCGCTTCTCGACCACGCAGAGTATGACGCCGTCTTCGCGTTCAAGTATTCCCCGCGGCCGAATACGCCATCGATCAGTATGCCGGATGCAATTCCTGATGAAGAGAAGGCGCGCCGCCTGGCAGTCTTAATGGAAAGGCAGCGGGCGATCCAGCGGCAGCGGAACCAAACCTATCTTGGTCGAACACTTGAAGTAATGGTTGAAGGCAAGAATAACGCCCGAGGGCAATGGATCGGGCGCACTTCCCAGAACATGACGCTGAACTTCGTTGCGCCAGAACCCGGATTGGAACTGGGAAGCTATGCGCAGGTTCGGGTCACGACTGCGTTCCCCAACAGTCTGGTTGGAGAGATGGCGACATAAGCTTGCTTCGTGCGCTTGTCGGTTGGATGTTCGAAGAGTTGAAGGAGTGGCAATGGAAGTCGAGATGAGAATTCGCGGGCTGCTGATGGATCCGGTCAACAACACTCCCATCGTGATTCTGAAGGACGCGAACAGCGACACCGTGCTGCCGATCTGGGTGGGCGCTTACGAAGCTAACGCCATCGCCCTCGAGATCGAGAAAGTAAGCACGCCGCGACCGATGACCCACGACCTGATCAAGAACGTTCTCTCGGGCCTCGACGCTCACGTGCATAAAATTGTGGTCACCGAACTGAAAGACGATACTTTTTACGCAGTGATCTGGATGGAGCGCGAGGGCCGCGTGATCAGCGTGGATGCTCGCCCTTCGGACGCTCTGGCGCTGGCTCTCCGCGTGGACTGCCCGATTTTCGTGGAAGAGGAAGTCCTCAAGACATCGAAGAAGGCGACTGCCGAGCAAGCCAGCGGTGAAGATCTCCGGAAATGGCTCGACGGACTGAATGATGAGGATCTGGGCGGCTACAAGATGTGAGCTAGGCGCCGCTGATGCGATAAGCCAGCATGTGATGTCGTAGCGCACCGTTGACATCACCTTTGCCCCGTAAGAAGGCCTTTCATTCTCGCTACATCAACGGACGCAGACTCCGGCGGAAGCAGGCAATGCGCCATAAGGCAAGCTCTGCCACGTTCGACAAGGCGATCAGGGAATTGGCGCTGGACCTCGGCGTGGAAGTGGAAAGCATAGCCCCGTCGTAACCCAGGCCTTGCCTATGCCCCGGATAAACAATTTCGATTGGACGGCATCGCGACTGCGCTTCTAAACTTTCCTCTTGCAAACTTCTCGATCCAGATCGCGTGTATTGCGGCTGAAGCAACCGCCGCCGCCGTCGCCCTTCCCGGTGCCCTTTCTGAATTACCAGTTCGACGAAGCCTACGACGAAATGTTCGAGTCACCAGGCGTTCCACGGGCACACTATCAGGCCCTGTTTCGAACTCTGATGGAACTGCCCGGTGAGGAACTGAAAAAGAGCCAGCAGGCAGCCGATCTTTCGTTCCTGCACCAGGGAATCACGTTCACCGTGTACGGCAACGAGCAGGGAACAGAGCGCGTTTTCCCCAACGACCTGTTGCCGAGGATCATTCCTGGAAAGGAATGGAATTGGGTGGAGCGCGGCCTGACCCAGCGCATCACGGCGCTCAATCTTTTTCTTGACGACATTTATCACGAGGGCCGCATCCTGGCAGACGGCATCGTTCCGCGCGAACTGATTTACACCTGCCGCCACTTCCGCCGTGAAATGCGCGGCCTCACGGTGCCGCGGGGGATTTACGTAAGTATCTGCGGAACCGACCTGGTTCGGTTACCCGATGGCACCTTTGCCGTACTCGAAGACAACTTGCGAGTTCCGAGCGGGGTATCGTACATGCTGGCAAACCGCAAGGTACTAAAGCGCGTTTTCCCCAGCCTGTTCAGCGTTTACGGCGTCCGTTCCATCGATCATTATTCGCAGTTGTTGCTGGCTACTTTACGGTCGATGGTGCCGACTCATTGTTCCGGCCGCCGTGAACCCACCATTGTTCTGCTCACGCCCGGTATTTTTAACTCTGCGTATTTCGAGCACACGTTTCTGGCGCAACAGATGGGAATCGAGCTAGTGGAAGGGCGCGACCTGCTGGTGCACGACAACATTGTCTATATGCGAACGACCGCGGGAATGCGGCGCGTGGATGTGATTTACCGCCGAGTGGATGATGATTTCATCGACTCTTTATGTTTCCGTCCAGATTCTCGCCTTGGTGTTCCCGGCCTTTTCAATGCCTATCGCGCCGGCAACGTCACGCTGGCGAATGCGCCTGGAACCGGCGTTGCCGACGACAAGGCAGTTTATGCCTATGTACCGGCGATGATCAGCTATTACTTGCAGCAGGACCCGATTCTTCCTAACGTTGAAACCTTCATTCTGACCGACAAGAAGCAGCGTGACCATGTCATACAGAATCTCGACAAAATGGTGGTAAAGGCGGTAGGTGAGTCTGGCGGGTACGGCATGCTCATTGGTCCGCACAGCAGCACCGTACAGCAAGAAAAGTTTCGCCGGCTCATCGAGGCCGAGCCGCGGAATTACATTGCCCAGCCAACGTTGGCCTTGTCTCGCGGGCCATGTTTTGTCGATGGCGAAATCGGGGCGCGGCACATCGATCTGCGTCCGTACATTCTTTATGGAGAAAATGTCACGCTGGTTCCCGGCGGGCTAACCCGCGTGGCACTGCGCAAAGGCTCGCTGGTAGTGAACTCGTCGCAAGGCGGCGGGAGTAAGGATACCTGGGTGCTGCGAGCGTGAGGGGCCAGGGAGCGACAACCATACTTTCGCGTGTTGGCGACACTCTCTACTGGATGAGCCGCTACTTGGAGCGGGCGGAGCATACCGCGCGCCTGATCGATGTAGACCTGCAACTGCGGCTCGACTACTCCTTGGAGTCGGGTTCGGGCCGCTGGATGCGCTTGTTCGAGGCACTTCAAGTTACACGTCCCGTGGGCAAGATGGATGCCGCAAGTCTTGCCTACGCCCTCACTCTCGAGCGCAACAATCCGTCATCCATAGCCTCCTGTATCTCCGCCGCCCGCGAGAACCTGCGTCAAGTGCGCGAGCAGTGCAGTTCGGAAATGTGGGAACAGCTGAACCGCCTGTACCTACAGGTGGTCGGTACCCCGGCGGGCGAAGCATGGCTGCTGCATTCGCAGTTGTTCTTTCGCAGCGTGCAGGAAGGCGCGCACCTGTTTCACGGAGTGACCGACTCCACCATGAGCCACGGCGAAGGCTGGCAATACATTCAGTTAGGAAGATACGTGGAGCGCACCCACCAGTTAGCCTCGCTGATCGGGACACACTTCAGCTCCATTTCCGAGCCCCTGGATTCGTCAGTTGAAGGCGACGAATACCTCGCATGGGTTGGACTGTTAAAGTACTGCACTGCCTTCGAAGCCTATTGCAAGAAATACACTGCCGAGTTGCGGCCATTGCGAGTGGCGGAATTTCTGCTGTTGAGCCCGGATTTCCCTCACTCGGTGCGTTTTTCGGTTGACCAGATCCATGGCGCGCTGCGAACCATCGGGGAACTGACCGAGCGGAAAGCAGACGCCCCGGTTCGTCTGGCCGGGCGCCTGCGAGCGAACCTCAGCTTCGGTCAGATTGACGAAATTATGGCCGAGGGTCTGCAGAGCTACCTCGGCAATATTCGCGACTTGTGCGCAAAAGCCCACAACTCGATTCATCAGATTTATTTTGACTACCCGGTGGAGTCTGCACTGGTGCAGTGAAGCAAACAGGTTTTCAAGAGTGCCAAGGGCTCAAAAAGCTCCGGGAGGTCCGGTCTCAAGGACTGTGCTGCACTCAGAAAACTTGAAACGGTGGGACTTGAAATGAACACCTTGCAGTCCACAGAGGCCCGAACTCATGATTTATTCTGTCCGCCATGTAACCCGGTTTCGCTACAAACCAGCCGTGCGCGAGAGCATCATGGAAGTCCGCATGCAGCCTCGAAGTGAAGGGAACCAGCGCTGCCTGAACTTCGACTTGAAGGTCAAACCCGAGGCGTTGGTCATGCAGTATCAGGACTTCCTCGGCAACCTAGTTCACCATTTCGATATCGCGGGCAAGCACACGGAACTGAATCTGAAGGCGCAGTCGGTCGTCGAAATTATGCCCGTGCCGGAACCGGACTTGAGCAACCTTGGCAGCTGGAATGACCTGGACGCGGCCGTCGAATCGGGGAACTTCTGGGAAATGCTGCTGCCCAGTGATTTCGCCCGATCCACGCCCATGCTTGAGGACCTGGCAAAGGAACTGGAACTTGGACGCAAGCGCACTCCATTCGAGACCCTCCTCGAGATCAGCCACAGCATCCACTCAGCATTTTCCTACGTGCCCAAGAGCACCAATGTGGATTCTCCGATTGATCATGCCTTATCGGAGCGCAAGGGGGTCTGCCAGGATTTCGCGCACGTAATGATTGCGCTAGTCCGGGAATTGAGAATTCCGTGCCGCTACGTCAGCGGATACCTGTTTCATGCCCGCGGCGACCAGTCCAGTTCGGCCGAGGGCGCATCGCATGCCTGGGTGGAAGCATTCATCCCCGGGCTGGGTTGGACCGGATTTGACCCGACCAACGACACGCTCTGCGGCGAGCGCCATATCCGCGTGGCCGTGGGCCGCGACTATGCCGAGGTTCCCCCCACCCGTGGCGTCTACAAAGGAGGGGGAGAGAGCGAGTTGAGCGTCGCGGTGACGGTCGGCCTCGCTGACGCGCCTTCGCCCAACACCCTGGCGCCGACAGTAGTTACGCGCCAGAAACCGCCGTTGATCGACAACTACCTCGCCCAGCAAGAGCAACAGCAGCAACAGTAGTCTGGCCCAGTAGTCCTGCGCGGTTTCCGGGGCGTCCCTTTACACTTTACATAATATCTGTTATCGGACACTGTCCCAGCGCGGCATCTGAGCCCTCTCAGGCGGCATTGTTCCTAGGTTCGCCTAGATAGTAGTTCCTTTTGTAGATATTGGATCTGCCTGAGATGGTGGTTGATGTGGCCGGCGCAATTCAGGATCATGCTGAGGCGGTCTGGCATATCCGTCCCGGTGGCGGTGTATGGCGCGGACCAATCTGCGTCCGCTTGCTATTTCCCGCTCACGTGCGCTAGAAGCTGCTGCAACGTAAATTCCCTGACGGAGCTTACGCAGACCCCAAACAACCGCCGCGGCTCTGTGGGATACGTGAGATGGAATTCTTCGCCATTGAAAAGTTGCGCCAAAAATCCCCTCACCTCTGGTTCAAAGGCCCTTTGGGTTTCAGAGGTGTTGGGTGCCAACAGCCGGTCGTTGACGACGATTTCGATATCCCTACCATTAAAGCTCCACTTTAAGTCTTGTTCGACTCGGTCCGAAGCCTTCAGCGCTGCGCGAGTCGCCTGCCGCAACCGGTCGCCATTGCTGCCCGCTAATGGCGCTTTGCGGTTGTAGCGGACGCCGAGTCGTCCGTCCGTATTGTCCACGGCGTAATCGGCTTCATGCCCGATCAGCACAACGCCAGGCCCTTGCGGTACGTGGGAATAGTCCGCGACGTCCAGCAGCAGCTCGTCAAAGATTTGTCCCTGAATCCATGAGTGGAAGACAGGGACCGCCGCCGCCAGGTCCACCGACTCCGGGTCCCGCAGCAGTACCTTTACGTTGATGTGTTGCAATTCCACCGATTGCTGCTCCCTGACTGCGAAATCCAAAACGCCTCTTGTGCTTAGCAGAACTTTACCTCAGCGGCTGAAGCCGTTCGCACCGTCCCCGCCCGTCCACGCTTTAGGCTTTCGCCGGAACCATTGCCATTCGGTTATTGCAGCTGTGGGCGGCGTCGATGAACAGCTGAGCTTCGTCGATCAGGTACCGGCTCGCTTCTTCAGTGAACGCCCGATCTGCTTTGGCGTGGGCGTCGAACAAATAGTTGGCGAACTTTCCTCCGGCAAACGGATCGAAGAACTTTTGCGTGTCGTAGTAACGCGTACGAAATTCGGCGACGATCCGCTCCGGGTGCTCGCCCACGTCGGAATTCTCCGCCAGCACCAGCCCTCGCGCCGCGTTCAACATGGCCTTGTACGCACCGGTTCCGGCGGCTTGGGCGTCGCCCTTTTCGAGGGCCAATTGCGCATCGAACAATTCCCTCTCAGCTGCGGCCAAGCCGAAATCCACGAGGGAAACGACTTCTCCCGCGCACTCGCCTTCGCCCATATCGCCGAGCGTATATTCCCGCGGATCGCCCCAATCGCTGAAGTACGAGCGATCGCCGGCGGGCGGCTTGGCGAGATCCTCAAGTTCCTTCTTCAAGTCTGCCTTGCCGACTCGCTTAATAAATTGCTTGAACGTCTCGCCAGTTTCTCGCCCGGCGACGTACCGGTCAGTCAGTCGCGTGACCACATGCGGAATGTTTTTCGACGGAACAGCAAGAATCGGCGTGCCGTATGATCCCCCGTTATTCTCCCACTCGCCACCCAGCACGACCTGGAAGTGCGGCACCGCGTAACCGGCGACTTTGCGGCTCACACCGTAAAATCCCAGGTCAGACACGTGGTGCTGGCCGCAGCTATTGAAGCAGCCACTGACTTTGATATGCAGGTTGCGGACGGCTTCATCCGACTGGAAACTGGCCTGGCTGACGCGCTTGCGCAACTCGCCTGCGAGGCCTCGCGAGGAGGAAATGCCGAGCTTGCAGGTGTCCGTACCCGGGCAGGAGACGATATCGACTAGCGCACCGGCGCCTGCATCGCCCAATCCAGCCGCCACTAATGCGCGATGCAGATCCTGCAGGTCCGGCTTGCTGACCCAGCGAATCACAAAGTTCTGTTCGACGGTAGTACGAATCGTTTCCTTCGTGAAGCGGCGCGCAATGTCAGCGAGGGATCGAAGCTGGTTCGCGGTTGCATCGCCCAGCGGAAGAGCTACGGTTGCGGTGACGTATCCCGCCTGGCGTTGCGGGCGCGTATTCGATCGCAGCCACTTGGTGAAGGCGTCCGCTTCCGGGAATGCATTGGCAATCGTCACCAATTCCGGCAACTCACCGCCTGGGTTGAGCGCACTCTCCTCAGTCTTCAGTTCCTCCGCGATGTATTCGGTCCAGCGCGGATCGTACGCCAGGGTTTTTCGTTCTTCGAAAACCAGGTCGCGAAATTTCTCGATTCCGAGGTCCTGCACCAAGAACTTGATGCGCGCCCGGTTGCGATTCTTTTTCTCGCCGAGCCTTGCGTACACTCTGGCAATCGCCTGCGCGAGCGGCAACAGCTCTGATGTCGTCACAAACGGCGCCAGCAACTTTGCCTGGTAGGGCACTGCACCCAGACCGCCGCCAACGTACATTTCGAAGCCAGGCTCTTCCCTGCCGGTGGCCTCGTTTACGCGCTTCTTCGCGATGAGGCCGAGGTCGTGCAAGCTGGTGAGGCCGCAGGCGTGCTGAGAGCATCCGCTGAAAGCCGGCTTGAACTTGCGGCCGAAACTCTGGCAATCGGGATGGCCCATCAGGAATCGCGCCAGCGCCTTTGCATACGGCGTGACGTCGAAGCTCTCGTCCTGACAGACGCCGGCGTACGGGCACGCCGTCACGTTGCGGACGGCGTTTCCACAAGCCTCGCGCGTAGTGATGCCAAAGGCAGCCAGGCGCCGCATCAGGACGGGCGTATCGTCAATGTGGATGTAGTGCAGTTGCACGTCCTGCCGCGTGGTGATGTGTGAGATTCCGTCCGAGTACTCTTCGGAAAGGTCGGCCAGCGTTTCGAGTTGCGCGGCATTCAAGCCGCCGGCGGGAATCTTAATGCGCTGCATACCGGGCGCGTCCCACATGGTGCCGGGGCCTTTGGTGAGATCGGCGGAGGGAAAATTCAGCTGCTGGACTTTTTGCCCGTCGCTGCGGTGGCCATTGTCGTAGCGCTGCCCATAGGCGCCGCGGCGCAGACGGGTTTCCGCAAACAGTTTCTCGTCGAGCTTGCCCTGCTTGCGCAGCAATATCTCGGTCTCGAAGTTGTCGATCTCGCGGCCCAGCGCTTCGGGCACCTGCCCAGCGAGTTTTTCTTTCCAGCCTGAGTTGGAAACTTTCATAGAGTTCGTCGTTGGTGCTGGTCGTTGGTCGTTTGCCTATGGTCGTTGGTCCTGAGCGTCTAGCTTTTGGCTTTTAGCACAGACCCATTCGGGTTAGCTAAGCCAAAAGCTAATGCTGCCCTAAAACACAAAACCCACCTGCCAGCATCTGGCGGTGGGCGTGAGCTTCGAACTGCACAAGTGCGTTTTAGCTCATTGGCCATCCCCAGAAGAGGCGGTACGCGTACAACAACAGCACATCGGCATCCTCTGAGAACATTCCTTCGTCATTGCCTACTTAGTATCCCTTGCCAGGGCCCCACGGCGCAAGTCAAATAATCGATGGCTGGGCACGGAAAATGCGATGCTGCGTTCAAACTTTTCGCAGCTCGAGCCTTGTCCAAAACGCTGCAAACAAGCTCTTTTCGCCTATCCCACGGTGGGATACAATGGCGGACGCACTCCGCCTCTTCTGCCGTTGAACCACTTGTTCGTTAAACCAATTGTTCGCTGAACCGATTGTTCGTAAGACCCAGGGGGAACCGATGTCAACCGCAGTTGCGCCTGTCCGAAGGGCGCGCTCTCAGAAAAAGCTGGTCTTCTTTTTGGTCTTTGCAGCGCTTACCCTCTTCGTCACCTACATGAAGAATGCCCGGGTGTTTGATCCTTCGTCGCCGATCGCGCAGCATTTCGCTCCTGCCAAGGGATTCCTGATTGTGCATGCCTTCTTCGGTGCGCTCGCTCTGCTGCTCGGAGCGTTTCAGTTTTCCACGCGGATCCGTACGCGGTACCTGAAGATCCATCGGGTGATGGGATACACCTACATCGTCGGAGTCTTTGTTTCTGCGCCCTTCGCGATTCCGGTCGCGATGCGGCTCCACACGATGTCTCTAGTTGCGGCGTCGGGAGTTCAATCGCTGGGATGGATGCTCTGCACAGCCATCGCGCTTTATTGCGTCCGGACCGGAAACATCGCGCAGCACCGCCGCTGGATGATGCGAGGGTACCCCTTTGCGATGGTGTTCACCGTAGCCCGACTCATCGTTCCGATCCCGCCCATCTTCAAGCTGGGTGAGCCGGGGATCGAAACCGTCGTCTGGACGACGATCGCGCTGGCCGCGCTGCTGCCCAGCGTTTGGATCGAATGGGCAGACATCACGGCCCGGCGCAAGGGGAAAATGGCTGCCGCTGCGGCCTGAAGCCAAGCCGCTTAAACGAATACGATCTAAACAAATACGATACGAGGATGGAAGAGCGTGCCGGCCACGCGCGTGGCAATCGCGATCAGGTCGCGCTGGCCGTAGAAGACTTTCACTTCCCGGGCACGCGAAAACTCTGGCAGATTGACGGCGCTACCGTGGCGGATTCGGCCAGCCATCTCGTCAGTCGCGGTGACTCCGGGCATCGTCGGCAACAGCTTCCGGGGATGCACCAGCATTGCCTCCAGTTCCCCGCGCTGAACTGCCTGCGCCAGTTCCTCGAGCGTGCGCGCATCCTCCGTGGTGAATTCCGCGACCGAGGTGCGGCGCAGCGACGCCAGGTGCGCGCCACACCCCGCCAACTGGCCAAGGTCGTGCGCAATCGAGCGCACATAGGTGCCGGAAGCTACCACGGCGCGAAAAGTGGCGCACGAGTTTTCCAAGCCGGAAAGTTCAAACTCCTTCACCTCGACCTGCACCGGCTGAAGCGTAACCTCTTTTTTTTTGCGCGCGAGCTTGTAGGCGGGCACGCCTTGAATTTTTTTGGCTGAGAATGCAGGTGGCATCTGCTCGATCACTCCGCGAAATTTCGCCCCCAGACCACGCAGTTCGTCCAGCGACAGGGTCAACGCCTGTGCCTCGCCCGCTGGTTCGCCGTCGGCGTCGTAGGTGTCGGTGGCGAATCCGAAGCGAATCACGCCTTCGTAACTTTTCTCCGACTTCAGGTAAAACTGCGCCAGCCGTGTCATGTTCCCCAACACCAGCGGCAGGACTCCGGTGGCCATGGGATCCAGCGTGCCCAAATGTCCCACGTCGCGCTGCCCTACAATGCGGCGCACGCGATGGACCACGTCGTGGGAAGTCAGACCAGGCGGTTTATGAATGATGAGAACGCCGTTCATGGCAAAATTAAGAGGTCGTGTAAATTGGGATCGGGTACTTTGAAATTTAAGAATCGCGAGCAGGCGATTTCAAATCGTGTATACAAACTTATCAGATCAGGAAGCCGGACTAATCCATGTTCTTTCCAATCCGCGACGATCAACCAGCATTCAGCAAGCCGTATGTGAATTACTTCATCATTGTGCTGAACGTGCTGGTGTTCGTGCTTTTCGAACTTCCCCTTCAGCTACAGGGGCCCCGAGCGTTTGCCGGGTTGATTTTTCAGTTTGGACTCATACCCCAGGACCTTACGCGGGCACTCTCCGGTTCAGCTGGCTATCCGCTTGGGGCGAACGTGCTCACCGTCCTGACCTCGATGTTTATGCAGGCGGGACTCGGCCACATTTTGGGAAACATGTGGATTCTCTGGATTTTTGGCGACAACGTAGAGGATCGTCTCGGGCATTTTGCCTACCTGATTTTCTATCTGGTTTGCGGGATCGTTGCTGCGTTCACCGATATCGCGCTTGCTCCGCACTCTCAGATACCGATGATCGGCGCCAGCGGCGCTATTGCCGGCGTGATGGGCGCATATTTTGTTCTTTATCCAAAAGCGAAGGTGTTGACCTGGGTCTTCTTCATTTTCTTCTGGTGGCTTCCGGCATGGATCTGGCTGGGTGTTTGGTTCCTGGGCCAGTTCTTCGACACGGCCCTTATTGCAAGCGGCGCGTACCATCAAACAGGCGGCGTGGCGGTTGCCGCTCACGTCGGCGGCTTTGTCGCCGGACTGATTCTCATCAAGCTGTTTCCACCGCGGACAAAGAGCAATCGGTATGGAAGCTGGTGAAAAGCAGTGGTCAGTGGTCATTTGTCAGTGAGCATCGTTCGTAGCACGCGAACCTCTCGCTGGCAACTGACCACTGCCCACTAACCACTGCTTTAGCGCTCACTGCTTCTATAATCAAAGCGTGAGCTCATCCGCCAAACAACTGGCCTCGGCGAACTTCCCGACGCGTTGGGGACAATTCCGCATCCATGGATTCCAGCTTGATCCCATCCAGGACGGCAAGCCCGAAGAAGCCGTCGCGCTGGTGATGGGGGACATTCATTCGGCGGCGCCGCTGGTGCGCATACATTCGCAATGCCTGACCGGGGACGTGTTCGGATCGCTGCGCTGCGACTGCCGGCAGCAACTGGAGATGGCGTTGTCACTCATCGCGGAAGCTGGCGCTGGCATTCTGATCTACGAACAACAGGAGGGCCGCGGTATCGGCCTCATGCCCAAGCTGCAGGCATACGAATTGCAGGACGCCGGCCTCGATACCGTGGAAGCCAACGAGAAGCTGGGCTTCAAGGCGGATCACCGGGAATTTGCGCTTCCGGCGGAGATGTTGAAGGCACTGCGCGTGAAAGCGGTGCGGTTGCTCTCGAACAATCCCGACAAAGTTGCAGCCCTTGAAGCGGCCGGCGTGAAAGTTGTGGAGCGCGTTCCCTGCGAAGTGGATGCCAGTACCCACGCCGAGGAGTACTTGAAGACCAAGCGCGAGAAGCTGGGGCATCTGTTCAGCCGCTAAGCCGTGCAGTTAAGCACTTGCGGTTTTGTTGCTGTTGCCATTCGACCCGGCGCTTACCAGAGCCGTGAGGCTCACCAAGGCTGCGACGCCCCACAATGCCAACGACGCCCACCGCGCATCGCGTGCGAAGGCAAGGGGCGCCGAGTTCCACGCTGAGAACGTGACTCCAATTGCGAATTGCAGCAACAGAATCCCGAAGAGAATACGCTCGCGACGGCATCGTGTTTCCGAGACCAGGCCGGCGGCAAGAGCCAACCAAACCATCCAGGTGAATACGTTCCACCAGTTGTGGTCCCAAGGGGACTCGCCCGCCTTTATGATCCCGTAAACTCGATAGGCGAAGTATGCAGACGCGACCGCGCCCACCAGCGCCCAACGCGATCCGCAAATCAGGTGCCCGGATTTTCTCCGCCCGGTTAGCGACTGCTCCACCTCGGGGGTCGTTTCTCCAGGAACGCTCGTATGCCCTCCTGCGCGTCTTCACAGCGGGTCAACTCGTTCAGATAGATTGTTTCTGCGCGTGCGAGCCCCTTGTCAAAATGCGCGGCGTCCCACGCGTAGACGGCCTTTTTCGCCAGCGCAAGCGCGGCCGGGCTGAGTGAGGCGAGCGCGGCCAGCTTTTCTTCAAGCGCCGACCCTAGTTCCTCGTCCGGCACGGCCATTGTAGCCAATCCGATGTGTGCCGCGTGCGCTCCCGTGATCGACTCGCCCGTTAGTATCAGGTCCGCCGCCCGCTTTTGCCCAACCAGCGTGCTTAAGCTTGCCGCCGCGACTGGGGGAAAGCATCCCAACTTAATCTCGGGGAATCCCCAGGCGGCGGTTTCAGATGTGATCACAATGTCGCAGACCATCGCCAGCTCTGCCGCCCCGCCCAAGCAGCTTCCTTGCACGGCGGCGATCGTAATTTTCTTCGTGCCCACCAGCGCGCGAATGAGGGCGTGAAACTTCTGCAGCATTTCGTGAATCTTGTCAGGCGTGTGCGCGGCAACGTCGACGCCAGCAGAGAAGCACTTCCCTGCTCCCCGAATCACGATCGTCGAGATGAGCTGATCGGCGTCGATCTCCGCAAGCGCTGCCGAAAGCTCGTCCATCATTGCGAGATCGATGACATTGAGAGGGGAATGCGACAGCGTGAGGCGAGCGACAGGAGGATCGAGATGTAGGGTTAGACGGCCGAATTGATCCGTTGTTGGTCTCAAGCGTGAACGGGCGAGGCCGCCCGTTCCTCCATAAACCTTTTATAAATTGATCGCCGATTTCCGCGGTTCGGCAATTGTTTCAAACGGATCGCGAGCGCCTTCTTTGGGCGCAATCCATTTCTTTTCGTTCGCGATGATTTCAAGCAGCAACTTCTTGTCTTCAGGGCTCGGCATAAAACTCGGGAAGAGCTGATCGTATTCCTTGTCTTCCAGCGGCGCGCCGTTTTGCGGGTGAAACTTTTGCCCTGCCCATTTTCCGATCATGCGATTGAATTTGATGTCAGGCGCATAAAGCTTGGGCTCGTCCGGCTTGAGCAATCCGTTGAAGCGCTCGATGAGTCCCGAGACTTCGTCTCGATACAGACCGCGGTTGTAATCGTTCAGGTCGTCGAGGTCGGCCAACGTGTCATTCTTAGGCTCGTCGTAGCGGCCCTTAATTCCCCAAACGTAGGCCCAGTGCGCGGATGACGAATGGTCGGTGCCAAAAAGATCGTAAGAACTCGAAATCCACTTGTTTAGATATTTTTGGACCAGCCACGGTGGAATAATTCCCGCTTGCACGATTCGGCGCAGCCCGTCGTTGCCCGTGCCCATGTGGAAAGCTTCCTCGCGCAGCATGTAGGACATGGAGCGCCCCAGCGGCGCGAAGGCCGAGTACTTCAACATCTGCAGTTGAAACTTGCCGTCGCGATCGACGAAATCGGTGTAGGTGAAAAAGTCCATCCAGTTGTCCACATCCACGTTGAACGCCCCAAGCAGCCGCTTGTTGTCGAACGCACGACGCTCAAGCATCTTCTGGGCCTCAACTTTGCCGGAGTAGCCGAAGTGGTCGACGAGCAACGCGCACATCTGCCAGCCATGGCGCATCTCTTCAATCATCACGCGGGTGATGGCTCGCCGGTCCCAGTCAGTGGGAGCGGTTTCAAAAAGATTGCGTTGCTGCTCGACGCTGGCGAATTCGGTATCGCCCTGATAGACAATCATGTTGAGCAGCGCATCGCGCATCTGCTGGGTGGGAATCTGGCGCAGGTTCTCCCACTTGGGCCTGCCTTTGAAGTGGCCGAATTGGATCTCGTCGGTTTCGATGGCGCCGTAAAGCGTGTCGAATTTGAAGCTGGCGATCTCGTCGCGATTGACGCCAATGTCTTTGCGCCAGTCGTCGAACAGCCCGACCCAGTCGCTGAAGGTTCCAATTTTTGCTACTTTACCCGGCATGGTTCACGAATCCTTAACCACCAAGGGCGCGAAGTAACACGAAGGAAATGCTATCGACCACCACAAAAAAGAAATAAAACATGAAGAAACAAACGCCTTCCCGTCCTTAGGTTTTCCTTCGTGCACCTTGGTGTCCTTCGTGGTTTACGCCTTTGCTATTTCGCCTTGAACTCTGCTGGCCTTTTCTCCACGTACGCGGCCAGGCCTTCTTTTGCGTCTTCGCTCTGGAAGAGCAATTGCTGATTTTCACGCTCGACGGCCAGCGCGGATTCCATAGGAATCTCCCACCCGGTCTGTACAGCACGCTTGATTCTCCCCACGGCCTTCGCGGCTTTATTTGGCGGGCAGAACTGGCGCGCGTATTCCATCATATTTTCCATGAAGCCATCGCGCTCGTAGATATCGTTAATGATTCCGAGCTCCAGCGCTTCCTCAAACGAGAATGTGTTGCCCGTGACCATCAGCTCGATGGCCTTGCTCTTCCCGACCAGACGCGACAGGCGCTGCGTGCCGCCAGTGCCGGGCAAAACGCCGAGATTCACTTCCGGCAGGCCGATCTTTCCTGAGTCCTTGCGGGCGATGCGGATGTCCGCGGCCATCGCGATCTCAAGGCCGCCACCCACGCAATGTCCGTTGATCGCCGCCAGCACCAGCTTGGGCGTGTGTTCCAGGCGCAGCAGCATTTCGTTGGCATGCAGGCAGAAGTAATACTTGAACGTGGGATCGACGGTCGAGAGCATCTTGATGTTGGCGCCCGCGGAAAAAAACTTCTCGCCCGCCCCGGTGAGCATCAGGACGTAAACGTCATTGTCCATGCGGGCCTTCAGGATGGCCTCGTCGAACTGCCGGTTCATTTCGTAGGTATAGGTGTTGGCCGGAGGATCACACAGCTCGATGACCGCGACGCCGCCATCCACGCGGTAGTTGACAAGTTGTTTGCTGGCCTGCTGGGAAGGGGTCCCGACCGTGGTTGCCATTCGACGCTCCTCTGCGGTGTAGATTGTAGCCGATCTTTCAAGGTTGCTTGCGACCGAGGAGTCGGTGTTTTGCTTCGGCAAAACTGGGTTGCGGCCGATGTGTGTCCTGACGATCAGTTGCGAAGGTCGGACATCAGTTGCTCGATTTCCGCTTTCAAATCGCCGTTGGGGGGAAGCAGGGGCAATCGCGGCGGTCCGCCATAGTATCCATTCAAATCTAGCGCGTACTTCAGGCCGGGGATTCCGATCTGCGAAGCGACCCGGGTCGCAGCTTTTGCTACGCGCTCCTGCTTAAGTTTGGCGAGATCCCCGTCGCCTTCTTTCCACGCGGCGTAGATTTCGTAACATGCGGTGGGCGCGGCACCCGCGAATGCCAGCACTCCACCCACCGCCCCGGCTTCAAGTGATGGCTGAAGTTTCTGCGCGGCCCCGGCCAGTATCTGGAATCCAACTTCTTTCTGGCGAGTCTTGAGGCCCGAGGAGATTTCGACTGAGGACGAAGAAGGGGACGTGAGGCCGGCCACGGCCGCATGAGGACGGGTACCCTCACCCGACCGGAGGAGCGAAGCTCCGCTATTCTCCGCTGCAACTCCAGCGAGCGCCGACAGCGGGACAAGTTCATCCGCGGCATTGGCTGATTTAGCTTTTAGCATTCTCGGCGTTACCGCAGTGAACGTCTCAGTAACGGTAGCGCGGCGCTTGATGTGGCGCGTAGCCTCGGCCATGCGGCGAATCTTTTCCATGTCGCCGCCGGACTCCTTGATCCCAATGATATTGGGATGCCCAGCGAGTTCGACGATCAGCTCCTCCGGCATGTCGTAATTCGTGAACACCGGAACGCTGTAGATCAACACCGGAATTGGCGAATGGTCGGCTACCGTGCGGTAGAACGCCAGCAAGTTCGCAGGTTGCATCTGCGGACGATAAAAGTGCGGCGTCCGCACCAGGGCTACGTCGTATCCCAGTCCCGCGGCGTATTCGGTAAGACGCAAAGTCTCAACCGCGGATTCGGCCCCGGTCCCAGCTAACAGCACCTTGTGCGCGGCGCATGCGTTCCGCGCTGTCGCCAACACCTCGCGGCGCTCTTCGTCAGAGAGCATGATTGCCTCTCCGGTCGAGCCGAGCACGGCAATTCCCGCGACCGGCGTTTTCGAATAGCGCTCGACGTTGTGCTCGAGCTTCTTCAGGTACACGCGGCCGTCGGGATAAAACGGCGTCGTAATGGGAGTAAAGATTCCGTGGAGGAGCATGGTCAGCTGTCAGCCATCAGCTATCAGTTCTGACGGGGAGATGCCTACTATTGTAAATGCTGGCGCGCATTGGCGAGATCTGCGGCTAGTTCGGTGGGCAGATCGTGGGAATCACTTCGCGCTTGTTGCGGCGGTACACGCGGAAATCGGCTTCGTCGACGGTAATGACAGAATGGCGGGGGTACAGCTCGCTCATACGGATGAGGCATAGATCCGCCAGATCTGGATGGCGGCCCTGGTATCGGTCGGCAAGATTTTGCAAGCTTTCCAAATGGCGGGTGCAATCGAACGCCACGCGGATGGCGCCGCGCTTCAGCATTTCCAGCACCAGTGCGCTCGATTTCAAATGGAAGGCAGTTTCTGCAAGTACGGCTTCGCAGGTCAGCAGGGGCAATGCAAATTGCCCGGCAATGCTCTTCGCCCAGCCGTGATACTCGTCTTCCCGCCTCAGGAGTGCGACCAGATAACCTGTGTCTGCGATGGCCTGCATGTCAGCTGCGAGAAAATCCTTTGCGGGAGGACAGGTTTTTCGGTCCGCCCTTGATTACGCCGGCAAACTTCATCAGAGGATTGCTCTCTTTGTGGGAGAGGGTCGTTTCCAGCGATTGACGGACCAGCCTTCCTACTGGGATGCCAGTGCGGCGGGAGGTCTCTTTCAGCTTTTCCAAGACTTCCTCGGGGAGGCGAACTGTGAGTGTGTTACTCATATGGCAGAATTGTAACACATTATAGCGAGGTGAATGAATTGGTTTCGTCGCCCCTTCGGGCTTGGATTAGTGGGCGAGTTGACCCAGGCCTTGCGCCACTTCGACTTCGCCCAGGGCAGGCTTTGGGCCGCAATCTCTCGCCGCTTCGCGGCTAGGGACGAGGGCGCCCGCGGATAGGCCACCGGCAACCTTTGCCCTTCTGTGCGGCGAGGCAGGGCGAATCAGGCTCGGGCGGCGGCCTTCCGCATGCGCCGCAATTGCAGAATGAGTTCAGTGATGGACAGCGGCACGACCCAGCAGGCCCACGACAGCGTGATCGCCAGATCGCCGGCGGGCTTCAAGTGCGAGGTCGGCCCGTAGTCGCTGAACACGCGAAATGTAACGAAAGCAAACGTGGCCACGTAAGCGCGATCATCCACTCGGCCCAGGCGGCGGCGAGGCCGAGGATCCCGAAACCGAAGGCCGCATCGGATACTGCGCTCAGGATGACAAAGTTTTGGAATGTAGATGAAGGGGTCCGCATCCCGAGAATGGGGTCAGGCTTTTTCGGCTTCGGAGATTGTTCGTCGGACCAGATCCTCAAAGGAAGACGCCAGTTCCGCTACAACCTCGATCCGAGAATTGCACAGTATCTGCTCGTGATCAATTTTCACGATTCGATAATCGTGATTCTTCTTACGCTCACGAATGTCAAAACACACCGGGTCGTAGTCAAAATCAGGGCGCTTCGCGAACCGGATGTATCCTGCGGGAACTAGCGAATCCCAGAGCGCAGGATCTTTGGAGATTCCGTTGAGTAGTCGCGAAAGGTCTGGCCCTGGAGGATTCGCCAGAAGGGTGTAGCGTCCGAGATCCACGTCGGCCCAACGATACGTAAGAACGAGCCTTTCGTAAAGAAGCGGGAAACGACCGGGTAGTTTAGCGTACAGCGGATCGAGGCAGCGACTATCCGTCTCTATCCTTGCCGGTCGCCAGTGTGTCTGGCCCAGCTCCTCCGGTTCTCCAACGGCAAGTTCGGCGACAATCGGATAAATGTCTGCAAATTCAGCCAGTTCGACAAACTTGCCGAACGTGCCAACAAATTCCGCAAGCAGGTCATCTTGTTGCTCAATTCGCATGCGATCCTCACTGGCTTCGATGTATAGAAACCCGCTCCGCGTGCAACTGCTGCAGCGCTTTCACATTCACTTCTCCGCGCTGCAAGGCGGCGATGCCTTCAGCGGCGGCGCGGGCGGCGGCTAGAGTGGTTATCGTCGGAATGCGGGCAGTCACCGCGGCGCGGCGAATGGCCTTCTCGTCGAAAAACGGGTCTTGGCCATGCGGCGTGTTAACGATTAACTGAATGCGGTCGCCTTTGATCAGATCAACGACGTTGGGGCGCCCCTCTTTCACTTTGTACACGCGATCGCAGGCCATGCCCGCCTCTTCTATCACGTCAGCGGTGCCTGCCGTGGCGACGAGTTTGAATCCCATGTCCACAAACTTGCGAGCGACGTGGGCAACATGCGGCTTGTCGTGGTCAGTGACGCTCACAAAGACGCAGCCTTGTGTAGGTAGTTTCTGTCCGGCCGCAATCTGCGCTTTGGCGAAAGCTTCACCGAAATTGTCGGCCACGCCCATCACTTCGCCTGTGGACTTCATCTCTGGCCCGAGGACTGTATCCACGCCCGGAAATTTCGTCCACGGAAACACTGGGGACTTCACGTAGTAGCAATTGCCGGTGTCGAGGTCTTTGCCCTGCTCGATGTATTCCGGCAGGAATTCGCGCAGCTTGCGTCCGGTCATCAGGCGGGCGGCGATTTTCGCCATTGGAACACCGGTGGCCTTGGAGACGTATGGCACAGTGCGCGAGGCGCGCGGGTTGACTTCGAGGACGTAAACCTTGCCGTCCTTTTCGCTCTCTTCGGTGCGGAGCTCCGCTCCGCCTGGGCTGACGAGGGCGTCCGCCCCTACGTGGTTCGTGGCGGTATATCCGGATCGCGGGATGGCGAACTGCACATTCATCAGGCCGACGACTTTTAGCGCGCGCGCAAGCTTGAAGGTGTACTCGCGCATGCGGTTGAGCAGGTGCTCGGGAATATCGACGGTCGGCAGCACGCATGACGAATCGCCGGAGTGAATTCCGGCCTCTTCGATATGCTGCAT
The DNA here is from genome assembly GCA_043734125.1 of Acidobacteriota bacterium. Taxonomy (GTDB): domain Bacteria; phylum Acidobacteriota; class Terriglobia; order Terriglobales; family Acidobacteriaceae; genus Gp1-AA145. The sequence goes on along the minus strand of JAYTFR010000106.1, from coordinate 62,427 downwards.
GATTCCTCCGATGACGACGTCTTCCCCGTCAGACAACGCGTCCACATCAACTTCGATCGCGTCCTCCAGAAAGTGGTCAATCAGCACTGGACGGTCTTGCGAATACTCGACCGCCTCTTTCATGTAGCGGACGACTGTTTCTTCGTCGTAGGCGATGACCATGGCGCGTCCTCCAAGCACATAAGAAGGTCGCACCAGCACCGGGTAGCCGATTTTGGCCGCTCCGGCGACGGCTTCTTCGAGCGACGCGGCCATTGCGCCCGGCGCCTGCGGAATTTCAAGTTCTACAAGCAGCTTGTTAAAGCGCTTACGGTCTTCTGCAAGATCAATAGACTCGGGTGAAGTGCCAATAATCTTCACGCCTGACTGCTTCAGCGGCAGCGCGAGGTTCAGCGGCGTCTGTCCGCCGAATTGCACGATTACGCCAACCTCAGCGCCGGTCGCGGTCTCGTGTTCGTAAATCGCCCAAACGTCCTCGAACGTAAGCGGCTCGAAGTATAGGCGGTCGCTGGTGTCGTAGTCGGTTGAGACCGTCTCCGGATTGCAATTGACCATGATGGTCTCGTAGCCATCGTCGCGCAGCGCAAAGCTGGCGTGGCAGCAGCAGTAATCGAATTCAATTCCCTGCCCGATGCGGTTCGGCCCGCTGCCCAGAATCATGACTTTCTTTTTGCTGGTCGGCGCGGCCTCATCTTCGTCTTCGTAGGTCGAGTACAGGTATGGCGTGTAGCTTTCGAACTCGGCAGCGCAAGTGTCCACCCGCTTATAGACCGGCAGAACACCGTGCTTCTTGCGCAGGTGGCGAATCTTTTCCTGATCGCCTTTTCCGCTTAGCCGCCAAGTCCCGGCGAGCCGTCCGTCAGAGAAGCCCATGCGCTTGGCGTCGCGCAGCACCGATGTCGGCACCGACTCCATCGGGTGTTTCTCGACCTCAAGCTGCATGTCGTTAATTTCTTTCAGCTGGTACAGGAACCACGGATCCATGCCGGTCATTTTCGCGAGTTGCTTCACGGTGTGACCCTGGCGAATGGCGTAGCGGATATACGAAAGCCGCTCCGGGTGCGGCGTGACCAGCCGCTGCGTGAGAATCTTCGGCTCGATTTTTTCGGATCCGACGCGCTTGCCGGTATCGAGCGCGCGCACGCCCTTCATTAGCGCTTCTTTGAATGTGCGTCCGATGGCCATGACTTCGCCGACCGATTTCATCTGCGGGCCCAGGCTTTCGTCGGCGCCGGGGAATTTCTCGAACTGCCACTTAGGAATTTTGACGACCACGTAGTCGAGCGTCGGCTCGAAGCAGGCCGGCGTCTTGCGCGTGATGTCGTTGGGAATCTCATCGAGCGTGTAGCCAACGGCCAGTTTCGCTGCGATCTTCGCAATGGGGAATCCCGTAGCCTTCGACGCTAGCGCCGAGGACCGCGATACACGCGGGTTCATTTCGATCACAACCATGCGACCGGTGGTCGGATGCACGCCGAACTGAATATTCGATCCACCGGTTTCGACGCCAATCTCGCGGATCACGGCAATCGATGCGTCGCGCATGGCCTGGTATTCCCGGTCGCTGAGCGTCTGCGCCGGAGCAACGGTGATGGAGTCGCCGGTATGCACGCCCATCGGGTCGAAGTTCTCGATCGAGCAAATAATGATCACGTTGTCTTTGAGGTCGCGCATGACCTCAAGCTCGTATTCCTTCCAGCCGAGGACGGATTCTTCGATCAGGGCCTCGTGGACGGGAGAGAAATCGAGTCCGCGGGCCAGGACTTCGAGCAGTTCTTCGCGGTTATAAGCCATGCCGCCGCCAGACCCGCCGAGCGTGAACGATGGGCGCACGATTACGGGAAAGCCAATTTTGCCGGCAAATTCAAGGCCGTCCTTCAGGTTATTCACCAGAGCGGATTTCGGAACGTCGAGGCCGATCTTCTGCATCGCGTCTTTGAAGAAGAGCCGGTCCTCCGCCTTCTTGATCGCTTCAACGTTGGCGCCGATCAACTTGACGTCAAATTTTTCAAGTACGCCGCTGTCAGAAAGCTCGATGGCGAGGTTCAGCGCGGTCTGTCCGCCGACCGTGGGCAGTACAGCGAATCCGGCGCCGGGTGAAAGCTCGCGCTCAACGCGAATGATTTCTTCGAGGAATTCGCGGGTGAGCGGCTCAATGTAGGTGCGGTCGGCAAACTCGGGATCGGTCATGATGGTGGCCGGATTCGAGTTGGCCAGCACGACTTCGTATCCCTCGGCCTTGAGCGCCTTGCAGGCCTGGGTGCCGGAGTAGTCGAACTCAGCCGACTGGCCGATGATGATGGGGCCGGAGCCGAGGATCAGGATTTTCGAGATGTCAGTTCGTTTGGGCATTATTGTTGAACCAGCCTCGCAAATGGCAGCTTTGAAGAGGATTTGTAAATCGGCATGTAGCTCCACTGACCCTTGAAATCATCAGCCGTGTTCGGACGAGAGGTTTCCTTCCCGCTCATCAGTTCCTGCCACCTCGAGACTTGCATCTTGAGAGCGCCGTGTTCGAATGAGTACACTCTCACATACGACCAGTCGTTGTTAAAGATGGACATTACGGCTCGAAGTTGTCCGCCGCGGTCGTAGCAGTACGTTATCTCGTGAAACCAATCGCCAGATTCGCTGCTCAGCGTTAGTCGTGCAATCCTAATCCCAGCTGGGAGGTCTACGAGATCTCCAACCCGATAGCAGTCGTCACACGTCTTCAATTTCTCGGGCTGGAATCTGGCCCATTGTTTGGAATAGTTCCGGTCGCTGAACCAGACCCGCTCTGCCTTCAGGTACGAAGCCCAATCGAAACCACATTCAGTTGCGAATTTCTCGGAGCTCCACTGAAAACGTGTGTCCGGTGCCTCTGCGGATAACGAGGAAGCAAGAAACATGACAAACAGTGGAAGTGTTAACGTTTGTCGCTTCACCCTTTCCACTCCTCCATCATCTTCACGAAATCCTTGAACAGGTAGTGCGAGTCGTGTGGGCCGGGCGCGGCCTCCGGATGGTACTGGACCGTGAACAGGGGCAGGTTGCGATGGCGCATGCCTTCTAGCGTTTGGTCGTTCAAGTCAATGTGCGTCAGTTCGACTTCGGATTGCGGCAGAGAGTCCGGATCGACGGCGAAGTTGTGGTTGTGGGCGGTGATCTCGATTTTGCCGGTCGCAAGCTGCTTCACCGGATGGTTGCCGCCGTGGTGTCCAAACTTCAGCTTGAAGGTCTTGCCGCCGAGCGCGATGCCGGTCAGCTGATGTCCAAGGCATATTCCGAAGATCGGCTGCCGTCCCATAAGCCGGCGGATGTTATCCACCGCATAGGTGCAAGGTTCGGGATCGCCGGGGCCATTCGAGAGGAACACGCCATCGGGCTTCAGGGCGAGCACGTCTTCCGCGGGAGTCTGTGCAGGGACGACTGTAACCTTGCAGGCTTCGCTGCGTAACTTTCGCAGAATGTTTTGTTTAATCCCAAAATCGTAAGCCACTACATGAAAGCGCTCCGGCTGGTCTTTTACTCCCACAACCTCGACCGGCTCGTGCGACCGTTCGCCGACTTCCCAAACATAAGAGCGATTCGTGGACACGACCTTCGCCAGATCAGTGCCGTCCATCTTTGGAATGGAGCGGGCCTTGGCGACCAGTTTGTCGATATCGGCTTCAAGGGTTGAGACCACGCCGCGCATCACGCCGTTGTCACGCAGGTGGCGGACGAGGGCGCGGGTGTCAATGTCGGCAAGGATAGGAATCTTGAACTGCTCGAGATATTCTTCGGCAACCTGCTGCGAGCGCCAGTTGGAGCTGACCTTGGAGAACTCGCGAACGATCAATCCCTCAATGTAGGGGCGGGTGGCTTCATTGTCGTCGGAGTTGGTGCCGTAGTTCCCGATTTGAGGATTGGTTAAAACGACAATCTGTCCGGCGTAGGAGGGGTCGGTGAAAATTTCCTGGTAGCCGGTAAGGGAAGTATTAAAAACGACTTCGCCGTAGCATTCGCCTTGGGCACCGTAGCCTTTGCCTCGGAAGACGCGGCCGTCTTCGAGTGCAAGGATAGCCTGCATTCGAACTCCAGGGAGTGGATTTTGTAGATATTATCAGGGATGCGTGGAGAGCGGTAGGTGTGGAAAAGTGGGGCTAAAACAGGTCACATGTCTCGCGTCGTTGCCCGCAGGTCACTCGCGGAATCGCGCCAGCACCCTGCTACCCTCCTCGCACCCGATCCGGTAGAATTGTAATGTGATGGCCGCAAAGCCCGAGGCTACCCTGCCTGCAGCTCCGCCGATCTCCGAAGCCGCGCCGAACCCCGGCACGCGAGTGGTGAACCTGTTTTCCGCATGGCTGCGCGATCTGGTTATCGCTTTGGCGATTGCGGCGTTTGGGATCGTGTTCCTTTACCAGCCGGTGAAGGTCGAAGGCACCAGCATGATGCCCTCGCTTTCAGACCAGGAGCGCATTTTCATAAACAAGTTTGTGTACCGCATCGAGTCCATTCAGCGCGGCGACATTGTTGTGTTCCGCTATCCCTTCGATCCGCAAAAGAGCTTCATCAAGCGCGTCATTGGGCTGTCCGGCGATCGTGTGCGCATTTCTGAAGGCCACGTGTATGTGAACGGCAGCATGCTGGCGGAGGATTACGTTCCCTACATTTACAAGGATGTGGTGTCGTACCCCGACATTGTCGTACCCGACCACTCGTACTTTGTGCTGGGCGACCATCGCAGCCGCTCGAACGACAGCCGCGATTTTGGCCCCGTGGATGCCAGTTTTATCTACGGCAAGGCCGCGTTCGGCTACTGGCCGATAGAAAAAGCTGGCAGAGTGCGGTGACGCGGTTGCACAAAACTGAACCTTCCCGTACTGGACCATTTTCATTAAGTTTCACAAATTGGAACCGGCGAAAGCCAGCAATTCCTTGAGAATTCCGCTGGACGGAAATCCGCGCACGAATGGCGTTTTAACGTTCTGTACCGGCCGGATGCTTCCCTGCAACGCAAAGAACACTTCCTCGCTTGACACCATTTCAGTTGAACTCTAATCTAGAACGTTTACTGATTCATTCGATTTCCAACTAGCTTCCTCATGCCAGATAACTACTTCTCAAATTACCTGCCGTTGCTGATCCATTTCGTGGTTGCTGGCGCTTTGGCCGGCGGAATGGTTCTGCTTTCCTGGCTAATTGGGCAGCGCAAGCCGACGCGCGCAAAAATGGCGCCGTACGAGTGCGGCATGGACCCGATTGGCGACGCCCGGGGGCGCTTCTCGGTGAAGTTTTACCTGGTCGCCATGCTCTTCATTTTGTTCGATGTGGAAGCCGTTTTCCTTTATCCCTGGGCGATCATTCTGAAAGACCTTAAGCGCATGGGGCAGGGCGTGTTCGCTCTTTCGGAAATGTTTGTGTACATCGGCATTGTTCTGGTGGGCTTCTTCTATATATGGAAGAAGGGCGCGCTCGACTGGGGACTCACGATTCCCAAAGAGGATAAGAACTAGTGGCGCTGGCTGCGGCAGTCACCGATCTCGAGGCCCTCAAAGCGCACCCTGCGGTTGCATGCCTGCTGGCGTGGAATTCCAAGGCAGTCGAAGGCGTGAAGTTTGACCGCGATGAGATGAATATCTATGTCGAGCGGTCAGTGATCCGTGAGGCTTGTGCGCTGCTGCGAGATAACGCGGGCTGCCCTTTCAACTACCTTTCGGATGTGACCTGCGTGGATTGGCATCCCTCAGAGCCCCGCTTTCACGTGGTTTATCACCTCCTTTCGATTCCGAAAAAAGAGCGGGTACGGCTGAAAGTAAAACTGAACGGCGACGCTCCTGCGTTGGACTCGGTCACCACGGTCTGGCCGAGTGCCAATTATTTTGAGCGCGAAGTTTTTGATCTGTTCGGAATTCGTTTCAACGGGCACCCTTATATGCGGCGTTTGCTGATGCCGGAAGAGTGGGAAGGCCATCCGCTACGCAAAGATTATCCGGTGGAAGGCTACAGATAGAACGATTGGGGATTTTGGTAATCGGGGAAATTGCAAACAGCACCCGCCAAGTGGTTTTCAATTACGCAATTTCCAAATTCCGCAATTACACAATAAGAACAGCTAATGGCACACCTATCCCCCACTCCCGCGCTCGAACCCGGTCAGGATAAAACCATGATCCTGAACATGGGTCCGCAACACCCGTCCACGCACGGCGTGCTGCGTTTGCTGCTCGAGATCGACGGCGAGACCATCGTCCGCATGATGCCGGACATCGGCTTCTTGCACACGGGGATCGAAAAAACCTGCGAAGCCAAGTTTTATCAGCAAGTGGTGCCGCTCACCGATCGCATTGACTATCTCTGTCCTCTGACCAACAACCTCTGCTACGTGCTGGCAGTGGAGAAGCTGCTTGGGCTGGAGATTCCGCCGCGGGCACAGTGGCTGCGCGTAATGATGAACGAGTTGACTCGCATCAATTCGCATCTGGTATGGCTGGGCACGCATGCCATGGACATTGGCGCGATGACGGTGTTCCTCTACTGCTTTCGCGAGCGCGAAGAGATTTTGCGGCTGTTTGAGGCGATCAGCGGCCAGCGGATGATGACTTCGTACTTCCGCATTGGGGGCGTGGCACTGGAACCGCCGCTGGATTTTTTTGGGCGAGTAAAGAAGTTTGCCGACAAATTCCCTTCCCGCATTGATCAGTATGAAGGGTTGCTCACCGGCAATCCAATCTGGAAGATGCGGACGAAGGGCGTGGCGAAGATTTCCGCCGAGGATGCGATTGCACTTGGAGCGAGCGGCCCAACGGTACGCGGCAGCGGCGTCGATATCGACCTGCGGCGTGACAATCCTTACAGCGGATACGAGAACTTTAAATTCAAAGTGCCGCTCGGCAAGAACGGCGACGTTTTCGACCGGTACATGTGCCGAGTGCAGGAACTGCGCGAATCGATTGGCATTGTGCAGCAGACGCTCGCCGGAATGCCATCGGGCCCAATCAAAGCGAATGCGCCGAAAGTTGTGCTGCCCGACCGCGAGAAGATGAAGACAGAGATGGAATCGCTCATCTATCACTTCAAAATTATCACTGAAGGTTTCGAGGTCCCTGAGGGCGAGGTTTATCAAGCGGTCGAGTCGCCGCGCGGCGAGATGGGATACTACGTCGTAAGCGACGGATCCTCGAAGCCATACCGCGTTCATATGCGCTCGGCGTGCCTGGCCAATATGCAGCTTCTTCCCAAGATGTGCGAAGGAAAGCTGCTGGCCGACGTGGTGGCCGCGATTGGAAGCATTGACATTGTGCTGGGAGAGATTGACAGGTAAATGAAGTTTTCCGACAAATTCGAGGCTCGCTTCGCAGAAATGCTGACGCACTATCCGACGAAACGTTCCGTGCTCGTCCCGACGCTGCTGTTCGCGCAGGACGAAGTCGGATTTCTGTCGAATGAAGTCATCACCGAACTCGCTGGCCGACTTGGATTGACGGAGCTCGACGTCCGCAACGTGATCAGCTACTACTCCATGCTCACCACCAAGCCCCGCGGAAAATTCAATGTGCAGGTTTGCACCAACATCGCCTGCCTGCTCCGCGGCGGTGAAGAGTTGCTGGGCCATTGCGAGAAGAGACTTGGCATCGGCCACAAGGGCACCACGCCGGATGGGATGTTCTCGCTGGAAGAAGTGGAATGCATTGGCGCCTGCAGTTGGGCGCCGGCGATCCAGGTCAACTACGATTTTCACGAAAACCTGACGCAGGAAAAGTTGGACAACGTTTTAGACGAGTACAAAAAGAAAGCGGCACAGTAGCGCTATCCAATGGCTGATTTGGTTTCACATCCCGATGAGATCCGCGTAGTTTCGAAGCGCTTTGGACAAGGCGCGACGAACATCGGCCGCTATCTCGAGCTCGACGGCTACAAAGCCGTGCAGAAGGCGCTCGCGATGCAGCCCGACGCGATCATCAACGAAGTTAAAGCCTCGGGATTGCGCGGACGCGGCGGCGCTGGTTTCAGTACTGGCCTGAAGTGGTCATTTGTTCCGAAGGCTTCTGCCAAGCCAAAATACATTCTGTGCAATGGCGACGAGAGCGAACCCGGCACCTGCAAAGACCGGCTGATTTTTGAGCACGATCCGCATGCAGTGATTGAGGGCGTAATGATCGCCGGACTCGCGGTGGGCGCGCAGTCGGGCTACATCTACATTCGCGGCGAGTATCGCTACCTGTCGGAGATCATGTATAAGGCCATCGCTGACGCCTATGCTAAGGGCTTTCTGGGCAAAAACATTTTTGGCAGTGGGCGAGATTTCGAAGTCTATTGGCATGGCGGCGCGGGAGCTTACGAAGTCGGCGAAGAGTCAGCGCTGATGGAGTCGCTGGAAGGCAAGCGCGGCGTGCCGCGCATTCGCCCTCCCTTCCCTGCGGTTGTGGGACTTTGGGGCGGGCCTACCGTCATCAATAACGCGGAGACCCTGGCGAGCGTTCCACATATTATGCTGGGCGGCGCGGAGTGGTTCGCGGGCCTGGGTACACCGAAAAACGGCGGAACGCGGTTATTTTGCTTGGGCGGTCATCTGAACAAGCCCGGGGTCTATGAACTGCCCATGGGTTACAACTTGAAAAAAATGATTTATGACGTGGGCGGCGGAATCCCCAACGGACGGAAGTTGAAGGCCGTGGTGCCAGGGGGATCAAGCTGTCCGTTGCTGACGGCCGATGAAATCGATGTCCCCATGGATTTCGATTCGCTGGCAAAAATCGGCAGCATGCTGGGATCGGGCGGTTTGGTCGTCGCCGACGACACCACTTGCATGGTGAAATTTGCGCTGCGCATCATGAAGTTTTACCAGCACGAAAGCTGCGGATGGTGCATTCCCTGCCGCGAAGGCACCGACTGGCTGAAGAAAACGCTCACGCGCTTCCACGCAGGCGGCGGCATAAAGAAAGATATTGATAACATTCAATACTTGTCCGAGAACATGCTGGGACGAACTTTTTGTCCACTGGGCGATGCGGCGGCACTGCCCACGATTTCGATTGTGAAGAAGTTCCGGAAAGAATTTGAAGATCATTTGGAAGGCAGGCCGTGTCCGTTTGAGAAGACGGGCGCGGTCAGACAATTGCCGGTGTTCGCGTAAGGCACCGATTGAGTAATTGGGAAATTGAGTAATTGGGAAATTTGAAACCCAATGAGTTCAAGGCCCGAAGAGCTTCGCGAACGCACCAAGAAATTTGCATTGCGGATTATTCGCTTGTTTCGGTCGTTGCCGTTTAGAACGGACACCCAAGTCTTGGGTAAGCAACTTTTGAGATGCGGGACTTCGGTCGCGGCGAACTACAGGGCGGCTTGCCGGGCTCGGTCGAAAGCGGAATTTATTGCCCGCATAGGAATAGTCGCCGAAGAGGCTGACGAAGCAGTGTTATGGTTGGAGCTCCTGACCGAATCGGGTGTCGTTGCAGAAGAAAAGGCCAGCGAGTTGCTCGGTGAGGCAAAAGAATTAGCGGCGATTTTCACAGCCTCGCAACAAACGTCGAAGAAGAGATCGAAGCTGTAGTAGTTGAGGTTTCAAATTACTCAATTTCCCAATTTCCCAATTTCTCAATGTCCGACTCTCCCAAACTCGTAAACATCACAGTCGATGGCAAGGCGGTGTCCGCTCCGGCTGGATCACTGCTCATCGAGGCCTGCAAGACAGTTGGCATTGAAGTGCCTTCGTTCTGCTACTACCCGAACCTGTCGTTGCAGGGCGCGTGCCGCATGTGCCTGGTTCGCGTGGAGAAGATGCCCAAGCTACAGACGGCGTGCACGACCGCAATTACCGACGGCATGGTCGTAGTCACGGATAACGATGAGATCCGGCAGGCGCGCAAGAGCATGGTCGAAATGCTGCTGGGAAATCATCCGCTGGATTGTCCGGTCTGCGATGCGGGCGGCGAGTGCGAACTGCAGGACATGACTTTCTCCTACGGCGCCGCGGAATCGAAATACATCGACATCAAGAGTCATCGCGATGAGCAGCAGTGGTCGCCCGTGGTTTACTTCGATCGCCCGCGCTGCATTCTGTGCTATCGGTGTGTGCGCGTTTGCAATGAAGGCATGGATGTTGCCGCTCTGGGAATTGAAAACCGGGGGGCGAGTTCAACCATCGTTCCGAACTTCGGCGACCACCTGGAGTGCGAAGAGTGCGGCATGTGCATCGACATATGCCCGGTCGGCGCATTGACCTCGGGCGCATATCGCTACAAAACGCGTCCGTGGGAAATGAATCACGTCGGCACCACTTGCACGCACTGCGCTGACGGCTGTAAGACGACTCTAGGCGTTCGCCGCTCCGACACAGGGATGGAAATCGTGCGTGGCGACAATCGCGACAAGAGTGGCATCAATGGCGATTTCCTCTGCATCAAGGGACGGTACGCGTTCGACTTTGCCAAGCACGAAGATCGCTTGACCCAGCCGCTCGTTCGCAAAAGCGGACGCCTGGTTCCCGCCACCTGGGAAGAAGCGTTTGAGCTGGTCGGCGCAAAGTTCCGCGAGATTCGTGATCGCGATGGCGGAAAAGCTATTGGCGTGATCGGCTCGACGCGCACGACCAACGAAGAGAATTATCTGTTGCAAAAGTTTGCCCGCGTGGTGCTGGGCACGAATAACATTGACCATCACCGGACGGCCGATCTTCCGGCCCTGGCGGCTGCGCTTCACGGAAAATCCAATTTGACCGCCAGCATGCGCGATGTTGCTACCGCGCCCGCGATTCTGGTGATTGGCAATGATCCCACCGAGCAGCATCCGCTACTGGCATGGCAGATCCGCAACAATGTGCGACTCAATAACGCACGGCTATACGTAGCGAATGACAAAGACATCAAGCTGCGGCGCCAAGCGACCGATTTTGTTCAGATCGCGCCGGGAAAATATAGCGACTTTGTTTCATCCCCACGGAGCTGGGGCGCGTTCGGCGACAAGGTGCGGGCGGAGCAAGGCCTGGTCATTGCGTTCGGATCAGAAGTAAACGGGGCCGCTGTAGCAGCTCTAGTAAAATTCGCCGCCAGCATTCCCGGCGCGAAGCTGATTTGTCTCGCGGACTACGCGAACTCGCGCGGCGCAGCCGACATGGGTCTTTATCCCGACCTGTTGCCGGGCTACACCCCGGTCGCCGATGCTGGATCATTTGGCGAGTGGGGCAATCTCCCCAGGCAGCCGGGCCTCGCGATTCCGCACATGCTGGATGCAGCGAAATCCGGCGCGTTGAAGGCGCTGTACGTCGTCGGCGCCAATCCGGTCGGCAGGCTGCTCGTTGAACCATCCGCCCTGAAAAATGTGTTTATTGTTGCGCAGGACATGTTCCTGACCGAGACTGCCGCGATGGCGGACGTGGTCTTCCCTGCCTCGAATGCCTACGAAAAAGCTGGCACCTTCACCAATACCTGTGGGGACCTTCAGATTCTGAAGAAGGCCGGCGAAGTCACCAACACGAAATCCGATTTCGAAATGATTGTTCGCATCTCCGACGCCATGGGCTTCGACGTAAGCAAACTCGTTCCCTTCGGCCACGGAGTTCGCTCCGACATGGGCCAGTCGCGCGGGGCGCAATCTGGCGAGGCTGATCAGCACAGCGTCTGGCTGGAAGCAAACGGCCTTGAGCCTAAGATGAATCCGTTTGATCCGATGGCCACTCTCGATGAAATTCAGCGCCTCGTTCCAGGATACGACGTCTCACGTATCGACTTGTCAGCCGGGAACGATCAGCACACCCGTATCGAGAGGATGGGCACGGGCGCCGCGCAGAGCCCCGAGTTGATCGTCCCGGCCAATAACAATCTGTTTCAGTCAGGCACGCTCGGCCGCTACTCGAACACTTTGAATTCTGTGATGGAAAACAAGAATCCTGAACCGGCGGAAATGCCGGCAGACTAACCACTGCCCACTGACTACTGACTACTGACTTGAACATACTCACATTCATCTTCGTCGCGGTCATCAAGATTGCCCTGGCCGTCTTTGTGCTCCTCACGGCGGTTGCTTATACCGTTTGGCTGGAGCGCAAAGTCGTCGGCCGCATGCAAAACCGCTGGGGACCGACGCGGGTTGGCCCGTTCGGACTGCTTCAGCCCGCTGCCGATGGAATCAAGTTCCTTTTCAAGGAAGATCTGACGCCCCCGCACGTGTATAAAACGCTCTACATCGCGGCCCCGATGATTGCTGTAATCTTCGCCATCACTTCCATCGCCGTGATTCCGTTCGGAAACTCGATCACCATCGGGCCTATCAGCACGATGATGCAGATTACCGACGTCAATATCGGCCTGCTGGTGGTACTGGGGATTACATCGCTGGGCGTCTATGGCGTTGCTCTTTCTGGATGGTCATCGAACAGCAAGTATTCCCTGCTGGGCGGACTGCGAGCCAGCGCTCAGATGGTCAGCTACGAAATCGCGCTGGGCCTGTCGCTGGTTGGAGTTCTGATTCTCGCGGGAACGTTCAGTCTGCGCGGAATTGTCGAAGCCCAGCACGGGCACTTCTGGGGATTCATTCCCAACTGGTTTTTCTTTAGAGGCGGTCAGTTCGTTGCCTTCTTTATTTATTTGACCGCAGCTTACGCTGAGACCAACCGCATCCCTTTCGACTTGCCGGAAGCGGAGACCGAACTGGTTGCCGGCTACCACACCGAGTACAGCGCGATGAAGTTTGCCATGTTCTTCATGGCCGAATACGCGAACATGATAACGGTCGCGTGCCTGGCGTCGCTGCTTTTTCTGGGCGGCTGGAGCGGACCACTTTTCGGGCCGCCGTTGCTGCAATCCGTCCTGCCACTGCTCTGGTTTGCGATACGAATTTTCGTTTTCCTGTTTGTCTATATCTGGGTCCGTGGTACGTTGCCACGCTTCCGCTATGACCAGTTAATGGCATTCGGATGGAAGTTTCTGTTGCCGCTGGCGATTGCGAATCTGGTGATTACAGCGCTGGTGGTGGTTTTGAAGCCATAGAGATCGGCGGGCGTTTGCGTCCACCCTACACAACATGCTTCATTTAATTCTATTTTCGGTTTTTGGCGCAATCTGCGTGGCAGGCGCGGTAAACCTGCTCCTGCAGCGGCATCCCATCAACAGCGCCCTGTCGCTGGTGGTGGTGATGGCTTCGCTGGCAGTGGAGTACCTGCTGCTGGGCGCGGAGTTCGTCGCCGCAGTGCAGGTGATCGTCTATGCCGGGGCGATCATGGTCTTATTTGTTTTTGTGATCATGTTACTGAATGCCGGCGAGGAAGAACACACCGGCGGCAGCACGGTTGCGTGGCTGATCGGCATTCCCGGAATGCTGACTGCCAGCGTGATCATTTGCTGGGCGTTAATCCACTACGAAAGCGGGGGGTCTGTTTCTCTAGGCGCGCTGCCCGGGCATCCCGCTGATATTGCGCAGTTGCTGTTCCACGAGTTCCTGCTTCCCTTTGAAGTCACATCCATCCTGGTGCTGATTGCAATTATGGGCGCGGTTGTGCTGGCGGCGCGGCCTGAGTCGGCGCAGGAACCTAAGAGGGGGGGATAAATGGATATCCCTCTTTCGTATTATCTGGTGCTGAGCGGGATTCTGTTCGCATGCGGCGTTGCGGGATTTCTGATCAAGCGCAACATTATTACGATTTTTATGTCGATTGAACTGATGCTCAACGGCGTGAATCTTTCGTTCGTGGCCTTCGCGGCGAGGTGGGGACACCTCAGCGGCCAGGTGTTCGTCTTCTTCGTCATGGTGGTCGCTGCGGCGGAAGCCGCGGTTGGGCTGGCAATTATCATCGCCGTCTTCCGCACTCGCGAGACTTTGAATATTGATCAGGTGAACCTGCTCAAACTATGACCACCAGCCTCCATCTTTGGATGATTCCGCTGCTGCCGCTGGCCGGCGCAGCGATCAATGGCCTGCTGGGAAAGCGATTTTCCCGCGTCATGGTCGCCACGGTTGCGTTGACCTTCTGCGGCGCGGCGTTCGCCATGGCGCTGTGGGTGGTTTCGCAGTTCTCTTCATTGCAGACGGTTCCCTACGTCGAGACACTCGCCACCTGGATGCGGTCAGGAAACTTCAGCATCGATTATTCCTTTGGCCTCGACGAGCTTTCGGTTGTGATGCTGATGGTCGTCACCGGCGTCGGTTTCCTCATTCATATTTATTCGGTCGGGTACATGTGGGAAGAAGGCGGCTACTACCGCTTCTTCTCCTACTTGAATCTGTTCATGTTCTTCATGCTCACGCTTGTGCTCGCCAGCAACTACCTGCTGATGTTTGTCGGCTGGGAGGGCGTCGGCCTGGCGTCATATCTGTTGATCGGTTTCTGGTTCACAAAAGACTCCGCCGCGGCTGCGGGAAAGAAAGCGTTCATCGTCAACCGGATCGGAGACTTCGGATTTTTGATCGCCCTGTTTTTGATGATTCAACACTTTGGGACGCTTAGTTTCAGTGGCGTGTTCGAGGCGGTGAAGCCTTATGCGACCGAAACCTCCGGCGCTGGATTCCTCACCGCGATCGCTCTCCTGCTGATGCTGGGCGCTTGCGGCAAGTCGGCGCAGATTCCGCTTTATGTCTGGCTGCCCGACGCCATGGAGGGCCCGACACCGGTATCCGCGCTAATCCACGCGGCCACCATGGTGACTGCTGGCGTTTACATGGTTGCGCGCTCGCATGTAATTTTCGAACACGCTCCCAACGCATTGATGGTTGTGGCGATCATCGGAACTTTGACGGCCTTCTTCGCCGCCACCATCGGCATCGCGCAAACGGATATCAAGAAGGTCCTCGCCTATTCCACCGTCTCGCAGCTCGGTTACATGTTCATGGCCTGCGGCGTCGGCGCATTCTCCGCGGGCGTATTCCACTTAATGACACATGCGTTCTTCAAAGGCCTATTGTTCTTGGCGGCGGGGTCAGTGATTCATGCGGTTGGCGGCGAGCAGGACATGCGCAAGATGGGCGGCTTGTGGAAGAAGATTCCGTGGACAGGGGCGACCATGCTGATCGCGACCTGCGCCATCGCTGGAATCCCGTTCCTGTCGGGTTTCTACAGCAAGGACGAAATCCTGTATCGCGCATATCAGATGAGCTGGGTGTACTGGCTGGTCGGCGTAGTCACGGCCTTCATGACTTCCTTTTACATGTTCCGGTTGATGTTCATGACGTTTTCCGGAGACTACCGCGGTGAGGCGGAGTCCGCGCAAGGGCATGACCACCACGATTCGCCGACAGGAGCGTCAGCACCACACGGGCACAGCCATGGCCATGGCGGAGTCCACGAGAGCCCGGCGATCATGCTGGCCCCACTCCTCATACTGGCGATTTTGTCGATTTGTGGTGGTTGGATAGGCGCCAACCGATTTGAGCATTTTCTCGCTCCGGCCACCGGATCGGTAACGGCGGTTGCGGAACAGTCGGCTGCGGCTGAATCCGCCGAGGTGCCGAGCACTCCTGCAGAGGAACATGGGAATGAAAAACTTCTCACTGGCATTTCTGTTGCGGCCGGATTGTTCGGGCTGTTCCTGGCCTGGCTGCTGTACTCGAAGATCCCCGGCTTGCCTGATCGCATCGCAGATTCGGTTCATGGTTTATACAGCGCGGTGTCGAACAAGTATTGGGTCGATGAAATGTACGCGGCGCTCATCGTCACGCCGCTGCTCGCTGTCTCCCGCGTGTTTTTCTGGCGGACGCTGGACCAGGGTGTGATTGACGGAACTCTGAACGGGAGCGCTGATGCGGCGCGAGAACTTTCCGAAAACGTGCGTCACATGCAATCCGGCAATCTGCGCTCCTATGCGGGATGGATCGCGGTTGGAGCAGCGGCGGTAATTGCGTACATGGTTTGGGTGGGCACGAGATGAACTGGCTCGATCAGCACATATTGACGTTGGTGACGTTCGCTCCCGCCGCGGGGGCAGCGATCCTTTTTGTGGCGCCACGCCGCGATCGCGAAATCCGCTGGTTTGCTCTGTTAGTTTCGGTGTGCACCTTTATTGCTTCTTTGCATTTGCCAGCCCGCTTCCATCGCGGGGATTCTGGATTCCAGTTCGAGCAAGACATTCCCTGGATCTCCACCCCGAACATCCACTACCACATGGGCATGGATGGAATCTCGATGTGGCTGGTGGTGCTGACCACATTCCTGACACCGCTGTGCGTGCTGATCTCATGGACTTCGATTCACGAGCGGGTGAAGGAATTCTTCATCATCCTGCTAGTGCTGGAAACCGCGCTGATCGGCGTGTTCCTGGCGCTCGACCTCTTCCTCTTCTACTTCTTCTGGGAAGCGACGCTGATCCCGATGGCGCTCCTCATCGGCATTTACGGCCATGGGCGCAGGGTATATGCGGCCGTGAAATTCTTCCTTTATACGATGATCGCGTCGGTATTCATGCTGGCGGGAATTCTGTGGCTGTACGCCAAGACCGGCAGCTTCGATTTTGTAACCCTGCAGACGGCAATCCATAACGGATCCGTCCCGGGCTTCGGGGCGGCGGCTCAATTACTCTTTCTCGGATTCTTCATCGCATTCGCCGTGAAAGTTCCGCTATTCCCTTTCCACACATGGCTGCCTGACGCGCACGTGGAAGCGCCGACGGCTGGCTCTGTCTTGCTGGCAGGCGTTCTGCTGAAGATGGGGACGTACGGAATGTTGCGCTTCAACCTCGGCCTGTTCCCCGAGCAGGCACGGGCGAATGCCTGGTGGATCGTGATCCTCGCATTGATCGGCATCGTTTACGGCGCGCTGGTTGCGATGGTGCAACCTAATATGAAGAAGCTGATTGCGTATTCCTCGATCAGCCATCTGGGATTTGTAGTTCTTGGAATCTTCAGCTTCACGCAGGCCGGACTCAATGGCGCGATGTTTGTCATGCTGGCCCACGGCGTTTCTACCGGCGGCCTATTCATGCTCGCGGGGATTCTCTACGAGCGGCGGCACACCTACGAGATTAAAGCTTTCGGAGGCTTGGCCACGCCCATGCCGAAATACGCGACCTTCTTCCTGGTCGTTCTTCTTGCATCGGCTGGACTGCCGCTACTGAACGGCTTCATTGGCGAATTCCTCGTCCTGAGCGGAGCCTTCCAGGCAAAGATGTGGTGGGGCGTAGTCGGAGCCACGGGCATCATCTGGAGCGCTTGCTACCTGCTCTGGATGTACCAGCGTGTGTTCTTCGGCAAGGTTACGCACGACGAAAACAGCGGACTTCCCGATCTCAATCTGCGCGAGCGCACCGCTTTGTGGCCCGCGGTTGTTATGGCCCTGGCAATGGGAGTTGCGCCGCTGCTCTGGCTGAACGGAATTGATCCCGCGGTACGGAACGTGCTGAACTCCAGCGCGGACAGGAATGTCCGCGCCACACAAGCCGCCACACAAACCTCTCCGCAAATTGTCAGCAAGGCGGTGGGTCAGTGATGCTCGCTCTGCAAACCTTGACTGCCCTTCCGCAGTTCGCAGACTACATTCGCATTCTGCCAGAGATCGTTCTTTCGATCTTCGGCATCGTGATCATGCTTTTGGATCCGGTGATGGACGAGCGCAGCAGCCAGCGCACCCTGGGGGGCATCGCACTCGTGGGCGCAATTGCGGCCATGGCGGCGACATTGTTTCAGGCGCAGCCGCAATACTGGGGCCTGGGCTTCTGGAAAATGGTCCAAGTGGACGCCTTCAGCGTGTTCTTTCACCTGGTGGTGACGGCTGTCACGATTTTGGTGATTCTGAGTTCTTACGAATACATGGAAGTGCAGCAGATTCGCGCCGGTGAATATTACGCCCTGGTGCTGTTCGGTGCGGTCGGCATGTCGCTTATGTCGTCGGCGGTGGAACTGGTCCTGATTTTTATCGCCCTCGAAATTTCGTCGATCGCAACCTACATTCTGGCGGGCTTCCGGCGGAAGTCGGCGACCAGCAGTGAAGCATCGTTGAAGTACTTCCTGCTGGGATCGTTTGCCACCGCGTTTTTCCTTTACGGCGTCGCACTTATGTTTGGTGCGACCGGCTCGACCAGCATTACCGTCATCGCTGAATCGCTCGCGCCATACGGACCAAACGGGCACGGCGCCCCGATGCTGGCTTTCATCGGTATCGCCCTCATGTTCGTCGGATTGGGATTCAAAGTGGGTTCGGCGCCCTTCCACGTATGGACGCCCGACGTCTATGAAGGGGCGCCTGCTCCGGTTGTTGGCTTCATGTCCACTGCGCCCAAGGCCGCAGTTTTCGCGGTCTTGCTGCGAATTCTATTTGAGACGCACGCGCCCGGACGGGTCTGGCTGATGTGGGTTGCAGCCGCGCTCTCCATGACCATCGGCAACGTTGCCGCGCTGGTGCAGGAAAATGTGAAGCGATTGCTGGCCTACTCTTCCATCGCCCACGCTGGCTACCTGCTGGTCGCCTTCGCCTGCCTGCCTGCGAATGGCATTCCGGCGGCGATGTTCTACACCGCCTCCTACGCCGCAATGAACGTTGGCGCCTTCGCAGTGGTCGGCCACTTTGCCGGTGCCGGCGAGAGCCGCGTCTCGGTAGATGATTACTCAGGCCTGGGCAAGCGGTCTCCGCTGCTGGCCGCGGTCTTCACCATGTTCCTGTTGTCGCTGATCGGAATTCCGGCGTTCGGCGGATTCTTCGCGAAGTTCTATGTCTTCAGCGCCGCCTTGCAGGCGAATCTCACCGGACTGGTAATTATCGGGGTGCTCAACAGCGCCGTCGCGGCGTACTATTACCTGCGGATTATTGTTGTGATGTATATGCGCGAGCCCCGCGAAGAAGTTCCAGTCACGCCTATCCCGATGGGACTGGGACTAGCGTTGGGTCTCAGTCTGGGCGCAACCATCTATCTGGGAATTCTTCCCAACCGGGTGCTCGAATACGCGAGCCGTTCCGTAGGGCTGCTGAAGTAATCTTCTTTACTTCGCAGTTCTAGCTCCCGGCATCTCCGCCCCGAGCAGCTTGAATTTCGGCTCCTGATCCAGAGCCGCCATCACTGCGCGAATCAGACGGTCATCAGTGTCCGCGCCTTTGTCGAATAGCACAGGGAAGCGCACATCAGCCTCGAGTCCTGTAGCCGTGTAGTGAAAGCGCACCTTCGGTCGAAGCTCGGCCATGGACATTGGGCTGAGGTTTTGTTCCATCGAGCGCTTCTGCGCGTCCATGGTATCGCCGTCTTCGGCAAGCGCCTCCTCAACCGCATGGGTAATGCGCTCTTGGGCCGCGCTGTAATCGGTATCTGGCGCGAGGGTAAGCTTCATCTCGTGCCACATGAAGTTCGTGCCCGGGATCTGCTTGAATACTCCCGCCGTCGGCTGAAAGACGATCGAGTTCGAGAGCGCGACAATCCGTCCGGTAGGCTGCGAGTCGCCCGGCCCACCGAGTTCCATCACATGAATGCGGACCAGGCCAATGTCCACAACTTCCCCGTTCACTCCGGCAATCTGCACGCGGTCGCCAACCCGAATGCCATATTTTCCGATGAGAAAGAAATACGCCACCACCGATACCAATACGCTCTGCAGCGCGACCGCGACGCCGGCCGTGAGCAGTCCGGCAAAGGTGACGGCTGAGCCGAGCTGGGTAGCAAAGCTGAGAGCGATGATTATCAGGATCGCTACCCACACAATCACCCGGCGCAGCAGCAGGAACTGATAGCGGCGGCGCGCGTCGTGCACGTAACGGAACGTAGTCCTGCGCCAGATCTCCCCAATCCCCAACACAATCGCGATCAACCCCACAAGTAGTCCCAGGCGCAGAAGCAGCTGCCGCAGCTCTTCGTGGAACTGGTCCCGCACCGACTCGCTCCAGTTGGCGAGCGTCGCCCCATACATATCGAGAAGCACGCTAGCCTTGCCCAGCGGCAGCAATACTGTGGAAAACTGCTTAAACTGCGCGGTCATCGCGTCCAGCTGTTTCCTCTGTTGTGCAAGCTGTGCGGGGCTGGCATTGTCCGCCGCGGCGAACACCTGATCGCCCTGGCGGATAAGAGCCTCCAGGCTTTCCGTCGCGGGCTCACGCAGAGTATTGATTTCCTCGCTGAGTGCTTTAGCAGCGGAAGCCTCGTCGGCGAGGGTGTGGCGCTTTCCCGATAATCGGATCAGGTCGGCCGCCAAACCCCAGATGCCGGTCGGTGAGGCTTGTCCGGAAAAAGTATTGTTGGTAATGGCTGGCGCTGCCGAAGCGCTTTGCCCTTGCCCTGACCCTTGCGGGTTGCTAATAGCAGCGGGCACCGAGCGCGCGAGTTCCTCGATTTGCCCCCGCAGGCCGACAACGCTGTTGCCGCTGCGGCTATTGGCGACGAACTCTAGCATGGTCTTAAAAGCGTCGCTTCGGGCCTGCAACAGACCCACTTCGCCTTGAAGTTCGGTGACCTGGGATGCGAGCACGGTTCGCTTCGCCGGACCGGCATCGGCCAGCTTGGCCCGGGTCGCTTGGAGTTCATCCTGCGTGTCCTGGAGTTCCTTATCCGTCTGCTGGGCCGCCTGCGCCATTCGCTGATAGGGGCCGAAATCGACGGACTGGCCCTGCCCTTGGGCTTGGGCCGATTGCCTGGCTAGGAACTGCACTTGCGAGCGCGAGTATTCAAAAGCCAGCTGTACCACTTGGTCGGCAGTCTGGCGGTTCTCCTGGACGAAGGTCAGGTCGCTGGGTTGGGTGGCAAGCTGCTGCTCGACAGCCGTTTGCCGATACCAGCCGATGGTATGGGTCAGGAATTCCACCACTTGGGCAGACTGAACAGAAGACGGGGCGGCGGCAGTGGGCGGGTTCTGTCCCATGCAAGAGCACGCACTCCAAAGCAAGACCAGAGTGACGGCAAGTCGGGCGATGAACGATCTGTCAGTCACGCTGTTGGGCTCCATAAGTTTGACACTGCTAGTTTAATCGGTTCCGGGACGACGTCCGGGCCACAGTAGTACGTCCGTAAAGAACCCGAGATTCCGATTTCCTGACTGTTAACGCCTGATTCATCTTCCTTTAACCGCTCAGGTTCTTAAATAAGAGTGCAAACACGTTTCCAGGAGAAAAACATTGAAAAGGATCCTTCCTTTGATGGCGTTGCTAGCCGTAGCGCTTCCTGTCGCGGCCCAGACAAAGCTGAATGCTGCAGGCGCAACCTTTCCGTACCCAATTTATTCCAAATGGTTTAGTCAATACCACCAGATGCATCCCGACGTAGAGATCAATTACCAGTCGATTGGAAGCGGCGGCGGCATTCGCCAAGTGACAGCCGGAACCGTGGATTTCGGCGCCAGCGACGGCCCTATGTCCGACCAGCAGCTGAATGATTCCAAGGTCAAGCTGATCCACCTGCCTACGGTTCTGGGCGCGGTCGTGCCGGCTTACAACGTCTCCGGGTTCAAAGGGGAATTGAAATTTACGCCGGACGTCATTGCCGGGATTTATATGGGAAAGATTTCGTCCTGGAATGACCCTGCCATCGCGAAGGCGAACCCCGGGATCACGCTTCCCAACCAGCCAATCGTGGTAGTTCACCGGTCTGACGGGAGCGGAACAACTTACATTTTTACCGACTACCTGTCGAAGATCAGTCCGGACTGGAATTCACAGGTCGGCAAAGGCACTTCTGTAAAGTGGCCGGTTGGCCTCGGCGGCAAAGGCAACGAGGGCGTTGCCGGAATGGTGCGTCAGATGGATGGCGGCTTCGGATACATCGAACTGATCTACGCCCTGCAGAACAATATTTCGTTCGGCTCGGTGAAGAATGCTTCCGGCAATTTTGTGAAAGCCAGCCTGGATTCGACTACCGCAGCCGCAGCCTCCATGAAAACGATGCCGGCTGACTTCCGGGTCTCCATCACGAATGCGCCAGGTAAAGACGCCTACCCAATCGCAAGCTTTACCTGGCTGCTGGTCCCCACCGACTGGAAGGACAAGGCGAAACAGAAAGTGATCGTTGACTTCCTGAATTGGATGATCGACCAGGGACAAACCATGAGCGCCGGCTTAAACTACGCGCCGCTGCCTGACGCAGTGAAGCAGAAAGAGCGGGAAGCGATCAAGTTGATCCACTAGTCTGCAGGGCCTGGAAGCTTGCCAAAGCCCCGGGCTGGGATCCGGGTCCTGTTCATACTCCTTTAACACTGCATTGATATTTTGGACTTAGGCGACTGCCAGCTAAGCGCGCTTTTTGCGCTCCGGCCGAAGTGAACAGGAAGAAGTAAACAGGAAGAAGAGAACAGGAATACGATGGGAGCCGCACCTGAGAGACTCTTTCCAGGCCAGGCCAGAAGGTCAGTCTTGCCGGTAGCTGGATCGCCACAGACCAACGGAATGGGCACACCGGAACTACCCCGGATTTCGCTCGTGACCAACACGCGCAAGGCCGCGTGGCACAGTTCCTTTTTCAATTTGGACAATGGCTTTCGCGGCTTGATGCTGGTGGCCGCATTGTCGCTATTAGCTATCGTGGGCTTGATCGTTACCGAATTGCTGCAGGGTTCCGGCGAGGCCTGGAAAGAATTTGGATTTCGCTTCTTTGTGCGAAGCGCCTGGGACCCCGTCGCCGGCGATTTTGGCGCCCTGCCGTTTATCTTCGGGACCGTCGTTTCCTCGGTGCTCGCGCTGGCGATCGCTGTACCTCTGTCAGTCGCCGTCGCCGTTTTCATTAGTGAGATGTGCCCGAAACCATTGCGCAAGCCGATCGCCTTTGCCACCGAGTTGTTGGCAGCGATTCCCAGCATTATTTACGGAATCTGGGCGATGTTTATCCTGGTGCCCATTTTGCGGCTGCATGTTGATCCGCTATTCGTTAAGTATTTGGGGTGGACTGGTCTGTTTTCCGGACCGGACTACGGATACTCCATGTTCGCCGCCGGGGTGGTCATTGCGATCATGATTGTTCCGATCATTTCTTCCATTACTCGCGAGGTTTTGACAGCGGTGCCGCAACATCAGCGCGAAGCCGCTTTGGCCCTGGGCGCGACTCGCTGGGAGATGATTCGGCTGGGAGTGCTGAAGAATGCGCGGGCAGGAACGATTGGAGCAATCATTCTGGGACTGGGACGCGCTCTCGGCGAAACCATGGCGGTGACGCTGGTGATCGGCAACAACCCGCAAATCGCGAAGTCTCTACTGTCCCCCGGCTATACCATGGCCAGCGTAATTGCGAATGAGTTTAACGAAGCTACGGGGCCGCTCTATGTGAGCGCATTGATTGAAATTGGACTGGCGTTGTTCATTGTGACCGTAATTGTGAACATCCTTGCCCAGTTGCTGGTTTGGACAGCCACGCGCGGCAACCCTGTGAGGGCCGGTGCCTAACCGCTTCCGGCAAATTCGCCGGCGCTTTATCGACTACTTCGCGACGTTTGTCGCGGCCAGCCTGTCCACGGTTGTCGTGGGCGCTCTTGTTGCGATCTTCGCTTATCTGGTGATTAAGGGCGGCGGGTCGGTGAATTGGGACTTCCTTACGAAGACGCCGAAGCCTGTGGGGGAACTTGGCGGAGGAATGGCCAATGCGCTCGTCGGCTCAATCATGATTCTTGGAATCGCGAGCCTGATTGGCATTCCCTTCGGAATCGGCACCGGAATCTACTTAGCCGAATATGGACACAACCGTTTTGGAGCACTGGTGCGTTTTACCGCCGACGTCCTAAATGGAGTGCCTTCGATCGTAATCGGCTTGGTGGCCTTTGCACTGGTGGTCCACCGCCAAGGACATTTTTCGGCTTTCTCCGGCGGCGTCGCGTTGGCCATCATGATGGTCCCAACGGTTGCGCGAACCACGGAACAGATGCTGTTGCTGGTACCACAAGCGGTGCGGGAAGCCGCGTTTGGATTGGGTATTCCGCAGTGGCGCACCACAATTTCCATTACGCTGGCAACGGCCAGGGCCGGCATTATTACCGGTGTCATGCTTGCATTTGCTAGAGTCGCCGGCGAGACTGCGCCACTTTTGTTTACGGCCCTGGGGAACCAGTTCTGGAGTTTCAGTCCGAACCAGCCAATCGCAGCCCTGCCTTTGCAGATTTACACCTATGCGCTCTCCCCCTATGACGATTGGCACCGTCAGGCATGGGCTGGCGCGCTGGTTCTGGTCACCTTGATTGTGGGAACCGTTGCGCTGGTGCGGTTCCTGCTCGGGCGAAGCGTTTTGAAGGAGGCCAGTTAGCAATGCCGGCCGCTGTGGAAGTCCGCGACCTGAAGGCGTGGTACGGCAAGACGGAGGCTCTGCATGGCATCACCATTGCAATGGAGAGCAATCACGCAACAGCGCTCATCGGTCCTTCGGGATGCGGCAAGTCCACCTTCATTCGCTGCCTGAACCGGATGCATGAAACCAACCCTATCGCGCGGTCGGAGGGCGAGGTCAAAATCGGCGAGCAGGACATTTACGCCATGTCTGCAGTTGAAGTGCGCCGCAAAGTCGGAATGGTGTTTCAGAAAGCCAACCCATTTCCCAGCATGTCCATCTACGACAATGTAGGCGCGGGTCTAAGACTCAACGGCACCACCGACCGCAAGACTCTGGATGAAGCAGTGGAGCGCTCTTTGCAGCAGGCCGCCCTGTGGGACGAAGTGAAGGATGTTCTAAAGAAGAAATCCGGCGCCAGCCTATCCGGCGGCCAACAGCAGCGCCTGTGCATCGCCCGGGCGCTGGCAGTGAATCCGGAAGTGCTTCTCATGGACGAACCCTGCTCGGCCCTCGATCCTATTTCCACGGCGAAAATCGAGGACCTGATTTTTGAGTTGAAGCAGAAACTGACCATCGTTATCGTTACTCATAACATGCAGCAGGCGTCGCGCGTAGCGGAGTTTACGGGATTCTTCCTGATGGGCAGCCTGGTGGAATTCAGTAAAACGGAAAAGATCTTTACCAATCCTTCCGACAAGCGGACGGAGGACTATATTACGGGTAGGTTCGGATGACGCGCACTCGCTTCCACCAGGAACTCGAAGAACTGAAGCACCGGATCCTCGCCATGGCGGGGATGGCGGAGCAATCGATTGATCTCGCCGTGCAGGCGTACTCGCAGCGAGACATGTCGATGTGCCAGCGGGTTCTGAACAACGAACCTGCGATCAATCGCGCCGAGCGCGAAGTCGATGAGTTCGCCGTCGATCTGCTTGCCATGCAACAGCCGATGGCGATTGATCTGAGATTTATTCTGGCGGTCATCAAGATCAACGCCGACCTTGAGCGCGTGGGCGATCAGGCGGTCAACATCACTCAGCGCGTCATGAACATGATTGAGGTCGCGCCCAAGGACCTGCCCGTGGACATCCCGTCCATGGCGGCCAAGGCGAGAAAAATGGTCCGCGAGGCCCTGCAGTCGTTCATTGAGGGCGATCCCGACCTTGCCAAGCGCGTGCTTGAAGCCGACGACGAAGTGGACCGAATGAACAAAGAGGCGTTCGCGAACCTCTCAGTTTACGTGCAATCCAATCCTGACAGCGCAGTGCAGGCCCTTGACGCGATTTCAATCGCCAGAAACCTGGAGCGGGTAGCCGACCATGCCACAAACATTGCCGAAGATGTCATTTTCTGGATACGAGGCGCCGACGTTCGACACCGGGCGGGTCAGACCGTTTCGGAGATTTGACGACGGCATGTCGCATACGCCGAACCCGACCATATTCATTCTCGAAGACGATCCCGATATTGCCGGACTGCTGAAACATCACTTGCAGATCGCCGGCTTCGGGGTTTCCTGGTTCCCCGCGAGCGCGGGACTGCTTGATGAAATGCAGGCCCGCCGACCCGCGCTAGTGATTCTCGACGTCATGGTGCCCGGCAATAGCGGGCTGGACATTGCGAAAGCCGTCCGCAACAGTTCGGCGCTGGCGGATATTCCCATCGTATTCGTCACCGCCCGGGCGGCGGAGTCCGACCGGCTGCGCGGATTTGAATTGGGTGCCGATGATTACATCACCAAACCATTCAGCCCGAAAGAGGTCGTCGCCCGGGTGAAGGCGGTGTTGCGCCGCTTTGAGCAACCGATGCAGAGAGAGATCGTAAAAATTGGCGACCTGGTCATCGACACCGCCGCCATGCGGGTGACCAGCCGGGGCACTCAGGTCGTCACCACCGCCACCGAGTTCCGCCTGATTGAGTTTCTTGCCACCCACCCGGGCCGCGTTTTCACCCGCAAGGCCCTGCTCGACGCCGTCTGGCACGATACCGCCTTTGTCACGCCGCGAATTGTGGACGTGTATATTCGGCGTTTACGGGAGAAAATAGAACGTGATCCGGAAAGGCCAGGGCACATCCACACCGTGCGCGGCGCCGGCTACATGTTCGAAGTCCGTAAGTGAGGCGGGACACTCATTGAAGCAACGGGTCTTTCTCAAACTTCTGCTGCTTCTCGTCGTCGTCGTTGGAGTTTCCACCGCGGCGCTCGACTTGGTTGCGCGGCGAAGCTGGGAATCCTCTCTGCAATCGCAGCTTCAACAAAATCTTGAGGACAAGGTACGCATGTTCGCCGCCCGCGCCAATCGCGAGGCGGGAACGATTCCCTTCCAACAACTGGACCAGGAAGTATCCGCTGATGCTCGGGCCCGCGCAACCATCATCGACCACGATGGCAAATTGCTCGCGGACTCCGAGGCCGACAACCAGAGTGCGGAAAACCACGCTTCGCGCCCCGAATTTGTTGCGGCGTTGCAGCAGGGCCGAATCGGAAGTGACCGCCGCACTAGTGACACGTTGGGAACTCCCTTTATCTATGTGGCCGCGCCAGCGTCGTTCGGTGCAGTGCGACTCGCCTATCCAGCAGCCTCTATACGCGCAGAAGTGCAGCGTGTGCGCCTGGAACTGCTGGAAGCTTCAGGAATTGCCCTTCTGATCGGATTCCTCATTGTGTTGATTGGCGCCGAAAGTGTTTCCCGCCGGCTCACCAGGATCGTGGCTTTCGCCGAACAAATCGCTGCGGGAAATCTTGCCGTACGCTTGCCTGATTCCAGTCGAGACGAAATCGGACGCCTGGCCATGACTTTGGACAAAACCGCCCGCCAAGTGGATACCAACTTCCGCAATCTGGAAACCAACCGCCGGCAACTCGATACGCTGCTCAACAGCATGGAAGACGCCGTGGTCGCGGTTTCGCCCAAACGCGAAGTGGTCTGGTACAACGGCGCCATGGGACGGCTGGCGACGACTTCGGTCTCGGTGGGCACTCCCTTGATCCGGGCAGTGCGCGACCCTGACTTCCTGCGCGTAGTGGATGAGGTGCTGCAGGAAGGAAAGACCCAGAGCGTGACGCTGCATTCCGTTGCGCCGGGACGAACCTTTGGAATGACCTCAGCACCCCTTCCGGATGGTGGCGCGGTTTGCGTGCTGCGCGACACCACCGAGATTGCGCGGGTAGAAAAGACGCGGCGCGATTTCATCGCCAACGTCTCGCATGAATTGCGAACTCCGTTGACCTCGCTTATGGGATATACCGAGACGCTGCTCGATGAGCCAAGCAACTTAAAACAGCACGAGTTCCTTGAAATCATCCGTCGCAACGCTCAGCGCATGAGCCGGCTCACCGAAGATTTACTTACCCTTGCGCGCGTGGAATCGGGCGAGTACGAACTGGAACTGGCAGCGGTGCCGGTGCACTTGCTGCTGCAGGAGGCACAGATTTCGTTCAGCGAGGTGGCGCGATGCAAAGGCATCGCAATTGAAGTGCTGGATTTGCCCGGCGCTCAGGTGCTCGCCGATCGCGACGCCATTCACCAAGTCTTCGGCAATCTGATTGAGAACGCGCTGAAGTACGGTTCGGGCGGCGAGAAGATTCAGATCGGCGCGCTGGAACGGGAAAGCAATGTCGAATTGTTTGTCCGTGATTTCGGTGCGGGCATTCCCTCAGAACATTTGCCGCGCCTGTTCGAGCGCTTTTACCGCGTAGACAAAGCGCGCTCGCGCGAAGCCGGTGGCACCGGGCTGGGGTTGGCGATTGTGAAGCACATTGTTCTAAATCATGGCGGAGAAATTGGCGTGACCAGCGAGTTAGGCCACGGCTCCACGTTCTGGTTCCGTCTGCCCAAAGCAGAAGTCGCATCCCCCACGACTGTGGATGTTACAACCCAAGGCGCGTGATGGCGGCTTCAGGATTGGGTTTCGTGCCGGCACAGATGCCGCAGCCGTTGCTCGCGGTACGTCGATGCTTGAATCCTAGTTCCGCGACCTTAAACCTGCGCTTCTGCCCTCCGCTGCCCCTCCGCTACTTTGTCATTCCGAGGAGTGGAGCGCAGCGGAATGAACGAGGAACCTGCTTTTCTGCTTTCGCTGTCGGTTCTTCCTGCCAACAGCAGGTTCCTCGTCGCTCCGCTCCTCGGAATGACATCAAAAAAGGGGGGATACTGTTGGCGGCGCAGGTCGCCCCTTCCACTTCACCTGTTCCAGCGGCCCCACGACAAATACCCAACCCACCAGCCCGAGGATCAGCACCACCACGGTGATGGCAAATGGAGCCAGAAAGCTCCCGGTCCCGCCGACAACGAAGCCGGTCAGGATGGGGCCGATGAGCCCGGCTGAGTTGCCGAACCCATTTTGCAGGCCCGTCCATTTGCCGGCCGCTTCAGGCCCGGCGAGAGTTTGGGCGTAGGCGAACACACCCACTCCCATCATTCCGCAGCCGACCCCGGCAGCCAGTAACCACGCGAAATAGGAGTGCGGACCGGCAAGCGCGAGCCCGGCAGTTGCCACAATTGCTACGATGTTTCCGGCGCCCATGATTGATTTGCGGACCAGCGTCGCCGGGCCACCGCGCCTCATCCAAACATCCGCAAGCCAACCGCTTAGGAAAGCGGAGCCTGCATCCGTCAGGTAGTAGGTGAAGGCGACATTCACCATCTGGTGCATCGAAAGGCCACGCGCGCGAACCAGGTAAGTCGGCAGCCAGGTGAGCATGAAATAGAACAGGTAGTTCACCGCGGTATGCCCGACCGCAGCACCCCAGAATGAGCGTTGCGCTAGGATCATGGCCGTGGTCGGGCCACCGTATTTACCAAATTGCGCGTGTGTGGGCTCCGGCTTCCACTTGAACCACGCAGGGAGCCAGATCAAGCCAAGGAATCCCAGGGCGATGAAAACGGGACGCCAACCATATCGGACAATCATGGGGCCGGCAGCGAAGGTGCCGATCGCCGGTCCTAGCCGGATTCCGGTCATCAGTAGTCCGTTGGCGAAGCCGCGGCGGTGTTCTGGCAGGTTATTCGCAAGGATCTTCGAACAGGCTGGAAACGCCACCGACTCCCCGATGCCAAGCAGCAGCCGCATGCAGAGAAGGATTGCAAATCCGTGCATGACTCCCGTTGCTGCGGTGGAGAAGGTCCACAGGAAGTATCCTGCGGCCAGCACGTAGGTGACTTCGAAGCGGTCAACTAGCCAGCCGCTAACAAACTGCATCGCAGTGTAGGAGTAGAAAAATGCACCCAGCAACACACCCAGTTGCCGCGAAGAAAGCCCTAGCTCGTTCTGGACCACGGGCGCCGCGATGGAGAGGGTGCCGCGATCGACGTAGTTGATGAGCACGCAGACCGCCAGCAAGAAGAGAGCTGGAGCGAAGGAGCGAGTTCCGGGTGTTTGTTTCGCCGCCGTGGTCAAGGTCAATGGAATGGCCCGTGGCATTGTGCGGGACTTGGGCACGGTTTGCAAGGCAAGAACCCGACTCGGATATTCTCCCCCCCAGCGAATCCGCGATCGGTCTCGCGAAAATCAGGGTTTAGCGCTTCCCTTTCAATGGGCGTCGAAATGTGTGTTCCGGATTAAGGATTACAAATATCCCGCGACTGCGGGCAAGCACAGTTCCCTCCTCATCGCGGATTTCAGCCGCGTGAATGAGTCGGCGCCCGCGCTTGCTGATGTTTCGCGACCAGACCTGCAATGGCTTTCCAAGTGGCACGGGACGCAGGTACGAAACGGTCATTTCGGCTGTGGCCGCAGAGGCTTCAAACAGGCGGTTCAGCTTGCTCATGGCATCATCGAGAATGGTGGCGATAACGCCACCGTGGCAGTGCCCGGGTGGACCGGTGTAGCGTTTGCTCAAGCGAAAGCGGGAAACGAACTGCTTTCCGGTCTCATCCGCGGCGAATCTCAGATGCATTCCTCCAGGATTGTCGGGGCCGCAGGCAAAACAGAAATTCTTCTTTCGGTTCGCTTTCGAACTTCGCGCACCGAGCTTTGGCTTTCCGTGAGGAGGGTTTTTCATGGCCTGGTGAGTCCAGCTTTGCCTGTGAATTGTACCGGAGGGCGCCAATCGCCGAATCGCGGGGCTCTGATTTATCATCGAAAGGAGTCGCAGCGCGGCCGCCCGGCGCTGTCAGAATGCATCTTTCTCGGAGGAACGAGTGAACGTGAAATCCAACAGATCGACGGGTTGGCTGGTGCTGATTTTTTTTGTCGTCTCTTCTTCTCTGATTGCGCAACAGGCGGCGCAGTCGCCCGGAGCAGCCATCTTCCGCACGAAATGCATTCTCTGCCATGGCGCTGACGGTCATGGTAAGACTCCACTGGGAAAGCAGTTGCAAGCCGCGGACCTCAGCTCGCGAGAGGTTCAGCGTGTGCCTGACGCGGAGCTGCACCGGATCATCCACGACGGGCAGGCGAACATGCCTGCGTTCGCGGATCAGTTGAGCGACGCTGAGATTGACCAGGCGCTAAAGCAGGTGCGCGAGTTCGGCAAGACAGCTCCGAAGAAATAGCCGCCGCAATCCGCTCGCGGCAAGCTGTCACCATGCCGTCAAATTCCCCGCGCTCACCTTTTTAAGGGTTGAACGTCTAAACGCACTCCGATTAGAATCGGCGCTCGTCCCCGAGGTGCTATGAAGTCAATTCTGTGCCGTATTCTGCTGGCGCTCCTTCCGGCCTGCAGCCTCGTCCTTGCCCAAACCTCTCAGTCTCCGCAGCCACGCGGCTTCAGTATTGATGACATCGACAAGTCGGTCGACCCCTGCACCGATTTCTATCAATACGCCTGTGGCAACTGGATGAAGACCGTGCAGATTCCAGCAGACCGCCCCGACTGGGACAGTTTCGGCGAAGTTGAAGAGCGAAACCTGCTGGTATTGAAGGGCATTCTGGAAAAGGCCGCTGCCGGTGGCGCCAGTCGCGACACGATTGACCAGAAGATCGGCGACTTCTACGGCGCCTGCATGGACGAGAGCGCGATTGAAACCAAGGGCCTCGGTTCGCTGAAGCCCGAGTTATCCCGCATTACTGACGCGAAAGACAAGCAGGCGTTCATCGATGCCCTCGCGCATGTCCATCTGCTTGGGCCGAATCCGCTGTTCGGGTTCTCTTCATCCCCCGACCTGCACAACTCTGACATGGTGATTGCGGAAATTGACCAGGAAGGCCTCACCCTGCCTGACCGCGACTATTACCTCAAGGACGACGAAAAGACCGTCGGCATCCGCAAAGCCCTTGTCGAGTACGTCACCACATTGTTCACGCTCTCGGGCCAGTCGACCCAACAGGCTGCCGATTCCGCGCAAAGTGTCTTGCGGATTGAGACCGCACTGGCCAAAGCCTCCATGGACCGGACACTGCGCCGTGATCCGAAAAGCTACGACCACAAAATGACTCGAGAGGCCGCAGAGTCCCTGGCTCCGAATTTTTATATGGCGCGTTATTTCAAAGATATGGATACGCCGGCGTTTTCGGAACTGAACGTGGCCAACCCGGATTTCTTTAAGCAGGTAAACGGCGTAGTTGAAGCTGAACCGCTCGCTGCGCTGAAAATCTACGTGCAATGGCACCTGCTGGCCAACTCTGCCAAGTGGCTGCCGAAGGCTTACGTTGAAGCCAGATTCAAGTATCGCCACGTTCTTACCGGGCAAGCGGAAGATGCGCCGCGCTGGAAGAAATGCGTTTATGCGACGGATGATGCCCTGGGCGAGGCCCTCGGACAGAAATACGTTGACCTCACCTTCGGGGCCGACGGAAAACAGCGCATGCTCACCATGGTAGATGCCCTGGAAAAGGCGCTCGATCAGGACATCTCCTCGCTTCCCTGGATGGGTGATGAAACTAAGAAGCAAGCGAAGGTCAAGCTGCAGGCTATCCGCAACAAGATCGGTTATCCGGATGCATGGCGCGACTACAGCAAGCTGGAGGTTAAGCCGGGTGATCTGATGGGTAATTTTCTGCGCGGCAATGAGTTCGGGGCCAGGCGGCAAATTGCGAAGATCAGCAAGCCTCTCGACCGGAAAGAGTGGGGAATGACTCCTCCGACGGTCAACGCCTATTACAGCGGTTCGCACAATGAGGTCGTTTTTCCTGCCGGTATTCTCCAACCGCCGTTCTTCGATAAGTCCCTGGACGACTACGTCAACTTCGGTTCTATCGGCGCGGTCATTGGCCACGAACTGACGCATGGCTTCGACGATGAAGGGCGCAAGTTCGACCCCAAGGGCAACCTCCGCGACTGGTGGACAGAACAAGATGGCAAGGAATTTGAAAAGCGAGCCAGTTGTGTTGCGGACGAGTACGCCAATTTCGTCGCCGTGGACGACCTTAAACTGAACGGCAAACTCACACTGGGCGAAAACACGGCAGACAACGGTGGCGCGAGAATCGCGCTGATGGCGCTCGAAAATCTGATTCAGCAATCCGGGAAGACACCAGAGAAGATTGACGGCTACACGCCCGAGCAGCGCTATTTCCTCGGCTTTGGCCGCATCTGGTGTGAAAAGCGGAAGCCGGAGTTTTCGCGCATGCTGGTCACTATGGATCCGCATTCGCCGGGCCGCTACCGGACCAATGGCGTGGTTGAAAACATGCCCGAGTTCCAGAAGGCTTGGGGGTGCAAAGCTGGGCAGGCAATGGTTAGGCCGAACATGTGCCGGGTGTGGTGACGTCGCTCGGTAGCGCAGGCAAAACCTCACCACAGAGGACACTAAGGTACACGAAGGAACGCCACTGAGGTGGAACCGCGATGCCGAAAAATGCGTATTCGCAAGTGATGACTAATAAATTGCTTCTGCTCGCAACGGTGCTTTTGTTTTCGATTGCCGCTTTCAACCAGAGCGCTCCTCCTTCGTCGACCTCCGTCCCCGAGTACAACGCTGACGGTAAACTCATGCTGCCGGAAAACTACCGCGAGTGGGTGTACCTGACCAGCGGGCTGGACATGAGTTACACAGCGAACTCTACCCCGGACCATCACATGTTCGATAACGTGTTCGTCAATCCGGCGTCCTACAAGAAATTTCAGGAGACCGGAATCTGGCCCGACAAGACGATGCTGATGCTTGAAGTTCGTGGCGCCGGAAGCCGAGCCTCCATTAATCAGCGGGGTAACTTTCAGGATGGCGAGGTGATGGGCCTGGAAGTTCATGTAAAGGATGAGGCCAAATTTCCCGGCAAGTGGGCGTTCTTTAGCTTTGACAACGGCAAGGCGGGGAACCTGTTCCCTGCTGGAGCCGCGTGCTACACCTGCCACGAAGCGCACGCCGCCGTTGATACAACGTTCGTGCAGTTCTATCCCACGCTGTTGCCGACCGCCAAGAGCAAAGGCACGCTCAGCGCGGCGTACATGAAAGAGAGCGGCGGGGACAAGGGCGAAGGGAACGGCACTAAAGGGAACGGCGAAGACAAGAAGTAGGCCCGGCCGACCTGGGCGGCCGCTGTTCGCTTATAATAGAAAGATTCGGCAGCCCTGCCGGACCTTTCTGGTGGACCACTCAACGTTTCTTGTGGCTGCCCCGAAGTCCCACGTAAGGGTACCCGGCCCACGTCGATGTCCACAGCCCTCTCCACCGCCGGTTTCGAAGCATTAGCCCCCACAGGCGCGCCTGCCTCCAGGGACAGCATCGTCGTGCGCGGTGCACGCACACACAACCTCAAGAATATCGACGTTGAAATTCCCCACAATGCGCTGACAGTCGTAACCGGAGTCTCCGGGTCAGGAAAGTCTTCCCTCGCCTTCGACACGATTTATGCCGAGGGACAACGACGGTACGTAGAGTCGCTGTCGGCGTATGCGCGGCAATTCCTGGAACGAATCGAGAAGCCCGATGCCGACCACATCGAAGGTATCGCCCCGGCGGTGGCGATCCGGCAGAAGAACACGACGCGCAACCCGCGCTCGACAGTAGGCACAGCGACCGAGATCTACGACTATCTGCGCCTTCTGTTTGCACGCGTCGGAAGAACGTACTGCGTGAATTGCGGCAACGAGGTCAAGAAAGACACGGTCGATGAGATCGCGGACGCGGTGCTGGCCCTGCCCGAAGGCACGCGGTTGAATGTGTTGTTTCCGGTGGTAGCCTCAGCGGCTAAACCCGGCGAGCAAAAGGCGGCTCTTGGCACGACTGAGGATCATGCCCTCCCCAAATCGAAATCAAAAAAAGGCAGAACAGCGAAGGGCCAAGAGACAACGGTGGCGAGCGCGGTCCTCTTAGAAGCGATCAAGGCGCGGCTGTTTGAACTTCGCCAGCGGGGATTCAATCGACTTTTTCAGGGCGGGCGGGTGTTTGAGTTCTCTACGCCTGAGTCGTTGCTCGATGTGAATTTTGCCGAGCCGTTGTTTGTGCTGGCCGACCGGATCGCCGTTTCTGCGGACGCTCGAGCCCGCATTGTGGACGCCACCGAAATCAGCTTCCGCGCAAGTGAGGAAGTCCTGTTCCAAACCGCGGAGCGCGAGGGCGAAACCACGAAGCAACTGCGTTTTTCGCAGCGCTTTGAATGCAAAAAGTGCCGCATTCCTTATGCCGAACCGGAGCCGCGTCTGTTTTCGTTCAACAATCCCTTTGGCGCCTGTCCCCGATGCCAGGGCTTCGGCAACACCATTGATTTCGATCTGGCATTGGTCGTGCCGGATTCCTCCAAGAGCCTGACCGAAGGAGCGATCGAGCCTTGGACCAAGCCTAAAGGCAAGCCGCTTTTTGCTGAACTGAAACGCTTCGCCAAGCAGGTGGGAATCCCGCTAGATGTTGCCTGGGCGGATTTGAGTCCGGAGCATAAGCGTATGGTGATCGAAGGAGGCCGCGGTTTCCTTGGAGTGCGCGGCTTCTTTCAATACCTGGAACGTAAGAAATACAAACTGCATGTGCGCGTCTTCCTGAGCCGGTACCGCGGATATTCAACCTGTTCGGAGTGCGGGGGCGCGCGTTTGCGCCGCGAAGCGCAGTTGATAAAGATCGACGGCAAGAATATTTGCGAAGTCTGCCAGATGACGATCGAGCAAGCGGCAGCCTTTTTCAAGGCGGTCGAACTCAGACCGCAGGAAGCTGGCATCGCCGAACGGTTACTGGAAGAGATCAGCTCTCGCCTCGCCTTCCTCAACGACGTTGGGCTGGAATACCTGATGCTCGACCGGCTTACCTCGACGCTCTCGGGCGGCGAGGCGCAAAGAATTCAGCTGGCGACCTCCTTAGGCTCGCGTCTGGTAGGAACGCTTTACGTTCTCGATGAGCCTTCGATTGGGCTGCACAGCCGCGACACGCACCGGCTGATCGGCATTCTGCACGGGCTGCGCGACCTGGGCAATACGGTGCTGGTCGTCGAACATGATCCCGACGTGATGCGCGCGAGCGATCACATTCTGGATCTCGGCCCTGGCGCCGGCGAGCACGGTGGCAAAGTGATCGCTGAAGGAACCTACGAGCAGATTCAGCATATCCCTGGCTCACTGACCGGGCGGTATCTTTCCCATGATCTGCGGATTCCGATTCCTGCGAAGCGCCGCAAGCCGGGACGGCAGCAACTGGTGATCCACGGCGCGCGCGCGCACAACCTCAAGAACATTGATGTGACCATTCCGCTGCAAATGCTGGTTGCGATCACCGGCGTTTCCGGCTCGGGCAAGTCGAGTTTGCTGCACGACGTCCTGTTCAAGGGGCTGAGCACACTGAAGGCGCAGGGAGGCGAGGCCCCCCCCAACTTTGTTGGCCTGCCCGAGATTGAGGGCGAACAGTTCATCGACGAAGTCATCCTGGTCGATCAGTCCGCAATCGGGCGCACGCCGCGGTCGAACCCGGTTACCTACATCAAGGCGTTCGATGGAATCCGCGAGCTATTTGCGGGCACTCCCGAAGCGCACAAAAAGGGATTCGCCGCGGGGCACTTTTCGTTCAACGTTCCGGGCGGACGCTGCGAAACTTGCCAGGGCGACGGCACGGTCGTCGTCGAGATGCAGTTCCTCGCCGACGTAGAACTGATTTGCGAAGAATGCAAAGGCATGCGCTTCAAGCCCGAGGTTCTTGAGGCGAAGTATCGCGGTAAGAGTATCCATGACGTGTTGAGTATGACGGTGCGGGAAGCCATGCACCACTTTGCCGGTGCCCCGAAAGTCGCCGACAAGTTGCGCATGCTCGAAGAAGTCGGCCTCGGCTATCTGCGCTTAGGGCAGTCCGCTACCACCCTTTCCGGCGGCGAAGCGCAGCGGGTCAAGCTGGCGGCGCACCTGC
This sequence comes from Acidobacteriota bacterium, assembly GCA_043734125.1. Taxonomy (GTDB): domain Bacteria; phylum Acidobacteriota; class Terriglobia; order Terriglobales; family Acidobacteriaceae; genus Gp1-AA145. Next base: position 26,117 of record JAYTFR010000106.1, on the reverse strand, counting down.
AGCCGGCGTCATCTTCGACCCGCCAGAACAGCCCGGCGCGGCGCAAAAGGATGCTTTACATCTTCGACGAGCCCACAACCGGCCTACATTTTGACGACATCAGCAAACTACTGTCATCATTTCGCCGTCTAATTGAAGCAGGGGGCTCCATCCTGCTGATCGAACACAACCTGGAAGTGATCAAGACAGCGGATTGGGTGATCGACCTTGGACCGGAGGGTGGCGCGCGCGGAGGCCATCTCGTCGGCGAAGGAACGCCAGAGACAATCGCCGCCATTCCGGAGTCCTACACTGGAATGTTTCTCGCGCGCGTCCTGGAGAACGATGGGGCTTCGCAGCAGAGCGGAAAACCGTGACGGTGCCAGAATGATTCATCGCGCGCGCCCAATATTCGCGGGCGCAGTTCTGTTCGTGGGGTTGCTTTGTCTCTCTGCAACCGCCCAGCGCGCCGACCACGTCACTGTCCGCCATCACAAAGTTGAAGACACGGATCCGACTGCCGCGAAACTGAACGCCGCGGAAGAGTTAATCGCAAAATCGGATTACGCTGCCGCCGAACCTTTGCTCAAAGAAGTCATCGCCGAGCGGCCGCAGGACTACGCGGCTTGGTACGACTTGGCATTCGTCTATCACGCGCTCGGGCGAATGGACGACGAGGTCGAAGCCTATAAGAAGTCTGTTCAAGCCAAGCCGACCGTCTTCGAATCGAATCTGAACTTGGGGCTGGCTCTGGCTGGTCAAGGCAGGCCTGAGGCCGAGCAGTACCTGCGCGCCGCCACAAATTTGACTCCAACCTCCCGCCCGGCACAGGGACGCAAGCGAGCGTGGATCGCACTGGGGCGCGTGCTTGAACGCCGTGATCCGGAGGCCGCTGTAAACGCGTTCCGGCAGGCTGCGGCTGCTGATCCAAAAGATCCGGAGCCGCATCTGCTTGCCGGCGCCGCACTCGAGAAGGCCAAGAGCCCTGAAGCTGAACAGGAATACGAGCAAGCGCTCTCGGCCGATCCCAAGTCGTCCGATGCATTGACGGCGCTCACCAATTTCTACATGGCGCAACGCCGCTTCCCAGACGCCGAGAATCTGCTGCGCAAGCTCGTAGTGCTGCATCCTAAAGACGCGAGCACCCATATTCAGCTTGGCCGCATGCTGGCTATCGCCGCAAAGTATGAAGACGCCGCCGCCGAACTGGAAGCCGGATTGAAACTCGATCCTGCAGACGACAGGGCTAGTGGCGATCTCGCCCAGGTTTATGTTGATCTGAAGAAGTTCGCCGACGCCCAGCGCATTTACACCGAACTGCTAGCCAGGTCCCCCAATGACGCGGGCTCGCATTACCTGCTGGGCCGCGTACTGTTGCAGCAAAAGCGTTACCAGGACGCCCAGAACGAGTTGATGAAGGCGGTCCAACTTCAGCCTGAAGCCGGCGAAGCATATGGCGAGCTGGCGATCGCGGCCAATGAGAACAAGAATTATCCGCTGACAATCAAGTCTCTGGATGCCCGAGCGAAAGTGATGCCCGAAAATCCTCTGACCTATTTTCTGCGCGCCACCGCATACGACCATCTGCGCGATGCGAAGCAGGCCGCAACGTACTATCATGAATTCCTGAAGGTCGCAGGCGGCAAGTATCCCGACCAGGAATGGCAGGCTACGCACCGGTTGATTGCGATTGAGCCTAAAAAGTGACCGATAAGAGAACGATGAAGTCTGCCGCAGTATGCGCCCTGTTTGTGCTGGGACTGGCTATGTGTTCCTTTGCTCGTAAAGAAGAAACGCTGCCGGAGTTGACGGCCCGCGCAGAAGCTGCCCCACCTAACAAGCAGCCTGATCTGTACATGGAAGCGGCCGAACGGCAGCGGAAAGCGGCCAGCGAAGCTCTGAAGGCAAACCATTCGCAGGATTTTCGCACCAGCCTGCAGGACGTTTTGAAATATTGCGGCAAGGCGCACACGGTTGCGCTGGCCTCAGGCAAGCGCGCGAAGAACACCGAGATCAGGATCCGGCGCATTTCGAACTATTTGAAAGACATCAAACTGGACGCTGAGCCCGAGGATCAAACGGCGGTGCAGACGGTGATCGATCAATTGGAGCAGTTCCGCACTGAGTTGCTGCGAAAGATGTTCGGAGAAAAAGGGCATGACTAGATTAGGGGTGGTGTGCCTTCTGCTGATTACGGCAACCGCGATCGCACAAACAAACAAACGCGAGTCCCTGAGCGACCTGGAAATTGAAAAAGTGCGCGACGCCGCGCTGCTCCCGGATGTTCGTTTGAAGCTCTATACCGAGTTCGCACGCACCCGGCTGGACAAGTTGCAACAGGCGAAAGCTGACACTAAGGCCGCCGACCGCGAGGACCGTATGCGGGACGCATTGCAGGATTTCATTGCGATTTACGATGAACTCGGGGACAACGTGGACACTTTTGCGGACCGCGGTGACGACATTCGCAATGCTCTGAAACCCGTCATTGAAGCCGATACCGAGTTTGGGTCGAAGCTTCGGGCTTTCAAAACATCGCTTGCCTCCGGATCGCGCGTAGATGCCGAAAAGTACGATTTTCTGGCCAACACCGCGCTTCTGGCGGTGGATGACGGAGCCAAAGACCACCGCGATTTGCTGGCCGAACAAGAAGTAAAGTTCAAGAATAAGAAGGCCACGGCCCACAAGGACGAAAAGTCGCGCGGGGAGTAGAACGCCACCGCTTGCCCCTGTTTATGATTTCCATCCTTTGAATGACTCCGAGCGAATCGCAATCGCGCGAAGCACTGCATCAGATCTTTGAAGAAGCCCACCGCGAGTTGCGTCCGCGCACCCCGGTACCCGAGTTGCGTGTGGACTTCTTCCGCTTTGCCAGCGTGAACAATACAATTCGCCTTCGCGAAGGCCGGCTGCTGGTGCGCATCTCTGACCTGCTGCAAAGTGCGCCGGAGCCGGTGCTGCGGGCGCTCGCGCACATTCTTCTGGCGAAGATGTACCGCAAGCCGATTAATCGGGAGCAAACGGCACGATACCGCAGATATGTTTCCACGCATCACATGTCACAGAAAGCGCATCTGGTGCGGCAGATGCGCGGACGCAAGCGCTTCACCTCCGCGCAAGGCCATGCCTACCATCTGGAAGAGATATTTGAAGTCTTGAACCAAATTTATTTCAACGGCCTGATGGCGCAGCCCTTGATGAGCTGGAGCAGGGGGCCGGCGCGCCGCCGGCTTGGGCATTACGATCCGGCGCACAATGCCATCGTGATCAGCAGCGTGTTTGACGATTACCGCGTGCCGCGTTACGTGGTGGAGTACATCGTGTACCACGAGATGCTACACCTGCGGCATCCGGTGAAGCTGCGCGGAAGCCGGCGCTGCGTGCATTCGTCCGACTTTCAGGCGGATGAGAAGTTGTTTGACCGGCTCGATGCAGCCAGGGCTTTTCTTAAGCGACTGTAAAGCTGTGCAGTCTGCTGTTGTACAATTCTGCCCGTGCGGAGCGCAGTCCCCTCTCTTCTCGTCTTTTTTCTGTCGCTCGCTCTTGTCGCCCCGGCCCAAAGCCCCGGCAAAGCGCGGTTAAGCTACAAGTTGCTGAGTGTCCATGTGAAAGGCCTGGAGCGGCTCAAAGAAGACCAGGTAGTGAAAGCCAGCGGGCTACGACTGGGCTACAACCAGACCGAAAAAGATTTCCAGGAGGCGGTGCGGAAGCTCGGCGACACCGGCTTATTTACCGACGTGGCCTACAGTTACCGCTATACTGCCGCCGGGTGCGAACTGGAACTACGCGTCGTCGAGAACAACAAACTGGTTCCGATTTTGTTCGATAACTTTGTCTGGTTTTCCGATGACGAATTGATTTCGCTGGTGCGGTCGCGCGTGCCATTGTTTGACGGGCGTCTCCCCGTGGGCGGTGGACTATCCGACCAGGTTGCCGACGCCCTGAACGCGATTCTTGCCGAGCGAAAGATCGCGGGCCACGCGGAGGGCATCGAGACCGCCGCCATGGGTGGCCCTATCTCTGCGTACACCTACACGGTCAAGCTTCACCCGGTCGTGATCCGCAACGTTGACTTTTCCGGAGCAGATGCGGCGGAACTTCCCAGCCTGCAAGCCGCGGCCAAAACCCTCTCCGGGCAGGAATACTTGCGTTCCTCCATGCGACCGCATGAGCAGTATGACTTCATGCCGGTGTACCTGGCGCGCGGCTACCTGAAGGCCGAATTTTCCGATGCGCAAGCCAAGGTCGTGGGCGATGGCCCGCGAACCGTGGTGGACGTCAGCTGCCCGGTCGTCCCCGGGATCCAATACAAGGTGAAGAAGGTACAGTGGTCCGGAAACACGGCTTTCCCTGCCGACAGGCTGCAAGGGTTGCTGCATCTGAAGCTGGGCGATCCGGCTAACGCCATCCATCTGCAGAGCGATCTGGAGGCGGTGCAGAAGCTCTACGGCACCAGGGGATACTTGATGGCGAGGGTCACCCCGCATCCTGTGCTGGACGACACTGCGGCAACCGTGGCATACGAACTGCAGGCCGCCGAGGGTGACGTCTTCCGCATGGGCGAATTGAAGATCGACGGAATCGATGACGCTGCCGCCGCCAAGCTGGCTGCGCAGTGGCAGATCAAAAAGGGCGACGTTTTCGACGACAGCTACCTGTTAAGATTTTTCCAAGTTTTGTACCATGACGTTGGACTCAGCCGGTCGTACTCGGTCGTCCCGAAGCAGGCAGTCAACGCGCAGGAAAAGACGGTCACCATAGCCTTACATTTTGTGCTTAAGAATAAGTTGTAACCAAACGCAAACCCGGCAATCCATTGCTCTAGAAATTACTATTCCCAGGAGGCTTCATGAAATCTGTGTCGAAACAATTACTCGCGGTTCTGGCGATGTCCGTGTTCGCAGGCTTCGGTCTTGTCAGTATGGCGGCGGCAAAGAGCGAAACATTTACTGGTGAAGTGAGCGACGCCATGTGCGGCGCCAAGCATGCCATGTCGGGAAGCAACAGTGAATGCACCCGCGCTTGCGCGAAGAAAGGCTCCAGCTACGCGCTGGTGGTCGGCGACAAGGTCTACACACTCAAGACTGACGACAAGGCTGCGCTTGCTGAACTGGACAAGCTGGCCGGCGCCAAAGCCACCGTCGCCGGCGCGGCCGACGGCGACAGCATCGTCGTAAGCGCGGTCAGCGAAGCTAAATAACCGCGAGTGGGCTTCTCGCCGGGCGAGTTTGTCCCGACGAACCGGCTGAGGCCTGACTTTCTTTGTATTTTCACATTACACGTAGACTCGGCTGTGTTAAATTTGACGATTCGCTCGCCAAATAACGGAGGATTTCCGAATTGTCAAAAGACATGGTCCCCAAGAAGATTTTCTTTACCAAGGGGGTCGGTAAGCACAAAGAGCGCCTGACGTCGTTTGAGCTGGCCTTACGCGACGCCGGGATCGCTGCCCAGAACCTGGTCCGGGTGTCCTCTATTTTTCCGCCACAATGCAAACTGATTCCACGCTCCGTGGGATTGAAGTATCTGCATCCTGGCGAAGTTGTGTTTTCAGTGGTCGCCGAAAACTCGACGCACGAACCGCACCGGCTGCTGGCTTCCAGCATCGGCGTGGCCATCCCTGCGGACCGGAACACTTATGGTTATCTGAGCGAACACCACTCGTTCGGCGAGACCGAAGACTCCGCCGGCGATTATGCGGAAGAACTCGCCGCTGAAATGCTGGCTACGACGTTGAACGTGGAGTTCGATCCCGATCGTTCGTGGGACGAGAAAAAGGAAATTTACCGCATCTCCAACAAGATCGTTCGCACCGCAAACGTGACGCAATCTGCAGTCGGCGACAAGCGCGGCTTGTGGACGACGGTGATCGCGGCAGCAGTTTTGATCTTTGATTAGCGATTAGCGCGACTTGATTCCGAGGAGCACTGCGAGATAGCCGCGGACACGAGTTTTGCCAAGTCGGCTTACCACTAGACTTTCTCTCTGCCGAGTTCCGGACCAGTTTCGGTTTCCGTGTACCGGTTCTTCGGAGTGATGTCAGCCACCAGTTCCTTGAGGGACGGAACGCGAGCGCTATGCCTGATCGTATCTGCCCGGAGCGGCTTCGATCACAATCGAGTCTCCTTCTCCGACTCCCGATCGTACCGCGATATGCTTCGGAATCCGGACCGCGAGGCTGTTCCCCACTTCATCAGGTGTGCGTCTGCCATCCGGGCCTCCCGTGTTAGATACATGGTATTGACAGAAAGCAAGGGACGTCTATTTGCGCTTTCGGGGCTCTTGGCGTTTTTTCCCGCCTTTTGACGCCGCCTTGGCGGTACCTTTGCCTGTCTTATCTTTCCTCAGCCGCTCGAACACCGCCGCCACGATCAACGGCATGCCCACGGTCGCATCGACGAAGACTTCACCGAACTTGCCGCCCTCTGCCGGAGGAACGAACTTGCCCCAGGAGATCGCCTCGCTGTAGGGACTACCGGAGAGGCCTCCCCAGTGCACTGGCTCCGGGCAGATGCGCAGCCCGTAGTGGTAGCGCTTTAAGGGCACGTTTTCGCCCATGCGCCGGTGCCGCAACTCAATGAACGGTCCGAACTGCTGCGACCAGTTCCGGGGCACGCCGCCCCCGATGGTAAAGATCCCCAGCCGCTTCTGCCGAAGCAGCGTGGAAGCAAAGTGTTCCAGGTCTTCAAACGGATCGAAACGAATTTTGTGGCGACCCGAACTCTCGCGCATCCGGTTGTTGAGCGCCACGTCAAGGCCAAGCTCGGAATCAGTGAACGCGGGCACAAATACCGGTACGCCTTTTTCATACGCCGACTTCAAAATTCCCCGCTGATCTTTAGACTGCTTGGCTAGGAATTCGCCGATCGCATGGTTGAGCTTGTATGAGCACATGACTTCAGAATGATCCCAGTTGCCCAGCACTTCGGCCATAACGGTTTCGACGTGATCGAGGTTCTGCTCCGGCTCCAACGTGTCGTACACGCGGTTGTATCCCTGCTCGTAAAGCTCCGTGTCCGGCACTTCCGGGTTGTAGCGGAAATGCGAGCAGCCGGTTGCTTCAACCAGGCCGTGCGCCATTAGCGCGCCAGTGGAGACGATTGCATTTACGATGCCTTTGTCAATCAGGTCGGCAACGATCAAGCCTTGCTTGGCGACCGTCATCGCACCCGCAAGCGTCATTACGACGAAGCAATCTTTGTCGCGGGCCATGGCTTCTAACACGTCGGCGGCCTCCCCCAGTTGGCGGCCGGTGAAGGCGGTGTGCGACATGGCGCGGACCAAGTCGTCAATCGAACGTACTTTGGAAAGGTCGAGTGGCTGAAGTGGAATCAGGCGGTCTTCAATCGGATTGTGCAGCTTTCGGTCGATGCCACTTCCGTCTCGATTCTCTTGCTTCATTCATCCCCCGTGAGGTTTAGTAGCAAGGATTACTTTACTAGAGCGGGAAGTGATCGTGCCAGCACGGAAGAGCGTTTGACCGCCGAACTCGCCGAGAACGAAGAGAAGACAAACTCTTAAGGCGGACCAATCGTGGCAACGCGGGCCGGTTCTGCTGGGAATGCCGGCTCGCATGAATGATATGCTGGGCGTTCCCGAGAACAACCGCGGAGGATAATCCTTTGGCTGAGAAGTTTCGCGTCGGACTGGTGCAGATGTCGGCCACGCCCGATCCCGACAAGAACCTGCAGCGCGCGATTGACCGGCTGCACCAGGCGGCCGCGAAAGGAACGCAAATCGCGTGCTTGCCGGAATTGTTTCGCACCCAGTATTTTTGCCAGCGCCAGGACACGGCGTTGTTCGATCTCGCCGAGCCAATTCCCGGGCCAACGACCGCGCGACTTGCGGAGGTAGCGAAGCAATTGCGCATGGTTGTTGTCGGATCGATTTTTGAGAAGCGCGCCGCCGGCGTCTATCACAACACCGCAATCATGCTCGACGCTGACGGCAGCCTGCGCGGAATCTACCGCAAGATGCACATCCCGGACGATCCGCTTTACTACGAAAAGTATTACTTCACCCCCGGCGATCTGGGCTACAAGGCTTTTGACACTTCGGTCGGGAAAGTCGGCACGCTGGTGTGCTGGGACCAGTGGTATCCCGAAGGCGCGCGGCTAACCGCGTTGCAGGGCGCGCAGGTCTTGTTTTATCCGACCGCGATCGGCTGGCATCCGGACGAGAAGGAGCAGTACGGTGCCGCTCAGTACGACGCCTGGCGGATCATGCAACGCGCGCATGCGATTGCGAATGGCGTGTATGTGTGCGCCGTAAACCGTGTGGGATTCGAAGACGGCGACATTCGCGGCAACAAAGCGCCGGGCAAGGGACTGGAATTCTGGGGAGGATCCTTCATTGCCGATCCGTTTGGCCGCCTGATCGCCCAAGCCGGGCACGACAAAGAAGAAATTCTGATCGGCGAAGTCGATGCCGCCGTGATTGAAGACACGCGACGCAACTGGCCGTTTCTGCGCGACCGGCGCATTGACAGCTACGGCGCGATTACCAGCAGGTTAATTGACTAGCGCCATGCCCACCCGCACGCCTGCGGCCTCGAAGGAACCAGCGTCCTCTTTTCGCATGCCCGCCGAGTGGGAGCCGCACGCCGCTACCTGGATGGCATGGCCTCACTACAAACTCGACTGGCCGCGGAAGTTTGAGCCCATCCCTTGGGTGTACGCTGAGATCATTCGATACCTCAGCCGGAATGAGCGGGTCGAGGTCATTGTCAAAGATGCAGCAGCAGAAAAAAGCGCGCGCAAGATTCTGAAGCGGGCGCATGCCCTGAATGAGAATGTTCGCTTTCATCGCTGGGCAACCAATCGCGTGTGGACGAGGGATTCAGGATGTTGCTTCGTGGTGGCGCAAGGGCCTGACACTGCACGGGCGAAGACGCCCGTGCCTCCAACGCCGAGTGCTTCTGGAGGCGCGGGCGCCCTCGCCCGTGCAAACACGCTGAGCGCGATCAAGTGGCGGTTCAATGCTTGGGCAAAATATTCCAACTGGCAGCGCGACAACAAAATCGGCAGCTTGATGGCGAAGGCAGCGGGGGCGCCAGAAGTTAAGGCCAACTTTCGAAGTGAGCAAGTCGTGCTCGAAGGTGGGTCGATCGACGTCAACGGTTCCGGAACGCTGATCACAACCGAGGAGTGCCTGCTTAGCCGAATGCAGCAGCGCAATCCAAAGATGAAGCGCCGCGACTACGAGAAAGTCTTTTCGGAATACCTAGGCGCGAGCAACGTGATCTGGCTGGGAGCGGGCATTGTCGGCGACGACACGCACGGCCACGTGGACGACATCACGCGCTTCGTGTCGCCGGACACCGTGGTCACCTGCGTGGACGCCGATCCGGCGAGCGAGAATTACGAAGCCCTGCGCGAGAACATTCGCCGCCTGCGCGACGCGACCACCGAAGACGGCACGCCCCTCGCGACCATTGATTTGCCCATGCCCGCACCTGTGTGTTTCGAAGGACGGCGCCTGCCCGCAAGCTACGCCAATTTCTACATCGCAAATGGGCTCGTGCTGGTACCGGTCTTCAATGATCCGAGCGACCGCGTAGCACTCGACATTCTTGCCGACATTTTCCCGGACCGCGATGTCGTTCCCATCTATTGCGGTGATTTGATCTGGGGGTTCGGCGCCATCCATTGCATGACACAGCAGCAGCCGGACGTGTAGAGACGTAGCGAGCTCTGTCTCCCCTATACTTGTCCGACGAATGAGTCGTTGCGAAGCAACGCCTCTACGAGGAGAATTGATTTTTAGGCCGCAATTACAACGTGACCAGTTGATGGTCCACGCAATCGGGATTGATTACTTCCAAAAGGCCCTGCAAAAGTTCCCTGCCGTGCTTGGCGAGAAAATAGACTCCGGCGTATTCGCGCTCCTGCAGCGTCTTTTCCGGATAGAGCGCGCTGCTCAGCAGGCGCGCATGGCGTTCGGCCACTTCGCTCTGCCGCATCTCAGCCCGTGCGGCGCGGGCGCGAAGGCTCTCCAATTGATGGAGCATCTTTGCCTCGGCATTTTGCGCCGCTTCGACCAGCGTCTTATCCAGTTGCTCGAGCGATTCGCGCACGGAACTCATCGCCCGCTCCACGCTGGCCCTTGCCTGGTGGAATGAGGCTTGCAGTGTCGTGTCAAGCAGGCTCGCTCCAATTTTTGCTTTCAATGAATCAACGCCATGAAAGAGGTCGGAGAAACCCAGCCCGTACTTCTCAAGTAACGCTTGAGGTTTGGCGTCGATCAGGGTGCCCGAAAAGCGGGGAAGGATCGGCGTCACTCTGCCAGCCAGCGCCGTGTAAAGCGTCGCCACCTGCGCGAAATATGCGATCTCTGCCGCCCCGCCAACGTAGGCAAGCGTTGGCAGCAGGTAGTCCTGCATCACTGGACGGAGCAGCACGCTGGGACTAAACGACTGCGGTGCGGAGTCAGCCAATTGCAGCAGTTCCGCCCTGGAGAGCGGAAGCCCGCCTGCTTGAAATTGGTCGGCTGAATTCATGTGGAGCGGAATGCGCGCGCCCTTGCGCATCAGGAAAAGGGGCGTGGATGTGTTCGTGATTCGGACCTGCTGGTGGTATTCCGCAGCCTGCAATTCCCTGTCGCGCTGGAGTAGTGCGCGGTTCAGTTCCGGCAGGCGTTCAATTACGTCGCGATAGAGTGGAGCGGCAATCGCATCGAGTTCGGGATCGGAGGAATCGAGGACGATGACGCCGAAATCCGCGAACAGTCGCGCAAACAACTTTGCGAAGGCGGTTCCAAAACTTTCATCCGGCCGATAGCACTCGGCGAGCAGCGTATAAATATCATTTTCGCCCAGCAATTCTTTTGCCCGGGCCGAGAGTTCTGAAATTTCCGGGCCGAAGCGAATCGTTCCCACAGGGGCGTCCTCGCCGTCATGCGCCGAACTTACGAGTTTTTCCGGCTCGCCTTCAGCACCTGGAATGTGGACCTGGTTGGCCTCTTCCAAGTCGTGGTCCTCGGTCGCCAGCCAAAACACAGGCACGCATTCAATGCCAAGCTTTTTGGCTTCGCGGGCGAACTTCACCGCCGTAAGAGCTTTGTAAATCGAAAAGACCGAGCCTCCGAAAAGTCCAACCTGTTGGCCAGTAACCACCGCCAGGGCACCCACACGAAAAGCCGCGATTTTTTCCAGCGTCTTTGAAGACGCGCCAAAACTCTTGTTCTGCCGCTCCAGAATGCCAGCCATGCGCTCCCGCCGGTCTGCGGGATATTGAACCAGCGCGGATTCCTCCTTCGCCCATTGCAGGAAAAACGCCGAGCGCGGATAGAACGGTTGAACCGACGGAGTGTGCTCAAGATAATCGAGAAAGATGCGTGTGCTGTGGGGAATCTGACGGAATGGGAAACAATGTGACTTCAACGGCTGCCTCGCACGTCACCCAACACGGTGGGCTGCACATCGGACTGAATCAGACAATTCATAGTTTTCCGGCTCAGGCGACATTCCCGCCAATCTGCACACCAATCCATGAGATGACGAAACCCCTGTCGGGATGCAAAGATAATAATAACGATCTTGTCAGGAGTTTCGATTGAGCGCAAACCCAGCAGCGGCGCTATTCACGCTTGAAGGCACCCAGGTGCGACTGGAACCGCTTCGTTCCGAGCACGCGCCCCTGCTTTGGGAAATCGCGAAAGACCACCTGAATGACCTGTTTCAGTGGATCCCCTATCGAATGGAGTCACTCGATGATTTCCATGCATTCAACCGCAACGTGCTCGAGGAGCAGCAGCGCGGGCTCACGGTCCCCTTCGCAACTTTCGAGCGCGGTTCCGGCCAGATCGCAGGCACGACGAGGTTCATGAACATGGACCTTGCCGACCTTAAGGTGGAGATCGGATCCACCTGGATTGCGCCCCGCTGGCAGCGCACTGCGGTAAACACCGAAACCAAGTATCTGATGCTGCGGCACGCATTTGAATTCTGGAATTGCCTGCGCGTGGAATTCAAGACAGACGCGATGAACCAGCGCTCGCGGCAGGCCATTCTGCGGCTGGGAGCGAAGGAAGAAGGCACGCTTCGCAAGCACATGCTTACATCGAGCGGCAGGCAGCGGGATTCAGTTTACTTCAGCATCCTCGATACCGAATGGCCCGCCGTAAAGGCACGCCTCGAATCGCTGCTCGAATCAAAAATGTCGGCAGGCGGATTACAATAAACCCATGCCTGATCCACTGGTCATCGCCGGACGCGCATTCCAATCCCGTCTGATTGTCGGCACCGGGAAGTACAAATCGTTTCAGGAAACCGCTCGCGCACTCGAAGCCAGCGGGGCGGAAATCGTGACGGTGGCCGTGCGCCGGGTGAATCTTGATCGCAGCAAAGAGTCGCTGCTCGACTTCATCGATCCCAAGAAATATTTTCTGCTGCCGAATACCGCCGGATGCTACACGGCTGAAGAGGCGATCCGCACCGCGCGACTGGGACGCGAAGTCGGCATTTCCGATTGGGTGAAGATAGAAGTGATCGGCGACCAGGCCACGCTTTATCCCGACGTTCAGGCCACCCTCGAAGCCACGCGGGTGCTGGTGAAGGAGGGCTTCACCGTCCTTCCCTACACATCGGATGACATTGTGTTTGCCAAGCGACTGCTCGATGCCGGAGCGGCGACGATCATGCCCCTGGGCGCACCGATCGGCAGCGGCCTTGGAATTCAGAATCGCGCCAACTTGCAAATACTCCGCGAAATGATTACCGGCGTGCCGCTCATCATTGACGCCGGCGTCGGCACTGCGTCAGACGCAACGCTGGCCATGGAACTCGGCGCAGATGCCGTGCTGATGAACACTGGCATCGCCGCGGCGGAAGACCCGGTGTTGATGGCAGAAGCGATGAAGCATGCCGTCATCGCCGGCCGCCAAGCGTATCTCTCGGGACGCATGCAGAAAAAGCTTTATGCCACTGCTAGCTCGCCCCTGGAAGGCGTCGTCCGCTAAAATTTCCCCATTGTCACAGGCTGGTGCAGTAGTATTCGTTGGTTCCTATTGTTGGCGGTTGCTCCTTATCTAATCCCCCGAGGAGGCTCATGCTGAAGCTCAAAGTCAACGGAGTTGAGCGCAGTTTCGACGGCGATTCCAAAATGCCGCTGCTGTGGTACCTGCGGGACATGCTGGGATTAACCGGCACCAAGTTTGGCTGCGGCATGGCATTGTGCGGCTCCTGCACCGTGCATCAAAACGGAAAAGCCGTCCGCTCCTGCGTCACACAGATGCAGAACGCGGCGGGAACAGAGATACGCACCATTGAAGATCTCGCGCGCGATGGTCTGCATCCCGTACAAAAAGCCTGGATCGCGGGAAACGTCCCGCAGTGTGGCTACTGCCAGTCGGGGCAAATCATGCAGGCCGCGGCTTTTCTGGCGAGCAACCACCATCCCACGGACAACCAGATTGACGAAGCCATGGCCGGCAATCTTTGCCGCTGCGGAACTTACCAGCGCATTCGCGCCGCAATCAAAGCTGCAGCGACGGAGGAGCGAGCATGAGCGAGATCACCAACGTCAGCCGCCGTGGTTTCCTTCAGGGCATCGCCTCGGCCGGCGCCCTGGTATTGAGCATCCAAATCGTTCCGCGACGCCTTTGGGCCGCCGAGGCTGCTTTCAAAAACGGTGCTGAAAAGGCGCCCCTGAATCCCAGCGTGTATTTGGGAATCGAGCCTGACGGCACCGTCATCATCGTTGCCCACCGGTCAGAGATGGGCTCTGGGAGCCGCACTGGCTTGCCGCTTGTCCTTGCCGACGAACTAGACGCCGACTGGAAGCGCGTAAAAATCGAACAAGCCATCGGCGACAAACGTTATGGGTCGCAAGACACCGACGGCTCGCATTCCATTCGCGATTTCTATCAGCCGATGCGCGAGGCCGGCGCCACGGCAAGAATCATGCTGGTTCGGGCAGCGGCGAAAGACTGGGGAGTTCCCGAATCGGAGTGTGAGACTGGGCTGCACTGCGTGGTTCACAAAGCCAGCGGAAAAACCGCCGACTACGGAAAACTGGTGACCGCGGCTGCGGCGCTTCCGGTTCCGACAAAAGAAGAATTGAAATTCAAGCCGAAGAGCGCATGGCGCTACATTGGCAAAGGCACCTCCAGTTACGATCTGTCCGATCTCTGTACCGGCAAGGCCAGCTTTGGAATGGATGCTCACATGGATGGGATGCTGTATGCCGCCATTCAGCACCCGCCCGTTCTAGGGAGCACGCCGAAATCCTTCGACGATAAAGCCCCGTTGTCCGTGAGCGGTGTGAGGCAGGTCATTCAGCTCGACACTTTCAAGCCTCCGCATCAGTTCCAGCCGCTCGGCGGCGTTGCTGTCGTGGCCGACAATACGTGGGCCGCGTTCCAGGGGCGCAAACAACTGAACGCCACCTGGAATGACAGCGAGCACTCGTCGTATGACTCCGACGCATTCAGGAAAGAATTACAGAAGACGGCTCGCTCCGCCGGCAAGGTGGTGCGCGCTCACGGCGACGTTGACGCGGAATTTGCCAAGGGCGGCAAGACGATCGAAGCAGACTACTATGCGCCTCTGCTGGCGCATGCTTCCATGGAACCGCCGGTGGCCGTGGCCGATGTGCGCAACGGTAAAGCGGTGCTCTGGACATCGACGCAGGATCCGCAAACCGTGCAGGAAGTTGTCGCCCACCACCTCGGCATTCCCAAAGAGAATGTGACTTGTCACGTGACGCTGCTGGGCGGCGGCTTTGGACGGAAATCCAAGCCGGACTATTGCGCGGAAGCGGCGATCCTTTCCCAAAAAACCGGGCGACCGGTGAAGGTCGTCTGGAGCCGCGAAGACGACATTAAGTTCGACTACTACCATACGGTTTCAGCAATGTACATGAAGGCTGCCCTCGGCCCCGATGGGATGCCGACGGCATGGCTTCAGCGCTCGGTGTTTCCGCCAATCAGTTCGACTTTCGCTCCGAACATGTTGTACGGGGACGCAGGCGAAATGGCGATGGGATGGACCGACGTACCCTATGCGCTACCGAATTTCCGTGCAGAAAACGGAGCCGCAGCCAACCACGTCCGCATCGGATGGCTGAGGTCGGTGGCGCACGTGTACCATGCGTTCGCGGTGCAGTCGTTCTCGGACGAGTTAGCTCACGCGGCGGGGAAAGATCCCGTCGAATACCGGCTGGCGTTGCTGGGTAAGGATCGAATCATCGATCCAAAGGAACTCAAGTTGTTTCCCGAGAGCCCGGCTGGTTACGAGTACGACACGGCTCGGTTGCGTCGCGTCATTGAGCTTGCGGCTGAAAGGTCGAACTGGGGCAAACGAAAACTCGGCAAGCGCTCCGCGCTCGGAATCGCCGCCCACCGTAGCTTTCTCACTTATGTGGCGACCGTCGTGGAAGTCGAGGTCAATGATCAGGGCGAAATCAAGATCCCTCGCGTGGACACCGTAGTGGATGCCGGGCTCGTCGTAAATCCGGAACAGACACGAAATCAGTTCGAGGGCGCGGCAGTTTTTGGAACCAGCCTGGCCCGCAGCTCCGAGATCACGGCAAAGAACGGCGCTATTCAGCAAAGCAATTTCAACGACTACCTGATCGCTCGGATCAACGAAGCGCCTTACCAGACAAACGTGCACATCGTTGAGAGCGATGCCCCACCCGCGGGCGTCGGCGAGCCCGGAGTTCCGCCGTTTGCTCCCGCGCTCTGCAATGCAATTTTTGCCGCGACGGGAAAGCGAGTAAGGGAGTTACCGCTTTCTAAAACAAATTTGGCGGCGTCGTAAAGGCGCCCGTCAGGAGAACCCCGGTTCGAAGGGACACTTGCAGTGCACCGTTGACGCTTCATTGGTATGCCCGCAGACCCGGCCATTCCGAAACCGCCCCCCCCGCCAGGTGCGAATCCTGATCGCTGATGACCATGAGGTCATTCGCATGGGTCTGCGGCACCTTCTGGAGGCTGTACCGGGATGGACCGTGCACGGCGGCGGCGCAAAAAACGGGACCGAGGCGGTAGAATTCGCTTTGCTCTCCTCGCCCGACATAGTAATCATGGACATTACGATGCCAGGAATGAATGGGCTAGAAGCGGCCGCTCGTATTGCCGCCGTGCGTCCTGACATTCCCATCATTTTGTTTTCGCCATATCTATCGGAAGGCGTGCTCGGCCGGTTTAGAATCAGCAGCGTTCGAGGCTCGGTCTCGAAGTCGGAGGCGGCCCGGGATCTCGTCGAGGCGGTGCGGACCGTGCTAAATGGTGGAACGTTCTTCCACGAGAGGGACCGCGAGACGCCAACCTGACTTTCCACAGAACGAAATCCGGCTGGGAGTGCCTTGTGGATTTTTAGGGACGCGGCAGGCGTCGGATAAAGGGGAGGTACGAACCAACGCCTGCCTTCCGTCTCTTCGCGTTGGGGCTTCCTACTGTTTAGTTCACACGAGTGTGCTTTGCTATCGGGCAAATCCTGTATTTTTCTTTTCCAGACTCTAGAATCCGCACGCAGGACGGCCCGGCAAACAGTCCTGACTTTTCATAACCTTATCTGTCTGTTTTGGAGGCTTTCCCCTCGCGATAGGGTCGATCCGGCACCCGGTCCGTCTCGGACTTGAGCAATCTGTCGCCGGAGTTTATGGGAGTTTATGCCGGACGCAAACCAGACATCCTGACCCGGCTGTTCGGGGCACCCTCTTATTACCCCAGTAATAGATGGGGTGCGGTTACACGTTGACCCCGCCGGATGCAGTCCGTACATTCTGCTATGGGGGTTGTATGAAGGACATCCATGAGGTTCTGCGTCGTAAGCAGGCAAAGTACGCACAGCTCGGCAAACAGATCGAGATGCTACAGCAGGCGGCTGAGAAGCTCCGCGAAGTGGCATCTTTACTGACGGACAACGACGACGACGATGGCGCCATTCTGGTTGAGGCGGACGAGCCCGCGCCGGTTGCCGCAAGAGCGGCCGCGAGCCACGCTCCGAGTCAGCCAGTCCCGGCCAAGCCCGTAGTCCGCACCGTCGCTCCCCGCTGGCCGTAAATTCCAGCTCCCCGCCATGTCATTCCGCGCCCTGCTGGTTACTAAAGACGACCAAGCCGCAGAAGTGCTTTCACCCGTCCTCTCGAGCTTTGGCCTGACCACGGACTGCTGCAGTTACTCTGACGCGGTCTGCCTGGTCGCCGAACAGAAGTTTCAGGCCGTGGTGGTGGACTACGACGATCCCCACAGCGCGGCTTTGGTTTTGCAGCACCTTGCCAGCACCCCTTTCCAGCAACACGCCGTCACTGTTGCCCTTTTGAGCGACAGAAATAAAGTGAGAAGCGTCTTCGGGGCGGGTGCAAATTTTGTTCTCTACAAGCCAATCGCTGAGGGTCAGGCTGTCAGCACTTTGCGCGCCGCTACCGCGCTGATCAAGCGTGAGCGTCGAAATTCATTTCGTGTCCCGATTCAGGTTGCCCTTAAGCTACGCCTGGCGAATCGCGACCAAGGGCCGTCGTTCATCGACGGCATTCTGCTCGATCTGAGCGAAACCGGCATGGACGTGCTGGCAGCCCAGCCGCTCTACCCTTCTGCGAGGATACATGCGCGATTTCTTCTTCCCGATTCTACGGCGGAACTCGAACTTGCTGGGGAAGTTGCGTGGGCGAATCCTAATGGCGAGTCCGGGATACGTTTTTTTGACATTCCGGAACCAATGCGCGCCGCACTGCAAGCGTGGCTGTCGGAGAATTCCAAACCAGGCTCCGGACCTGAACCGCAGGCCGTCGCAGATTGCCGGCTTACCGATCTGAGCCTGGGCGGTTGCTATGTCGAGACGGCGTCGCCGTTTCCGGAACGCACTCAAGTAGTCCTGATTCTTTCCGCTGACGCCCTGGAGTTCCGGGCTCAGGGGCGGGTGCGGGTAATGCACCCTTCACGGGGGATGGGCATCGAGTTGGCCGCGCGGACGGCAGACCACCGTGAGCAAACCGCGAGTTTCATTCAGTTCCTTACCGGCCAGCCGGGAATCGAACCGCAGCTGCGGGTCGCGCCTCAGCCCCTGAACACCGAAGACGGTGCTCATTCCTATGAAGCCGAGGGCTCGGAAGAACTGGAAGACGCTCTGCTTGACTTGCTGCGGAACCATGAGTCCTTCAGCGAGGAAATGTTTCTGCAAGCTCTGCGTAGCCAAAGAACCGCGGACTTAGTCGAATCTTAATCCCGCGGCGAATCACGCCTGCGGCTTCCATTTGTTCAAAAGCGCAATCAAATCTTCCGGGCCCAGCGCCCGGGCACGTTCCCACTCGCCATTCTTCTGGCTGTAAAGCAGTTTGCCCGCAGAATCGAGGATCGCGATAGCCGGAATGCCCCGCTTCATGGGGACGCCATATTCATTCATCAGATCCTGATTCTTTTCGCTGTTGCCCACGTCCACGTGCACAACCTCGTAGCTGCGCCCCAAGATGGCGGCGATGTCTTTCCGCTGAAACGCCTTGTCAAGAACGTGGCAGTCGTAGCACCAGTCGGCGCCGAAGACCACCAGGATCCGCTTGTGCGCTGGGGTTGCGCGTCCCTCCGCCGCGCGGATTTCGTCTCGGGCATTGCCCGCTGGATAGATGTGATCGTCCATGGTGAGGGGTTGCTCCAATTTGATCACGTCACGCTGCGACCTGACGATCACCCACACGCCGTTCTGCAGCTGCCAGAGTTGTTGGTCGGACACCTTAACGGTTCGGGAAGCAGTCTTTAGATCCGCGTTGAATAGCACTGCCTGCAAGCCCGGTTGCGGCGTGGCGGCCTGCACCACCGTGAGCTCCATCGACTTGCATTTCACATTCGCCCAGAAGGCTGCATCGGCGGCGCCGTCAAGCGTGCCATGTACGGTCTTGATCTGCGCCGGCGGCGTGACGCTGTAGAACGGCGCCAGCTGCGCGGCATTCCCGCTGAGGACGGCCGTCTTCCATTGGTCGAGCGGGGGAAAGTTCAAAGCGGTCTGGGCCGCGCTGGCACCGGCAAGAAGGATGACGACAAGGATCGCCTGCATCGTTCGCATGCGCAGAGTATAAAACAACTGCGCGGCCACTCGGGCGCTGGAGCGAAGCCATTTTTGACGCTCAGGCCCCACTCGTAATACAGTCTCCTCGCGGAGGAATTGGCCCGCGGAGGATTATTCAAGATGACGAAGGCATACAGGTTCAGATTCCCACTGATCGCGCTCATAGCTTCGCTGCCCTTCGCCGCTGCCGCCCAGAGCGCCCCACCGAACCCCGACACTTCCACTTTCGATTCCGACGGCACCGCGCACATCACCCGGGTTGTGCCCATGCCCAACACCGTGAGCCCCGAAGCGCAGAAGTGGCTGAAGGAAATCGAGCACGAGGGCCATCAGGCAAAAGATCTGGCGGAGATTCGAGCCAGCACCGACCAATGGCGGAAAAAAGATTCCGCTGAAGCGCTGAAGCACTACCCCGTCAACGTGGAGGAGACCACCACTGCCGGCGTTCGAACCGACATCATCACTCCTATCACCATGCCGGATGCGAACAAAAAGCGCGTGTTGATCAATCTGCACGGCGGCGGCTTCATCTCCGACTCCGGATCGCTGATTGAAGGTATTCCGATCTGCAATCTTTCCAAGATCAAAGTCGTCTCGGTGTATTACCGGCTCGCCCCGGAGAATCCCTTCCCTGCCGCCGTGGATGACGTGGTCGCAGTGTACAAAGAGCTTCTGAAAACTTACCCATCCAAAAACATTGGAGTCTTCGGGACTTCGGCCGGAGCTATTCTCAGTGCTGAGGTGCTGGTGAAACTCAAGCAGTTGAACCTGCCGCTCCCCGGCGCACTGGGCTTCTATACCGGCCTCGCGGATTTCAGCCGGACCTCGGACAGCCAACAGTTGTTCGCCTTGAACGGCTTCTCCGGGAGCATTGCTCCGCGACGCGCGGACGAACTGCACGACCAGCCATACGTGGGGAAGACTGATCCCAAAGACCCCGTGCTTTCACCGATCTTAGCTGACCTGCACGGCTTCCCGCCAACTCAACTGGTGACCGGGACCCGCGACATGCTGCTGAGCAATACTGCGCTGTTTCACCTCGCGCTGTTGCGAGCAGGCGTAGATGCCCGGCTGCTAGTGTACGAAGCCATGCCGCACGCGTTCTGGTATCACTTCGATTTTCCCGAGACAACCGAATGCCTGGAATTGATGGCGAAGTTTTTCGACGAGAACGTTGGGAAGTGAATCATCGATCGAGGTCGCTCAATCCGGGCGTTGCATGTCTGGGCAAAACCCAAAGGCTTTACCGTAGAGAACACAGAGGGACGCCACAGCGGAATCGTTCCCCGTTTGTTCGCCGGGGCTTCTACTACCCCGAAAAGATCACATAAGCGGATGTGTCTGAGTTTGCCTCTATGACTCTGTGCAAGGGTTTTCCGCCTCGTCCCACGGAATCGAAGTTTGCTACTCTCTTTTCTGAGACGAACAATCCGTGGACAATAAATCCATCGCCGGCGTCCTTTACGAAACTGCTGACTTGTTGGAGGTCGATGGCGGCGACTCGTTCCGGATCCGTTCTTATAGAAATGCGGCGGAGGCAATCGAAGCGTTTCCGCAACAAATCTCCGATCTCATGGCCAATGAGAAAGACGTTCTTGCCATCCCCGGAATCGGCAAGGGCATGCTGGCCAATCTCAGGGAAATGCTTGGTGAGGGCAAGCTCTCGCTGCACGCTGACCTGCTCAAAAAATATCACCCTTCGATGCTGCAGTTGCTGAAAGTTCAGGGACTCGGGCCCAAGACTATCGCCTTGATCTGGAGTGCGTACCAGGTTTGCGACCTCGAGGGTATTGAGAAGCTCTCGCGGGAAGGCAAGATTCGCGTGCTGCCTCGCATGGGCGAAAAGCACGAGCAGAAGCTGCTGAAAGCCGTCGAAGACTATCGCCGGATTGCCGGCAGATTCCTGATCGAAACCGCTCAAATCCAGTCCGACAAAATCATTGAGCATCTCGGCTCGTACCCGGGAATTGAAAGGATCACGCCTGCCGGATCGCTCAGACGCGGACGTGAAACCGTCGGGGACCTGGATATGCTTGTGACCGGGCCGGCGTGCTGTGACGACGCCGAGCGCCAAAAGCTTATCGACCACGTCGTTAAGCTTCCCGGCCTTATGGAGATCATCGCGCGAGGCGAAAACAAAGTCAGCTTCCGCATGCGAGGAGGAATGCAGGTGGACTTGCGCCTGCTGCCGCCGGAGTCCTTCGGCGCAGCCATGCAATATTTCACCGGCTCCAAGGCGCACAACGTGTCGCTTCGACAACGTGCTTTGAAAATGGGATACACGCTGAACGAATACAGCCTGTCGCGCCTGGACGACGAGAAAGTTGTCGCTTCAAAAACGGAAGAGGAAATCTACGCCGCTCTGAACCTCGATTACATTCCGCCTGAGATTCGAGAAAACTCAGGCGAGATTGAAGCGGCCGCGGGGCAGACGCTTCCCCAGCTTCTGACGCAGGAAAACATTCGCGGCGATGTCCACATGCACACCGTGGAGACCGACGGGAAGAACACGATCGCGGAAATGGCCGAGGCGGCGAGGGATCGCGGCTACAAATATATGGCCATCACCGACCATTCCAAGAACCTGGCATTCGCCAATGGGCTCGACGACGTCCGCGCGGTCCAGCACATCAAGCGGATTTATGCGGCCAATGATGCCATCAACGGAATTCGCATCTTTGCCGGCATCGAGGTTGATATTCTCGCCGACGGATCACTCGATCTTTCCGATGACGTGCTCGAGCAAATGGACATCGTAATCGCCAGCGTTCACTCGCACTTTAATCAGCCTGCCGATGAAATGACCGCGCGCCTGATTAAGGCCGTCGGCAACCCGAACGTTTCTCTGCTCGGACACCCAACCGGAAGAATCCTTCTGCGACGCGACGCCTATGCGTTCGACATGGATGCGGTGCTGCAGACCGCTGCTCGCAACAAAGTCGCCATGGAGTTGAACGCTCACCCCGACCGTCTGGATCTGTGCGACCGCCATTTGCGCCTGGCAAAGCAGGCGGGCGTAAAGATTGTGATCAACACCGACGCGCACCACACGTCGCATCTGGAGAAAATGCGCTATGGCATCTTGCAGGCCCGTCGCGCATGGCTCACGGCTGCGGACGTTCTCAACACTCTTCCCGCCGCTGAGTTCGCCCGGGCCATGAAGCACGACTGGCCCGCGGCATGACGGCGGAACGCAGTACAATCTCCCGGTAGGAGGGCGCCATGTCGAACCCGCCGCAAACGCCTTCGGTGCCGGAGCTACAGCCAAAGCCTTCCGATCCGCAGGTTGATTTCAAGATCGGTGAAGAGTATGGCACTGCCCGCAAAAGCCTGCCGCCCTTGGGAATCGTGGCGATTGGCATACTTGCAGTGGTCGCTATTGCAGCGTGGTATTCCCTTACCCATCGCGCTCATCCTCTTTCGACCGGGTCGATTGACGAGATAATCGCGTCGCCGGTGCCAGGTCAGGCGATCTTGATGGTCGCGGTCAATGTGACGTTGCAGGGCGACGAACAGAAGGCCCGCTGGATCAAAAGCATTCAGGTAAGTACTGACGTGAACGGCGAGATTCAAAGCGACGATGCAGCCCCGGCTGTCGATGCGCAGAGATACATTGATGCCTTGCCCGACCTGAAGCAGCATGCGCTGCCCCCGCTGGCCCCGGAAGCGCGGCTCAACCCGGGAGAAAAAACAACTGGAACAATCGTGGTCAGCTTTCCGGTCACGGCCGACGCCTTTGCCGCCCGTAAGTCTCTCACTGTGACCATCATTCCCTATGGCGAAATGCCAGTGGTCCTCACGAAATAGCTATTGATGCTTCTGAAGATATTTGCGGCGAACCAGGTGGTTTTGTGATGCCGGATTAAGTTCGTCGTACTTCAGACAACTGATTGATCCGTCCACCTCGAGAACTCCGAGCGCCACCTCGTGATAGCTGGTGATGCTGTGCTCGCGCAGCGCCCGCTCCAGTTCGTCCATGCTGACGTGCTCCTTCGCCAGGTGCGCAGGAATGATCTGGCCGTTGTGGATCAGCAGGGTGGGCTGGCCCTGGATCATCTTGCGAAAGCGCCGGTTAGTGCCCGAGAGATCGGCAACAAAGTAGTTCAGGATGAGCAGAGTTGCGGCTGCGGCGATTCCCCCGATCAGCGAGTTGTCGGGACCGGTCATGGCGTTCTGCACCGAATTGCTGATCAGCAGCAAAAGCGTGAGGTCGAAAGGCGTCATCTGCCCGACTTCGCGCTTTCCGCTTAGGCGTACGCCCAGCAGCACGACGACGTACACAATTGCCGTGCGCAGAACAATTTCGAGTAGAACGTGAGCGCTTGGAATCATGAACCTCCCCCATGTTGTTATTGCGTATCACCCTTGTCTAGGTCTATACTTATGCTAGACTTTACCAAGGGGCTGACGATGCCAACTCTTTACGTTGAAAATGTGCCCGAGGAATTGTACAACGCGCTCCGACTGCGCGCACGCCAGCGTCGCACGTCCATTTCGGCCGAGGTTCTCGCTCTGCTAGCGGAGAATGTGGTCACGGCTCGGGAACGACGGTCACGGCAGCAGTTCGTGCAAGAAGTTCAGCGCCTCCGCTCAAAGGCTGCCGTGTCCGCCGGTCGATTTGCCAGTGCGGAGGAACTCCAAAGAGAGGATCGCGCCAGGTGACCACCCTGGTGATCGACGCCAGCGTGGGAGCCAAGTGGTTCCTGCCCCCCGCGGCTGAGCCTCATGCCAAGGCTGCGACTGCATTGCTCAAGCGATACGCGGCTGGCGAGCTCCGATTCGTAGTGCCCGACTTGTATTGGGCTGAACTGGGCAACATATTTTGGAAAGCGGTGCGGCTGGGGCGATGGCCGCTAACCAGGGCCGAGGAAGCCATCGGTCTTGCACGAGGCCGGCCCTTTCCCACAGTCTCCACTCAGGTGTTGCTGGAGGATGCCTTTCGCATCAGCACCAGCTTCGACCGCAGCGTATACGACAGCATCTACGTTGCCCTGGCGATTGCCTCAAACGCGACTCTGGTGACCGCGGATGAACGCCTTGCGAACGCACTCGCTGCGCATCTTCCCGTCAAGTGGTTGGCAACGATGATTTAGAGCTTCGCACTCCGCAGCCGCAGCGAATTGCTGATCACGGATACCGAACTGAAGCTCATGGCCGCCGCCGCGAGAATCGGGCTGAGTAAGATCCCGAAGAACGGATAGAGCACCCCGGCCGCGATCGGAACGCCAATCGCGTTGTAGATAAACGCGAAAAACAGGTTCTGGCGAATATTGCGCATGGTGGCCCGGCTCAGCTTGCGGGCGCGTACGATCCCGGCCAGGTCTCCCTTGACGAGAGTGACGCCGCCGCTTTCCATCGCTATGTCGGTACCGGTCCCCATGGCGATTCCAACGTCAGCCTGCGCCAGGGCGGGCGCGTCGTTGATGCCGTCGCCAGCCATCGCAACGATGCGGCCTTCTTTCTGCAAGCGCCGAACAACCTCGGATTTTTTGTCCGGCAAGACTTCGGCTTCAAACTCAGCGATGCCAAGCTTCCGGGCCACCGCTTCGCCGGTCGGGCGGCTGTCACCGGTCAACATGACGATGCGCAGACCCTCGGCCCTGAGATCGCGGATAGCCTGTGGTGTGGATGGCTTGATTGGGTCCGCGATGCCGATTATGCCGGAGAGCCGCCCATCCACGGCGGCAAAGATTACGGTCTGGCCTTTGCGGCGGAGCTCATCGGCCCCTAGCTGCAATGTACCGAGGCTAAGGCCCAAGCTTTGAAACAGCTTTTCATTTCCAGCAATCACGGTTTTGCCGTCGACCTTGCCACTGACGCCGCTGCCAGTCAGAGACTGAAATTCCGCAACGCTCGCAAGAGCAAGACCATTCTCCTTGGCGGCTGCCACGATGGCGGCTCCGAGCGGGTGTTCACTCCCCTGCTCCAGGCTTGCCACCAGCCTCACCAACTCAGAGTCATTCTGTCCGGCGACAGGCACCACCGCTTCGACGCTCGGCTTGCCGGCGGTCAGAGTTCCGGTTTTATCGACGACCAGCGTATCCACCTTCTCGAAAATTTCCAGCGCGTCGGCGTTGCGGATGAGAACGCCGGTGTGCGCCCCTCGTCCGGTGCCGACCACGATAGCCATGGGCGTCGCCAGTCCGAGAGCACACGGGCAGGCGATGATGAGCACCGCCACGGCATTTACCAGCGCGTGCGCCAGACGCGGCTCGGGGCCGAATAGACTCCAGAGAATGAAGGTGAGGACCGCGATTGCGATGACCGCGGGCACGAACCACGCGGCCACCCGGTCCGCCACTCGTTGGATCGGGGCCCGGCTGCGCTGCGCCTTGCCTACCATTTGGACGATTTGCGCTAGTAAGGTCTCACTACCCACACGCTCGGCTCGCATCACGAACGAGCCCGTTCCATTCACTGTGGCGCCAATCACCCGGTTGCCGGCGGCTTTCTCGACCGGCATGGATTCACCGGTGATCATCGACTCATCGATGGCACTGGCGCCTTCCAGAACGACACCGTCCACCGGAATTTTCTCGCCCGGACGCACGCGCAGATGGTCGCCCAGCTTCACTTGATCAAGCGGGATGTCGTGCTCTGTACCGTCACGCAGGATGCGCGCAGTCTTCGGGCTCAGATCGAGCAAGGCACGAATCGCGGCTCCGGTGCGGGTGCGGGCGCGCAATTCGAGCACCTGCCCCAGAAGGACTAACGTCGTGATGGAAGCCGCTGCCTCAAAGTACACCGCAGGCGTGCCGTTCATCTCGCGAAACGATGGCGGAAAAATCCGCGGAAAGATGGTCGCGATCAGGCTGTACCCGTAGGCCACCCCCGTGCCCATCGCGACCAGCGTGAACATGTTGGTGGAACGGTTGACGATGGATGCCCAGCCTCGCTGGAAAAATGGCCAGCCTCCCCAAAGCACGACTGGCGTCGCCAGCAACAGTTCAATCCAGGGCAACCAGCCGTTGGGAAGTGCGCGCTGGACCGGCATGCCGGGCAACATGTCAGCCATGGCGATGACCAGCAACGGGACGGTGAGCGCGACGCCGCCCCAGAAACGCCGAGTCATGTTGCGCAACTCCGGACTCTCTTCTTCCGCCGCTGTCACCGTGCGCGGCTCAAGCGCCATGCC
>JAYTFR010000105.1:0-3654 GCA_043734125.1 Acidobacteriota bacterium | reverse complement strand
CTTATAGGGCGTGAGATTGAATTGCTGGGTGTCCACATCGGCGTCGGCGAAATCGGTGTTGACAGTAAAATTCGCGACCAGGTTTGAGCGCAACCCGAGCTTGACGTCCAATCCACCCGTGAGAAGAGGACTCGTTCCTGGCGTCAGGCCGGTCCCGGCGGCGCTCGGTGGTAGATGAGTGAACCCAGTAAGTCCGTAGGGCTTAACGATGAACAGACGCCCACTACCAATATCCGATATGCCGTGCAACTCACCAGCCTGGCCAATTCGGGCAGCGCCATAGACGCGCTGCCAACCGGACCACAGATCCTCTTCGTTCCGGCGCCGGATAAAGCGTTTGAAGTTAATGCCCCAAATCACGTCTCGCGACTGCATAAAATTCAGCGTCGAAAACGGAATGCCGACGGTTGCGGTCCACCCGTCGTTCGTGATGCGGGCCTCAGAAGTCCAGACACCATCCCAACCGGATTCACCATCACCGTTCTCGGCAGCCTGCTCTTCGGTGATCAAAGCATCTCGTTGCGTGCCTAGCGGATTTACCTGAAACACGTAAGCATTGCGACGATCGTGGGAGGAGTCGATGATGATCTCAAAGTAGTCATCCAGTTCCTGACTGACGTCCCGGCGCAACTCTGTGGCCACAATCCCTTTGGGGTCGGAGTCGAAGCAAGTGATGCCGAAGTAGACTTCGTGCTTGTCGTAGAGAACACGGACTTCGGTTCGTTCAGTTGGAGCCTGTCCTTCGTAAGGCTCGCGTTGCAAGAGGTTCGAAATCGGAGTGGCTTGCAACCACAGTGGATCCTCGAGCGTGCCATCCAACCTCGGAGCTCGATCAACCCGGCTCGCCTGCGCAGTTCGGATCGGTTCTTGCGCCCCTACTTGCCGCTGGGGTGATTGCGAAGGGGTCCCCGACTGCCCGTACAGGGGCGCCCAAGAGACCAGAAGGGTCACGAGGAACAAACAAGTTCTTCGTGGTCGCGACTCAGTGAGAGTGAATCTCATTCCGATGTTCAGGACAGGAGGATAGCTTCGCAAGATGAAGATTTGCCGAAAGGCTACGTTTTCGTCAAACTCGCCCCACCCTCAGGCAGACAAGTGCCAGCCATCCCGTTCACGGCTTCGTGGATGGTGCTATCGCCTCCACCTGCGATCTTAGGTTGTCGGGATTCCCCGACCGCGCTCCGCGCTTCGCCGCGAACCCCTGCCTTATCAGCTTGAAGATAATTCGTCGATTTTAACCAATCCATTTTGGCCAAGCCATGCGGCCCATCATGGGGAAATAAATCCCGCGAAAGAAGAGCTTCGC
This sequence comes from Acidobacteriota bacterium, assembly GCA_043734125.1. GTDB lineage: Bacteria > Acidobacteriota > Terriglobia > Terriglobales > Acidobacteriaceae > Gp1-AA145. The sequence goes on along the minus strand of JAYTFR010000105.1, from coordinate 2,348 downwards.
AACAAAAACGTTCATCCGATAACCCAATGGCTTGTCCTCCATGGCGTCGACTGCCTTGGCTAAGGCCTCAGGGCTGTAGGCGTGGGTCCAGCCGTAATTCACCTCGGCGTGAGCTTCCTCAATGGTCATCTTGAGGGGCGTGTGCGCCATGGCGAACGGTATGAACTCCTGCCAGTGCTTGGGGCGCGTCAGCCGTCCGGCTACTTCCAGCCTTTTGTAGAGCGGTGTCGCCGGCAACGGAGTGAGTAAGCCGAAGATGGGGAGCCCCGGGGGCCATGTGCGAATCTGCTGCAGCGTCCTTTCCGCCGCACCCACAGTATCGTTGTCCATGCCGAAGATGAAGGACGTGATGGCATACACATTGCGCTGGGCGAGCCTTTCCAGTACGGCCGCATACTCGCCCGGTTTGTTGAACCCCTTTTTGACATCGGCCAGGTTGGCGGGATCGATGGACTCCATTCCGATGAAAACCCATTTGCCTCCAGAGGCGGCAATCAGGTCCACCAGTTCCTCATCGCGCAACAGATTGGCGCTGATCTGGGCCACCCAATTCAATTGGGCACCGGCGGCGATTCTGGGCCACCCAATTCAATTGGGCACCGGCGGCGATAATGTCGCGCAACAACGACTTCGTGCGCTTCACGTTGATGGCAAAGTTATCGTCGATGAAAAAGACGGCAATCTGCCCTCCCTCGCTCTTGGCGCGCGCCTTCAACATCAGCAACTCATTCACTACGCTTTCGTTGGTGCGAAAGCGGATGGAGTCGCCGAAAAAACCGGTCACTGTGCAGAACTCGCAGCCATACGGGCAGCCCCGGCCCGACTCGACGGGAATAATGCGAAACGACCCCCACCCGCCTCCTAATTTCTTGAACATCGGGGTGAAGAGCTTGGGTATCAAATTGAACTGTTTGAGGTCAATCGTGTCCCACGGAATGGGCGGATAGGCCTTGAGGGAGGGCTTGAGCTCCTTGCCAACGTCATCCACGGGCGCATAGATGTCTTTCAGTTCACCGCGTACCGTGTCTTCCACGATCTTCGGCCAGGTTTCATCGGCTTCACCGAGGGCCACAGCGTCGCAGTGGCGCGCGCCGCCGTCGCGACCGAGCGCCTCGTCAGCCATTTCAGTTACGTGAGGACCGCCCATCACGACCGGCACGCCAGCGGCGCGCACCGCGTCGGCCATGCGATATGCCTTCGCGATCATCCGGGTCATAGCTCCGATCCCCACGAGTCCAATCTTTTGTTCGCGCACGTAACGCGCGATGCCCTCTTCATCCATCGTTTGTGCGTTGCCATCTATCAGCAGCACCTCATGACCAGACGGAGTCAGCGCCTGGAGCAGAAACATCCAAAGATGCGGCATGAAATTGCGGGTCACGCCGTTGTCGGGGTTGTAAAGCAAAATCCTCATAGCTAATTCTCCGTTTTAGAAGTCGCATCTTGGAGCGTATCTAACACGACAATCCACTTTCGGAATGATCGGTTCACTGCGACATCATCGCCGATACCTCCGCCTGAGGTTAGAACAATTGATCCAGTCTAGCTAATTTGGCCGACGCAAAATGTTGACGAACCGACCGATTTTTGACAAATTCATCTCCCCAGGACGCAGGTCGATGCTGGCACCGAAAGTATGCGTGGACACATCCGCTAGGGGAATAAAGGAAAAGCCAGAATCAACGTTTTGCGCTGCGCGGTGTCGGACCACATAGCCGCCAATCAGGTACCCGAAGACACTCCCTACAAGTGCATCCGAGGGGAAATGTTTCCTGGCGGTCACTCGGGACACGCTTATCGCGGTAGCAAGAGCGTAAACGCCAATCTGCGTTGGCTTGTTTGGATATTCGGATGCTACTACTCTTGCGAGCGCCCAGCTTCCTATCGCGTGGCCCGACGGGAAGCTATCCGAGAATGTGCGCGTACCCTGTGCCCAGAATCCGCCGGTACCAGTTCCTTCATCTGGTCTCTGTCGGTTCGTTGCCAGTTTTAGCGCCTCTGCGACCAAGCTGGCGTCGATGACAGCTTCTGCTCCCAAACGCCCTGTTTCCGCAAGATGGTCATTGTGCGTCAATCGGCCAACCACGTAGAGAGTGCCGCTGGCTCCGATAGTGGCGTAAGTAGAACCAAATTGCGAGATTGTATTGCTCGTATCAATTCTGCTTCGATCAACACCCAGTTCCTGCTGCGCTTTCACATCATAGTGGATGGCAGCGGCCGTTGCTCCCGCGAAGGGGACCAGCCAGAATGCATCCCTGGATTGAATACGAAACGGACTGGTCCAAATCCCCGCTTGATCTTGAGCTACGTCCTTTAAGCACCGTACTAGGTGCGTAGGACCGCAGACT
>JAYTFR010000104.1:0-8658 GCA_043734125.1 Acidobacteriota bacterium | reverse complement strand
GTGAGAGGAAAACTCGACGACAGCGACGATCACAACCCACAGAACACTCCGATCACGGACTTTTTCAACACCCACAGGCGTTATCACTCATTGGCAGGGTCAGCGAGCAACATAAGGATTTATGGCCAGTCACCGGAAGAATCAAACCGCGCCGATTTTGCGGAGGACTGACTTCAGCAGCACTTGATTTCTCCCGCGTGGTCGGCTATGTCCAGCCAGCGTTCTCGTCAGCATTGAACGGGACTTGTTGGTCAACCTTATTAAGACCCTGACTGGAAAGTTTTGCAATGCTGGAAGTATTTTGGTTTTCCATTCCTCGCGGCGAGGATCGGGATATTCCGTATAGACACTCTGCGCGGAATGAATCACGCCCGATTCCATTTCTTCGAGCTTGTTTGATTCTTTGCCGATATAGATGATTTGACTCACTCGAATGTCCCGTCGCTGTAGCAGACCTATGGTTTGTCTTCCACTAGGCTTTCCTTTGGCATCGGCGCTCTTCGGCCCTGGATGAAACGCATATTCACGCAGAACGTCGCCGTAGGTTTTGATTCGGGCGGCGAGTCGACTCCCGTGGAAGCCCTCGGTCGTAATGCGATAGTTCGTTCCTGTGTATTGATCGATCCACGGCATCTTCAGCCAGCGGCCCGAATTCAATTCATAAGGCGCGACCAGATGGAACTTTTCCGGATCGACCCCCAACGGATGGCCGAACTGTTTCACATGACAGGACAGCAAGAAGTTGAAAGGCTTGAATCGGTCGCCATACTGTTTGCCAACGTTGAGTTTTGCTAAAGACCGCATCACCTTTGGGCCAGTGATTGTGACGCGCCCAACGGCAGGAAGATGCTCAAAGCTTAAGGGTTCGGTCCGAAGGCGTAGAGCGATTCGAACAATGCTAAGCCATGCTTGCCTGATCCAATCCCGATCTTCGCTTCCGAGATCGGTCGGGTTTCTGAGATGGCCGAGTCCGTGCTCCGACCACCTGTCTTCGTGATTATTTATGCCCTTCTGGAGCAGGACTGGATTGCCGTCATCATCGCGCAAGAATAGTGCATACCGCTTCGCCGAAACAGCGAAGCAGTAAATCTGCCGTTGTTTCCTGGTCACCGGATCGTAGTTGTCGCGTTCGATCTTGAGGATGGAGCGCGACTTGTCGCGGTATGGACTCAGTTTTCGGAACCATTCTGATATGCCATCCACCTGTTGGAACGACAAAGCCCTAACGGCAGTGTGGCCATCCTTCAATTCGAATGGTCCGCCTGGGCAAGGAACTAATCCACCGTGCTCGCTTGCGACGATGGCCATAGAATCGGTGTCCTCCATGACGTAAGCGCCTCCCAACTCCGAGACGCACCATTCAAGTAACGCCAACATGAGCCGCGCGCCCCCGGTAATCAATGAGGCGAGGGGCGGAAAACAAAATTCTCCGGGCAAATCGGGGTTTGCGATTTTACATGCAAACGGTTCAGGATCGATGCCATGGCATGTGACCTCGACGCGCTCGTCGTCTTCCTCGCGGTCCATCTGTGCATAGATGCCGTAGCTTGTGGCGCTTGCGAGAACCTTGAGCGCCTTTTCGAGTCTCTTTCTTTCAACATCGGAAAGATTGCAACGTGAAGACAAACGCAGCCTTTCCTCGACGATCATTCGAAAGAAGTCCTCACGGTTCGGATCGACCTCAATCATCCCTCGCAGCTTGGTTGAGGTGAGAGGAGACAGTACCCCGTCAGGCTCGATGAGGAATGCGTCCACCACCTCAGGAACCCGACCCGTCAGTAGCGCGGAAGCGACGACATCCGGAATGGAAAACCATAATGCGTCCTCTCTTTTGGCGTAAACATGATTCATACCTACCTGCCAATCGTTGCTCGCCGGGCTGTACTTACTTCGGATCGGCAAGATGTCGCCGTTCGGCACCACCTTTACGAAGCCGGTCATGTGCCGCCATGTCTTCGGCTTGAAGAGCGCATTGGGATTTAGTTTTCGGAGGAATGCTTGAACCTTGTCCTTGCAATGCTCTACGACCCGGATTTCTGCGATTACCAAGTTCCACAAGGACATCAGACTGTTGACCGTGGAATACATTGACAAAAAATCCACGTAAACCACCGGGCAAGCGACTTTTCGGATATTCACGCTAGTTCGACCACCAAAGAATGCGGTCTGTGCGTAACCGATGTATTCCTCGGGGAAGCTGGGCTGCCGCTTCAGAATGGGTTCAACGCCCATCGCTCTTAGATAGCCTTTGCCGATTGAGGCGGGAGAGTATGCCTGCGTAGGCGGAAGCGCTATTAGGTGCGCAGCGAATTCGCGGAGCAGTTTCAATGCCAATTCTGACATTGCCGACACGTCGGCGCGATTGTCATTGATGTACTTTCCCGTGATGACGCTACGACGCCGCGTGCTTTTCCCCATGTCTTATTCCAAATGATTCGCACACTGCTTCTAAAGAATGGCCCTCGTCAGTCAGCGCAAACGCGATTGTCCGCAGGTCGAGAAAATGACCGAGGAACTTGTAGCCTGGCTTTGGTTCTCCTGACAGTGAGCCTTCAGGTATGAGGTCTTCTTCGTCGGGAGAGTTACGGGCGGTGAAAGCAATCAGCGCACGTTTGTTGTCGATGTACTTGATGCAGATCCTTGGCCTAAATCCGTTAGGACGTTCACGGCCCTTTTTGTCCCGGTATGACCACAGACCAAGGGAGAAGCCGCCCGCAAAGAAGCCTCGCGCAGGTGCAGCGTCGAACGCTAATCGCGATAGATGAAACGGAAGATTTGACCCGACGACCAGACAGCGAGCCTTATAGGCGAGATCGTAAAAAACTTGAAGGAATTCACGCCGGCTTAGTAGCCCCAGATGCCTGACGCCTGCTGTGACTGTTTCCGCGAGATGGCGTGCCACGTAAGCCTTCAGCTCCCGAAGATCAGCCTTCGAAAAATCATCGCCATAGAATAGACCTTCTTCTAAACACTGGCCGTCAATGAGGACTCGGAAGCATCCCATGAGCAGTTTCTGTCGCGCATCGCCTTTTGCCCAGGTTTTAAGAACAAGAATTCCTTCAGGCTCCCGCCAGGATTTGCCCGAACGGCTGTCGCTTCCAACGGCGGCGGGAGCAGGGAAAACACGAACGGCAACTGGTAGTGATTTGAGTTCACGGTTTCGCATTGGGCTTCTTTCTTGGAGCAAACTGTTCTACTTCTGTCCCCCGCCACCATTGCGATCCAAGTTCTTTCAGCAGAACTTGGTCGAGCTTTTCGAGCATGTCCGCTATCCAAATCAAGCCTTGCTCGATCAAATACAGAACCGTGTCGATAAAACCTCGGACAGAAGCGGCAGCGGCGACGAGTGGGCTGCCCTGTGCATTCACCACCGTTGATTTCGGCCAGTCGGTTTGTGACACACTCAATCCGGCGCGGTGGTCGTTCACGGGAACCGGTATCGTTGCCCGGCTGTTTGCTCGACCTGCGAAATGATGGCTGTCGATAGGTGATCTTCCGGACGCAGACCGTTGACAAGCGGCACATGTAGTTGGCTTGGTGCCGGGAATTAGAGCCTCTGGCCTCTTTTCACCGCACGAGCAAGAAGTATTGAGACCGAACCGGCGAGCGGCCAGAACCTTTCGACGATGGGCTCGGATAGGATCGCGTGCTTGTAATTTCCGAGGCATCACAAGCTCCTCGCGTAGAGAGACTCGAACGAGAGAACACCAGCAGAACCCAGTTCGTCCAATTCTTCGGGGTCGGTCAGGAGCGGTATTCGTTCTCCAACTGCGTCGATGATGTACTTGCCCTTAAACTGTGTGAGCTTCGAAGTATTGCCCGTCTGAAGATAACGGTGGACGGCAGCCGAGTGCTTGCCTGCTTTGCTCGCCTGCCGGGAATCCCGCGTCGCAACCTCCCGCAGACCGTCATCTGATACCACCATTACGACACGCAGGAGGCGGTCATATGCTTTGGCCACATACCGACCACTCTTGAGTTTCCGAAAGGCACTCGTGGCAAAGCGATCCACTTGGGCGGGTGTGAGCTTTAGTTCGCGCATGGCTCGCGTACGCGAAAACCCTTGTCGCACCAGCGCAACCCACTTCACTACAACCATGTAGAGCTCCTGCATGCTCTCGGGCATCGCGAAAAACTCTTCCGCGGTTGCTGGGCTGACCTGCGCTCTTATCCCTTGCAAAGCTCTGTTTTTCCTCTTTTTCGTTTGCTTGCGCTTGTTTTGGCGTCTCATGTCTTTCCTCCGGTATTTCCATTGACGCCCAGGGAAGGGCAGAATACAATGGTGTGTCGAACTCACGCTGCTGAATCGACACACTTGGTCGCACTTAGATCGACGATTCGACACACTGTCGGCTAAAGGACGTTTCAATGAAGACAGAAACAGGTACAAAGATCCGCTGGCAGAAAGAAGATGAGATTAGATGGGTAGAGCACGAATTGCAGCGCTCCAGATTTGGCGCGAAGTGGGAGAAATCTCCTTTATCAGACAACGCGATTGGTCTTGAAGTGTGGCTTGCAAAAGCAAGGGATCAGAAGTCTTGGAAGGAAATCGGTGATTCTTTTTTCCCAAAGTTGAAACTGGAAGCCCGGCGAAGCGAAGCTCGTCGCGCTTATGACCGAGTAGAACGGTATCTAGAGAATCCCAACGCGAGGGAATTTCAGGGGCATCGCCTGAAACAACTTATTGAGGAGACATTTGGCGTGTCTGCTGAAGATTTCCGCACTTTCATTGTAGAGGGCCACCTCCCTCGACCCCGGGAGAGTCGCGCCAAGAAGAAGTAATGCAACCGGGACGCGCTGGTGCGCTAACACCTAACGCGCCCCTAACCACCACAGGAAGGACACTCCAATGGCAGCTAATGAAACCGTATATCAATCCGCACAATCCCTCAATTCAGTTCCACGTCACGGCGTTCTCACGCTGGTTGGCTACGGCATTCAGGTTCGAATCGACCGTGGGCACCTTCTCATTGCAGACGGTATCGGCTCTGAGCGCAGACACTTCAGATTGCCGCGAGTCGATCACGGTCTAAAGCGGCTTGTCGTTATCGGTTCAGATGGCATGATCTCACTTGCCGCGATGCGCTGGTTGGCTGACCAGGAAGCAAGTTTTGTTCTACTTGAGCGAAACGGCAAAGTGCTCGCCACAACTGGCCCGGTTCGCCCATCGGATGCCAAGCTGAGACGCGCTCAAGCTCGCGCGTTTGGCACGGAATCTGGATTGCATATTTCGCGGGAATTGATATCCCGCAAGCTGACGGGGCAAGAGCGAGTTGCCCGCGAAATACTGCGCGATTCCGACACAGCCGAAGGAATTGCCAGAATGCGCGAGTCGCTGCCAAATGCAGAACGGCTCGATCTGATCCGCCTGGCCGAATCGCGAGCGGCAGCCGCCTACTGGGCCGCATGGCGCAACGTTCCAATTACTTTCCCCGCGAAAGAGCTGCCTCGTGTTCCAGAGCATTGGCGAGCTTTTGGCACACGCACGTCGTCGCTAACAGGGTCACCCCGGCTGGCCAGTAACCCGCCCAATGCGGCTCTGAATTACTTGTATGCGATTCTCGAAGCTGAATCACGTCTGGCTGCCGCTACGCTGGGCCTCGACCCAGGCCTGGGCGTGTTGCACGTGGATACGGCTGCCCGCGACAGCTTGGCCTGCGATTTGATGGAAGCCGTTCGACCTCAAGTCGACCGGTACTTGCTTACGTGGCTTCTCTCGCGTCCGCTTCGCCGGGAATGGTTCTTCGAGCAGCGCGACGGAAATTGTCGCTTGATGTCGTCACTAGCGAGTCAGCTTTCCGAGACTGCTCCAACGTGGGGTCGCGCAGTCGCACCGATTGCCGAGTGGGTCGCTCGCGCGTTCTGGTCAACAATAAAGAAGCCAGATGTCCCAATGGCGACGCGGCTCACTCAGAGCAACAAGCGTGATGTGAAAGGCAAAGCAATTTCTCCCCCGGCGCCTGCTCCACGTCCAGAAAACTCTTGTGTTGGCTGTGGGAAATCTGTCGCCAAAGGCAGCACTCATTGCGTTGTGTGCGTCAAGCCAGTTTCGAGAGAACGAATGCTGGAATTAGCCCGCCAAGGACGAATTGCCTCAAAATCGCCCGAGTCCAGAGCGCGAGTAGCGACGACGCAGCGCCATCAGGCGTTAGCTTGCAGAAGGTGGAACCCGTCAAGCCAGCCGAAATGGCTCACAGAGGAGCTTTACAATGACAAGATCAAACCCGCGCTAGTGAGATCTTCAATTTCTCAAATAGCTGAGGCCCTGAAGGTATCAATTCCTTACGCTGCCAATATCCGATTAGGGAGGCGACGCCCCCACCCGAGGCACTGGCTAATGTTGGCGCAGCTCGCAGGTTCCTCTTCAACGTCGGTATGATTTGAAGGGCACCGCGTCGCATCCAGGGCGCTGGCGAGACTGGTATCTCTCAAGCTCCGAAATATCCGCGGCAATTGCCTTGTTGCGTTTAGACATTGTGATCGATTGCTGATCGAAGGAGAATTCTGGCTCATCCGATAAACGGTGGAGGAGAGCCGTCCTGTTGACCAAAGCTGCGCCGCTATTCTAGTTCCAGTCTGGGTTCGAGCTTAAGTTGCTTCTATCGGCTCTAGCGGCATCACCGTCTTTCGGTGAGCCCGAGACATTGGCATCGGAGCCTCTGAGCTTAACTCACAGAGCGTAACCAGTGGTCGACCCGACGATCCGCATGAAAACGGTCATAGCTCCTCCAATCAGCTTCACTGCAGGCTCAATGATCGCAGGAATCACATGCGTCATGCCTCGCTCCCTGACAATTAACTCCACTCGAAATTTCATCCGGAAGGGGCGGCCCCCCGCGTGCATAAGATTGTTCATCCGTACCAACTTTGCGTGATCTATCGGCAAACGAAAGTCCTGCCCCGCCAGCTCGGCCTTGTCGCTGTCGATTCTCGCTTCATGTAAATCAAGGTAATCCAATTGTGTGAGCATGATCTCGCGGTCGGCCGTGATCCACAACGTTGGCCCGTCGGGATATTCGCCAAGAAACTCCGACTTAATTTGAGGACTCCTAAACTCATCGCGGGACCCGCCCGTCGCAAACGACGTTCTTAATTTCCATTTCTCTTTTTGATCTCTTATAAACTCACGATTCATTTCCTCGACCTGCGCTCTCAAGTCTCGGGGAAAGAATTGCACTTCGACGCCCGCTTCGTTCAGGAGTTGATCCCCAAGTCCACGAATGTCGGGATTAGGATCGAGCATCCCGATAAATACGCGAGCAACTCTTCGGTCCACAAGACGCTGAGCGCAGCAGATTTTCGGCGGGTTTCTTTTGGTGCAGGGTTCAAGCGTCGTGTAAACAGTGGCTCCTGCCAACGTTTCGTTCGACAGCTTCTCTTCCAGCGCGATGTATTCGGCATGGGATTTTGGGTTCTCGCCACGATGGGCCTTCGCTAGGACTCTGCCATTCTTGACGATGATCGCACCGACTCTGGGATGAGGCCTACCATCTTCGGCGACACTGTTTCTTGCCTCTTCAACAGCCAGGAGCGCGAAGCGTCGGTCATCATCGGCATCACTAGGCCGTGAGGCACGGTATTCTTCGCCTACAGTATCGGCGTCGCGGGATTCGAGCAGCTTCTCCGCGTCACTGGAGATAGTGAACCAGTCTGCAACTTGCTCGTCGTTGCGAATCAGCAATCCTTGCCTTTCCAGCCAATTCCATGCCTCCATCATCCGCTTTGTCACCTCAGGTTGGCGGGCTCCATACTCCGGCTCTTTAGGCAGCGTCCCAAGGCACACGCTTTGGTTTTCAAGCGTGGCCCGGAAATACGCCCGATTGAGCCCCGCATGTTGATAGACCGTGTTGAGCCCTCTGTAGCTTTGCAGGTGCTTGAGTAGAATCGTTCCCAGCGTCGGCAAATCCTGTCGCAGCAACTCATCAGCAGTGGAGCAAAATGACTTCAGCGAACGAAGCGGCATAATGGTTTCGATAACGCCCAAAAACTGAATAACTACAGAGATGGGAACCCCTACGTCCCTACGGGCCAGACTCCCTTATTGGCCACCGATGGCATTTTCCTCAAACCCTCTAGCACGGACTGAGACTTCGCTGTCCAAACCGGGCGGAAGAGATAACTCCCACTGGCGACCTTGAAACACGCAAAGTAGGGTCCCGAAATAGTGGTGGCTAATCCGGTCGGGAAACGGTGTTCTTTTGTAGCGATCAGATCACTCAGTTCCTCAACTAGTTTGAGGAAGTTTGTGTGATCTTTCTCCTGCTGAATTCTCAGCATAGCTCGTTCATGCGCTCGCGCTCGGCGGAGGTCATGCACGGAGTCTACCTCATTGGATGGCGAAGAGTTCCCTGGGCACAGAGAAGGCAGCCATTATCAAGCGGGATGAGGATGAGAAATAGCATCCGAACGAACCCTGGCGTGCCAAAAGGTTCCAGTGCATGGGTGGGCCTGTCTGAGTGTGATTGGCGCCTCAAGTGCTGCTGAAGTCAGTCCTCCGCAAAATCGGCGCGGTTTGATACTTCCGGTGACTGGCCATAAATCCCGATATTGCTCGCTGACCCCTGCCAATGAGTGATAACGCCTGTGGGTGTTGAAAAAGTCCGTGATCGGAGTGTTCTGTGGGTTGTGATCGTCGCTGTCGTCGAGTTTTCCTCTCAC
>JAYTFR010000103.1:0-24993 GCA_043734125.1 Acidobacteriota bacterium | reverse complement strand
TCTTTTTCACGCCTCTTTGCACCTTAAGGAATCGTCATTCGCAGCGCGCTCTGAGCCGCGCCAATCCCTTGCACCGCGCTACAATAGAAGGTTCGCGATCATAAGCGCGACACAATCTCAAGAGCGCAGCCGCCGAGGAATCCATGTTTGAAGTCACGGTTGACGATACTTTTGCCGCGGGCCACTTCCTGCGCAATTACAAGGGCAAGTGCGAGAATCCGCACGGCCACAACTATAAGATCCGGGTGACCCTGGCGGGCCAGGAACTCGACAAGGCCGGCCTGCTGCTCGATTTCAAAGACCTGCGCGAGGCGATGAAGCACGTCATCGAGCGACTGGATCATCAAATGATCAACGATGTCGCGCCGTTCACGGAATTGAATCCTTCGGCAGAAAACCTGGCCAAGTACTTCTACGACGAGACCAATGGCCGCCTTCGCCAAGTAACCGGCGGACGCGTACACGTGAAGGATGTCACCGTGTTCGAGACGGATTCGACCACGGCGAAGTATTGGGAGTAAAACCGTCGGGCGATCGGATCATCTGGCGAAGTGAGGATTTTGAAACTTGGCAATTGCGTAATTTGGAAATTGATGGCGTGTTTCAGATCGCCGTATGGACCGATCACCCGATGGTGAGATGTACCGATGCAGATCACGGAAATCTACAAGTCGCTGCAGGGGGAATCGACCTACGCCGGCCTACCGTGCGTCTTCGTTCGCTTGACCGGGTGCAACCTGCGCTGCTCGTGGTGCGATACCGAGTACAGCTTTTACGGCGGCAATAAAATGTCGTCGGAACAAGTGTTTGAGGAAGTCCGGCATTGCAGCCCCGGCGGCGGGTTGGTCGAGATCACTGGCGGCGAACCCATGTTGCAGGCACGGGAACTCCTTCCATTCATGCAGCGATTGCTGGATTCGAACTACAAGGTCCTGCTCGAAACCAGCGGCGAGCGCGACCTCAGCCAAGTCCCCTCCGGCGTGGTCAAGATTGTGGACGTCAAGTGCCCCGGTTCGAGCGAGGGCGAGAGTTTCTGCCCCGAAAACCTGGAAACGCTCAACTCAAACGATGAAGTAAAGTTCGTCATCACCGACCGGACGGATTACGAATTTGCCCGCGATTTCACGCGGCGCCATGACCTTCCGGCGCGAGTCGCGGCTGTGCTGTTTTCTCCGGCCTTTCGCAAGGATGCCTTTGGCGCCCGGGACGCATCCAATTGCTTGCTCGAGCCCCAGCAACTCGCGGAATGGATCCTGGCGGACAACATTCAAGTCCGACTGGGGTTACAGATACATAAGCTGATCTGGGATCCGGCGTTGAAGGGCGTGTAGGGACGTTGATGTCTGTCCAACGAAATGGCGCCGTTGTTCTGCTTAGCGGAGGCATGGACTCGTGCGTGTGCGCGGCACTGGCTGCGCGCGATTGCGATGCGGCGGCTTTGCACATCAGCTACGCCCAGCGGACGGAAGCCCGGGAACTTCGCTCGTTCGAAGTCATTTGCGACCGCCTTGGCATCCGCCAGCGGCTGGCGGTTCGCAATGAGGCGCTGAAGGCCATCGGCGGCTCCGCTCTGACTGACGAGAGGATTGCGGTTCCCGAGGCGCACGAAATAGGCGGCGACATTCCGGTCACTTACGTTCCTTTTCGCAACGCACATTTTTTGTCGGTGGCGGTGAGTTGGGCAGAGGTGCTAGGAGCGTCTAAAATATACATTGGCGCAGTGGAGCAGGACAGTTCAGGGTATCCCGACTGCCGGCCGGCGTATTACGAGGCATTTAACACAGTGATTGAGGCGGGGACGAAAGCCGGCGGGATCGAAATCGTGACGCCGCTCATCGCAATGCGCAAAGCCGAGATCGTCCGACTCGGCCTTGAATTAGACGCACCCTTGGATTTAACGTGGTCGTGCTACAGCCGCGAGGATCAAGCCTGCGGAGTATGCGATAGTTGCGTGCTGCGGCTGCGGGCCTTTCAGGAGGCGGGCGCAGTTGATCCCCTTCCCTACGCCGCGGTTGCGCAAGTTGTCTAGAGTTTCGCCGTCCAGGTTTGACGGCATCAGGAGGTCTTAATGGACAGACTTACGAGTAAGGTGTTGTTACTGGTGCTGGTATGCGGGTCGCTGGCGGGCCTTGCGTTCGCGCAAGGCTCCTCGATGGGTTCAGTCCGTGGTACGTGCAAAGACGCGCAAGGCGCGCCGATTATTGGCCAGATGGTCTGGAAGAACCAGGACGATGGGCGGACCTACAACATTAAGACGGACAAGAAAGGTTCGTACTATTCTCTCGGTATTGAGCCGGGGAATTACGTCGTGACCCTGAGCAAGGACGGGCAAGTCATGGACGAGCAAAAAAATGTGCACGTCAGCACGGAGGAACTCGTCTATGACGTCGATTTGAAGAAGATTCAGGAACAAGGAGTTGCCGACACTGCTAAAAAATCGGGCATAACTGCCGAACAAGTGAAGCAGCAAACCGAGCAGCAGCAGGCTTCGGTCGAAAAGACCAAGCAGTACAACGAAAACGTAAAGTTGGTGAACGACAAGTGGAAGGTTGGGGACGAACTGATGAAAGCAACTCCGCCAAACTACCCGCAAGCAATTGCCGCCTATCAGGAAGCGGCGAATTTGCTTCCTACCAACGATCAGGTTTGGTACAAGGTGGGCGCGGCTTATATGGATTCAGCCCGAGCGCAGACGGACGCAGCGGAAAAGAAGAAACAAAATACTGAGGCGTATGCCGATCTGCAAAAAGCCATCGACCTGAAGAAGGCGGACAAGCCCGCCTCTGACGCTGCGAAGGCCGAGAAGGCGACCCGTGACCTCGCAGCCTACTACGACAATTTGGGAGCGGTTGCGGCTCGCCTGGGAAAGGCGGACGAAGCCATGGCCGATTACCAGCAGGCGGTCCAACTGGATCCGGCGGGCGCCGCCAAGTACTACTTCAATGAAGGCATAACTCTGTACAACACTGCCATGGACGACGCGACAAGAAAGAAGGCAATCGAGGCCTTCGACAAGACGCTGGTCGCCGACCCGAACAAGGCGGAAGCGTACTATCTGAAGGGCGCCACCCTTTTTGCAATGATGACGCAAAAGCCCGATGGCACCCCTGTCCCCGCCCCGGGCACAATAGAGGCGCTCAACAAGTATCTTGAGCTACAGCCAACGGGCGGCTACGCCGAACAAGCAAAGGGAATGCTGGTGGCTCTGAATCAGAAGATCGAGACCGGCTACGGAACGGCTAAGAAAAAGAAGTAATGACTAACGTGATCGGCAGGGCGGCTGCGGCCGCCCTTTTTCTTTGGGCGAATGAGTCGGTTACCAAGGTCTATGACCATCCCGGCCTTTCTTGGGACGCGAAAATTGGCTACAGTGAAAATGACAAAGAGACGTTCTTCGCACTGAGGCGCACTTGGCCGCAACCGGCACCGCTCCAATTCAAATTTCGCTCGACTCCGCGGCAGCCGCTGCTGGCACCGATGAATTGCTGACTGCTTTGCTGCGGGCCAATCCACGCATCAGCGACTTGCTCTTTTCTCCCGGGCGGGGCCTCCAAGTACAGATCAACGGGACGCTGATCGCCTTAGACCGGCCGGGAATTGCCCAGCTCACCGCCGACGATACGCGGCGCATTGCTTCCCAATTGATCGGCCCCAACAAGGCAGCCCTAACCATGCTGCGCGAGCAGGGTTATTGCGACATTTCTTACGCTTTGCCAGGCGTGGCGCGGTTCCGAGTGAATGTCTTCATCCAGCGCGGCACTTGCGCCGTGGTCATGCGCGTGATTCCAACGACCGTCCCGAACCTGAAATCGATCGGCGCGCCCCCCGAATTGCACCAGGTGGTGACGCTTCGTGATGGACTAGTTGTGGTCGTGGGACCTCGGGGATCGGGCAAGTCATATACCCTCGCCGCGCTGGTCGACGCAATCAACGAGAGCACGGCTTGCCACATCATTACCGTTGAGGATCCAATCGAATTCTTGCACATGCACAAGCGAGCAACGGTCCATCAGCGCGAGCTACACAGTGACACACCGAGCATTTCGCATGCCATGCGGGCAGCGCTTCGGCAGGCGCCGAACGTCATCGTAGTGGGCGAACTTAAGGACCGCGAGACCATGGAACTTGCGCTCGATGCAGCCGAAACCGGCCACTTGGTGCTTTCCACTCTATCGACAATGACTCCGGAAAAGGCGGTAGAGCGTTTCGCGGGCGCATTCTCCGCCACCGAACAGCAAAATGCGCGCGACCGCCTGGCACGAATGTTGCGATTCATTGTCTGCCAGCGCCTTGTTCCGCGGAGGGACGGCGAGCGAGTCGCCGTTTTCGAAGTCGTCGATGGTGATGCGTCCACGTTAGGACTGCAGGCGGAAAAAACACATGCCCCCGCCGTCGACGGCAGACAGCCGGCCCTCATCGATTCCGAACTTGAGCGCTTAACTCGCAACGGAACGATCGCGGAAGACGCCGCCCTGATGCACGCCGTCGATCCTGGTTCATTGTCTGCAAAACTCTCTATCCCAGCCAAGCCCGGCCTGCGGTAAACTCTTCTGGTTTTCGCAACGGAGGGTTCCTCCATGAGCAGTAAATATTCCCGCCGCAATTTCATTGGCCTGACCGCAACTGCAGCTGGCGCCACCATCGCAGGAAAAGCCATCCTGCTCGATCCGACTCCGGTTTGGGCAATGCCCCAACCCGTTGCCCCTAGTGATCGCATCCGCTTCGGGATCATCGGCATCGGCATGCAGGGCAACGGGCTGATGAGCAACTCGCTGCAACTTCCGGGCGTGGAGTGCGCGGCGGCCTGCGACCTCTACGATGGACGCCACACACTGGCCCGCGAGATTGCGAACTCCACAACGTTGCCGGTAACCCGCCGCTACCAGGATCTGCTGGCCAACAAGGACATCGACTGCATCATTGCCGCCGTTCCCGACCACTGGCACAAGCAGATCGTCGTGGACACACTCGCAGCGGGGAAAGACGTCTATTGCGAAAAGCCGATGTCACATTCGCCGTCCGACGGGCTGGAAATGGTCGCAGCGGAAAAGCGAACCGGACGCATCGTGCAAGTTGGTTCCCAACGCGTGAGTTCAGCTTTGCTCACCAAGGCTCGCGAATTGGTGCACGAAGGCCTTCTCGGCGATCTGATGATGGTCGAAGGCGTGCTTGGCCGCAATGATCCGAACGGCGCCTGGGAGTATCCTCCGCCGCCCGACCTCTCGCCCGAGAATCTCGATTGGGACACCTGGCAAGGCGCCGTGCCCAAAGTGGCGTTTAACCCCAACATCTATGCCCGCTGGCGCTGCTGGAAGGAGTACGGAACGGGTGTTGCCGGCGATCTGCTGGTGCATCTGATGAGCGGGGCGCTGTATGTGCTTGGCTTGAACGAGCCGCCGAAGCGCGCCATGTCGATGGGCGGAATTTTGCGCTGGAAGGACGGGCGTAACATGCCCGATGTTCACAACACGATCTTCGAATACGGAAATATTCCGGTGGTGATGCGGCTGAACCTGGGCACAGAGATTCCCGAAGGCTATCGCTTCATGGGATCAAAGGGGATTTTGGACGTTGTCCCTGAGCAGCTGACGTTCACTTCGCAATCAGGAAAAGACACATCCCCAAGCTGGTACGCGGGCAGTTTTCCAAAATCGCTACGGGATGCGTATAACGCCAAGTGGCATCAGGAACACGACATGCAGATCAGCCGTGAGGCGACGGCTGAAGCCGCCGTATTCAAAGCCGCCGATTACAACCAGGTCAAGCCGCACTTGTGGAACTTTTTCCAGGCGGTAAAGACGCGGCAGCCGGTGACGGAAAATGCCGTCTTCGGACATCACGCAGCGCTGGCTTGCCACATGGCGAATGAGTCCTACTTCCGCAAAAGCGCGGTTGCCTGGGATGAGCAGGCGAAAGTTATCAAGAGCTAGAAGACAGCGGGGCCGGCCATCTCACAAAGGAGAGATATCCTCGCCTTCCCCGCCTTTGTGTGCAGGCTCCCGGCCAAATTTTCTTTCCAGATATTGCCGGGCGAGGTCCTGGCCTCCCAACCCAAAGGCCAGTGCAAGCCCCAGCATCAACGCGCCAAAGGTCATGGCGAAAGCCACGATCACGGTTCGAGAACTGATCCCGAGCTCCTCGAATGCCATCGACAGGGCGAAAAGGATGATCATTGCCCGAACCGCCCAGCTGATGATCCTCGGCGACGGCAGTTCGGCATTGACGGCGCCGAGCAACACCGCCCGGGAAAAGAAACTTGCAGCCAGCAGGCCGAACAGCAGAATGAAGAACGAGACCACTGTGCGGGGCAGGAATGCAAAAAATGTAGCGACGTGTTCATTGAAGCCCGTGATGCCGAGCACGCTAATGCCGGGTAGGATGAACCCGATCCAGGCAATCCAGAAAACCAGCCGGCTCACGACTTCAGTGAGCGACGGCAACGCCGCGCCCCGCAGAAGCTCCGTTGCGCCGGTATGCTGGGACAATCGGTCAAAGCGCGCGATCTTCAAAATGCTGCGCGTGATCGTCCGCAGCAATACGGCAATGAGCCAGCCGACGAAAACGATCACCAGCATTTCAAGAAACCGGGGCAGGAACCTCGCTACGCTCTGTAAAATTTCCTGCGCCGCCCTGGTCATTTCACTTACGAAGCTACTCCACATAGAACCTCACTTCCCGCCGTCCCAGACTTGCAGCAGGTACGGCTTTTCAGCTTCGAACGCCTGACAGACCTTTTCGATATTGGCTTCCACTTCCGGCTCGGAAGCCTCGCGATTTTCCGTCAGGTAGGTCAGCGCCCGACCGCGAAACAGGGGAACGAGCGCCTGCACTACGTGATCGCGGCCAATTACCGCTCGGTGATAGGCCGCCGCAAATTCATAAACTGTTCGCGCCCAAAGATTCTCTGGAAACGCAAACTTTTCCCCCGGCAATGCCGCCAGGCGTTTCAGTTCCTCATGAGTAGGCGCGGTGAGAATCGAGGAGAGCACGGGCTCGAGTTCTGACACTCCGAAGCTGAACATTTCGTGCAGGCGTTTACGATTCACCCGCATCGGCTCGAGGCTCACCGAAGGCTGGCATCCATTGCAGGGCGCGGGAAGCGGCTCGCGCGATTCTTTCCAAGCCGCAGGATTGCCATCGAAAGAGTGGAACAGAGTACCTGCGGTCTCCCGCATCGCCTTAACCAGATCCGGCTGTGGCCCTTCCGGACGCGACCTCGCTCCCAGGAATGACTGGGCAATTTTGTACCTGCGAATGATCGTGTCCAACGCCAGCCAAAGCTCGGTTCCACTGCGGCCCTGCTCCTGCGTCCAGATGTCCAGGTTAAGAAAGTGATTGCCGACTGCGGGCGAGAAGGCGTAGTCCGCCGGATAAGGCTCGAGCACCGCACATCCGTAAACCGCGCGCGTGAGCGGATAAACCAGATTCCGGATCAGCAACCCATCGAACTTGTGGCGTCGATAGACGGGAAGCACCAGATCGGTGGAGTCACGAATCACCGGCCGCAGCAGCGACTCAATCCACTCAGGCTCTAGGCTGGTTGATTCGGGCGAGACTATTGCGCAGGCCCTGGCCTGCAGCAGGTCGGCAGCGGAAAGAATCGTGTGCAGCGCCGTCCCGTTTGTGGGATCACCTTCATACCGCGTGCTGATGCTGTGCAGCGTGCGCAGGGCTGAAAGATCTGAACTTCCGGTGTCGTTGATTGACGCGGCCCGAACCAGGTCGCGCGTTCCGTCCCGCGATCCCCCATCGGCGTTAATGATTACCGCCCGCGCGCGCGCAAAATATTTCAGGAGTCCGGCGCGCACCGCCTGCACTACTCGCCCCACCGTTCGCGCGTCGTTATACGTGGGTATGCCGACTACAATGTCAACTTCGCCGACGTTGATCAGTTCGCGGATGAATTCGTCAGAGAGCATTCTGGGCTGGTGTTAAACCTTCCTTATTCTGAACCAGAAAAACTGATATGGCCCCAGGGTCAGCAAATAGGGCAGGTCTCCCACCCGCGGAAACATGTTCTTCCCAAACATCTCCACGAGAATGTTTCCCTTGTACTCTTTCAAATCCAGCTCTACCGCCTGGGCTGCGCTTGAAAGATTGTTCACCACCAGAATGGCTTCGTTTCCCAATTTTCGTACATAAGCCAGCACCCTGTGATTTGCGGGATAGAGAAACTGCATGGTTCCTCTGCCGAACACCGGCGTTGACTGGCGAACCTTGATCAGACGGCGCATCCACGCCAGGAGCGAGTGGTCAAAACCTTTCTGGGATTGAACATTGATAGCGGGATAGCCGTACACGGGATTCCGAATCAGTGGCGAGTAAAGCGCCTCGGGGTCAGCCGACGAGAAACCCCCGTTCCAACTGCCGTCCCACTGCATGGGAGTGCGCACCCCGTTGCGGTCGCCTAGCGCAACGTTGTCGCCCATCCCGATTTCGTCGCCGTAATAGATGATCGGCGTGCCTGGCATCGACATGAGCATTCCGTTCATCAGCTCAATGCACCGCCGGTCGTTGTCGAGCAACGGGGCGAGCCGGCGCCTTATGCCCAGGTTCAGGCGCATGGTCTTTTCTTTAGCGTACTCGTCATACATGTAACCACGTTCCAGGTCCGTGACCATTTCAAGCGTCAGCTCGTCATGGTTGCGCAGAAACAGGCACCATTGGCACGAGTCGGGAATCTCCGGCGTGCGTTTCAGGATTTCGGTAATCGGCTTGCGGTCTTCCAGCCTCACGCCCATGAACATGCGGGGCATCAGCGGGAAATGAAACGCCATGTGAAACTCGTCGCCATTTCCGAAATACGCGCGCAGGTCTGACGGCCACTGGTTCGCTTCTGCCAGCAGCATCCTGCCCGGGAACTCGCGATCCATTCGCGCCCGCAGGTCTTTAATCACCACATGGGTTTCCGGCAGGTTCTCGCAATTGGTGCCTTCGCGCTCCACAAGATAAGGAACGGCGTCCAGGCGGAACGCGTCCACGCCCATGTTCAACCAGAACTTCATGACGTCCCACATCTCTTCACGAACGGCGGAATTGTCCCAGTTGAGATCGGGCTGGTGGCTGAAGAATCGGTGCCAATAAAATTGCTTTGAGACTGGGTCCCAGGCCCAGTTAGAAAGTTCGGTATCGAGAAAAATGATGCGAGTGCCTTTGTACTTTGCGTCGGTATCACTCCAGACGTACCAGTCGCGTCGAGGATTGCTGAGGGAACTGCGCGATTCCTGAAACCACGGGTGCTGATCGGAGGTATGATTCAGCACCATTTCGATAATCACGCGAATACCGCGGTAATGAGCAGCGGCGAGGAAACTCCGGAAGTCCTCGAGCGTGCCGTAGATCGGGTTGACCGAGCGGTAGTCGGCGATGTCGTAGCCATCGTCTCGCAGCGGCGAGGGGAAGAATGGCATCAGCCAGATTGCGTTGATCCCGAGCTCCTGCAGGTAGTCGAGTTTCTGCGCCAGCCCGCGGAAGTCACCATTGCCGTCGCCGGTGCTGTCGGAAAACGAGCGAACGTGTACCTGATAGATGACTGCGTCCTTGTACCAAAGCGCATCCGCCAGTGTGGGCTCCTCTGTTCCCCGAATCTTGTGCCGCCCGGCCCGGGGTGTTCAGGGAAGAGACCCGCCCGGGCGCGTTGGGTAAATCGCGGTGCTCTGTGCTGCTGCAACTTTAAAACCTTCCAACTGCAGGTGCGGCTGAGAGCGTCAATCGGCTGACTTCATCCTAAGCCACACGTTTGTGAATCGTCGCTGCGAGTGCCCCTCCGGCTGTTTCACAAATGTGTCCGTCCGCCCGCAGTGTGCCGATCCAGACACGGCGGAGCCTCTTCTAAACGATTCCCTTTCAACATTATAGCTCTGGATGGCCGTGTGCACTCCATGACAGCGGGCAAGGGAGAACACACATGCAAATGGTAATCACATTTATGGCGGTAGTGGCGGGATTGGCCTTTTCGATAATGGTGGCACTGGTGGTCGAAGAACTGATCTTCGGGCAAGTCTTCCGGATCTTGTTCACCGGGAAGGCCGTGGGCGCGAGGGTTTCTCCGGGGATGGCGCTTCAACCGGTCAGGATCAAGTCCGAGCAACGTTGAAAGGAAGACAGTATGGTGTTTTTGGAGTATTTGCTGCTTTGGGGCGGAGCGGGAATGATCGCGGCAGCGATCGCCATGCTCGCGCGCGACCTTTACCTCACAACTAAACACAAAGAATCTTTGGCGGCAGGCGCGGCGGCGGGCCCGGTGCCCGAGATTCACTGGCGGGCCTCGCTGGCACTCGCCGTCGCTGCCTGGGGTCCAATACTGGTAGCTATGGGAATCGTCGTGGTCCCGAGCGGGATGGCAGGCGTCCGAGTAAGCCAGACCAGCGGCACCGAGCCAGGCACGCTGTATCCGGGGGCGCATTTTCTGACGCCCGTCTCGGAGAGCGTGGTTCTGTTTGATACTCGCGATCAGCTTTTCACGACCGGTTCGGTTGCAAACAGCAAGTCGGCCTCGACTACGACGATTGCGGAATCTGAACTGCTTCGCGTGCAATCCAAAGAGGGCCTGTCACTCGGACTGGCAATCACCATCCGTTACCGGCTTGATCCCAAACATCTCGATTACATACAGGCGAACCTTCCGCAGCCCGTAGAGAAGGAAATCGTGCCGCCGGTCGTTGCCAGCGCGTGGCGCGAACTGGTGCCGAACTACACGGTTCGCGACGTGTTTGCCACGCATCGTGAAGAGATCCGGCAGAAGGCGGCAAATGTAATCACGCAGAAGCTCGCGGCGGATGGAATCATCGTGAAAGAAGTCATGCTGCGCGACATTCAGCTTCCGCCCGAATACGCGAAAGGCCTCGAGGGTCTGTTGTTAAAAGAACAGCAGAACGACCAGATGGGTGTGCAGACCGAGATTCAGGCAAAGCAAGTGCGCATTGCCGAACTGGAGGCTGAGGCCACCAAGGCCCAGCAAGTGAAGCGAGCCGAAGGCGAAGCCCAGGTTCGCGTGCTGCAAGCTAAGGCCGAATCGGACGCCATGCAATACACGCTCCCCTTGAAGCAGAAGCAGATCGAACAGAGCAAGCTCGAAGCCGAAGCCCGCAAGGAAACAACGGTGAAGAATGCCGAAGCGATGGCGGAAGCCAAGGTGATCGACAGCAAAGCCGAAATGGAGCGCCGCAAACTTCTCTCCGAGGCCGAGGCAGACCGCATCCGCGTGACCGCTGTTGCCGATGCCGAGCGAATGAGGAATGAAGGCGTCATCCTCAGACAGAATCCGCTGCTGATTAACAAGATCGTCGCAGAAAAATTGTCGGACAAGCTTCAGATCATGATGGTGCCATCGGACGGCAAATTCTTCTTTGCCAACGATGTACTCAAAAGCGTGAATGTGGCGAATCATGGCGCCGAGGCGGAACAAGTTGAGGGCGTGGAGAAGTAGGACGCGGACAATCAGCTCAGCATTCAGATGTCTGTGGAGCGAAAAGTCTGAGTGCTGAGTGCTGATTGCTTCAAGGAAGCTCCGCATGAAAATGCAAACCCACAAGCATGAATGTCCCTCAGTTCGCGCGAGTTATAATTCGCGCAATCCGAAAATGCCTTCGACCTCGCGCCTGCGCCGGTTCTGCTGTGCTCTCGTTTTTATTACGCAGCTTTTCATCGTCACCGCGGGCTTCGCTTCTGACTGGCGAAAGCCTGTCGCACAGCTTGCGGCAAAGATTTCCGCGGGGACCGGGCCGGGCGTGGTCGCGCTGGACATCATCAACCCCTCATCGATTCCCGCCTCCGATGTCGAACAGATTCGCCGAAATCTCACCTCGGAACTCGGTGCCTCCGGCGTGCGTGTTTGGCAACCCGACCAGGCAGCAGCAACCGTCCGGGTAACTCTTTCGGAAAATCTGGAAAGCTACGTGTGGGTGGCGGAGATCCAGCAAGGCACGGCTGAACCAACCGTGGTGATGATTTCCGCGGACCGGCCCGCGGCTTTGACGTCAGCGCAAAATGCGCCTGCCTTAACGCTGCGCGCGACTCCGCTCATGTCGCAGCCCGAGCCCATTCTCGATGTGGCGATCCTGGAAGGCAGCCCGCGCCGCGCTCTGCTGCTCAGTACCGCAGGTGTCACGGTTTTGGACTTCAAAGATGGACGCTGGATCGCGGCGCAGTCGCTGGCCGTGGCACATGCAACTCCGTTTCCACGGGATGCGCGCGGAAGAATTGTGCTGCGCAAGGACCACTTGTTCGACGCATACCTTCCCGGCACAGTGTGCCGCAGCGCAGAGGCCGGTTCGTTGTCGATGTTGTGCTCCCGCAGTGACGATCCCTGGCCGCTGGTGACGGCAGAACTCGGCGTGTCAGGATTTTTCGCTCCTGCGCGAAATTTTTTCACCGGCGTTTTGGCCCCCGGAGTTGGCAAGCAGAAATCGGCGCCCCCGTTTTATTCCGCCGTGGCCATCCCGCGGGACAAATACGTTCTCTGGCTGTTCAGCGGGGTTGACGGCCAACTGCATCTTCTCGACGGCATTAATCAGCAGACTTCTGGCAGGCTCCGCTGGGGCGGCGACGTTGCCGGAATACGCGCGGCCTGCCGTCCTGATTGGTTTGTCCTGGCGACATCCGCTGGCGGTGACGAAGAGTCCATGCAGGCGTTCGACTTCCCTGACCGTGAACCGGTCGCGGCCAGTCAGAAGCTGCCTCTTAACGGACCCGTTACAGCTTTGTGGACACAACAAAATGGCGAGAGCGCGACCGCGGTGTACCGGAATTCAGAGACAGGTGATTATGAGGCGCTTCAACTTACTCTGGCTTGCAGCCAGTAGCCTGCTATGGGCGGTCGCGGCGTGTGCTGCCACGCGCCCGCACTACGGCGGAAGCCTGCGCGTCGCGATGCGGGAGATGCCACAGGCAGCTGACCCCACGAGCCTAATTCAAGCCGGCGCTTCCAATATTTCGCGGCTCATTTTTGACACTCTGGTGGTCCTCGACGATCGCGGTCAGCCTCAGCCGTGGCTCGCCACCGAGTGGCAAGCGGAACCCGGCGACCAGCGCTGGCGCCTTTCTTTGCGCAGTGGTGTCTCTTTCAGTGATGGGGCAGCGATGAATGCCGCCGCCGTGGCTGTGTCATTGCGGTCTGCAAACCCTGAGTGGAAAGTGATTGCGGCTGGCGACACGGTGATTGTAGAAACGGACGTTTCCCATCCTGATATGCCCCTCGAACTCACTCTCGCGCGGAATGCAATCGCGCATGGAGGTGGCCCACAACCCAGTGGCACGGGTCCGTTCTCACTTTCGCAATGGCTGCCGGCGAAACACCTGACGCTCATTGCGAATGACCAGTATTGGGGTGGCCGGCCGTTCCTCGATTCGATCGAAGTGGATTTCGGCAGGAATGATCGCGAGCAACTGACCGCGCTTGACCTCGGCAGAATAGATATTGCCGAGGTTGCGCCGGAGAATATCCGCCACGCCCGCGCCGATGGTCGCTCGGTGGCAAGCTCCAATCCTTGCGATTTGCTGGCGCTGGTGTTCGCTGCGCCCGTGCGTTCGGAAGAAGAAACCCATGCGCGCAACGCGCTTGCGCTCAGCATTGATACAGCTGCGATCAACAATGTTGTGCTGCAGGGTGGCGGCGATCCCACGGGAGCGCTGCTGCCGAATTGGCTTTCTGGCTACGCGTTCGTGTTTTCGCCGCCGACGAACCCTGGCCGGGCGCGGCAAGAGCCGGTTCTGGCGAAACAAGTTGCATCTTTTGTTCTCGGATACAACGTAGCCGACCCTGTCGCGCACACCATCGCGGAACGAATTCTGCTAAATGCCCGCGACGCCGGCATTGCGCTGCAACTGACAACCAGCGGCCGCCCGGACATGACGCTGACGCGAATTCCGATTGCGTCGGCGAACGGCCAGATCGCCCTGATGGAACTTGCGAAGGCTCTGCAACTGACGCTGCCCCAGTCGGCGGGCGGGTCCGCGACCGTTCTTTATTCCGCCGAAAAAACATTGCTGCAATCGCGACGCGTCATTCCCTTGATTCATCTGCGCCAGGGAGTGGCGGTGCGGCTGGCGGTTCACGATTTCAACATGCGTCCCGACGGGAGCTGGCAAATACAGAACGCATGGCTGGCGGAGAAGCCATGACTTTCCGCCGCAGGTTGCTGCTGCTATTCGCCATCACGGTAGTGGTGTCCGTGGCGGCTGTGACCGGAATTGTTTCCGTGATGGCGAGGCGCGCGTTCGACCGTGCGACCGACGAGCGAACCACGGCGCTGGTCGCGCAATTTCGCCGCGAGTTTCAGAGGCGCGGAGAGGACGTTCGCCACAAGACCCAAGGTGCCGCATCAAGCACAGCAGCCGAACGGATCGCGCTCGCCGCCGCTCAGACTTCCCCTGACTACAACAGTTTTCTCGATGACGCCAGAGTGATCGCCGACGCTCAGCGATTGGACTTTCTGGAATTCGCCGACGATCGTGGCACCATCATTTCGTCGGCGCAATGGCCCGCAAAATTTGGATATAAAGAACCCCTTGCAAGCGGCGCTCCGGCGTCAGCGCCTTTTCTACGTGAAGAAGAGACGCCTTCCGGGACGGCGCTGGGCCTGTTTGCGATTTATGCTTTGCCCGCGGGCGATCACAAACTGTTTGCCATCGGCGGCACGCGCCTTGACCGCACATTTCTTTCCTCGCTCGATCTGCCCGCGGGAATGCGAGTGATGCTTTATGACAACGGTGCGAACGGAGCGTTCGCCTCCGATCGCGTGATCACCGCCGGCGAGCCCATCCCCGGCGCGCAGTTGCTGGCCCCGCTGGTGCAGAAGCTGCAACGTACTCCGCAAGATGCCAGCGCGGTGGTTCACTGGGACTCCGGCGACGAGACGGTGAACGCGTTCCCGCTTATCGACGAACGCAATCGGCTGCTGGGAGTACTGCTGGTCGGGAGCTCGCGGCAAATCTATACGGAACTCCGAACTGAAATCCGATCCGCCGCTCTGATTGCTTCGGCAGCCGGACTCTTGCTTGCAGTCCTGCTCAGCAGCTTTGCCGCCGCGCGCGTTACCAAGCCGGTGGAAGAACTGGCACAGGCGGCTCGCGAAGTTGCCGCCGGGAATCTGGAAGCGCACGTTACGGCGCGGACGGGTGACGAGCTTGGCGTTCTGGCGGACTCTTTCAACCGCATGACGCGCGATCTGATTGAGCATCGCCAGCGCCTGGTGCAGACCGAGCGGGTTGCGGCGTGGCGCGAACTGGCGCGCCGCCTGGCGCATGAATTGAAGAATCCCCTCTTCCCTCTTCAGTTGACGGTCGAGAATCTGTTGCGCTCGCGCGAGCACAGCCCGCAGGAGTTTGAAGATACGTTTCGCGAGAGCGCATCGACAATGCTTTCCGAGATCGCAAACCTGAAATCGATCATTAACCGGTTCAGCGAATTTTCCAGAATGCCGCAGCCTCAGCTTCGAGAGGTGCCGTTACTCGCGCTGGTTTCTGGCGTGCTGAAACTCTACGAGGCTCAACTTCAAAAGTTTAATATCCAGCCGCGATCCGAGGTGGCTGGGACCGGCACGATTGCCGCCGATCCAGAACTGCTGCATCGGGCAATCTCAAACCTGGTGCTCAACGCAATTGATGCCATGCCCAAGGGCGGAACGCTCACGCTTCGCGCATCGCAGTCGCACTCGTCAGGGCGGATCGAGGTTGCTGACACAGGAAGCGGGCTCACGCCCGAGGAGTGCGAGCGGCTGTTCACTCCTTATTACACCAACAAGGCGCACGGGACCGGCCTGGGCCTGGCGATTGTGCAATCGATCATCAGCGACCACGGTGGCAGAATCAGCGTAAATAGCCAGCCTGGACAGGGCACGACGTTTATCATCGAGTTGCCTGCAGGACGCGAGAAGCTGGCGGTCGAGAACACGCACGCCTAGGGAGAATGCTTTGCCAAGAAAAGCCAATCTGCTGATTCTTGATGACGAGCCCAGCACACTGGCGACGCTCGCGCGCGCGTTCCGGCTGGCGGGCCATGAGGCGACGGTGTGCGACAACGCCGGCAAGGCGCTCGAACTCGCCAAGACCGACGGCTTCGACCTGATCTTTTCTGACGTGGTGATGCCGGGCAAGGATGGCCTCACTTTTCTTGAGGAATTGCGGGGAAACGGAATCACAACGCCGGTGGTAATGATGTCGGGGCAGGCGCACATCGAAATGGCGGTGCGTGCGACGAGACTCGGGGCGCTGGATTTCCTCGAGAAGCCCATCTCTTCCGAAAAGCTGCTCCTCACCGTGGACAACGCCTTGCGGCTGCAGCGCCTCGAGTCCGAAAACCGCGCCTTGCGGCAACGCCTCGGCGATCACGCAATTGTTTTTACCGGCGATGCGATGAAAAAGGTAATGGCGCTGATTGACCGAGTGGCGGCCACCGAAACGCGCGTGTGCATCCTTGGCGAAACCGGGACTGGCAAAGAACTCGTCGCTCGTGCCTTGCATGAAAAGAGTCCGAGAAAATCCGGGCCTTTTGTGGCCATCAATTGCGCTGCGGTCCCGACGGAGCTGATCGAGTCTGAACTGTTTGGCCACGAGAAAGGTTCTTTCACCGGCGCCTTGGCGCGACATGTGGGCAAGTTCGAACAGGCCGACCATGGAACTCTATTCCTTGACGAGATCGGCGACATGTCGCTGGCGATGCAGGCAAAACTCCTGCGCGTGCTGGAAGAAGGCGAGATCGAACGGGTAGGCACTACCAAGCCAACCCGCGTTGACGTTCGCGTCATTGTCGCCACCCACCGCAACCTGGAAGCGCAGGTGCGCGACGGAAAATTTCGCCAGGACCTTTTCCACCGCATTTTTGTTTTCCCTGTAATCTTGCCGCCTCTGCATGATCGGCAGGATGACATTCCGGCGCTTGTTGCCCACTTCGCGGCCCAGGTCTGCGCACAAAATGGCTGGAAGCCGATGGCTTTCACCGAGGAAGCCGTCGCGACCCTGCAGCAATATCCCTGGCCGGGAAATGTCCGCGAGCTGCGCAACATGGTCGAGCGGCTGATGCTACTGGCCACCGGCAGTGAGGTTGACGCAACCACGATCCATTCCGTGCTGGCGCCTGCAGCCGCTTCTTCGAACCTAGGGCTGGGATCAGGCCCGCTGGCGAGCCGAGTGGAGAACTTTGAACGGGAAGTAATTCTTGCGGAACTGAAGCGTACAAACTTTCACATCACCAATGCAGCGAAGGCGCTCGGCCTGGAACGCAGCCATTTGTATAAGAAAGCCGAGCAACTTGGCATCGACATTCGGCAAAAGCGGCTCGAAGAGGAAGTCTGAGCAGTCGCGGAGTGGCCCAGCACACCCCGGCGGCCCTGACCAAGGCAAGCTGCTGCCGAAGGTTGACGTCCCGCCCACACAAGGCTGATGATCTCCTTGTGAAATTTCGTTGTGGCTCGAGGACCGGCATGAACCGTGGAACCCTATCCCTTTCGATCGTCCTGATGTGGTATGTCGTGAGCATTACGCCGCTGCTGCGCGCGGAGACCGCCGCTTCAACCTCTCTCAAAATCTATTTCGTAGACGTCGAAGGCGGGCAGGCCACCTTATTTGTAACGCCTGCGGGCGAATCACTACTGGTGGACACTGGCTGGCCGGGCTTCAACGGACGCGATGCGGATCGAATTGTCGCAGCCGCGAAGGACGCGGGCATCACCAAGATTGACTACGTCCTAATCACCCACTACCACATGGACCATGGTGGCGGGGCGCCGCAACTTGCCGACCGCTTTCCCATCGGGACGTTCATCGATCACGGCGAAAACCGCGAACCCGCTGACGCCCCTACCGCTCAAGTCTGGCAAGCGTATCAGAAGCTGCTGCAGACCGGAAAGTTCAGGCACATTGTCGCCAAGCCTGGTGATAAGCTCCCCATCAATGGAATGGAAGCGGTGGTCGTAAGCGCCGACGGAAGCGTGTTGGAAAAACCTTTGCCAGGAGCGGGCGGCGAAAATCCCGCCTGCAAAGGCGCCGACCGGTATCCCGAGGACCAGACCGAAAATAAGCGATCGCTTGGAACTTTCATCACGATGGGTGGGCTGCGCATTCTCGATCTCGGCGATCTTACCCATGACAAAGAAATGGAATTGATGTGCCCGGCGAACAAACTGGGGAAAGTCGATATTTACATCGTCTCGCACCACGGGTTTGCGCAAAGCGGTAGCGCGCCGCTGGTGCACGGCATCGAACCGCGTGTTGCAATCATGGACAACGGCGCTAAGAAAGGCGGATCGCCGGCGTCCTGGGATGTCATTGAGAGTTCCCCGCATCTCGAGAACCTATGGCAGTTGCATTATTCGGAAGAGGGTGGAAGCGCGCACAACGTGCCAGCGGAGTTCATCGCCAATCCTCAAGGACCGGACGCGGGCAACTATCTGATGTTGACGGCGCGGCCGGACGGGAGTTTCGACGTATTCAACTCGCGCACGAAAAATACGAAGGCGTACGCGAGACCTTCCCGATAGGCAAAATGCAAACAGTGCAGCCCGCAATGGAAAAGACGGCAATTCTCGAAACTCCGCGCCTGATCCTGCGGCACTGGCGGGACACGGACCTCGAAGCGTTCGCGCGCATGAACGCCGACCCGAAAGTCATGGAGTTCTTTCCGGCCCGTTTGACTCAGCAGCAGAGCGACGCCCTGTTCGGACGGATTGAGAGCCATTTCCGAAAGCACGGGTTTGGCCTATTCACCGCCGAATTCCGCCAGACTTCATTGTTCGCAGGTTTCATCGGACTAAGCGTCCCCTCGTTCCGCGCGCGGTTCACACCCTGCGTAGAGATCGGCTGGCGGTTATTGCCGGAATTTTGGGGCCAAGGCCTCGCTCCGGAAGGCGCCCAGGAAGTGGCGAGATACGCATTTGAGTTGCTCAAGATCAAGGAACTCGTGAGCTTTACAGTTCCGGAGAATGTTCGCTCTCGGCGGGTAATGGAAAAACTCGGTATGACGCACGACCCCGCAGACGATTTCAACCACCCGCAACTTCCTCCGCACCACCCCCTGCGGCGGCACGTGTTATACCGGTTGCGCGCTTGAATTTGATTCATGCCCCTCGGCGCGCCAGATTTTGAACCATATTCATTCGGCGGAGTATCCAATCCCCAATGAGCACAATGCCCCACCAGCACTTCCGGTCGCCGGCGCCGGGGGCTTCGCGCCCGAAGCTCAGCGCGGTCCTGCCCTTGGTATGGGAACTGGTGCGTCCGCGACGCGCGTTGCTGGCAGCCGGTTTCGGGCTGATGGCGGTCAACCGGATCGCGGCGCTGGTGCTTCCGTATTCCACGCGGTATCTCATCGACAGCGTCATTATTAAACGGCAGACGCAGTTGCTTAAACCGCTCGTGCTCGGCGTGCTGCTTGCCACGGTCATTCAGGGAGTGACATCGTTCTCGCTGACTCAGCTGCTATCCAAGGCTGCGCAACGGCTCATCACCGAGCTTCGTCAAAAAGTGCAGGGCCACGTGGGCCGGCTTTCCGTATCCTTTCATGACTCGACGAAGAGCGGTGTGCTGGTCTCGCGCATCATGAGCGATGTCGAAGGAGTCCGCAACCTGGTCGGCACCGGCCTGGTCGATCTGGTCGGCGGACTACTGACCGCAGGCATTGCGCTGGTGGTCCTTTTCCGCATCAGCTCGACGATGACGCTGCTGGCGTTCGGGTTCCTCGCTGTATTTGGGTTCGCATTGAAAAAGGCGTTTCAAACTATTCGCCCGATTTTTCGCGAGCGCGGCAAGATCAGCGGCGAAGTGACCGGGCGCCTGGCTGAATCTCTGAGCGGGGTTCGCGTAGTGAAGGGCTACCACGCCGAAACGCGCGAAGAGAAGGTCTTTTCTCTGGGCGTCACCCGGCTGTTGGATAACGTTCTCAAGAGCCTCACCGCGACTTCTGTGATGGGTCTTTCCGCCAGTGTCCTGCTCGGAGTGGTCGGCGCGCTCATCATGTTTTTCGGCGCGCGACAGATTCTTGCCGGCTCGCTGACCATCGGCGGCTTTTTCACTTACACGCTGTTCATGGGATTTCTGATTGCCCCGGTGATGCAGATCGTACAGGTCGGCACCCAGCTCACCGAAGCCCTCGCCGGCCTGGAGCGGACGCACGAACTCTTGAAAGAATCAGCTGAGGACGGCGATCCCCGGCGCACCGTGTCGCTTCCAGAAATCGTGGGCAACATCGCTTTCGAAAATGTCAGTTTCAGTTATGACGGCGCGCGCACGGTTTTGGACGACATCTCGTTCCATGCTTCCCCCGGAACCGTAACCGCGCTGGTGGGCTCTTCTGGCTCGGGAAAATCTACAATCATCGGCCTTATATCCGCGTTTTACACGCCGACGAAAGGTATGGCGCTGGTGGATGGCATCGACCTGAGCGCGGTGCGGCTCGACTCTTACCGGACTCAGCTCGGAGTGGTGCTCCAGGATTCTTTCCTATTCGACGGAAGCATCCGCGAGAACGTTGCGTTTTCCCGCCCGGGCGCCAGCGAAGAGGAAGTTTTCCGCGCCTGCCGCATTGCCCGTGTAGATGAATTTGCCGAATCCTTTGCCGACAAATACGACACCATTGTCGGCGAGCGCGGGGTAAAGCTTTCCGGCGGACAGCGCCAGCGCATCTCGATTGCGCGAGCGATTCTTGCAGATCCGCGCATCCTTATTCTGGACGAGGCCACGTCCAGCCTCGACTCCGAGTCCGAGCAGATGATCCAGGAAGGACTTTCGTATCTCATGCGCGGCCGCACCACGTTCGTGATCGCGCACCGCTTGTCCACCATCCGCCGCGCCGACCAGATTCTAGTGGTTGAGCAAGGGCGAATCGTGGAGCGCGGCACTCACGAGGAACTTTATGCCGCGCAGGGCCGCTACTTCGACCTCTATACGAAGCAGCAGGGATTGGTGAACAATCTCTTTCTCGCCCCGGGCGAAGGCGATACGCTGGAACTTTCGCTCGAAGCTGGAAACGGAAAACGCAAGCCCTCCGAAGACGCGGTGGCCGACGCTCTGCGAATCGTTCGCGGGGAGTAATCACCGCGACAGCCGTTTCGCGCCCGGGGCTCGACCAGATCCCCTCCGGAACCTTTTGAGCATCATTGCTGGCGCATGCTACCCTTCCTTACCCATGACTCACGTGGAGAGGTCCGGGCATGAACGGCGTTCCAATGTCCTGAAAGCCTGGCGCGAATGAGCGAACGCGCGGCGGCGGATCCGACACCCTCGGAATCAACCCAGCCCGGCCTGATCCGCAGACTTTCGCTGCTCGACGCAATCCTTCTGCTGATCAGCGGAGTGATCGGTTCCTCCATCTTTCTTACCGCCAAGGACATTGCTGGCCCCCTTCCCCAACCCACGCTGTTTTTCCTGGTCTGGTTGTTTGGTGCCGTGGTTTCGCTATTTGCGTGCTTCGCCTTTGCCGAGTTGGGCGCCATGTTCCCAGAATCGGGCGGACAGTACGTCTATCTGCGCGAGGCCTATGGAGACCTGGTCGCATTCCTTTTTGGCTGGATGCTGTTTGCAGTAGCGAACGGCGGGAGCATTGCAGCCCTGGCGGTTGCATCAGCTACCTACGCCGGCAGAATTTTCCCGGCCGTTGGGCAGGAGCACGTCATCTTTTCCGCGCTCGGAATCAATTTGACTCGGGCACACGCTCTTGCCGTGGCCCTGATCGCCGCCCTGACCTTCATCAACGTAGTGGGCGTGCGCTGGGGCGCGCTGCTGAACAATCTGTCCACCTGGGCAAAGACGTTGGCCATGGGAGCATTTGTGGTGCTCGGATTCGCCATCGGCAAGGGCAGTTGGTCGAATTTCAGCGCGCATGGTGTAGGGCTGAATGCTGGTTTGTCGCCGGGACAACTGGCGTCGGCGTTGGGCGTAGGCCTGATTGCGGTTTTCTGGGCTTATGACGGATGGGTGTACGTCACCTGGGTTGCGGGCGAGGTCAAGAACCCGCGGCGCAATGTTCCGCTGGCAATGGTGCTGGGTGTGCTAGCGGTCGGCGTCATCTACATGGTGATGAACATGACCTATGTGTACGCCATGCCCCTGGCGGAAGTCGCCCGTCACGAAACCATCGCGCACACGGCCTCAGCCATGTTGTTCTCGCCAGCGACCGCAGTGTGGCTGTCGGCGTTAGTAGCGATTTCGTGCTTCGGCGCCGCGGCGAGTTGCACATTGTCAGGCGCGCGCGTTTATCTGGCGATGGCGCGGGATGGCGTGTTCTTCAGACGCATGGCGCAAGTGCATCCGCGCTGGCGAACGCCTGCGTTCAGTCTTATCGGCCAGGGAATTTGGGCTGCGATTCTCACGCTCAGCGGTCGCTATGACCAGATTTACACTTTTGTGATGTTCGGCATGGTGCTGTCCTACACAATGACCGTGATCGGTCTTTTTATTCTTCGCCGCAAACGCCCCGACATTCCCCGGCCATACCGATGCACCGGCTATCCTTGGATTCCGGCGCTGTACGTTCTGATCACGGTTGCGTGGACACTCAACATCATCTTCACGCGTCCCCTGGAATCGCTGACCGGAGCGGGGATCATTCTGATTGGAGTGCCGGGATACCTGTACTGGAAACGCGCTGCCAGGAAATCAGCGCGGGCTTGAGTTGACGCGGTCGGTGACAAATCGATCCAAAGCGAGCAGCAATTCTTCGCGATTCGAGTAGGGTCCCGGCTGATAGCCTTTCGACGAAATTCCCTTCTGCGCGCGGTCTGACAATTCCCAGTCCTGGCGATTGGTGATCTCCCAGAATTCGAGGGCGTCTTTCGGGTCAAAGCCGGGTTTGGCGATTTCATCGGGATGAAAGTGCCACTCGCAGACGATCTCGGTCCGATCTACTGCCCGCGGCCACAACGTGAACGTCAGCATGTAATCGGGATGCAGGTTGAGCAGAAAATTTGGCAGCAGGCAGTAGTAGTAAACGTGACGCCGATCCTCAGCACTGAGGCCCGGCAGACCATTCCGGCTGGTTTGGCCGCTCATAGTCAGAGTGGCAACGGCTTCGCGAAGGTCCATGCGCCCGCCAAGAACAGTGACACCTGGCGGGTCATTATCCCCGCTCATGTAGTGTGAATTTTTTTGCAGTTGCGGATGGGCGATGGGACAGTGCAGGCATTCTGAGTAGTTCTGGATGATCAGCTTCCAGTTCGCAGCAACGTCATAGACGCGCCGCTCGACCAGCGCGAGTTCCTCCATACGCCATGGACGAAATTTCTCTCTTAAGCCGGCCAGGTGCTCTTCGAACGGAATGGGATGCGGCGACAGGTTGATGAAAATATGCCCGTCCCAGATCGCAGTGTGCACTGAAGCCAGGGAATAGTCGCTCTCGCGGAAGCCTTCTACTTTCTCCATGTGCGGCGCGGAAGCCAGGGTTCCGTCCAGCCGGTAGGTCCAGGCGTGGTAGGGACACTGGATGCGCCCCGGAAGCGCGCCCTGGGCTTGAGGGCAAAGCTGCGTCCCGCGGTGACGACACGTATTGTGAAACGCGCGAACCTGATTCGCGTCGTCGCGCAGGACGATGACGCTGGCGTTGGCGATTTCGCAGACGAAAAAATCTCCCGGTTTCTTGATCTGCTCAGTGCGCCCAGCCGCCAGCCACATATCGAGGTGGATCGCTTCCATCTCCCGGCGGAAAAACCCCGGATCTGTATAGCATTCCTGCGGCAGAGTTCGAGCCTCCTCGGCCTTCACTGCTGGTCTTACATTCTTATAGAGAACGGACATTTGCAGAAGCTCCTGTTGCGGCATCAGCGCCAGATCAGTGAGATAACGTGGATGTGATTTTACTCCGCCTCTCGTACGACGCCCGCGGAACCGTTGTTTCCCGACCATCTATTTGATTCTTGGTTACTGAAGGCCAAGGGCCATCTGCCGATCCTACCCCTCCTATTCGGACAAGTTTTGCCGATAACCCTCTCAAGGCCATTTATGCGCAGGGCCGCCTCTGGGAGATCTTGTGGTGATGGAAAGATGAATAACCTGAAGAGCAGGATTCGATTGCGTTGCAGTACGTGCCTGATTTTGGTGATTTGCTCGACCTCGCTTGCTTGGCCGCAATCGCCGGCAAACGACCTCACACAGCGAAGCCTCGAAGACCTTATGAATCTCGAGGTCACCTCGGCATCGAAGAAGGAGCAAAAAATGTCCACGGTGGCCTCGGCGATGTTCGTCGTCACCCAGGACGACATCCGCCGCTCCGGCGCCACCAACATTCCCGACGTGCTGCGCATGGTGCCGGGGCTGGACGTGGCCCAGATCAATGCCAACACCTGGGCGATTTCGGCGCGCGGCTTTAACCACCAGTTTTCCGACAAGCTGCTGGTTCTGATTGATGGCCGCTCTGTACTCACCATGATCTACGCCGGCGTTTTCTGGGACACGCAGGATGTCCCTTTGGAAGACATTGATCGCATCGAAGTCATTCGCGGGCCGGGCGCCACCATGTGGGGATCGAACGCGGTCAATGGCGTCATCAACATCATCACCAAACATACGTCAGACACCCGAGGTGGAGTTGTGGCGGCGAGTGTCGGCTCTGAAGAGCGAGGGATAGGCCTTCGCTACGGCGCCAACCTGGGTGACAACGCTTCTTACCGAGTCTATGGCAAGTACTTCAATCGCAGCGAAATGCTTGATCCTGCGGGCCGCGGCGCCAACGATGACCAACAGCTAGAGCGCGGCGGAGGACGAATTGAGTGGCAGCCGACAGAGCGCGACGGACTAACTTTGGAAGGTGACGTCTACCGCACAAACTTGCGCGAGAATCCCACGGGTGTTTCGCCAGCCAATCCCTTTGCGCCCTTCGCCAACAGAAATGTTAAATTCAGCGGCGGACACATCATGGGCCGCTGGACGCGAACTTCATCGTCAGGGTCCAGTATGGCGCTCCAGGCTTACTACGACCGCTTTAGTCGTAAACTATTCGACCTCGCGACTAACATTAATACCTTCGACCTGGACTTTCAGCATCACGGCGCACTCTCGCGCAGACACGAC
>JAYTFR010000102.1:0-6199 GCA_043734125.1 Acidobacteriota bacterium | reverse complement strand
ATTTGCTCTGGCTTATACCTCTGGATGGGCATGACCCGCTTTTCCTCCAAGTGGATTCTCTCTCATTCCACCTGGTACAAATTTCGCCGGTCACGTCATGGATGCGCGGGGTGGTGCTGCTGGCCGCGCTCCTGATCAACGTGTATGCTTTGCACCTGCAGCGGAAGGCAGCCGCCAGAACGGAAACAGCATGAAACATGTCCTTGTGACCGGCGCGACCGGAAAAGTTGGCGCGCAGTTCATTCGCCGTGTCCTCGAGTCTCCCGCCCATCGCGACGTCACTATTCGCGCTCTCTGCCACAACCGTGTTCCCGAACAGCACGAACGTATCGAGGTCGCTAAGGGAAACATGGCCGACCGCGACGCCGTCCGCGCCGCCATGCAGGGAATCACGCACGTCATTCATTGCGCGACCTGCAAGGAAACTCCCGATCAGGTGATGGACGTCACCGTGAAAGGTCTGTTCTGGCTTCTGGAGGAATGCCGCACCAGCGGCTCGTTCCAGCAGACTATCCTGATCGGCGGCGACGCCGCGCTTGGGCATTTCTTTTATCGCCACCCGGCGCCTGTGACCGAGCAGCAGAAGCACAGCGCCTATCCCGGATGCTACGCGCTCTCCAAGGTCCTCGAGGAAGTGATGCTTGAGCAATACTACATTCAGTACAACCTTGCGGGATGTTGCCTGCGCGCCCCGTGGATCATGGAGAAAGATGATTTCAAGTACACGCTGTCTTTCGGCGACGACGTGTTTGGAGGCCCGTGCTGGCGGGATATGGTAGGTCCGCAAAAAGCTGACGAGTATGTGAAGAGCAAAGCCGTACCGCTGATGCTCGATCCCGAGGGCCAGCCGCTGAAGCGAAATTTTGTCCATCTAAACGACTTGGTCGAAAGCATGGTCCTCGCCCTCGACCACCCGAAAGCGCATCAGCAGACCTTCAACATCTGCATGGATGAGCCGGTGGACTACCGGCAAGTCGCCGATCACCTTCACCAGACGCGGGGATTTCCTGCGGTCGAGATCAAGACCGCCTTCTGGTCAGCCTGGCTGGACAACAGCAAAGCCAAGTTCCTGCTGGGATGGCGGCCCGCCTATGACTTGAAACGTCTGATCGACGAGGCCTGGTCTTATCAGCGCGGCGCGAGCGATCCGCGCCAGGTGTGGTACCCGGGCTAGGACTGGCGGCGCGATGGGCAAGGAATTGTGGCGCCCGATGTATCTGGCCGCTTCGTCGCGCACCGAAGGAGTAACAATGCAGAAGCGCAAGCTCGGAAAGAGCAATCTGGAAGTTTCGGCCATCGGACTCGGCTGCATGGGAATGAGCTTTTCCTACGGCCCGCCGAAAGACACGCAGGAAATGACCGCTCTTCTTCACGCCGCCGTGGAGCAAGGCGTAACATTTTTCGACACTGCCGAGGTATATGTGTCCGTTCACCAACGAGACCCTCCTCCGGCGAAGCCCTCGCTCCCTTTCGCGGAAAAGTGGTGATCGCTACGAAACTCGGGTTCGACCTCAATCCGGATGGCAGTCCCGGATTCGTTGGACCGAACAGCCAGCCGGCGCACATCAAGCAGGCGGTGGAAGGCTCTCTCAAGCGGCTGAAGGTTGAAAGCATCGATCTCCTCTACCAGCATCGCGTCGATCCGAACACCCCCATCGAAGACGTGGCGGGCGCGGTGAAAGAACTGATTCAGGCGGGAAAAGTGAAGCATTTCGGCATGTCGGAAGCTTCGGCAAAGACGATTCGTCGTTCTCACGTCAAAGCTGAGATCACCGCCACAATCAGCGCTATGCCGCACTCGCAGGGTACGCGATTTTGCATTAGGTCGATTGGCTCGACGTGGAAATCGGATGCGGACTGAAGCGGGAATTCCTTCAGACAGATTTGGGAACGCTGAATTTCCGGTTGCTAACGGGGAATGCCACTGCTACCACTCGCAGAAGTACGCCGTCCCCAAGTTAAGCGGATGGCGCCTTGGACTTTAGTTGGGGGAAGGCCGTAATGCGTAACTTGGCTGCGGCGTAAGGAATGAGCGTCACCGTTTCTTCGGGCTCATTGGTGTTAACTGGGCTTTGCGGGACAGGATCAGCAACTCCATCTTCTGCCTGCCACTCCGGCAGCTTTCGCGCTTTCACTTGAAGCTTCACAGGCGTGGTCTTTCGACTGAACGGACGGTCACTTACGTCGGTTTCGGTTGCCGTGATGCCTTGCGATTGCGATGTTGCATCCAGCGCCAGCGCATAGTTCCACTGGGTGGTCGGATACACCTGCCAATCGGCGGTCATGCCGCGATCGCGCAGCTTAAGCCAGTCTTCCCCGATGCCATAAGAGAAGACCAACGGTCCGCGTTCCACCGTGACCGAGTCATGAAACCAGCGTGACACCCGCGGCTCCATCGGAAACTCGATCTCTACGCGATCACCAGCCTTCCATGTGCACTCAATTCTAGCGAAAGTGCCGGGCGTGGGTACCTGCTCGGAACGTCCGTTCACTTTGATGCTAGTCCCCGAAGCCCAAGCGGGAATTCGCAATTGGAGCGGAA
Source organism: Acidobacteriota bacterium (assembly GCA_043734125.1). Classification (GTDB taxonomy): domain Bacteria; phylum Acidobacteriota; class Terriglobia; order Terriglobales; family Acidobacteriaceae; genus Gp1-AA145. The sequence goes on along the minus strand of JAYTFR010000102.1, from coordinate 3,657 downwards.
ACGTGACAGGCGACGCCGGATTGATCTTCAAGCCGATGGCACCACGGAAAGGATAGTTCGTATCTTGCGCCACGTGTACTTGTGTATTGCGAACGACAGTGTGCACCTCGCAAGGCGCGTATGCTGCCGCTACTAAGCCGTCGTCGTGCGACAACATGAATAAACTGGCGGCGAACTTTGGCCATCCCTGGTGGCCGTTTGCTGTGCAGCATCCAAAGTTTGGTTCTAGTCCATAAAGGTTGGACTCGGGTCCGTCCGTCATCCAGGGCTTGTGGTGAACGCTGCACTCCACCTGATTTGGTTGTTGATTGTACTGATGTGCCCACATGTCATCTGTCATTGTTCCCGGCAACGCGTTGAACGCAAGGCGCTCGAGCCGATCGCCGAGGGCCGGATCGCCCAGGATAGCGAGAGATTGCTCCAGCGAGAACATGTACTCAACCACGGTGCAGAACTCCGAGCCTTGCGACGGATTGAGGCCAGCCAGGTGTTCGTCGCAGGAGAACATTCCGTTCGGCAGCCCATGATATTTGTCGAGCTCACCGATCATTTGCATCACGGCCTTCCGGTCGGCTGCGGAACCGGACACTAACGACCAGACGGGGCCGCACTTGAAGGCCTGCCCGTTGTTTACGCCGTGCGTCGCCAGTGCAAGGTCCTTCAACCCCTCTCCTTCTTCCAGCTTGATGTACTTCGCCGTAATTGGCTCTTTATATTGAAAATTCGCGTACTGCGCCTGCCAGTCGAACCCCTGCTCGTGCAGCATCCGAACCAGATGCAGCAGCTTCGCATCGCCGGTTCGGTTGTACAGCCAGATAACGCTGAGCGCTTCATCCTGCCATCGAAACTTGCCCCAGTCACGTAATTGGCGCTTTGGCAGTTCTGACAGTTGATATTCAAAGTAGCGCCGCATCACTTCAACCACCCGCGCATCCCCTGTCGCCTCGTGATACTGGGTGAGCACCTTGAGCATTACCATGCGCGGCCACCAGTCATCGTTGGAGCGCGGCCCGATCATTCCGTTCGCGGCCTGATTGTTCAGCGTCCAATCGATGTACTTCTGCGCCTTCGTCTTTAGCCGCGCGTCGTCAAGCAGATATGCGAGCGGCACAAGCCCGTCGAGGAAGTAGGGTCCACGTTCCCACGATTCGCCGGTGCCGCCTAACCATCCACTGTTGGGACCCACATCGGCCCAGGTCTCGTCCAGATGTCCGCCCAGGGCGTTGGCTTGAAGTTGCAGTTGGGACCGCAACCATCCAGTCGGACTCACCGCGCCGAGTGGCAGGGAATAAAACGCGCTGTGCGCAAGCGGTGCGCGATTCTTTATTGCGGCCCGCGAAATCGAAGTCGAAGCTGTCGCGTTAGCGAATGCAAAGAGGGGGCCGGATGGCAGAAACGAAACTAGGCCGGTGACGCCGAGTTGGTTCAAGAATCGACGCCGGCTGGAATGGATTCGCGACGTAGACAAGGCGAAACTCCTCTTAAGGACATCGGGAAAGGATAAGCAGCCTAGAAGACCGCGCTACATCCTAGCCAAACATTCGGAATGACGCAGGGTTCATTCTATACGCAGCAACGGAATGGCACGCATGAACTATTCGTCAACCTCAATGATTCCAAGCTGGATAGCCATCGTAGCCGCTTCAGTGCGGTCGGAAACTGCAAGCTTTTCTCTGACGCTTTTCACATGATTGCGTACCGTGTTGCAGTCTGATTTCCAATGCGGGGCCAATCGCACTCGTGAGCGGTCGCGTACTTTTGGGATGATTGAGCGCCGACCTCCGCGCCTCCCGGCGAAAGCGTTCCAGAGCTTGCGGATCGCGCGACAGCTCATCGGGCAGGAACTTGAGAGCTACAAGGCGACCAAGCTCGGTGTCCTCAGCCTGGTAGACCACACCCATTCCACCCCTGCCGAGCTTTTCGACGATGCGATAAGTGCGAGATGGTCTGGCCGATCACCGGGCTGAACTCTACGGCTGGAGGCGGGGAAAGTCAATGAAAGACGGGGACTTGTCACCATCTACGAGCGATGGCTGGCGTAACATCGCCATTACACTCATTGACCGGGTGGGCTTGTCGGATAGCAGACTCCGTGAAACCCTCATTGGCATGCGCCAGGTGATTCGACTCGTCGCGATCCTGAATCTGGCATATTTCGGAGTCGAGTTTGCGGTGGCCCACGCAATCGGATCGGTGTCGCTGTTTGCCGACAGCGTCGATTTTCTCGAAGACGCATCGGTCAACCTTCTGATTCTCGTAGCGCTGAGGTGGAACGCGCCCCGTCGCGCTCGCGTGGGAATGCTGCTCGCCAGTGTCCTGCTGGTGCCCAGTTTGGCCGCACTCTGGACCGCTTGGCACAAAATCTCCATGCCTATTGCGCCTGCCCCTGTACCAATGTCGCTTACGGGTGCCGGTGCATTCGCAGTGAATCTTTCGTGTGCGCTCTTGCTGAACCGTTATCGAGATCACGCTGGCAGCCTGACCCGTGCAGCTTTCCTTTCGGCACGCAACGATGTTTTGGCCAACGTCGCCATCATCGGCGCCGGTTGGTCACGCTTTACGCCAGATCGGTGTGGCCTGATCTGGTTGTGGGGCTTGGTATTGCGCTGATGAATGCCGGCGCAGCGAGGGAAATCTACACTATGGCGCGGTTAGAACATCGCACCCCCACCTAAGCGTCCAGAAAAAAACGCCGAGCGGCGACGCTGGATTTTTGTCCAACGTAGAATCTGCGCAGCACTCTTCACTGGCGACGAATCGCCATTTCACTCATCGACTCCGGTCTCAGTGAATCGTCTGTTTACAACGGCCATCGGTATCAGATTTCAGGCCCCGGAAGATGTTCCTCGGTCGTGCTCTAATTCTGTATGGCCTATACGTGGTTTGTCCTGCTGCTCGCAGGTTTCGGCACCGCACTGATGCTTCTGTTGTTGCAGGGTACTGGACTTGGGGCGCTCCTTCACGAGCGCATCCCAGATCGTCCGCGCCGCCGCCTGTTCGTAGCGACGGTCAGCTTCTTTCTTACTTTTGCCGGTGTCCGCGGAGTGGTGTACTGCATCACCCATCAGATTCCTCCCTTTCATTTCGTAGTAATGGAGGGCAAGCATATCCACCACTTGGTTTTCGGCATCCTGATCCTTCTGGGCGTGGGGTACGCCTGGCTTGCTGAGATTGGCGTCGGAGCCGGCGCTTCTTCGCTACTGGCAAGTCGTCTGCTATCGATTCTCTATGGTGTGGGAGCGGCGCTTACTCTGGATGAATTCGCACTGTGGCTGAATCTGCGCGACGTTTACTGGGCGCACGAAGGCCGCTCCAGCATCGATGCTGTGGTTTTGTTCGGAGCCTTGCTGGCGGCAGGAGCATGGGGTGCCCCAATATTTTCCTCAAGGAAAAAACCCGGAAACAACTCGCGCCCCTCCAGCACTTCCCCGCAATAAGTGAAAGCCTCTGGCTACACAGACGACCATGTTCCGCGCGCGGTAGGTGGGTCTCGACGGCAACTGGAAGGCAGTACCCGGCTCTGACTGAGTGCCTGGAATCGTAACTATTGATAAATCGCCATCTCTAACAATGTCGGCAGCGTCAAGCACTTTTTGAGCACACTGCAGCACGCACTCGAAGAAGAGCGCCATTTCGCTCTCGTGGGTGGTTTGCGCT
>JAYTFR010000101.1:0-23120 GCA_043734125.1 Acidobacteriota bacterium | reverse complement strand
CGTCGTCAATGTTGAAAACGAAGGGTACGAGTACCAGGGAACTCGCTACCAAAGCCTTTCTGAAGTCGCTCGTCTGATTACCGGAACGCGTTGGTCCGGGCCTCTTTTCTTCGGAATCCGAAAAAAGAACCCCGATCCTGCTTCGAAGGAGGCCCGATGAATTCTGATCGAGCCATTCGGTGCGCCATCTACACCCGCAAGTCCTCGGAAGAAGGCCTCGAACAATCCTTTAACTCCCTCGATGCGCAGCGGGAGGCCTGTGAGGCGTTCATTGTGAGCCAGCGTCATGAAGGCTGGCGCGTCCTGTCTGCCCGCTTCGACGACGGTGGTTTCTCAGGTGGAACATTGGAACGACCGGCCCTGAAGCGCCTTCTGGAGGATGTGGAAGCCGGCAAGGTCGACGTCATCGTTGTTTACAAAGTTGACCGCCTCACCCGAAGCCTGGCCGATTTCGCGAAAATTGTTGAGGCTCTCGACGCCAAGAGTGTTTCGTTCGTGTCGGTGACTCAGCAATTCAATACGACGAGTTCCATGGGACGCCTCACGCTTAATGTCCTGCTCTCGTTCGCTCAGTTCGAGCGGGAAGTGACGGGCGAAAGAATTCGGGACAAGATAGCGGCCTCGAAGAAGAAGGGCATGTGGATGGGTGGCCATGTCCCGTTTGGATACGACGTCAAAGATCGAAAGCTGGTTCCGAACCGACTAGAAGCAGCCCGGGTCTGTCAGATCTTTGCTCTGTACCTCAAGCTCGGTTGCGTGTCCAAACTGGCGGCTCAACTCGCCCGTGAGAAGGTCCAAAGTAAGATCTGGATCGCTCGGACTGGCGCTCGCCGTGGGGGCGCCAACTTCTCGAGAGGCGCACTTTACGATCTGCTTCGCAATCGCCTCTATATAGGCGAGATTCGGCATCGGGACCAGTGGCATCCGGGGGAGCACAAGGGGATTGTGCCGCAAGACCTGTGGAGCAGCGTGCAGGCCAAGTTGACGGGAAACCTCCGGGCGCACCGCGGTCGCCTTCGCGAACGGTCGTCCAGCCTTCTCACGGGGTTACTCGAAGACGTGAAGGGCAACCGCTTTACCCCGTCATTCACCGTCAAGAACGGCCGGCGGTACCGCTATTACGTCTCCCAGCTTGTAGTCAAGAATCCTGGCGAGCGTCATTCTAGTATTAACCGTCTGCCTGCTGCTGAGATCGAGGATCTCATTTGCGGAAGGCTGCGTTCTTTCCTGGCATCAAAAGGAGAAGTATTCGATCGGCTACGTCTTGAGACGGAGGGAACGGCGCCCATCCAGTCACTAACGAAATCTGCTAAGAGACTCTCAGAAGAATGGGCATCCTTGGGTTTTGGCGAACTAAGGATTTTGCTATCCTCCCTCATCCAGCGGGTTGTCGTTGATCATTCCAATGTTCAAATTGTTCTCAGCAGAGCGCGCCTTCGCTGGCTGCTGGAGAATGGGCATAAGCTTCCCGCAGACTCCGATACGACGCGAATTCCGACCACGGAAAGCGACCTGATGCGGCTGACTGTGGACGCGAAACGCAAACGATGTGGCGGTGAAGTTCACTTGGTCATTCCTCCGGGGTCTGAGCCGATGCCCGGGCAAACCAGGTCCTCCCTGGTTAAGGCGGTTGTGCGCGCCCATAACTGGTACTCGAAGGTATTGAAAGGGGATGCCCTCGACCAGAGATCCCTTGCTCGCCAAGCTGGTCTAACGGAGCGGTATGTCGGAAAGGTCTTTGCTTGCGCCTTCCTGGCACCCGACATCGTTGAATCCATTCTGGACGGACGCCAACCCCGGGACCTTACGTTTCAGAGACTGACCAGAGATGTTCCTCTGAGCTGGGTCGAGCAGCGCAGGCAGTTTGGATTTCCAGATCGTTCATGAAGCTGGCAGGATGGCTCTGTTTTCGGTTTCCTCGACTTTTTCGACTGCTTTCCGGGCATCAGCTGGGATCGATGCAAGTAGACTTCGCGGGTGATCTCAGAAGACGAGTGCCGAGAAGCGTTTGCACCGTACCGAGCGGGATGCCGACAGCATCGAGCATGGTTGCGTTTGCATGGCGCAGCCAATGCCGGCCCACACCCACTAAATCACTAGCAACCACGCTAGAGCACGAGAAGGTTCCGGCAAGGCAACCAGCAAGTCCTTAATTTTTTCAGGAGCGATTACTGCTCGCTGCTTCGCCGGACCACGTCGCGGAAACCGAGTTTCTTTGACTAATGGGCGCCGTAGGGACTCGAACTGTCTCCAGTGTCAGTCTCAATCTCGATTGAGAAGTGCCGCTTGCGGAGTTCGGAGAAGAAAGCGTCGGCCTCGAAGTACTCCTCCGGAGCCCAGACGCCCGACCGCAACGGTCGGCTGAGAATTTGTTGAACTCCAATCGACATGTTCATGGAAGTGCCTGCGTCTGCGTAGTCGTCGTACAGCGGGTGGGGATGACCAATCACTCGGCAAATTGCCCGGCAGACCTTTCCTTCGCGAATACCGTGACCGATGGCGAAATGAATCTCATGACTCTCCTGGACAGGGATGCGGTCGCGATGCTCCTGGATATTGCGGTCGATCACCGCCTGCAACACGTCGATCGGACGCACAGAAACGCCTCTCACGGTCACGGGTTCGTCATAGGCCCCAAAGCCGGCTTTGACCAGTCCAACCCACGCTTCATGGTCACGCTCCGGCAGAGACAGTTTCCAGGTGAACTCGCGAATTCCTTTTTCGGCGATCCCTTGGGAGAAGGGAACCGTCAACGGCTCGGAGTGCTGGGAGTGAATGAAGGTTGTCGGTCCCCAGGGCTGGGGAAGGTCGATTACTTCGAGGCCAGCTTGTGCGGGCACCTCCTGCAACCGGCCATCGAGGAACTGCTGGCTGGGATTGTTGTATTCGGCCAGGACCGTGGAGACGCTGTACGGCGGAACCAGCACCGGACTGTCCGCCCCGATTTTCGTCGCCGCCCAGTAAAGATTGATGCGATCTATGCGATCAAGCCGGTCGGCGACCGCCCGGCAAATGATGTTGGACATTCCGGGATCTGCCCCGAGTCCGACGACAGCGGTCACGCCAGCCTTTTTCCACTTCTCGTGCTGTGCCTTCTGTTGGACCGTGTAAACTCCCATGCCACCGTAATCCACATAAGTCCGTTGCGCTTCCAGGCATGCTTCGAAGATGGCCATTTGAAAACCAGCAAACGTCGGAACCCCGTTGATGCACAGGTCGCAATCCGCCAGCAACGCCAGCAGCGCCACGCGGTCCGTAACGTCAAAGACCTGAGTGCGAAGGCGGGGATCGGGGAGGGACTTCTTCAATGTAGCCAGGCGATCGGCGCTGGTATCAGCCGCGGTAACCCTGGTGACACCCGACGACAGTTTCGAGAGCAGGTCGCGGGCCGTTCCCGCGCTCATCAATCCCGCACCGCCCAGAATCAGAATGCGCATTTCAGGAGGTCCCCTCTTCTTGTTCGACTCAATGCCACACGCGATTACCCTACCGATTTATAGCATACTTGACTTTGGTAAGGTTGTAGATCTAAACTGGCGGCCTTCCGTGGAGGTTTGCAAGAGAACAATCACCCGGCTGGGCCTGCTGGCGAGTATCTCGCTGCTTTTTCAGTTTGCCTCGGCACAAAACGTCAACTCTCACTCCCGAATCACGCTCCAGAGCAACAGCGATTTCACCAACTGCGCGTGCGTGACCAGTGGCATGGGCACCCAGGCGAATCCTTACGTCATCGGCCCCTGGGCCATCAAAACTGGCGGTGGAGTCGCGGTTTCTGTGGATGGCACGAGTCTGACTGCCTCCTTCGTGCTGAGCAACCTGAAGATTTCAGGCACGAGTAAAGGCACGGACACTGGAATCGTGATGAACCACATCAATCCTAACGGCACGCAGACGATTATCGCGGAGGTTTACGGCACGCAGACATCGATTCAGAACGCGAATATCGGCATCCTGGTCGAGAATTCATCCTATGCAGTGCTGGACGGGGCGGGGGCGAATCCCAATGGTCCCGGCATTGGCAGTAAAGGCGCCGGCACGCTGAATGGGAATACGAGCGGCGCCGTAGATATGGAGAACAGCAGCCACGTCTGCGTCAGAGGCTGGCAACTGAGCGCCAATGGCCTTGATCACGACCCCGATTACGTTGCGTTCGATCCCGCAGTGCGGAATTGGGGAGTTGGCGGCGTCCGATTGTTGAAGTCACCAGTTCCGTGATTGACCACAATGCCGCTAACAACGACACCGATCTGTCGTACGGACTGTTTCATTCCAGTTACAACCAGGTCACGCACAACACCGCTGATTATTCCCTACACCCATAACCCTGGTGATGGACGGCTCCTCGTACAACACCATCAGCAACAACAATACCGGCACTGGGGATTACTTCAACCTCATGGTGGGGGATCCTCTGCCCGGCACCGCCACGCTGGCGGCCTACGCGCATCGCACGACAATGTCATCAGCAACAACATCAGCCATACCGCTGGGCCGACCGGACACGAAATCAGCGCCAACATTGTTCCTGCGTTTCTGGGCGGCATCGTGGTCTTGAATGGCACGTACAACAACCGGATCCTCAATAACCAGAGCTGGGCTGACACCGGCGCTGATCTGGCATGGGCGCAAGCCGTGCCCAACGCCAGCACCCCTATCGGCGTCACCACCTATCAGGGAACAGCGCTTTTCTGCAACGTGACCGCATCGGAGGGCGGAAGCGGCGTCGCGAACCTGAATGGAAATGTGTGGAAAGGAAACACCTACCAGAAGATTGCGCCGTGCCTACCGGCCCAATGAGTCAGCATCAGACCACCTGAAAGAGTGAAACCGGGCGCCCTAGTGACAAGGCGTTTGAATCGGGCGGCTCGTTTGCTTTCCAGTCTTCCGGTGCCAGATCTCCGTGGTACTCACGGTGCAAAGGTAAGGGCTATGCGTGAAGTAGGCCGTGAGTGAGGGGCGAGTTGTTTGAAAAGCCTTGCTGAGTCATTGTCGAGCACGTTTCCCATCATTGGCTGGCACGAAGGGCATAGTGCGATGCGATCAACTGCCACTTGCCGCCGCTGTTCATCCAAACGTCGGTGAAACGATCGTGGTATTCGTATGCTTTCCCTTTCTCGCTGCCTTTCTCTTCGTACCCTCCCGTGACCACCGCGACACTGGTGTGCATTCGAACTTGAAGGGCCGACATTTCTGACAATTCGACGTGCACGGCGGAAGCGCCGTTTTGAGCGATGTAACCAGCCTTGCTGAAGGTGCGCCCATCCTCAACCGTGATGATGAAATCGTCGGCAAGCAAAGCATCCATTCCGGTGATGTCCCCTCGCCTATAGACGTCGTTCCATTTCTTTTCCATGGCGAGAATATGGGATGCCGCGGTACTGTGTTCATCTTGCGCAACTGCCAAGCTCGAAGCCATGAAGGCAAGCGCTGCAATGACAAAAAGCGGACTTCTGATACTCATTCAAACCCTCCGTCTCCATGATCGCAAGGAGAGAACTGCAAGAAATGTCCTGAGAGAAGCATACTACGCGACACTACCGAGAATCACCCACGACGGTGGTTCAGACCACCAAGCAATGAAGAGTTGCAGAGTGCTGGACTGTGCCGTCTGCTAACTGATCCAGTCGAGCACTTTGTACCAGGCGCCCGCGAAGGGAAGGAACCAGGGTGTGCGTCTGTAGAGCCCGAGGGGCGCGCCCGGAAACGCGATATCGCGAAACGGATTTCCGTCTGCGCCACCGCATGCCGCCTCCGCGACTTTCGTGCCGAGGTAGGTGGCCATGGCCACGCCGTGCCCCGCATATCCAATCGCATAGTAAATGCCATCGGTCTGTCCCGCATGCGGCATCATGTCAAAGGTGAAATCGACCGTTCCGCCCCAGGCATAGTCCACTTTCACGTCGCGCAATTGCGGATAAATCTCAATCAGGTCACGACGAAGAATTTCAACGCTCGAGCGGATCGTTCTGGATGTTTCCGGGAAAAACGCAGCACGCCCGCCAAACAGCATTCGACGATCCGGGGTAAGGCGGTAGTAATGCAAATAGTTCTTGGAATCGGAAATCATTCGGTTCCGCGGTATCAGTTCGTCGGCCACCGCCTCGGAAAGCGGTTCGGTAACGATGATGAAGGAACCGAGAGGAATGATTTTCCGGCGAAGTTGCGGAACCAGGGAACTTGTGTATCCACTGGTTCCGATCAGAACGTTTTGTGCAAAGAGCGAACCGCGCGTGGTGCGCAGTGTGAAGCCCGCTTCGCCGCTCCGCGCCGATTTCTTAATGCCTGAAACACCTGCGTGCTCATAGATTTGCACCCCGGCTTTTTGCGCTGCTGTCGCCAGGCCGGAGACATAACGTGCGGGGTTAACGGTCGCGCTGACCTCATCCACCAGGCCGCCGTAATAGCGGTCTGAGCCGATTTCCGTTCTCATGTCGGCTTTGGAAACAACCCGCCGCCGATGGTTGAACTCGCGAGCGATAAACTCAACCGATTTCGTCTGCTGATCAAAGTGGGACGCCTTGCACGCCACTCGCAGGTGTCCGCAGCGGCTGAAATTGCAATCGATGGATTCTTCGGCAACGATTTGTTCAACGCAGTCGATGGAGCTCAGCGAAGCTCCATACATACGGCGCGCCGCTTCCATGCCATAGCGCTGGACCAAGGCATCAGCAGGGACCTTCAACCCGGTCAGGACCATGCCGCCGTTGCGAGAGCTTGCGCCCCAGCCGATCGTCTCGGCTTCCAGAACGGCAACGCGCGCACCGCGCTTGGCGAAGGTTCGCGATGCAGCGAGGCCAGTGAAGCCTGCGCCAATCACGGCGACACCAACGGCTTCGGGCAGCGGACCGTCGGTCCCGCTGGGCATTACAACGGTATCGAGCCAGTAATTGCGTTCCCGGTAATTCATGAGGGAACGATTGGCAACGAGCGAATCCTCTTCCCGGTCGCGGCGTGGATCGCGGCACAGAGAGCAGGAGCGAACGGTGGAACGGGCGGCTCACCGATGCCGGTGGGGGCCTCGGTACTCGCAACGAAGTACGCTTCGACTTTCGGCGCTTCCGGCATGCGCACCAGTTGGTAGTCGCTAAAATTGCTTTGCGCGATGCGGCCGTTCTCCACCGTGATGTTTCCGTGCAGGGCTGCACTCATCGCGAAGATCACGGCGCTCTCGGCCTGCTGCTCCAGAATGTTTGGATTGATTTGCTGCCCGCAATCCGCCGCCACCACAACCCGGTAGACTTGCGGCTTTCCCGCTTTCATTGAAATCTCCACGACTTCCGCGACGTAGGTGTTGAAACAAGCGAATGCGGCAATACCGCGGTAACGTCCAACGGGAAGCGGTTTGTGCCATCCAGACTTCTCGCCGACCAGGCGCAGAACCTCCCTGAGTCGCGCTGTCTGCCAAGTGGTGTCGAAGTATTTGATCTCCTGGTCCTTCGACAGCAGATGCAGGCGATACTCCAGCGGATCTTTCTTCGCCAGAGCGGCCAGCTCATCAAGAAATGACTCGCCAGCAAAAGCCATTTGCGAAGCGTACACGGAACGCATCCATCCGAGTGGCACCGGCGTATCGAGATCGACGTATTCCAGCTTCACGTTGGCGATGGGATAGAGCGGCGCCGCCTCGTCCTTCAGGTCGGGATCGACGCCGCCATCGCCGGGCTGTCCCTTCTGCCGCGATATCGAGGGAGACACAATGCGATGCGAAAATGCCGTTGGCCACCCCTGGTCATCAACCGTCGCCTGTAACTGGTGGAGACTCACGGGGCGATAGGTCGAGAACTGCATGTCATCTTCGCGTGTCCACAGCACTTTGACCGGCCCTTTCACTGCCTGCGAGACCAGGGCCGCTTCCACGGCGTAATCGTGCTCAAGCCTGCGCCCGAAGCCGCCACCAAGCAGCGTGACGTTGACTTTCACCTGCTCGGGTTTTAGCCCGATGGCGCTGGCGACAGAATCGCGCACATCCTGCGGCACCTGTGTCGGCGACCAGATCTCACATTTTCCGTCCTGAACGAACGCCGTTGTATTTCCAGGCTCCATCGGCGCATGCGCGAGAAAAGGTAATTCAAATTCCGCAGTCACCTTTTTGCCGTTTGCTTTCGCGACATCGCCGGCCTCGTACAGCGTGACGGCTTTGCCGGTTGCGGATTTCTTCAGCGACTCGGAAACGCTCGCGGAGTTCAAGTCCTTGTTCGGACCCTGGTCCCAATTCACCTGGAGGGCGCGACGGCCTTGCAGAGCTTCCCACACGCTGTTTGCGACCACCGCGATGGCGGAGTCACCGATCTTCACCACGCCGGTGACACCTGCAATGGCGCGGGTCTTCTTGTCGTCAAAGCTGACTACTTTGCCTCCGATCACAGGCGAGCGCGAGAGGAACGCGTTCTTCATTCCCGGCATACGGAAGTCGATGCCGTACATGGCCGAGCCATCTACCTTCGACGGCGTGTCGAGACGGGGCAGCCGTTTCCCCACGATCTTGTAGTCCGTTGGTGACTTCAGCAGCGGATCGGCCGGGACCGGCAAGGTCGCAGCTTTGGCAGCTAATTCGGCGTAACTGCGGCGGCGGTTCGAAGCGGCATGTACGACGCTGCAATTCTCCGCTTTGCAGGCCTTGGGTTCTACGCCCCATTCCTGAGCGGCAGCGGCGATCAGCATTTCGCGCGCCGCGGCGCCAGCCTTTCGCATGGGGTCCCACGTAGTACGGACGCTGGCGCTGCCGCCCGTCGTCTGATCGCCAAACTCCGTACTGGCTCCGGCTTGTTCGATAGAAATCTGCGACCAGTCAGCTTCGAGTTCCTCTGCCAGGATCATGGGCAAAGAAGTGCGCACTCCCTGTCCCATCTCGGAGCGCGCAACAACAACGGTTATTTTTCCGTCGGGCGCGATTCGCAGGTATGCATTCGGCGAAAACGATTCCGGCTGTCCGGCGGCGGAAAGATTTTGCGGAAGATAGAAGCCCATGACGAGACCCGCACCGGCTGCAGTGCTGGTCACCAGAAAGTTGCGGCGGGAAAGGGAACTCATCTCGCACCTCCGGCCTTCGCCTGTGCTCTTGCTGCTCGATGGATCGCCCGCCGGATGCGTTCGTAGGTTCCGCACCGACAGAGGTTCCCGGACATTGCCTGATTGATCTGCTCATCCGACGGGTCGGCCGTTCGAGATAAGAGCGCAGCGGCCGACATGATTTGTCCCGACTGGCAATATCCGCATTGCGGAACCTGCTCGGCGATCCAAGCTTGCTGCAGCGGATGCGAGCGGTCCGTGGACAAGCCTTCGATCGTGGTGATCTTCGCACTCGAAGCCGCCGAGACCGGCGTGATGCAGGAACGGGTCGGCTTGCCGTCCAAGTGGACCGTGCAGGCGCCACAGAGTCCCGCGCCGCACCCGAATTTGGTGCCGGACAACGCCAGCGTGTCACGAAGGACCCACAGCAGTGGCGTATCCGGAGACACGGTGACCTTCCGTTCCTGGCCATTTATGCGGAGAGTGAATTCAGGCATGGATATCTTTACTAAGCGAAGGCACCGCTAAGAACTATGCCTTTCATTTCGCGACCGCCTCGCTGAGGGCAGGTTGCCCACAAACTGAGGCCACAGCTGCTTCCAGCACGTCGAGTCCTTCCTGCAACTCCTCATTGCCGATGGTCAGGGGCATCAGGAGTCGGATGACGTTGCCGTAGGTGCCAGCCGTGATCGTGATCAATCCGTGCTCATAGCAGTATTGAGCAACCTTCTTGGTTTCCTCTGGCGCCGGTTCGCGGGTGTCGCGGCTCTTGACCAGTTCCAGCGCTCGCATCGCGCCGAGGCCGCGAATATCGCCTATGAGTTCAAAACGATCTGTCCACGTCCGGGCACGCTTCTCGAAGCGCTCGCCTATGAGGTTCGCACGGTCGAGAAGATCTCCTCCGGCAAACGCATCCAATACGGCGTTTGCGGCAGCACAAGCCAGGGGGTTCCCAGCGAAAGTCCCACCTAACCCACCCACGCCCGGAGCGTCCATGATGTCTGCACGCCCCGTCACGGCCGCCAGGGGCAGACCACCGCCGAGCGATTTTGCGGTGACACAGATGTCGGGTTCAATTCCATAGTGCTCACAGGCAAACATCTTTCCTGTCCGCCCAAAGCCGCTTTGCACTTCGTCCGCGATGAAAACGATGCCGTGTTTCCGGCAAATGTCCAGCAGGATGGAGAAGAACTCTGGTGGAGGAGTAACGAAACCTCCCTCTCCGAGGATCGGCTCGACGATCAGAGCTGCGATGTCCTCCTGAGCCGCAATCCGTTTAAAGGCGTCCTCCAAGTGCCTCGCACAATAGAGGTCACAGGATGGATACTGCTTTCCGTAGGAGCAGCGATAGCAGTATGCGTAGGGAACGCGGTGAACGTCCGAAGGAAACGGAGCAAACCCGCTCTTATAGGGGTGGGTCTTGCTGGTGAGTGCCATCGCCATGAAGGTGCGGCCGTGGAACGCATCCTCGAATGCGATTACGCCAGGACGCCGCGTATAAGCGCGGGCAATCTTCACAGCGTTTTCTACCGCCTCAGCGCCGGTATTCAAGAGCAGAGTCTTCTTGGGGAATTTGCCCGGCGTCACCTGGTTCAGGCGTTCAGCGACCTGAACGTACGCCTCGTAAGGCGTCACGGAGACGCAGGTATGCAAGAAATTCTGTGCTTGAGCATCAATGGCTGAAATGACAGCGGGATTCAAATGGCCTACATTCAAGCAGCCGATGCCGCCGGCAAAGTCGATGAACCGGTTGCCGTCCACGTCTTCCAGCCAGGCATTTTCGGCCCGGGCCACGTACAGTGGGGTGGCGTGAGACAAGCCTCTGGGTACAGCTGCTTCTCTGCGCCGGGCGAGCGCGCGGGACTTCGGTCCGGGAATGTCGGTGCGTAATTGAATCATGGGTATCCTCAATACCAGCCGATCGGCTCCTCGTTCAGATTGATGTGCACTTGCTTGGTCTCAAGATATTCCTCGACTCCCCACGGCCCAAGCTCCCGGCCAAAACCAGATTGCTTGTATCCCCCCCAAGGCGCCTCAACGTAGGTCGGCTGCATGTGATTGACCCAGACAATTCCCGCCCGCAGCGATTTGACCACGCGAAATGCCTTGAAAATATCGCGAGTCCAGACTGCGGCAGCCAGCCCGTAGGGGGAATCATTTGCGATCTTGATGGCGTCCTTTTCATCGTCAAAGGGGATGACCGACGCGACTGGACCAAAAATTTCTTCGCGGGCGATGCGTGCGCTGTTGTCGACATCGTAGAAGATTGTCGGTTCCACGTAGTACCCTTTGGCAAAACCGGGGGCGCGGTCGCCACCGAATGCGACTTTCGCCTCTTTCTTGCCCAGTTCCTGATAAGAGCGGACGCGGTCATATTGTTCTTTGCTGACCAGTGCTCCCATCTTGGTCTCGCGATCGAGCGGCGCCCCCACTCGAATGGCTCGGGCCTTCTCCGTCATCGCCTCTACGAATTTCTTGTAGATCGGTTTGTGTACCAGGATGCGACTTCCCGCGGAACAGACTTCTCCTTGATTAATGAAGACCCCGAACAATGCGCCATCAATCGCATTTTCGAAATCCGCGTCCGCGAAAAAGATGTTGGGGGACTTCCCCCCAAGTTCGAGAGTGACACGCTTGAGCGTGTCGGCCGCACTGCGGGCAATGGATTTGCCCACCTCGGCGCTACCGGTAAACGCGATTTTGTTTACGTCCGGATGTTTCACCAGCGGCGCGCCGCACGTCTCGCCGAACCCGGTGACGATATTCAGAACTCCCGGGGGAAGCCCGACGTCGGAGAACCAGTTCGCAATTTCCAACGCGGTCAGCGGCGTTTGTTCCGCCGGCTTCAGCACGCAGGTGCAGCCCGCAGCCAGCGCAGGGGCGAGCTTCCAGGCGCCCATGAGCAACGGGTAATTCCACGGGATGATTTGCCCTGCCACCCCGACAGGTTCTTTTAAGGAAAGGCTGACCGCATTGTCGGGAACCGGGTTCACCGTTCCCATGATTTTCGTGGCCATGCCCCCGTAATACTCGAAGCAGGTGGCGGCATCGCCGATGTCATATTCGGCCTCGACGATGGGCTTGCCGGTGTTGCGGCATTCGAGTTCCGCCAGCATCGGCAGGTTTTGCCGGATCTTGTCCGCCAGGCGGAAGAGGATGCGCCCGCGTTCTTGCGGCGTCGTTGTCGCCCAGGGTCCCTCTTCAAATGCAGTCTTCGCTGCGGCCACCGCGCGGTCCACGTCGGCCGAATTGCCGTCAGGAACTTGCGCGATTACCTCTTCCGTAGACGGATCGTACACGGGGAACAATTTACCGGAGCCGCTTTCAGCCCATCCCCCATTGATGTAGAGCTGGTAGGTTTTCACTTCACTGGCCACTCCGGTTGGCATAACGATCCTCCTGCTGGCTTCTCGGCGGCTCAGACCTGAGAATTGTCTCTTCTTAAAATCAAGTTGACAAACCTTGCTATAATCCGGCAAGGTTAATGCCCTCCGGCGAGAGTGTCAAGCGAGAACTTCTTTTCGGAGCTGGTACTGTTCATCGGTTTATGGCCTCAAGAGCCAACAACGGCGATTTGAAGATCGGCGACGTAGCTCGCCTGACTGGCATTTCTCCCACAGTCATCCGCACGTGGGAAAACCTCGGATTGGCACGGCCCCGCCGCACAAAGGCAAAGTATCGTCTTTATTCGCCGCAAGACGTGCGGCTACTGAAGCGCGCCAGTTTCATGCGGAAGGTCCGCGGCATGAACGCACGCGCCATCGTGCAAGTGCTGAAGCGCGAGGGCCGCGTTCACCCGCCGGAGGACGGACAGTCGGTCGCCATAGGCGCGCTCCTGCGCCGGTTGCGGCTGAAGAAAGGCGCATCCCTTGCAGTGGTCGCCAAAGCTGTAGGAATTTCGGTGGGATTTCTCAGTGCCCTGGAGCGCTCGCAGATGAACGCATCGGTTGGCACCCTCCGCAAGCTGGCGCGATTCTACGGTATTAGCGTTCTTGATTTGTTTCAGACCTCGCAGACGAACCCGTACCTGGTTCGCCCTCAAGACCGCAAGAAGTTGACCGCGGATCACGGCGTGCAGATGGAACTGTTGGCTTGGGGAAACACCGTCATGGAACCGCACCTGTTCCGCATCGCTCCGCAGGCAGGAAGCGAAGGTTCGTACTCGCACCACGGGGAAGAATTCCTGCACGTTTTAAAAGGTAATTTACAGATTTCGATCGCCGGCGAACCCTATACGTTGAAGCCGGGAGACAGTTTGTACTTCGATAGTGATGCGCCACACGAGTGGCACAATCCCGGAAAAAGGGAAGCAGTGGTGATTTGGATTAATACTCCGCCGACGTTCTGACCGAGGGGACCGCAGCGGGAATACTTTTTCATTTTCCTCGAGAGTCGAAGCACATCGGTTGTGGACTCTTACGTCACGTCTTAACCAGTAGAGGGTGTGGGTGAAGGTTGCAAGTCGCGGGTGTTTTCGTGCGATTGGCTTGCGGCTCGCGTAGAAATCAAAACGTCTGGGTTGGGAGGCTTTATGAAGCACGTGAAATCTCTCCGTTGGTTTTCGATCTTGCTGCTCGCTTTCTCCGAGGTTGCCTTCTCGCAGACTTCCTCCACCTCACTTCAAGGAACCGTCACCGATCCCAGCGGCAGTGCCATCGCCGGTGCATCCGTGGTGCTGGCGAACGAAGCCAAACTGCAACGAACGACGGTCACCGATGCGCAAGGTGGGTACCGTCTGCTGGCGCTGCCTCCCGGAAGCTACACGCTCGTAATCACGGCGAAGGGATTCGCGCGCTATCAGGAGACCGGACTTCAGTTGCTGGTCAACACCCCGGCTACCTCCAACGTTCAGCTGAAAGTCGGTGCGGCGTCGGAGGTGGTGCAAGTTACCAGCGAAGGGGCCGCCCTCAATCTGGTGGACGCGTCCCTCGGCAATTCATTCCAGGAACTCCAGGTCAGGGAGATTCCCCTGGAGGGCCGTAATGTTCCTGACCTGCTCAGTCTGCAGGCAGGCGTGTCTTACACCGGGAACCGCTCGGATATCGCCGATCACGGCACGGTGGAAAATCAGGACACCAGAAACGGCGCCGTCAACGGCGCGCGCAGCGACCAGAGCAACATCACGCTTGACGGCATTGACGTCAATGACCAAACGGCGGGTTACGCTTTTGACTCGGTCCTCCCCATTACCCAAGACTCGGTGCAGGAGTTTCGTGTAACCACAAGCAACTACAACGCCGACCAGGGCGGTGGCTCGGGCGCACAGGTTGCCCTGGTGACCAAGAGCGGCACGAATGTGTTCCACGGTGCTCTGTATGAATCCCATCGCAACACCTTCACCAGCGCCAGCGACTATGAGCTGCAAAAACCTCTGCAAGTGATAAGAAACATCTTCGGGGTCGCCGTAGGTGGTCCCGTACAAAAGAATCGTGCCTTCTTCTTCGTGAACTACGAAGGCACACGTCGGCGTGAAGCCCAGAGTGCAGTGCGTACCATTCCGAGTCTCGCCATGCGTGACGGCGTGGTTATGTATCAGTGCGCGGCACCGGCGAGCTGCCCGGCCGGGAGCGCACAGGGTGTTAGCGGCCAGAGCTATTCATTTCCCAGCGGAGTGTTTGGACTCAGTCCGTACAACGCCCAGGGCCCCAACAACCTCCAGGCACTGGATCCGCTCAGCCTCGGCCCCAGCCCGACCATGCTTGCCTACTTCAATCAGACTTACGGCAACCTGGTACCCAACAATCCAAACGCCGGTGATGGCCTGAACTATGTTGGATACGTGTTTCCCGGGCACATCAAGGATGACAACAACGTCTTTATTGCGAGGCTTGATTACCATCTCACTGCAAATGGCAAACACACCTTGAACTGGCGCGGCAACTTGCAAAACCGGTTCAATCCGCAAGCGCCTTTCCTTCCAGCTACTGGCCCAAGCAGCGCGCCTGAGCAGACTGTGGTCGACCACAGCAAGGGCATGGCTCTCGGATACACCGCAGTCCTGAGCTCGCACCAAGTGAACACCTTCCGCTGGGGGTTCACCCGGCAGAGCACCGGCATCCTCGGCAACACCAACCAGCCTTGG
This sequence comes from Acidobacteriota bacterium, assembly GCA_043734125.1. Classification (GTDB taxonomy): domain Bacteria; phylum Acidobacteriota; class Terriglobia; order Terriglobales; family Acidobacteriaceae; genus Gp1-AA145. The sequence goes on along the minus strand of JAYTFR010000101.1, from coordinate 8,029 downwards.
AACATCTTCTACGGCCTCGACCAGGGCATTTTTTATAGTCACAGTGCGCAAACTCCGGTGCACAGTTTCAGCGACGATTTCGGATGGAACAAAGGCACCCACAATATTCAGTTCGGCGGAAGCGCTGCATTTGCCCGCAATCCTCGCCAGAGCAACGAGCGTTCCTTCAGCCTGGGAAAGGGCGCCACCAACTGGATGTCGCCCACGGGATTTGCCAACACCGGGTCCTATCTGGATCCGGGTACCCTCGGCCTTCCTGAGCCTGCATCCAGCTCGCAGTATGACCTTCCGGTGCTTTCCATGCTCGGCATGGTCTCTGACGTTGTGGCCAACTACAACTATGACAAGGGTGACAACCTCCTCGCCCCCGGTACTCCAATCAAGAGGAAGTACGGACTCAACTCGTACGAGCTGTATGGACAAGATTCCTGGCGGGTGAAGCCCAATCTGACCATCACCTACGGTGTGCGGTGGTCGCTGTTCCCGCCGCCTTGGGAAGTAAACGGCTTTCAGGCATCGCCCACCTGTCTTACTGCTGCCAACCCGGTCATCGGCTGCCCGAGTTGGGCTTCCAATTTGGGTTCTGAATTCAACCAGGTTGAGAAGCTGCAGCAGCAAGGGATCGGCTACGCAAGCGTGCCCTTGGTTTCATTCATGCTGGGCGGAAAGGCGAACCACGCCGCGGGCTTCTACAACTTCGAAAAGACCGACTTCTCTCCGCGCATCTCGTTCGCCTACTCCCCTCGACCGGCAAAAGGCTGGCTCAAGGCGGTCTTCGGCGACAACGACAAAAGCGTGATCCGCGGTGGGTTCTCCAGCGTGTATGACCGTGCCGGCCTGCAACTGGCCAGCACCTTCGACGAAAACGCGCCCGGTGGCCTGGCGGCCACGGTCCAGAATGCATGCTGCCTGATTGGATATGACGATGCCGCCAATGTCCCGCGAATTAATACCAACCTTGACCCGAACAGCGGGGTCAACGTGGTTCCTGCTTGCGGGCCGGTGAACAGCTTCACCGGCAGCATCGCCAGCGGTTCGATTACCTGTAACGGATCAAACCAGCAATTCTTCCAGAGCAACCCTCAAACCGGTGCCTTCCCACAGACTCCGAATCCTTTCGCGCAGGCAATTACCTGGGGCCTCGACCAGTCGATGAAGACACCTCATGCCTACGCGTTTGATTTCTCTTTCGCCCGCGAACTGCCAAATAACTTTTCGATGCAACTGGCATATGTGGGCCGATTGGGACGCAATCTGCTGACGCAGCGCGATCTTCGCCAGCCGACGGATCTTGTGGATCCAAAGACCGGGATTGACTACTACACCGCCGCGACGCGGCTGTCGAAGTTGGCCCGCCAAGGCACCACACCCAGCCAAATCACTGACCAGTTGGTGGGGAAAACGGCAGACTTCTGGCACGACATGCTCCCCCAGCTTCAGAATGGCGCGACCACCTACCAGGATCTTTCCACCGGATTCGTAAGCCCAATCCCTGGGAATGCCGGATTGCTGCCGGTAATTTTCGACCTGTACTATGATCCAGCATTGTCGTATGCCGGAAACGAAGTCGTGGGTCTGGCGTACGTGGATTACTATCCGGGTTTTGGCCTCGGGGATACGTCAGGTAATCCAAACGCGTTTTACACGTTCTGCCCTTGTACCCCCAGCACGCCGTACGGCACTGGCGGCAATGCCCTCAACAACCAGGACTCCAGCATGTATGGATGGAGTTCGATTGGAACCTCCAGCTACAACGCGCTGCAAGCTACGTTGGGCAAAAAAGTCAGCCACAATCTTCAGTTCGACCTCAACTACACCTACTCGAAGTCGATTGACATTACTTCCGCGGCCACGCGTATGGGCTTCAGCTCGAGCGTGAACGTGGGCGCCCCCGGAAGCCGGCTGGTGAATGCCTTCAGTCCCAACCAGCGCCGCGCCGTTTCGGACTTCGACACCACCCACCAGGTGAACGCCAACTGGGTTTACGACCTGCCATTCGGCAAAGGGCGAAGTCTTGTTCCCAATGCTGGATCGGGCCTCGATGCGGTTATCGGCGGATGGGCGCTCTCCGGGGTTGCGCGCTGGACCAGTGGATTCCCGTTCAGCGTTGACAACGGCAACTTCTGGCCAACCAACTGGGATGAGCAGGGAATTGCGCAGATGGTAACGCGGCCGAAGACTGGAAGGTTCCGCCATGCCGACGGATCTGTCGGAGTCTTCCCGGATGCAAGCGGAGCCTGGGGTAATTTCCAGAACCCGTACCCGGGACAGAGTGGTTCCCGTAATGCGATTCGCGGCGACGGCTATGCGGGCCTGGACATGACTTTGAGTAAACGGTGGAAGCTGCCGTGGGAGGGCAACAGCGTCCAATTCCGCTGGGCGGTCTTCAACGTGCCCAACCTGCATCGCTTCAACGTCGCTTCCGGCCTGCAAACCCAGGCGGGGTGCGCCTGCATCGCCTCAATGCAACAACCCAACACGTTCGGTGATTACACGGGCACGCTCACTAACGCGCGCGTGATGCAATTTGATCTGAGGTACGAGTTCTAAACGGGCGGCTTTCGTTGTCGTCGCTCGAGGGGGACAGTGGATCATTGACGTTTCGAATTGTCCCCTGGTTTCTGCATGAGCCTGGAACGGTGCGATGACATCGAGCGCCAGTAAGCTCCTCGCATCAGAACGACGATCCTTCTTGAACAGCAGGTGTTGGTACCCTCGAATCGAATGAATACTCTTGCGCACCGGCTAGGCCTCGCCGACTACTTCGCACTCGCCTTTGGAGTCATGGTGGGAACGGCGTGGCTGGTGGTGATGGACGACATCCTGCAGCGAGGTGGGCCCTTAGGCGCGCTTTTGGGATTCACTGCCGGCGCGCTCATGCTGCTGCCGATCGGCTACGTTTATGGGCGTATCGTGCCCATGGTGCCCGATGAGGCTGGAGAAGCTGCCTATGTGGCGCCGTTTTTTCCGCGCGGCGTGAGCTTCGCAACCGGCTGGATGGTATTCCTCAGTTACTTCTTGACTTGCCCCTTTGAAGGTCTGGCCGCGGGAAGAATCGCCGGGTATCTATTCCCGTCCCTGAATACTCACGAGCTATACCGTCTCGGAGGATATCCCGTCTATCTTCCGCATCTCGTGCTGGGGCTCGTCATCACGGTGGCGCTGACCTGGGTGAGCTATCGTGGTATTCAGGCCGGCGCGCGCTTGGGAAAGATAACAACGTTTACGTTCCTGGCGCTAGTCATAGTATTTGCGCTTGCAGGGGCAGGCCACGGGAAGGTGGAAAATTTGCATCCGCTCTTCAGTCACGGGCCATTGCTTTCCGTCTTTCTGGTATGGCAAGTGGTGCCATGGCTGTTATCGGGGTTCGAGTCCGTGGGGAAGTACTGTGAAGAAGCGAGTCCCGACTTCAAGAGCAGCGGGTTCTTCGTCGCCATCGCGCTCACCATCGGCACCGGGCTGGTATTTTTCTGGGTGGTGATCTCGGCCGTCGCTTATGTTGCTCCCTGGCAGGCGCTCAAGACGAATCAGCAGTTTCCGACCGCTGTGGCCTTCGAGCGCGCCCTGCATGCGCACTGGATTGTGGTCCTCATTCTGGCATCGGCACTGGTATCGCTGGTGCAGTGTTTCAATGCCAACCTGATTGCATCGTCGCGTGTGCTGTTTGCCATGGCCCGGCGCAATCTTCTCTTACCGAAACTGCAATACGTGGATTCCGACACCCACACGCCAACCCTTGCGGTCGTGCTGGTCGGCGTGGCAACCGCACTCACCATGTTCCTCGGTGAAGCTGGACTGGTTCCTATTCTGGAAGTCGGTGCCATTTCATCCGCACTGGGCTGGATGTCTGCTTGTGTTGCCTTCCTCTTTATGAAGCCGAATTGGACGGGACGCATTGCCGCCGCTTTTGGAGTGCTCGTCACCGCAATGATGGCATTCGCGAAAATCCTGCCATTCGTTCCCGGGCACTTTACGAGTTATGAATGGATTGCCCTGGCCATCTGGGCGGTTTTGGGGATTGCGATCTCAGCCCCGTTCCAGTTCCAGAAGAAGATTCAGTTGTAAGAAGTTGCACCTTCACAGGTGTGAGTCGCAGGTTTACGGACTACGGGAAAGATCAGGACTATGAGCGTCGCTGCATCCTCGACGAAGGCACGAAATTACATCGATGGCCGCTGGATTGACTCGGCGGCTTCCGAGTTGCGCGACGTAGTGAACCCCGCCACCGGCGAAACCCTTGCCACCGTCTCTCTTGCCGGAGCGGCCGAAGTAGATACCGCCGTCACGGCCGCGTTAACGGCGTTCCCCGCATGGCGCCGCACTCCGCCCGAAGACCGCATCCAGCCGCTCTTCAAGCTGAAGGCGCTCCTGGAAGAACATTTGGATCAGATCTCCCGGATCATCACCCAGGAAAACGGCAAGACCGTTGCTGAGGCCAAGGCCGAGCTGCGTCGCGCGATCGAGAATGTCGAGGTTGCTTGCGGCATTCCCCTGATGATGCAGGGCTACAACCTTGAAGACGTAGCTCGTGGCATCGACGAAACCATGATCCGGCAGCCGCTCGGTGTCGTAGCAGCGATTACGCCATTCAACTTTCCGGGGATGATTCCGTTTTGGTTCCTGCCGTATGCGATTGCGACCGGCAACACCTTCATCCTGAAACCGTCCGAGCGCGTCCCGCTCACCATGGAATACGTGTTTGGGCTGCTGGAGAAGACCGGCTTGCCCGATGGCGTGGTGAATCTGCTGAACGGGACAAAAGCCGCGGTCGATGCCCTTATCGATCACCCCAAAGTGCGCGCGATCAGCTTTGTGGGTTCGACTGCTGTGGCGCGGTATATCTATGCCCGGGCCGGACAGAACGGCAAGCGATGCCAATGTCAGGGCGGAGCTAAGAACCACGTGGTCGTTCTGCCGGACGCAGACATGAAGATGGCCACGCGGATTATTGCCGACAGCGCGTTCGGCTGTGCTGGCCAGCGATGCCTTGCGGTCTCGGTCGCCGTAACCATCGGCGAAGCCCAGAAGAAGTTTAGAGACTCGATCACTGAGGCCGCCGCAAATCTTAAGGTGGGGTCCGGGCTCGATGCGGGTGTGCAAATGGGACCAGTGATCACCCCCGAGAGTCAGGCTCGCGTTGAGTCACTCATTGGCATCGGTGAAAAACAGGGGGCAAAGGTTTTGCTGGACGGTCGCAACGCAAAGATTGCGGGGTGCGAATCCGGGAACTTCGTGAAGCCCACAATCCTCGACGAGGTGCACCTCTCGAGCGAGCTTGCCGATACTGAGATCTTCGGCCCGGTCCTGAGCCTGGTTCACGCCGACAACCTGGACGAGGCTCTCCGATTTCTGGAACGCAGCGTCTACGGCAACCAGGCGTCGCTGTTTACTTCAAGCGGATCGGCAGCACGCCGCTTCCGCTATGAGGCGCCGGCGGGCAACATCGGTATCAACATTGGGGTGGCGGCGCCCATGGCCTATTTTCCATTCAGCGGATGGAAGGGCAGTTTCTTCGGCGATCTGCACGGGCAAGGCCGTGATGCCGTCGAATTCTATACCGACAAGAAAGTCGTGATTGAACGTTGGGCCGAAGAGCACAGCCGGAAGTTCTAGGAATTGAGAAATTGGAAATTTCGAACGAGGCGCGATAGGGTACTTTCAATTGTCCAATTGCTCAACTACTCAATTTCCCAATCTCTTTCGGCACTGAGATCGAGGACAAATGACTACAAGTGCTACGGCCGCCATGACCGGCGCTGAAATCGTTGATCTCTGCAAGAAGCACTCACTATACGAATGGTCGGCGCAATCCAAAGTCGCTCCCATTCCGGTGGCGCGGGCCAAAGGGATCTACTTCTGGACTCCTGAAGGCCAGCGCTTCATTGATTTCAACAGCCAGCTCATGTCGGTGAACATCGGCCATGGCGATGAGCGCGTCATCGCGGCGGTTCACGAGCAACTCAGTCAGCTCGCTTATGCCAATCCTTTTATGGCTCACGAACCGCGAGCCCGGCTGGGAGCAAAACTCGCAGAGATTACGCCCGGCGACATCGACACATTTTTCTTCACGAATGGCGGCGCGGAAGCCACCGAGAACGCCATCAAAATCGCCCGCTTCTTCACCGGAAGACACAAGATCATCGCGCGGTACCGTTCTTATCACGGGGCTACGTCCGGCAGCATTTCCCTGACCGGTGATCCCCGGCGCTGGGCCGCCGAACCGGGCATCCCTGGCGTGGTTCATGTGCTCGATCCCTATCACGGCATCGAGCGCGGCTGGGAGTCCGCGGAATCCTCGCTCCAAATGCTCGAAGAAGTCATTCAGCTAGAGGGCTCCCACTCCATCGCTGCCTTCATTCTGGAAACCGTGGTCGGCACCAATGGCATCCTGATTCCGCCCGATGGTTATCTCGAAGGCGTGCGCAAGCTATGCGACAAGCATGGCATTCTAATGATCGCCGACGAAGTGATGGCGGGATTCGGTCGCACCGGCGAGTGGTTCGCAGTTGACCACTGGAAAGTTGTTCCTGACCTTATTTGCATTGCGAAGGGTTTGACCTCCAGCTACATTCCTCTAGGTGCCGTGGGCATGCGTCACCACATTGCCGCGCACTTTCAGGAGAATGTTTTCTATGGGGGCCTGACTTACAACAGCCATCCCGTGGGCTGCGCCGCTGCATTGGCTACCATTCGCGTCTACGAAGACGACCACCTAATCGAGAATGCGAAAAAGATGGGCGCCGTCATGAAGCACCTCGACACCGACCTGCAGGCCAGGCATCCGTCTGTGGGGGCGGTGCGTTCGATCGGACTCTTCGGAATTGTTGAACTCATCCGCAGCCGTAAGACGCGAGAACCGATGGCGCCCTTCAATGGCACCTCCGAAGAGATGCAGGCGCTGGACAAGTTCTTCCGCGATCAAGGGCTTTACACGCTGGTGCGTTGGAATAGCTTCTACACCAATCCGCCACTGTGCATTAACGAACAGCAGCTGCGCGAAGCTTTCGGGATCATCGACAAAGCCCTCGAGATCACCGACCGAGCTGTTGTCGATTGACGTTAGTGGCATATCGACACGAATAGGATTTACTCGCCCCGCGAGTACATAGGAGAGTGAGCTATGAATGCAAACCGCACGGCCGTGATGATCACCTGCTTCTTCTTTCTTGCCTTCGCCGCACCCGCCAGCTTTGCCTCGGATAAGACCGAGGCCGTGGACGCGGTGCATCGCTATTTGGACAACCTCGAGCCGGACAAGATTCAAGCGGCACTGGCAATGTGCGATTCGCAGGTCTCAATTCTTGACGAGTTTCCTCCAAACGTGTGGCATGGCCCAACCGCATGCGGGGACTGGTTCAAGGCAGAGCGCGCGTACAACCAAAAGAGCGGGATTACAGATGACGACGCTAAGCTCGGGACGCCGCTTACGGTTGAGGTTCATGGAGCCCACGCATATTTTGTGGCGCCGATGACTTATACGTACAAGCAGCACGGCAAGCCAGTTACGGAGACCGCCACCTTTGCCGTAACGCTGAAGCGCACGCCGGCGGGTTGGCGGATTACGGGTTGGGCCTACTCGAAGCAAACGGTGAAGTAGCTTTCCCTTTCACCACAACCTCGCCCACGGGACACCGAGGTGCCATCGGTGACGGCGGTCCATGGCGCGAGCCTCGCGGCAGTGAACTGATCTAATGTTTCAACTACTTAGGTGCTCGCCGGAATTGGCAGAAGCGCCGTGCCCAGGAGCGCTCGCGCTGATGCGCCGGAACCCTGCGGGGCCCTGGACGATTGCGCCCCTGGCAATAGAAGGGGGCTGTCACGCTCGGTGCTGGCGGAGCGCTTCCGTCATTACTTCAACGAGCCTCCCATGGCCAAAAAGCAATGCGCAACCTCCAATGGAAAAGGCTAACAGGGTTCCTCTGAGCTGGGTCTGACGTGACCGGCGAAATTTGTACCAGGTGGAATGAGAGAGAACCCACTTGGAGGAAAAGCGGGTCATGCCCATCCAGAGGTATAAGCCAGAGCAAAT
>JAYTFR010000100.1:0-13003 GCA_043734125.1 Acidobacteriota bacterium | reverse complement strand
GAAGCCCGGATGATAGTCACAACCTATAATCAGCATGTTCGGCTCCTTTCCTCCGAGCCCTTTGGTTGGTTTGCGCCTCCAAAGTTTACTCGGGCCTGGAAGCCGACATTGTTATGGAATCATTACACTCAAAAACCCTCCCCTGGCTGGCCGGGGTCAATGAGCGCTATCGCCTCTGAACGCCAGTCATTCGAGATTCACCCTACAGCGTGGTCGCTTCACGTCGTCGCATCCAAGTGAGCCTCAATTTCATCCACGCTCATGAGTCTTGGTACCAGAGAAACGGTTTTCGGTTGGTACAAGAACATCCAATTTCCTGAACGCTCAACAGTAAGATCGCGGTTGGAATTCACCGTGCCAAAAATGTCAGCGTCCGTCTGCGCCGCAATTACAGTACGTCGCCAGCTTCCTTTGCCAACGCCGATTCGACAGTCAAATGCCATGACCCTGATTTTGTGGCGCTCTCCATCAATGACGTTCCAAACCGCTGTTGCACCCTGGAGCGATGTTCCGGCGAGGCTGTTTGATCGAGGTAACGCCTGTCCGATGTAAATGAATCCCAGGCGCTTCGCTAGTTCTCGAATTGCATTCACTCGATGACGGTGACGCCAGTAAAAAAAGCACCCCAGCAATCCTCCGCATACCAGCAGAATCCATATTTGGAGGGTCGCAACCTGTGTGGGATTGTGACTCGCATTGGAAACTGGGCCAAGCACGGCGCAATTCTAGAGCAGAAAGGGGATAACTGGCGATAAATCCCCATAGCACTCACTGAGAACTTCCGATTACGGAATGCTCTATGGCACGTCTATACGTCAAGGCGATTCGTACCATGTAATGGGCCAATTTTCAGGGTTACCGAACCTACCGATGGTCGAGATATCATGGAGACAGGCCGCAGAATGGGTCCAAACATATTCAAGGGAATTCTATGTACTTTCGCACTGTGGTTTATTGCGGTGTATTCGGCAATTGCCCAGTCATCGAATTGGCCCGCAGCGCGGCTGCACCACTCGGGTGCCTACGACGACGCGCGTAGAGAATTCGTAGTGTATGGCGGATACACCTGGAACCAAGCCTCCAAGAAGGTCCAAGCAGCAAGTGATGTCTGGGCGTGGAATGGTATCGAGTGGAGGCTGATCTCCGACACAGGAGTTCATAAGTACGTTGCCTCCATGGCCTACGATTCGAAGCGTCAGCGGATTCTGACCTTCGGTGGCGCTGACGATTCCAACGCGATTGATGGGAAGCTGAGCACCTTGGAGGCCGGTGGCTGGAACGTCATAAAGGATCTTCCGTCCCTCGGTCGCGCCGACGCTACCCTGGTGTATGACTTCACGCGCGATCGCCTCGTCTTATTTGGTGGTAGGCACGAGAACGTCATCTTTGCTGACACGTGGGAATTCGATGGCAACGACTGGAAGCCCAATTTTATGGCAGGCCCGTCCCTGCGTTCCGCTGCTGCCGCTGTGTATGATTCAGCGCGTGGAGTGACCGTTTTATACGGTGGGTTTCGTCCGCTCGCGGCGCTCGGCGATACCTGGGAATGGAATGGCGAGCAGTGGAAACTCGTCAGTGAATCTGGGCCAGGGCCACGAAGCTGGCCTGGCCTTGCTTACGACTCGAAGAGAAAACGTACAATCCTCTTCGGCGGAGAAGACGAGAAAGGTCGCTTCTACTCCGACACCTGGGCCTGGGACGGCAAGACTTGGAGCCGTCTCGCAACCGAAGGCCCTCCGGAGCGAATACAGTTCGTGATGGGATACGATTCGGCCAGAGACCGCGTAGTGTTGTTCGGAGGCGTGAACGACAAGCCACAGCGCATGCTCAACGATGTTTGGGAGTTCGACGGTCAAACGTGGATGGAAAAGAAACCCAAATAGTCGCAAGCAACTTACACGTTAGAACGTTCGACTTGCCTTCAGATCTTCAGATGGCGATAAATCGCCGTATCACTCATTGACCCAGTCGGCCAATTCTTCGTCACGTGATGTAAAGGAAAACCGCCCAGACATCGGGCGGTTTAACTGGCGAAACACGGGCCAATAACTCACTCAGGAGAGGGCGGTCACTTTCCCTTCCAGCGTTGGAACGTCCCTTACAGTTTTATTGGCGTCGACTGAGTGGCGACACATTGCCATGTTCCGCTTGGCATCTTCACCCACGTATCAGTCCAGCGCACGTGAGATTCAAAGGGCTTACCCGACGCATCGGTCCCTTTTCCTGTGAAACCTCCAGTCGCGATGGCTGTATCGCCAAAAACAGTCACCTTCACATCCTCGTAATCGGCACTGGTGTATTTCATCGCCTTTGTCATTGTCATGAGCGCGGTCTTGTCATTGACCTTTCCGTCGCTCTCTGTGTCCGCGATCTGGTCGGCCAGCAGCGGAGCGATCAGATCAGGATTGTTTGTCTGTTGTCCCTGAAGCCATTTTTGCTCCAGTGCGGCTACCGCGTGCTCGGTCCCGGCTGTCTCTTGGGCTGGTGACCGCGCCGCACATGCCCACACAACCAAACCGAGAACAGACCATGTCAAGCTTCTCTTCATTGAAATCCTCCTTGAGTGTTTTGCTAAGAGCCCTATCGTCGTGCGGTGTCATTGAATACCCCTCGACTGAGGATGTCAATGATAACGCTTAGCTGGCTCCGATGGTCCATGATTGGCGGATCGCCATAGCACTCATTGACATGCGCGCCGTTGTGCGGCTGTATGCTTCGCAATCGGACTGCCCAAGCCCGGCGTATACTCCAAAATGACAATGAACTGGCTACCTTGGGCTCCCTTGGGAGCAGCAATGCTTCACATCTTTGAGGAGTTTGTTTACCCAGGCGGGTTTCCTGCGTGGTACAGGAACTACCGATCTGGTCCCTCTCGAATCACAGCGCGTTTCCTGTTCGTCGTCAATGCCGCCCTGCTTGTAGCTTGCGGCAACATTGCACTACTTGGCAGGCTAACCTTGGGCGTTGCCTACTGGCTCATGATTGCCGCGGTGATGTGCTCGAACGGATGTTGGCATGTCTGGGCGAGTTACAAATCTCGCGGCTATTCTCCCGGAGTAGCTACGGGGGTGATCATTTATGTGCCTTTGGCTGTCTACGGCTACAGCCACTTTGTACGTTCAGGAGCGGCTTCGATCGGGATGGCTCTAGTCGCGGGTGCGGTTGGCGGTTCCTACCACCTCTGGTCTGCCTTGTTCCATGGGAGGTCTCGAACGTAAGCAATCGTCCCAAATGGTGAAAAATCGCGAGTACACTCATGGCCCCACGATCAGGGGTTTTGAGTGCCAACGCCTAGTAACGTCAACAATCCTAATTTCTGTTTTCGGGCAACGCTGGCCGTAATAATATCAAGGCCAAACGGAGTGTTTAGGAGTCACCGTAAAGTTGTTCGCCCAGGATTGGCAGATGAGTGTAAAACGCTGGAGTTTGCTGGTTTTGCTGGCCTTATGCGCTTGGGGCGTGTGGTGGTTTCTTTCTCGCGCATTTGAACTGGCTAGGGACACCGCTTACGAATCACATGCTCGGGCCTACATCAAACGTATCGATGAGGTGCAGAACGGATTCCTGAAAGACAACCCTGCACAAGGCTTTGCGTGCAAGCTCGATGATTTGCGGCGCGCAGGTTTGGCATCACCCTCCGAAAACAAATACAACTTCGAGCTACATTGCGATATGCGAGATAGACCTCCTGAGATGGAATACTTGGTTGTTGCGTACCCCGCCGACAAGCGTGTAAAGGGAGTGTGGGGGTTCCAGTTCTTTTGTTCAGACCAAACGGGTAAGATTTGGGGCGAACTCAGTCGTGAAAATATGCGAGACAACCTGAGCGAATCAGAAAAGGCCGGATCATACGATTTTGACAAAATATGCCGCCGCAACCGTGACTCCTCACGATAATAGATGATCGGAAAGTTGCCGTCAGTCACAACTGGCGAAAAATCGCCATATCACTCAAAATGCCTTGGCGGGATGGTATTGTCTTAGCGAAGGGCGCTATGGCAATCACGGTCTTCGTATTCGCAATAAACTTGCTCATCCTCTCCGTTCCAACCGTCATGTTGACGGTCGCGTGGAGTAGGCTCATCGGCGATTGGCGGAACGGAGCTGTCCAGAGTGCTGCTGTAACAGCGTGCCTCGCGTTCGCATCAGCCTCGACGCTGGTTGCCCTTGGCTCTCTCTTCTGGCAGGTTTTTGTCAGACCTATCTCGCCGCGCGATTATCGGACGGCGGTGTCAGGGTTATTGTTCTCTGTCGTGAGTCTCGTCGCAGGTTTCTTGCCACACTACGAGCACGAGCATCGGCCTTGGCGACCTGGACTAGCCGCTGCCGTCTGGATGTTTCTGTGGTTTGTTGCGACGGCCTTCTCCTACTGACTGCAATCGTGAACGAACTTCCATCCCCCGGTAAGTGTTGCAAAATCGCCATGTTCACTCATTGACACCGATTCTGGCGAAGTAAAAGCCCAAGCATGCCTTGAAGTTTGCCCCCAAGTCTTCGGAGGTTGAAAATGACGCAACGAACCTTTTCTCTGGTCACCGCAGTACTCTTCTCTCTGGTAGCTCTCCTTCATGCTGTCCGCCTCCTTCGTGGGTGGCAGGTCACCATTGAAGGCGCAGTCATGCCAAATTGGATCAGCTGGTTAGGGCTCGCCATCGCGGCGTACTTGGCCTATCAAGGCTTTCTATTGAGCAAGACGCCGACGAAATAGATTCCGTTCATCGGACTGGGGGACTCGACTGGCGAAGGGACGTGCGAGTGGGAGTAATTCGGAAAAGGCACAAAGCATTCAGCACCCGACCCGGTGGCCATCATCACAGCTTTTTCCAGTCGGTGAGCGCCACCAACTCATCCCGAATTTCCTGCAGTCTTTGAAGTCGCCGTTCGTGCTCCGCTGCGCCGGGTAGCTTTTTCTCGCCGCTTTGCAAGTACAGGCGATCCGCCTCGCTGATCTGCGCTATCTCCTCCCGCAACTTCGCGATGCGCTCTTTGACGGACTTCTGCTTGGGGATAGGCTAGCAGAGCCCAGAGATACCCGATTGCCATTGCCTGTCGGGTCAATGCCGATACGGCACAAGACCAACGTTACGCTCTGTTGGTGCGGTGCTGGCGATGCTCGGTGAAAAAAACGGGTAATTTCGACACTATTTTGGGGGTGGCCTGCAAGGCTGCTTGCAGCGGCTCAAGTTTATGCGGCCTTTCGCCCCTTGGTTCGCTTACATGGAGGATGGCCAATCAGCATACCTTCGGGCCATACACGACACCCACCCCGGCCGCCGATCCTGCTGAGGATGCGGTAATGGGAAACCGTCTGACCCACGGGTTGGGAAGGCGTGGACACTGGCGAGAATGTTACGGGGGATGTAGGGGAAGGTCAACGATAGCGGCTCTGATGGAGAAATTCGCGTCCGTGCTAGTCAGTCGGGTACCGGCTCTGCGCTTCGCACACCGACAGCAAGACGCATTCTTCGAGGCTGCCAACGCGGAAACCAAGTCCTGATCTTCCTTTTCGAAGCCGACCTGCTGCTTGGACCGTGGGCGGCACCCCTGAGCCCAGCGAGTTGTAGACTGGGTTGGCAAGGACACACAAACGAAAGCGCCTCACACGCATCGAGTCATGGGACGCCCGTCGCAGTGCGGATTTCAGGACTGCAAGTGGAGACGAACTTTTCCGCTTGCTAGATAGGGTGCGAATCCCAGTTGACGACATGAATAAACGAATAGGAATACACCGGGAACCCGACTAGAAGGCAAAGGAGACTTACAAGGAGGGACGACGTACCACGACCTTTTCCCCAATTTCAAAACTCATCAAATCTTCACCGACTTCCAGAGGTCCGGAATAAGTTTTTCGTGTAAGGGGAATCAAACTCGGAGTGTCACCCGGCACCACATGTGAATACACCGCCAGTTTTGGCTTCACTCGCGCAAAGATTGTCCCCGCCTGTTCAGGCGTTGTGTGATGCGCGACGACGATTCGAACCCGTTCTGGGCTGAAGGACGGGTTTTGTGTACGAAAGGCATCGGGGTCGATCACTTCATGAACCAATACATCGGTTCCTTCAGAAAACCGGATCAGATTTTCGGAGAATCTCGTGTCGCCGGAGAGCACGACGGAGTGCCCCGCATAGTCGATCCGGTATCCGAGTGCGGGTTTGACTGGGCCATGATCGACGATAAATGCAGTGATCTTCACTTCGCGGCTCTGGTATACAACCCCTTGGTCAATGTCCTTCGCCACCACGACTACGCCCTGCGCGGGCAGTTTTTCGTCTACGTCCCGCCGAATGTGGATGTCGAACTCATAGGCCCGTTCCAAATGTGACATCATTTGTTGAGTCCCGGTCGGCCCCCACACCCGGAACGGAACCTTGCGTCCCTGAACCCATCCAGTCAACCAGAGGTCAGGAATGCCCACTGTGTGGTCGGAGTGCAAGTGGGTAAGAAATAGGGCGCTTACGTCAGCGAAAGATACGTTGATCTGAGCCAGTCGTTGCGCGGCACCGCGACCGCAGTCGAACAGGAATTTTTCGCTTCCGGCCTCCACTAGGGTACTCGGGCCGAAGCGATCCATTCGTGGCTGTGGGTAGCCAGTGCCGAGGAGGGTTACTTTGAAGTTCTGTGCTTGTCCAGTGTCGCCAAAGACAATTAATGCACCTAACAACACAAGAAGCTTCAGCCACAATTGACTGTGGTGGCGCGGTGCTGAGTTCATTCGAAGTACACGTTGAACTCGCAGTCTAATTCATTGAATCGCGCGGAGCAACCGCAGGAGCTTGGGCAGCAAGCACGGGGTTCGCCATACTAATTTCAGTGCCCCTCCAGCATTTCCAAACGATGCCGCTCGGTCGCCGACCCCGACCGTTCAGCCGTCCCGATTGGTTCTTCGAGATCAAGTGGGACGGCTTCCGGTCGCTGGTTCGAATAGAGCATGGCGAGAGCCTCGCCAAAAAGATGCTCGAAGTTGGGTACTGCGAACTTCTCAAAAGGAGGATGGCGAGGTCGTCTGTCTCGATGTCGAGAATATTCGCAGTGGGTTGGGCGGGAGGAGTTGCGACTAGGGGAAGAGCCGATCCTGAACCTTCGGCAAGCTCCACACGACAACAGGATTCCGCGTCGTCGTTCACCACGGAATTGATCCGCGTGCTCACGGGATAGCACCGCATCCTCTGCGCATCATAGGGCTTCAGCATTTCGGACGCCGCAGCCACATTCGTCATTCCGGGGTCGAGCCACAGGTTGTAGCTGTCGGGATCGAGGATCACTGCCATCCGGTCGTGGACGGCGGAGGTCACGGCATTCGGCGTCGTGGTGAGGATTGAACAAGACTTGACCCACTGTCCGCTCGGGTCTTTCCAGCGATCCCACAGTCCTGCGAAGGCAAACAACTCCCCTTCGTTGACTTCGAAGCAGTAGGGCTGCTTTGTATTTCCCGCTCGCGCCCATTCATAAAATCCGTCTGCGGGGATCAGGCACCTGCGGGATTTCAGCGCATCGCGGAACGCGGGCTTTGTGGCCGCGGTCTCAGCCCGCGCATTGATCATGCCGGCGGCGGTAGACGAGTCTTTCGCCCATGATGGAATCAGTCCCCAGCGCATCAGCGACAATTCCCGGACGGGCTCCTTCGGGTTTTGGCGGATGACTGCTACAGACTGGGTGGGGGCGATGTTGTACCGGGGAGCCCAGTCCGGTTCTTCGGAAACGGTGTCGAAGTACTCTCCAACAAGTTGCTTTCGCCGGGATAGTCGGAATCGGCCGCACATTGGGAGATTATGGCAGATCGGATAGCGTCACGATTATTGGGGTGTGGTCAGAGGGCTTTTCCTGCGCTCTCGGCCCTTTGTCGATCTCGCAGCCTTCGAGCCGATTTGCCAGCGTTGGGGATAACAAGAAGTGATCGATTCGTATACCTCGATTGTTTTGGAACGCCTGCCGAAAGTAATCCCAAAATGTAAAATGCCCTATTTCGCCCACGTGCAACGACCGGAACGCATCCGTATAGCCAATACCCAACATCGCACGATAGCGGGCTCTCGGCTCCGGCTGAAACAAAGCATCGTGCTCCCATGAAGACGGCTTGTGACAGTCGATGTCCTCAGGAATCACGTTGAAGTCGCCGCCTATTAGCGTCGGCACATCGTCCTGCTTCCATCCAATCATTTGCTGAGTCAGTCGATCCATCCAAGCTAGCTTGTACGCAAACTTGTCACTCCCTACCGGATTGCCATTGGGGGCATAAATATTGACGATGCGGATGCCCTTGGTGATTACCTCCAAGAACCGCGCATGGCTGTCGGAATCGTCTCCGACGAGAGCCTTAGCAATCGTCTTCATCGGGTGTCGCGACAGAATGGCAACCCCGTTATAGGCCTTCTGCGTCACCGCTACACTCTCGTAGCCGAGCGACTTGAAGGCTTCTGACGGGAACTCCGTGCCCTTCAATTCTTGCAGCAACAACACATCCGGTTCGCGAACTTTCAGCCATGCCGTGACATGGGTCAGCCGAGAGCGAACAGAATTCAAATTCCAGCTGGCGACCTTAAACATCAATCCACATTCTAGCGTCGGAGTGTAAGGGCGGTTATTGGCTGGGAAGCTTTTCGGTTCATCTGGTCACGAGGCGGGCATTGCCCTGAAATAGGTGGCACCAATTACGCGCTTTTTGGCAGCGCCCTCTGAGATTCACTCAGCTTCGCTGCTTCCGAGTGTTGCTTGATAACCGCCATGGTCCGTGCGGTGTAGTCTACCCGTTTGTCCGACTTGGGGCGTCGTTTTCGTTTGGTGACCGAATCGTGTTTTGACACTGGCTTCTCCTGTTTGTACCGCGAAGGGCTCTGCGACAACAGCCACTGTAGTCTCGAAGCCGCCCTTGGGACTGGTCACTTTTGCACAAACCTGAGCCGCCACGATTCCACTTGCTACCGCCAGCCTCCGCTTAAGAGCGAGGACTTAGGTGACACGAACGAAGCAAGAGGTTGTAAGCGAGTCGGCTGGGGCTGACCTCGGGCGGGAGTCGATGCCGGTCATCAAGTCCGCGACCACGTCTGCGGCGGTGTAGCTCGAGGCATCGGGCTGCACGAACCGCGCAATTTCCGTCAAATCGTTCCCCGAGGTGACCAACCCTTTTTCAACGTACTTGCCAGCTCGTATTTGGGGATGGCCGATATTCGCCACGAGGGCATTGCAGAGGCATTTCCTCCCCACCGTATTCGCCGCGTCTCCGCCCTTCGACACATAGACAGTCACTGGCTCACCCGAGCAGCGGTAGTCGACGGTCCCTGCCGGCGTTCTATAGGCTTCTCGCAGAAAACCCAAATCGCAAATCCGCGGTCGCGCTGCATAGATTTCAGGCTCCGAAACCGTGCCTTCCAGTTGCGCCACTTTGAACGGGAAATTGGTCGGGGACGCCACGGGGTCTGCAAAGACGCGAGTTTCCCCGGCTAGTGCTTTTGCCAAGAGCGCTTGCTTGTAGTCTTCTCTTAATCCCGACTCCTGGCAGAATGCGAACGCAGTTCCTACTTGCACACCGGTAGCTCCAGCGGCCAAAGCTTCTGCCAGCTTCTCGGGCGAACCATATCCTCCTGCAAGCCAGAACGGAACATTGAGGGCACGAATCTTTTCCAGATCAACGATGTCGCGCTCCCCATAGATCGCCTCTCCTGCCTCGTCAAGCTGGAGCCTTCCGCGAGGTGGCGCATTGTGGCCTCCAGCAGTCGGTCCTTCGATCACGAATCCATCCACCGCGCCATCCGCCTTCTTCAGCATCGTTGTGGCCAAGGTATTGGAGGCAATGATCGCCAGGAACTTTGGTCGAGTCAGTGTCGAAAGATCACGCCCCATGAACTCCCGCGGCGTGAATACCATGGTTCTGTCGTCATCGCCATGCGCGCCGGTGACCTGGAGGAGATAGGTTGCGGCCTCGTTATTGGAGAAGCGATCCAGCACGCCAGGAATTTTCAGCGGTACTCCCGCCCCCATCAAAACGTATGCCACGCCGGCCAACATTGCGCCGTAAATGGAAGGCAGATGTGGCAGCTGAACTTTTTCCAGGTAGTTGATTCCCACTGGATTGTCGTGCCCCTCTCGGGCGAGGAATACTTCCACAAAGTTGGCGACGACGCAAAGCTCCTTCAATTCGAGAGGAGTGTCCTTGGAATGCATGGGCAGGCTCTTGTACGACGCTGTTGCCGCCTTCCCGCCTGGGATGTAGTGTGTCCGCCATACACGCTCGGCCACTTCTAGCAGCGGAAAGTGATCGAGACCGCGGCGCATGTGGCCGCCGGGATCGCCGTCTTGTAAACGCCGGGCAAAGATCACATCAAGCGCTGTTCCAGAAACCACTCCAAGCTGGCCGAGCCGGGATACGGCTTGGGCAAGCCGCCAACTGGAAACGCCGGCACCCATTCCGCCCTGAATGATCGTTGGAAGACTGTGCATAGAGGCGCACTCGGCGCACACTAAGTCTTGCAAAAATGCAGGATTCTTATCGTCTGAGTTTTGTAATAGATTCGCCCGTACTGGCCTGGCAGGTGCGGGAGCCCTCGCAGCAGCAACTCAGAATCAATCGACGGCCGACCCGTTTCACTGTAGCTTTCTTTCAGTTGCTGCCGGACGAACTCGAAGCTGATGTGCTTGTCGATCAGCCGCAGCAGATGTTCGGGAACTTGATCTTCCAGACGGAATAGTAGAACAGCGCTTCTGAGCGGGGGTGTTGTCCCATCATGATTAGCAGGCCTCCGAAGATAGAAATCCAATGCAGCATGAGATGGATTCCTCCTTCTAACACGCTTCTGCTGAATCTCACCTGCTAAATAACAGTGACTTTTTCAACACCCACTCCTGTTAAAGTCAACTGAAACAAGAACCACGAACTGGCGACGAAGAGGGGCTCCGCGCGGCCCAATCTTATTTACAACCTATGGCTTGGGCGGGTAGAGAAGCAGATACTCGTAAGCAGCCGCGGCTTCGTCCTGGCTCAAGTAGGAGAAAACCGGCATCCTGCCTCGGTGAAGCGCTGGCGGCGTACCGCTCATGATGGGAGCACCATTCGTAACTTTTCGGACGAAGTCGGGGAGGCCCACCCTCGTCGTAAGGGAAGAGAGCGGTGGAAACTTGCCTTCCGAGATTTGCTCAGGGTCGGGGTTCGGCCCGGTCGCGCTGTGGCAGACGTGACAGGTGGATTTCACGATATGCTCACCGACACGGTCAGACGATTCCCTTACCGCAATCTGGTGCTTCTCGGCGCCGGGTACGCCGGAAAGTTGTTCGATGTAGGGGATCAGACAGCGAATTTCCTCTTCGCTCAAGGTTGGTGGCAGCATGTGTTCTCCCCCGTGGTGGAGCCGCTGCCGCAACAGAACCCTGGATTCCTTTGCCAGAGCAACTAACTCTGACTCGCTCATTTCCCGTCCCGCCTTCTTCATTCGCTCCCTGGTAGTGGCGACGGAGGTCGCCTGCACCAGACTGGAAATAGAGTTTATTTCTGGGGGTGCACCCTGGCCGAGTTCACCGTGGCATCCTCGGCAACTCAGGCGATACAGGTCCGAACCATGGAGCGTGACGATTTGCGTAGCGTAACCCGGGGACAGGTGCAATTGCCACGAGGAAGTCTCTCCTGGCGCTGGCCCCAGTCTCCAGGAGCTTCTACCCATGCTACTTTCGTTAAAAGGCTTCTGGACGTGACGACTCCAGCTTTCTCCTTCAACAGCCGTGACCAAAGTATGTCTAGCACTTGCCGTCTGACCGAATAACGACGATGCAACTAGGAGCGCCGCTACCAGGATTGCAAGATTCACCGATTTGGTCCATCGCTCCATGCGCACCTCTTCTCCAGTTCGCTACTTGTTCACGGTTAGCTGGACGCTTGTGGTGGCATCGGTCAAACTCACCGTCTGCGTGGTGGGTTTGCCGTCCTCGCTCCACGTTTTCAGGGTGTACGTGCCCGGTGGAACGTCCTTGATGGTGAAGCTACCGTCATAGGCGGTCAGTGCGAAGTACGGTGTGGGAACGACCACAATATAACCCGCCATATCTACGTGGAGATTACAGAAGAGCTGTGCCATACCAAGGTTATCGAATTGAAACGACTTTGTGTGTCCCGGCGACACAATATTCATACTATGCCGGAGAGCCTTGTTGCCGTTGATTGAGGACCAATAAACGTTGTGCGCGACGTGATCGCCGTTCATAAAATCTACCGTTGTTCCTCGCAAGATCACCAGGGTGCGCGGAATGAAGGTCTGGTTCCGCTGGTCAACCTTTGCATGTTCGACGGGAGGATCGAATTTCTTGCCCGTAATGGCATCGATGTAGATCGCAATGTTTTCTACTGACTTCAATCCCGGCGCTGATACCTTTCCCTTCACCTCTCCTGCTTGCGCGAGGCCTGCAACAAAGAGAGTGCCAAACAAAATAGCCGCAGGAGCGGTTCGCCTAATAGCTCTCATTCAACTATCTCCATACGCGGAAATTCCGCCGACCGTACTGGACTACCGAAGGTCCATTTCCGGCGACGTTTCCACATGCTAGAGCGAAGCTACGGCGGGAGGCTGTGATTTCAATCACATATATGAGTGACGAACTCACGAGCACGGCGGTCGGGCATCACAGCACACAGAGCCGCAGCAGCCACCAGACAAGGAATATCGCGAGGGCGGCAAATGATTTCACGAGTCGGGGGGGTGTCCTACAGGAGCGAACTATTCCCCCTAGCTCCGCGTACAATAGACTATGCAGATTGAAACCCACCTCGACTCGAAAACAGTCGCACGATTGAAGGACCAAAGCGGGTTGTTGCTGAGGACGTATCGGGCAGAGTTTGCCAAAGACCCGGCCAGCCCTGCTACTCAATCCTCGCGCAGCAATATGATTGCTTTCCGCCACAGCATCGAGCAGGTCTATGGGAATGCTGACGTGACCGGCGAAATTTGTACCAGGTGGAATGAGAGAGAACCCACTTGGAGGAAAAGCGGGTCATGCCCATCCAGAGGTATAAGCCAGAGCAAAT
>JAYTFR010000099.1:0-8079 GCA_043734125.1 Acidobacteriota bacterium | reverse complement strand
TTGCTCTGGCTTATACCTCTGGATGGGCATGACCCGCTTTTCCTCCAAGTGGATTCTCTCTCATTCCACCTGGTACAAATTTCGCCGGTCACGTCAATCTCACTGCCTGAAAAGTGCAGCGTCGAGCAGATCGCCGGCTTGATTTATAGGAACATCTCTTCGAACCATCGCGAGAGTGCAGGCGCATGGAAATCCTATTTCGAGCAACTCGGCCTGCCGCTGTTTCAATGACCAAATACGGATCGACTTCAACTTTCTGGCGAATAGTCTGCTCCTCGCGCGGGCCGGACAATAGCTAGCTCGCTGCATCCGTTAGACTCCCATCAATGAAGCGCGATCAATCCGAAAAGTCGCAACTCATTACTAGAATGTGCAACCATTTGTGCACCCACTTAGGAAATTAGAGTACGAAGGTCATAAATGGCCAAAGCCCCCCGTAAGCACCACTATGTACCAGTTTTTTATCAGAGCAACTTCATCAACGATGGCGGATTGCTTTGGGTCTATGACCGGAAGACGGGAGCGTACAAGGAACTCCATCCGCGCGTCATCTGTTTCGAGAAGGACTTATACGCTGTAACGCCCGAGAACAAGCCCTGGGACATGCAGGTGGAGTCAAAGGTTCTTGGCGTTGTGGACAGCCTCGGGGTCAAGGGCATCCGCGCTTTCCAGATCGGAAGGCCCAACAGCGAAGCGGAACAGGCTGTGGCATTGTTCATGGCCTTTCAATGGCTCAGGGTTCCCTCTATCAGCAGGGACGTCCGGGCGACTTATGCGACGGCCATGGAAGAACTGAGTCGAATCACCTTTGCGAACGTTGAGCGTGCAAACTCTGTCATGGACAAATATGCGCGAGAGACGGGCGAACAGATCAATGTCACACCTGAGTCAATGGTCGAGGCCGTTCAGGGTAAGCACTTGACATTTGTTGCGACAGAAGTTTCTTTTCTTACAAACATGATGGAGCAGGCGGTGGATCTTGCCAAACTCCTGACGCACCTCGATTGGGAGGTGCTTGTAGCATCTGAAGACACCGGCTTTGTTATCTGCGACTGCCCTGTCGTAATTGTGCCGCCAAAAGGAAGCGATCAGGTCGGTTTTCTAGTGACGGGCTCGGCAAATTATCTACCCCTGTCGCGGCATCTGTGCCTTCGCCTTGGAGAACCGGGAAGAACCAGGAAACACAGGAGGGTCGACAAGGAATCAGTCCGCATCGTGAATCTGAACATTGCCGCAAACTCTGAGCGTTTCATCATTGGACCATCGCGAGTTCAGGTCGAGAACGTCGTTTCGCGTAGCGGGTGCGAAGAAATGGAATCGACTCCTCGCATGATTATGGAGACGGTGGAGTCCGATGAAGATGGGGCCCTGCAGAAACTGTCAATGCAGCCGCGGAGGTACTTCTACCGGAAGAATGGAGCACAATCTGCGCCATGAGGGAGATCGCCCTTCACGCTTCTGTGATGCTTGATATTCCTCAGCATGACTCCATCCGCGCAGTCTCAGCTTCAAATCAGAGCACGGATGCGGATTATGGCAGATAGATGAGCAGCTCCGTATGTAGCCGTGACGAAATGTCTGAATTGGACTATTTGATAGCACCCGCTATCGTGCGTGCTGCACCGGCATATCGGCGCCGTCTTTTGCGACCGCCCGCCACTCCACCGGACCGTTGGCCAGGAGGAGTGACGTGGCTACCAGCCGATCATTCGGAGTGATATTCACTAATCGAAAACGCTACGTCTGGCCAGTTATAAGGACCATTAACCCAGGTTGCGGACTGCAGTTGAGCAGCAGCGGATCCTGTATCTCATTGAAGCCGCCGCCATTTTTGCTTGCGTGTCGAAGGGGTCTATTTCGAGGTAGCATACGATCCTTGACGGTCCCAGTTATATGTTGTGGAGGGGCTGAGGTAATCCTGTTTTTAGACCGGTCAATGAGTCCTGCACCGATCTCAAATTAAACGGTGCAGGCTTCGGTGGTGCTGAGTTGTGAAGCGTTAGGGAAGAACGATCACTTCCCCCTTCATGCCCAGACCGTCATGCAGCGCGCAAATGTACGGAAATACTCCAGGATGGGTAAACGTAACCCGGAACCGGGTAACGCTCAGAGGTGGCGTAGGAAGAAACAGATTATCCTGCGGTGCCGCAATGATCAGTCCCGAGTGTACGCTGTCAGCGCTCAAATTGATGATGCCGTGGAGCGCTCCATCTGCATCAAGGGTTGCGTTGACGGGTGGGACGGGATTCGCAGGTTCGACTCCGAAGGTGATGGTATGCGGTGTCGCCGGGTCTAGATTTGTCCATTCGACGGTTTCTCCGGCATGGATTACCTTCGTCGGTTCCATGAAGCGCATCACGGACAGAGTCTGAGAGCCGCCGCCATTTGCCAGAACTTCGCCGATGCCGACAGTCACACCATTCTTGCCAGAGTGTTCAGCCATATCGTGCTGGTGAAGATCAACTGTGAGGAGAGCAGTGCCCTCTTTAGCCGCTTGAAGATCGTAAAACTTTTGCTCGTGCGGAAGAGAGTGTGAAAGATCGAGAACGTGGACCACTCCCGTCATGTTCTGATGGACCAGGCAGACCAGTTTGAAGTTGCCGGCGGTGGGAAAATTGACGGTGAAAGTCTGCTCTTTTACGAGGGGAGGGGTGGTGACACAGGTAGAGCCGTCCACGGTCGCAAAACCGCTGACGGTAAACCCGGGACATCCGACCTGAAAAGGCAACCTTGTTTGCCCGACCGTAAGAAAACTCACGGTGTGGATCTCGTCAACGTGAGAGGTCCACGTGACGCTGTCCCCGGCGTGTATCCAGATTTCGTTGGGAAGGAAAGCCAGGGCTTGATGCGCGAGGGATTGACTCTGGGCTCCGATATTGGCTTGCCATTGGGCCCGTGCCGTCAGCGGAAGAATCAAGAAAACCAGCGCGAACATCCAACGGATGCTCGAAAGGCGGACTGAGCGTGAAGCGTTCATCGTTTCTCCTTGTAGTTATCTGGCGAGCAGTCTATTGAAAACTGGATAGAGGTGGTAAGGTCACGAGCATCGTGCGGGAGCGGTGCCAAGCGCCTGCAGTGCAGTCATGGAGCTAAACGTTTTCGTAACATGACTTCTCTCCTTCGAAGGCTTTTGCAGCCAGAGTTCGCCGCGATGGTCCTAAGTCTTAGCCGAAGATCAGATTGGCATCCATCCCAGCACTCTCCCATGAGTCGCACTTGTGGCTCACATGGCAAGTAACTGAATTTAGAGCAGATAGCAGCCTCCTCTGCTGCTGGAGATGCGTGATAAACTCGCCTTGGCGGGAAGGATGTGGATGTGACGGAGAGGCCTGGCCCAATGGTGCGCTTCGGGGTCTTTGACGCCGACTTTCGCACCCAGGAACTGCGCAAGCAGGGTGTGCGAGTGAGGCTGCCCCAACAGTCGTTTCAGATCCTGCGGATGCTTCTGGAGCGCTCGGGAGAGTTGGTGAGCCGTGATGAACTACGCCAGGCGTTGTGGCCGGTAGATACGTTTGTAGATTTCGACCACGGGCTAAACAATTCCATCAATCGCATTCGTGACGCACTGAATGACTCCGCTGATACGCCACGCTATATCGAGACCTTGCCCCGGTTGGGCTATCGCTTTATTGGTAACATTAATGGGGCGGCAGCGGCACCGTCATCGGAACCGCCTCTCCTCGAAGCGAACCGCTTGATTGATCGCCGGGTCTTGGACGACGCTACCAATCAGCGGCAATACGTAGAACCTGCTCCACGGCGTGAACGCCGGCTCGTCGCAGCCGTCGGAGGGCTTGCCAACGGCGCTGCGGTAAAGTCTGAGGCTCAGGAATCCAGGGCTGATGTTGCGACTACTTATCTTCCTAACATCCGAAAGCGCCGGCACAGTTGGTACTGGGTCGCGCTTTGCGCAACTGCTGCGGCGCTGGCCGGAGTTGGCTTGCTGCGTTTCCGGCCGACACCCTCGCCCCCCTCTGGCAGAATCATGCTGGCCGTGCTTCCTTTCCAGAATCTGAGCGGCGACTCCCAACAGGAATACTTGAGCGATGGTCTCACGGAAGAAACGATCTCTGATCTCGGACAATTGGCTCCCGAGAAGCTGGGCGTCATTGCCCGGACCTCGGCAATGGCCTACAAGCAAACCACCAAGACCATTGGCCAAGTCGGGCAAGAGCTGGGCGTGGACTATGTACTCGAAGGCAGCGTTCGCCGAGACGCTGGCAAAGTTCGCGTCAGCGCGCAATTAATTCGGGTAAGGGACCAAACCCATGTATGGGCGCACAACTATGATCGGGAACTGCATGATCTACTGGTGTTTCAAAACGAGCTTGGGTCGGCCATCGCCGAACAGGTTCAGATACAACTCGATCCCCAGCGGAAAATGGAGCTGGCAAGACGCAGGACCGTCGATGCGGAGGCTTACGAAGATTACTTGAAGGGACGCCACTTCTGGTATCAGTTCCGGCTGGATTCACTGAACAAATCCATTGACTATTATGAACGGGCACTCGGAAAAGACCCGAACTACGCGCCAGCCTACGCGGGGCTGGCGGCTGCTTATTCAGTCCGGGCGAATCTGTACGGCCGGACCGCCGACGATTTTCCTAAGGCCAAAGAAGCCGCGCAACGAGCGCTTGATCTCGACGAATCGCTGACCGAAGCTCACGAGGCCATGGCCGCAGTGCACATTTTTTATGACTGGGACTGGGCCGCCGCCGACCGCGAACTAACCCGGAGCGAGCAACTGAACCCGCCCAGTCCGGAGCGCTGTCTGCGGGCGTACTGGTTCGAAATCCGGGGTGACACCGATTCTGCGATTGCAGTTCTCAAGCGCGGGCTGCGACTTGATCCATTTAACCCTCTTTTAAACGCCGATCTGGGAAATGCTTACTACTACGCACGGCGTCCCGACGAGGCTCTGACGCAATACCGGGAAAACCGAGAGAGCGATCCCAACTTTCCATTGGGGAATGGCAGACTTGGAGCGGCTTACGAGCAAAAAGGAGATCGCGTCGCCGCTGCTGCTGAATACCGAAAACAAGGTGATTCGCTGTCCTTGGTTGTGCTCCAGGCGAGAGAAGGCCACCCGAGTGCGGCGCGCACATTACTGAACCAGCTAGAGAGCGCAAAGCAATCTGCCGACCCAGGCTCAATGGCTCGCCTCTGCGTCGCCCTGGGGGATAACAAGGAAGCGGTGAATTGGCTCACAAAGGCCTATGACAACCGCGCCCACTGGATGATTTGGCTGAGGGTGGATCCGATTTACGACGCTTTGCGCTCGGACCCACGCTTTCAGGAAATACTAAGGTCCATGCGATTTCCAGAGTGACGGGGCTGCCCATGATTTTGCATTTCACTGGGCTAGAAACTATTCCAGATCGCGTAGGCTTGAATGACCTGTCGGGAGGAGCAAGACGAATTCCGAGTATATCGTCGCGAATCCGGAAGCAATCGACGTCCTCATTGGTCATAACGAAAGCAGTTCTAAAAGGTATAGTCTGAAGACCCTACCCCCCCGCAAGGAGTCTCAGTAACCGCTCGCGTCCCAATCCATTCGCGTCCCAATCTATTTTGCGGTTTCCCGTCGATCACGTCTTGCCAAATCCATCCACCCAGCATGCCCAAAAACATCTAATTATGGGCAGCCAGGCCGAGCACCTTGCATCTGTGTAGCGTCAAGCATTTGCGGCGCCGCGGCCAAGGAGGTTTTTGGGCAGGCCATGCGAACCGACCCGGGTGTTCGGGTCAATGAGTGTAATGGGGATTTATCAACAGTTAGCCGCTCACCTTGGCTCGGTTCGGTAAAATGGGCCAATGTTCGCTGTGCTGCTACATGGCGGGTGGACACCATCATCGCTGCCATTCTCTTTTGGTTATCGCCGTTCATCGTCTTCTTCTTTAATTGTGAACTGGCTGATGCAGTGGAGACGCAAACGGAAGCATCCCAGTTCGTAGCTGTGGCGGGTCAATGAGTGCAATGGGGATGTTTCACCAATCAATAAATGCCTATTTCCCTCAATCACCGTCTATTCTTAGCCCCGAATCGACGCAGCCCGGTTTATCATTTATTCACATCTGTGACCTTATTCTTCTGCTTCCGCATTTCGCCTCTCGCGATTGCACACCCCCAAAGAGGAGACGCCCGCACCGGGGGTAGAGAAAGCGCAGAAGTTCGCACGAGTTCTGAACCACAGCTACGCGGCAGCAACCCCAACTTGTGTCGATCCCCAAGTGGGCTAAAAGCGGAGGCGATAAGAGTATGATCGCCGCTTGTATTGGGACCCTGTCCTTCCTCATATGGGTCTATCTGCTACTTGGCAGAGGTCGCTTTTGGCAGGTCTCGACCGTATCCATCGAACCGAAGCTGCTTCTTATGTCCGCACCTCGCGTTGCGGTTGTCATACCGGCACGCAACGAGGCGGATGTCGTCGGGCTTGCGGTCCGGTCATTGCTTGCACAGGATTATGCCGGTCGGGTACAGATCTTTGTGGTGGATGACCACAGTTCGGATGAGACGGTAAACGTAGTACGCCAGGCCACAGCGAGCAAGTCCGAACAACTCACGATCAGTTCCGCCATGCCTCTGCCCGCAGGCTGGACGGGAAAGATGTGGGCGCTGTCGCAAGGCGTACAGCAGGCGGCCCGGTTTGCACCTGATTATTTTCTGTTCACAGATGCGGACATCATCCATGCCTCCGATAGCATTGCCTCTCTGGTCGCTCGAGCACAGGGGGATAAATTCGACCTCGTGTCGATGATGCCGCGGCTGCGGTGCTCGTCGCTAGCTGAGCGTGCGCTCATCCCATCATTCGTGTTCTTCTTTCTCATGCTGTATCCGCCGGAGTGGGTCATTAACCCCATGTACAAGACTGCCGCAGCTGCCGGCGGTTGTGTCCTGGTTCGCGCCGAAGCGCTGGCGAGGATCGGGGGGGTCGCTGCCATCCGAAAGGAATTGATCGACGACTGCGCACTAGGTCGGGAAATAAAGCGCAAAGGGAGCGTGTGGCTGGGGTTAGCGCAGAACACGCACAGTATTCGCGGGTACGACGGCTTTGGCGGAATTGGCCGCATGATCTCTCGCACCGCGTTCTACCAGTTGCGACATTCCAGTTGGCTGCTGATGGCAACGGTCCTCGGAATGACCATCACATACATGGTGCCGCCGGTGTTGGTGTGCTTTGGCGGATGGGCGGCGCTCTTGGGGGGCACGGCATGGTTCATGATGGGCGCTGCATTCTGGCCAACGCTGCGGTCTTACTCGCGCTCGCCGCTGTGGGCACCTCTGCTGCCTGCCATTGCGCTGTTCTACACTGGCGCAACGGTCCACTCGGCGGTTCGATACTGGTTCGGTCACGGTGGCGAGTGGAAAGGCCGTTTGCAGGATGCAAAGTCACATTTCGCAGGCTAGTGGGCCATCAATTTCAACAGCTAAGGTCTAGAAGTGCGGTACGGGGTAGAAAGTGTTCCGCACATTGAGAAAATGACTGTTTTTGTGGCCGGTTGAAAGTCCAGTTTCCTCCCAAACAGCCGAAGTTTGGAGGATACAAAATGTCTAAGAATCAAAAGAGTGCTTGTAGGGTGTCGTAGCGCAATTCCGTTTTTGCTAATGTCGCGCGAAGGAGTTTTTCAGCAGCCACGCCTGTTAACACCAGTTGCCTTGCCCAACGGCCGGAACCTATCATTCCTTTGTTCGCAGTCGGGGCTGATGCACGCTCGAAGCAGAGACTTGCCGTGTCCAAAACGCAGTTCGTCAAATACGCAAACCGTTGGTTCTGGGCATACGATGCTGCACTAGGTGTGTTTCTAAGGCACCTCATCGATGCGGCTGAGGCGAACGGGGAGTCAGATACGGCATGGCTGTCTAGTGCGGTGCCGTCTTGGCGCAGGGTGGCCTGCATTTCGGATTTCGCACTCATGCTCGATGAAAACTGGTCGGCGACCTGACCAGACCGATTTGTTGTACCAAGTGAAGTGTTAGTGTAACGCGTCTTTTGATCTGTGCCCGTCGTCGTAGCCGGGGGTGTGGAGATGTGGGAAACGCGAAGCGTTTTCCACATCTCCATGCCCCGGTTCTTTCGG
>JAYTFR010000098.1:0-160882 GCA_043734125.1 Acidobacteriota bacterium | reverse complement strand
TCTCAGGCCGGATACTGATCATCGTCTTGGTGGGCCATTACCCCGCCAACTAACTAATCAGCCGCGACCCCCTCTTCAAGCGTCTTACCCCTTTGATCCAAGAGAGTTTCACTCTAGGATGTTATGCGGTATTAGCCCTGGTTTCCCGAGGTTATTCCCCACTCGAAGGAAGGTTAGTCACGTGTTACTCACCCGTACGCCACTCTACTCATGGATTGCTCCACTTTCTCGTTCGACTTGCATGTGTTAGGCACGCCGCCAGCGTTGATTCTGAGCCAGGATCAAACTCTCGTTTGAAACCTGAAATTTGTTCGGAATGAACAAATTCGCCACCGCACTGACGGCACGGGTTTTGAAGCCCGCACTTTCAGAACGCTGACTCGCCAATGCCGACGGAGGTCGAGCAAAGGCTAATTTTGTGAGATCGTTCGAACTTAACTCGAACATTTACACTCCATCAAGGGCTTTGAGACCCTCGTTGGAATCTCGTACTCCATTTTCATGGAATACAAAAATCTCACGACTGGCACGTTCAACCAAGTTGTCAAAGACCGATTCGCTTCCGCCTGAGCGGTGCGCTTTCAGTCCAGGCGAACCCGCCGTTAAGGCGAATCCGACTGTCCTCGAAACCTTTTAAAAGTAACGACTCTGTATAGCGACTGTCAATCGGCCGCGTTCACAGGATTTCCACAAGGAGATCGTGAGCGGCGCGGTTGCGCGCAGCAGAATCTGCCTTCCTCCCCGCTCTAGTACCGTAAAGACTTTAGGTTCTTTGGTTTAGGCTAAAGCAAGTGACCTTGCCGGAGCCTAACACTTGGAGCCTAGAGCCGATAATTTCGGCACGAGCCGAGTCGGAAGACAATAGGTTAAGAAAAGATCTTTAGGAGGTTCTTGCGAAAAACGTCAGGCATGAATGCCTGACCCACCCGCTTTGAAACCCTTCGAGGAGCTCTGTCCCCGAATTGAAGCCCCGTGGCCGAGGCTAATTCCAGCTATTTCTTGCGATTCTGCTGGGTTACTACACTAGATGCCAGGCACGGTACGAGAGATTCAACAGCCCGACTTGCCACACTGCTCTCGACGGTTTTTCATTTATACCATTCGTCGGTGCAAAGTGCAAGGGGCAGTTTTATCAGGTTGGCGCCGCTCCCATCCATGAAACCGTGCCCTCATTGCTGCACTGCTCAAGAAGTGGGCCTCCGAGTCTTTCGCCTCTTCAGAAGACCCAACACCGGCGCGTTTGTAACGTCGTCGGGGATAATGGGGTGGTCACCCGGTTGGATTCCTACTCCGTCGGGATCATTTCTCCCAATTTTCCATGCAGGAATGATGCGTAGTTCCTTTTTTTCGATCCATAAGTCGAAAAAGAATTCAGGCTGCTCCATACCCGGCGCGTAGTGGGCTGGAGCCAGGATGTACCGACGCAGGCGTTCGTATCGAGGGACAAAGACGTTTAGATTTCTTGAGTCGGGGGGATCCATGCGACAGATTCGGGAAACGTACGCTACATGATGAACACCCTCCGCACGCCAGGCGTCGGCGGGGTTGGAGCCGATGACGACTGCATAGCTGTGCGGCGATGTTTTGTTCACTCCCGTGATAAGGGACAGATGGAGCTGCTCTTCTGCATCAACCTTCCCCAACTTTGCTCGCCAACCCTCGAAAATTTCCTTGGCAACCTCGGCATTGCGAAATGCTAAGCCAATGATTGGCGGCTCGTCCAAATCGGTGCTAAACCCAAACCCACACCATGCCAGCCAGCCTTGTCCCATAAAGGCAGGTCGATTAATGAAAAAACGCGAACTTGCGAGTGCTTGACACTAGAAAAATCCAGCAGTTCTGGAGGCGGATCGCCGTCGCCAAGGTTCTCGAAAATTGAGGGCTTTTCTTGTGGTGGATCCAGATTTAAACCGTGTGACCAGGGCAATGCCCTCCTGGGCGAAAACTCTGAGGGTTGGGGACTCTGGGCGGCCTTCCACCCCGAGATTCTCATGACGATTTTCTCGCCCAGAATGTTGTTCAGTGGCACTGCAGGATTCGAGAAATTAATTGCGCGACTAAATCCCTCTTCGCGTCCCAGAACTTGTTCGGCATACTGCTGTACGTTTCTAGGCAGTGCTATTCGAGGCAAAATCTCGAGTACAATTTTCTGCAAGAATTTGGGATCGGCGCCCGAGGCAGCGTTTTTCAAGTCTGGCTCTCGATGCTGGATCGTCAGCGCCTCCTTGCCTTCGAGCTTATGGAAGGCGTACTCGGGGTTCCCGGTCGCGTCCTTGTTAACGTTGACGGAAATCTGGAAAGAGAAATCCTGTGCATGAGGGAACATGTCGACATCCAGACTGGTCGCCAATAATCCTTCCAGAGCGGCCAACGTCCACTCTGCTAAACAGATCGAAGCGAAATTGTTCGCCACTATTCCGGTCACTTCACACCCGAGAACTCGGGAGCGCAAGACCACTTCGCTACTCTCCCCAAACTCCGGCGTAGCAGGGAGATCGAGGCTGGCAGGCTGTTTGGCCCACCTACACGCGAGCTCGAGTACGGCGTTTGAATCGTCCTCCCTGGGAATACTGCCCTCGCGTCTCAATTCGTCTTCGTACCCCAATGAATAAAGCAGGGCGGTCCTAGAGAGCAGCAAGCCGGCGAGGTCCAGCCTGCTCGGCAACGCTGAGAGCATCTGTAATTGGGCAGGTTCTGCTCTCAAGAAGAGAATTCCCAAAATCCCATCTTGTATGAAGCGCTCCTCTTCAAAAGCTCGCTTACGTTTACCTGTTATTGCAAGATTTGATGCGACCGCGCTCGCTAGGTCCATCCATTGCAACACTGCAGGTACTCTTCCCAATTGGAGTTCCAGCCAAACCAGTTTACGCACGCAAGTGAGAGACTGGCTTAGGATTTCCCCGTGCTCCATAAGCTCGGAGAAAGCTTGGTTGGCGGCAGCGAGAACGTTCGCGCGAGCTGCCCATAACAAACCCGCGATTCATAAGCCAAACCGCACCCAACAAGCGCCGAAATGAGTTCCGGTCTGTACTCACGTTTCGCCAACATCAATTGCGCCCGGCCGTAGAGTCGGATGGCATCGTAGATCTTTCGATTTCGAAGTTTTTGGTGTGCCCGCGCAAGCAGCATCCGCCCAGCCTCACCATCGCTCGCTCTTTGCCGCATCGTGTCGGTTAAAAGCTCGCAGAGTTCGTCATATTCGGTGTTTGTGCCCAAAAAGTCGCCCAGCTGTTGCACGATCTTGGAAACAACGGTTATCGGGTAAGAGATGAGGCCATCGATCTGGGCTATGACGCCCTTGAGCTCTGATAACACTCTCGCAACGTTTGCTTCGTCCTGCGGCGCTTCCTGCAGGTCCATCAAAAGCAAACTAGTTCTTGCCCAAAGAGCGTTGTTGAGTCGCTCCTGGTCGCCTGCAACGCGCTTTAATTGACTTCGCAGAGATTCTGTTCGCGGAGCAAGCATCGCGACTGCTTCATCCAACCCGTGCGTTCTGACACTGGAGAGGAGAAGTGTCCAAATATTCGTCAGTAATTCGAGGTCGTTTGAATTCTCACTGTCGATCGCTAGAGTTTCGACGACGCCATACAGTCCGGCAAACTGAGTGAAATCCTCGAACCACCAAAAGTTGGTCCAAGCCCTGTTATAAGCCACACGAAGTTGCTGCTGCCGATGCCCGAGCTTTTTCGCAATGGTCTCTGCACGCTGAAAGCGCCCTTCGATCTCAACTCGCGGGAGTTCCAACCCGCGGGAGATGAGAGCAGCGCGAAGGCAATCTTCACCGAATTGGTATTCCACCCCTCGATACCGATCCGAATCGGCAATCTGGGTCTCAAGTTCGTCGAGCTCACGCCGTCTCTTAAGATCCCGAGGGCCATGAATCCTGTTTTCGCTTTCAAATCCAGTGATGTGCAGAGCCTCCACGGCAATGTCGACTGAGCCATTCTCGAAGACGCGCTTCATGATCCAACCTCGGTCGAGAATGTGGACATTGACGTGGTACTTACGTTTGAGCGCTGATTCCACTTCGGCGCGTGCCTTGTCCTTCACTGGCTGATTCGTGATGAAGTAAATGCGCTTGTACCCGCGTCGAGTGTTCGCGATCTTCTGGACGTCTGATTGAACCTTCGAGCGCCAAGCCTGTTTTGCACTGATCGCGAACGCCCACGATTCTTGAGCTTTCCCAGCGGTCGCCTCGCCACGATACCAACGCATCGACACATCATCGGCAACAGGATAAGTCTGGCTATCAGCCTTACTGTCGCCACCGCCGACCGGGCCAGTTTGGGGTAACAAATTGGGACAGATGTATCTCTCTGCCCGTCTCCGTGCAAAGTATTCGAAGTCGGTTTCCTGTTTGCGGCTCGTCAGCGAATTTAGGTGATACTCGAAAACAGCGGGTTGCAGCTTGGGCGCACTCGAGGATCGCGAATCCGAGAAAAGCTCAGGGCGCCTGGCGCGCATGAAATCGGACGGGCGAAAGCCGTCCGAAGTAGGCTTATCCAGCCGCCCCTGATCGATTCCTTTTGTTTTACCGCCGACGCGAGCCACGCAGAGAACTCCCTGGGATTATTGTAAAGCCCTGCACTGTACACCAGGAGCCCGCCAAGCGAAACTCCCTCAGCTCGGGACGACAATTTTGGGATGGGTGCGGCGAGTCAAAAGGGCGTCGGACAGGAGTGTCCGACCCGCAACTTTCGGAGATCCCGCGAACAGCTCCACTTCTCCGAAAACCGGGGAGAATGGGGCACCCGCCAATCCCTCAGCGGCTAAAGCCGGTCGCCTTCGTCTCGGGCTGGCCGCCCTTCGACTGGGGGCAGGGCAGGCTTGTGGGGAGTCCCGATTGCGGCCGTGGTGGCGCGGCATACAGCAGGTCCCTCGACTTCGCTCGGGATGACACCTTTAGGAGAAACGCTGCGCTCGGGATGACAGTTTAGAAGAGAGCCAGAATGACAGATGCTAGAGACTGGGCTGGAGGAGGTGCCAGGCTTCCATGAATTTGGCGTATTTGGAGCGGGGGCGGTGGGGGGCGAGGAGGATTTCGTTTTGTCCGTGAGTGGCGTCGAAGGGGACGATGTACCAGACCTGCGCGGGGATGACGAGGGCGGCGATGAAATCGAGCATGCCGGGGCGGTAGGGGACACCGTTGGAGTTGATGTGGCACTTGTAGGCTCCGGCGCTGTGGCGGCAGCGGGTGGACTTGATTTGCACGCGGAGCAGAGTGGGGTGGGCCTGGCGTTGGTCGGTGGAGACCAGGGCAACGTCGTAGGGGGAAGAGTCTCCCCAGGGACGGAGGATGGAAAGGCCGTGCTCGGCGGCGCGGGCCATGAAAAGAAGCTCGGCCCATTCGCCGCGCTGTTTGGAGTGGTCGAGAATATCAGTTGAGTCGTATGCCATGGGTCCCCAAAATGAAAAGGCCGGACACGGGTGTCCGGCAGAAATGCAAATGGCCCTCGCGGGATGGCCAGCTATAACTCCTAATTTAAGTATAGCAATTAGTTATGGGGGATTGTGACATGGTTGGGAAGTTTCTATCTGGCGCGTTTTGTCGGGGATGGGGGCAAATGGACGGGTTTGGGGGCTTGACAAGAGTTGGGGATGCGGCGAACTGCGGGATGTGATTAAACACTCCAGAATGCGTCACATCGGCAAAAACCCCGCGGGAGAGGGCGCCCGGCGCCACGCAGTCCCAGCTAGACCCCGAGAGCGGCTTTGATGGCGGCGGCGATAGCGTCAGTGAAGGCGTTCATCTTTTCATGCGAATCGGCTTCGATCATCACGCGGGCTAGAGCTTCAGTTCCGGAATAGCGGACGACGACGCGGCCGTTGCCTTGCAGTTCGCGTTCGGCGGAGGCAATGGCGCTGGCAATTTCGGG
This sequence comes from Acidobacteriota bacterium, assembly GCA_043734125.1. GTDB lineage: Bacteria > Acidobacteriota > Terriglobia > Terriglobales > Acidobacteriaceae > Gp1-AA145. The sequence continues at coordinate 155,006 of JAYTFR010000098.1, read as the reverse complement.
GACTTTTGCGAAAGGAACTTTCTCGCGCACGCGCACATTCTGAATGCGCTGCGGAAAGACTTTGAGATCGCTGACAAGGCCGGCGAGAGTGCGCCCGGTGCGGGCCATAACTTCCATCACGCGGAGCGCGGTGAGGAGGCCGTCGCCGGTAGTAGCCTGGCCGTCGCGAAAAATAATGTGCCCCGACTGCTCGCCGCCGAGCGTGGCGCCGGTCTTCATCATCTCTTCAAGAACGTATTTGTCGCCGACGTTGGCGCGCAACATGCGAATGCCGGAATCGCGCAGGGCGATTTCGAGTCCCATGTTAGACATGGTGGTTGCGACCACGGTGTCGCCGGCGAGAATGCCGCGGGACTTCATGTCGCGGGCGCAGAGAAGAAGGACGGCATCGCCGTTGATGACGCGGCCATCGGCGTCGCTGAACAGGGCGCGGTCGGCGTCGCCGTCGAAGGTTACGCCAAGATCGTAGGCGCCTTTTGATGCGGCGATATTGCGCGCGGCATTTTCAGGATGCAGTGCGCCGCAACCTTCGTTGATGTTCTTGCCGTCAGGCTCGCGGTGGATGAAGCTTGCGTGAACGCCGCAGACGCGAAACAGTTCGGGAGCCTCAGCGGTGGCGGCGCCGTTGGCGCAATCGACCAGCACGCGAAGATGGCGAAGCTGGTTGTGGGCATCGCTGGCCAGCCACTGGATGTAGGCGGCGCGCAGGCTGTGCTCGCCGGGCAGGCTGGGCCCGGGCTTGGAGGCGGGTTCGGGATGAGCGTCGGGCTTTTCGAGCAGGGAAAAGATTTCGTGCTCGATGGCAAGTTCGCGGGCATCGGGAAGTTTGAAGCCGTCGCCGGAAAAAATCTTGATGCCGTTGTCGGTCCAGGGATTGTGTGACGCGGAAATCACGACGCCGGCATCGAACTTTCGCGAACGCGCGAGATAGGCAACGCCAGGAGTGGTGATCACGCCGGCGCTGTGGACCTCGATGCCGGTGGAAACCAGGCCGAGGGCAAGCCGGTCGGCAATCCATGCGCTGGACTCGCGCGTGTCTTGACCAATGATTACGCGGGGATTCGCACTCGCGCGAAGCAAGTCATGGCCCAAAGCGCGGCCAATGAGAAAAACACTTTCGCGGGTGAGTGGGAAATCTCCGGCCACGCCGCGAATACCATCTGTTCCAAAAAGCTGGCGGGTTGGGGAAGTCATTTGGGCTGGGTTGCGGATGTGTCTGGTTCCATAGTAATCGTGACGCGCACGGAACGAGGATTAACGACCTGGATAAGGGGATCAGAGATGTAGGCGTGACGCGCGACGGAGATTCGTCCGACGACTCCAGTGACGTCGATGGGATCGGTGGTGGCGGCGGCTATGGAAGAGACCTGCTTTTGCGGGCCAGTGATTTCCACCGAGGCCGGAACTACCTGCCTGCTGGCGATTCTGTATCCAGGAACGAAGTCGCCGGAGACTCGAGCCTCGACGGGGACAGTTCGTGTGGCGCGCGAATCGAAGGCGAGATGAATCTCGCTGGGCACGACCTCTGAAACCGTCAGGCGGTCGGGGACGCCGATCTGGTGCGTCAAGTCGAAGGTATGCTCGCCGGGTTTGACGTCAGCCAGGTCGATTTCGGCGCGGATATCAGAGGCGCGGAGGCGACTGACGACGGCCTCGGGGCCGCGGACTCGCACTTGTACCGTGGGAATGTTCTCAGAGCTGATCTCGAGATTGGACGGCATGTTGCGAAAGATGACGGCAACGTTCAGCGCAATTTCAGAAGGGGGACTGCTGGCAATCGCCAGCCATAGCCCGGCAGCCAGCAAGAGCGCAAGCACCTTCAATCCCAGGTTGTGGATGACGTTGCGGCGAAAGAAATCGCGAGCGCTCACAGGCCGCCTCCGGGATTGGAGCGGGAATCGGAGCGCACCGAGGGCTCGCGTTCATCGACGAAGAAACCGGCGTCGCTTGAGATCGACGTAGGCAGCGGCGTGGGGGGAACGTAGCGCCGAAGCAGCGTGCCCATGCGATCGCGCAATTGCTCGACGGTGAGATCACGCTCGATGGCACCGCCCACGGCGAGGCTGATGCTTCCTGTTTCCTCGGACACAATGATTGCGACGGCGTCAGTTTCTTCGGTGATGCCAATTCCTGCTCGATGCCGGGTGCCTAGTTGGGTGGAAAGCACGGGGTTCATCGAGAGCGGAAGAAAGCAGGCTGCGGCAGAAACGCGGTCTCCGCGAATGATTACGGCGCCGTCATGCAGAGGGGCGCTGGGCCGGAAAACGGTTGCGAGCAGGTCGTACGAGAGATGCGCGTCGAGTGCGACGCCGCTTTCAATGTAGGTGCGCAGGCCAATTTCGCGCTCGATCACCATGAGCGCGCCGGTCTGGTTCTGCGAGAACAAGTTCGCGGCCATTACTACGTCGTCGTAAGCGTCGGCTTCAGCGCCGGCGCCGCGGCTGAGGGACAAGCGTCGGCCGATGCGTGCGAGCGACTGCCGAATCTCGGGCGCAAAAATAACGATCAAGGCAAAGACCGCATAAGGCAGGACACGGGAAATGAGCCAGTAGAGCGTGACCAGCTGCCCGGCGCGGGAGAAGTAGAAAGCAAGAATCACGACGGCGACGCCCACCAGAATAAGGGCGGCGCGGGTGCCGCGAATCAGTGCGAGGAATTCATAAATGACAACCGCAACCAGCAGGATGTCGATGGCCGAGAGGAGCGTGAGATGCGGCCAGTTGGCGACGGCTTGAAGCAAGCGACTGTCCTTTCTATCGGATGGCTCCCCGCGGAGGCCCTTGCCGCTATTCTAGTTCACTCCGTCAGTTCAACACCTAATGAAGAACGGCTGCTCGGCTGCTATTGGTGATGGCTCGCGGCGTAATGCTGGCCCAGCAGGTCCACGCCAAAATCGCCGGTGAAGTCGCGCCACACTGAGTGAACGTGATTGGCATCATTTTGCGTCTTGTCCATCTCAATAAGGAACGCCGCAGTCTGTACGCGGTAGTAGTGCGGGTCTTTGCGATTCACACCTCCTGACCAGGCAAAGAAAATGTTCCGGCCAGCCTGCCTGAGTTGCTCCATGCGGTGCTTGGCGAGATCGTCGGGGACGTTGTGGGCGTACTCCTCGACCAATGCGACCAGCGCGTCGAACTGATTGCCGTTCATCTTTGATGCGGAGAGTCCGGAGGGCTGGCCTTTGAGCGCCGCTTTGCGGCTGGCCGCAGTCAGAATTTCAGGGTAGGCAGTCGGGTCGACGACGGCGACCTTCTGCAGCGGGTCATCCAGCATCCTTATTACTTCGAAGCCGAGGTCGTCTTCGGCGGCGAGAACGCGCAGCCCTTTTCGGGGACCCTGCGGCACTTCGGCGGGGTTCGATCCAAAGAAGCTGGGCCCGCCGACGACCTTTCCCGCCACCACGGTGTAGTTCTGACTCAGGTGATGGCCTTCGACGCGGTATCCCCAGGAGGATGAGTCAGAGGGCGTGCCGAAGATGGAGAAGTAGTATTTTTCCGGATTGCGGTGCTCGCCCGAAGCGTTCTCCATAACGCGGAGGACTTCTTCAAGGCTCATTATGGTTACGGCCTTAATGTAGCCCGTCTGGCTAAGGCCGGCCGCAAGCAAAGCGCTGGCAAGGTGTTTTTGGTGAGGACCCATGTCGCGCAAAGCCAGGCCTTTGCGCTCGCCTAGCGTGTCGATCTCAGTTTTCGTGTTGGCAGGGATGAAATGCCAATTCATACGCTCGTCGGTTTCGAAGGGGAAGGTCGCGCGGCCACGCTGATTGTCGTCGAGCGCGGCCAGAAAGCGGTTGGCGCATTCGGCCATCAACGACGCCGCGCTCACGCGGTGCGGCTCGTCGGCGTGATGCTCGTGAGCATGCTGATGAGTTTGAGCCGAGAGCTTGCCCAACGTTCCTGCTCCTAGAGCTGCGGCTGAAGAACTCAGAAACGACCGGCGTTTCATACGTGACTCCCTGGGGATTTTGCGTCTCTTTTGCGCCCATCAGACACGAGAAACTGGGGGAAGTCAATGAGTGGCGACACTGCATGATCTCCCAGGCATGCCTTCAAAGTTAGACTTCGAAATACCGCGTGGTACTTGAACCATCGTATTCGTGAAGTAATGATTGACCCCAACGCGCCTAAACTTGGCGGAGTGGTTGAAATCGACGAAACGTACATCGGCGGCAAACTGAAAAGGAGCAAGAACAACGATCGCGGCCACCGCCGCTGGGACAACAAAGAGCCCGTCTTCGGACTTCGTTCACGTGGCGGCGCTCTGCGCTTGATTCACATGCCGAAAGTGATAAAGCAAAACCTGAAAGAAGTCATCGCGGCCCATCTCAGCCCAGATGCAAAGTTGTGGTCACAGACGATAGCGCACTATATCGCGGCGATACGGTGAAGTCTGTGGTCCCGAACCACATGATAATTAACCACTCGGCTGGCATCTACGTGCGCGGTAACGCCCACACAAACACGATTGAATCAGCGTTCTCGCTGCTAAAGCGTCGGATTGTAGGGAATTTCCACCAGGTTTCGATAAAGCATTTGCAGCGGTATCTGGATGAGTTTACTTACAGGTTCAATCGTCGCAATGACGACGGCGCATTCATAGAGACTGTGCGCCGATTGGCAGGGTTCAAGCCGCTACCGTTCGCCAAGCTCACTTCCGAGAAGGCTTAGAGGGCTTCTTCGGAGCCTTTATTTCAGAGGTCTTCTGTGGCGGCTTCTCCAGCATGCGCCGGAGAACCTCATCGAATTGCCCTTTATCGGCTTTCATCAGTGACGCCCGATTTTAGCGCTTTCTTGTCCTCGCGGTTCTTCTTGGCAGCTAATTTTTTTATAGAAGGTTCGGGTGGGAGCTTCTCTGGCATAGTACCGCCGATTTCCTTGATTGTCTGTCGTACTTTTGCGCCAACTGCGAAATGCGTATCAATTGCCGTTTGCTCACCCTTAATTTTCTCTTTACGCAGCTTCTCTTCTGTTTGGGTAATTCGAAATTCATTTGCCGCCAACTCCGCCCTGCCCATGCAGTCCAAGATTTGCTCGTCTGCTGGAATTGATTTTAGCTTCTTGATTCCATCCCGCCCGATTCCGCCATAGAGCCCCTTGTATCCCGCATCGTGAAATATCCCGAACATTTTGGTGGTGACCCCAGCCACAGACGCGGCTTCTCCGAGTTTCTTGTTTCCATCCTTTACTCGATCCCTGAGTAGTAGTCGCCGCTCCTCATCCGTAAGTTGGTCCTGGGCTTCCTGCCGTTGCGTTTGAACGGTAAAATAGGTTTGAGCTGTGGCAACTTCTGGCTTTGATGGATCAGCATTCATTGCTACGAGATAGCAGGCCCTCCTGCTCAGAATAACGTCCTCACGTTGTACCCTTGCCCCCTTACCTCCTTCCATCTCTCCGGTGGCTTCAACAAAGTGATCGTTGGAAAACATTCCGGCATTGTTGGCGGCTTCTATAGCCTTATCAATCACGTTCTTAAAGTTTCGCCATTCGGTGTAGGCCAATATCTCCATTAAATCCCGCGCGAACCACATGGGTTGGCCGTTGGGGGCAACTTGCTTCTTGGCGTTTAATTCGCGAACGATATAATCCAGATCATTGGCAGTCATTGGCAACTCCACATGAGACACAATACCACCAAACCATGGTAGAGGAAAAGAAGGTTTTCCATGTTTTCCACTTGCCCCATTAGTCTGATCTGCCCTATTATACTTCGAGAGGTGGGACGACATGGGAGCAATAGAAAACCTCCAAAAGTTGCACGACAAGAAGAAGCAAGAGGTTAGGCAGCTTGAAATGAAGTTGCGGGAAGCGAGTGCCTACCTTCAGGCGCTTCAGGATTCCATCAAAGTGCTTAGCCGAGAGGCGGGGGAACCGATTGAAGGAGAGCAGACTTTGCGCCCGAATACTGTTCTCGCTAACACTAGGGAACTCTTAAGGAATCATGGCAAGCCGATGCACATCAATGACATCCTGAAGGGTTTGGGAAAGCCCATCGACAAGAAGAGCAAGGTCTCTCTGAGTGGTTCGCTTTCCGGCTATGTGAGGAACCAAACGATCTTCAACCGCCCAGCACCAAATACATTCGGGCTGCTTGAATTTGAGTATCAGGATTCAGCGAAGACCGACACCATAGTTCCTGACACGTTTGGGAGTACGCATTAGGGCCTGACGCAAGCTTTACAGATACCTCCGCTATCTACAGAAACTGCCCTTTTCTTGGTGCAAATGGCACTTCCCAGGCGTAGAGTTTGGCAAACTCCGCTGCCCTGTCATTTCCGTGTCAAGCGAATAATCACACGTTTTTTTCGGGGATCTCGATTAGCTTTTTGTTTGTTCGACCGTTGCTCTGATTTCCCCGCGCGCGAGTTTGGCTGAGATGGCGTCGCCGACGGACAGTTGGGCGGGATCCTTTATCAGTTTGCCGGAAGCGTCGAACACCAGGGCGTAGCCGCGTTCCAGAATTGCGACCGGGGAAAGGGCGTTCAACTGGCGCTCGATTTGGTCGAGATGAACCCGGCGTAACAGCAGCGCATTTTTCATGGCGGCGGCGAGGGACCAAGTGCTCGAGCCGAGGCCGCGCTGGAAACCCGCCAGCACGCGGCGGGCGTCGTAGTGGCGAACTGCAGCGGAAGCCCGCTCCCAGCGGCGAAGATTCCCTTCAAGCAGCCGGCGCTGAGAATTTTCCAGCCTGAAGGTGAGGTCGTCAAGTCGTTGCTGGCGCTGATGGATGCCGTCCATCATGCGGGCGAAGGCGCCGTGCTGCGCGGCTTCGATCAAAGCCTGCCGGGCCATGAGAAAGCGATAGCGGATGGCGCGGGCAAGACGCTGGTGGAGTCCCTCGGCCTGCTCTTCGATTTCCTGGCGTGAGCGAATCACGAGTTCGGCCGCGGCTGACGGCGTAGGCGCGCGCAGGTCGGCGACGAAGTCGAGGATGGTGAAGTCGGTCTCGTGCCCGATGGCGGAGATGACGGGAATTTCGGAGGCTGCCACGGCGCGGGCGAGGGCTTCGTCGTTGAATGCCGCCAGGTCTTCGGCTGAACCGCCACCACGGGCCACGACGATGACGTCCACGTTGCGGGCGCGATTGAAGTGCTGCACTCCGGCCGCGACTTCGGCGGCGGCGACCGCGCCCTGCACCTGCGCGGGGAAAATCAGAACACTCGCCGAGTGATGGCGGCGGCGAAGAATATTAAGGATGTCGCGAAGAGCAGCGGCTTGGGGCGAAGTGACGATGCCGATGCAGCGCGGCAACGCGGGAATAGGCTTTTTACGGGCTGAGTCGAACAGGCCTTCGGCCTGCAGCTTGGCTTTGAGCTGCTCGAAGGCAATCTGCAACGCTCCGGCGCCCTTGGGTTCGAGATATTCGGCGGAGAGTTGCAGGTCGCCGCCTTTCTCGTACAGGGTGACGCGTCCGCGCAGGATGACCTGCATTCCGTTGGCTGGCTTGAAGCGCAGCAGCCGCGCTGCCGAGCGGAACATGACGGCCTTGATCTGGGAATCCTGGTCTTTCAGCGTGAAATACAGATGGCCGGAATCGTGGGCGCGAAAATTGGAGATTTCGCCTTCCACCCAGATGTCGCTGTATTCACGTTCCAGTTGCGTGCGGACGGCGGCGACCAGGTCGCGGACTGCCCAGACGCGGCGCTCGGGGGCGCCGAAGCTGAACCCAAACTGATCGGCGAAAACCATGGGAGGAGTTTATCGCGAGGGGGAAGGAATGAGAATGCAACGGCCTATATAGTCGGGGTTCCGGATCTGACCTGAGAATTTCGAGCAACCGTGTGGAGAATAGCTAGTGCGGTTTTCCCGATGTGTCTGTCTTCAGCGCCGCCGCACATTTATTGAGTGTGTCCATCGCCTGTTGATTTAACTCGTCTTGCGCACACGCGCCGGCTAACACCATCGGCAATGTGCCATAGCACGCCAGTGGGATCGGCCAGGTACAGGACGCGAAGACCCCAGGGCTGCAAGGCGGGCGGCTTCGCCATGTGGAGATTGTATTTTTCTGCGAGCCCGGCGCTCTGGATGTATTCCCACCACTTGTCAGCGTCTTCGACCATCAGACTCATCATGAAATTTCCGGCATGGTCTTTGACGTAGGAGTTCTGCAGAAGGAACCGGTAGCCCTCCAGTTCAAACTCGCAGGCCTGGTCGTTGCCCCAGTTCTCGTGAAAACCCAGATCACGATAAAAGCGCCGGGAAAGCTCGAAGTCCCGTGCCGGGACGAACGCCATCAGATTGAGAACCTTGCTTGGAACCATGGATTCCTCCTTTGGGCCCAGTTGAGATATTCTATTGGTATGGATCACCTTCAGGTTTTGCGAGAAAAAGTAGGGTCGCTGCGGGCAGAGATTGCTCAAATTCAAGAGTGGAATGAACAGTACCGGCTTCGGCGCGGGCACGAAACCGAGGCCCACGTCGCTCACGGCCAGAGGCAGTACCGGCTACAGGACATTCAGCAGGAGCTTGGCCGGCTTGCCCGGCTGGGTCGCAAGGTTCTTTCGTCCGAAGAAAGGAAAGAAGAGCACCGCTCCCGGATGCATCTGGTGAAGAAGGCTTCGTAGGGGTTTCGAACAGCCGTGCCCTCTTGCTCCGCGGTTCTGGAGAGCCGCGCTACATTCATTCTTTTATTCGTTCAGGAGTAGAATGCCAGCATGATTTCACAGGAGCTTCTGGACATTCTAGTCTGCCCCGCTTGCAAGAAGCCGCTGGTGCTGAAGGAAACTGGGGAGAGCCTGAGGTGCGGGGAATGCCGCCGGGTTTATCCGGTGCGCGACAATATTCCGATTCTTCTGATCGACGAAGCGGTGGTTGAGGGGTAGGAAGCTGCCGGCTGTCAGGTTTCAGGTGTTAGCCTTCGTGCCGGTCGCCAGTCGTTCGTAGTCAGGCAAATCCGGACAGCCCGTCTGAGCTGTTTTCTCTGTCAATTTTTCTGCCCAGCTTTCACCTTTCTATGCCCGCCTCTACGCTAGCGATTGCGGGCGCACTATCTCTGCATGGGGCAGCCGCGCTGCCGCCCTTGTCTCTAAACGAGACGGCCGGCGGTCGCAGATGACACTTTGTGTCGGTCCTGAGACGACCTTTGGTTAGGTTTGGGGCGCAACCCGGTGGTGATGCTGCGCCTGAGAGATGCCGATGAAGAGAGCAACTTCCATTCCGGATAAGGGTTTAGACGAATATGCAGTTTTCAGGACGAGGACTACGGTTTGACCCTAAGGTTCGGCAGAGAAATTGCATGCAACAAAAGTGGGTCTGGCTGAGTCTAATGGTTATGAGTCAGGGTCGGAGGTGAGATTATGAGGGAAAGATTTTCGACCACCGAATTATCCGCTCTGCGGAATGACCTGTTGCAGGGTGGCTTAGCTGACTCGCGCGAGGCTGCGGAGTTGGTGCAGATTTTCCTGATGGGCCGCGGCTATGGAGTTTCCCCGCAGGCCGCTCGCGACGCCGTGGGCCGAGTTGAAATGGCGGGGTGCGCGCTGCCGGTGCTGGAGAAGGAACTCGAGGGTCTCGCCCTGGTGATGTAAAAGGTTCGGCGGTTGGTGAGCCGCCGGGCGGTGACGCAAAATTTAAGATCCGCGGGGACGACGTAAACCAGCCGCTTCCCGCGAATGAAGGACAAGGAATGAGCCGGGCCAACCAGCCCGGCGTTCTTGTTTTAGGAGCAGGGTTAAAAGCAGCGGCTAGTGGTAGTGGTCAGTAAAACCCTACTGCCTGCATTTTCCGGCTTTCACCTAGCCAGCTGACCACTAGCCACTGCCCACTGCTACTCGTACCTGAGGCTTTCCACTGGATCGAGTTTGGCGGCGCGGGCGGCCGGGATGGTTCCGAAGAAGATTCCCACCAGCGACGAAACCACGATGGCGACAATCGCCGAAAGTCCTGAAATGGGCAGGCGGTACTGGGTGAGAAAGCGTACCGAATAGGGAATTGCCAAGCCAATAATTACTCCGATTAAACCTCCGCCTACGGAAATCAGGATCGCTTCCGATAGAAATTGGAATCGGATTTCGCGATTGGTGGCGCCGAGGGCCTTGCGAATGCCGATTTCGCGGATGCGGGCGCTGACGGTGGCCAACATAATATTCATAATTCCGATTCCGCTGACCAGAAGGACCACTGCCGCAATCGCCAGCAACACCATGGTCAGGACGTTGGCGGTGGTCTCGGCGAGCGCCACCAGCGCGGTGAGATTGCTGACGCTGTAAACCGATTCCGCGCGATGGCGGGCCTGGATAACGCGCTTGACCTGGTCAGTGGCGGAGGCGACCATCGATGAGTCGGCGACGGAGAAATAGATCAGCTTCACGGTGGGCGTCTCCATGAAATAGCGCGCGACCGAGTAAGGCACGACGAAGGTGTTGGTAGTGACCTCGGTCTGCCCGAAGGTGTCCACGCGCTCGCGGAAGGTGCCGATCACGGTGAAAGGCAGCCCGCTCAACTTGATCACTTTGCCCACGGCCGCTTCCGGCGAGCCATAGACTTCACGCGCCATCTTGTCGGTGACCAGTCCAACTTTGTTGTGCGCCTGTTCGTCCTCCTGATCGAAGAACCGGCCGGTGGGGACCACGAGGTTGCGCACGATGCGGTAGTCGGGATAGACGCCGAGAATCTGAATGTCGCGCTCTTTGCCATCGCCCACGGGAATGCGATCGGCGAGATTCACTACCGGCGAAGCGGCGATGATGCTGGGAACCTGGGCTTGCGCGGCTGCGAGGTCCTCCACGGTCAAGGGATCGGGAGCGGTATTGGTAATGCGCTGGGCGCCGCCTTCGTACTCGACGTAGATTTCATTGGCGCCGATTCCCTGAATCTGATTCAGGATGTATTGTTTGCCGGTAAGGCCGATAGTGACCACCAGAATCAGCGATGCAGTGCCGATGACCATGCCAACACCGGTCAGCATGAAACGCACTTTGTTGCTGGTGAACGTTTCGTAGGCAAAGCTGAGAATCTCGCCAAAAGCGAGTTTCGGCCTGAGTCCCGAAACAGCGGTAGATACCTGCATTGTGATTTGATGCTACGCGGTACGCACGGGAGTCGCAAAGTGAATCCAGCTATTAGCTGTTAGCTCTTAGCTTCTAGCCAAACCAAAAGCCTAGGCGGTTTGGGCTTGGGATAGTGCAAGCAGGGCGTCGTACACTTTTTTTACCTGGGCCCTGGTTTCATCGACGGTGCCGCTGTTGTCGATGACGAAATCGGCGGCCTGCAGTTTGGCCTCGTCGGGCGCCTGGGCCATCATTCGCCGGGTCACTTCGAGGCGGGCTGTTTCGGGATCGACATTATAGCGTTGCGCCCAGCGCTCGATACGCTGCTGCTGCTTGAGAGTGACGACGATGATCTTGTTGAAGCGACGGCGGAGCCCGGCCTCAAGCAGGAGGGCGGCTTCGAGCATCACGATGGCGTTTGGCTGCTGCTTTTCAACGTCGTCCATCCACTTTTCGTAGCGCAGAATCACGCCGGGATGCAGGATTCGATTGAGCTCATAGATGCGTGGGCGCTTCTTGTCGAAGGCGAGTTCGGCGAGCTTGGCGCGATTGACCGTTTTATCGGGATTGAGAATGCCGTCGCCGAACTTCTCGACCACTTCATCGTAGGCCGGCCCACCCGGGACGATCAGTTCGTGGGCGAGCTCGTCGGCGTCAATGGTATGAGCGCCGAGTTCGGTAAACATGCGGCTGACGGAAGATTTTCCAGAAGCAATCCCGCCGGTAAGACCGATTTTAATCATGGATCTTAATTCCTCTCCACGGATTCACGCGGATTTACACCGATAATTCACTCGTCGACTCACACGGTTCTGAATACTGATCCGTGTTAATTCGTGTCAGTCCGAGGCAACGAAGTTGTTTTCTCTCCGCGGCCTACGCGGCGGTGGCGGCGCCTCTCCTCATTTTGGCAGCTTTGACCGTGTTCGACATCAGCATGGCAATCGTCAGCGGGCCGACGCCGCCGGGGACGGGCGTGATTGCTCCGGCGATTTCGGCGACTTCGGGATGCACATCGCCGACCAGCACCGAACCTTTGCTCCTGAACGTCTCTTCCCGCTTGGCATTGCCGGAGAACAAGTTCGAAAACTCGGCGGGATCGGTGACGCGGTTCATGCCCACGTCGATCACCGTCGCGCCGGGGCGGACGAAGTCGCGAGTGACCATGCCTGCGCGGCCGATGGCAGCGACAAGAATGTCGGCGCGGCGGCAAACGCCAGGAAGATCGCGGGTCTTGGAATGGCACACGGTGACGGTCGCGTTTGCGTTGAGCAGCAGCATCGCCATCGGCTTGCCGACGATGTCGCTGCGTCCGATGATGACTGCTTCCTGCCCGGCAATCTTGATCCCGCTGCGCTGCAGCATTTCCATGACGCCTGCGGGCGTGCACGGCACCAGACCGGGGCGCTGGGTGGAGAGAAAGCCAACGTTCGTGGGATGAAAGCCGTCAACGTCTTTGGCGGGACCAACGGCGAGCAGAACTTTCTTGGAATCGACCTGCGGCGGCAGCGGTAGCTGGACCAGGATGCCGTCAATCTCGTCGCGGCGATTTAGGTCAGCGACCAGCGCGAGGAGTTCATCTGTGGTGGCGCTTTCGGACGGCGTATGTTTTTCGCTGTAGATGCCGACTTCCTCACAGCTCTTCACCTTGCCGCGAACATAAACTTCCGACGCCGGGTTGTGGCCGACGAGAACGACCGCCAGGCCAGGACGCACGCCGCTGGCTGACATTGCCTTTACCGCGGCCGCAGCTTCGGCACGGATTTCAGCAGCGATTTTATTGCCGTCGAGGATGGTGGCTGGCATGGTTGTTCAGGCGAAGGGAAATTTTAGCAGGGATGCTTGGGACGGAGATTGAGGTGGGGCCTCGCGCCGGTTCAGGCGGCACCGCAGGTGCCGCTTGCCAGATGCCCAATCCGCCCTATTCGATGCTATGAATCACTGCTGCTGTGACCCAGCTTCCAATGAAGAGAGCAAGAATAACCCACGCTGATGCGCCGGCGTAGAGTAGGCGGAAGTTCCATCTTCGCGTTTTGGACGCGGTCCCTGATCGCTTCGTAAGCTCAATCCCCACAGAGCGCATCGCCCAAGCGCAGAGCACTCCCACTACGACGCCAATGATGAAGGCGAGTGCGTACCCGAGCGGGCCCTCGTGAACATCTCGCACAGTTGCGAGAGCACCTGCCAGAGGCATTATGGCACAGAGGGCTGTCATCAAATCCCAGAGCGTCATGTGTCAGCACCCGCTCTTCACTGCGCGGGCAACAACATCCTCAGTAGCTGCTGCATCGCCTCCCGCACTACCCATATTGGATCCCTTCACGACTGCTTCTCCGCCACCGCGAGCAGCACGCACACGGCTACGCCTTCAGCTGCCCAGGCGACTTCGGGCAGGTCGGGAAAAGTTGGCGCGATGCGGATGGTGCGGTCGTCGGAGTCTTTGCCGTAAGGATGCGTCGAGCCTGCGGGCGTCAGTTCCACGCCGGCTTCTTTTGCCAGCGCAATCACGCGGCGGGCGCAACCTTTCGGCACTTCCAGGCTGATGAAGTAGCCGCCTTTTGGCCGCGTCCAGGATACGTCAGGAATTCCGGACAGTTTCTCGTCGAACACAGCGAGAACTTTTTCGAACTTCGGGGCGATCAGCGCGCGATGGCGGTCCATCAGCGCGAAAACCCCGGCTTCGTTCTTGAGCATGCGAACGTGGCGCAACTGATTGACTTTGTCGGGCCCGATAGTGCGCGGCGTCAGGCGGTCGAGCAGCCACTTCACGTTGGCTTTCGAAGCAGCAAACAGGGCCAGGCCCGATCCTGCTAGCGTGACCTTTGAGGTCGAGGCAAACACAAACGCCCGGTTGGGATTCCCGTGCTTCGCGCACAGCTCGAGCACGTTCGCGATCTCGATGCGATCGGTGGTGAGGTGATGGACGGCGTAGGCGTTGTCCCAGAAGAGGCGGAAGTCGGGCGCGGCAGTCTTCATGGCGGCGAGGCGCTCGACCACGCTGTCGGAGTAAACCGCGCCGGTGGGATTGCTGTACTTGGGAACGCACCACATGCCTTTGATCGACGCGTCGGCGGCAACCAGGCGCTCGACTTCCGGCATGTCGGGTCCGTCGTGATTCAGCGGCACCGAAATCATGCGGATGCCATAGTCTTCGCAAATCTTGAAATGGCGGTCGTAGCCGGGGACGGGGCAGAGAAATGAGATCTCTCCCTGCTTCGACCAGGGCTGTGCGCCGTCGCAGGTGCCTTTGAGCAGCGAATAGACAATGGTGTCGTGCATCAGCGCGAGACTGGAGTTGTTGCCCACAACGATCTGGTCGGCGGGCGCGCCCATGATTCCGGCGAACAGGCGGCGGGCTTCGGCGAGTCCCTGTAGGCCTCCGTAGTTGCGCGTATCGGTGGCAGCTTCGGCGGTGAAGTCGGCGGCGCCGGGAAGGGCAAGCAGACCGGTGCTGAGGGCGAGTTGGTCGGAGGCGGGCTTGCCGCGGGCCAGATTCAGCTTGAGGCCTTTGGCCTTGAAGGCGTCGTAGCGTAGCTGAACTTCTTGCTTTGTAGGGACGGCCTGGGCGGTGTCGAACATTCGAGTCCTCGGTGTCTTTACTCGGTATCTTTACTCGGTGTCCTTAATTGTACTGGGGCGGGAATTGTACTGGGGCGGGAGGTCGGCAACTCTCCCACTTCTCCCAAAACCGGGGAGAAATGGGGCACCCCGGTTTGGTCCTGGGAGCAAAATGAAAGTCGTTGTCTTCAGTGCGAGTCGCGATTGTCTTTGGCGAAAGGGAATTCTGCAGTTCCGGCTTTGCTCACGTTTTCTTCCGCAAAATTTCGGACACGGTCAAGCGCGGCCTGCAGGTCGGCGTGATACTGCTCGCGATTGCCATCCGGCGGGACTTGGATGGGACGACTCACGCGCAGTAGCGCCCGGCAGAAGGGCTTCGGAATCATGGCGCCGTCCCAGGTCTTGAGCACCCAGGCGCGGTCGAATGCAATGTGGAACGCCACCATCGGCGCGCTGGTGCTGCGGGAAAGCATGACCGGACCGGGCTTGGCGACGTACCGCGGCCCTTTAGGCCCGTCGATGGTGAAGGCCGCGGTGTAGCCCTCCTCGAGGGCGCGACGCATTCCGATCAGGGCGCGCACGGCGCCTCTGGAACTCGATCCGCGCACTTTCACGAAGCCGAACTTCTGCATGATTCGCCCGGTGTACTCGCCGTCAAAACTGTCGCTGCTCATTACGTGGATCTCAAGGTCGCGAAACCAGTACATGGCAGCGAGCATGCAGTTGTGCCAGAACGCCAGGACCAGCGGGCGTTCGGCGAGACTCTTCGGCGAGTCCCCTTCCCAAGACACTGCGAAACGAATGGTGGGCCCCAGGAGACGAAGCACGGAAGATCCAGCGAAGGTGATCAGGCGCAGCAGAACTCGCTGGCGGATGGTGAATCTGCGCCAGGGCCTGCCGTCTTTAGCGGTGTCGGGAACCGGGGGGGCGGCGGAACTCACGAAAGCATTCTACCGTCAGCGTCCGCCGAAAAGTCGCGCTCAATACGCCTCAGAACACCTGTCCGGCAATGACCGCGGATTTGGAACGGCGACGTATAGTACTTTTGAGCTTTCCCTGGACTGCTTGTGCATTCGGCACTGAAACATCTCGCTCATCGTCCGTGGCCGCTGCCCGGCGGCTCGTGGATTATGCAACAAACATGGAACGATCTCTTGTTTGCGCACTGGCCGGTTTCCGCGGAGTTACTGCGCTCGCTGGTTCCGAAGCAACTCTCGCTCGACACTTTCGCCGGGGAATGCTGGGTTGCCGTTGCTCCGTTTCACATGTCGGGAATACGCGCGCGATTTGCGCCTCCGATCCCCGGGGCTTCCGCGCTTCCAGAGTTGAACGTGCGCACATACGTGACTTACGGCGGCAAGGCCGGGGTGTACTTTTTCAGCCTGGATGCCGGGAGCCGGCTGGCGGTATGGGCCGCGCGTGCGACGTACAAGCTTCCCTATTTTTTTGCAGACATGGAAGTGACGCCTTCGGGCCCGTGGATCAACTACCGTTCCTCGCGCACTGCCGATAAAGCAATTTTTCGAGGGAGATACCGCCCTGCTGATGCGGTGCAGATCCGAGCCGGCGGCTCGATCGAGCACTGGTTAACGGAACGATATTGTCTTTACACGGTGTCGCGTGACTGCGTTTACCGTTCTGAAATTCACCATCCGCCATGGCCATTGCAGGATGCTAAAGCCGAGATCGCAGAGAACAGCATGGCGGCCGCGGCGGGCATTTGCCTTCCGGCAACACCGCCTTTGCTCCATTTTGCTAAGCAGATCGATGTTCTGATCTGGCCTTTGAAAAAGGCGGACTGACCGACTCCGGCCATTCTTGGAGTCGCAGGGGTCATCCCCGGTACAGTTATAATTTCGGCTTACATAAGGGGAGCAGTTCATGACGTTGAACGGCCGTGTTGCCGTGGTGACCGGGGCATCGCAGGGGATAGGCCGGGCCTGCGCCATCGAGCTGGCGAAACGCGGGGCGAGCATGGCGCTGGTCGCGCGCAATCAGCAGAAGCTGGAAGAAGTTGCGGCGGAGATCAGCGGTGCTGGGGGAACGGCGCGCGTGTTCGCGGCCGACATCGAAAGCGAAGAGCAGGTCAAGAACGCATTCAAGACGGCGATCGCCGACTTTGGCAAGATTGACGTTCTGGTAAACAACGCCGGCATTACGCGCGACCAGTTAATCATGCGCATGAAGCGCGCGGACTGGGACGCGGTGATGAATACGAACCTGACGTCGGCGTATTTGTGTATTCAGCAGGTGACCAGTTCGATGCTGAAGCAGCGTTGGGGGCGGATCATCAATGTGACGTCGGTATTTGGGCAGATGGGGCAGGCAGGGCAGGCGAATTACGCGGCGTCGAAGGCCGGGCTGATCGGGCTTACGATGGCGGTGGCGCGGGAACTAGGGTCGCGCACCATCACCTGCAATGCCGTGGCGCCGGGATTTATCGAGACCGCGATGACGTCGACGTTATCTGATGAACTGAAGCAGGGCGCGCTGAAAATGATTCCGCTGGGTCGCGTTGGAACGCCGGAAGAAGTGGCGCATTGCGTGGCGTTTCTGGCGTCAGACGAAGCCGCATACATTACGGGCCACGTGCTGAACGTTAATGGCGGCATGCTGATGGGATAGTTTTGGGCTGCAGAGATGTCAGCCAAACCGGAACTCATTTCGCGGCTGAGATTGCGGAGTACGCAGAGAAAGCTGAGCAGGTATGCAGCAATCTGAGAAGGCATCTTCCTCTTCTACTTCTACTTCTTGTATGGCGGTCGCGACCGCTGCGGGCTCAGGCGTTGATCTTCGGCAAGCGGAATCGCCGGAACAGATCGCTCTGGTGCGGGAACTGTTTCTTGAATATGCGCAGTCGCTCGACTTCAGCCTATGCTTTCAAAGCTTCGAAGAAGAGTTGGCTGGATTGCCGGGAGGCTACGCACCGCCGGGCGGGCGTCTGTGGCTGGCGACTTCCTCCGACGTGCCCGCCGGTTGCATCGCATTGCACAAACTGGATGAAGAAGTCTGCGAGATGAAGCGGCTTTATGTGCGCCCGCAGTTTCGGGGCAAGGGGCTGGGCGGAATTCTGGCCGGGCGCGTGGTTGCGGACGCCAAAGAAATCGGCTACAAACGATTGCGGTTGGACACGGTCGAGCCCATGATGCGCAGCGCGGTGGCGATGTATCGCAAGCTTGGCTTCCGGCAAATCGCGCCTTACCGGGAGAATCCGATCGAGGGCGCGCTGTACATGGAGTTGGAGTTGTAAGGCAACTCGCCGCCGAGATAAGGGGCGCGAGATTGCTTTCTTTCTTAGCACTCTAGCGAACTTTTGCGGTGGAATGGTTTTGTCGCGGTCTATTGGTTTTGAATAGGAGTGTGCCCATGAAGTCCACGTTGATCTTCTGCCTGTTACTCACGGTTTCCGCTTTCGCGGCCACGCCAAAAGACATCACTTACAAGAGCGGCACTGAAACCGTGCACGGAATCGTGTACACGCCCGAGGGCAAGGGGCCGTTTCCGGCTCTGATCGTCGTCCACGAGTGGTGGGGACTGAACGATTGGGTAAAGGATCAAGCTTCGAAGCTTGCCGACCAGGGATACGTGACGCTCGCGGTCGATTTGTATCGCGGGAAGGTGGCGACAACACCAGAGGAAGCACATGAGATCATGCGCGGGGTGCCGCAAGACCGGGCGAATCGGGACCTGAGCGCCGCGTTCGATTACCTTGCATCGCGGGCCGACGTAAAGAAGAACAGAATCGGCGCCATTGGGTGGTGCATGGGCGGCGGCTACGCGCTGGACGTGGCTTTGCTGGAGCCGACGCTGGCGGCGGACGTGATCAACTACGGGCATTTGGCGACGGATCCCGAGGCGCTGAAAAAGATCAACGCGCCAATCCTGGGGCTGTTCGGCGCGCAGGACCGCGGCATCAGTCCGGATGACGTTCACAAGTTCGGCGAGATGCTGGAAAAGCTGGGGAAGAAGGTTGATGTGACTATTTATCCCGACGCTGGGCACGGATTCGAAAACCCAAATAATAAAGATGGCTATCGCGAAGCGGACGCCGCCGATGCGTGGAAAAAGACCGTCGCGTTTCTGGAAAGCACGCTGAAGAAATAGACTTTCCAGCGGATGAAAATAGTTTCAATGGTGTGGTTGTGTCGCGTTTGAGGTGCAGTCCTAAACCCGCGCAGAGTTGTTGCAGCTATCATAAGTTTTCGCTTGCTATAAGGTACTACTCTGGTTACTATGCAGCCTGACTTCTTCGTATGACTCCTCAAATGCACAGCATGAATATCGGCGACACGATACGGTCCTTTCGACTGCAGAGAGGAATGTCGCAGGGCGATATCGAAAAACGAACTGGTCTGCTGCGCTGCTACCTTTCACGAGTAGAAAACGGTCACACAGTGCCGTCGCTCGATACGCTCTCAAAAATTGCTGGTGCGATGGAGCTTCCGCTCTCGCACTTCTTTATCGAGCCGGGAAACAGCAACGGATCGAAGGCGCTACCAACGCTTTCTGACGACGAACTTCGCTTCCTGAGCCAAATTCGGCGCTACTCTTCGAATTTGAACGACAGTGACCGGAAACTGGTAATTGCCATGATTAAGAAAATGGCGATGAAATAGGAAGCTTTCAGCTTTCAGTCCCTGTGCCCTCTCTGCGGGACTCCCTTATTGAATCATCCTACCCAGGGCTTACGCCCTTTGCTATTTAAATGCCGCCGCTGCGCGGCTGGAGTGCAGAGAACTTTAGTCCAATCCCTGTCGTGTCCGGCGGGTACCTCGCCGGAGCCCAAATCCTCCCCTAGACTGTCACTCGGGGCAATTCCCATGATTCCCGATGGAGTCGGGTATCGACAGCACGCGGAGATCGCATGACCGTTGACGAAGAATTGAATCAACTGGAGTCGCAGTTGCGGCGGCTGAAGATCGAGTACGAGGTGTTCTTCAACAACCCCGCGAAGAGGCCTCCGGCCGACGTGGAGTGGAAAGTCGTGGCCATGCTGCGCAAGTTTTCCGAGGGCGGCAAGCTGAGTTTTTCGCAGCGGTACCGCTATAACGAAATAGCCCAGCGCTACGCGATTTACAGTGACCTATGGCGCAAGAAAGCGCGCATTCGCGAAGAAGGTTATCGCCGGCCGCAGGACGCGTTGCTCGGCGTGCAGGGAGTGCGGATCGCGGAACACGAGCCCGAGCACAAGGTGTATGGCGTTGGCCAACGCGACGGCCGGCCCTTCGTAGTCAGCGACGCCGGCGCGGAGACGGAAAAGGTTGAAAGGCTCTACCAGGCGTTGACTAGCGCCAAGCAGAAGCACGGAGAGAGCGTTTCCGGTTCGCTCGACAGCTTCAAGTCATTCGTCCAGAAAAAGACCGACGAAATCCGCAAGCAACACAAATGCGAAAAAGTTGAGTATGCGGTTGAAGTGCAGAATGGCCGGGTGAAGCTCAGGGCGAAGGCCGCGGTTTAGGGAGCTCCGGGTCCACCACAGAGACGCAGAGGACAGAAGCCCAAACTCTGTCATTCCCCGCGAAGTCAAGGGACACGCTGTCGTCCGCTGCATGCCAGGGTCCCTCGCCTCGCTGGAGAAAACGCGGGCTATCGGGATGATGCAATCTACAAGAGAAGCAACGCATTCGTTGGACGAGCGTCTGCACGAATCTTTGGACTGTGATTCCCCGCGCATTAGTCGGGCGAGCGTCTGCACGAAGCTTTGGACTCCAGAATCTTTGGATTCCAGAATCTTTGGACTCCAGCATTCTTGGCCTTCGCTGCTTCACATTTGGTTTTCTTTGTCTCTGTGCCCCTGTGGTCAACGTGTCCCGCGCCTCTGCTGTAAAATTTCCTGTCGAACCTTCCGGCAAAGCGACATCCATCTTAAAGACATTATCCGAGGCGGAAATCATGTCCCATAAAGTTGCACGCGCTCTACTGAGTGTCACCGACAAGACGGGCCTGGCCGAATTCGCCCGCAAACTTGCTGCTATGGGAATCGAGCTGATTTCCACCGGCGGGACGGCCAAGCTGCTGCGCGACTCCGGCATCGCGGTCAAGGATATTTCGGAGCTCACAGGCTTTCCGGAAATGCTCGACGGCCGGGTCAAGACGCTGCATCCGAAGGTCCACGGCGGAATTCTGCATCGCCGCGGAGACGCCGCGCACCGGGCCGCCGTAGCGGAACACGGTATTCAGCCGATCGATATGGTGGTCGTCAATCTCTACGCGTTCGAGAAGACGGCATCGAAGCCCGGCGTCCATTTTGAAGAAGTCATAGAGAACATCGATATCGGCGGCCCCTCGATGATCAGGTCGGCGGCGAAGAATTTTCAGGACGTGGCGGTTGTCACGTCGCCGGGCGACTACGACGCCCTGGCGGATGAGATGGCGAAATCCGGGGGATCGCTTTCGCCGGAAACCAAATGGCGGCTCGCGCAGAGGGCCTTCGCGGTCACGGCGGCTTACGATTCGGCGATCGCATCCACGCTCGAACGGGTCAGCGCGAATGGAAGCCTTCAGCTCAAGGCAGCGGAAGGATTTCCGGACACGCTGCGGCTTTCGTTTGCCAAGGTCAGCGACCTGCGCTACGGAGAGAATCCTCATCAGAAGGCGGCGATGTACTCTGACGGCTCGGCCACCGGCGTGGCCAACGCGCGGCAGGTGCAGGGCAAAGAACTTTCCTACAACAACATTGTTGACCTGCAGGCGGCATGGGACCTGGCGCAGGAATTCGACGAGACGGTTTGCGCAATCATTAAGCACACGAATCCTTGCGGAACCGCGACTGGAAAAACGCTTGCCGAGGCATACAAACGCGCGCTGGAGTGCGATCCGGTGTCAGCTTTCGGAGGCGTGATTGGAGTCAATCGCCCGGTGGATGCTGAAGCTGCGAGAGAAATGGCGAAGTTGTTCCTGGAAGTGATAGCCGCGCCGTCGTTCGAGCCAGGCGCGCTGGAGATATTTGCGGGGAAAAAGAACCTGCGCCTGGTGGAGATTGCGAACAGCCCGCAAAAGTGGGTGCTGAAGAATGTTTCCGGCGGAATGCTGGTGCAGGACGCCGACCTGCATCAGTTGAAAGAGGCGGAGCTAAAAGTCGTCACCAAGCGCCAGCCGACTGCTGAAGAAAAGCGCGCGCTGCTGTTCGCGTGGAAAGTTTGCAAGCACGTGAAGTCGAATGCGATTTTGTACTCGCGCGACGGCCAGACGGTGGGCGTTGGGGCGGGGCAAATGAGCCGGGTAGATTCCTGTCGCGTCGGCGCGCAGAAAGCGGTGTTGCCACTGAAAGGGACGGTGGCGGCATCGGACGCGTTCTTCCCGTTTCCCGACGGCGTAGAAGAAATCGCTAAAGCGGGCGCCACGGCCATCATTCAGCCGGGCGGGTCGGTGCGGGACCAGGAAGTGATTGAGGCGGCCGACCGGCTGGGATTGGCGATGATTCTTACTGGGGTGCGGCACTTCCGGCACTAAACGACAGGGCTGAGGTTGCACGGACGGGGACGCCCGCGCCTCCAAGTCGTAATGTCCAAGAACCTCGGTTTTACGTCGCCCTTCCCTCGCGCGGTAGAATACTTTCAGAGCACCCAGCCGCGGCGGTTCGGCATCCAATCGCTATGGCCTTGGGAGTTTCATGGCCGGTTTGGGAGTACACAGGGAATTCATGAAAAAGTTTTTTGCGCTGCTTCTGCTGCCCTCTGCGCTGGTGTTTGCCCAACAGCCCTCGACCCCGCAACCGACGGCGCAGCAGCCGGCAAAGACCGAATCGGCTGCTCCCGCCAAGCCAGCGGCAGCCGGCCAACCTCCGGCCAAAGTGGACAAAGGCGCCGCCTACTACCACTTCACCATGGCGCACACCTACGAGGAGCAGATGGCCGCGTACGGTCGCAGCGACCTGGTGAGCAAAGCCATCGAAGAATATCGGCTTGCGCTTGAGGCCGACCCGACTTCGGAGTACCTGAGTTCGGGCCTGGCCGAACTCTACGCCCGCACCGGTCGCATTCGCGACGCTGTCTCTGAGGCGCAGGACATTCTGAAGCGCGACCCTAAGAACCTGGAAGCCCACCGGCTGCTGGGGCACATCTATTTGCGCTCACTCGGCGACATGCAGGGCGGCAACGGATCCGACAGCGTACTCAAACTGGCCATTCAGCAGTATGAAGAAATTGTGAAGCTCGACCCCAAGAGCGCGGATGATCACGTGATGCTTGGCCGGCTTTACCACGCCGACAACCAGACGAAGAAGGGTCAAGAAGAAGAGAAGACCGCCATCGCTCTGGCGCCAGATTCCGAGGAAGCCGTTGCTACCCTGGCAATGTTTTACACCGAGGAAGGCAACGCGGCCAAGGCAGCAGAAACGTTGGGATCAATTCCGGAGGCGAATCGGTCGGCAAAGCTGTATCTGATGCTGGGCGGGGCTTACGATCAGCAGAAGGATTACAAGAAGTCGATCGAGGCCTATCAGAAGGCGATCGTACTGGACCGGGACAACCTGGATGCGATTCGCGGACTGGCCGAAGCTTTGCTCAACGACGGACAGACCACGAAAGCGTTGCAGCAATTTCAGGTAATTGCCGACGCCAATCCGGAAGACGCGCGCACCTACGTTCGCATCGCGGAAATTTATCGCCGTCAGGGGAAACTTGACCAGGCGTTACAAAGCCTGAAAAAAGCACAAACCATGGTGAAGGATTCCGACCAGATTTCGTACGGAATCGCCGAAATTTACCAGACGCAGGGCCGCTACGACGACGCCATCCAACAGCTGCAGGCGTTATTGAAATCCGGTGAGGGCAAGTCCGCGCAGGACGATCGGGACAATCGCAGCATCTTTCTGGAACGCCTGGGCACGGTTTACCGCGACAACAATCAGCAGCAGCAGGCAGTTGACACCTTTCGCCAGATGCTGGCCCTGGGCGACGACAGCGCCAAGCGCGGATACCAGGAATTGATCGACACCTATCGGGGAGCCAAAGACTGGCCAAAGGCCACCGCCGCCGCGAAAGAGGCCACCGAGAAACTGCCGAAAGATCGCGATCTGAAAATTGTTTACGCCAGTCAGATGGCCGATCAGGGGCAGGGCGACGCCGCCATCCAGCAGGTGAAGGCGCTGCTGCAGGGCAACTCTGATGATCGCGACATTTATGTTCGCCTGGCAATGATGTACAGCCGAATGAAGCGCTGGCCAGAAGCCGAGGCCGCCCTCGACAAAGCTGCTGGGCTTTCGACCACTACGGCTGAGAAACAGGAAGTCGCTTTTCTGCGAGCGTCCGGATATGAGCGGCAGAAGAAGTATCCCGAGGCGGAGGATTTATTCCGCAAGATCATTAAAGAGGCTCCCGACAACGCGGGGGCTCTGAATTATCTTGGCTATATGATGGCCGATCGCGGCGAGAATCTGGAAGAGGCGCTCGGCATGATTAAGAAAGCCGTCGATCAGGAGCCGGCGAATGGTGCTTACCTCGACTCGCTCGGATGGGCCTACTTCAAGGTCGGCAAATTCGATCTGGCGGAAGACAGCCTGCTGAAAGCGGCGCAAAAAGTGATGGGCGCCGACCCCACGGTGCAGGAACATTTGGGCGACCTTTATCAGAAGACCGGTCGCCTGCAGTTGGCGGTTACTCACTGGGAGCGCTCGGTTGCTGAATGGAACAAAACGGTGGCGCCCGAAATCGATCAGGATGCACTGGCGAAAGTCCAGAAGAAGCTGGAGTCGGCAAAAGTGCGGCTGGCGAAAGAGCAGGGTGTGAAGTAATCGGGCGATCTCACCATCGGGAGATCGGGTGATCTGATAACATCGCACGAATAACCGGACCACGTGTTCCGATCAGCCGATGGCCCGATCCCCCGATCATCCGATGCTTGCTCCTTATGCTGTGGAGCACTCGCGTGGGCGCCGCAATTCTGAGCCGCCGCATCCTTACCGAAATGATTTTCAGCGGGACCGCGACCGCGTCCTACACTCGCGGGCGTTTCGCCGCCTCGAGGCGAAAACTCAAGTTTTTACCCGCCGCTACTCCGATCACTTTCGCAATCGGCTGACTCACACTCTGGAAGTCGCGCAGATTTCCCGCACGATTGCCGGGCAGCTTGGCCTGAACGTTGATCTGGTCGAGGCCCTGGCGCTGGTTCATGACATTGGGCATCCTCCATTTGGCCATGCCGGGGAACGCGCGCTGGACGTGGTGATGCGGGGGAAGGGATCGTTTTTTGATCACAACCTGCACGCGCTGCGGATTGTTGAAGATTTCGAATTGCGCTATGCGGCATTTCGCGGACTGAATCTGACGTTCGAAGTGCGCGAGGGGATCATTAAGCACTCGCACGATTACAGCGTGAGTGAGCACCCGGAGTTGGCAGAGTATCTGCTCGAACAGCGGCCGCCGCTGGAAGCGCAACTGATCGACATCACCGACGAGCTGGCGTATAACACCGCCGATCTCGATGACGGATACGAAGCGCGCCTGCTCACGCTCGAGCAAATCATCGGAGGCGTGCCGCTGTTTGCGAAGTTATTCAGCGAAGTTCAGAGTCTGTATCCGGAGGCGCTGAAAAAGCTGCAGTTCAATGAAGTGCTGCGCCGCATGCTGGATCGTTGGGTGGGAGACTTGATTGAGAACACGCGGAGGCAGGTGGGTTTGCTGGCAAATTCAGGCAGTGGCGAGCATCGCGATTCACGTAGCCCCGGACGCCCCCGTTCGGGGTGGGCGGACGAGGGCGTCCGCCCCTACGTGGCCGGTGGTGAAGGGAAGCCACCCACTCTCGACGACATCCGCAAGTGCCCGCACAGGCTCGCGGGATTAAGTCCTGAGATCGAAACCGAGCGGCGGCAGACCAAAGACTTCCTGCACCAGAATCTATACTTCAGCGCGGCACTTGAGCCGGAAAAGGAAGCCGCCGAGCGCATCATTACCGATCTGTTTGACCTGTGGATGTCGCATCCGGAAAAGCTGCCGCGCAACTACCAGGAGAAACTTCGGCTCGAGCCCGAACCCCTGGAGCGGGTGGTCTGCGACTACATTGCGGGGATGACTGATCCCTATATATATGAACAGTACGAGAAGTTGTGCGGGTAACCTTGTGTTCCGCATTCTTATCGCAGCAGGTTGTGGCGCGTCTTGCGGGTAACCGCGACCGCACGAGGAGTGGCCCCTGGACCAAACCAGCAGATAGAACTATGCTGGTTTCCCATGCCCGCGTATTACCGATCTACGCTAGGCTCCTTTTTACTGGAAAGTCCATCAAGTATTCTCGGCAAGCTGGCTGAGGAAAATGCACGCGCAAGGTTTCCACTAACTCCAGAGGCCATGCAAGCGTGGCGCGCGCAGTTACCTGCACTACTGACGGGAATCGGTACCCTGATCAGAGCACGTCCGAGGTCGACTGATTGGGAGATCCTACTGGAATATCCCATCCCGATGGTGGGCAAACGAATCGATGGCGTGTTGCTCGCCCACGATGTCATCCTCGTCATCGAAACAAAGACCGGCAGGAGTGTCACTTCGGCAGCGCGGCAGGTCGACGACTACGCGCTAAACCTGGCTTGCTTTCACGAGTACAGCAAGGACAGGACTATCGTCCCGTTGGTGGTGTCTGATTCGCTGACTTCTTCGGACCAAACACACACAGATTTTGACGCGCTCATCGAGGAATGTCGATTTGCAACCACTGACAACTTGGGCGACGTGCTCGAGTACATCTGCTCAGAATATGTTCGCGACCATTTACCGGCAATTGACCCTTCCGTTTGGAACGAGGGCAGATTTAGGCCCGTCCCGACAATCATTGATGCTGCCATCGCCTTATACGCCGGAATGGATGTCTTCGAAATCGGTCACGCGTGTGCGGCGCAAGAGGATTTACAAACCACAACCAACTCTTTGGTCGACATCGTGCTCAGTGCACAGTCCAAACGCGAAAAGGCCATCTGCTTTACGACGGGCGTACCAGGGGCCGGAAAGACTCTCGTTGGCCTTAATACTGTGCACCGGCCGGAAATCAAAACGACCAGCTTGTTCTTATCAGGGAATGGCCCACTTGTTAGGGTCATCCAGGAGGCGCTAATACGGGACACGCTGCAGCGGGCCAAGGCCGCGGACAAACGCAAGACGAGGAAACAAGAAGAGATCACGGTCAGGACGTTCATTCACAATGTCCATCGTTTCGCTGATCAATGCTACCGCCCAGAACCGCGCGCCCCCGTTCAGAATGTGATCGTTTTTGACGAGGCGCAACGAGCATGGGACGCCGAGGAAAATAGGCGCGCCAAGCGCCCAGACGTTTCAGAGCCGGCAATGGTGCTGGAGGTAATGGACAAGCGTGAAGATTGGGCCGTGGTCATCGCACTCGTGGGCAGCGGTCAGGAAATTCACCGGGGCGAAGCGGGACTGTCAGAGTGGGGGCGAGCGCTCGCGCGATTTCCCCGCTGGAAGGTCTATGCATCCCCTAACGTTCTAGGG
This sequence comes from Acidobacteriota bacterium, assembly GCA_043734125.1. Taxonomy (GTDB): domain Bacteria; phylum Acidobacteriota; class Terriglobia; order Terriglobales; family Acidobacteriaceae; genus Gp1-AA145. The sequence continues at coordinate 128,027 of JAYTFR010000098.1, read as the reverse complement.
CCGGAGGCGAGAGCCCCTTTTCGCCTATTCGAGAATCCCGATCCGCACCCTGAGCGAGTTCTGGCCATCGAGAGCTTACATTTGAAGATAAGCAGACGATCGATTCGCGCTCAAGGAATCTCCGATTGGGTCGATGCGCTGCTGGATGGGCGAAAGCAGGACGCCTTCGCGGTCGCCGAAAGCATGAATGCAAAGCCTGCCCTTACGCGCAGCCTGAGTGAGCTAAGAGCGTGGCTCAATGCAAACCGACGCGGACGCACAAAATCTGGCCTTGTATCCAGTTCGTCGGCAGCACGGCTAAGGGTGGATGGCATCGAGCCGACGTTCGATTTTCACCAAAGATTCGAGTGGGAGCACTGGTTCCTTGACAGTCATGAATGCCCCATTGCCCCCATTGCCGAATGCGACCACAAATATTGCGGCGACGTGAGAGCGAGCTCTCGTCTCGAGGTTGCGGCAACCCAGTTCGAGATACAGGGGCTGGAGCTGGATTGGATTGGCTTGTGCTGGGGAGAGGATTTGACATGGAACGGATCGGAATGGATTTGTCGGAAGTTTAACAATCGGCGATGGAATCCCTTTAGAGGCACAGACAGTCGCAAGCAGACCTACCTCATCAACGCTTATCGGGTTCTCCTGACGCGTGCGCGTCAGGGGATGGCGATCTACGTCCCGCAACCCGACGGCAGCGACGGATCACGTCTCTATCGGGAGCTCAATGACACGGCGGAATTCTTGCTCGCCTGCGGCGCACGACCCATGGCAACTGGCGACTCTCCGCAGTTTGGTTAACGCCGCGCTTAGTGTTCCGGCTCGTCCGCCTTTACCGTTTCGTAGCGTTCGCTGACACACGTGATCTCGTCGAAGCTTGCTCCTTTGTTCAACATCCTTATCCCACTTTCAATCGCCTCCTCTGGACTCCCCCCAATCGACTGAATAGTAAGTTTGTACTCTTTTAGCATGCGACGCCCTCCTTGGTGGCCAGATGTGTCCATCGGCCGACAAAGCAGCCCCGTGATGATACGAGCCACAAGCCGGCCCGCAAGCAAATGCATTCTCTGAGCTCACCAGAACGGAAACGATTAGCGGGCGAGGGCGCCCGCGCCACCCAACCCAATGGGGACAGTGCCTGCCGTTTGCGAAGCCGAAGGGAATGTCCGACCACATTATTGTCGAGCGCTGCTCGACTGGACAGCCGGGGGCGGCTGTCCCTACGTGGTCATCGTTGTGACAGGGCCGTCAGGCGTCGCGTGCGAGCAATGAGTAAATGTCCGACCCACATGGCTTTGATGTTCGGCTCTGCTCCGTGTTCCGTGTTGAGCGCCCCTGGCAGTTTTTACCTAGTTGGCCAGCAATTACGCTGGAATTCCGGCGATAGGCCGCCTAACGGCTACAATAGCCCTGATAAATCAACGGGTTAGCTCTGGTCCAGTTTGGCATCGCAGTTGATATACACAAGTGCAGGCGTCGGCATCTTAATGGTTGCAGACGCCGAGTTTTATGGCCTGGCGCAGCGTCAGCGCTGGCTGGCAGGATCGAAACGGGATAGGGCGAGACTGCCCGTCTTGCCGCAAAGAACGCGACAGGGCCCGAAAAGCCTGCACAAGTTTTCGAAGAGGCGCAACAAATCGCGATCACGCCCGCGCAAGGCGTGCGGTAGTGGAGCCCGACCTGAACGGAGCCGCAAGGCACGACAGGAGCTCCCCCACGGAGGACGTTCCAAAATGAAGAATCGCGCAGTAGTAGCAGGGTTCGTCGCATGCTTACTTTCGCTGCCGGCACTGGCTCAAGCACCGGCAAGCTCAACCCCGGCCGACAATTCAGCGGCGTCGGGATCCAACGCTACCGGAAAGGCTCCTCTGCAATATGAGAGCCGCCAGGGGTTTTGGGGTAAAGTGAACCCGTTTGCCCGCAAGAAGTACGTGCAGCGGCAGACCCAGCCGATCCGCGACCGCGTGAACGAGCTCGACGAGCTCACCTCCGCGAACTCGAAGATGATTAAAGACGTTGACGGCCGCGCCCAGCAGGGAATCCAGATGGCGTCCGCCAAGGCCACGGAAGCCGACCAGCATGCGGTTGACGCGGGCAACAAAGCGACCCAGGCGCAGACCACGGCGACCCAGGCCAACACCCGCCTAACGACGGTTGAAGGCGTGGTCAACAACATCGACCAATATAAGCCCACCGGGCAGACGGAAATCCGTTTCCGTCCCGGCCAGACGGTGCTGAGCAAGAATGCGAAGACCGCTCTTGACGACATCGCCACCCCCCTGAAGGGCCAGCGCGGTTACATTGTTGAAGTGCAGGGCTTCTCGGCGGGCAAAGGACAGACCGCGATTGCGACCTCGCGCAAGATGGCCGATTCGGTCGTTCGCTACCTGGTAGAGAACCACGAGATTCCGGTTTACCGGATTTATGTGGTCGGCATGGGCAATGCTCCGGCGCCAACCAGCGCTGAAGAGACTGGCGCTAAGCCGAAGCGCATGAGCGGCGGCCGCGTGGAAGTCAGCCTGATGAAGAACGACTTGGAACAGCTGGCGTCCAGCTCGAATGGCACGACCACCACGAACCAGGCTAAGTAGTCGTTTTTAGCTGAAGGTGGCCCGGGTACCCCGCATGCCTGGGCAGCCCTCCTCCAGAAAAAGCCTCCCGCAAGGGGGGCTTTTTTGCGTTTGCCTGAAGCGGAAACCTCGTGCGATGACTTACAATCCCGAAGTCCGGCGCAGTCTAATCGATGAACATGTCAATCAAGCTGCTGTTCTATGTCTTTCTTTGCCCCGCCTTCGCTGTATCTCAAGCGGATGTTGGCCAAGCTTCCGGACCTTCTTACTTGCTGTCTACCATCGTCGTGACCGGCTCGACCCGATTTCTGGAAATCGATCTCGTCCGAGCCACCGGCCTTAAAATCGGCGATCAGGTCACGGCCGACAATCTCAAGCGGGCTGGCGACAGACTCAATCAGACCGGTCTTTTCTCTCAAGTGGGTTATCGCTTCGAGGGCAAGACTGTGACTTACACCGTGGTGGACGCCGAAGGGCTGCTGCCGGTCTCGTTCGAGAACATGATTTGGTTTTCAGACGGGGAACTCGCGAAGCGGATCCGCGAGTCAGTGCCGCTGTTCAATGGCACGGTGCCCCCGTCTGGCAATCTTACCGAGCAGGTTTCCGCGGCGCTCAATCAGATCCTTAAGGAAAAGCAGGTCGCCGGGCACGTCGTAGCAGAAAGCGTTCCGCCCGGTGGGCGCCCTTCGAAGGTCGAATTTCGCATCGATGGCTTGAACGCCAAGATCGCGCAGATCGGTTTCATTGGGGCGGCGCCGGAACGGCTGCAGCAGCTTCAGGCTGCAACCATGCGACTTCTTGGGGAGAGCTACCTTCAGTCGACTACACCGGGACAAATACGCGGCCTTGTGACGCCTGTTTACGGCAGACTCGGCTTTCTTAAGGCGCAAGTTGCCGCGGCCAAACTTTCGATCCTGAAAGATGATCCCTCTTCTCCAAGCGTCGCGCTGGAAGTCGCGATCGAGGAAGGGCCGCAGTTTACCTTTGCAGGCATTGACTGGTCCGGAAACCGGGCAGTTTCCTCGGAAGACCTTGGCAAAGGTGCAGGCGTGAAATTGGGAGCGCCAGCGGATACCTCGCAGCTTGCCAAGGTGATCGCGCTCGGCAAATTGCTCTACAGCGAAAAAGGATATTTGTATACCCAAGTTAAGGCTACGGCTACCGTTGACTCGGATAAGCATACGGCTGTGTTACATCTGGTAGTGGATGAGGGCCCCGTCTATCACATGGGCAAGTTAGATATTGCCGAGGTCAATGCGGAGCAGGCTGAGGTGGTCCGGCGAGTTTGGGAGATCAAGCCGGGCGATGTGTATGACGCTACCTACGTAAAACGATTCTTGGTCACGCATCCGAAGGAGTTGCCGTTCCTGATCGGCTGGAATGCGCAATATACGCAGACCATTCACGACGACACGCAAGTAGTGGACTTAACCTTGAAATTTGTGAAGCAGTAGGACGGCGCCCCGGCGCGTTTGGCCCCAACGGCAAGGGAGCAAGTCAGAAAGCAAAGTGTGCCCTTGGGGGAACAAACTTCTCGGCCGGGTGGCCCAGCCCTTGATCTCGCTGACATAGGTACTACCGTGGGGTGCCCTGTCTTCGCGCACCTTGCGAAGGGCGGGAATCAGAAAAGCTTGCACCATGAACTTGGGTCAAGCTGCTTGAACTGAAAACGAAATCTTTCCCCAGCCTTCGTTGACGCGCACCTGCCCACGTTCGTCCAGGAAGTAGGAACGATAACTACTCCAGCGCCATTCCTCCGGCGATACCACCAATGCCCGCTTCACTGGATTGCGGTGCATGTATCTTAACTTCTCCCCGCGTTTCTTCGTTGTCCAGACGTTGAAGTCATAGAAACGGGCCTGCCAGAATGGCGGGCGTGGAATGTCTCCGAAGAGAAGACGCTGGCGCGGGTCGGAGCGTCTCTTCTTCGGCAACAAGGCGCGGGCGGTGCGCTGCTTCAGCACCTGCATCACTGTGGATGGAGTCCCGAGTTCTGGCTCCGTAATGAGCAAGTGAATGTGTTCTGGCATGACGACGTATCCTACGACCACGAAGCGGTAGCGTTCGCGAGTCTGTTCCAGAATGGAGAGGAATCGGTCGCGGTTGCGGGCAGTACGCAGAAAAGGCAATCGCCGATAGCAGGAACAGGTGATAAAGTGCAGGTGATCCGCGCCGTAAGTGCGATGCAGTCCGCTGGGCATGACAAACAAAATGGTACAGACAGCATCGCCTCCCGCCCTTGCAAAAAACGCAAGGACGGGGCACCCACGTTCCAGTATGGGAAGGAACAATTTCAAAAGGTGGGCCACCCGCCCAACCTCTGGCGGCGTTACTGGCGTGCGTCGGTTTCCCAGCGTTGGCGTTCTTAATCGGCTATGGAATGGTGACGCTGAGAGTGGGCAATGGCCGCATCCTTAGCTCTCTTGTGTCTCTAACCCTCGCGTTCGGTGGCGTGTGTGGTGTAGCAGCGGCCCGTTCCCCGGCTAGGGTCCCGATCCGTATCTTGGGGCTTCTGGCCGCACTAGGCGAGTTCTTCTACGCGTTTGTGTTCCTCTTCTCGGCAACAATCGGTTTCCGATAACTGGATTCGTCAGGATCGGTCCGCTCAAGCAGGTGGCTGCACGCTAACGATGATGGAGGCTAGGAAAATAACATGCCGCGACTGGGGGGCCGGCCCAGGTTTTCTTCCTCACATGCCATACCAAATCGTGTGAATGGATATTAGAAGCCGAACTGGTTTCGAATCAGGCTTTCTTCTTTGGGGTGATGACTTTCACCCGCTCCCAGGGACGCTTGGGGCGGTCGGCTTCAGGCTTGTCGCGATCTTTGATGCGGTCGTACTGGTAGGCCTCGCTCACGGTGCCGAGCGATTCGTTGTACAGGCTCGGCAGGCCGAGAGCTTCTTTCAATTCTTCGCTGAACTGCTGCAGAGCTTTCAAATGGTCGGCCGTCGCGGCGACTTCGGTTTTCGTCGTCTTTAAAATTTGCTGGTAGCCGCGGTTGATCAGTTTGGAAATCTCAGTGCCGATCAGATAGCCGGGGTAGGCGAAAATCTTTACGCCTGCTCCATCAGTGCCGTCCTTCTGAATGGCGGCCGAGCAGTTGTACTTCCGCAGGAAGACGCGACCCTGGGTTCCGGGGGCTTCGATGAGATCAAATCCGTTGTCGCGAAGCCACTGCACGGCTTCGTCGAATGTGCGTTGCTCAACTTTGGTTGCCAAAATCAGCTCCTAGCTTTGCTTTCCCAGTTCCGCATACGTCTTCGTCTATAATAATTCGATGCGGTTCTTTCTCAGCCGATCCTACCTGGAGGACTGTAGCTTTGTCCTCGGGATGACCCGATGTCGGATGACTCCGGCATGCGCGGCTTTCCTGTAATCTGGCTTCTCTATATTTAAGGACAATCTCTACAATTTAACGACAAGTTCGCAGTTTGTGCACTCCGGCAACGTTACCATAGTCATTGATTTCGTTCTGGCGAGGGCGGCAGATTCGTATCGAAATCGGCCATAGAAAATAGACGCTGAAAGATGGAGGCAGGGTTCGGGTGTGAGTTGAAGCTTCAGGATGGCGCTACCGGATGAGTAAGGCGACGGCACAATTCGCGGAATCACAGGCGGCGGCGCAAAGCCCGCGCCTGGGCGAACGCAGCGTGCAGCGCATCGGCAATACGCCGTTGCTTCGGCTCGACCGTATTGGGCGCGAGTTTCCGAATGTGCAGATTCTCGGCAAGGCCGAGTGGTACAACCCCGGTGGGTCAGTGAAGGACCGCGCTGCGTGGAGCATTGTTTCGGAAGGACGGCGCAGCGGAAAATTCGCGCCGGGTAAGATTCTGCTGGATTCGACCAGCGGGAATACGGGGATCGCTTACGCGATGATTGGCGCGGCCGAAGGATTTTCGGTAACGCTATGCATGCCGGAGAACGTGTCGGTGGAGCGCAAGCGAATCCTGTTCGCGTACGGCGCGAACATTGTCTATACGCCTGCGGACGAAGGATCGGACGGCGCAATCCGGGTGGTGCGCGAAATGTTCGCCAGCGAGCCGGAGAAATATTTCTACGCCGATCAGTACTCGAACGACGCCAACTGGAAAGCGCACTACTTCGGCACGGCGGAAGAAATCTGGCGGCAGACTGAAGGCCGGGTTACGCACTTCATTTCAATGATGGGCACCAGCGGAACGTTCATGGGAACTTCGCGCAAACTGAAGGAGCTTAATCCGAAGGTGCGCTGCATTTCGCTGCAGCCCGACTCTCCGTTCCATGGGATTGAAGGCGCGAAGCATATGGCCAGCGCGATTGTTCCTGGCATTTATGACGCAGCGCTGGCTGACGAAGATCTGGGCGTCTCCACCGAAGAATCGTATGCAACGGCGATTCGGGCCTCCCGCGAAGAAGGCTTGTTGGTTGGAATTTCGTCGGGCGCGGCGATTGCCGCAGCTTTGCAGGTGGCGCGCCGCCTGCCGAAAGAGGAAGAAGCGGTGATGGTTGCGATATTGCCGGACTCCGGCGACAAATATTTGAGTGAAAGATTTTGGACAGAAACGGGGAAATGATTTGGTAATTGTGGAATTGGGTAATTGAGGATCGCGTTTTCCAATCACCAAATTCCCCGATTACTCAATTTCACAATTTCTAATGCTTCGCATTCCTCAATCCCATTTCGACTCGCTTCGCGAGCATGGCGAGGAGACGTACCCGAACGAGTGCTGCGGCGTGCTGCTCGGGCGCTTTGATGACGACGGAGCGCGTGTGGTCACGTCCATTGCTCGCGCGGGGAATACGCGGACTGACTCGCCGCAGAACCGCTACAACATCGATCCCAAAGAACTTGTGCGTATACAGCGTGACGCCAGGGAGCGCGACGAGGACATTGTCGGCTTCTATCATTCGCATCCCGATCACCCGGCACAGTGGTCGAAAACCGACTTGGCCGAAGCCCACTGGTTTGGTTGCTCGTATGTGATTACGAGTGTTGAGAAGGGCAAAGCTGCGCTGACGAATTCTTTTGAACTCACCGGCTCCGACGAGCTCGACAAGAAGTTGGTGGGAGAAAAGATTGAAGTTCGGTAGTCGTCAGTCCTCCGCAAAGAAATCAGAGTCGATTTTCTTCGCTACGTTTTTTTCCTTCGCCCCTGCGGGCTTGAACCAATCGCCATCCCCACGGCTAACGCCGTGGGCTGCATGCTTGCGCCGCTCCGCGGCTACACCTGAGTGAGCCATTTGCTGAGGTTCCAGCAGCGGCTCATGCGTCCGCTTTTGCATGCGCGGGGCGCCTGGCCAGCCGCGCCCAAGCCGCTAGGAACAGCAATCCCAGAACAAGAACGCCGGGTATCACAGCCCATCGGGCTTCCAAGCAATCCATGACGAGGTCCAGCGCTTGGATGACGACGGTAAGCAACATCAGGCTTTGCAGCATGGCTCGGGCTCGGAGGGTCAGGGCGGCCATAAGCATAATTGCCAGGGCCAGGGCGCGCGCCGCGAAGTAGCCGGCATAGACGTGGACGGCCCCGTTGATCTCGTCGTGGGGTGGGACCAGCCGGGCGGGCTGTAGGAGAGCGATGACGGCGCCTGTTGCCATGAGCAACGCGCCGAGAATGACGATTGCCGTCACCCACCACGGAGTACGCGCGTTCGGAACAGCATCGTTAGACATAGCGACAGACATAGCGACAGACATGGCAACGCTCCGGCCCCGCGCAGGGTATCTCCCTTATGCGTGGACGAGGTTAGATACGAAAATCGGTGAGTGGAAAGTTCCGTGGAAGAGATGGCGCCCACCCCCATCGGCTTCACACGGCGCACACGGCTTTCGCGGGCGCCACACCGGTTCTGAAGTCTTAACGAGAAAAGCAGGTTCCTCCACTCAGCCGAATGATTCGCGAGCGAATCATCCGACTTCGGTCGGAATGACAATAAATAAGGGGGGCCTTTCGACCTCGGACCCTACTGTCCCAGGATTAGGGGCAGGCCATTCTTGGGGTTTCCGATCACGACGATCTTAGAGTTGGCGCTGTCCGCCAGCCTCTCCGTGGCTTCGATTCCCTTCCATTCCAAGAGTGACGGCGTTATCCCCTGCGCCACAATCTGCTGGAAGTCGCGAACACCCGCAGCCTCGATGCGTTTGCGAGCCGCTTCCTGCGTTTCCTTCTGCAGGCGGAAGTTCATGGCAAGCGATTCCTGTTCCGCCTGCTGTTTGGCTTCGATGGCAATCTTGAGCGTGGCGGGAAGTTGAATGTCGCGCAGCAGAATATTTTCAACGACCAGGCCGCGCGCAGTAAGTTGAGTACTGAGCTGATCGAAAATCTGCTTGCCCACCGAATCCCGCTCACTGCTGTAAAGCGCATTCGCGGAATGGGAGGCGGTCGCTTCGCGGATGGCTGAGCGCAGGGACGGCTCGACCACCACGTCCTCATAGCGCGGCCCGAGCTTCTGGAAGACTTCGGCGGCGCGATCGGGATTGAGGTGATAGATGAGCGAGGTGTCCAGGCTCATCATCAGGCCTTCGCTCGAAGGCACGTTCGCCGATTCCTTGACGCTTTGCGAGCGGATGGATAATTCGTTGACCGTCTTGAGCGGATTGATCAGGTGAATGCCTTCGGGAAGGCTTTGGCCGGTCACGCGGCCAAACAGGGTAAGGACTCCGACGTTTCCGGTGCCAATGCGGGTCACGCAGTTGAACAGAAAAATAATTGCGATCAGCCCGACGATGGCGAGTCCGGCGATTCCCAGCGTACCTCGCGGAACTCCGGCGCTGATGATGCGTCCGCGCACCGGCCCCTGGTTATCAAAAATGGTCATGCGAACCTCCGCTGCAAATGATAGGCCGGGGAGTGCAGGGGGATAAGTGGCTTTCTGGGGGAGGGCTGTGGACATTTCGCGGGCGAGGGCGCCAATCTGAATCCAGACCGGGTTTTGTGGCATCATTTATGACATGCCCAAGATTCAGATTCCAACCCCGCTGCGGCAGTATGCCGGAAAGCAGCCCGCGGTTGAAGTAAAGGCTTCTACGATTGGAGAGGCTTTGACCGGCTTGATCTCCCAGCACCCCGAGTTGCGCCGCCATCTCTATAACGACGATGGCAAACTACGCGCTTTCGTCAACGTGTACCTGAACGACGAAGACGTGCGCTACCTGCAGAAGGACGCTACCGCCGTGGCTGACGGTGATAACATTTCGATTGTCCCGTCGATTGCGGGAGGCAGTGGATTGGGGAATTTGGTAATTGGGGAATTTACGGCCGCTCCCGCGGGTTGCTGGTTTTCAATTACACATTTCTAAATTACAAAATTTCACAATATTGATTTATGCCCACATTGACCGAAGCTGCTGCTGTTTCTCTGACTAACGACGAGATCCTGCGCTATTCGCGCCACCTGATCATGCCCGAGGTGGGCATGGAAGGTCAGTTGAAGCTTAAGGCGGCGAAGGTGCTCTGTATCGGCGCGGGCGGGCTGGGGTCTCCACTGGCGTTGTATCTCGGCGCAGCGGGCGTGGGCACGCTGGGCATTGTTGACTTCGACGTGGTCGATTACACCAATCTGCAGCGGCAGATCATTCATACGACCGCCGACGTGGGCCGTCCGAAACTGGATTCCGCCGCCGATAAGCTGAAGGCGATGAATCCGTTTCTCAACATCAAGAAGTTCAACACGCACCTTTCGAGCGAAAATGCGCTTGAACTGTTCAAAGATTTCGACATCATTGCCGACGGGACGGACAATTTCCCCACGCGCTATCTGGTGAACGACGCGTGCGTGCTCACCGGCAAGCCGAACGTGTATGCGTCGATCTTCCGCTTCGAAGGCCAGGCTAGCGTATTCGGCCTGCCGGATGGGCCATGCTACCGCTGCCTGTACCCGGAACCGCCGCCGCCGGGACTGGTTCCTTCGTGCGCAGAAGGCGGAGTGCTGGGCATTCTGCCGGGGCTGCTGGGCGTGATTCAGGCCACGGAAGTGATCAAGCTGATCATGGGCGCGGGCCACTCGCTCGTCGGGCGATTGTTGCTGGTCGATGCGCTGGCCATGAAGTTCCGCGAACTCAAGCTGCGGAAGAATCCGGATTGCCCGGTGTGCGGAAAGAATCCGACGGTTACTAAGTTGATTGATTACCAGGAATTTTGCGGAATCCGTGGCGAGGAGGCTCCAGCCGAAGTGACGACATCAGAGATGGAAGTGGAAGAATTAAAGCAGCGGCTTGATCGCGGGGACGACTTGTTTATTCTCGACGTTCGCGAGCCCCACGAGTACGACATCTGCAACCTCGGCGGACATCTCATCCCGCTGGGCGAGTTGCCCAAGCGCGTGAACGAACTCGATACCAGCAAAGAGATCGTGGCGCATTGCCGCTCCGGCATGCGCAGCGCAAAAGCGGTGAACTTTCTGCGGCAGGCAGGTTTCAAGAAAGTCCATAACCTGGCCGGAGGAATTCTGGCGTGGGCGGATCGGGTTGATCCGAGCATGCCGAAGTATTGAGGGAGGCTTTGGGCGCTAGGCTTTGGGCGCTGGGCGTTATTCCTCTTAAAGGTGTGCAGCGCAGTTGTGTGGCGCGGATCTGCGCTGAGCGTGAGTCGAAGGTGCCCCGTCCGCGAGCCCCTGTCACAAACAAGCCTCGTAAACTCACCAGGAAGGGCACGAGTTTTGTAGGTATCCGAAGTAGTACTTTTCACAACGCGATGACGGGGGCAGGCTCGCCTAAGATCAGTATTATCCCACTCGTTGGCAAAGGTAAAAAAAGTAAATGAAAGAAACACTGTTTGCAACAATCATCCTAAGCGTGATGGCGGTCGCGCAACAGCCCTGCCCGTCTGGTTATCACCACGAAGGAGATAGTGTCGCGTGTTGGCCAGACGTTTCTCGCCAGGAATCGCCCGCGAGTGTACAGCCTAGCGCACAGCCGGAGGGGCAGAATCCCTCGCTTCCTTCTCAGCCAGCGCCGGGGCAACTAACTCAAACTCAACTGGTACAAGCGACCTCACTGGTCATCTTCAGAGACTGGCACTTTCTGGGTAATGGCCTGAAGCCATCCATTTACGTGGATGGCAAAGAAGTACTGCGACTCAAGAATGGCAGCTATTTCAGAATGCAAATCGAACCGGGGAAACATGGCCTTAGCTCGAGCTCAAAACACGAGCCACCGCTTCAACTTGAAATCAAACCGGGAGAAACGAGCTATGTGCAGATGATCATCGCCGCGGGAACGTGGCGCGGCGCAGGTCGTCTGATTCCGGTTCCTCCTGACGACGGGAAGATCGCGGTTTCAAAACTCAAGACTGTTGCTGAATGACGGCGGTGGGACCCATTGGAGCGAGGGTCGTGGGGTACGGCGCGCTGTGCAGTACATACTCCATCCTGTCTCACCCGGCACGAGTCTCACTCCAGGAGATCAAGCCCCAGCGGCTGAATTGCGCTCACCAAGCCCCAAAGGTGGTACCAGTGAAACTCGTACCCTTCCCGATTTTGGTGTGCGGCCAAAGCATAGGACACGGTTAACCGTTGACATTTGACTTACAGCGCGGATAATAGCCGTGTTCGCGTTCAGGCTTTTCCGGACTCCTTCCCCTCGGACCTCCTCTGCGCAGAGCAGCACTTGCACCGACATACTAAGGAGATGCCATGAGAAAGGTTTTGGCGGTTTTTCTTTGCCTTGCAAATGCCCACTGCATTACTTGCTGCTGATGAGGGCTATAAAGTCGCCTACGACGGCGGCACGCTGGCGGACACGAAAGCGGGAACTGGTATACGGCTTCACATTGAAGGCGACAAGATTCGATTCGTCAAAGATAAGACGGAACTGCTAACGATTCCTGCCGCGTCTGTCACTGAAGTTAGCTACGGACAGGACGTCCACCGGAGAGTAGGGGCCGCGGTGGGACTGGCCGTTGTCAGCCTCGGAATCGGCGCTTTGATGGCATTGACGAAGTCTAAGAAACACTTCATCGGGCTCACGTGGGCGGACGGGGACAAGAAGGGCGGTTTAGCTATGCAATGCGACAAGAGTGAGTATCGCGGCATATTGGCAGGATTAGAAGGCGTGACGGGGAAGAAGGCCGTTAATTCCGAGGCCATGACCGTAAAGAATTAGGGCCCTTTTCGCTTCTTCGCGGAGGAAGACGCGAGGTTAGAATTTTTTGCTGCTGCAGTCGCCATCTCTAACACCCCTGCCGAGGAGGGCGTTTTGAAGGGGCTAATTACCGCCTTGTTATTTACCTGGCTCGCGGCTTTGAGACTCCAGGCTCAGCCCGCGCCGTTGTCTAGCTCTGCGTCCCAAAGCGCTTCGGCGTCGCCATCATTACCGGGGCCGGCAGCTCAGGCTGCCGTGGTGGGATTGGGGCTGGAAGACGGCACGCCCGTTGAACTCCGAACGGCGGGTGCGATTTCTTCGCAGACCGCTCACGTAGGCGAGAGATTGCTTTTCGAGGTCGTCCAAGACGTATTTGTGCAGGGTATTCCGGTGATCACCAGGAACAGCGTTGTGACCGGCAGGGTGGTGGCGATCCGGCCCAAGCGCAGAATTGCTCGCGGCGACGAGCTGAGCATCGCCATAGATTGTGTTCGCTTGGCCGACGGTGAGCCCGTTCGGTTACGTGGCGTAAAGAAAGCCACGGGTAGAACCCACGTAGCAGCCATGACTGGAGCGATGGCTGCGACCGGCGTGTTCTTTTTTCCCGCGGCGCCCTTCTTTCTTCTTCTCCATGGCAGGAACGTGACCATCCCCGCCGGAACAGAAATCACGGCATACGTTGATGGCGATACGCCGCTAAATCGCGCTAGTGTGGAAAGTCACGTGGGCGACCCTCCAATCACGGCTACATCCCTGCTTGAGATTTCTTCGACTCCCGCAGCCGCGGAAATCGAAATCGACGATAGGCTGATCGGCAGTGCTCCTTGTTCCGTCAGTCTGGTCCCTGGCCCGCACCACATCGTGGTCAAGAAGGCCGGTTATTTTTCGTGGGACAAGGAAATCTCAATTTCCCCGGGCGAGAGTATGATTTCTGTCGATCTGATCGCGCAGTGACCGCATCACACGTAGATAGGGCCGGCAAGGCGACAGGCGTACATTCTTTACGTAAAGGCGTGCGTCCTCCAATCAAAGCCAGCCCTTGATTCAGAAAGGATTCTCCGATGAAAGATTATCGCTTGGCAGCAATCACATTTGGATCGCTACTTCTTTTCGCCTGCACCGTTTTTGTCGGTGCATTGGCCGAGGATAGCGGCAAGATGGTGAAAGTGCCGTCGGAAAAAGCCCGCGTCTATGTGACCGACAGCCAGTCGTGGGAAGTGAGCAACGGCGCCGGAGGAACCGCGGGCGGGTTCGGCGCCGAAGGCAGCGGGGGCGCGCGGCCGCAGACTGCTGAGATCATCAAAACTTTTTCAGAGCGCTGCCCGGACGTGACCGTCAACAACATTCGCCAAAAAACCGATTACGTTGTCGTGCTGGAGCACGAGGGCGGCAAGACCGTGTTTAACCATCGCAATAAAGTCGCGGTGTTCGCGCGGGTGAGCGGAGACTCGGTGATGAGCAAGTCCACTTTCTCGCTGGGCGCGTCGGTGCAGGAAGCTTGCGAAGCGATTCGAGCGGACTGGGCGAAGAACTTCGAGGCGATGCGCGCCGCCCAGGCCGAGGAAGCGCCGAGCCGTGCGCGGCCCCTCATGCCGGTCCCGATGGGCCTGGCGGCCCGGAACGCGATGTCGGAGACCAGACTCATGGTCGCCTCCACGCCCGATGGCGCCGACATTGCAGTGGATGGCAGCTTCGTCGGCAACACCCCTTCGACGGTCAACGTGCCGGAAGGCGATCACACGGTCACCGTGACCAAGAACGGCTATAAAACGTGGGAGCGGAAGATTAAATCGATGGGCGGGAACGTCCGGCTGAATGCGGAGTTGGAAGCACAGCAGGACGCGGCCAAGTAGGTTTGGGTCCACAATTCTTTTCCACGGATTTGCACGGATCGACGCGGATTAACTTAGGAGAGGAAAACCCGGGACGATCCGGTGATCAGTTGATTAGTAGATCAGTAGGTCAGCAGCCGCTTGGTGAGATCAGAACTCGAGATGCGCGCGCAGGCCGGGCACGAGCACAGGCCCGCGGTCGCGGTTATAGCCGGGATTGTTGATGTGCTGAAGATCAAAGGCGGCGAACAGCCCGCGCCAGACGTGGGCGGTGTAGTAGGTCTCTTCGATATTTTCGCGTCCATAGTTGAGGGCGCCGTCGCCCAGCAGGAAGCCTCGCCCACCGAGCGCAAGATAGCGCTGATGCACGGATGAGATCGCGTTCGAGATGAACAGTGCGCCGGCTTTGTCCTGGCGGCGGCGCCATCTTTTTCCGGAGACATCTGCTCCCAGTTCGGCGGTGCCGTCGGCCTCGGTGTAAGCGAAGGACTCGTGCTGGCCCTCGTTCCATCCCCAGCGGCCGAAGACGCGTACGCCGGATTTGAAGTCGTGTTCGAGGTTCGCGCCAAAGCCGTACTTGAGGGTCGTTCGCCAGGGATGGGTCGTAATTTGCGGGGTCGGAGTGCTGCCCGCGAGAAAGTTGGCGATGGCATCGCCGTACACGCCCATGTTTGCATGGTTGACGAAAGCCAGAAGCCGGATGCTGTTGGCGGCGCCATGGGGGTGCAGTTCCATTTCAAAGTTTTCCGCGTGAGCGCGCCGCAGGTTCCATTCCAGGTTGTGACCGTTGGCGACGATGGGCATGAGCGACTCGGCAAAACGAAATGCCCAATTCTTGTCGTAGTATTCCGCAAGAACGCCGACGGTGTAGCCGCGAGTGTCAGCGGAATAGTCGTAGGCGCCATTGCTGTCGGCGGTCCAATTCATAAATTGAAGATGGCTGTCTGAGCCGGCGCCGTTCAGATCAAGAAAGTCGGCGATGCCGAATTTGCCGGCGCGAAGCTCCAGGCGGCGCACGGGAAGTTTGGTGGCGAGGCCAAGGGGAGAGCGTTGGGCTTCGACGGTTTCAGAGCTCAGTGGAATAATCTACCGGACCAGGGCGCGTGCAAGGTAGGGCTTACTTCCCAGGTCGGGGCTGCGAACGACGTCCAGATTGGTGAACCCGGCCAGGCCAAGCGCGTCACTCAGGCCGCCTCCGCTGGCGCTCTCGATATCAAGGAAGAACTCGGTATTGCGATGGAACGAGTACCCGGTGTAAAGGGTGAATACGTTGGAGACGGCGTTCTCGGCTTTCGGGCGAAGGCTGTTCGCACCGCTGTATTTGGCGAAGAATGCCGGATGCCATTGCGAAATGATATTGTCCTGCGCGGAAATCCAGTAGGAAGCCGTCTCCGAGTGAGGAAACATTGTTACGGCGGGATCGTCCCCCGCCGGGGCGCCGCTTTCCTGCGCGCACGAAAGAGCAGCGGTGAACGCGAAGGCCGCCAGCAGCAACAGTTGGACGAAGAACCGTCCGCGAGGCGAGATGCAAAATTTTGGCACATTTCTTAGAGTACCGAGGGCGGCATGAATTTGCCAGGGTAGGCGGCCTCAGAAAAAAGAACAGGATGACCGGCGCTCAGGGGCGGCGAGCCATCCTTTATTCTTCCTGTGTTCTTTTATAGCTTTACCCTCCCGGCTAGAAGGGGGGACTTGCACTTACGGTAGTCGTCCGAGGTTTCAGGATGATGGATGGCGGGTAAATTCTTGGTGAATCGCCAGATTTCCTTGTCAGGCTCCGGCAATGTGGCTTGGAGTTCCTCTGCGTAATGGCCTTCGGTTACCATACAGAAGGCGGCTTAGCCGCATCCAAGTATCTATGAACAAGAACCTGTTGTTGTCGCTGGCTGCCGTGATATTGACGGTCAGTTCGATTGCCTGCGCCCAAGACCCTGCCCTGCTTCGTCCGCCGAAAGGCGCGCAGGTGGCGCTGATTGTTTTTGAAGACCTGCAGTGTCCCAAGTGCCGTATCGATGCCCCGCTCGAAGAGCAGGCGGCAAAGGCGCACAAGATTCCGCTGGTGCGGCATGACTTCCCGCTGCCCATGCATAACTGGTCATTCAATGCGATGGTGATGGCGCGGTACTTCGATACGAAATCGAAAGAAGTGGGGGACCAGTTCCGGGATTTCATCTTCCAACACCAGCCGGAAATTACTCCGGACACGCTGCAAACTTTCGCACAGAGATTTGCCACGGAACATAAAGTTGAGTTGCCGTTTGTGATTGATCCGCAAGGGAAGTTCGCGGCCGCGGTGAACGCCGACAAGGAACTGGGGCGCAAGGTCGGGATTCAGCACACGCCGACGATCTTTATCGTCAGCACGCGCAATCCCAGCCGGCCATTCCTTGAGGTCACCGACACCAACCAGTTGTTCCAGCAGATCGAGGCGATGCAGACCGAATAGAAAGGATCGGGTGATCGGGTCATCTGGCGATGTGAAATGCCAGCTCGGTGAATGGCTGCTCGCTTCCCGCGGAAAAGCAAAACTGGACTATCCGGCTCGCTTTGCGTCTTCGAAGGCGTGTTTCTTCTCGAGCGCGGTCTGAGCGGTTTTCATGTCAGCTTCAAATTTTTCGGCTTGCGCCATGAGCGCCGCGTTCGCCGAAGCGCGTTCATCTTCGATGGTCATCAAGCCGGATTCGGCAAGCCCGCGGGCAACTTCCAAAACATGGGCAACGGTGCTCTCCACGTAAAGCGCTTCGGTTGGATCGCCGATCCAGACCGTGCCTCCGAACATGCGGGTGTGCCAGAAAATTTTGCGGGTGAGCAGCAGGGCGATAGTTTCGTCGTCGGCTTTGCCAAAGAACCACTTGTTGCGCTTGAAGTCGTAGTACCGGCTGGAAAACTGCACCGGCACGAGCTTGCCGGATTTCACGAACTCCAGTTGCCGGCGATCAACTTCCTTGCGCAAAGAGTTGATGATGGGGGCTTCGACATCTTTCGCCTCGAGCGACGGCAGAACTTCGCGCACGGTGGCGGAAAGATTCACCGCGACCGGGGCGTGCAGGCCGTCGGAGTTAACGAGCTTCACGTCACCGTGCAGGAACCAGAAGTCCGCGCCTGAGCCGGATTTGTGAAACGGCCAGGTTAAATCGACGGTCAGGGGTAATCCGGTCAGGGTGACGTACACACGAGCTTCGTTGGCGCCGATTGAACTCATGGGGAAATTCTAAAGCCGGAGGGTGGATGGGGGAAAGGGAGCCAATGGAAAAAGCGACGTGCCGTCCGCTGAAGCGGACTCGGGTTGTTTTGCTTCCAGTTCCCGGCACTTCCGCGCCGGGGTTTCACATGCCGCCGCTATGGGGCTGGAGTATCTACCGGCCGGCGGCTGCGGCCATGGTTTTTGGCTGCTGCAGTGAAGCAATCTTGCGGAGCAACTCTTCGACTGAGCTTCCGGTATCGGTGTTGGCGTCAACATAAGGATGGCGCGAACCGTCGGTGTGCAGCACCAGCACGCGCGCGGACGAACTAGCCTTCTTCACCATGTAAGGCAGGTGATGGCGGTCGTCGCGGGAAAGGCTCGGCCCGAGAATCACTAAGTCAAACTGGCTGCTTTTCAGAGCTTCCTGAACGGCCTTCCGGCCGACCGCCGTTTGGACGCTAAGACCTGCTTTTTCAAGGGCTTCCGTCTGAGTGGCTAGGAGTTCCTCATTCTGCTCTCCGTATAGAACTTTCATCGATGCATTGGGTTTCGACATTGTGTCTCCTCGAAGGGCTACGTTAACAATGGAGCGGCGGCTTGGAAACATAACCGAAGACCACCGACGAACGGAGGCACGCGCGGCGTTCACGGCAATAACCGCAAGAATTCAGGGCGGAAAGGCATGGGCAGTGTTAAATTATTGCCGAAGGGAAAACGTTTAATGCGGACTCTTGTAGCGTTAGTGGGCGCGGTAATTCTATTCGGGGTGTTGGCGGCGGCGGAAGATCCGGCCAGTTCTTCCTGCACATTTTCTGACGACAATCAAGTGACCATCCAGTACAGCCGGGCGGTGAAAGAGGATCCGCGGAATGGAAAAGTCTGGGCACCCGGCGCAACGCTATACGTTCAGACGCCGCTAACTCTGGGTGGTACAACGCTGGCGCTGGGGGCGTATTCGGTCTACTTCATTCCCGAAAAGAAACACTGGACGATCATCGTAAATAGGAATGTCACGGCCGGCGCCCCTTACGATGCTGCTCAAGATGTGGCGCGCGCCCAAATGGATCTTGGAGAACTTCCGTCCCTGCAAAAAGAATTGCAACTGACTTTTGGACACATGTCTCCCAAGCTCTGTAACTTGCGAGTGAGTTATCAGAAGACCGGAGCTTTTACTGATTTTCTGGAGAAGTAGAAGCTCTGCTTCGCGGCAACACATTTGCGCAACTGGGTCTCTTCTCGAGGAAACGCGCATTTGACCTGCTTTGGCTGTCTTCGTAAGATTGCTTTCCGGCGAGTCTTCCATTGATCGATTCGACAGTTTCGCACTTCAAAATTCTTCGTGAGTTGGGCCGCGGCGGCATGGGCGTTGTCTACGAGGCCGAGGACACCACTCTGGGCCGGCACGTTGCGCTCAAGTTTCTGCCGCGAGAAGTAGCGTAAGGCGCGGCCGCGCTCGAACGCTTCCGCATGGAAGCGCGCACAGCTTCGGCTCTGAATCACGAGAACATCTGCACCATTTACGAAATCAATGAATACGAAGGCCAGCCGTTCATGGCCATGGAGCTGCTTGAGGGCGAGTCGCTGGCGGAGCGGTTGCTGTCACGTCCGCTGACCAACGATCAGATCGTGGACATCGCGATCCAAGTAGCGGACGCGCTCGACGCGGCGCACCGCAAAGGAATCATTCATCGCGACATCAAGCCGGCGAATATCTTTATTACGACGCGCGGCCGAGCGAAGGTCCTCGACTTCGGTCTGGCGAAACTGGCCCGCGACCACGAACAGGCGGCGGTAGCAAGTGGCGCGACGATTGACAGCCCGTTACTGACCAGCCCAGGTGCGACCGTAGGGACCGTGGCCTACATGTCGCCGGAACAAGCGCGCGGGCAAGAAGTGGATACTCGCGCGGACGTGTTCAGTTTCGGAGCCGTGCTCTATCAAATGGCGACCGGCAGGCTTCCGTTCGAGGGACCGACTTCGGCAGTCATCTTCCACGCGATTCTGGAAAAGAATCCTACGCCGCCAGCGGAACTGAATCCGTCGATTCCGCCCGCATTGAGCGAACTGGTGATGAAGACGCTGGAAAAAGATCCTGACCTGCGTTGCCAGTCTGCGGCGGAAGCGCGCGCCGATCTGAAGCGGATTAAGCGGGGATCGAGCGCGACCGGCAGTTCGGGCGCGGTGCCGCGAGCAGATTCCCTCGTCAGTTCCGGCGGGACTTCGCTCTCGGAACTTAGCGCTTCATCGGCATCGCGAATCGCTGCCCTACCTTCTCAAGGCTTTCCCACCTCGGCACCAAGGATTCCCCTGCGTTCACGAAAGATCTTTCGGTTTGCTCTGGGATTGCTGGCGGGCGTGGTCATCTGGATCGGCTTCGCCCTCTACTACTACTTAACGTCGCCCAAGGTTTTCATCAATCCGCTCACCATGCAGATATCCAAAATCACGGAGAACGGGAGGGCCTCGCACGCCGCCATTTCGCCCGACGGGCGCTACGTGACCTTCGTAAAACGCGGGATGAGCGACAGCCTCTGGGTGAAGCAGATCGCCACTGGGAGTGAGGCACAGGTGGTAGCTCCGGGGCCCGGCTACTTTATTTCGCGTCCGACGTTCTCCCCGGATGGGAACTACATTTTTTACATGCACAGCGACCCGCAAAATGAAAGCGAGGCTCTGCTGTTCTCAGTGCCTAGCTTGGGAGGAACGCCGCAGCGGGTGTTGAGCGATATTTCCACTCCGGTGAGCTTCTCGCACGACGGTAAGCAGATGGTTTTCGCGCATCACGACCCCGGGGAGAAGAATGGGCAACTCGCGATTGCCGACAGCGACGGTGCCAACCGGCACGTGATTGCGGAACAGGGCGACATTGCCGTCAACGGCGGGACGCTCTCCTGGTCGGGAGACGGGAGGTTCATTGCCATCTCAGAATACGAGCTGGCCAAAGGCAGCCTCAGTTCCGTGCTGGTATTTACGCCAGCGGGAGCTTTGGTCAAGGATCTTCACTTTCCTATGCTGGTGGATGGAATTCAGTGGTTACCGGACTCAAGCGGGATGTTTCTGCAATGCCGTTCTCAGGAGTCGAACTTCAGGAGTCAGGTAAAGTTTCTTTCCTATCCGTCGGGAAAATTGCAGAACGTCACCAACGATTTGAACGAATACCGGGACATCACCATCACTCAGGACGGCATGGCTCTGGTGACCGTGGAAGAGCAGCAGTCCTCTGCGATTTACCTGGGCGCGGCGCCGGCTAAGTGGCCATCAGAACTTAACTTCGCCGCAACTCCTGCGACCGTGGGGCAGGCCGACGGCGAATGGCTGCAATGGAGCAGCGACAGCAAACTTCTGTTTAGTGATAACGACTTCCACGCTTTCAAGATGAACCCTGATGGCAGCGCGCGGACACAGATTCCCGACCGGGATACAGGCGCGGCGTATCCGATCTCGTGCGGTCCAGACGCAATGGTTGTGGCGAAGCTGCAAGATAGCAACTTAAATCTTTTCAGGTACAACACGCTGATGCGTGACAGCAGACAATTGACGTTTGAACGCGATGCCGAGCAGCCGGTTTGCACCCGAGACGGCAAGACTGTTTTTTATGACGACAATCTGGCCGGCCCGTCGCTGATGCGGGTTTCGACTGACGGCGGCAAGCCGGAGGTTGTGGTCGCTAACTCTGCCAGCGGAATGGCGCTGTCGCCGGACGAAAAGCGGATCGCGTTCCTGCAATTTTCGGGCACCGGAGCGGCACATAAATCCCAGATCGTGGTGCAGGATGTGGATGGCGGCGGCAACAAAACTTATGTGTCGTCGATGGGGCTGGTGCGCGGGCCGAAGTGGTCGCCGGATGGGCGCGGACTTATTCTTGACAGGTCCACGGGCGAGGGGACGAACCTGTTTTATCAGCCGCTCGATGGCAGCGCCGCAACTCAGATCACGCACTTCGACACCGAGCCGCTGTTCATTGAGGCTTTCGCGTACTCTCCCGATGGCAAGCAGATCGCGATCACGCGGGCGCGGAACAGCAACTCCGACGTGGTGATGTTCCGCAATTTCCGGTGAATGGGCGGGCCGGGCTCTTTCCGCGCACGGTGGACGCGCAGTGTTTATAATTCTTGATTGATCATGGGTTCGCAGCAGCGTTACGCCCTGGTGGCTTACGTCCAAAACCAGGTCGGTGAGTTCGTCGAAAAGCTCCGCAAGGAACTCCACCCGGCCCTCCCACATCTGGAGGCCCACGTTACACTCTTGCCGCCGCGATTTCTGCAAGGTACAGAGGCCGCCGCGATTGACACCCTGGAGCAGTATTGTCCGCTGGCAGAACCGTTTGAGGTTTCGCTGGGCGAGGTGGAAACCTTCATTCCCGTCACCCCGACGGTTTTCGTCCGCGTGGCCCATGCCGCATATCGCATGCGCGAGCTTCACGATCTGCTGAACGTCGGCGGACTGGCGACGCACGAAGAATGGCCTTACATGCCGCATCTCACCATCGTAAAAATGGGCGACGAAGAGCAGGCGCAGTTTGCCTACCGGGTGGCGCGAACGCGCTGGGCCGAGTTTGAAGGGAACCGCTGCGTGGATGTCCGCGCTCTGACCTTTGTCCGAGAGGAAGCGCCGTACCATTGGGTAGATCTGGCAACTGTGCCGCTGGGCGAGCACCGGGCGGCGACGCGCGACGCTGGGCGCTAATATTCCAGGCTCGTTTTCGCCCGCCTTGTCGTACTATTCTGCAACACACGGAAAACACTGATGAAGATTGTTGATGCCAAGGTGATCGTCTGTTGCCCGGGGCGCAATTTCGTGACGCTCAAGATTGTCACTGAAGACGGCGTTTACGGGATTGGCGACGCCACGCTTAACGGCCGCGAGCTCGCAGTGGCCAGTTATCTCAGCGAACATGTTGTGCCTCTGCTGCTCGGACGTGATGCGCGGCGCATTGAGGACATCTGGCAGTACCTGTACAAAGGCGCGTACTGGCGGCGCGGGCCGGTGGCCATGAGCGCCATCGCTGCGGTGGACGTTGCGCTCTGGGACATCAAGGCAAAAAGCATGAACGCCCCGCTATATCAGTTGCTGGGCGGGCGTTCGCGCGAAGCGGTGCTCGTGTATGGACACGCAAGCGGCGCGGATCTGGAAAAGACAATGGGCTCGTTCGGACATTTCGTCAGCCTGGGATACAAGGCGATTCGGGCGCAGTCGGGAATTCCGGGGCTGGACAGCACCTACGGAATTAGCCACGGCGGACAGATGGCGTACGAGCCTGCCGAGAAAGACGCGCCGCCGGAGAATCCGTGGTCCACCGAACACTACATGAGGTTTGTGCCGCAGCTGTTTGCCGCGTTGCGAAGAGAATTTGGGCCGGAGATTCACATGCTGCACGATGCGCACCACCGGCTCACTCCGATTGAGGCCGGGCGCGTAGGAAAAGATCTGGAGCCGTTCCGGCTGTTCTGGCTGGAAGATCCGACGCCGGCGGAGTTGCAGGAAGGTTTTCGGTTGATCCGGCAGCACACCACCACGCCGATCGCGGTAGGCGAAGTGTTCGACACAATCTTCGATTGCCAGAAGCTGATTCAAGAACAGTTGATCGACTACATTCGCGCGACGGTGGTTCATGCGGGCGGGATTACACACCTGAGAAAGATCGCCAGCCTGGCAGAACTGTATCAGGTGCGCACCGGATGTCATGGCGCGACTGATCTGAGCCCGGCGTGTATGGGCGCGGCACTGCACTTCGATTTGAGCGTGCACAATTTCGGCATCCAGGAATACATGCCGCACACCGAGGAAACCGACCGCGTCTTTCCGCACGCGTATTCATTTAAAGACGGGTTCATGTACCCGGGGGATGCGCCGGGAATTGGCGTGGACATCGACGAAAAGCTGGCGGCCCAGTTCCCTTACCAGCGCGCGTATTTGCCGGTGAACCGCAAGCTGGATGGGACCATGCACAGCTGGTAGCGGGCGGCGCGGGCCGGACACTCTTGTGCGGCGTAAATCAAGTTCTTATTCCAGTTGGAGATACTCATGAAACGAGTGGCGACCTGCCTCTTCCTTGTTATTCTGACGGCTTCCGTTTTTGCTCAAGCCCCTGCGGCACTGATCGCCGATCCGCCAAGCCGCACGACGATCAGCCTGGATGGATCGTGGAACAGCATTATTGATCCGCTGGAAACGGGCATGGGCGGGAAATTTTATGAGAACCGCAAGCCGGCAAAGGGCGAGTTGGTCGAGTACGACTTCGACAGGTCGGCGAAGCTGAAGGTCCCGGGAGACTGGAACACGCAGCGCGACACGCTGCTGTTTTACGAAGGGCCGATGTGGTATCAGCGGAACTTTTCGTATCAGAAGAAGACGAAGACGAGGACGTATTTGTCTTTTGGCGCGGCGAATTACTTTTCGCGGGTGTGGCTGAATGGCGCCAAGCTCGGCGAGCACACCGGCGGATACACGCCGTTCAACTTCGAAGTCACGGAACAATTAAAAGAGGGCGAGAACAGCGTCGTCGTCGAAGTGGACAACACGCGCCGGCCCGATGGGGTTCCCGGCATACACACGGACTGGTGGAACTACGGTGGATTGACGCGCGGGGTAAAGCTCGTCGAGGTGCCACAAACGTTTATTCAGAATTATTCGATTCAGTTGGCCAAGGGGCGGACGGACCAGATCGAAGGGTGGGTCCAGTTCGGTGGCGTGATGGAGGGGAAATTGGGGTCCGCCAAGATTGAAATCCCCGAGGTACACCTGAGCCAAACCGTTGAGTTCGATGCTGAGGGTCGCGCGTCGTTCCGTTTTCCCGCAAAGCTCGATTTGTGGTCGCCGGAGAAACCAAAGGTGTATCAGGTCATCATCTCAAGCGGCACCGATCGCATTGCCGACCAAATCGGATTTCGCACCATCGAAACTCGCGGGACGCAAATTCTTTTGAACGGTAAGCCAATTTTCCTGCGGGGCATTTCTGCGCACGAAGAAGCTCCCTTCCGCAAGGCGCGTGCGTTTTCTTTGGAAGACGATCGAACGCTGCTTACCTGGGCCAAGGAGCTTGGCTGCAATTTCATTCGGCTGACGCATTATCCGCACAACGAAGACATGATTCGCCTCGCGGACCAGATGGGCCTGCTGGTCTGGGAGGAAGTGCCGGTTTATTGGGACATTCAGTTTCAAAATCCTGCTGCGCTCGAAAACGCTAAGGCGCAATTGCGTGATGCTATTGCACGTGACCAGAACCGGGCGGCGATTGCGTTCTGGTCGCTGTCAAATGAAACGCCGGTCAGTTCGGAGCGAAATGCATTTCTGAAATCGATGGCTCGGTACGCGCGCAGCCTGGATGGGACGCGGCTGATCAGTTCGGCGTCAGACAAAGCGCACGCGGTCGATCCGCAGCACTCGGCGCTAGACGATCCTTTAGGCGAAGACCTCGACGTGATCGGGCTGAACGAATACGTAGGCTGGTACGGCAACCGAAAGCCAGAGGATGCCGACCAGATTCAGTGGAGCTTCAAGTACGAGAAGCCGGTGATCATTACCGAATTCGGCGGCGGGGCGCAGTACGGACTGCATGGGGACGCGCAGACGCGCTTCACGGAAGAGTATCAGGCGAATCTGTACGAGCATCAATTGACGATGCTCAAGCGCATTCCGGCGATGGCAGGAATGTCACCGTGGGTGCTGATGGACTTCCGTTCTCCGCGGCGGACGCTGGCGGGGATTCAGGACTACTTGAACCGCAAGGGACTGATTTCTGACCAAGGGCAGCGTAAGCAGGCGTTTTATGTGCTGCAGAAGTTTTATAAGGAGAAGGCGGGGGAGGGAAAGTAGGGGCGCGCATCCCACGTCGGGTCTAGCAGGCTGCTGAAAGTCGGTTAGAAGGTCGCAAGAAGCGTCATGGAGAAAAATGTCGGCGCAGGGCGGCGGCGTAATCGGTGCCTTCCCACCCTTCTCGCTCGTCGTCGATCCCCAGCATCAAGCATGCAGCCTCAATCACTCTGCCCGTCGTTTCGGGTTGCTCCAACGCGGCCATCAGGGTGGAGAACACGCGCGGGTCTTTCCTCTTTCCCAATCCGACCATGGCTTCCTCTCGCACGTCCTCGTCCGAATCATTGAGACGCCGTACGAGTGCTTCTCTGATTTCGGCAGAATCAATGTTGCCTAGGACGCCGAGGCCAAAAGTCGCCCAGTCCCGAACATCCTCTTCAGTGTCCTCAGTTAGCCGCAAAAGACTTTTGGCACTGAAAGGATCGTCAGCGAAACACCCAAGGGCAAAAGCCACGCTGAACCGAACTGCAGTATTAGGATGCGAGGAGAAATTCGCAATTAATGGGACAGCAGCAGGGCTGTCCAGGTGGCCAAGCGCTGCGATACCCGCAGCGAGGGGCTGGGGAGCCGTTTCCCGCTGCACGAGATCTGTAATTACGGAGTAGGACTCTTCAGGAAAGCTGTTGCTCCTGTGGCCGGCCGTTTTGCCGAACTGGGCGAGGACATCCGCACCGCGCGCTCTGGACAAGGGATCGCTGGAGCCGCATAAGTTGGCAGCTCGTTCAAAGACCTCCCGAGTTCCGATACTGCGCAAGGCGCGAACTGCTTCCCATGGCGCTTCATCCTCGTAGTCGCCGGACAGCGCCTGGGCGAAGAGTTCGTCGATCCCGCATGCAGTCACGCGAGCCAGTTTAAATCCTAAAGGGCATTAGTTAAAAACCTTGTCGTCCGCAGAATGTCGCTAGTCGTACGGAAAGCCCACCTCAGAGGACACTGAGTTTCATAGAGGGACGCGACAAAGTGGGGCGGTTGGTCGTACGTCGTCGGTCGCCGCCGAGGAACCAGACGGGCGAGGGCGCGCGTTGCTCCCCGCTCCGTTTTTGGGGCGGGGAGGAAACTTCATTTCCACGGATTGACACGGATTTGAAAATCTTGAGGCGAGCTTTGAATCGGGTTATCTGTGTCGATCTGCGTTCATCCGTGGAGATGAAGTGTTTGAGCGTGCAACGCACGACGTGAGACGCAAGACGAACGACCCAACGAAGTCCTAGATTGCTCGGGGTGCCTTAGGCTCTTCCGCGCTCTGGCTGCCTTCAGCGGTGATGCGGGTGGCCTTGCAAACTTCCTTTGCCACTTTCAATGCGGTATCGCGGAGGGGCGCGCCGTCGGCAATGATGGAACTGGCCGCGAGCGTAAACTGCAGCGCGTCTTCCTGCCTGTCGAAGTAAAGAACAACCTGGTTCGCAGCCATGGGCGGAACTACCTCCGGAGAGATTCGCTGGGGCAATCATAGGCGTAAATGGGAGCGGCGACGTGTACTGAGTTGGTGCCTGTTGCGAGGCAGAAAGACTCAGAAGGGCACGGTTTTCGGCCCGGCGCGCGTTTGTTTTTTGGTCATCACGGGCGTATATTAGCTATTCGGACTGTTGTGGAGTACCAAGATTTGGCGGAACACACCAGTGGGCGCAAGCCCACTTTTTGCTTGGTGGGTGTTTCCGGCGGCGGATGACAGTCTAAGTCGCTGGATCTATGGCAGTTGATCTTGACAAAGTGCAGGCGATCATTGAGCGGGTCGCAGGCTCCCTGGGGCTTGAGGTGGTAGAAGTCGAGCTGCGCAGCGGCGGCAAATCGCGTCTGCTGCGAATCTTCATCGACAAGCCGACGGGGGTCATGCACGAGGACTGCGCGCAGGTGAGCCGGGAAGTCAGCACCATCCTCGACGTTGAGGATGCGATGTCGGGCGGGCCGTATGTGCTGGAGGTTTCATCGCCAGGACTCGACCGCAAGCTGATCAAGGCGGCGGATTTTGAGCGGTTCCAGGGCAGCCGGGTTAAGTTGATGACCCGAACTCCGGTGAGCGGCAACCGGCATTTTGAAGGTCGGCTGGAGCGGTTCGAGTCGGGGAAATTGACTCTCGATCTGTCCGAGGCGCGGAAGAAATTTCGTCCGGCAGAAGGCGCCGCACAAACGCTGGAAATCGAGTTGGCCAACGTGGAAAAGGCCAATCTGGTGCCAGAGTTTAGCTGTTAGCTGTTTAGCTGTTTAGCTTGATCCGGTTCTTGGGAAGTATTTCTATGGCAAGCGAGCTTTACAACACAATCGACGCTCTGAGCCGGGAGAAGGGCATTGACCCGCAGGTCGTAGTCAGCGCGGTGGAAGACGCCATTGTTGTCGCCACGCGCAAGTACTACAAGACCCAGGAAAACCTGCGCGCCCATCTCGACAAGGAGTCGGGAAAGATCCGCGCGTTCGCGGTGAAGAACGTTGTGGAAACTCCGGAGCAGGTCGAGGACCCGACACTTCAGGTTACGGTCGAAGACGCGCGCAAGCTGGACCCAAGTGTTGAAGTCGGCGGGGAGTTGCACATTCCGAAAGAGACGGAAGGCATTCTCGGACGCATTGCAGCGCAACTGGCGAAACAGGTCATCTTCCAGAAGGTGCGCGAGGCGGAGCGGGATACGGTTTACAACGAATACATCGGACGCGTGGGCGAAATTGTAAACGCGACGGTGAAGCGGATTGAAGGCCCGGACGTAATTTTCGATATCGGCAAGGCTGAAGCGAGAGCGCCGCGCAAAGAGCAGTCACGGCTGGAATCGTTCGCCATCGGCGAGCGGGCACGTGTGGTGATCGTCCGGGTAGAGAAAGCTTCGAAGGGACCGGCGGTGGTGGTTTCGCGCGCTGCGCCGGAACTGGTGCAGCACCTGTTCCAGACCGAAGTTCCTGAAATTTATGACGGCACCGTCGTGATCCGCGCCATTGCGCGTGAGGCCGGTGAACGAACCAAGATCGCCGTCTTGTCGAGAGACAAGGAAGTGGATGCAGTCGGCGCTTGCGTCGGAATGAAGGGCATGCGCGTGCAGTCAATCATCCGCGAGTTACGCGGCGAGAAAATTGACATCATCGAATATCACGAAGACCCAGTTACGTTCGCGGAGAAGGCGTTGCAGCCGGCAAAAGTAAGCCGCGTCTCGGTGCTCGATTCGTCAGAGAAGCACCTCGAAGTGGTGGTGGATGACAGCCAGTTGTCGCTGGCCATCGGCAAAAAGGGTCAGAACGTCCGGCTGGCGGCGAAACTCCTCGGCTGGAAGATTGACATCAAGAGCGAAGAAGAGAAGCGGCAGGAAGTTGAGCAGCAGATGTCGCAGCTTACCAGTGCGGTGGCGACTCCGCTGGAGGTCGTGGAAGGTCTAGGAGAAGGAATCGTCGAGAAGCTGAAGGACGCAGGAGTGTCGACAGTGGAAGCGCTGGCTGATATGACTCCCGAGCAGCTTGAGGCCATCGAGGGAATCGGGCCGAAGACGGTGGAAAAAATCAGTGTTGCGGTCAATAATTACTTCGCCAGCCTGGAAGGCGGGGAGACTATGGCGCTGCCGGAAAATGAGGGCGAAGAAGCCCCGGTTTGCGGGGAGGCCGCAGTTGCGGAAGACGTTTCCGCAAGCGCAGAATCTGGTGAGCAACCGGCGGAAGAGCCGCAAGCAGAAGAAGCGCCCGACCCGGCGGAAGCGGCAGAGCCGAAAGAGTAGTTGTCAGTGGAGTTCGAGACTTTCCGTGAGGTTGATATGAAGACTTAGCGGGACAGGTTGCGGAGGAACAAAGAGGCGGATGAGTAAGATTCGAATTAACGATCTAGCCAGAGAACTGGAAGTTAAGAGCAAAGCCATTCTCGATGCATTGACCGCAGTTGGGGTCACCGAGAAGAAAACCCATTCCAGTTCCATTGAAGAGCACGAGGCCGAGAAAGTTCGCGGGCACCTCAAAGGATCCGGCGATGGACACGGGGCAGCCAAGGCGTCCCGCGCCTCCGAAGAGATCAAGACTAAGATCGACCTGTCGCACATTTCCAAGCCCGGAGACGTGCTGAAAGCAATTATTGGAAACAAGCAGCCGGCCGCGCCGCCTGCGCCTGCGAAACCCACTCCGCCTGCGGTACAGGAAGCAAAGCCTGCTGCCGCTGCTCCAGTTCGGCCGCCAGTTGCCACGCCTGCGCCGCCAGTTCCGGTCGCGCCGCGAGTCATCATACCATCGACGGTTCCGCCGCCGAGGCATTTCGTCCCAGCAACTCCACCGGTAGCCCCGCCGCAAGCTCCAGTTCAGGCGGCTCCTGTGGCAGTTGCCCCTCCGCGGCCTGCACCACCAGTAAGTCCGGAGGTCCCGCAGGCGCAGGTTAATCTTTCCCCTCCCGCGGTTGCGCCGGTTCAGCCACAGCGTCCAGTTGCTGCAGCACCGCCGGCAACACCAGTGCGCCCGCAGCCAATGGGACCGCGAATGATTGTCCCGCAGACCGGCCCGCGTCCGGTTTATAAAGCGCCGCCCATCAAACCAGGCATGCCGATTGCGAATCGTCCCGCACCGGGGCGCCCGGTTCCGGGCCAGCCAATTTTTCAGCGGCCGCGACCTGCAGCTCCGGGTACGCGTCCGGTCTTGCGACCGGGAGAGCGCCGTCCGATGCACCCGACGCGCACCGGCCCGGCAGGCGCGCGGCCCATGGGAGTTGGGCCAGGATTGCCGCCGCCCGGATCTACACGCCCCGGAAGCCGCCCCGGCGGCCCGGCCCGCAGGCCCGGACAGCGTTATGTTCCGCGCGGGGTGAAAGAAGGCCCAATGAAGGGCTTCGTTCCGCCGCCGCGGTTGTCGCTCTCTAACGAGCCGCAGCCGATTACGCGGAACATCACCATTGCGGAAGGCATCAGCGTTAAGGATCTTGCCGAGAAGCTGGAGATTCGTGCCAAAGATTTGATCGCACGCCTGCTTTCTCGCGGCGTGTTTGCGACCATCAATCAGACGCTCGACGCTGAGCTGGCCAGTGATATGGCGCGATTCTTTGGCGCTGAGTCCAGCGTGATCACCTTTGAAGAGCAGGCTGCGAAGGAAGTCTCCGAGACGGCTGCCGGTGAAGAAGGCGTTGTGGTCGAAGGCTTGCCGCGTCCGCCGGTGGTCACGATCATGGGTCACGTCGATCACGGTAAGACGACGCTGCTCGACTCGATCCGCTCCACCAACGTGGCCGGCGGCGAAGCGGGCGGAATTACGCAACACATCGGGGCGTACAAGGTCAGCGTTCTGGAGAAAGATTCCCCAGCCTACGGCCGGCAGATCGTGTTTTTGGATACGCCGGGTCACGAAGCCTTTACGCGCATGCGTTCGCGCGGAGCGAAAGCTACCGACATTGTGGT
Source organism: Acidobacteriota bacterium (assembly GCA_043734125.1). Taxonomy (GTDB): domain Bacteria; phylum Acidobacteriota; class Terriglobia; order Terriglobales; family Acidobacteriaceae; genus Gp1-AA145. Next base: position 97,240 of record JAYTFR010000098.1, on the reverse strand, counting down.
GTTGGTGGTTGCCGCCGATGATGGCGTGATGCCGCAGACGATTGAAGCCATCGACCACGCGCACGCCGCCGAAGTTCCGATCATTGTGGCGGTGAATAAAATCGACAAGCCCGGCGCATTGCCGGATCGCGTAAAGAAGCAGCTCGGCGATCGCGGACTTGTCCCTGAAGATTGGGGCGGCAAAACGGTGTTTGTGGACGTTTCCGCCAAGCAGAAAACAAATCTGAATCTGCTGATGGAAATGATTTGCCTGGTTGCTGATCTGCAAGACCTTAGGGCCAATGCGGATCGTCCGGCAACCGGCGTAGTTCTGGAAGCGAAGCTCGATCGCGGACGCGGCCCGGTTGCGACGGTGCTGGTGCAGAACGGTACGCTGCGCACTGGCGACAACTTCGTGGTCGGCAACGTGTACGGCAAAGTTCGCGCCATGTTCGACGATCGTGGCGGAACGCTGCAAGAAGCGCCGCCGTCGTCCCCAGCAGAAATCCTCGGCATGGAAGGCTTGCCGCAGGCGGGAGATCAGTTCCTGGTGGTGGCCGATCGCGACAAGGCTCGCGGGATTTCCGACTATCGCGAACAAAAAGCACGCGAAGCCCATCTGGCGAAGAGTTCGCGCGTGTCGCTCGAAGGTCTGGCAGAGCAGATGAAGACTGCGGGCACGAAGGAACTCAACATCATCCTGAAGGGCGATGTGCAGGGTTCGGTGGAAGTGCTCCGCGATCTTCTGGCGAAGATGTCGAACGATCAGGTGCGGCTGAAGGTGCTGCGATCGGGCGTGGGCGCGATCACGGAAAGCGACGTGCTGCTGGCGTCGGCGTCGAACGCGATCATCATTGGATTTAACGTGCGGCCGGAACGCAAGGCGCAAGAAGTGGCCGATCAGGAGAAAGTCGATATACGGCTGCACTCGATCATTTACGAACTGCAGGACGAGATCAAGCGCGCTATGACCGGTCTGCTGGAGCCGACTTTCAAAGAGGTTTACCAGGGTCGCGCCATCGTGCAGGAAACTTTCCGCATTCCGAAGATAGGTACGATCGCGGGCTGCCGAGTTTCCGATGGCCTGATCAAGCGCGACGCCGAAGTGCGGTTGTTGCGCGACAACGTAGTGGTGTTCAAGGGCAAGATCGGGTCGCTGCGCAAATTCAAAGACGACGCCAAGGAAGTCACCAACGGCATGGAGTGCGGCATCTCGATTGCCAACTACGGCGATGTTAAAGCTGGCGACATAATTGAAGCGTTTGTGACGGAGCGGGTGGCGGCGGAAGTGATGGCGTAGGAACTGTCGTTGGTCGTTGGTCGTTGGTCGTCGGCCAAACGGCGCCATGGTGATATCGTCCGCGTAGAGTTGATTACGGTGCGTCACTTTGCTTCAAAAACGTTGAGCGTTTTGCTGCTGAGTTTGTTATTTCCATTCAGCGCAGTGATGCTGCCTTCCTCGCACGGCCAGGCTGCGCCCACTACAGGCTGTCATGGGCAACGTCAACCAACCCCTCGTCCGGCTTCCGATTCCCATCAATGCTGCGCGCTTGGTCACGGTGCGGCGTTGCCGAGCCCCGGGTGGCAGAAGCCCGGATGGCAAGAGCTTGACTCTTCACATATCTCGGCGTCCCTCGCCGACCGGCAGCCGCTTCTAGCCCTCTTCCATCAGCCTGTGGTGACGCTGAAGCGATCTGAAACGCCGCCAGATTTCCCACCATTGCGCATTTAGAGCCACAACAACCAACCAGCGTCAATTCGCTCCGTTCGTGGAATCGGCGAACGGAAGCGCGCGGTTCTTTGTGCTTTAAAAACATTGGAGGTTATAAGTGCGCATCATCCTATTTTTTATTCTGGCATTTTGCGGTGTGGCGATTTCCGCCGCCCAGGATGCACCCCCGAAGAACAATGGACAATCGGATCAAGACATGCAAAATATGCCGGGAATGAGCCACGCACCGCAGAGCGGAAAGCCCGTAAAGCAAATGAGTATGGAAACTCACTCGCTGTTGGAACTCGCGCAACAGCACACGGTTTCTGGAACCGATGCGGAGCCGAACTCAACGCCGGTTGAAATGCTGATGGCTGCCAAGAGAAACTGGACGTTCATGTTTCACGGCGAAGCGTTTCTTGCAGACATCCAGCAGTCTGGCGCACGTGGTGCGGACAAATTTTTCTCCGTCAACTGGATCATGCCAATGGCGCAGCGCCGCGTCGGGAAAGGCACGCTGACGCTTCGAAGCATGCTGAGTTTGGAACCCGCAACCGTTTCTCAACGTCAATATCCGGAACTGTTCCAGCAGGGAGAAACGGCATTTGGCCGGCCTATTGTTGACGCGCAGCATCCCCATGACTTCTTCATGGAACTCGCCGCCATGTACGACTACAAGCTGGGCGAAAACACTTTGCTCTCGTTTTACGCGGCTCCGATGGGTGATCCGGCGATGGGGCCGCCGGCTTACCCGCACCGGGCATCTGCGTCAGAGGACCCGGTTGCCGCACTCGGGCATCATCTTCAGGATTCCACACACATCGCGGACGATGTCGTAACTGTAGGTTTGACGCATCGGGCGTTCAGGCTGGAAGCTTCCGGTTTTCATGGGCGCGAGCCGGATGAATATCGGTGGGACTTGGATTCGGGGAAGATGGATTCCTGGTCCACGCGAGTGACCGTCAACCCGGGGCAAGATTGGAGCTTTCAGTATTCAATTGCGCAGCTGCATAGCCCGGAAGCCTTGGCTCCCAACGAAGACCTCCGCCGGATGACGGCATCGCTGATGTACAACCGGCCAATGCAAAAAGGCAATTGGGCTTCGATGGTCCTGTGGGGACGCAACCAGAGCCTTTCCGATGGGAATGTGGGGAACGGCTTTCTGTTGGAATCGACGCTGAAATTTCAGAACCGGAACTATGCCTGGACTCGCATTGAGAACGTTGACCGCACCAATGAGCTTCTGCTTGGGGAGAATCCGTTTCCCCCCGGCTTTGTGGAACGATACGTCACCCGGGTGCAAGCCTACACGGCGGGTTACGACCGGGAAGTGGGACACATTCCGCATCTTTCGACTGCCATTGGCGGGCAGGTGACTTGGTACGGGGTGCCCCATGTGCTGAAGACGACGTATGCAGAACATCCGGTCGGGGCAATTTTGTTTGTTCGGATTCGTGCGTACTGAGGCGAGTGGGCAACACTTAAGCCGGTTTTGGCTTGAGGGGGACAGGAAAAGCTAAATCGGGTCGATGGCGGTTGGCCGGGCCTTTGAATCACCCACCCGTGGGGTGCCCTGTCCTTCGCGCACTTTGCGAAGGGCAGGAACCGGGAAGGTTTGCAGCCGAGGATTTTGATTTTCAAACTTCAATCTCACGGTATAGGTTCCCGATTCCCACCCTTGCAAAGACCGCAAGGATGGGGCACCCGCCCTCGTGGTAGTGTCGAGAAAATAAAGGATGGGGCACCCGGCAAGCCTGTGCCAGCCCACCTTTAGCAGCCTTTGAACAGAGTTAGCTTCGTGGCCCGATCACCCGAGAACGTCACCATCCATTCGCTGTGCCCCAACATCGCCGAATTGCCCGACGTGAGTTCCTCTTGAGAGGCACAACCTCTTACATAGGCAGAGGCTTCCGTCATCGGAGTCAGCGGGCGGAATTTTTCAGCGACCTCACCTCGCGTTTTCCCGACAACTAGACTGTCCGGGTCTGGAGCATGGGTCATGATGGACAGCGCGCGATCTCTGTCGATCTTCCAGAGATCGTGTCGCCACAACAGAAAACCTATGTTCTTAGGATCGTAATAGCCGCTATAAAGAGCTGCCCACCCCGCAACGAATAAGCAAGGAATGCAGACGACGATAAGAACCAGAGACCACCTCCCTTTATTCATCATGGGAATCCTATCCACCTTCTGACGACCGGACCGACGTCACCTGAATGTTCACCGTTCTGTCCTGCACCACGAAATCCCCAGTTGTCACGGTGATCGTTCCACCTTGACAGGCATTGGGCGCTGGCCCAGGTTTGCCGCCCCGTGCACTACCAAAGAAATGGCTGCCCCAGGCTTTGTGGTTTTCGAAGCCTGGGCAGAGTGCTGCCGGCAGTTAGGGATTTTCTCAGATAGTCACACACCCGCACTGCTTTTTTTCGCGCCTCCACCTTGCTTGTCCATCCGTCACCGCCTCGGCACTCAGTGCCTGTTAATACATCGCCCATCCCGAACCGGCTGCATCGTTTTGATTACTCGCACTCTATCACGACGAGTTGTTACCGGCGGTTGCCGCTGCGGCAGTTCGCGGAACCGTGATCTGCTTCGTCGCGTTTCGAACAAGTGCGCTTCTACGAGTTCGTGGCCTTTCCCGTGCACAAGCGCGAGCGGATCAGGAAAGCCTCGCGATGCCGGCCGCACCTTGTCCAGGCTTCGAAACCACGAAGCCTGGGGCAGCCGTTTTGTGGTGGTGCCCGAGAAAGTAAGTCTGGGCCAGCCCCCCGGCCTCATTAACCTCGAGAACCGGGTAAACTAGATGGGCTCGCTTCTTTCTTTCCCGAAGCTCCTCGAAAGAGACGATACGAGAGAAACGCTCCGCCGACTATTGTTGCCACCGACGCTAACACATTTAAGATCAACACCCAACGAGGTCCATCAGCACAGTCACTTGATCCCGTGAGCCCACACGCGTTGTAATAGAACTGAGGCAGCATCATGAGCACGACGAGGCCACAAATCAGACCCATTAGTTTTCTAAGCATGCTATTGTTCCTCCCCCAAACTGCTGCTTTATAACATTTGGTCAATGCAGTACCCACCTTGCCCAGGCTCCGAAACCACGAAGCCTGGGGCAGCCGTTTTGTGGTGGTGCCCGAGAAAGTAAGTCTGGGCCAGCCCCCAAGCTGAAGTCAGCTTCGACAATCCCTTAATCAACCCTTCTTTATTTTAAAACCGACCAAAACTATGCCTAACGCTGCGAGCAGCATTGGAAAGCCTATAAGGAGGAGCGGTCCAGTGTGACCAAAGCTCCATACCCCACCCACCAGCACTGATACCAGGACAAAACCCGTGACGACTGTTGCTGGTGTTAGTAGTAAAAAGCCCAGCACTACTACTGTATTACCTACATATGTTCTGGCTTGCTGATTCATAGTTCACATCCGTGATCGAGATGAAAATCTGATTATGGCAAAGCATCGGTGCCAGATGAGCATAGCGAGACGTCATTCAAGTTTTGTCCGGAGGCTGGCCCAGGTTTGCCGCCCCGTGTACTACCAAAGAAATGGCTGCCGGCTGTTCAATCACATCCGGCGGTCGGACAACCGGCTGCTTTTCCTGAACCTGCTTCTGCTGCTCGGGGTCAGCGTGGTTCCGTTCCCCACGGCATTGCTGGCGGCCCATCTGGGCGGTCCTGACGCCCGAACTGCTGCCGCAATGTTCAACGGTACCTACATCCTGATTGCTATTTTTTTCAACGTGTTATGGCACCACGCGGTCAAGGCCAGCCTGCTCGATTCGGCAGTGCAGAAGTCGGCAGAAGCGATATCCCGGCAATACGCGGTGGGGCCGCTTGCCTATCTGGTTTGCCTGGCGCTGACCTGGGTCAGTGTGCCCCTCAGCCTGGGGTTGAACATTGCACTGGCAATATTTTTCGCAATTCCGGCGCGTACCAAACCATAAAATGACCAGATGCGCGCGCCGATGACGCAGATTGCAACGAAACTGTTGCATTTCTTGGTTCCTCAGGCGTAAGATGAGGACTGGATGAGGCTTTCGGGCCCTCCAGTCTTGCATCAGCCGCCCTTTCTTCCTGGGTTTCGAACTAACGAGTTGTCTCAAAAAATGAGGTAAGCAGGGTATACCTCTGACCGGTTTGGAGAGACCTCTTATGTCGTGGTACGCGTATTGCCTTACGGAACATCGTTTATCTAACGGAACTCGAACCCGCCGCCCGTTTGTTTTGGACGGCATACAAGGCGTCAGTGGCGCCACAGTCCTCAGTTATCCCAGCGGCGATTTCTCAGTGGTAGTCAGCGAATTCGACCGCGCCACAGTGAAACTCGAAGAAAAGCACGTTTTAGAGCATGCCCGGGTGGTCGGCGCGTGCTTTCGCCAAAGCACAGTGCTTCCCTTCCGTTTTGGAACGATCTTCGACAGCGACGAATCATTAAAACATGCAGTTCGAGCGAACCGGCGGGCTTTCGGTGAGAGCGTGGCTCATTTGAAGGGCAAGTCGGAAATGCATGTGAAGGTGCTGGTCCGCGACGGCGCCCTGAGGGACCTGCGCGACGTTCAGATTCCGAACACGGTGGGCGGCGACTACCTCATCAAGCTTCGCGAGAAAGCCACCAACGACCGCGAACGGCAAACGCGAGCCAAGGCACTTTCGGTTCAAGTGCACCGGCTGTTCAATCCGCTGGAAGAGGAAATCAGTTGTAAGCGGGTAGCCACAGACGGAATGATGATAGACATTGCCCACCTGATCGATACAAAATCCATCGAAAAATATCAGAATCGCACCTCCAGCGCAGCCAAGCAATTGAAGAACTGCGAAATTTCGGTGAGCGGGCCGTGGCCTCCGTATCACTTTTTGCCGGGGAAGCTGCGGACAGTGGCTTAGGGCGAAAGTTAAGATTTACCAAAGGCCGGACATTTGTCCGGCCTTTTGTTTTTTGGGAAGCCACTGCGGACCGCCGCCGGACAGCCCCTTCGACTTCGCTCAGGGCAGGCTTGGGGCGGCTGTTCATACGTGCTCTGGGAAACTATGCCTTGGCCGCGAACTCGCTGTGCTTGCGGCTGTAGAAACGGTAGATTCCCAGGCCGATCAGCAGCCAGCCGAAGAACCGCAGCCAGGTCAGAATCGGCAGGCCGGACATCAGAAGAACGCAGAAAAGTACGCTCAGCACGGGCGCGGCAATTCCGCCGGGTGCCCGGAAGCCGCGGTGCCGGCCGGGATCCCGATAGCGCAGAATGATCACGCCAAGCGATACGAGCACAAAAGCAAACAAGGTTCCGATGTTGGAAAGATCGGAAAGCGTGCCAATGTCAAGAATGCCGGCCGGAACGCCGACAACGAGACCTGCGATCCACGTGGCGGTTGATGGCGTTCTGAACTTCGGATGAACGTAGCTGAATAGCTTTGGAAGAAGGCCGTCGCGCGACATGGAAAACCACACCCGCGCCTGACCGAGCTGAAACACCAGTAACGACGAAATCATTCCCATCATCGCGCCGAACAGTACGCCGAGGCGCACCCAGCGCAGCACCGGGGAGCCGGTGGTCTCGGTCAAGTGCTTGAGACTGTTGACCACAGGAGCGGCGTCGTCGCGGACAGATTCCCACGGGACGATGCCGCTCAGCACGATCGCCACGCCGATATACAAAATGGTACAGACAACGAGCGTGGCAATGATTCCGATGGGCAGGTCGCGCTGCGGGTTCTTAGCCTCTTCCGCAGCAGTAGAAACCGAATCAAATCCGATGTAGGTGAAAAAAATAATCGAGCCGCCGGTCAGAATTCCGGACCATCCCATAGGCGCAAAGGGATGCCAAAGCTTTGGGTTGATGTAATGCGCTCCGGTAATGATGAAAGCCAGAATCGCGGCGATCTTCAGGATCACCATGGTGTTGTTGGCTTCCGCAGATTCCCGAATTCCGCGCACCAGAACCACGGTGAGCAGCATGACGACGAGGAAAGCGGGAAAGTTGAAGCCCAAATGCAGCCCGGGCTGATAGAGAGTTTCTCCCTGCAGACCCGTCATTCCGGCGGGCAAATACGCCGGGGAAACCCATCGCAGCCCAGGATGCCAGCCGAACCAGTCAAACATGTTGACCAAATGCTGCGCGAAGCCCACGCTGACGGCCATGTTGCTGACCGCGTATTCCAAGATCAGATCCCAGCCGATGATCCAAGCGATCAGCTCGCCCATGGTCGCGTAGGTATAGGTGTAAGCGCTGCCGGCAATGGGAATCATGGAAGCCAGCTCGGCGTAGCACAGGCCGGTGAATGCGCAGACAATTGCGACGAGCACAAGAGAGAGCGCGAGGGCCGGACCCGCGCCGGGGCGGCCGGTAGAGGCGGTGTGCCTGATCAGGTAGTCGAGCAGTGGCGCGTTCAGGATGGAAGAAGTGTCAAACTTCTGACCGGCGATGGCGGTGCCGATGACGGTGAAGATTCCGGATCCGATGACGGCGCCAATGCCGAGGGCGGTGAGCGAGACCGGACCGAGCGTTTTCTTGAGACGCCGCTCCGGCTCTTGGGAATCGGAGATCAGCTTGTCGATGGATTTGCAGCAGAAAAGCTGGTTCTTTCCCGCGTTCGGATCGGAGTCAGCAGCCTTGCCTGAAGGTGATTGCGCCAAAGGGCCTCACGTACCGCGGAGCGTGATAGGGCGGGCTGTGCGCCCGCCCTAAAGGTGACGACTGCTCCGACTTACCGCTTGGACTGTCCGCGTACCAGCTTCTTTACTTTCTGTTTCTTGGAGCCACGAGGGTATTCACGCGGCTTTTGCGGAGAATCAGTTTTGCGCTTCTTGCGCGCGGTGCGTTTCGCCTTCTTGCGATCGTCTTTGCCCAACTTCGTTGTGTTTGCCATGACTTCTTTCTGATTAAGTATTTTTTAGTGATTGGGTAATTTTGAAATCTGCAAGGGCCCGTACCCCGCGCAGATTGCAGAATTACCCAACTACAAAGTTAACAGATTTGGTGGCGTCCCTTCGGGACTCGTTCGTTCGTGCTGCGTTCCCGGCACTTACGTGCCGGGCTATCTATATTCCGTTCCTGCGGAACTGGGCTCGCGCGACAGGATGGCCGCAGGTCTTACCATGCGGCACCGACCCGTCTTCACAAATTGTTTTGCGCCCAGCGTCGATGCCCGAGTTTTCCCCAGCCCCGCGAAGCGCTAGAGGCTAAGAGCTACGAATTGACCCGCTCCAGCTGGGCGTATTTCTCCACCAGCTTTTTCAATCCGAAGCGAGGAAATTGTACCGTAAGCTTGGCCTCTTCGCCTTCCCCTTCGCGCTGATAGACGGTTCCCTCGCCATATTTGGGATGGCGAACTTTTTGGCCAGGGCGGAATCCGCGCTTGCCGGCTGGGACTTCCGGCGAAACTTTCGGCAGAGTGAATTTCTTCCCGCGCGACGCAAAGAATTCGGCGATATTGTCGATCGAGTTGTACTTTGGGGCCTTGCTGGTGGCCTCTTTAGGCTGCGATTCTTTCCACTCAGCCGACTGGTCTTCATCTTCGTAGGAGTAGTGCTGGCCCTGTGGGTCAGACATTCCTGTCCGGCCGGGTTGTCCATTGAAACCAGACTTGCCGCCTGAGAATGAGTTGCCGCGGCGTGCTCCAGCCCCCCAATTTCCCCCTTGGTCGGACACAAATGCCCGCCCCACACGGGATCTACCTGTTCCCATCTCCTCCATCAGTTCTGCGGGTACTTCGTCCAGAAAGCGGGAAGGCACGCTGGCCTCGGGCATGTCGGTTCCATAGCGGCGGCGATAAACGGCGCGAGTGACGATTAACTGATCCATGGCGCGCGTCATGCCCACGTAGCACAAGCGGCGCTCTTCTTCGATGTCGTCAGGATTCAGGAAGGTGCGCGAATGGGGGAACAAACCTTCTTCGAGGCCACATAGAAACACAAGCGGAAATTCCAGGCCCTTTGCGGCGTGCAAAGTCATCAGCGTGATTTGGGCGCGTTCGTCGTAGGCGTCGGCGTCGCTGACCAGGGCCGCATGGTCGAGAAACTGGTCGAGCGACTCTCCCCGATCTTTCGAATCCATGGCGGCATTGACCAACTCGCGAATGTTTTCGACTCGAGAGAAGGCTTCTGGCGAATCCTCTTCTTCGAGGATCTTTATGTAGCCGGTGCGGTCAATCAGGAACTTGAGGATTTCGGCGGTGTTGGCGGCGTCGCCGGGTGCGCGAAAGCCTTCGACGGGAGCTTCGGTTGCTGCTGAGGTTTCTTTAGCGGGGGCCGCGTCGGAGAACTCGGCCGGATCGAATTCGGCGTCGGCCTGAGCGTCGGCTTGACCCTTGCTCTGAATCGAGCTCTCGGCGGGGATTTCGTGATGGCCTTGAAAATCAAAGGCGGCGGGATCGAAGTCGGTTTCGTGGTCTGCCGGGGCGGCATCTTGCACGGGCGAGGGCGCCCGTGCCTCCACGGCTTCAGGGGATTCAGGCGCCGAGGTCTCCTGCAAATGTTCGAGATGAGCTCCTGCGGCCATGGCGCGGGCATCTGCGACCAAGTCGCGGAAGGATTTGAGCGCCTGCAAGGCCCTTGCCGGCAGCAATCCGCGGCTCACGCACTCGCCTACCGCACCCCACAACGAGAGACCGGTTTCAAGCGCTAGGCGCTCCACCACTTCCATGGTGGTTTTGCCGATGCCGCGCGGGGGCGTATTGATCACACGCAACAGCGAAACCGAATCATCGGGATTGTGGATGACTTTCAAATACGAAGTCAGGTCTTTGATTTCGGAGCGGTCGTAAAACGAGAAGCCTCCGACGACGTGGTACTTCAACTGATACCGGCGCATGGCCTCTTCAAACAATCGCGACTGCGAATTGGTGCGGTACAGCACGGCCGCGCGCGCATCTTCAGCGCGGTCGTTGGCTTCACGAAAATACTTAGCGATGGCGTCGGCGACGAAGAGCGCTTCGTTTTCGCCGTCCGGGGCTTCGTAAAAGCCAAGTTTCGTTCCGCCCTGGCGCGAGGTCCACAGATTCTTACCCTTGCGGCGGACATTGTTCGCGACCACGGCTGACGCGGCCTGCAGAATGTTTTGCGTGGAGCGGTAATTCTGTTCGAGGCGAATGATCTTGGCCTCGGGGAAATCCTTTTCAAACTCGAGAATATTGCGGATGTCGGCGCCGCGCCACGAGTAGATCGACTGGTCTTCATCGCCAACCGCGCAGACGTTGTGGCGCTCGCCGGCGAGCATGCGCATGAGTTCGTATTGCGGGCGGTTGGTGTCCTGGTACTCATCAACCAGGATGTATTGAAACTTCCGGTTGTAGTACTCGCGCACGGGCGCAGCGGATTTCAGGAGCCGCACTGCTTCGAGCAAAAGATCGTCGAAGTCGAATGCATTCGCCTTGCGAAGTTCTTTTCGATATTCCTCGTAGATGTGCGCGATGCGCTCGGTCTTGGGATCGGCGGAGTTGAGATAGACCTCCTGAGGATCGAGCATGTGATTCTTCGCCCAGGAAATGTGGGCCAGCACGGCGCGGGGCGTAAGTTCTTTGTCGTCGATTCCCAGGCGCTTCATGACCGCCTTGGTGACCTGCTGTTGATCGTTCGCGTCGTAGATGACAAAACTTTTGGTGTGTCCGATCGGCGGCTGACCGGGAACGGCAGATGGAATTCGCAAGGCTTCGATGTCGCGGCGCAGCACCCGCACGCAGAAAGAATGGAACGTTGAGATCACAGGTTTGGCGATAGAGCTTCCACCGGCTATCTTGGCGACGCGGTCCGCCATTTCTGAGGCGGCCTTGTTGGTGAAGGTGACGGCAAGAATCGATTCGGGCATCGCGCCCAGGTTCTCGATCAAGTGCGCGATACGATAAGTTATGACGCGCGTCTTGCCGCTGCCGGCACCGGCAAGAATCAGCACAGGGCCATCGGAGGCCTCGACGGCCTCGCGCTGCTGCGGATTGAGTTGTTCGAGAAACGACAGGGGAAACCGTCCAAGACCGCCGGGGATTAGAAACTACGCTGCTTCGATTTTACAGGAGGGGTGGCTTCCAGCCGGGTGGCGGAAAGCGTGCTCCGGCTCACAGCAAGAGCGTTTAACCGCAAAGATTGCGAAGGAGGCTAAGCATCAAAACTGGCACCTATTCCGGAAGGCCCAGCCGGCGCATCAGGTCTTTGTATCGCGGGTCGGAACGGAATGGATCAAGCGCGGGATACCGGATGGCGAGGAGGAGTTCGTCATTCTGATCGACGAAGGCTTTCTCGAGATATTGAAACGCTTTGTCGCGGTCCCCGCCCGCTGCATAGGCAATAGCCGTTGCGGCCGCCCAGTCGGTCCCAGTCAGGCTTTGCGTCAACCGCTCGTAACCCGCAGCATCCTGTGTTGTTGATATCGAAGGATCTGCCATCGGTACTTTTCGCAATTCCTTCACCGCGTCCGCAAAGCGGCCCATGGTGGCATAGAGCTGTGAGAGCTTGTATTCTGCCGGGAAGAAATTGGGCTCGCGATCGAGCACCTTCTGAAATTGCGCCAGCGATTCGGGATAGCGATGCGCGTACATCAGAACGACAGCGTAGTTCGTGCCAACGATGGAAGACAGCGGATCAAGCGACAGGGCGGTCTGGAACTCTGTGAGCGACTCGTCAATCCGCTTCTCAGGCGCGAGACACGAGAATCCATAGAAGTAATGGGCCGTGGCATAGTTCGGGTTCAACTCGATCGCGCGCCGGAACTCTGCATCCGCATCCGTCCACTTCCTGGAGATCGCGAGGGCCATGGCATGAGAGGCGTGCGCTTCCGGCAAGGAACTGTCCAAAGAAACGGCTTTCTCGGAGGCCTGCAAAGCCAACTCCGCGCCCTGTGCCGAAGTGATCCCGATGTCGTAACTTGGGCCGACATTGTAAGTGTCCGCCAGGCCCGCGTAGGCAAGCGCGTAGCTTGGATCGGCGGCGATGGCCTGCTGAAAGAGGCCAATGCTCTTCTTCAGGCCCTCGGTCGTACGTCCATACCAGAGTTGGCGCCCCTCGAGGTAGAGACGGTAAGCTTCGGCATTGCTGGTGCCGGCGCGGCCAGCCTCTTTTTGCTGAGCTGGGTTGACCTGGACCCGCAGGCGCGACGAGATGTCGCGGGTAATGTCGCCTTGCACCTGAGTGATGTCGGACAGTTTGCGATCGTAGTGCGATCCCCAGATTTCAGTACCGTCAGCGGTGTTTACCAGGTCAGCCTGAACGGCAACCTGATCGTTGTGTTGCGTGATACGACCGAGAAGAACTGCGCTGACCTGAAGGGTTTCGCCGATTTTCTGCGGGTCATCTTCCTTTCCCTTGTAGCGAAACACGGTGCTGCGGGCCATGACTTTGAGATTGGGAAGCTGGGAGAGGGTGCCGATCAGACTTTCGGTGAGGCCGTCGCTCAGGTATTCGTTGTTAGCGTCATTGGTTGCATTCACAAACGGCAGCACGGCGATGGAATCGACCTTGGAGGTGTCGGCTTTGCCGTGCCAGAGGTACGCGCCCAGCGCGGCGGCAACAATGACAACGGCGGCGACACCCGCGAGCCAGTACTTCCTCATGGAGGTGCGCGCAGCGGTAGCCGCTGGAACTACGCTCGAGCTTGAAATCGCGCTCGCTGTAACGGCAGCGCTTTGCGATCGGCCACTGTCGAGATCACGCTTCAGACGGGCGAGATCGGTGCGCATATCGGCCGCCGTCTGATAGCGGAGATTGCGGTCTTTCTCCAGAGCCTTGGTGATGATCCGGTCAAGGTCCGCCGGGAGATCGGGATTGATGCGGACTGCTTCGGTTGGCGCGGCATCCAGAATAGCTTTGAAAATTTCAGCGGAACTTCCACCGCGAAACGGCAGTACACCGGTCGACATTTCGTAAAGCACTGCGCCGAATGAGAACAGGTCGCTGCGGGCATCCATTTCCCTGGCCCGGGCCTGTTCGGGCGACATGTATGCCACAGTTCCAAGAGTCGATCCCGGGCTGGTGAGATGTTGCTGTTCAATAGTGGCGGTGAGCGAGTTTACCGAAGCATCGCGACTGGAACTGCCCGAAGTAATTTCCTTGGCCAGGCCGAAATCGAGGATTTTCGCGTGGCCGCGCTTAGTGACGAAGAGATTCGCCGGCTTGATGTCACGATGAACGATTCCCTGCGCGTGGGCCGCGTCGAGGCCGTCGGCAATCTCAATCGCCAGCGCAAGCAGGGTTTCGTTTTCAAGCGGCTTGCCGCCGATCAGGTGCTTGAGCGTGAGGCCATCGAGAAATTCCATGGCGATAAACATGCGGTCGCCATACTTGCCGATTTCGTGGATGGTGCAAATGTTGGGATGGTTCAGCGCAGAAGCGGCGCGGGCCTCGCGACGAAAGCGCTCCAGCGACTGTGCATCGCGCGCCAGCTCATCGGGAAGGAACTTGAGCGCGACGAAGCGGCCGAGCTCCAGGTCCTCGGCTTTGAACACCACGCCCATGCCGCCACCGCCGAGCTTCTCGACAATGCGGTAATGCGAGACTGTCTCCCCAATCATTGGAACGAATCTTACGTGCAGGGTGCGGGGCAGTCAATGAAAGGCAGCTTGTTTGATCTCACAGGCGGTTGATCAGGGACGCCACGTATCCGGCGCCAAAGCCGTTGTCGATGTTCACTACGCTGACGTTTGAAGCGCAGGAGTTCATCATTCCCAGCAGTGCGGCCATACCCTGAAATGCGGCGCCGTAGCCCACGCTGGTGGGCACGGCAATGACGGGGACACCGATCAGGCCGCCGACCACGCTGGGTAGGGCGCCTTCCATTCCGGCGCAAACTACGACTACGCGCGAACGGCTGATGGCTTCGCGATGCGCCAGCAGGCGATGAATGCCGGCGACGCCGACATCGTACAAGCGGGCGACATCATTCCCCATGATCTCTGCGGTGACGACGGCCTCCTCGGCGACGGGAATATCGCTGGTGCCAGCGGAGATGACGGTGATCAGACCTTTGCCGTATTTAGTTTTGTCCTGCTCCAGAACGATGGCGCGCGCGTCTTCTCTGTATGCGGCCCGACGGACCTTTTTCTTGACGGCGAGAAACTGCTCGCGGCTGGCGCGGGTGGCCAGGACGCTGGTCTTATGCCTGGCGAGCTTCTCGAAAATCCCAGCAACTTGGGCTGGAGTCTTACCCTGGCCGAAGATGACTTCCGGCATGCCAACGCGGAGGGCTCGGTGGTGATCAATTTTTGCGAAGCCGAGGTCTTCAAACGGAAGGTGGCGCAGTTGGGAGACGGCGGCGTCGGGCGAGAGTTTGCCGGCGCGGACTTGCTCGAACAGTATGCGGATGGAATCGGCATTCAAGGAACTATTATCGCCCAGCCTGAAATTGCGTGCGGGATGCGTCGTAGTCGTACGGAGCAAGGGAGCGATTCGGTATTGCCCCCTTCCGCCGCGATAGAAATTCGTCCGTCGATGCCCCCGCCCCAAGAACGCCTCGTCTTCCATCGCCCTGCAACTGTGGCGCCAGCAACTCGGGAAAGCCCTTTAGTTCTTTCCAATTGCCCGCCTCCTTCGCGTTAGGCATAATTTCAGCACTCCCAAATGTCAAGATTTCTATCGGGGCGATTCGGGTGTGTCTTTACTTACATCCAGCTACGTCCAGTAGATTTCTGACCTTTGGTTTCAGAGGCGTACTGTGAGGGTCACCAAGCGACCAGTCGATGTTTAGAAGTGTAAGTTCCGAATTTAATTGGGTCACAATTGTGTGCTCCATTGCGACATGAGCCTTAGAATCAGCATCGTCGATAGCTTGTGATGCAGTGGTAACGTAGTTCACGAAACCACGTCGATCAAAATCAGTAAAGTGTTCATAGACACGTTCTACTGCGTAGGCAGCTTTCCTGCCACTCTCACAGAATTGGGGAGAGAGGCGATCTAAAGCATCACTCGATTGTTGAGGTGCTAAAGTAAGAGTGACACGATCCCCAGCATAGCTGACTGTGCCATTCACAATCTTAGCCAGATCGTCTATGGAGAGATAGTATTTGTCTCTGAATCTTAGCGCTGTATTCTCGAGTCGTTGTCCGTTAAGGACAACACTTATCTTCTGTGGAGTTTGTGCATGCGTACCCAGTGAGAGAGCAGCGGCAATGACAGCAGCGAATCGAATTTTCATCATGATTCACCTACCTGGTCTCCACGCGCGTTGAGTGGCTAAACAAGCCGCTCGCCCTCCGAATCGTCGGCGCAACCATGGCGTCAGTACTCGGGCCTACACGCGGGAGCACGCGACAATGAAAGCCGCTATGTCGTCGAGATCGTCTCCAGCCATTATGGGAAAACACGCAAACTCTGCCTGTGGATTTGCCGCAATCTGAACCGTGATATCTCTCCACATTCGCTGAAACATCCAAGGCATCTCAGCGGGTAGTGTGTCGCCCCAAATAGCATCACCGATGGGGCCGTTCGCCCGCACCCAAACGTAAACGCCGTCCCTCATTGGCGGCCAGTTGCTGGGGCGTCCTAATTGAGGATCGTAAATGACAATTTTGACAGCAGTATCTTTCGCCGTGCGACCGTAGATGCTAAAACTACCTTCGTGTCGCTCAACCTGCTGTGTCGGAACTCGTGCGCACACACGGTTGAAAACATCCTCCGCGATCTCCAAAAATCGCGGCTCATATGCCTGTAGTTTGGCGGTTTGATAACTGGGCATATCGCCTCCGGCAAGGATTATACTCGCTCCCCAGAATAGCTATCTTTTGCAACATCAACGCTCTAGCGCGACCGCAGTAACACATTGTGTTCATAGAGACGTCAATGGCGGCCTCCCCACACTTTGCGGGCTAGAATTCACGACTACTCCAAGCTGGCTGCAATTGAGCAGTCCCCGCCACGCCGGTGTCCTTAGGCCGAGATTGCACACCTAGAGGTGCGCTTGGGTTTAGATCGCAGAGTACTTTAGACACCCAATCAACATGCTGAACGAGTTTCTTCCCACTTTTTCCAATCGTTTCCACAAGAGAGTCTCAACGTCCACAGTTTTCGCACAGGGCGGGCGCGGTTTCTGATTGCCCTGCGGGATGAAATGCGAGAAAGTTCCATCACTGCAAGCGTGAGTGTTGCGCTGCCAGTGATCGCGCAAGGCTGGTTCTGCGGCAAGCGAACGGTAGCCGGGCCCGGTGGACCGAAAGGTTTTGCAGGGACGGCACTGGGAGTTTGCCGAAGCGGTTCCCAAAGCGTGCAAGCGTTAAGGGCAACCCGGGCGTTGCGGCCTCCTCAGAACGGTCTCGCATAGCGGGACCGCAAACCGCGGAGCGCGATTAGACGCGAAAGCACTTCGGTGTAGACGCGTCACCCGCTGCTGAAGCTGGAAGACCAGAGACGCTGCAAAGCGAACCTGTAAGGCTGGCGGCAGGGCGGGAAAGGCAGAGGCAAAATTCACGCTTGTGAATGCGGTTCGGGTGGCTGGCCCGTACCGCATTCTTTTTTTGGGACAAAAGGCTTACACCGAACCGGCAATAACGGCGGCGATCATTTCGCGCTCTCGGACTGACAGGATTTCTTAGCTTCCTCTATATCAGACGCGGAATACTTTTCTGGAACTGTCGCCACTATGCCGCCCTTCTCTTTGACTTTGCGGATGTAGCGATCAGTGATGTTCGATTTCCACTTCATGCCTTTGGGGAATTCACCAGCCACATATTGCCAGTTCGCTCCGCTCACGAATGCTTGGTGCGCGGTGCTGGCATGTTTAACGATCAGACAGGACTGGCCGTCGCCAGCAAACGCCGGAAGGCTTAGCGGAAGCATCAATATCCAGTAGCGCATTTCAGCCTCAAAGCATACCCCAACGAAATGACTTGTCAAGCTCGACCTGTGAGAGTGCACTGGACGTCGAGCATCTCGAGTCTCTCATCGACGGTTACCTCAACCGTCAACCCAATTGGGATCTTCCTATTGATATTCGCCTATTGTTCGCCTAGACTGGGTATGCTCTGGTGGTCCTTCGTGGCCTCCTTCAAAAACCAGTACGTGGCGGCGACGCGGCCACGAGTGTGTCTCGCGAGAAAAACAATTTCGGAGCTGTTTTCCGAAGCCCGCACCCGCCATCCACAACCATATTTCGCGCATACTCGGTCTCACGTGAAGGTATTAATACGTGGAGATCGAATCGCGCGATAATTCGGAATTCGGCTGCGAAGATTGCAGGGGCTACATGGAAGCGCTGCGCCATGCGGAACAGCGCTGTCGGAAGGCGGAAGACGCGCTCGCCACGCCTGCCTCCCTGGCGGGAAACAGCGCCCTCCGTTGCCTTCACCAAGAGCAGGAATACTGCGAAAGAATCAAGCGACTCGAAGAGGAGCGGGACTCGGCGCTCGAGTTTCTCTTGAGGCACCAGAGGATATCCCACTCTTGAACGCCCTTCGGTACATTCGCGTTCTGGCCCTTTCATCCACAGCGCCTTCCAGTTGTTAACAGGTTCCCCACAGAATTTTTTCTAAACTGGGGTTGCCTTCGCTCGCCCTTCGCCTTTGCTCCCGCTACGATTCAAACTCGTTGAGCCGTCTCGCTGTAATTGAGACGCTTTCAGTCCATAATTCTCAAGAATCTACATTCTTTGAAAGGTCTTTCGCTTTATCTTCCCCTGCGGCATAATGGCAAACGCAGGCAGTCGGTAAGTGTGTCCCAGATGAACGTCCTTGAAAATCCGTTAACTGGCAGTCTTCCGGCAAACATTGAAGCGGAGCGCTCGATATTGGGCGCGATTCTTCTCGATAACCTCGCCTACAGTCAAGCTGCCGAGCATCTGAAGCCGGAAGATTTTCTGCTGGATTCGCACCGGCGGATTTACGCCCGTATGGTGGACCTGGCGGACGTCTCGCACTCGATTGACCTGATCACGCTGTCAGAAGAACTCAGCCGCCATGCGGAACTGGAAGCCATTGGGGGAGTGGCATATGTTTCAGGATTGCTCGACGGGGTGCCGGACCGGCCGAGCATTGAGCACTACATCAAGATTGTCAGAGACAAGGCGCTGTTGCGCGGGCTGATTCACGCGGCGACGGCGGCGATTGCGCGGGCGTCTGAGCAGAGCGATCCCGCGGAAGACGTACTGAATGACGTTGAAGCGCAGATCTTCCAGCTTTCAGAAAAGCGCATTGGGCGCGGCTTCATGGGCGTGCAGGAGATCATTAAAGATTCTTTCGGCTCGATTGATGCGCTCATGCAGCGCGGCCGCCGCATCACCGGGCTGGAGACGCACTATCCCGATCTCGACGAGATGACCAGCGGCTTTCAGAAGTCGGACTTGATCATCATTGCCGCGCGGCCTTCGATGGGGAAAACTTCGTTCGCCATGAACATCGCCGAGAATGCCGCCATTGAAGACGGAAAGACCGTGGCCGTGTTTTCGCTCGAAATGTCGAAGGAGGCGCTGCTGCAGAGGATGCTGTGCTCGGTGGCGCGGGTGGATTCACACAGGTTCCGCACCGGATCGCTGTGGCAGGAAGATATGCGCAAGATCTCGCATGCGGTTGAGAAGCTGAGCGCGTCGCCGATTTTTATCGACGATACGCCGGGAATCAGCCCCAGTGAAATGCGCGCCAAGGCGCGCAGGCTGCTGCAATCGCAGGGTTCGCTCGACCTTGTCCTGGTCGACTACCTGCAGCTGATGTCGGGCGGGAGCCGGCGGTACGAGAACCGCACGCAGGAAGTGTCGGCGATTTCACGGTCGCTGAAAGCGCTGGCAAAAGAACTTCGTGTGCCGGTGGTTGCGCTCTCCCAGTTAAGCCGCGCACCCGAAAGTCGGGGATCGGGCGATCATCGTCCGCAGCTCGCGGATTTGCGCGAATCGGGATCGATCGAGCAGGACGCCGACGTTGTGGCCTTCATCTTTCGCGAGGAAATGTATAAGCCCGACGATCCGGAACTGGACGGTGTGGCCGAATTGATTATCCGCAAGCAACGCAATGGTCCGACGGGAACAGTAAAGATGGCGTTCATTAAGAGTTCCACGCGATTTGAGTCGCTGGCGCATGGCGGGGGATCGGCTGGCGAGTAGATGGGAAGCCAGCGGGGAGGGCACGTTCAAGCGCCTGCAGCTCGGCCCAGCCTCCAACGCCATAAACGACGGAACCCGACCCTCCGGGCCTTCGTATATAGATGAGGTGAGCGTGCGCCCGGAGCGCCAAGGGTGCTGCATCTACGAGAGTATGGCTCAACGTCAGGACAGGACTTCATCCAGTCACTGGAGGTCGGTATGGGTATCTACAAGTCTCTTTTCGTCGCCTTGATTGCGGTTTTTGGACTCTCTGCGTGCAACGTCAATGTGAAGAAGAATGACGCCGGGCAGGAAAAGAACGTTGATATCAAGACGCCTTTTGGCGAGCTTCACTTTGACAAAGGCGCCGACGTTAAGGACACCGGCCTGCCCGTGTATGCAGGCGCACGCCTTAAACAAGGCGACGACAAGGACGACAAGCGGGCCAACGTGAATATTGCGACGTCGGCGTTCGGGCTAAAAGTAGTGGCGGTGGACTATGAAAGCGACGACGCGCCGGCAAAACTGATCGCCTACTACAAAGACCAGCTTAAACGCTATGGAACAGTGCTCGAATGCCGCAGCTCGGGAAGCAATTTCAGCGCAAACTACGGTCGTGACAAGGATTCTGAGCAACTGAAGTGCGAAGGCGATAACGCGGGCAAAACGGTGGAATTGAAAGCCGGCACCCGCACCAACCAGCACATTGTCTCGATTGAGCCGCGCGACAAAGGCTCGGAATTTGCGTTGGTCTATGTGAAGATGCGAGGCCAGGAAGGGACGATCTAGCGCGAATTGGAGTGGTGGCCCCGTCGCGGGCCGCCCGGGGTTCGTTGTCCGCAACCCAAAGTCGAGACAGGTGCGCTACCCGCGGTTCCCTCTGCGGATGAGATAATCGCAGCAATCGTGCAACATCCATGTAGTGGTTGCGGGGCAGCAGTCGATAACAGTCTGCCGTATTGTCCGACGTGCGAAGCGCCGCAAGTGCGTTTTGAACCGCGGGAATTGGCGGGGGAAATCGTACAGCTTCATGCTGCGACAGCTCCGCTGGTCCCGGTCCTGATGGCCGACCCGGCCGCGGCACCGTACCCGACCTCCACGCCATCAGATCGGGCCCGCTTCGTGCGGGCAGCAATTTATGCGGGCGCGATCGGCAGCCTGATCGGTATGCTGCCTTTTGCTTTCTTGGTCGGTTTGCCATTGGCGGGCGTGCTTGCTGTGCGCTTTTACCGCAGCGGGCCATTCTTTCGGGATGTTTCGCCGCGAACTGGATTCTCTCTGGGCGCGCTAAGCGGCCTGTTGGCGTTCGCCATGCTCGTGGTCATCCGGACCGTCAGTATAGCGGCCTCAGGCGGGGGCGGCGAATTCAGGCGAGGCTTGGTTGACGCTGTCCACCGCGCTCAAGGGTCAAATGCTGATCCGCAAGCTCAGCTGGTATTTCAATTCTTCTTGTCCCAGCGGGGCATGACGGTCATGATCGTTTTTGGCTTGGCGTTCACCGCCGCGGTATTCCTGCTGCTCGCCGGGCTGGGAGGCCTGGTTTCGGCCTCGATTTCCCGCCGGCGGCGCCCGAACTAGGCTTTCCGCTATTCCAAGCGGCGGTGGCTTAGTTTGCAGTCTCATCCCGAGCCAGCCGCAGGGGGCGAAACGCTTGGGGAAACGTGGCTGCGCGTCTCCGTGCCGCGGCTCTGGGGAGCCGCAGCTACATTCCCGGGTTCTTGCCCAACAGTGCCTCATCCGCGTATCATGCAGCGTTCATGACTAAAGCACCCCTGCGGCAGTCCCCTACCCGTCAAAAGGCTCAGCTGATGTCTGCCTCTGAGATTGAGCGGACTCTGGTGCGGCTGGTTCACGAGATCATTGAGAAGAATGACGGGGCGAAAGACCTGGCGCTGGTGGGGATACGGAGGAGGGGGGTTTTTCTAGCGCAACGCATTGCGCAAATGATTAACCGCATTGAGAAAACGTCCATCCCCGTGGGCACGCTCGACATTACGGCCTACCGCGATGACCTGTCGCCGCTGGCAAAGCCGGTGGTGCAGAAGACCGAGATCGGCTTCTCGATCACGGGGATGAAGGTCGTGCTGGTGGATGACATTTTGTACACCGGGCGGACGACGCGCGCTGCCATGGACGCATTGTTCCGCCATGGTCGTCCGAGGCAGGTGCAGCTTTGCGTGCTGATCGATCGCGGACATCGCGAGCTGCCCATCGAGGCTGGATACGTGGGCCGGAAGGTGCAGACGACACGCGACGAAATGATCGAGCTGCAACTGCGCGAAGTGGACGATTCAGAGAAGGTTCTGCTGGTCGCAAAACAAGACTGACATCAGGCAATGCAAGCAACTAAGCCAAGAGAAAAGATGGCGGCTGCCCGAGGCTCCCTGCTCGGGATGGAGAACACGTCTGCGTCGGAGATTCAGAACATTCTGCAACTGGCCCGCAAAATGAATCCGGCGAAGGCGCGTCCGCTGCTGCGAGGGAAACGCATCCTGCTGTTGTTTTATGAGGCTTCGACTCGCACGCGAACGTCATTTGAAGTGGCGGCGCAGGCGTTGGGGGCAACTACGACCCTGGTACTTTCCAGCGGGTCAAGCATTGAGAAGGGCGAGTCGCTGCTCGATACCGCGTACACGTTGCGGGCTGTGGGGGCGGATGCGATCGTGGTGCGGCATCCTAATGCGGGCGCGCCTCACCTGATGGCGAGCTATCTCGACATTCCCGTAATCAACGCGGGAGATGGAATGCACGAGCATCCGACGCAGGCGCTGCTCGACGCTTACACGATTCTGCGTCACAAAAAGAAATTGTCTGGTCTGAACGTGACCATTGTGGGCGACGTGTACCACAGCCGGGTAGCGCGGTCGGCTGCGTACCTACTGAGCAAGTTGGGCGCAAACGTTACCCTGTGTGGACCGCCGGAGCTGTTGCCGGAAGTTGCGGTATCGCTGGCGCCAAAGCTGCGGATTTCCCGCAGCTGCGAAGAAGCGGTGCGCGGCGCCGACGTGGTGATGGTTTTGCGGGTGCAGCGCGAGCGGCTAGCCAACCTGAAGGTTAACCTGGCGGATTATATTGCACGTTATCAGATGACGATGGCGCGGTTGCGCATGGCCAAGCCGGATGCGTTGCTGATGCATCCCGGGCCGATTATTCGGGGGCTGGAGCTGACCTGGGACGTGGCGGATTCTCCGCAATCGGTGATCGTGGAGGAAGTGCACAACGGCGTGCCGGTAAGGATGGCGGTGCTGGCGAGAGCGCTGGTTCGGACGAAATGAAGTCAACTTCATCTCAAACTTTGTTCGGCAGAGATTGAAGAATCCGCGAAAAGTCCGCGGCGAGGAAGTTATTTGAAACAGGCGACACAATCAATCCTGATTAGCGGTGGCCGGGTCATCGATCCCTTGGCGAAGCTCGACGCGCCCATGGACGTGCTCCTGCGCGACGGACAGGTGGTGGAGGTTGCGGCTCCGGGGACGATTCGCGCAAAGGCGGGTGAGACATTCGACGCGCGCGGACTGATCGTCGCGCCGGGCTTCATCGACTTGCACGTACACCTGCGCGAGCCGGGCCAAGGCTACAAGGAAACGATTGCGACGGGCACGGCCGCCGCAGCTGCCGGAGGATTTACCACAGTTTGCTGCATGCCCAATACGACGCCGGTGCTCGATTCGCCGGAGTGGGTTACGTGGGTGCGGCAGCCGCAACGGGGCGCAATGGTCAACGTGTTCCCGATTGCGGCCGCAACGCAGGGAAGCAAAGGCGCGGTGCTCACGGATTTCCGTGCGCTGCAGCGCGCGGGGGCGGTAGCCGTCACCGATGACGGCAAGCCAATTCTGAGCGAAACCACCATGCGCGATGCATTGCGCGCGTCGGCCGAAATCAATTTTCCCATCGTTCAGCATGCTGAGGACACGCGGCTGACGCTGAACTGCTCAATGAACGAAGGCGCGAGTTCGTTCCGGCTGGGGCTGCGCGGGATGACTGCTGCGGCCGAAGGAACGATTGTTGACCGAGACGTTCAGCTGGCTCAGCAATTTAACGGAGCGCGCCTGCATGTGGCGCATCTCTCAACCGAGGACGCGTTGAGGGCGGTGCGGCGGGGCAAAAGCAACCGGGCGCGGGTGACCTGCGAAGTTACGCCGCATCATTTTGCGCTGACCGACGCCGATGTGCGCGACTACAACACGAATTTCAAAATGAACCCACCGCTGCGTTCGGAGGAGGACCGCCGGGCGCTAATTGTTGGGTTGGCCGATGGGACCGTGGATGCGATCGCCACCGACCACGCGCCGCACGCCCAGCACGAAAAGATTGTGGAGTTCGAAAAGGCGGCGTTCGGCATCACGGGCATGGAGACGGCGCTCGGTCTGGCGATTTCGGTACTGCACGGCGAAAACAAAATCCCGATTGCGCGCATTGTTGAACTGTTCACTTCAGGACCGGCGCGGGTGATTGATTTGCGCGGGCGCGCGACTCTTTTGCAAGGAAGCCATGCCGACGTAACTATTTTTGACCCCAAGAAGCGCTGGACGTTTGACGCGGCGAAGTCGCGCTCCAAGTCGCACAACACGCCCTTTGACGGGCGCCAGCTCACGGGCAAAGTTGTGGCGACGATTGTTGGCGGAAAGATTGTTTATCGCGGGTAAGTCGCGTAGTGCCGCCCAACCTGCCTTGGGCAAAGGCGAAGAGGCAGTCCAAGCGGAAAAAATATGCGGATGTTTACAAGAATCTTCGTCGTGTCGGTGCTGGCGGCACTGACGCTCTGCTGCAATAAGAGTTCGGATCAGCCTACCATCGTTGTGCCTTCCCCGGTGAAGCCCGTCGCGAAGCGCTATCACCTCAAGGGTAAGGTCGTTTCCGTGGACAAACGCGCGAACATGGTCAACGTTGACGGCGAGGATATTCCCGGCTTCATGGGCGCGATGACCATGCCTTACCCGGTGAAACCGGCGTCTGAACTCGACAAGCTTTTCGCTGGCGATGCGATCACCGCAGATGTAGTGGTTCAGAATGACAACGCTTGGATGGAGAACATTGTGGTGACGGGGCATTCGGGGGCAGCGACGAAGAAGTAGGGATGGTTTGGTCTCGCTGTCGATCAAGACCGGCTAAATCTTGGCCTTGGGGAGGGCGCCACTGCAGTTCGAGGTACTTGTGAAATACGTTCTTGTTGTTCTCGCGCTCATCGGCATCACGGCTTCGGCGCTCGCGCTCCGCGAGAAGTATCGCCCCTACGGCGAGTCGGTTTGCGACATCAACGATCATTGGGATTGCGGGATCGTGAACCACAGTCCGTACGCGGTGTTTCCGCAATCGAGCGAGCGTGGGGTTCCTGTCGCGGCGATTGGGATTGTCGGATATCTACTTTTGGGTGCATTGGCGCTGCGGCGGTTCTACAAGACGATGCTAATCCTGGCCGTGCCAGCACTGGCGTTCGCTCTTTATCTGGCGCATATCGAGCAGCACGTGCTTGGAGTATGGTGCCTGTACTGCGCGATCTCGCTGGGCACGATTTCGCTGATGACGGTCCTGCTGGCGGGGGGAGTAGTCGTGCAGACGCTGCGCGGGCGCAACAGACTGCCCGCATAGGAACAATCGCCCCGGCTGTCCGGTTGAGCGAAGCTCGATAATGTTGAAGATATAACTAACCCTAACGGCTTCGCTCAGGGCAGCCTTGAGCGCCCAGCCCTACGTGGACGGTGGTGATTCTGTGACCTTCGTTCGATTACTACTTCCGTATCTGGCGAATTAAGTAGCCACCCCAATCCGCGAAATAGAGCCGCCCACTCGGACTAAATCCTATGCCAGTCGGAAACATGTTTGCCTGGCTGGGCGGCAGGCCCTCGCCGTTGTATCCAAAGCCTCCGCTGCCGGCAATCGTATGGATTGTGCCAGTGGTATCGACTTCACGAATGCGGTCGTTGGCCCAGTCAGCGATAAGCAAATTCCCGGCGGCGTCCAATGCGACGTCCAACGGAGATCCCAATTGTGCGGACGTCGCCGGTCCCCCGTCGCCGGAGAAACCCTGGGAGCCGGTCCCCGCGAAGGTTGTAATGATGCCAGCAGTATCGACTTTGCGTATTCGCTGGTTTAACCAGTCGGCAATGTAGAGGTTTCCCGCCTTGTCGATCGCGATTCCCGATGGGAACAAGAGGAATGCCTGTGTAGCAAGGCCGCCATCTCCACCGTAACCCAGGGAAAAGGGCTGTCCCGCAACGATGGTTGCATTGCCCGATGGATCAATCTTCCAAACCGCAGCCAAACCATCCGAGACATAAATGTTGCCGCCTGAGTCGATTGCCAGGCTGGCCAGTATCCCGCCAAACAGGGAGAAAGGAGTAAAGGGAGGTGGATGAACTTGGACGGTTGTGATCACGCCGGTCGGATCCACTCTGCGGAGAACGCCGTTTCCGTGGTCGACGATGTAGACATTTCCGGAAGCATCTACTGCAACCGATGTTGGCCCCGATAGTTGTGCGGCAATCGCCGGCCCATTATCACCGGTGTAGCCGATGAGTCCTGTACCAGCGAATGTCGAAATCGAGCCGGTTGGCGAAACCTTCCGTACACGTTGGTCGTAAGTGTCAGCGATGTAGAAGTTACCGCGCGCGTCGAAAGCGAAGTGGCCTCCGAAATTGAAATTCAAGGCGGCATTAGTTGCTTGACGGCCATCGCCGATGTAGCCGCCGGCAACCGTGGTCACGATCTGCGAGCCGGTCGCGATTTTTCTGACGCGATTATTGCCCGCATCGGCCAGAAACAAATTCCCCTGGGCGTCCGCTGCCATTCCGGAGAGAGAATTGAAGAAAGTTGCAGAAGCAACCGCTCCGTCGCCATTAAAACCTGAACTGGTTACGACTCCTGCCACGATATAGATAAGGCCCGTACTCACGTCCACCCTGAGGAGGCCGATGTTGCCGGCAATATAAAGCTGCCCGCCCGCAATTAGAAGCGCGGTGGGAAAACCGAAACCAGGCGCTGGTTGCGGAGGAACCATTGACAACCTGGACAAAGTTGGTACCGTTGCCGGCAAATGTGGTTATGATTCCGCGGTGTCGACCTTGCGCACGCGCGAAGGGGCATCTCCAATGTAGTAATTCCCGTTGGTATCGAACGCAATGCTCTCTGGACCGGTTAACTGGGCGGCGGTCGCAGGGCCACCGTCCCCGCTAAACCCTGAAGATCCGTTTCCGGCAACGGTTTGAATAATACCCGCGCTGTCGACGCGGCGAATCACGTGATTGGTGTAATCAGCAATTAAGACGTTCCCTAGCGGATCCACCGCAACCGCGGTCGGGTCGCCCAGCGCCGCGTTCTGCGCGGGCCCCCCGTCACCTGAGTAGCCGAAAGTGCCATTACCGGCAATTGTTGAAATGATTCCCGCGGGGGATATCAGGCGGATTCGGCTGTTTCCCGTGTCCGCCACGAGCAGGTTCCCATGAGCGTCGATCGCCAATTGGGCAGGCGACGCAAGCATGGCTGAGGTGGCGTTTCCCCCGTCGCCGCTGAACCCGCATATCCCCGTCCCGGCAAATGTTCTGATGATCCTGCTGGCATTGACCACGCGGATTCGGCAATGGTACGAATCGCTAACATAAAGATTGCCTGCACCGTCGAGCGCGACGCCCTGAGGAGACGCTAAACTTGCTTCCCGGCCAACTTTTGATCTCCGATGTATCCTCCGGCAACAGTGACCACTGATGATGTCTGGGCCCACAAAGAAGACGACAGAATACCCACAGCCAGCCAGCAGAAGACCCGACTTCGCATAGCGATCCTTTCATCCTTTCACAACTAGGTAAGATGGAGACACGACAGCAGGCAATCGATGACAAACGTCGTCCGAGCCAGCTGAGTTGCGCGGGGGAGGGGAAGGAATACCCCGACGCGTGAGAACGCAAGGATGATGCTCTGGGGCGACTTCTATGTCAAGGGAATTCCGCCGACAAGCCCCGAAACGGGCTGCAGGGGCGGCTTTTAGAGAAGTACGGGAGGGGGAATGCGCGCGACAGCGTAACTTCCAACTGCCAGTGGATGACGAAGGGCGATTGTCGCAAAGTTTCTCAGTCGTCCGAGCGTGATATCTTCGTGCGAATTGCTTGGCTAGGCCGCAGGTTCCGCGATACTCGCGAAACCGGAACCCGGGAACGAAAGCGTATGCGAGTAATGAATGGCAAGTATCTGTGTCTGACGAGACGGTTATCGATCCTTCTAACTTTGATATGGACTGCGATTGCCCTACACTCTCAGTCGGCGACGCGCGGCACTTCGCCACGTTTCACCGATGTGACCAAGGCCGCGGGGATAAAGTTCACCCATTTTAAAGGGAACAAGGGAACTTCCATTAATCTGGAGGAGTTCGGCCCTGGAGTCTGCGTGGCGGACTTCGACAACGATGGCTGGCCCGACATTTACTTCGTCAATGGGCGCGACCGCTACGATCGCGGGATTTCGGTGCGCAATGCGCTGTATCACAACAACGGCGACGGCACTTTCACCGACGTCAGTGACAAAGCCGGTGTCCCTGGGACCGCGTACGGCCTGGGGTGCGCGTGGGGCGACTACGACAATGACGGATTCCCGGACCTATTCGTGAGCCAGTACGGCCGCAACGTGCTTTACCACAACAACGGGGACGGCACCTTTACCGACGTCACCGACAAGGCCGGAGTCGCGGGGATGGAATCCGGCAAGTTTCATAGCGGCGCTACTTTCTTCGACTATGACCGCGACGGACGCCTCGATCTTTACGTTGGCAGCTATGTCACGCTGGAGCCGAATGGCCCGCTCTACTGCATGCTAGGAAACGTGAAGAGCAGTTGTCCGCCGACCGCGTACGAAGGCAGCGCGAACATTCTGTATCACAACAAGGGCGATGGCACGTTCACTGAGGTGACTAAGACAGCGGACATATTACAGCCCAAGGGCAAGAACCTGTCGGTTGCGGCGGCGGACTATAACAACGAGGGCTGGCCGTCGCTGTTCGTAGCCAACGATGGCGTGGAAGCCTATCTCTACCATAACGAACAGGGCAAGAAGTTCGAGGAGATTGCCCCGATCACGGGGATGGCATATGGCCGGGATGGCAAAATCATGGCCGCCATGTGCATGTCGCTGGGTGACTATGACAATGATGGCTGGCTTGATCTTTACATTTCGGATTTTCAGGGTAACTCCGACCACCTCTGGCACAACGATCACGAAGGCGGGATGAATGAAGTGAGCGGTGCGGCGGGAATCCTGCAACCGACTTACAACGTGCTCAGCTTTGGCGGCGGGTTTGTTGACTATGATAATGATGGCTGGCTCGATCTGTTCATCGCCAACGGGCATGTCTACCCCGAGGTTGAGCAAACATCCGACTCAACGCGCTACAAGCAGATCAATTCCCTGTTCCACAACGAGCACAACGGAAAATTTGTAGAGACGACCAAGGCCGCCGGGCTTGGTCTGCTTCCGCCGCGAGCCGGGCGCGGAGTGGCGTTCGCAGATTTTGATAACGACGGCTTCGTGGATGTGGTGGTCGCAAATAACGGCGACCCGCCAACGTTGCTGCACAACTCCGGGAATGGAAATCACTTTCTGAATTTCAAACTGGTAGGGACTAAGAGCAATCGCGACGCGATGGGAGCACGCGTGGGCGTGACGGCCGGCGGGATTTCACAGATCCGCGAAATTGCCGGCGGCGGCAGCTACCTTTCGCAGAGCGATCTACGGGCCAGCTTTGGTCTAGGAAGCGCGCGTCGTGCCGATAAGGTAGAGATCCAGTGGGCGAGCGGCGCCAGCGACGTTTTCGAGAACGTAGAGGCCGACAAGTTTTATCGCGTGGAAGAGGGAAAGCGGGAACTGCGGGTGCTGCAGTTTGGGCGACCTAAGGGGAAAATAACGAAGAAGTAGTTGATTTGGACCACATTGGAGCGTCGGGAGTGGAAAAGACGCTGGTCAATGCAGCGTTAGGGGCGTTCCGTCCCACCGTGTACCAACCTGGGTCGTGCCCGGCGTGGTTCGCGAATGTGCGCTAGGTTGGAGGCTGTGTTTGCGCGTTGGCGGTTCCCGCCCTTCGGAAACCCCGCGAAGCGCGGGGCACCCCCCAGTTAGGGTAATTCAAAGGTGGGGCACTTGCTCCCACAGCATTCGTCGGAGCGCCGCCTTCCGGCTCAAAGGTGGGCGAGTCCTGGCGGCTTTCTCCCACTTTGTACTCTTGTGGTTCGTGCCTGGTATGATTCGGGCTCCGGCCAAGCTTCCTGCGGGAAGCTTGGGCGGAACTGGGCAGCGCAGGATGCGCGTCAATCCGGCGAGATAGTTCCACAAAGGCTCGTACGAGGGCAATCTTCCGCATTGTGTGCTGCGAGAAGCGAGGCGCGGCGCCCACTTTTACTCTTGTGATTCGTGGCTAGACGGGTGCGCGCAGCTCGTCTTTCGGCGGTCGTCAATTCTTCGCGAGCAACTCGAGAATGCGATCGAAGTCCTCGACGCTTTCGTAACGGATGACGACCTTGCCCTTGTTGGGCTGCCGGGCCAGCACCTGGACGCGCAAGCCCAGAGCTTCCCGCAGCTGGCGTTCGGCGTCGGCGACGTTGGGATCGACGCGCGGTGCTTCCTTTAGTTTTTGATCGGGATCGCCGCCAAGCGGATTCTGCAGGCGATTTACCTGCGCCTTGAGTTCCTTTACCGTCGATTCAGAAGACACGGCGTGGCGGGCCATTTCTACAAGAGCGGGCTCGTCGAGGAAGGGCGCGGCTTCGAGCAATATGCGGGCCTCGCTGAATCCCAGCTTGCCTTCGCCGATAAGCCCGAGAACGGCTTCAGGCAGTTTAAGCAGGCGCATGTAGTTTGCGACCGATTCGCGCGAACTGCCCACGCGTTTGCCGATCTGCTCCTGGGTGAGATTGAACTCGCGACTCAGGCGCGAGAACGCGTATGCCTGCTCAAGACAGTTCAGGTCCTGGCGCTGGAGATTTTCGATCACAGTGAGTTCTGCTGCTTGCTCGTTGCCGAGTTGGCGAACAATTGCTGGGACGGCGGTCTTCCCTGCCAACTTCGAAGCGCGGCAACGGCGCTCGCCGAGCACGAGCACGTAGCGTCCGTTCACGCCCGGGCGCACGACAACCGGTTGCGCAAGACCACTCTCCTGGATGGATTCCGCCAGCTGCTGGAGCGCGGCGTC
This sequence comes from Acidobacteriota bacterium, assembly GCA_043734125.1. GTDB lineage: Bacteria > Acidobacteriota > Terriglobia > Terriglobales > Acidobacteriaceae > Gp1-AA145. Next base: position 66,407 of record JAYTFR010000098.1, on the reverse strand, counting down.
ATCGAACGTACGCCGCGTCTGGTAAGGGTTTTCGTCGATGCGATCGAGTTCGATCTGCTGCACGGCATCGCCGGCGGCAGGGCTTGGCCGTAACTCGGCAACCGGGGCCGGCCCAGCGGCAACATGAAGAGCCGGCGGCGGCATGACGGCGGGAGGGGGAACGGTTGCTGTGGCCAGACGTGGCCCCGATGGAAGCAATGAATCAAGCCCGCGCCCTAAAGCGCGGCGCTTCTCTGCTGGTTTGTGTTCTTCGATTGCGCTCATGCAAGAGCTCCAGTCCTAATATATCGTGACACGATATAACGGTTACTCGACAAACCCGTCGTCGACTCCTAGTGTCGGTCGTCGGTAAACCCCGCTACTACCCTTTCAAGGTTCGTCGCCAAACCTGCTACCCCTTCAGATCCATGGTGATCAACTTGTTGCGATCGCGCCAGCGCCGCCAGCGCGGACCGTTCACGACCTGCTTTTCTTCCTCGACTGAGCTATCGGCTGGTTCTGCCGCGGCGGCATCCCCTGGTGCCATGTAGCCAGGCATGCGCTTGGCGATAATTTCCTTCGCCAAATCAACGTAACTTTCAGCGCCGCTTGACTTGGCGTCGTACAGGATAACCGGCTTGCCGTGGCTTGGAGCTTCGGCCAAACGCACGTTGCGCGGGATGGTCGTGGTAAAGAGCTTGTCGCCGAAAAACTTGTGCAGTTCGGCCGTAACCTGCTGGGCGAGGTTGGTGCGGTCGTCGAACATGGTGAGCAGCACGCCCTCGATTTCAAGCGCAGGGTTCAGCGCGGCGCGAATGCGCTCGATGGTATCGAGGAGCTCGGACACGCCCTCAAGAGCAAAGTATTCCGCCTGCATGGTGATTAGCACCGAGTCGGCGGCAACCAGAGAATTCAAGGTCAGCAGGTCGAGCGCGGGCGGACAGTCAATCACGATGAAGTTGAATTTTTCGTGGAGCGGCTGGAGGGCATCGCGGAGGCGGAATTCCCGGCGCTCGGCGTCCACCAGTTCGAAATTAACGCCAACCAGATTTTTGTTGGCCGGCAGTACGAACAACCGTTCAAGTTCCGTCGGCTGCAGGGAACTCAGGGCGTCGCATTCACCGATCAGAATCTTGTAGGTGTTGTTCCGGGTGGGGTCTTTGGCGAGGCCAACGCCACTGGAGGCATTCGATTGCGGATCGCAATCGACAAGCAGGGTATTGAGTTTGGCGGCGGCCAGGGACGCGGCCAGGTTGATCGCGGTCGTAGTCTTGCCTACGCCGCCCTTCTGATTGGCAACAGCAATAATGCGGGCCATGGATTTTTCGGAGAACCAGAGACCCAGCCAGAGTATTCCCGATACCGTGCCAATTCAATGCCGGAATGCAGGGCAGGCACTAGTGAATTGTATTCCGCTGAGGCATCGAGGCTTGGAGATGGTTGGGGCCGCGGTTTCCACAACGTTGCGTTTTCCAGATACGGTCCGGATGTTCCACGTGGAACAGTCGTGGCCCGGGACGAGCGTCCCACGTGGAACATTGATTATCGCGAGGACGAGGTTCTGGGGAGCAGATCCGAGCTAAGGCTTCCGGGCCCCGCAAAGAATCACGCGATTGTCCGAGAGTGGGAGAGGTTGCGGCATGAACCAGGATAAATTCGGCAGCAGGGAAACCGCCCGCTCGGTTTGGGCTGCGCCGATCAGGAGAATCAACGACCCGCGCTCGTTTAACAGGTTCGCAGCCACTGGCAACGCCTGCTCAAATGCCTCCACCGCGCGCAGGGTCACAACGTCCGCAGTCATATGAACGGCTTCTGCTCTGGCGTCGACGACCTGAGCCGCTATGAGTCCCAGCGTCCGAATTGCTTCTCGCAGGAACACCGCCTTCTTCTGCTGAGATTCGATCAGAGACAAATTCAGCATGGGGTTCCATAACTTAATGGGGAGCCCGGGGAAGCCGGCACCTGAACCCATATCCGCCAGGGAGGTCGCGTCTGGACACCAGCCCGACAAGTGGCGCGCGGCGAAAAACGACTCCCCGAAGTGGCGCTGGATGATCTGGTCGGGATCGCGAACGGCGGTCAGGTTGATTTTCGCGTTCCACTTCAATAAGAGATCCAGGTAGGTGGAAACTAGTGCGGCCTGATCATCGGACAATTGCTCTGCGCCGAGGAACGGCTTCAGTAATTCACGAATTCTTGCGGCTTCCATTGCGGGAGCATTGTATCGCAGGCGCTAGAACGCGCGCCGAAAGTACGCCCACTCGGCCATAATCTCAACTGCAAATAACCAGACTGGTAACAAGTGGGCGGAGCACTGGGAATTTAGCTCCCTTTGGGACCCCAGATGACTTCACTTTAGGTTGAACACAGCTAAATAGTGGGATGATGGGCTTACTTGCAATACGAGCTTGACATTATTTGTTATTTCTGCAATTATCGAATAATGGATAAGGAATACTCCGCTGCCCAAGTAGCAAAGTTTGCCGATATGTTTTCCGCTGTGGGCACCGAAGCTCGGTTGCGAATTATGCAGTTGCTGCTGAAGGCGCATCCGGTGGGGCTCGTGGTGAATGAAATTCAGGCTGAGTTGGGGATTCCGGGCTCGACGCTGTCTCATCATCTGGACAAATTAAGGAATGAGGACTTGGTTAACGTGCGGCGGGAAAGCACCTTCCTGCGTTACACCGCGAACACGCTTGCGCTCAGCGAGGTTCTGCAGTTTCTCTATGCGGAATGTTGCACGCAAAACCAGGCGGTGAGGCCGGAAGACGTGGTGCAGATTCGCGTGTAAAGTGCCGTCCCTTATGGTACCGGGAGGACGAAGCCGCCAAGAGGTCCACCGGAGAAAAGAGGAAGAAATGGAAGGCTTGAAAGAAGTGAACGTGAAAGATGTAGTGAAAGAGAAATACGGCGAAGCCGCGCTGCGCATTCACAAGGGCGGAAGCAGTTGTTGCGGCGCTGCGCCGAGTGCGATTGGGCAATGCGATCCCATAACGTCGGATTTGTATGACTCGGCGCAGACCGGGCAGGTGCCGGAAGATGCGGTGCTGGCGTCGCTGGGGTGCGGAAATCCAACGGCGCTGGCGCAACTAAACCCCGGCGAAACGGTACTCGATCTCGGCTCCGGCGGCGGCATTGATGTTCTGCTGTCGGTGAAGCGAGTCGGGCCGACAGGTAAGGCTTATGGGCTCGACATGACGGACGAGATGCTGGCGCTGGCGAATGACAATAAGCGAAAAGCAGGGGCGGAGAATGTCGAATTCCTGAAAGGCGAAATTGAGAGCATTCCGCTGCCCGATAATTCTGTGGACGTAGTCATCTCGAACTGCGTGATCAATCTTTCGGCCGACAAAGACCGGGTGCTGCGCGAAGCATTTCGCGTGCTGAAGCCAGGCGGCAGGTTTGCTGTCTCTGATGTGGTAACGCGCGGCGAAATGAATGCGGAGATTCGCAAGAGCGTTTTGCTTTGGGTGGGCTGCGTGGCGGGCGCGCTGGAAGAAAACGAATACGTGCAAAAGCTTGCGACGGCGGGATTTGAGCAGATCACAATCGAGCCAACGAGAATTTATCGCGTGGATGATGCGCGGGAGTTTCTCTCGTCAGCCGGCGTGGATGTGGAAAAAATTGCATCCGAAGTGGATGGGAAATTCATGAGCGCGTTCGTTCGAGGGGTGAAGCCCTCAGCCGTGAGCAATCAGCCGTCAGCTGATTCCTCGGAGGAGAGTGCTAAGAGCTGTTGCGGGCCGAGTTGCTGCAATTGAGATTCACATCTAACTGAACCACGATTGCCGCGAGCGAAAAGCAGGTTCCTCGACTTGGGAATCGTTCGCAAGCGAATGATTCCGCCGCGCTCGGAATGACAACGTGAGATCCGATCGACAATGCGCGCAGCAAAAACTGGAATGAGTTTGCGCATCGCGCCGGCGATGGATTTTGAGCGGGCTTTCCGCGACACATTTGCGATCTTACAACGGCGGATCGACCTCTTTCTCGCGCTAGCGCTCAGTTCCATTGACCGCATGGCGCTCAACTGCGAGTTTGATCAGATCGGACAATAATTGTAGGTCGGTAGTCACAATTCAAGGCGAATTCTTCTGTAATAACATTCCTTTCCCACTCTTTCATTCCAGCGGTACACCGTCCTTCGTGACCTCACGAACTTTGGTAACTCCGTGGCATAGTCACAGTTACCGACAATTTTCGCCGCTACTCGCGGACACAAATAAAAAGGACGGCTCCCAATGCTGCAATCAACCGATAACGCGAATAAGTCGCAATACACACCATCAACTCCGAACCCGGTCACGCCGTTGAAGACCACGACCTCGCCTATCGAGCAGGCCACCATCGGCCGCTCTCTGGTGATCAAGGGCGAAGTAAGCGGCAGCGAATCGCTCTACATCGATGGTCGCATCGAAGGCAGCATCAGTTTTAAGGATCACCGCGTGACGGTGGGCCGCAACGGCGTGGTACAGGCGAACATTGCCGCACGCGAAGTGGTCATCATGGGGAAGGTGACCGGCAACGTTGAGTGCAGCGACCGCGTGGACATTCGCAGCGAAGGCACACTGAACGGAGACGTGGTCAGCCAACGCATCAGCGTGGAAGACGGCGCCCAGCTTCGCGGCAGCGTGCAGTTGACGCCAGTCGAGCAGAAGCAGGACAAGTCATCGCACGAAGCTAAGGCCATGTCGGCGGCCGCGGGGAAGAACTAGTTGCTAGTAGTTAGGGGCTAGTGGCTAGCAAGAGCCGCAATTCAGCGATGCTCCATCACGTGAGTTCCGAATCGGAACTCACGTGATCTTTTTGCAGTCTTTTGAACTCCGCATGAGCCATTGAGGAGCATACTCGAGAGCTGCCGGAGGTATCGCATGCCAGTGCGATCTTATTAAGAGCTACTCGGTTGGAAAAAGAGCATGTTGTTGGTTGCCGAGATTTACCGCCTCACCCAGCACTTTCCCAGAGAAGAAGTTTACGGCCTGAGTAGCCAGCTGCGCCGTGCAGCGGTTTCAATACCCAGCAACGTTGCAGAAGGTCAAGGGCGTCTCACGCCGGGCGAATTCAAACAGTTCATAGGCCACGCCCGTGGCTCAGTATTCGAAGTCGAAACGCAACTTCTGATTGCGCGTGACCTCGGCTACTTGAGCGACGCGTCAACACAGGAAGTGGTGGCACGAGTCAAAGAGGTCGGACGGATTCTCAGCGGCCTATTGGCTTCACTCGACCACAAACGAACTAGCCACTAGCCACTGGCTATTTTTTTTCTTCCGGCTTCAAGTCCAGCGAAGCCGAGTTCATGCAGTAGCGCATACCTGTGGGCCGCGGGCCGTCCGGAAAAACGTGGCCCAGGTGTGCATCGCACTTCGAGCAGCGCACTTCGGTCCGCCTCATTCCAAAGGTCACGTCGCTGTGTTCCTCGACAGCACTTTCGTCAAGCGGCTTGTAGAAGCTTGGCCAGCCACATCCTGCGTCGAACTTCGTTTCCGAACTGAACAGCGGCTGCCCGCAGCAGGAGCAGGCGTACATCCCCGGATCGGTTGTCTTGTAGTACTTGCCGCTGAATGCGGGCTCAGTGCCAGCTTTGCGGGTAACGTAAAACTGTTCAGGGGTGAGTTGCTTCTGCCACTCGGCATCGGATTTCTTAATTTTGTCGGTCATAGGCAAGCTCTTAGCGCTCAGCTATCAGCATAAAACAAAACACGACGCTCATAGCTTTGGCGCTGCTTATTAGATTCGCGGGATAGATATTTGATTCGTAAGCCTGGACGCCGCGTCAGCCACCGGCGACTGGAAGCTGACGACTGTTTTTCTTGACTTCGCTTTATATTCGCCTACAATGGGCGCATGGCCATCACTAAACGTCAGCGCCAGATGTACGACTTCATCGCCGACTTCGTGCAGAAGAACCAGTATTCGCCGTCGTTTGAAGAGATCGGCGACGGCCTGGGGCTGAGTTCGCTCGCCACCGTGCACAAGCACATCTCGAACCTGGAAAAGAAGGGCCTGCTCACCCGTGCCTACAACCGCAGCCGCTCGATCGACCTGCTGCCGCCCAAGGGGCGCCTGAAGCAATCGATGGCGGTCAATAGCGGAACGATGATCCCGCTGGTGGGACGCATCGCCGCCGGCCAGCCAATCGAAGCCATCGAGCGCGCCGAAACGATCTCGCTTGCGGATTTCACTCGTTCCAAAGACGTGTTTGCCCTGGAAGTTCGCGGCGAATCCATGCAGGATGAGCACATCCTAGACGGCGATTACGTTCTGGTGGAGAAGACGAAAATCGCGCACAACGGGGATATCGTGGTGGCACTGGTCGAAGGCACTGACGCGACTCTAAAGCGCTTCTACCGCGAAGGCGACACCATCCGCCTGCAGCCCTCGAATGCGAAGATGAAGCCAATCATTGTCCCTGCTCGCAATGTGGGGATTCAGGGACGAGTGATTGGCGTGCTCAGGAAGTACTAGGAGGAGGCTGCCGGCTCGTCGGCTGTCAATTCTCCCTTTCATTCCGAGCGCTGGGAATCCATAGTTACAAACAATTTCCTTCGTTCAACCGTTTGCAGTAACATCCGGTTCAGAGAGAAACACCTATGTTTCGTTTCCGGTCCCTGAGCCTCCTGTTTGCCTTAACTCTAATCGCGCCTCTGTCGGTTGCGGAAAACAAAACCGAGGAAGCTGCCGCCCTCGTTGCCCGTGCCAAGCAGCTTTCGGACATACGAGCCGCAGACTCACCGCCGTTCCGTCTAAAGGCGAACATCATGATCGTCTCCGACGACGGCGGGAGTGACAAAGGAACGTACGTCGAGACTTGGGCTTCCCAGAAATGTGGCGCACTGAAATTTCTGCTGGAGGCCTCGTCCAGACGGAAGTGGCAAAAGACAGAAAGCTATCCATTCTGAGCACATGGCCGCTAGTCACGGACTTTATCGCACCGCGGATCACGGCTGCACATGAGCACTTGCTCGGATTTCACATGGACGGCAACTGGTTATTGCTCGATTACAAGCCGTCGAAGATCGAGGAGCGGACGAACGCGTCGTGGTCTCTGCGGTGCATTGATGTGAATAATCCATTTGGATGGACGTCAGAATTGTGTTTTGATCGCGACAAGGGGCTTTTGCTGGCCAAGTCCAGCACCAAGAAAGACGCGCCCTACGCATGCACCTACCTCGATTATCAGAACTTCGGCGGCAAGCTCTTCCCCAGATCGATTGAATGCCTTAAGAATGGACGGCCTTGCTGAAAGCAGCAATTACGGAACTGACGAAGCTGGAATCCCCAGACCTGTCGCTTTTCAACACACTGACCGGTGGCCGCGAACTCTCGTATTGCCCCCACGGTGGAATGCCAGGGCAGGTTCGCGCGGCGAATGTCGCGTCGTTCCACTCTCAAAACCAATGGCCCATCGAGATGTCCTTCGTCCTCGGGGCAGATGCAAGACCGCACGACGCGGTCCTGGTGCATTCCACCGGTAGCGAAAAAGAAGACAAGCGGGCTCTCGACTCGTTGAAGAATTGGGGTTTCAAAGCGGCAACTTGCGACGGCACGCCTGTCAATAGCGAAATGCAGATCGTGGATCCCAACCTGGCCGCACCCGGCATAGATTCAAGAGCCACCCCTCCAGGAACCATCGCGGTAGGAAGGTAACTCCGGAGTACGCAAAGATGCCCGGTGTGATCCCGGCGTCCGCAAGGACTAAAAGCTGACGGCTGAGAGCCGCCCCTCACCCCAAATGCTTATCCAGCGCCTTCTGTATCTGCTCTTTCGGCACGTAGCCGACAATTTGCTCTTTTACTTGTCCGTCTTTGAACACCAGTAGGGTTGGGATACCGCGGACGCCATAGCGCATCGGAGTGGCGTTATTGCGGTCCACGTCCATTTTGCCGACCTTGACTTTGCCGGCGTATTCGCCTGCGAGTTCCTCAACGATGGGGGCAATAGCACGGCACGGACCACACCAAGCCGCCCAAAAGTCCACCAGTACTGGGGTGTCGGACTTCAAGACATCCTGGTCAAAATTCTGGTCGGTGACTTCAACAATTCCCGTTGCCGCCATGGTTCCTCCGCTGGGTTATATGAACGAACTGAATATCGTAACACTGAATTGGATGCAATCGGGGTGGCGGAGGACTCACGGGCAGCTTTCAGCCGTCAGTGCTCAGCCATCAGAAACGGCATGGTGCGAAGCTTCGCCGTTAGAAGTTCAAAAGGCCTGTTTTTTGAAAGGCGTGGGGGAGGAAGCTGGCCGAGCGGAATTTCGAAGCGGTTTCCTGAGGACTATGCCTAACCGCTAACAGCGCAATAAAAAAGCGCCCTGAACCCTAGTTCAGGACGCCCGGCAGCCCTCCCCCAGAGTCTGCCAAACTACATCTCGGATATTAGAAAAGTTTGGGGTAGGTGTAAACGTCACTTTAGTAACGCGGTGAGGTTCCAAAAGGGGGATGCCGAGAACGTAGGCTGGGCAAGGCTTCTCAAGGATATGTCGGGGATTAGCGCACACGGGCGAGGACGCCCGTGCCTCCACCTTCACAATTCTTACTGGAGTTCTTGCCGGTGCGGACGAGAGCGCCCGTTCCACGGCTACTTGCGGATCCAAGTCTGGCCGCCGTCTGTGGTTGTCCAGGCTTGGCCATTCGCGGTACTGACCGTGCCGCGCAGCGCGCCGGAGAAATCAATGCGCGTGATGTCAGCCTGCAGCTTCTCGCTGTTTGCCGTAGGAACAACCTGCGTCCAGTGCTGACCCGAGTCCGTCGAGTGGTACAAAGCGCCGCCATTTCCTCCCGCCCAGGCGGCTTCCCCGTCCGCCCAAATCGCACGGAACGTTGCTCCTTCGGCCACGCTGACTTCTTGCCACGTCTTGCCTTGGTCGCTGGAGCGCTGCACCGCGCCTTCCGGGGAGAGTGACCACTGCCAGAGAGAAAGGGCCAACGCCCTTGCAGCAACGGGTGCAGCCTTCCGTGTCTTCGCGGATTTTTGTTTCTTTACCTCGACGGTCTCTAAACCCGTGCTACGAGCTTCTTCCGATTGCGCTTGAGCGATCTGCGTGCCGTTTGCGGTTGGGAGTTCCTTATCTTTATCGTCTTTATCTTTGACGTTGTCTTTATCTTTGACGATGGCATCAGTTACCGCCGGAACGGCGACGGCAACCGCGCTTGCGCTCACTTCAACTGTCTCATTCGTCGATCCAGCCTCGAGCTTGAAGTCCGTCGTTGCCGGCTTGGTGTCGAGAACAGCCACTGTCGATTGAGCCTCATGGAAGCCGGGCACATCGACTTTCACCGCATATGTTCCTGCGGCTAAGTGGTCGAGAGAAAATCTCCCCGCCGGATCAGAGGTTGCTGTCCTTTCTCCCAGCGGGCCGGTGGCTGTGACTTTCGCGTTGGGAATGACGGCGCCAGATGCGTCGGAAATCGTGCCGGAAACGAACCCGTGGAAGGCCGCTCCGTCCTTTCGCAGAGCAGGCGCATTCGAGCCGGCCGCTCCGTAGGAGATGACTCCTCCCACGGCACCGCCCACTGCAGTATTCTGCTTGCCGGGGGAGGCTGATGCCGCTCCCAGCGTCAACTGGGCCTGATCGTTGGCGTCGCGCCTACCAGTTGGCAAGTCCTTGGCCTCGGCTTCCAACTTCACGTCTTCGCTCGATTGCGCCACGCTTACCTGTCCCGATTTTTCAAACGCCATCGAGGCTTGGGGCTTGGCGGTGATGGCCTTCGGTTCAGCGTGACCACTGGGAGCAGCAGGTGGCGCTACCTTCGTCGCGACTTGCCTGTCGCTCATGGCATCGAGCTCGGCGGGAGCTTTCTCCCTCGCAATGGTATTTTCGGCGGCGCTCGGCGCGGCGCTGTGCATTTCCGCCGGCATTTTCGCGATCGGGTATGTCCGTCTAAGCTCATGCCGCCCCATTACCGCAGCCGCGATCACCACGCTAGCCGCCACTGCTCCCCAGCGCAATGCAAACGGAGTCCAGGATTTTTTTACTGCAAAAGTCTGTTGAGTGTCGGCGTGAAGCGGCGCTGCCAGAAAAAGAATCTCGCGGCAATCCGCGCACACCCCCACGTGCTCGAGAATCACCTGGCGATCTTTCGGGGCCAGCGCATTCTCGGCGAAGGCCGACAACACCTCAGCGTCGGGGTGCGGGTGTCCCGGAACCTGAGCCTTCAGGCGGGCAGCGACGAGTTGTTTCAGAGAGTCCATGTTCAATTTTCAGCGGCTTCTAATGTGTGCGCCGGAACTCGGTCGTCCCTCCGGGACTACACTCACTCTCGCCCCTGACTCAGCACTTCCGTGCTGAGCTAAGTTGGGTCGCCCCTTCCGGGCTTCGATCTTCCGGTGCGCATCACACATATTCATTCCACGCAGACCCAGCCGGTCCCGCGCATTCTAGCCGCGCCCCTCGCCCGATTTCGCCCCTTTCTCTGAGAACGCGCCAGTCAGCGAATCTTGCGCCAAACTGGCGCGAATATCCATGGCCAGATCGCGCACATCGGCGTTCAGAGCTTCTTCGGCCTGGCGGCGGCTATGGCCGAGTTTCATCAGGTTTTTCAGGATCTGCTTGCGCAACTGCCTGGTGAGTTTGTCGACTTTGCGGCTGATCGTGGACTCATGCACCCGCAGCGCCCGCGCAATCTCCGCCAAGGTGCGGCTGTCCAAAAAGTATGACGAAAGCACGAAGCGGTCCTCTGCAGTTAACGCTCGCAGCGCCTCGTCTGTCGCCCGCGCCAGCAATGGGTCGGCCGATGGAGCGACTGCCGGTTCGGGCGTGGCAAACTGCGCCCCTTCCTCAGACTCTTCGTCAAGGCTCACCAGCCGGCGCTGCTTCCGATACGTGTTGACGTACTCCTGCGCCAGCACCGTGCGCAGCCAGCCATCAAGCGAGCCGCGACCACTGTACGAGTTCAGTTTGGAAACGCGTTTCTCTTCGCGCAGCCTGGTGCCGTATAAATCTGCGTACACGCAATCGGCAAGCTCCCGTCCCGATGAGTCTTCGCGCGTAATCTGGCGGGCGACGTCGTACAGTTTCTCGCGGAAGCGGAGCATGAACACTTCCCACGCGCGCTCGTTTCCGGCGGCGCAGGCGTGAGCCAGTACGAGGTCTTCGACTCGCAGCGTGATGCAGAATTCCTCGAATGGCGCGCCTGACGCATGCTTTGCGGCAATCTCACGCAACAAGCGTACGAAATGGTCTGGGGCGAGGGCGAACTCCGCTGCTCGGCTCCGCGAATACAGTTCCGCCAACGGCGGCTTGAGCGCGGGCGCAACTGCCTGCTCGGTCTGGTCAGCAACGGACATGGTCTTTACGGATGCTACCAACTATTAGACGCAAGAAGCCGGAATTTTGCCGTTCCTCTGGAGAAGCAAAGGCGGGATCTGCTTGTCAATTACGGCGAGCTGCGCTCGGTGGGTCGGGCGAAGGCGTCCGTCCCTAGACTGGAAGTTCTCGCAGCCCAGGAGTTTTCTTTATCGCCTGGACGTCATACGCTCATGCCGCCGGTGGAGACGTCAGATAATCCATCGCCTTCTGCAGGGAGGCTTCGTCTTCTACGTTCAGCGCCTTTTTCGTGCGGTCGATTTGGCGCATGAGGCCGGAAAGCACCTTGCCGGGACCGACTTCGACAAATGTCTGCACGCCGCGGGCGATCAGCAGCTGAATCGACTCGTTCCATTTCACTGATCCTGTGACTTGGCTGATGAGCGCATTGCGCGCGGCGGTCGTGTCTTCTACTGGCTGTGCAGACACGTTCGCAACCACGGGAACCTTTGGCGCGGAAAAATTCAGTTTGTCCAGGTCTGCAGCCAGCCGCTCCTGCGCCGGCTTCATCAGCGAACAGTGGAATGGTGCGCTGACCTGGAGCATCTTGGCGCGCTTAGCGCCGCGTTCTCCGGCAAGCTTGACTGCGCGCTCAATTGCGGCAACGCTTCCGGAAATTACGATCTGGTCAGGCGAGTTGATGTTTGCGGGCTCGCAGACTTGGCCTTGCGCGGCATCGGCGCACAAGGTGGTAACTGCGTCGATGTTCATTCCAACAATGGCCGCCATCGATCCTGTACCCACGGGCACTGCCTCCTGCATGTACTTGCCGCGATTGCGCACCGCGCGCACGGCGTCGGTAAAGCTGATCGTGCCCGCGGCGACGTGGGCTGAGTATTCGCCGAGGCTGTGGCCGGCCACGAACGCCGGCTTAATTCCCTTTTCGCTGAGCACGCGCCAGGCCGCGACAGACACGGTAAGAATCGCGGGCTGCGTGTTTTCGGTGAGCCGCAACTGGTCTTCGGGACCTTCAAAACAAAGCTGCGAAAGCTTTGTGCCCAACGCGGCGTCGGCTTCATCGAATGCCTGCCTAGCGACAGGATAGCGCTCGGCAAGATCTTTGCCCATGCCAACGGCCTGAGAGCCTTGGCCGGGAAAGAAAAATGCGAGTGTGGTCGTGGTCATGCTTTCTTTCGCCCCTTTTCGGGGCTGAGTTCATTTTGCTGCCTACCCCGGGCTTACGCCCCGGGCTGCATTATTGCGCCGCTTCGCGGCTGTGATCCGAGGCTCCTATGTTGATGTGGACGGGGATGCCGTCAACCCGAAACAACGCTCGCTTTATGAAGGCTGGCCATCTCAGTTCGAATGGCTTCGTTCGTGCGCCGCTCAACAAATTCCGCGGCCACGCGGATTGCATTCTTGATGGCGTTTACGTTCGACGATCCGTGTGTAATAAAGCACGCGCCCTTCACTCCGAGCAGCGGCGCACCGCCGTACTCCGTGTGATCGAGGCGCTTTTTGAAATCGGCAAAGGCACTGCGGGAAAGCAGTGCGCCCACCTGGCTGGTGATGGTCGCAGCCAGCGTTTCTTTCAGCGTGGTCCGCACAAGGTTGGCGACGCCTTCTGAAGTCTTCAAAGCTACGTTGCCAACAAAACCGTCGGCCACGATTACGTCCACGTCGCCGCCGTAAATATCGCGCCCTTCGACATTGCCTACAAAGTTGATGGGAAGTTGTTTCAGCAGGCCAAACGCTTCGCGCGTGAGTTCGTTGCCTTTGCTTTCTTCTTCGCCGATGGAAAGCAGGCCTACGCGCGGCCTCGCGGTTCCAAACATGCTGCGGAAATAAATGTCGCCCATCACCGCGAACTGTTCAAGGTTATGAGCTTTGCAATCGACGTTGGCGCCTACATCGAGCAGCGTGCAAACGGAACCGATCGCGGTGGGCATTACGGCAACGAGCGCGGGACGGTCCACTCCGGGCAGTCCACCGAGAACCATTTTTGCCGTCGCCATCGCCGCGCCAGTATTTCCTGCGCTGATGAAGGCGGAAGCCTTGCCGTCGCGCACCAGCCGCAGGCCTACGCGCATGGTCGAGTCGCGCTTGGCGCGGACCGCCTGGACGGCCTTGTCGTCCATGGTAATGATCTCGCTCGCATGCACGATCGAGATGGGCAATCCCCTGGCGGCGGAATAGCGAGAAAGTTCAGCCCGGAGCGTTTCCTCGGGGCCAACTAGTGTGACGGGAATGCCAAAGCGCCGCGCCGCCTGGATGGCACCTTCGATCTCAGGCTTGGGAGCGCGGTCCGAACCCATTGCGTCCAGGGCTATGACGCCAGGCATGGAGGGGTTAGCTGGATTCCTTCACTTCCACAACTTCGCGTCCCTTATAGAACCCGCACTTCGGGCAGACGCGATGCGGCAGTTTGCGTTCGTGACAATTCGGACACTCCGATGTCGTGGGGGCGGTCAAGGCATCGTGTGCGCGCCGTGTGCTGGTGCGCCGCTGGGAGTGCCGCCGTTTTGGATTAGGCATGAGATTCCTTTCGTGAAAGCCGACAGCTTTCAGCCATCAGCTTTCAGCGGAGTCGGATTCGACTTGACTGATAGCTGATAGCTGACGACTGAGAGCTGAATTACTGTTCCAACTTCTCTCTGATATCTTTCAGCGCCGACCAGCGCGGATCACGCAACGCATCGGCGCAATTGCATTGTTCCTGATTCAGGTTGCGTCCGCAATGGGGACACAAACCTTTGCAGTCCTCGCGGCAAATCGCCTTGATCGGCAGCGCCAGCAGGACTTGCTCGCGCAAAACGTCTTCGAGCAGCAAACCTTCACCTTGATAATAACTGACGTCGGCCTCAGCCGCAGTCACCGAAAGCTCTTCTTTGCCGGCGTCAGTGCCCTGCGGCCGGTAAAGTAGCTCGAACAGCCTCGCCACATCATGATGGGTCAGTTCCAGGCAGCGGGCGCAAGCCATCTCTACGCGAGTTGACAAATCGCCGACGATCCGTATGTCATTGATAAGCTGATGCTTACCGTGGTGCTCTTGGACCAGTTGCGCTCGGCCAGCGCTGGCAAGGTCAGCTTCCTGCCGGAAATCCGGGCCAAAGTCTATGACCCCAGGCGCAAGATGCTCGTCAAAATCCACGGGGTGGATTTCCAATTCTCTGATTTCGATGAGCATTTCAGAATCTCCGCGCCCCCAATGCCGGCACAGGCCGCGGAAGCGCATACTGAGGCGTAAGTACTCCGGGGAGCTGCATTTTAGGATAAAAGTTGGGGGCCGGGGGTGTCAAGGAACGGGGGAATGCTGCCGCGTGACCGTCTGCGGTATTCTCGAGTCGGCTGGTTAAGAAGCGCCTTGGAACTCGTACACAAAGTCGAAGAAGTCCGAGCCTTATCTCGCGCGACACGAGTGCGAGGGAAAAAGCTCGGCTTCGTGCCCACCATGGGTGCGCTGCATGAGGGCCATCTATCCTTAGTTCGGGCCGCTAAGGCGAACTCGGACGTGGTTGCGGTTTCGATCTTCGTCAATCCCACGCAGTTCGGACCAAATGAGGATTTCACTCGCTACCCTAGAAATCTGGAAGCCGACTGCGCGCTGCTGGAGCGCGAAGCCGTTGATGTTGTATTCGCGCCGTCGCCGGAAGAGATGTATCCCGGCGGCGCTGTCACTTGGGTGACGGTCGAAAGGCTGAGCGACCGCTTGTGCGGCAAGTCGCGTCCCGGACACTTTCGCGGTGTAGCGACGGTAGTGGCAAAGCTGTTCAACATCGTGGAACCGGACCTCGCGTTCTTCGGACAAAAAGACGCAGCGCAGGTCGCGGTCATCAAGCGCATGGTGCGCGATCTGCGTTTTCCTGTCGCGATTGAAGTCTGTCCCATCGTGCGCGAGGCCGACGGCCTGGCGCTCAGCTCGCGGAACGCGTATCTCAGTCCCGACGATCGAAAAATGGCGCTAGTTTTGCATGCGTCGTTGCAGCGGGCGCAAAAGCTTTTCGATGAAGGCGAGCGCGCGGCGGCGAAAATCGCTGCCGAGGCGAGGAAAGCTTTTGTCTGGCAACCCGCCGTGCGCTTGGATTACTTTGAGATCGTTGATCCGGACGACCTTGAGCCGGTTGCGACCATCGACAAGCGATCGCTGGCCGCGGTGGCGGCTTTCGTCGGCAAGACGCGGTTGATCGACAACATTGTTTTGGAACCCTGAACCTTGCCGACGAAAATTCCCATCGTGCTGGCCTCGGCTTCTCCACGAAGGCAGGAACTGCTTAAGAACGCGGGAGTTGAGTTTGTCGTGCGCCCGGCGAATATCGCAGAAGTTCCTTTGCCTGGCGAGGGCCCACGCACATTCGCTGAAAGAATGGCGCGCGAAAAGGCGAGGGCTACGCGCGCAAATACAAACAGCGGCATCATTCT
This sequence comes from Acidobacteriota bacterium, assembly GCA_043734125.1. Lineage (GTDB taxonomy): Bacteria > Acidobacteriota > Terriglobia > Terriglobales > Acidobacteriaceae > Gp1-AA145. Next base: position 50,761 of record JAYTFR010000098.1, on the reverse strand, counting down.
CGCCGCGGACACGGTCGTCGCCATCGGGGATGAAATCCTCGGTAAGCCTGAGAACGCCACCGACGCTGCCCGCATGCTACGCCTGCTCAGCAATCGCATTCACGAAGTGATTACGGCGGTCTGTCTTCTTGGCGAGGCCTTTGAAGACGTGCGATCAGAAACGACCACGGTTCATTTCAATTCGATGAGCGACGCGGAAATCGCAGAATATGTTGCGACCGGCGAACCCATGGACAAAGCCGGGGCCTACGCGATCCAAGGCGGGGCCGCGCGGTGGATTTCAAAGATTGAAGGGGACTATTCGAACGTTGTGGGACTACCGATGGAGTTGGTGCGGCGGATGCTAAGCGAGCACAGCGGGATTTGATTCCGCGCTCTCTGTAATACTGAGGCGGCTTTCGGCAGACCTATACGCTTTAGTTCCTAAAGGGACTCGGCGCCGTTGTCGTATTGTTCCCGGCACTTCCGTGCCGGCTATCCATTTCGCCGCTGCGCGGCTGGCTTCGGTGTTGTCGGAGACGGTTGTATCCCGGTTTTAGATCGCGGAAACGAACGGTCGCGCTTCCACGGCGCTTGGGCTGTGAGGGGCGGCTTACGGCTTCTTCGGCGGGTCGTTTGGATTGGCGGGGTTGACAGCAGGCTTGGCGGGATCGTTATCGCCTTCTTTCATCGAGGCCTTAAAGTTCCGGATGCCTTCACCCATGCCCTTGCCGAGCGCGGCGAATTTGCTGGGCCCGAACAGAAGAAGAGCAATGCCGATGATCAGCACAATGTGCAGCGGCGAAAATAATCCTTCTCCCATGGGAAAGCCTCCTGTAAGCGGGCGCGAACGCCTGGTCCCAAACAGCTTCATTCTAGGTTAGCCCTGAGTGGGAGTCAAAAGATGTGGAGGCCCGGTGTATTCGGGGTCGGTGAGTGTTTTCGCCCTGCTTTCGTCAACCAGTCGGATTTGCTACACTCCACGGCAGTATGGTGCGAAATGCAAACGTCGTCAGGAGCCTGAATGCCAAGGAACGTGTTGGTGCTTCTCTTGTTGATCACCTGGGCGTCGCTCGCACTCGCCGACAAGCAGCAGGAAGGCATAGAAGTCCTCTCGCGCGCTATAGAGACGTCGAACATTAGAGCCGAAGGCGCGCCCCCGTTCACCCTCAAAGCGACCTTCCACGTTTCCCAAGATGGCCAGCGAAGGGTCGGGACATATTCTGAGACGTGGGTCTCAAAAGACCGATGGCGACGCGAAATTGCAAGTGGCACCTCCCATCGAATTGAAGTTGTCAATGGTCGCAAGAGGTGGGTCGCGGAAGACGAAGCCAGTCCCCCTTTCTTTGGCTACGTTATCGGTGCCCTTCAGATGGGTGGCCGACCGCCTGGCGCAAAGGTTAAGGATGTTGCGAATAAACGCGTCGATGGGATCCAGGCACATTGCGTTCATTTGGAGACTAAATACACGAAAGAAGTCTATTGTGTTGCCGCTGATGATGCCACTCTCCTAAATGATGAACTGTCCATCAACGGAGATTTTAGACGGCAGCGGTCAATCTCCTACGCTGAATACGCAAAATTCGGCAACCACTTATTTCCCAGAATATTACGTTACGGCTCCACTGATGTCCGTTCGGTAGACATCGCCGTCTCTGCAATCTCCGCGGAGGCGTTGCCAGATTCCACCCTTTTCTCTGCTCCAACGGGGGGACTGGAACTGGGGAACTGTCCAGCCCCTGAAAAAATGACTGCTCCTCGCCCTGTATTCAACCCAGATCCCCCGTATCCGGAAAACGATACCGGGACTGGCTCGGTCGTGGTTCTCTCGTTGGTCGTTGACAACAGTGGAACTCCTCACAATATTCGCGTGGCTCGGACTGGCGGACGAGCGTTCGATGACTACGCAGTCCGCACGGTTCAGATGTGGAAGTTTCAACCTGCCATGTGCCTGGGAGAATCCATGGCGACGGCCATCAATGTAGAAGTGAGTTTCAGACGTTCCAGGTAGCTTCTCGTGGCGTTTTCCGTCCCTAGCTGGCGAAACATCGCCATTTCACTCATTGACCTCGCGTCCAAGGTCCCGCTCTTCGCGGCAGTTTGGACACCGGCTGGGGGGCGATGCTGAGTCGGTGAGTGAAATCGCCTGTGGGTGTTGAAAAAGTCTGTGATCGAAATGCGCTCTTGGATGCGAGGTTAGCCCTGAGTGGGAGTCAAAAGATGTGGAGGCGAGGCCCGGTGTATTCGGGGTGAATAAGTGAAAACGCCTGATTTCGTCTGACTTTTGCGCTTCGTTAGCGGTGTAATACTGACCCGCAATGGAATGACGCCGTATTGCCGCTTTCAGTGTTGTAAAGGACCAGTAGCGTTTACGCCTCTATTCGCCGCAGTGACGGCGTTCTGAGTGTGGCCGCATTTTCTTTGTGCCATTCACATCTGAAAGGGTTCTGGATCGGGCTCTCGCACCGGGACGTCGGGATTTTCCGGACCATCCGGTGGTTCCTTTATCGGTGGAGGCGAGGGATCAGGTAATTGGCGCAGGTTGGATTGCATGGCACTAGGATGCCGAAAAGGACCTCGGCGGTCTTCCAGAAATCGCGGTTACATTCTCATTGCCGGGTTTGTGAGTAGGACGCCCGTCGTCAGCAGCCACGCGTTAGCAGCCCTAATCCCGCCGCTTAATGCCGCGCGACGACGACGATCATGAACGTTCCGGGCTTGGCCTGGGGACGACCTGACGCTCCCGGTTTTTGTTCCTCAAATTCGGCGGTCGCAAGATAAATCTTATGTGCATCTGCGTCGATGTCCATCGTCCTGGCGCCGACCGGTGTGGTGACTGTCTGCACAATCCCGAATTTTCCGGGAGAAATTTCGCCCGCAACTTCGAGCTTGCCATCGCGGCAGCTTGCGAAGGCCAGGGTGCCGTCGAACCGCGTAGCATCGACGCCTGCGCCGATCGGAAGGTCGGCAATTACCTTGCCGTCGTCAGCGTTCATCACGATCAGCTTTTGTGGATTGCGGCATCCGATAAAAAGGCGCCGCTTCTCTTTGTCCATCGACATACCCACGGGTGAGCCGCCGGGCGCGACCGGCCAATGCGCGAGCACTTTCCGCGCTTTCACATCTACCACCGCAACTTCGTTCTTGTCCTCCAGATTGATATAGACCTTGCCTGCTCCGTCGGACACAAGAAACTCAGGCTTGCCGCCCAGTTCAATGGGTGCATCGATGCTGCCGGTCTTGGGATCCACATCCGGCTTGAGTGTCATGAGCACGCCGTTGTCGCCGGAGACTACCAGCACCAGCCCACTGGCGCTGTCATAAATGATTCCGTCGGCGTCAGGTTGTGCGGCAATCGTTCCCAACACAGCGTTTGTCTTCAAATCAAATATCACGATGGAACCGCTACCGTCGGTGATGAATCCGCGGCCGGCTTCCGGAACCAGAGCGACTCCGTGGTTGCCCTTCTGGCCGGGGATATCCGCGAGCGTCTGTCCCGACTCGGAATCAATGACCATGGTGTGCGTGCTTCTGGGAATGTAGAGACGGTGATTCTTTGCATCCACAGTGACGTAGTCCCAGCCACCGGCGCCACCAACGTGAAACGTTTTTTCGACGGCCCAACTGTTCTGGGCGACCACTCGAACGCTAAACGTGAGAGAAAGTACGGTGAACAGGGCGGCAAGCAACGTTTTCCGAGCGCGCATGGGGGTCCTCCGAGGAATCTGCAGGGCCAAGAATACCATTTTCCAGCACGTCCAGAATTAGTCAATGAAGGTGCCGTAGCAATCTAAGCTGATGAATTTGAAGCGGGAGAAGTCGAACATGAAAATCGGCCATCAGTACACAAAAGTGTGGCTGATGACCGATTTGAAACATTCTGCGTACTTTGATCTTCGTGCCTAGTGCCGAATCTTCAGCGGCGCCTTTAAGGTGAACGGAACTGCAGATTCCGCCGGCAGTACGATTTCCTTGTTTCCGGTGAATGCTGTGCCTGCAGTTCCGGCGCCCCCGCCGGCAACGGCGCCGATCGCGGCACCTTTACCGCCGCCGGCAAGTCCGCCGATGAGCGCGCCCAAGCCTGCGCCTCCGCCAGCCATAACAGCCGTACGCTTGCCCTTACCTTTTAGAGTCTGAGTGAAAGTCGCGGTCTGCACCGGCATCTGTTCGCCGTGGATGGAAACCGAATCGAGCCGCAGCTGCAGCAATGCGCCGCCGGCAAAGCGGCCGAGCGGTTTGGCGTCAACCACTTCGCCTGAGACTCTGGCGCCGGCCGGGATCACGGTTTCGCCATTCACTTCGACTGGTCTGGCAAGGCTTCCGCCGAAACTCTGCCCGGCTTGGCTGATCTTCGAACCCACTGCGTCGGACAGGGTGACGGTCAGGACTTTCCCGGATGGAATTGTTACGTCTTCGGGTATGCGCGGTTGCGAAGATCGCGCCGACTTTTGCGAATCTGAAGATCCATTTTGGTTGGCCATTGAATCCGGCGCCGACGAGGAGGAATCAGAACTTGTCGAGCTCGGCTTGTTGCAGGCGGCGCCAAAAACCAGCGCCAGAACTAACGAAAAAACGGTTGCGCGCAATCTCATGTGGATTGTCTCCCTTAGCTAACAATTATCGAGACCAGTAGACGGAAGATCAACTCCCGACGGTACAGGTAACCTTATAGTGAACAGGCCGGTTAAAGCTTGTCTTCGTCGAAAGGCAGGGCAGCGACGCCAACGGGCTCCTGAGGCTCATCGGTGGAGTCTGAATGGGCGGCGAAGTCTGATTGAGCGCTGGCTTCGTCCGTGGGTCCCGGTTCTTCCTTCTTCAGGAACTTCGCCGTGTTGAGCAGCGTGCGGCCAAGCGACGGGTTGTAGCTGCTCCAACTGGAATCGCTTTCTGCTTCGCGTTCGAAGTGCGCGCGCATGCTTTCCATTTTCGAGTCCAGATCGTCCATGTAGTGGAGCATCAGCGCCTCAGGGAACATGGGCAGTTTGGGCGAGCCGAATTCATACTGCCCGTGATGGCTGATGATCAAATGCTCGAGCAACGTCTTCATCTCGCCGGGAAAGTCAGGGAAATCGGCGAGCTTTTTCTGCAGCATTTCGAGTTCGATGATCATATGGCCGAGCAGTTGGCCTCGGCTGGAGTACGAAAAAGACCGGTTGTAGGTCAGCTCGTGGATCTTGCCGATGTCGTGCAGAAACGCTCCCGTTAGCAGCAGGTCGCGATTGACTTGGGGATAATTTCTGCTCACCAGGTCACAGGATCGAAACAAGGAAACTACGTGGTCAAGCAGACCGCCGATGTAGGCGTGGTGCAGAGTCTTCGCCGCTGGAGCATTCTTGTACGCCGCGGCGATTTCGGGATCTGCCATGAACGATTCCACCAGCCCCCGCAGATTGAGATCCTGAATCGACGCGACAAATTCAGTCAGGGTGAGCCATAAGGCGTCGATGTCTTTTGTTGTCTTCGGAAGGTAGTCGCCGAAGTCGATTTCCGACTCACCCAGCCTTCGCACTTTGTGAATCGTCAGCTGAAAACGGTTCTTGTACTTGTTCAGCAGGGCTTTGATTTTGACGAAATCTTCCTGGTCGAAGGCATCGAGCGAGTCCTCGACGTTATCCCACATTTTGGCTTCGATCTGGCCGCAGCGGTCGCCGAGAGTGAGCGCGAGGTAAGGCTCCCCGGTTTTCTTCGCCTTTACTTGCTTGCTGATAACGACGAAGCTGGAAACAATATTCTTGTTTTCAAAGCGGGCGCACTCAGATAGGAAAAACTCTTTCATGATTGCCGGAGCGGGCTTCCTCTCGTACAGGGGAAGCGCAGGCTCCGCTCAGATTAACCTAAAACACGCCCAGTTTCTTTCTCTTTTTCAATTCTTTGGCGTTGGCTTCTTTGGCGGCGGTGGTCACGATTGGCTTGGTCTGGTTGCTGCTGGCGCCGGTATCGACGTACCCCGGCTTAATATCGATGAAAGCCTGTTCGCGCAGCTTCTTGAGATATTCGCGGAGGGCGGGCTGCATCTTTCGCATGTAGAGTTCGTCCCGCACCCGGTCCTGGACATCCGCGAACGCGGGGATGCCGGCCTGAGTGTGGTCGGTAACTCTCAGAATCACAAAGCCCTGACGGGTGCGAATCACCTCAGACACTTCATCTTTTTTCATGGCGAAAGTAACGTCTTCCAGTTGCTTCGCCAGCTTGCCGCGCTGGAAGGTTCCCAAGTCGCCGCCTTGCGCGCCCGAGGGGTCCTGTGACTCCTTCTTCGCGAGATCCTCAAACTTTGCGCCGGCCCGAATCTGCTTTAGCAAATCGTCGGCCTTGCTCTTGGCGGCGGCGAGTTTTTGTTCGTCGTCTCCGGCCGTGTCAGTTGAAACCAGAATCTCGCTGAGCCGAACCATCTCGGGCGCGGCCATATCGGACTTGTGCTGATCGTAGAACTTGCGCACCTCAGGATTGCTCACGTTAATGTGCGGCCCCACCTCGCGCTGGATCACGTTTTGAGTGATGATTTCCGACTTCAAATTCTGCTTGAAATCCTCAAACGGCATCCCCTGCGTCTGGGACACTTTCTCCAAGTCGTCGATGGAGTCGAGCTTCATCTGCTTACGGATTTGGTCAAGGCGCTTGATCACTTCCGTGTCAGCCGTAATGCCCAGCTCCTTGCCTTTGTCCAGGAGCAGCTGGCGATCGATCAGGCCCCGCAGAACGTCTTTCTGTCCCTGGGCTGCGACCTCGGCGGCGCGTGCGGCGTCCTGCTGCTGCTGCGCCTCATCGGCGAGCTGTTTCTGCTCGTGCAGGTACTGGGAGCGAGTAATAATCGCGCTATTTACCCTGGCCACAATCTCCTCGACGACGGTGTCTGCGGACACGGTCGTCGTCAAGAACAGCAGCGCTACTATCGCAGCGGGGAGAAGACGCTTGGACATAGAAACCCTGGGAAAGTCAATTTTCAGTGGGCAATTTTCCGCGGGCTGCGGAAACCCACCCTGCTCACTGGATTAGATGCTACTGAATTGTAAATCGTGGTGGGCTGGCGGTGCCAGCGCAGGCCTAGGTGCTGCGGACCAGGGAAAGCGCGGTAACGTCGTTGTGGGTGGGCGCCGTCCCCATAAACTGCTGGACTCGCGCCAGGATCCCAACGCACAGCTCGCGCGCAGTCTGCGGGCCGGCCTCCTGCAGGTATCGCTTTGCGCCCTCAATTCCAAATTCTTCGCTTCGGCGACGGGCTTCCACAATTCCCCTGGAAACCAGAAACAACTGATTTCGCGACTCCAATGCCACCATGGCGGGTTCGGGCACGGCGTGGGAGAACAAGCCCAGCGGCAGCGCGGTCGCGGGCAGTTCCTCGACCTGATTGCCGACCCGCACCAGGCCCGGGGTGTGCCCGGCATTCACATAAGAAACGGTATTCAGGCCCTCGTTGTAGCAGCCGATAAAGGCAGCGCATTGATGCACGCCCTGGGCGGAGCGGATTACCTCCCGGTTTAAACGGATCCAAAGTTCCGCCATAGCTTCCATTTCGTTGGCCGAATTCTCGTCCAGCAGTTCGGCCGCAAGCTCGCGCAGCGTTTTCTGCATGTCGACCATAATGGGTCGCGCCTGCTCCAGCTTGCCCGCAACGTCAAACAGCCCGAACAATACCCGGTCCGGACTGCAGCGGATGAAGTCGTAAAAATCGCCGCTGCGGCGCTGCCCGTAATAAACAGCTTCCAGTTCGCCTTCCCGAATTTGCGGGATTGGAGATTGGGCGGGGTCTTGCCACGGCAGAATTTCCAGAGGTTGGGCAGGGCGCTTCATATCATTTCCGCCACGATGAACTTAGCATTGATGCAGGGCCAACCCAAGAGCTTTCTCGAAATGACTGAAGCACGGAGGTGGGAGGGCCCGCGTCGCGCAAAAGCTCAGTTCGAGGCCAGTTCGGTGCGGAGGTCTTCCTGGAGGCGCCCGTAGTCGCTATGCAGCACTGACCGCAGGGAGCTTTCGGTGGATTCGCCCTGGCCGATCCTCTGGAGAAGCCGCACCATGTCCGCCATGCCGTAGTGCTGGTAAAGGTATCCGGCAGCCAGGAGGGACTCGTCGTACGCCAGGGTGGCCTCTACGGTGCTGAGCGACGCAAAGCTGCGTTCCAGCATATTTAAAGGGAGGTCCCGGTCGGCTTTGAACAGCAAGCCCAGTTGAGCCATCCGGGCACCTAGTCCACGCGGTTCCAACAGTTGGGCGATGCCTTCATTTAACCAAGCTGGGCACCGGCCGGCACTCAACTGATTGACAAAACTGTGCGTCAGCTCATGACGGAGCACGCGAGCGAGCTCCGGTGTGACGGAATCCAATCCGTGTAGCGGTATTCGCAGTTTCCCGTCGTTAAGCGCCCCGGTCCAGGCTGGAGCTCGGGTCACGTCAAAAAAACTCTGTGCGGTGTAGAGGACGACCTGGATGCTCGATCGGGGCTCGCTACCGAAAACTCGCGACAGTTCCTGGTACTGCGACTCCAGCGTTGCGAGAAGTTGCTCGCGAAAACCCTCTGAACTTTGATTGCCTTCAAAGCGGAGCACAAAATGTCCGGCATCACGCTCGGAATAACTCTTCTCGACGCTCGATTCCCGCTGGGCGCGAGCCAGCATCTGCTGAATGCCTGCGTCCGGGCGCAGGGCGAGAGACTTCTTCCAATCCTCGATGGCATCACGGTTGCGCCCGGCGGAGAATTCGGCATAACCAAGAACTCCAAACGCATCGGCGGAATCCGGCACAATGCGAGTCGCGCGCTGCGCGTACGAAATTGCATCAAGCGCGCTGCCAGTTCGCACCAGTAATGCCGCATAGTACGCGAGTATGGCAGGGTTTTCCGGCTGAAAGCGCAGCGCGGTTTCGAAGTCGTGTTTTGAATCTGAAAATTTGCCCAACTCGTATTCCGACTTGGCCGCCAGGTAATACGCGATGGCAGTCGTTCCAGGGTTGTTCCGTGCTTCAATCGATGCCAATGCGCCACGGTCAACCTGATGGTTGTGGACTACTTGTTCCAGCAAATCCTGATCGCCGCCGAGTTGGACCTCTGGCGTATAGGACGGTGGCCCGACGACCGCACCGGGAGCCAATCTATTCGCCGGGCCGGCCTCGACGCTCTGGACTTTGCCCCTAGGAATGGTGAAGCTGTTGTCTCCGATCTGATACTGAATGCTGTTTGAGCCTTCTTTCACTTCGTCGGCATAAATTACGTCGCCATTTTTGAGGCGAATGACCTCTGCCGCCGCCGGCATCGATATCGCTGCCGCCAGCACAATCCAGCACGGGATGACAAACACACGCACTCAGGCGCATTCTAGAAGGCCAGACGGCCTGCATCGAAGTGACCGACGTAACAATCCCCGCGAAGTGGTTGCGCATTGCTTTCCTTGCGGTGAGCGCCATCGCCGCTGCCCAGCCAAAACTTTCCACTGCCGGACCGGCAGAGTCCCTATATTTAAGGCTGCGAACAGTACATCTGGACGCCTCGCAGGTGTACCAGACTCGCGACGCGTCTCTGGATCGCGGCTCTGTGCACATCTCGCTCGACGACGGTACGATCGCCTTTACCGAGGCGGCCGATGGGCACATCACTGGAGCGCTTTTTCAGGGCGATGGCGAACTTCTGCTCTCACCACCGAACACGGTGGAGCGGGCCTCCCTGGCGCTGTTTACGGGCGGAGCCATCCTGGAGGAGCGATTTTCGTTCGCCTACTTTCGCTTTAACGACGACGTCCTCACAGAACTGAAGAGTTCGCTCACGCCCGCCACCGATGCCGCGGGTTTCCTGGCACGATTCGGGCCCGCGTCGGCCGACATGGCGGTGGGCGATGCTTTGCGACTGCTGATCAGCTTCAAGAATCCGGACTACGCTGCGTCGCAAGCGGGGGATCACTTTCTACACGCGTACATCCAGGGCAGAAGGCTGGGTGCGTTCGAGATACGGTACGACTCGCTGCAGCCTGAACCCGTATCCGTCGGTCAGCACAAGAAAGCTGCAGGCACCGACTACTTTGATGTGTGGACCTCGTTTGCGCAGAGGCGGAAAAAAGACCAACAGGAAGAGACCGACCCCGATGCTGGGCTCTCGTCCACGCGCGATTTCGACGTTACCCAATTCACCATTCGGAGCGAGATCAAGCCGCCGAGGGAAATCACGTCAACCGCAACCCTCGCGATTACTGCAAAACGAAATGGCAGCCGTCTACTGCTTTTCGAGCTTTCGCGTCTGCTGCAAGTGCAAAGCGTCGAGGCCGATGGCGCTCGGGTCGAGTTCATTCACAATCAGGCTGTCGAAGGGTCGCAACTCGCCAGACGCGGAAACGATTCCCTCGCCGTATTCCTGGCCGATCCGATGAAGGCGGGCACGTCGGTGCGCTTGAAGATCAGCTACTCCGGCGCCGTTTTGTCGGAAGCTGCCAGCGGCCTGTTGTACGTAGGCGAGCGCGGCACCTGGTATCCCAACGTCGGTTTTGCGATGTCGTCGTTCGACATGGAGTTTCGCTATCCGGTGGGATGGACTTTGCTGGCGGTAGGGCGCCGCATCGAATTAAAGACGGAAGAAAACGTTCAAATATCACGTTGGGTGACCGAGCGGAAAGTTCCCGTCGCGGGATTCAATCTGGGGAAATACTTGAAGAAGAAAACGCAGGTAGCCGGCGTGGCCGTGGAAACCTACGCGACGTCGAACGTCGAAAAGGGATTCGCCACCCCAGCCAGCGATCCGCCACCGCCACCGTTGTTCAAGCGCCCACAACCGAGCCAAGCCGCGGTTCCGACCACGAACCTGACAGGGCGCCCGTCGCCGTCGCGCAACCTGGAACTGGTGAGTGCCACGGCGGGACAGGCGATCGAGTTCTATTCACAACATTTCGGGCCGTATCCGTACGGCAGCCTCGTATTGACTCAATTTCCGGGGACGGTGAGCCAGGGATGGCCGGGCCTGATTTTTCTTTCCACTTACGCTTTTCTAAGTCCTCAAGAGCTGAAGCAATTGGAGAATGATTCAGCGGGCCGACTGGCCGCGGAACAAGTGGTTGCCCATGAAGTCGCGCACCAGTGGTGGGGCGATCTGGTTACCTGGAATGGATATCGCGACCAGTGGGTGATGGAAGCCCTCGCCAACTACAGCGCTCTGATGCTGCTGGAGTCGAAGGACCCGTCTGCATTTCGCGAGCTGATGCAGAAGTACCGCGACGATCTGCTGGTGAAAGGAAGCGACGATTCAGTGCTGGCGGATGCCGGGCCGGTGACGCTTGGGTTGCGGCTCTCTTCCTCCAAGTTTCCTGGAGCGTATCAAGCCATCAGTTACGGGCGCGGCACTTGGCTGTTCCACATGCTTCGCACCATGCTGCGCGACGCTGAGCAGAATTCGGCGGGGCGGGGCGCGAAAGGCGGTGACGAGCCTTTTCTCCGTGGCCTCCGTGAAATGCGCAAGCAGTACGAGGGACGGGCCATTACCACCGCCCAATTGCTCGCGATTTTTGAAGCCCAGTTGCCAAAGCCTCTTTGGTATGAAGGCAGAAAGTCGCTCGACTGGTTTTTCGGTTCGTGGCTTAACGGGACCGCAGTGCCGCGTATCGAGTTGCATGGCCTGAAGTTTATGAACAAGGACGGAATCACCCTCGCGTTGGGCACAATCACCCAAGACCATGCGCCCGACAGCCTGGTTACTGCCGTGCCGCTCTACGCGGTGGTGGGAGGCAGAAATGTTTTTCTAAGACGCGTTTTTGCCGAAGGAAACGAGAGCTCGTTCCGGGTAGCGGTCCCTGTAGGGACTCACAAACTTCTGGTCGATCCCGAGCAAACTCTGCTTTCGCGAGTGAAGTAGAACCGTGTCGCTTTGCGAAAGCAGGGTTGCTGGATCACGCCCGAGTCCCGAGCGCGGCTGATGGCAGGAGCGGTGCCAGTCCTCCGGTTGCTGTCGTGTGGGATTTCAAACGAGCGACCTGCCGCTGGAACGCTGCCAGAATCTCCCCGGCGATTCCGCCGAGCGGAAGGATCTTTTGCAAAACTCCCTGTGCGGCGCAAACCCGGGGCATCCCATAGACCGCGGATGTGGCTTCGTCCTGCCCCAGGGTGACGCCCCCGGAGCTGTAGATTGAAGTCATGCCCTTGGCCCCGTCGGCGCCCATGCCGGTAAGAATCACGCCCAGCGCTTTGTCTCCAAACACCTGCGCGACCGACAGCATGAGCACGTCGACCGAGGGCTTGTGAAGCGTGTCGGACGGGGAGTCTGACAGGCACACGCTACGTGACTCCCGCGAGCCGCTGAAAAGCGTCATTTGCTTGCCGGCCGGGGCAAGGTAGACAGTGCCGGGTCGAATGCGTTCTCCCTGACGTGTCTCGCGCACCCGCAACTCACACAAGCTGTCCAACCGTTGGGCAAGTGCGTCCGTGAACCCGGGAGGCATATGCTGGACCACCACAATTGGGACTGGCAAATCGCCGGGTAGCGCCATGAGGATCTGCTCCAGGGCTTTTGGTCCACCCGTGGACGCGCCTATGGCAATAATTTCTGGAACCCCGTTGCTTGGCTTAGAGCTTAACTGCCTTGGCCGTGCGGCGGGGATATCCGCCATTGGTGAGCGGAAGCTCTGCCGCCGCGCACAGAGCGGGCTTCTCGCCGCCGCCTCAATCCGGTCAGCTAAGAGCTGCTCGATGGCGAGCGGGGTTTCTGCATGAAACAACTCCTCTTTCGCAATGCAGTCGAAGGCCCCAAGGCCGAGGGCCTCGAGCGTGACTTCCGCCCCATGGTGCGTTAAAGAGCTCACCATGATTACTGGGCATGGCCGGTCCCGCATAATTTGCTGTAACGCTTGCAGGCCGTCGAGCACAGGCATCAGCAGATCCAGCGTAATCACGTCCGGGTGCAGCAGCTTCGCCTTCTCCACGGCCTCAGCGCCGTTCGCAGCGAACCCGCAGAGTTGTATCCGCGGGACTGTGCTTGAGCATTCGCGTCAAGGCACTGCGCACAATCACGCTGTCGTCTGCGACCAGCACTCGGATGACGGGCAACCCGCTGTCGCGGGCGGAGTTCTTTGGTTCGTCCTGCATAAGCCCTTTCGGCTGCAATGGGCACTCGGGCAGCAATGAGTGAGATCGGCAGCAGCCAAGGATGCATTAGTTCCGAAAGGGCAGTGCCGCGGTTGGTTTGCCGCCCGACTTTTCCGCGAGCCTGGGGCGCTGGCTGTAAACTAAGCGGCGTGACTCCACAGCCCACCACGGGAAACGAGGCCACCATTGTTCGTTTCGCCTTGTTTGAAGCCGACCTGCGCGCCCGCGAGCTCCGCAAGCAAGGCCGGCGATTGCGGCTGCAGGAGCAGCCATTTGCAGTGCTTGCTGTTCTGCTCGAGCGACCCGGCGCCCTCGTCACCCGCGAGGAACTGCGCCAGCGCCTTTGGCCCGCCGATACCTTCGTGGACTTCGACCACAGCCTGAATACCGCCGTCAATAAATTGCGGGAGGTGCTAGGCGACTCGGCAGCGGATCCTCGCTTTATCGAAACTCTGGCTCGCCGCGGATACCGATTCGTGGCCGCAGTGGAGAAGCAGCAGCCTACTCTGAACGAAGGTGCCCGGCCCGCAGTTGCTTCGGCCAGTTCAGCCGCGGCCGCCGATCCCGGAGACGGCCTGCCCAGGCCCCACCGGACTCTCACCCGCGCGCTGTTCGCGGCGCTGCAAGTGATGTACCTCAGCTTTTATGCGGTCGCGTTGATCCACTGGGAGGGCGTGTACCGCGTGGCCTGGCCGAAGACCGGCTTACCCGTTGTCTTTATTGCGGTAATCGTTACCGCGGCCGTTGGAATCCCTCTTCGCTTCTACCTGCTTTCGGCGGCAGGGTTCGATCACCCGCGCCTGCGGGAAAAGTTCGGAAAGATTTTCCTTGGGATCCTGCTGCTCGATCAGCTTTGGGCGATTGCGCCTTTCCTGATCCTTGACCGCATCGGCTTTGGACCGGCTTTGGGCGCGACCGCAGCTTTACTGTATGTGCCCTTTGCCGAACGTACGCTAATTCGCATGGCTTATCGAACCGCCGGGTAGGCTTGCGGTGGGTACGACAGTGCGATCGAGGCTATTCCAGCTCCTGGCCAACCTGTTCCCATTCGGCGATGCGTTTTTGGAGGTCGGAACGGTGCTGATCGAGCCCGCGAGTAAGGCGCATGCTTTCGTCGGCACTGACGAAATTCAGCAGTCCTGTCTCGCATTGCGCGATCTGCTGTTCGAGTTCAGAGATCTGATCTTCAAGTTGCTTCGAGCGATCTTCCAGCTGCTTGCGTCTGATAGGATTCAGACGTTTGGTGGGCTTGTCGCCATTTGCGGGTTCGCCTTCGTGAGTTTGAGGTGGGCGGCTCTGGGGAGCCGCTGCTACATGGCCCTTGCTCGACTCCGAGGCCCGCGTGGCGGCCTCAACTTCTTGCTGCAGCTTCTCGGCGCCACCTTGCTTGCGCCACAGGAAATCTTCGTAGTTGCCGGGATAAACTTCCACGTGACCACTTCCGATTTCGAATACGCGGGTAGCCAGCTTGTCGATGAAATAGCGGTCGTGCGAAACGAAGACGACGGTGCCGGTGTATTTGCTCAGGGCTTCGAGCAGAACGTCTTTCGCCCGCATGTCGAGGTGGTTAGTTGGTTCGTCGAGTAGAAGAAAGTTCGCAGGGTGCAGCAGCATTCGCAAAAGCGCGTAGCGGTTGCGTTCGCCGCCGGAGAGCACGCCGATGCGCTTGAAAACTTCGTCGCCGGAAAAGAGGAAACATCCTAGAAGGCTGCGCAATTCGGTTTCGCGGGACGCGGTTGACGCGCGGCCGAGGTCATCAAGAATACGCGCGTCCTGGTCGAGTTCTTTGTATTGGTCCTGGGCGAAGTAGTCGAGCTGCACGTTGTAGCCGAGTCTGTATTCTCCGGCAGTCAGCGGCTCAGTTCCGGCGAGAAGCTTAATCAGCGTAGACTTCCCGGCGCCGTTCACGCCCACTAAGGCAATGCGGTCACCCTTTTCGATGATGAAATTTACGTCGCGGAATACATTCTTGGGGCCATAACTCTTGGCGACATCTGACAGCTCGGCGACGGTGCGACCGCTTGGCTTGGGCTGCGGAAACGTGAAGTGAATCGTCTTTTCTTCTTCCGGCAGCTCGATACGGTCCATTTTTTCGAGCTCTTTAATGCGGCTCTGCACCTGCTTGGCCTTAGTCGCCTGATAGCGGAAGCGGTTGATAAAGATTTCCAGCTGATCGATCCGCTCGCGCTGATTGCGGTAGGCGGCTTCGAGCTGTTCCTTGCGTTGCTCTTTTTGCGAGAGATATTTTTCGTAGTTGCCGGAGTAGGTCCAAATCTTTTTGTTCCAGATTTCAATGGTCCGATTGACGGTGACGTCGAGAAAATACCGGTCGTGCGAGATCAGCACAAAGGCGAACGGATAGTTGGAGAGATATTCTTCCAGCCAGTTGCGCGATTCGAGGTCGAGATGATTGGTCGGCTCGTCGAGCAACAGCAGGTTTGGTTTTTGCAGCAGGAGTTTCCCGAGCGCGATGCGCATCTGCCAGCCGCCGGAAAATTCCTCGGTGTGTCGCTGCCAATCCTCCGGGCGAAACCCCAGCCCGGCCAGCACTGTGCCCACCTGGGCTTCGATAGCGTAGCCATCGCGTACGCGGAATTCGTGTTCGATGGAGTGATAGCGCTCGGCAATGTGTTGGTATTCGGGCGAGGTGTGGTCCACGTCAGCCATGCGCGATGTCAATTGCTCCAGTTCGCGCTCCATGTCTTTGAGACGTTCAAACACGGTCATGCACTCTGCGAAGACGGTGCGTCCGGATAGGCTGAGGCCGTCTTGGGGCAAGTAGCCGAACGTCAGACCCTTAGCGACGCTAACGCTGCCGTAGTCGAGGGACTCAAGGTCGGCGAGGACCTTCAGCAGCGTGGATTTCCCGGTGCCGTTCGCGCCTACCAGGCCTACGCGATCCCGCGGCGTGATCAGAAGGTCGGCGCCATCAAAGAGGAGCTTCTGGCCATAGCGTTTTCCGGCAGAGTTGAGCTGGATCATAAGGACAGTCTGGCGTCGTGCGTCGCACGCGGTCTCCGTCTGCCTTATTTTCTCATGTGCGGTGAATCGCGCTGATTCACGTAGGACTACGTGGTTATCGGTTGGCCTTCGAGCGTGCGCATGGTGTGCATAATTGTGGCCAGAACGTTAGCGTCTCCTATGCTGGTGTTGACCATCAGGTGATAGAGCGCGCGCGTGGGCCAATCGGCTCCGAAATAATGTTTGACGAATTCAACGCGCTCGCGATCGATGGTATCCACGAGTTCTTCAGCTTGGCGCAGACTCTTGCCTCGGCTCTGGATCCTTCGCAGTTTTTCGGCGCGGGGAGCGTATAGAAAAACGTGGAAGGCCTCGGGGCGTTCGCGCAAGTGATAGGGCGCACCGCGTCCCACGATGACGCATTGTCCCTGGCTGGCGATTTCGCGCATGACCTGCTCGCCGATTTCGACCATGCGATCGGCGTCGAAGGAGTGTTCCAAGTCCAGATTGGTGCTGGGTTCGTAACTGCCGCGCCAAAAGACTTTCACCAGGCGATGAAATCGAGTGTCCCTACGCTCATCGCATTTGGAAACGGCGGAGAGATCAACGTTCGCGACACGAGCAATCTCGCTGGTAAGGTCACCGTCCCAGAGCTTCCAGCCAAGCTGCGCCGCCAGTTGCTGTGCAATTCCAGCCGCTCCACATCCGTACTCGCGCTCGATGGTGATGATTCGGAACATGAGATCAGGCCGAGTAACTCTACCGAATCCAAATCTTGGGCACAACGGACATGCCCGGGCGCAGCACGTGCTCGCGAGTCTCTCCGGGATCGAACGTGATCTTAACCGGGATTCTCTGGACCACTTTTACGAAGTTGCCGGTCGCATTTTCCGGAGGCAGCAAACTGGTGACAGCGCCGCTGGCGCCGGCAATGCTCTGCAAGCGGCCCTTGTAGTCTTTGCCGGTCATATCGACGTGAATGGTGACGCGCTGATTGAGGCGCAAATCGCGTAACTGAGTCTCCTTGAAGTTCGCCGTGACCCAGACATCATCGAGATTAATGATTCGCATCAGCTCCTGACCGGGCTGCGCGTTCTGTCCGACTTCGACAGTACGGCTGGTAACGACGCCATTGACCGGAGCCATGATCGTTGTGTATTGCAGGTTCAACTGCGCCTGGTCGAGAGCGGCTTTCTTTTCTTCTACGGTGGCCTGGGCGGATTGCGCACGCGAACGCGTCACCTTCACCTGTTCGGGGCCGGTGGCGGCAGAGCGCAAGTTTGCCTGGGCTTGCTGCACCCGGCTTTGCGCGGCTTTGATTTGCTGCTGGAAGGCAGCCGCATTGGCACGGGCAGCATCAACGGCAGCTGATCCGGCCTGCGCGGCAGCGTAGGCCTGGTCGTATTGCTGCTGGGAAATTTCCTGCTTTGACACTAACTGCTTGTAGCGCGCAAGGTCATTCTGCACCTTCACGTTGTTCGCTTCCGCCTGCGCCACCTGCGCGTTGGCAGCATCGAATTGTTGCCGGGAGGCCGCGACCGAGGCTTGGGCCGCGCCCACATCCGCATTCGCTCCGGCAAGCTGGCTCTCCGCTCCGGTAGAAGCAATAGGAACGTTTACCCCTGCAGCCTGGGCCGCTGCGACAGCGTTGTCATAATCCGCCTTGGCTCGGGCTACGGCGACCTGGTAGTCACGCGGGTCAATCTGCACTAGCGGCTGGCCGGCCTGCACGTACTGGTTGTCATCCACTAGAAGCTTTTCGATGTGGCCGCCCACGCGAGCGCTGACCGGGTTGAGGTGGGCGTCGATTTGTGCGTCGTCGGTCGATTGATAGCTATTGAAATACCGCATGAGAAAGAAGGCCACGACCAGCAATATAACGACGCCAATAATGATGATTAGCCGCAGCCGAGGATTGCGCGAGCGAAACTCCTTCCACTTCAGGTCGCGGTCTGACAAGGCTGCTCCGCCGCGTTGGCCGGCTTCCGCGGGTCTAGGTTGAGTTTCAGTTGCTTCTGCCATGGATCACTTGCCTTCCAGGTACAGTTTGACACCCTGCTCGGCGAATCCAATCGCTCGAGCCAGTGAAACTTTAGCCACATTGTGCGAATACAGGCTGGCGATGTAATTTTCGTTTGCGGCGGCGAGGGACTCCTGCGCCTGCACCACTTCCAGATTTTCTGCGACCCCGGCGATGAAGCGGTCTCTCGCCTGGTCCAGCGTCTGGTTGGCCAGGTCGAGAGAACTTTTGGCAACCTGCACCTGGTCGTCGGCGGCATTCAAATCCAACAGCGCTGCACGAACTTCGTAATCGATTTGCCCGCGCAGATTGGCAAGCTGCTGACGGCTCTGACGGACTGAGGCTTCGGCCTCCAAGGCGTCAGCGTGGGCGCGACCGCCGGCAAAAATTGGGATGTCGAGAGTTGCTCCCGCCAGAAATACGCCGTGCGAGTTACCGATATTCACGCCTGCAGCACCGTAATTTCCACTGATGCCGAGCGTGGGCAGGTGCTCTGCGGTTGCGGCGCGGCGAAATCGCTCCGCGCCCAAGACCTGCTGCGCGGCAGCAAGATAGTCGGGCCGGGAGGTGTACGCGCGGCGCAAAGCTTCCTCGACACTCATCGGAGTGAGGGGCGCATAAGGAGCTTTGTCGGTGAGCTCAAATTCCTGGCCCGGAGGCAGTCCGATCACTCTCGCGAGTTGCAGCTTTTCTTTCGCGTAGCTATTGCGGGCGACGATGAGCTGCTGCTGGCGCGACTGGAACTCCACTCGAGCTCGCAGAGTATCAATCGCTGGAGTGATGCCCGCGTTTTGCTGGTCCTGAGCTTTGCCGAAAAGTGTCTGCGCGGTTTGGAGCTGTGCCTGCGCGGCATCGATTCGGGCACCCGCCGCCAAGGCGAGCAGGTAGACGTTGCCGGCGGCAAGAACCACCAGTTCGCGCGCGTTCCGGTAGTCGTATTGCGCGGCAGACTCGCGGGCTTGGGCTCCGCGTTCGCGCTGAAAAGCATGCCAGTCGAAAATCGGAGCCGAAACGTAGGCGCGCGCGTCAAAGGTGCTAAGGGGCCCGACGACGGACGGAAAGCCGGGAAGTTTTGAACGGAACCCGAGTGCGGCGAAATCGATCTGCGTGACGGATTGGGTTGCAGAAAAGCTTACGTTCGGTAGCAGATGGCTCAACTCCTGCCATTTTTGTCCGCGGGCCGCGAGCTGGTTGTCGCTGCCAATCAATATGCCAAGATTGTTTTTTAGTGCGCGGTCAATGGCTTCTTTAAATGAGATTGCGAGCACGGCGCCGGTGGCGTTGCCCTCGGGCACACTCCCCGAATAAACACTCTGGGAGTCGCCGCCAAACGACACTGCTCCGGTTGCACTCGGTCTGTCATTGAGATTGTCGGACGGGTTCTGACTCGTCGTCTGCGCGACCAAGGCAAGGCTTCCGAATGCCAAAGCCGCGGCTAGTCCTGTGCGGAGAAGGAACTGTGCCGGCTTTGCATTGCTGGTTCTTGAGTGAGACGTGTCGATCGATGTCATCGTGCTTGGTTCTGCCGCGCTAGACCGAGGCGAGGTGCGTTGGCGGCATCATTCTATCCGCCTTTGACCCAATATAGATGCAAATCGCGGTAGCGCGGCTTCTGCACAAGTGGCGCTGGACTGAGATTATTCAGCGCGGAAAGGAGAATCGGGCCGGGAAATGTCAACCGCATAGAACGACTGCCGGCCCCAGATGCGGGCCTGGTGGGCGTCTGCGAAGAGGACGTCCACGACCGGGCGAGTCTCGGTTTGGGCTGTACGATCGACAAAGCGGGCGACGTACCGTTCGCCACCACGCCTGGTGGTGAGCAGAAGCGTGTCGTTGAGGTTGGCGTGCAGCTTGCGTTCGGCCAGCGGCGAAAGAGCGACGTTCAGTACCTTACCCTTGGGTAGAGTGTGTTTGGGCACCGCGTAGGCTGAGCGCGCAGGTTTCGTATTGGAGAAGAGAGGTTCGGGGCCAAACTCGGGGGTCAAGGCATAGGCCGTCACTTGAACGCGGGCCTTAGTCGCGTCAAGGAAGCCGAGCTTGCGATTGGCGTCGGCGAGCTGGACGCGCGTCTGGGCAAGCTCGCCCTGAGTGCGCTGCAACTGGGCGCTGACCTGCTCGAGCCGATGCGCGTCCCAGCGGCGCAGCAGGCTATGCAGGGTAATGCTCCCAGCCAGCGCGAAGGTTACTACCAGGGATATCTCGAAGTGTCGTTTTGTCATAGGCACCACCTCCGGTATCATCGAGGGTTAGAAGTGCTTGCGGGTTGCCACTGCGGGTTAATTGGGCTGCCCGTGCGTAATGGGGTAGAGAACGGCAGTAAGATATTGTGTTTACATACAGTTGGATGGTAACGAGGTAATCATGATTACGGGAAATTTCGGCAAAAATTACGGGGTATTTCGGTAAGTCATAGGGCTGGTAATGCCGCACAATGTTGCGCATATTGGGCCCGGGACGGAGAACTGGGTAACCACGATCGGGGTTACCTTGAAGGCGGGGAAGTCCAGCAGAAACAGGCGCGCAATCCGCCGAGCGAACCGCCCGAGGAATTCCAGAGGTGGACATCGCGATCCGGAAGGAAAATTTAGAGAACGATTGAGAGCGGCCGCGCGGGAGCATCCACCTTGCACCTCGCTGGCGACCCTGGCCGCTCCGACCCCTTTCCATAAGAATCCTTGATATGCGTGATCATTGCTTTTGATTGGCACGAAGTCGAGGGAACACGTACTCTAGTCAGTCTCGTAAAAGCCTGGGCTGCTGGCGGTGCTCCGCCGGTCGCCATTCCATAAAAACTAAGGAGATCAATGTCCACCGAACTGAGGAACTTTCTTAGCCTGTCGTATGAAGAGCTCGAGGAGCTGAATTTAGAAGCGAAAGAGCAGCGCATGAAGCGCGTGTCGGCGGACAAGATCCGCGAAGAGCGTTTGAAGTATCTGACTGACGAAAATCGCATCAAGGCTGTGACCGTCCTGTTCAGCGATCTGGAGGGCCGGCTGCACATGCTGGACTATGACAAGAAATTTCTGCTGAAGAGCTGGGACAATTTGACCTTCGACGGCTCGTCGATCCGCGGCTTTACCGCGCAGAAGGAAAGTGACTTGCGCCTGGGCATTGACTGGGCCGCGTTCTACTGGGCGCCGGCTGATTTCTTTGGCCCCGGCAAGGTCATGGTCTTCGGCGATGTCATCGAGAAGCAAGGTGGCATGTACGCTGCTGATATCCGCGGCGTGTTAAAGGATTTTGCTGAAAAGCAGTTCAAGAGCAACGGCTACACCCTGAACGCCGCCAACGAAATTGAGGGCTTCCTGTTCAAAGGTGTGGACGCTGAGCGCAACTATAACGCGACCGGCAAGTTTGAGTATGTGAACACCGGCGGGTATTACCACTCACTGCCCGGCGATCCACTGCGCGGCTTCATCGACACTGCCGCCGAAGTGCAGCGCGCCATGGGATTCCAGAATGAAAAGGACCATCCGGAAGTCGCGCCGTCGCAGTTTGAAATCAACTACGGATACGGTGAAGTGGTAGCAGCGGCCGACCAGATCCAGCTCTACAAGCTGATCTGCCGTGAAGTTGCCACCAAGCAGGGCATGACGGCGTCGTTCCTGCCCAAGCCGGTTGTGGGCGTGAATGGCAGCGGCATGCATACCAACGTTTCCATCAGCAAGGGCGGCAAGAACCTGTTCTGGGATCCCAAGGGCGAAGAGAAGCTCAGCAAGCTGGGCTGGTCGTTCGTGGACCGCATTCTGAGCCACGGCAACGATATCTGCCTGCTGCTCAACCCCAGCGTGAATGCCTATCGCCGTCTGGATCCCCACTTCGAAGCGCCGAACCAGATCATCGCTTCAGCCGTGGATCGCGGCTCCATGGTCCGCATTCCCATCGGCAACGACCGATCCATGCGCGTCGAAGTGCGCTCGGTGGCGCCGGATGCGAACCCCTACATGGTCATGTACTCGATCTTCAAGAGCGGAATCGATGGCGAAACCGCGAAAATCAAGAACCTGCGCCAGGCGAAACGCTATCTGCCCGACAACATTTACACCGCACTTGACGACTTCAATAAGTCGGAGTGGATCACGAAGATTCTCGGCAACGACGTGAAGGGACGCTACGCCGACCTGAAACAGGCCTCGGCGGATCGTTGCGCGCGCCTGCTTGGGACCGTCGTGAAGGCTCCGGAAGTGCAGTTCCATCACGAGGTTTACAACCAGTTCCTGTGGAACCAGTTCTAGGCGGTTGGTGCTGGTGGGTCGAATTAGGAGTTGCCTGACGCAGACAAAGCCACGCTCATGAATGAGCGTGGCTTTTGAGTACCCGCGTGAGTTAGCTATTCTTGTTCAAGCTTGTCCATCTGCTTCTGGTGAATTTGAGCTTCCAGCCAAGGAGGCCATCATGCGGAAGGAAGGTCATTGCCTAATCATGGGACCAGCGCACGGCAAATCTCTGCGGGCAGTGCTCGCCGGACTGAGGCCGCTGCGAGAAAAGTTCCCGCGTATTGCTGATCGCTTCGCCGATCCAGTCGATCTGTAATGCGCTACCTGCTCGATACCAACATGGTTTCTGATCTGGTTCGCAAGCTACAAGGCAAAGTTGCACAGCGCATTTTCAAGCGCCGCTATTCCACAATTACTGAAGCGCGGCTTCTCTGGGATCTGGGTTGTAGTAGAAGGTGAAACGCAGGCGCAGAGCCTGGCCGGCGTACTCGCGCGGCAGCGGGGGAAATGGATTGGAAGCGGTGATGCCGCCGTATGCAGCGCGGTCGAGCGCCACGTCTCCGGATCCGGCAATGTAAGCCATGGTCACGGCCTGGCCGTTTTTCAAGATGGAAAACTCAATCGAGACTTTCCCTCGTTTGAGAAGCGGCGGCAGGGCGGACTCAGGAATAATCGCGTACCAATTCTGTTTGACGTCGTGGAGAACGCGTTGCAGGTAGGGGCCGAAGTCCACACCCATGGTGTCGCTGAGAATTTCGTATGGGCCCACGCGCGCATTTGACTGACGCTGGCCGAGCCCCAAGTCGCCTTCGTCGCCGGGACCGTACTTGCCCCGGTTGCTGGCGACTTGCTGCGCAGCTTGCGCGATGGCGCGCTCGGCCGACATCGGCTGCTGCTCAAAAGGGGACTTCTGCTGCACCGGTGGCGACTGGAGCTTGGCCGTCATCGCTGGGGGCGGCGCGGGCGGAGTCTGCGGTCGCTGTTGCTCAGGCGCGGTCTGTGCCGTCTGCGCCTGCGGTGCCGGGGCAGGTTGCTGTGGCTGAGCCGGAGCCGCCGGTCCCCGGCGTCCTTTACGCATCGCATCCAGCAATTTCTTTAACTGCTGCTGGTCGAGCTTGGGATGGCGCGACTCGGAAACGCGATCCTTGTCGGACATGACATTCGTTTTCTGAGGCTTCACGGCCTTCTGCAGGTCAGACGGGAGTTCGAGGAAGGTCAAGTCTTTTTTGTCCTGGCCGGTCTTGACCAGCATCACCGCCCGGTGAGGGAGGTAGCGCGCAATCCTGTCCGCATTCAAAATCGTCAGGATGAGCACAATGTGCACCACCACTGACATCCAAAAGGCTTCGCGCTTGCGCGAGCGGGCCAGATCATCGCGCGCCTGAATGAGCAGCGTGGGGAAGTCGTGCATTTCCCGGTAGGCGGATTCCCAGGTGACTGCGTCGAAAAGGTCGCCTTGCTCGGGGCGGCGCTCGGCCGGGGGAGTCTGCAGCGGGATTTGCGTCAATGACATCGGGGACTAGGAGATAGGATGCGCCGTGGTTACCATTCTCTCACTTTTTTCACAGGGGACAAGAAGTCTCTCGGTGCAAGTACTTACCGCGAAAGTGCCCCTTCCAGGGTAGATGGGATCCATGCGGAGGGCGGTCAAGAAGTGTAAAGAGCGTAAGAGAAAGACTCGGGGAGGGCGGCAAGGCGCGCGGTTGTTCGCGAAGGCGCGCCGCAGGTTTTGGAAGCTGTACCCTCTCACGGGCGGCGGAAATCTTAGGGAAGGCCTAGCTTGCTGGCATGAGCTTCGATCTGCCCGAGGACTTCGAGGGCTACGGCCAGGGCGCAGCGGCCGTCTTCGAGAGTGATGGCCGGCGCCCGGCGATTGCGGACGGCGTCAAGAAATTCGCGGAGTTCGGCGTGCAAGGGTTCTTCGAGCGTAACTTGCGGCTTGGACATTTTGATGTCGGGATTTGCCGAAGGCGCGCCACCGCTTTCGCCGACGGTGAAAACCAGAACCTCTTGCCGCCCGTAGTCGATGGAAATGTACTGGCGCGGCTGGAAGAAACGCAGCTTGCGAACGCGCTCCGTGGAAACCCGGCTGGCAGTAAAGTTCGCCACGCAACCAGACTCAAACTCAATGCGCGCGTTGGCGATGTCGATTTTGTTGGAGAGAATCGGCAGCCCGGCGGCGCGAATTTCTTTCACCGGCGATTTCACGAAAGCCAGCACCGCATCAAGATCGTGGATCATCAGGTCGAGGACCACGTCCACGTCAAGCGAGCGCGGGGTGAAGACGCTGAGGCGGTGGACCTCAAAAAACATTGGCTTCGTAATCAGCGGGAGCGCTGCCTGCACTGCGGGATTAAAACGCTCGAGGTGCCCGACCTGGGCGATGCGGCCTGACTGGGCGGCGAACGCAATCAATTCGTCGGCTTCGGCGAGCGACGTGGTCAGCGGCTTTTCGATGAGGACGTCAATTCCAGCCTGCATCAGCTGCCGCGCGACGGCTGCGTGCTGCACGGTGGGGACGGCGATTGAGGCGGCGTGAATTTCGTTGCGCGCGGCGAGCAACTGTTCGACGGAGCCGAATGCCAGGCACTTGAATTCAGCGGCCACGCTATCCGCGCGGGCTGGGTCTTGATCGACCACCGCTACAAGCCGAACGGGCTCGCCATCCTTGGCAAGCTGGTCGTACACCCGGGCGTGGTTGCGTCCGAACGCGCCAGCGCCGACGACGACTACGGAGATGCTGCCTGTAGGGCGATCGCTCATCGTGAGCCGAGGATATCAGGAACGTCGCGAAGTGCTGATGATCATCGGCGGGCGCGCTTAAGGACGGTGATCTGCCCCGCATGATAGGCGACGTGCTGCACCGCACCGTAAAGCATAAAGCGCACGTCGTAGTCTCCGCTGGGAACGGGATCCTTCAATCGCAACTCGGGCAGGGCAGAAACAAGTTTGATCAGCTCGGCATGAGTCTGGCGCAATGCCGCAACCGCGCTTTGCCACGATTGCTCGGTGTGGCTGTCGATGTGTCCGAAGTTCTGCTCGTCGGTAAGGGTGGCAGTTTGCCCTTGCAGCCGGCGGGTGACGACCTGTTCCCATCCGGCGAGGTGGATGACAAGTTCCCAGATGCTGTGAGCTTTGTTGATGGGACGGGCAGCTGCGGCCTTGGCGTCGATGCCGTCGACGGTTTCCATGAGCGCGGGCCCGTGCCAAGCCCCGCCGTTGAAGGCGCGGGTGAGTTGGTCGGCGAGAAAGCGGACTTCGGACATAGTTCATTCCTGCTCGATTAGATAATTGTGTAATTGAGAAATGGGAAATTGGGAAATTTTAAGGCCTGCCTACTGGTTGGTACGTAGGACGCCCTTGCCGGCGTAGGGTCTTAAATTTCCCAATTCTAAACTTCCCAATCATCTTAATCGGCGACGACGGCTATTCCTGCAGCGTCTGCGGCGACAATCATTGCGTCGCCATCGATGAGAAGGCATTTGCCGGCGTCGAGCGCCAGGCAGGTGGCTCCGCCTTGCTTCATCGCTTCGATCGTCTTTACGCCGACCACGGGGACATCGAACCGCATGTCTTGCTGGGGCTTGGCGATTTTCACGACCGTCAGGCTGCGGTCAAGCGTAGACTTGCCAGCGTCATTGTTAAGCGAAGGCGTGTTCAGCGACGCCATGAGTTGCCCGGCGCGTGCGATGGTGGCGTCAGTGCCTTCCATGGCTTCGACGGTGACGCAGGCGCCTTGGGCGATGACCACGGTCTGGCCGATATCATATTGGCCGAGGGCGCGGGCGACCTCGCGGCCGTAAGCGATGTCCTTCTTTTCCTGATCGGGGGGAGCGCGCCTGGTGAGCACGCCAGGTTTGGCGAGCAGGGGCTCAAGAAGAGCCGTGGAATTTTCGAGTGTGATGCCTTCGTCGGCAAGAACCTTCGCGACAGCGCCAAGCAGTGAATCGGTGTTGCGCGTGGTGAGCGAAAACAGCAGCTTCGCCAGACGCCAGTCGGGACGAATGCTGGAAAAAATCTGCTTGTGCTTCACCTGTCCGGCCATCATGGCCCGCGTTACGCCTTCACGATGGAAGGTTTCGATAAGCTTCGACAGCTCTCCAAGCGAGAGCCAGTGAACCGCGGCAGCGCCATGGGATTCGATCTCGGGGGAAGCCTCTTCTTTAATCGCGGCGACGACGACTTCGTATCCCTGCGCCCGCGCAGCGTCGAGCACCAGGAAGGGGAAGCGTCCGTTGCCGGCGATGAGGCCGAGTTTGGGATTGGCGATCACTGATTTCTTCTAAAGCACCATGTCATTCCGAACTCTCGCGCTTGCGTGAGGGTGAGGAACCTGCTCGTCCTCGCAGAGAAGCAGGTTCCTCGTTGCCTCGCAAGCTCGGCTCCTCGGAATGACAACGAATTATAGGCGGATTGGCATCTCTACGCTGGGCCCGCGCGGCGTCGAACACGAGGAAGGGGAAGCGTCCGTTGCCAGCGATCAGGCCCAGTTTGGGCATAGTGAATAGTGGCTAGTGGCTAGTGGTCGGTGAATGACTCAATGGCGCCACCACACCAGAGATTTACGCGAAGAGTTCCAATAGAAATTAAAGCCGTCGCACTCGTCATCGCGAACGGTAAATGCTTGACAGCCCTTTGCAGGCCTACAGCCAGGCAACGAGCCTTCGTCGGAATCGCACTCCAAACTATAGACCTCGATTCGAACCGGCATGGCACAAAAACCATCCTGTGTATCTGCGCGAATCGGGAAGTACAGCAGTTCAGGTTTGTCCTGGCGTCCCCCTGAGACTACCGCGATGACCACTTCATTTGCCTGTTTTCCCAGAACAATGCTCTCGGTCTTGCGGTCGCAGTTTACGTCGGCAACAGCAGCGGACTCGTGATCCCATTGCACCTCAGGATGTGCCTTTACAAGATGGTTAACGGCGACATCAGATTTCGACACTTGTGCGGCTGTCGCTAATCCGAGAGAGATCGCGATCAAGATCACCAACGCGCTTCTCATAATTCGGTCCCGGGGCAACGACGCCCGGGGCTCCACAATCGACTAGCCACTAGTCACTACTATCACTTAATCACGCCGCGCTCTGACGCCTCCACAAACCGAATCAGCATTTCTACATCTTCCCCGCGGTCGGCTTCGGACTTCAGCTGCTCTAGCGCCTGCGAGGTGTTCAGCTTCGACGCCAACAGGACCTTGTACGCGTGGTGAATCTTCTTGATGCGGTCGTTGCTGAAGCCGCGGCGCTCGAGGCCGACGGCGTTAAGTCCGTAAGCGCGCGTGCCGCGTTCGGCAGCGGTTTTTGAAAACGGGAGAACGTCGCGGGTGACGGTTGTCCCGCCGCCGATGAATGCATGCGCGCCTATGCGCACAAAGTGGTGCACCGGACAAAGAGCGCCGACGGTAGCCCATTCCTCCACGACGACGTGGCCGCCCAGGGTAGCGGCGTTGGCCATGATTACGTGATCGCCAATCGAGCAATCATGGGCAATGTGGGTGTAAGCCATCGCCAGGATATGGCTGCCGAGCCGGGTCAGGCCGCCGCCTTTCGCCGTGCCGCGATTGATGGTTACGAACTCGCGGATGACGTTGTCGTCGCCCATCTCAAGGCGCGTGGGTTCGCCGGCATAGCTGATGTCCTGCGGGGCGAGGCCAACGGAGGAGAAGGGAAAGAATTTATTGCGGGCGCCGATCTTCGACGGGCCTTCGATGACGACATGCGAAATCAGTTCGCAGTCTTCGCCAAGTTCGACGTTTGGTCCGACAACGCAGTATGGTCCGATCTTGCAGGACGACGGAATTTTCGCGCTGGGATCGAGGACGGCTGTGGAATGGGCGGTCATTTACGCGAGAACATCAAAAGCATTTCATCGCAAAAAACGCGAAGGACGCAAAGAAATCAAATCCTCTTAATTACTTCTCCGGCTCTTATTTCTCCGGCGCTGCGGCGTCGGGCGCGGCTGGCGGGACTTGCATGCGGGCGCGATTGACCAGCCGGCAGCTGACGCCCGCTTCGGCGACTTTCTTGCCATCCACGTAGGCGATGCCCTCCATGCGGCCGCCGTCTCCGCGCCAGACCTTGACGTTGACTTCGATGCGCAGCTGGTCGCCGGGGACAACGGGGCGGCGGAAACGCGCGCGCTCGATTCCGGTAAAGACGACAAGCTTTTCGTTACGATCCGCAAACTCGCTGAGCAGGAGCACGCCGCCGGCTTGGGCCATGGCTTCAACGATCAACACGCCGGGCATGATCGGGAGATTGGGAAAGTGGCCGGCAAAAAAATTGTCGTTTATGGTGACGTTCTTGATGGCGACGATCCGCTTTTGTGGGACCAGTTCCACCACGCGGTCGATCAGCAGGAAAGGATAGCGATGCGGAAGAATCTTGAAGATTTCCTGGATGTCGAGCCGGACGGGAGTGGGAGCCGGAATCTCGAGCGCGGGCTGGGATGTGTCTGTCATTCTGGTTTGTGGCGCGCGAAGATTATACTTTACCGGCACGCGCTGGACGGCTGCCCGATGAAATGCTGTCCAGCCTCTCGAGAATGCCCGATCCCAAGCCTTCGCAGCAGTTAAGTTATTTTCGCGGACAGCGAGCCGCCATCCTCGACACCATCGAGCAACTGGTCACGCTCGAGTCCCCCAGCGATGTGAAAGCGGCGGTGGACCGGGTGTCCACGGTGCTGGCTTCGCGTTTTGGGGAACTCGGCGGAAAGGTGGATATCCACCACGCCGAAAAGTTCGGGAATCACCTCCAGGTGGATTTCCTAAGTTCCCCAAGGAAAGGGCACGCCAAGCCAATTCTTTTGCTCGGCCATATGGACACGGTGTATCCCGTCGGGACGATTGCCAAGATGCCGTTCCGCGCCGTCAGAGGCCGAATATGGGGACCGGGCGTGTTCGATATGAAGTCTGGGATCGCGCTGGCGCTGCACGTGATCGAGGCATTGCTGCAGTGGAACGGCGGAAAATTGGTGAGGCCGCTGACGGTGCTGCTGGTGGCGGATGAAGAAGTTGGCAGCCCGTCCTCGCGGGCGATCACAGAGAAGCTGGCGCGGCAATCCGAGGCCGTGCTGGTGCTCGAACCTGCAGCGGGGCGGAATGGCGCGGTGAAGACGGCACGCAAAGGCATCGGCGAATACACACTGAAAGTTCAGGGAGTGTCGGCGCACGCTGGGCTGGACTTTGAAAAAGGTCGCAGCGCGGTGGTTGAACTTTCGCGGCAAATTCTGCGGCTCGCGGGCTTGGTGGACCTGAAGCGTGGAACGACCATCAACGTCGGCAAGATCCGCGGCGGTACGCGTACGAATGTTGTTCCGGCGGAAGCCAGCGCGGTGATTGATGTGCGGGTCACATCGAAGAAGGATGCCGAGCGACTGCATCGGCGGCTGATGTCGCTGCGGGCGTTTGATGGGAAGTGCAAGGTCAAGATGAGCGGTGGAGTGAATCGTCCGCCGATGGAGCGGTCCGCGCAAATTGCAGCGCTGTATCGAAAAGCGGCCGGCGTTGCAGGCGAACTCGGCTGGAAACTCGACGAGGCCTCAGTCGGAGGCGGTTCGGACGGAAATTTCACCGCAGCACTCGGGGTGCCGACGCTCGATGGTCTGGGGGCCGTGGGCGAGAGCGCGCATGCGGCGCATGAGTCGGTGATTGTTTCTGAGCTACCGCGGCGGGCGGCGCTGTTGGCGGGATTGATCGCGGCGTTGTAGCTCTCAAACAACCAATGTCATTCCGAGGAACTTGCTTTGTCCTTTGCGCAAGAAACAGCAGGTTCCTCACCGCTAAGGCGGTTCGGAATGACAGAGTTTGTTTAGTGAATACATCTTTAACTCCCGTTGAGAAGGCCGCTGCCGGACGCGGGAAGCCCTACCTCCCGCGCGACAGTATTAGACTCGTAGTAGTCGCGTGATCCATTCGCGAATGGAGACCCCATGCCTGCTGCAATCCGCACGGATCCACTTGTCTTCCTCACCGATCAACTGAATGAGCTCAAAGCCAAGGGAACGCATTTTCGCCTGCGGGTTCTCGATGACGAGCAGGCGCCGGTCTGCACGTTCGACGGCAAGAAGGTCATCAATCTCGCTTCGAACAATTACCTGGGCCTGACGACGCACCCCAAGCTGCGCGAGGCGGCCCTCGAAGCTACGCGCAAGTACGGCGTGGGTTCTGGCGCGGTGCGCACGATTGCCGGAACAATGAAGATCCACATGGAGCTCGAGGAGAAAATCGCGAGTTTCAAAAATGTGGAGGCGTGCGTGGTGTTTCAATCCGGATTCGCGGCAAACGCGGGAACGGTGTCGGCGATTCTGGGGAAAGACGATTTCATCATCTCCGATCAGCTGAATCATGCTTCGATCATTGACGGAGCGCGGCTTTCGCGGGCGAAGATTCTGGTCTTCGAGCACAAGAATGTCGCCGATGCCGAGGCTAAGCTCGCCAGTATTAAGGACCAGGCGGGGCGCAAACTGCTAATCAGCGACGGCGTTTTCTCAATGGACGGCGACATCGGCCCGCTGCCGGGTTTGTGCGATGTGGCAGAAAAATACGGCGCGATGATGATGGTGGATGATGCGCACGCTTCCGGCGTTCTGGGGCGCAACGGGCGAGGCACGGTCGATCATTTCAACGTGCACGGACGGGTGGATATACAAGTCGGAACGCTATCGAAAGCGATTGGCGCGCTGGGGGGATACGTTTGCGGCACCCGGGAGCTGATTGATTTCCTTTACCACCGGGCGAGGCCATTTTTGTTTTCGACTTCGCATCCGCCGTCGGTGGCGGCGACGTGCATTGCAGCTTTCGAAGTTCTTGAAAACGAACCCGAGCGCATTGAGAGGCTCTGGGAAAATACGCGCTTCTGGAAAAAGGAGCTGGGATTGGTTGGATTCGATATCGGCGGAAAGACAACGCCGGCGAGCGAGACGCCGATTACGCCCATCATTATTGGCGATGGAAAGCTGACGATGGATTTTTCGCGGGAGTTGTTCCAGGAAGGCGTGTTTGCGACCGGGATCGCGTTCCCGACGGTGCCCGAAGGGAAGGCGCGAATCCGGACGATCATGACCGCGGCGCATACGAAAGAAGAGTTGGAGCAGGCGCTGGAGACGTTAGAGAAGGTTGGACGGAGGATGGGGATTTTGGGGTAGGGGGATGGAGCAGCGAAGTAACTTTTCTTTCGCCTCTTCGGGGCTGATGCCCGTCATTGCATCGGCTAACCGCGGCTTGCGCCGTGGGCTGCATTCTTGCGCCGCTTCCCGGCTGGCGCAACTAGCTGGAAAACTTATCTTCTGCTGCGGGGCTGAGGGGACTTGTAGTCCTTGGGATAGAGCACGACTGACCGGTGCATGCCTTCGCCTTCGCTCTCAGTTCGCAGATCATTTTCGTCGCGCAGTGCCAGGTGGAGCATGCGGCGTTCGCGGGAAGACATGGGCGCAAAAGTATAGGGCGAACCGGACTGGCGTACTTTGTCGGCAGCGACGCGCGCCGACAAACGTAATTCCTCCAGCCGCGCCTTGCGGTGACCCATGCAGTCGAAGTTGATCTTCTCATGCTCGTTGCCGGCAAGGTGCAGCATTTCCATGGCAAGCAGTTCGAGCGAGCGCAGCAGTTCGCCGCCGCGATCGAGCAGTAGCTGGGCGTCGGGTCCGGCAAATTCGACCAAGACCTCCGGCCGCTCCCAATCGCGATCATCGCCAACGGGAGGATCAACGGTGATGCGGTATTTGAGTTTGAACCCGGCGTGTTTGACGACGGGGCCGAGGAAGGCATTGATTTGGTTTGCTGCTTGAATTTTATCCATAGAGAAGCCGTCAGCCTTCAGCCGTCAGCCCTCAGGAAAACCGAACTCATTGGCCTTCCTGCAAGCAAGTCATCTAGACGTCCAGCCACGCAATTGCGGGTCGCCTGATGACTGACGGCTGACAGCTACTTATCTTTCTTTCTCGCACGTTTTGCGGCGATCTCTCGCATTTCGCGGCCAAGTTCGGTGCGGTTCATGACTGCGGTTTGCAAAACCATGACCAGATTACTGAGCGCATAGTAAAGGTTCAAGCCGGCCGGCAGGCGGAAAAAGAAGACACCCATCATCACCGGCATCATGTAATTCATCATGCGCTGCTGGGCGGGATCCATGCCCGCCTGGGGCGTCATTCGTTGCAGAACAAACATGCTCCCCGCCATCACGATCGGCAGTAGCATCCAGGGGTCTGCCGAAGAGAGGTCGTGTATCCACAGCCAGTGCGCCTGGCGCAGATCAATGGCCGTGCTCAACATGCGGTAATAACCGTACAGGAATGGCAATTGGATGACCATCGGCAGGCATCCGCCGATGGGATTTACCTTTTCGCGCTTGTACAGATCCGCGACTTCCTTGTTCATGTCCTGCTTGCGGGGATCGCGCATGCTGTACTTCTTGTATTTTTCCTGGATCGCCTTCATCTGCGGCTGCACGCGCTGCATTTTGAGCGCAGATCTCATCTGATAAAAGCGCAGCGGCAGCAGGGCGATGGTAATGACGATGGTCTGCAGGACGATGGACCAGCCCCAGTTGTGAACATACTTGTTCGTCCACTGCAGCCACAGGAACAGAGGCCGCGCGATCGGGCCGAACCAGCCGAAGTTGACCATGGAGCGCAGGTCTTTGGGAGCGCCGGTAACTGTGGGAACGGCAACGGACTCGAGGACGGCGAGGGTTTTGGGGCCAACGAACAATTTTTCGGAGGAGAGTCCGGGCCGGCCCACAGCGACGCCGGGAACGTCGGCGGGCTTGGTCTCGTTGGGCTTGGTTGAATCAGTGATGACTTCAACAGGACTGCTCAGAGTCACGGCAGCAACATCGTCGGCAGAATCAGGAATGAACGCGGCCGTAAAGTACTGGCTGCTGACGCCAAGCCAGTTGTAAGAACCATGCAGCGTGCCGCCGCCGGAAATCTTCTTGACGCTGATGTGCTCAGTGTTGTCGTTGAACTGATATTCGAGCTGGCCGGCGGCGTATCCGGGCAGCGTGGTTTGGTCGCCGAAGCCCGAGGGCCACGCGGGGTAGGCGGAAACGGGACTGCCTCCGGAGAACACCGATGTTTCAACGCCCACCACGTAGCTGTGGTCGAAGTGGAAAGTTTTGCGGACGGTGAGGCTGGAATCCGCGTATTCAAAAGAAATCTGCTGGGGCTCCTGCAGGAGTCCGCTCGCGCTTGGAACGTATAACGCTGAATTTAGTGCGGTGCGCTGGCCGGCGTCGTAGGTCCACAGCGACAGCGGATAGCCGTACTTGGCCGCGGCTGACGCATTCACCATGTCGAGTGGCTTGCCATTGTCGTCGTTGAACTTTTTCAGGATCCAGGACTTCACCTGAGCGCCGCGGTTGGTGAAGGTGATGCGGTAGAGATCGTTCTCGACGACAGTCTCGGATTCTGACGTCGCCTGCCTAGCAACCGGCGGTTGGGAAGTCCCCTTTGCACCGGCTTTCGCAATTGAAGCCTGCGCAACTTGCATTGGAGATGGCTGCGAAGGGGGCACGCCTGCGGGCGTTGGCTGCTGGGCGGGGGTTGCGGTGCTGGTCTGCTGCGCAGGTGGTTGCGGCGCGTACTTCTTCATGTAGAACTGGACGCCGAAGATTGCGACCGCCATTAACAGAAAAATCAGCAGGACATTTTTGTCCATGCCGGGCTCGTTTTGTGGGCTTTTGTATTCAGGCATGGGATTCGGAAACGTGATGCAGCGACGAGTCTCCAGATACGTCGGTGGCGTTCGGGGCAGCAACTTCAGCCATGCGGGACTGGAGTCCCTTCGCTTAAATGGCGATTGATGGGCACCGGATCGTATCCTCCGGCCACAAATGGATGGCAGCGTAATAGTCGCCGGGCCGCCAAGAATGACCCACGCAATGCGCCGTGGCGGTCGACC
The DNA here is from genome assembly GCA_043734125.1 of Acidobacteriota bacterium. GTDB lineage: Bacteria > Acidobacteriota > Terriglobia > Terriglobales > Acidobacteriaceae > Gp1-AA145. The sequence goes on along the minus strand of JAYTFR010000098.1, from coordinate 16,635 downwards.
GCTTCCAAAGCATAATCGGAACAAGTCGGGGTATAGCGGCAAGAAGGAAGAAGCATCGGCGAGATAGCGCGCTTATAGCCGCGCAATAGCGCGACCAAAACCTTCGCTGGAATACGAGTGACTCTCAATTCTGCTGCGTCTCTTTCTTGGACGTCTTTTCAGGCTTCAACATATTTTCAAGCTTCAACGTCTTGTCAGACTTCAACGTCTTCTCAATTACTACGAATGCCCGGGCGACCTGGTTTCGAAGGTCCGCAAACTCGGCCGTCAGCAGCGACCGCTTGGGGTTGATGACCACATCGGCATCGACTCCGAGGCCGCCGCCATTGAACCGCACGGCTTCGCGCAAACGGCGCCGCATGCGATTGCGCTTGACCGCGCCCCCAAGTGCTTTGCTGACCGTGAACCCCACGCGCATCCCCGGTCCGAAAGCGTCGCTCGGACGCTCCAGGTAAAAAACCGTCATGTGAGCAGCGAAGTGGCGGCGCCCCTGCTTGTACACTCGCTCAAAATCAGCGTGCCGCAGCAAATGCTGCGCCTTGGTGAATCGCTGCTTGCTTCCCTGCGTAGTTGGTTCCGGCAAAGCGGCTCCAGGCTCATCAGCCATCAGGCTCTGGCTCTAGCCCGGGTTTGTTGTGATTGGGTTGTGCCAAAAGCCTGGTACCGATGGCACTACTCGCGGAATCCGGGTTTCACGGAAACTCTTTTGCGCCCTTTGGCGCGGCGCCGCGAAATTACGGCGCGTCCGCTCTTGGTCTTCATACGGGTACGGAAACCGTGCGTCTTCGAGCGGTGACGACGGTTCGGCTGGAATGTGCGTTTCGGCATGAAAAATCCTGTGCTCCTGTCTTCGGCAGTGCAATTTAGATGAACTGAAAGTATAAACGACGGCAGGAGAAACGGTAAACCGGGGCCTCCGGCTTCCGCGACCGTCCTGTCGGCTAACGTTCGACCAAGTATCACTGCGGGCTGCGGCGATATTGGCCATGTAGAATGCCGACATCTGGCGTCAGTTACTATGCGTGAGCGCCCTTACAGACCGGGCTTGGGGTCGCTTCCTTCTCTCTGCCTAAGTTCAACGCTCTTAGGAGCGCTGATGGCTGCCTCGGTGCTGCTGCTGCAATGGCGCTACGGCTTCAACTGGGGCGACGAGGGCTGGCTGTGGTACATAAGCCAAAGAACAGCTCACGGTGAAGTCCCCATTCGGGACATTTTCAGCTACGACCCCGGCCGATATTACTGGTCGGCGGCTGTGTTCAAACTGCTGGGAAACGACGGCCTTTTCGAGCAGTTGGTTGCGAACTATCTGTTTGGCGCGATTGCTTTGGCGGCAGCGTATTTGGCGATGGCTCGCGCGCGGATCAGGGCAGGATGGCGCGGGGCGGCGCTGCTGCTGCTGGGAATCGGGGTCGGGTTCCCGCGACATAAAATCTTCGAACAAAGCCTTTCATTAATAGCCGCTGCAGGAATTGGGTATGTGCTTTCAGAGCCCGAAAAACGGATGCGCTGGTTCCTCTACGGGATAGCCACGGGCATGGCTGCGTTCTTCGGCAGAAACTCCGGGCTCTACTTCTTCGTTGCTGCGATTCTGGCGTATGGCTTTCTGCGGTGGAGTAGTCGTGCGCCGCGTTTTCGACCCCCAGCCGCTGCGCTTCTAGCTGGAATTGTGATTGGCTACTCTCCTGTGTTCGCCATGATGCTTCGCTTTCGCGGATTTACATCCGCATTCCTCGATTCTGTCCTGCTCACACCGAATTGGTCATGGCCGCTTCGCATCCCTTTTCCCTGGCACTCGCACGTGCACGGGCTGGATGGGTTCGATGCGCTGCAAGTTCGGTCGGTTTCCTGGCTCTGCTTGGCGATACCGGCCGTGTATGTCGTTTCAATATGGAAAGCGGCACGGGAAAAACAGTTCGGCAGCCTACGCCTGGCGGGTGCAGCTTCGCTCGCCGGGATTCCGTATCTGCATCATGCGTTTTATCATGCTGATTTCTTCCATATCGCTCAAGCGGTTTTGCCTTTCGCGGTTGCTACGGCGGGCCTCTCCCAATACATGTACGAGGCCGGCCATCCGCGATGGTCGCTTGCATTCCTGGGAGGTATATCGGCCCTGGCGCTCGCGTGTTGGCTACCGATGGAGCCTGGAATTTCCTATTTAAGGGCGAGCGCTGGTGATCGGGCAACTGTGTCGGCGATTTCCATAGGGGGGAGAACTTTCGAAATACCTGCTGAGCAGGCAGACATTATGACGAAGACTAAGGCTGCCTTCCAAGCCTGCGGGGGCAAGGCCGGCAGCTTTCTGGAAGCGCCATTCTACCCAGGGCTTTACGCTTACCTCAACACGCGCGCTCCGTCTTGGGACACGTACTACCTTTGGCCACGCGATTCTCAAATACAACAGCAGCAGGTTCAAGCGCTAGTCGCCAACCGAACCGCGCTGGTGCTGCTAAACCGGACGGCGTTGTTCGACCGGCAGGACTGGCTGAGAATCGACCGCACCTACCCGAGCCTGGTCGAATACATCCTCGCGCATTACCAACGAAGCGACGTCTCTCTGCCGGATGGATTTGAACTCTACTTCTCGCCTCAGCGTTGCGGGTTTGCTGAAACGCAGGGTTTGGACATTCGCTGAAAACCCGCATTGCACAAGGATTGCAACAGTTATACGTTGAGCACTTGACAGAAGTTTTGCGCGGGCGTTTTTTTATTTGTTCCAGAAATTTTTTCGAGAAAAGATTTCCACACGCATATTTTTTTTGTGCTAGTATGCCGTTCTGTCGCGCATTTGTTTTGCGTCCGCCGCCAGTTCGTGAAACTTACTTCTCTACTGGCAACGAAAGCGACTGCTGATCATTTTTAATAGAGGGCTCCGTCCCAGCCACGGCCCGCGAAACTTAATATCCTATGTCTGTTCCGACTCCGACTCTCAGTCCGAATCCGTGGTTGCGCATCCTGGATGCGCTCGAAAAGAAAATCAACCGGCATTCCTACGACACCTGGCTGAAGCCCACTCGCTATTCCCATTCCAGCAACGGAATCATGTACGTGAGGGTCCCGACCGCGGATTTCCGTCATGTGCAGGACAAGTACGCCGATCTGATTCAGGAAGCCCTCGACAACCTGAATATGGATTACGAGGACGTGCATTTTGTGACGCCTGAAGATGACCCGGCGCGGACTCCGGTGCGGCACGACGGCGGCCTTTCGGCGCCGGCACCGGCTCCTCCAGCGACCGCGGCGGCGTTTTCGTCCTCGCAGTCGCGCTTCGATTGGGATGGCGCAGCACAACTGAATCCGCGCTATACGTTTGACGGGTTCGTGATCGGCAGTGGAAACCAGTTCGCGCACGCTGCCTGCCATGCGGTGTCGCAGCGCCCGTCGAAGGCCTACAACCCATTGTTCCTGTACGGCGGCGTTGGGATGGGTAAGACCCACCTCATGCAGGCCATTGGGCACGAGGTGCGGAAGGCACAGCCGCAGGCGGCGATTCTGTACATGTCGAGCGAGAAGTTTACCAATGAGATGATCAACTCGCTGCGCTATGACAAGATGACGTCGTTCCGCGACAAGTTCCGCAACGTGGACGTTCTGCTGATCGACGACATCCAGTTTCTGGCGCAGAAGGAACGGACGCAGGAAGAGTTCTTCCACACCTTCAATGCGCTTCACGAGTCGATGAAGCAGATCGTGATTGCCAGTGATCGTCCGCCGAAGGAACTGGCGGAAATCGAAGACCGGTTGCGGAGCCGCTTCGAGTGGGGACTGATCGCCGACATTCAGCCGCCGGATCTGGAGACGAAAGTTGCCATCCTGCAAAAGAAGGCCGAGCAGGAACACGTCACGCTGCCAACCGATGTGGCGTTGTTCATTGCGTCGAATATTCGGTCGAACGTTCGCGAGCTGGAAGGCGCGCTGATCCGGCTGGTGGCACATTCGTCATTGATTGGGGCGGAGATTTCGCTCGCCTACACCCAACAGGTGCTCAAGAATTTCATCGATTCGCAGGCACGGAAGGTGACGATCGAATCGATTCAGAAAGTTGTCGCTGAGCAGTTTGGTTTGCGGTTGATAGAGATCAAAGCCAAGAATAATTCGCGGGCGATTGTCTATCCGAGGCAGATCGCGATGTACCTGGCGAAGCATATGACAGAAGCATCGCTGCCGGAAATCGGGCGTCAGTTTGGCGGAAAGCACCATACCACCGTGCTGCATTCGGTCGAGAAGATTGAACAGGCCCACAAACTTGACAAGGATTTGAACAGGCTGCTGAATAAGCTGACCGAGCAATTAGGCGGATAGATAACGATTGCGGACGGGTTTTGCAGTTTTAGGCCGGTCTTGCGAAGTCGGGCTTGTGCAGAGCTTGTGGAAGTTGTGGGAGAGTAGGACGGAATTGCTGATCGGTGCCAGGTTGTTCGGGTGTGTGCACCGAAAGCGGACCTGATCTTGGACACGAGCTCTGTAGCGGCAAATAGGGTAACGGTTGGGGTTGGCCCTGATTTCCACTTTCCCGAAGCCCCTACTGCTACTACTGTTTTATATTGGTTTTGAATTTAATATAGGTAAGTACGTAATAGTCGCAAGCGCCTGAGCAGCAAAAGGCCACGACACACTGAGCGGGGTTTCGGTTTATGCCGGTTGAAGCGATCGCGTCCGCAGCGGGTACCGCCGCCATGGAAATCACCGTAAGCAGGGCTGAGTTGCTCAAGGAGCTTTCGGCCACGCAGGGAGTAGTGGAACGCAAGACTACGATTCCAATTCTTTCAAATTATCTTTTTGAAGCCACTACCGACCGCCTGTCTCTGACTGCGACTGACCTTGACCTGAGCCTTCGCACATCCTGCAATGCAAAAGTAAAAAAGGAAGGCTCGTGCACGATTCCGGCGCGCAAGTTGCATGATTACGTAAAGCTGCTGCCGGATGCCGAAATCACAATCAAGCTTCTGGAGAATCACTGGGTCAGTATTCGCTGTGGAAGGTCAAACACCAAGATGGTGGGCATGGCGCGGTCGAACTTCCCCAGCCTGCCGGTGTTTCCGACCGCGGGCGTGGTGAAGATTCCAGCGCAGGTGCTTCGCGGAATGATTGCCCGCACAAGTTTTGCGATCGCTCACGAGGAGTCGCGTTATACGTTGAACGGCGCGCTCATGGTGCTGAAGTCTGAGTCGATCACCATGGTCGCGACCGATGGGCATCGCTTGGCACACGTGGAGCGCGGGGGAGAGAAGTTTGAAGGCGTTTCGGGCGAATTGAAGACGCTGATCCCTAAAAAGGCGATGGACGAATTGCGTTCGCTCGTGGATTCGACCGATGTTGAGACGATCGAGTTCGCGAAAGATGAATCGACGCTATTCTTCCGTATCGGGCCGCGGCTGCTTACGTCGCGCCAGCTTACCGGCCAGTTCCCGAACTATGAGGCCGTGCTTCCCAAGGACAACAGTAAGAGCATCTTGCTGCACGGAGACGATCTGGGCGCCGCCATTGCGCGCGTTGCACAGTTTGCCGACGAGCGTTCGCGGGCGGTCCGGCTGAAACTGGAAAACGGCGAGTTGAAGCTTTCGGCTTCGTCCACAGAGACGGGTGAGTCGGAAGACTCGATTGAAACCGACTACAACGGCGAAGCGATGACCATCGGCTTCAACGCGCAGTACATTATTGATTTCCTCAAGGCTGCGGGTGCAGGCGACGTTCGCCTGGAGTTGAAAGATTCGCAGTCCGCCGGCCAGCTCCGCCCCGCCGAAGGCGAAGACTACAAGTACAGATATATTGTGATGCCGATGAGGATATGAGGCATAGACGAACAGCTTTCCTCCTAGCCTGCGCGATTCTCGTGATCGGGAGCAAACGCTCCGGTGCCCAGAGTTCCCCTTCGTCAGCGATTCCAGACACAGCACGGTCAAACTCCCTCGACTCTCATCTGGTTCTGATCGCCGAAACTAAAGACTCTTCCAGCGAGCTAGCACCCTCCGACCTTGAGATCAGAGTGGATGGTAGTCCGGTAGTGGTTACCGGACTCAAGAAACTTGGACGTGTGCCGGTACGCTACTGTGTCCTGTTTGATATCAGTGGTTCCGAGCGAGGCAAGTTCAGAGCCCAGGTATTTCTGGCTGCAACAGTATTGTCGCAAGTGATCAGTGCCGATACAGATCGCGGCTGGGCTGACCTGTTCAGTGATGAGGTGCAGGAGACCACCGAGGCGGAAACCCCGCAAGAGATCATTGGACTCCTTAGACAACAAAGCCCCAACGGAGGCACCAGCCTGTACGATGCGATGGCTCGCTGCAGCGAACGCATGCAGCGGGCCGCAGCTGAGGGCGAACAAAGGGTCATGTTTGTGTTCAGTGACGGAGACGATGACGCAAGCCGCATCACCCAGAAACAGGCGGGCGAGCTCCTGATAGGCGCTGGCATCCGCGTTTATGCGCTCGCGACCGAGTTTGGCCAACGGGGCAAGCGGATATTTGAAACTCTTTGCCGCCTGACTGGCGGCCGACTGCTCCTAGCCGATGACAAGGGAAGCATGAAGCATGCCGGGGACCGAATCGTCGACGACCTGATATCCGGCGTGGAGGTTTCCTACACTACGCCTGCCCGTAAACCCAAAAGTGGCATGTCCAAGATTCAAGCGAAGTGTCGTGCCAAGGGGATAGCGGTTCTGGCAGCGGAAGAAGTGCAACGCTAGAATTTGGCGGATCTTAGCTGCCGTATCCAACTGACCGCGAAAACGTGTTATTGCCCTGCTTTTGGGTCCTTCTGCAGAGCTATCTGTTCCTTCGCCACGCACTTCGTTGCCGGATCGTAGTTGAGGGTGCCGGAGAGGTCATCCTTGGTCGCATCGAATTCCAGGGGAGGCCTGCGCACGCGGGCGGGCAGACCGGTGAATTTGGCCTTGCCATCGGAGTCGGTGCCGACCTCGAGATCCAGCTTGTGAAATCCTCCGAAGCGATAGGCGATGTGAACCTGCACTTTCGCCGCGTAAATGGGCTTCGAATCCGGGCCAACTACGGTGACTTCAAGTGAGCAAGGACCGAGTGCGCCATCCACGACAGCGGGCTTCTCGGGAGATTGGGGGAAGGCTGAGGCTACGCAGAGAAGCAGGAGTGAACAACAAAGGGCGGGCGAAGGCTTCATGAGCGGAATTATACGGCGTGGGGCGCGGTCCTATGTGCATCGCGGCCTTTGCTCAACCCGGCCGATGCTATCGGTGGAATTGGACCTCTACGTTGATCATTATTGACACCGGCTCGCCGTGGCACATCGCAGGACTAAAAGTCCATGTCTGAACGGCTCGGATCGCCTCAATATCGAACTCAGCTCCCCCAGTTCGCACCACGTGTATCATGTGAGGCTTTTTGTCGGTGCCAACAATTAACGAGAGGAGGACAAGAGCCTTGGCGGCGTGCGCATTTTCAGGAAACTGCAGGTCGGGTTGGTGTTCTACCTTCGGGTAGGTCATCACGTTCCGGTCGCAGTTACCCAGTTCCACCGAGCCCGGCGGAGGCGAAAAGAGGGATGAATCAGAAGGAACCTCCGCGGAAAGCTGGGAGACGCTGATCACTAATGGGTCGCGTTCTGAATGAACGTCATGTACTGCCCTTGGGAATAGATAGTCGCCGAACTTTTGGTAGTCAGTGTAAGACGTAGAGGACTTGCGTCCGAACCAATCGACTTCCCGTGCTAGCAGGGTACCGTCAGTTGGAGCAGCGCAATAGAACTCTTTCTGAAATCGGCTGTCGAACCGAGCGCAAGTTGCCTGGATGCCTGCAACCTCTCTCGTTTTCACTCCTTTAGCGTTTGCATCCTTGCCTGGGGAGTCCATTTTGAGAATGCTTTCGAGTGCGGTGAAGGTTCCCGGATTCAGATCTTGATCCAAAATCCACTTCTTGCGGCCGTCCGCAATTTCCAAACGACGGAGTTTGCCGATGACAACTTCACGGCGCCATTTGTCCTTTGAGATCCAGGTTTCGGAATAAGCGCCAGTTTCGCCGGTGCTTTCGTTGCCGAGTCGGAAGGTGGCCCTCATGATGAAGGGCGGCGCGCCGTCGGCGCGAATGTTTGACACTTGCGTGGCGCGGGCAAGCAAGTCGGTTGCTTCTTTCTTTTCATCCTTTCTATCGGCGGCGGAAGTTGGTGGTGCCAGCAACGTGATCCCTGAAACCAGGCAGGTAGCGAAAATGAGAGGTCTGAGCGACAAGCGGCGCTTCATGGGCGGAATCATACAGTATGGGTGGCGATCCTCTAAACTGTGGGGATGAGCGACATCGGAAAGATGCTGTTCGTGCTGGGGCTGGCGGTCGCTGCTGCCGGACTGGTTTTCATGCTGCTGGGCAGGACGAATCTTCCCATCGGCAGATTGCCGGGCGACATTCTTTATCGCGGAAAGCACACGACGTTTTATTTTCCACTGGCGACTTCGATTGTGGTCAGCGTGGTGTTGTCGCTGGTGCTGTATCTGGTGGGGAGGTTCAGGCACTGACGGTCGTCCCCACGGGACTTTGGTATTTTGTTGCTTAGTTTCCCAGGACTCCGTACTGGGCTAAGCTGGGCGGCTCCTTCGGAGCTTGTGCCGTCCCCTGAAGGGGAATCGGTTTGTTCGCGTTCCGGTTTCCCGTCACTTCCGTGAACCTTCGAGGGGCTATAGCCCTTGTTGGTGAGCTGGGCCCCGACTACTGGCGGGGTGGGCTAATATCAGCCGCGTTGTGCCCTGGACCGCTCCACCAAAGCTCGGGACGGTCGCAAACGCATTTCTGTAAAATTCCTTGGACGAAGAAAGAGGAAGAGAAGCGTGGCTCAGATTATCAATTCGCGATGTGTGCTGGCGGTGCGCGACCTGAAGGTTTCGACGCGTTATTACATGGACGTCCTCGGCTTCAGAAAAGATCCAATCGACGCCGATGGATGGAGCTTTCTGACGCGCGACACCTTCCGCGTCATGCTGGGAGAGTGCGTGGACGAGAGACCGGCGTCTGAACTGGAAAACCACTCTTATTTTGCCTATTGGAACATTGACCGGGTTGACGAGTTTTACGACGAGATCGTTGCCCGGGGAGCGCTCGTCACTTCGAAGCCCGCGAATAAGCCCTGGGGCTTGAGGGAATTCACGTTGACGACGCCTGACGGCCACCGCATCACCTGCGGCCAGGTCATTTAGCGCTGAATGCCGCGACGCCCACGTCGGGATGCCGCCGGTGCAACTCGACCAAATCCTTACTCGGTGAGCCAGCCCCACCAATTGCCACAGTCGATATCGTTGGGGGAGAAGTGCAGGGTCTTGTCGGCCTTATCGACCCAGATGTAGGCATGCTGGGAGCGCTGGTTGATGGTGGTCTGCACGATTACGCCGCTGCCGCTGGAAAGCGAACAATCAATAGCATGGGACTTGACGATTCCCCAGTCGCCGGAAGGACCCCAGTCGCGATAAAAATCGCCGGAGGAATAGGCCGCGTACTTGGCGGGATGCTGTTTCCAGTCGGGGTCCTGCAGCCAGATTGCGTAAGCGCCTTCAATGTTCTGCTGCTGCAGAGTGGTGAAAAATTTGTCAGCGGCACGGCGCTCGGGAAAGTTGCGCAGGTGGTATCCGACCCAGGCGAGGAACATTATCACCAGTACCGCAGAAGTGATGAAGCTCCTGCGGCGGCGGTCGCGAGTGTCGTCGTATTGCTGCGCGTCCATCAGGGTCATGTCCTAAGCATAATGGAATCCGGGGAAGAAGAAAAAGTTCCAGGAAAGGTGTGGGGGGCAAGTTCCGAAGCTAACGCGGCAGCTCAAGAACGTGCAGGGGAAATCGAACGCACGGTGCTCAAAGCTCATCGCGCACAGCTACAGCGTCCGCTTGAACAGCGGGACGGCGATCGCCAGGGCCACAACTCCAAAGATGGTGAGGTAGAGCATGTCAGGCCAGATCGCGGCCAGGCCGGTTTCTTTCAAAAGCAATGATTTGAATCCGTGCACTGCGAAAGTAAATGGATCGATTCTCGCGATGAATTGAAGCCACGCGGGAAAGGCCTGGATCGGGTACACCGCGCCGCTGGGAAAGAACAGCAGCGTGTTCAGAATGCCGAAGGTGGCGCGCGGAACCAAGGGGTCCTCGACGCGCACCATGAGCAGAAACATCATTGCGTTGAAGGCGACCGAGGTCAGCAGGATCATCAACGCAAGGCCAAGAATGGTGCCGGGATTAAAAATGCTGCCAACGCCTGAAAGCAGCGACCCGATGACGGTAATCACGACGCCGGTCATTACGGCTTTGATGGCGCCGGCGGCGTTCAGTCCGAATACCAGCTCGGCTTTCGTGATGGGGGTGACGAGATAGCCTTCGTGCACGCCGCGGGCTTTGTCGTCAATGTAAAGCATGCCGCCGCCGATCATCACAGAAACGAACATGGCGAGCGCGATCGAACCTGGCAGCAAATATTTCATGTACTCGATGTAGGGATAGAGTTCGACGATCTGCAGCACGGTTTGCTGCATCATTCGCGGAGTGACTGTGGGACTGTTCAAGGCGGCGGTGATTTCCGACATCTCGCCCTCAACCGTGGCCGTCATAAAATTGTCGCTGTTGTCGATGACCAGGCCGATTTTGGGCTGTTCTTTGGCGTAAACGCGGCGGGAATACTGCGGAGGAATAATGACGGCGCCCTGGATCTTACCGTTACGCACGTCTTCGACAGCCTTCTTTTCGTCGGTGTAATAGACCGGCGCAAACGTGCGCAGGTTGCTGCGAACGGAATCGAACGCTTCGCGAATCTTCAGAGCCTGGGTGCCGCCGTCTTCATCCACCAGGCCGACTTTGGCGTCGCGAATCTTGCCGCCGAACGCGTTGCCCAGAACGATGAGTTGGATGAGAGGGAAGATCATCGAAACCAGCATGAGCGTGGGAGAGCGAAAGAATTTTCGCAGCTCGCGTTCGATAATGGCCATCATTCGATTCATGGCTGCGTCCTCATGGCTGTAAACCAGGCCTTGGCGGCATCATGAACTGGTAGGCCTTCACCAGTTCGTCACGAAGCTGCCGCCCAGTGTAGTGAACGAAAACGTCGTCCAAAGTTGTGTTCTGAACGCTGAGCGACTTCACCGCGACGCCCGCCTGCACGGCCATTTCGACGAGTTCAGTGGTGGTGCGGGAGCCGTTGCTGGTGAGCACGCGATACATATCTGCCCCTTCGGATTGGACGGATGTGACGCTGTTGAGCGCGTGGAGCTTTTGCTGCCAGTCGGCGGGGGGATGCTCGAACTGGGCTTCAATGACGTTTGATCCTGGAACGCTTGCCTTGAGCGCTTGCGGGGTGTCGAGCGCGACCAGCTTGCCGTGGTCCACGATGGCGATGCGGTCGCAGAGGCGGTCGGCTTCGTCCATGTAGTGAGTCGTGATCAGGATGGTGAGCTGGCGCTTAGCCTTAATGTTGGTCAGCATTTCCCAGACAGCGACCCGGGAGACGGGATCGAGGCCAGTGGTCGGCTCATCGAGAAAGAAAATTCGCGGGTTGTGAACCAGGCCGCGAGCAATTTCAAGACGCCGCCGCATGCCGCCGGAAAGCGTTTTGGTTTGCGCATGGCGCCACTTCGTGAGGTCAACCATTTCGAGCAGCTCGTTGATGCTCTGCTTGCGTTGTTTTGCCGGCACATCGTAGAGCTTGGCGTAAATGTTGATGTTCTCTTCCACGGTGAGATCAATATCGCTGGTGAGCGCCTGGGGAATCACGCCAATGGCGCGGCGAGCGTCGTCGGGGTCGGATGCAACGTCGTGACCGGCGATTCGCGCTTTGCCCGCGGTAATGGGGATGAGCGTGGTCATCATGCGAATGAGCGTGGACTTGCCCGCGCCGTTCGGCCCGAGCAGCCCGAAGATCTCGCCCTCTTTTACGTCGAAGGTGACGTCGTCAACGGCGGTGAAGTCGCCGTATTTCTTAACGATATGCTCGACCTCGATAGCCTTCGGCGCGTCGGCCGGAGGAACTGGCGGACGCAGATCGGGGATTGCGCTCACGGTTTCGCTCCCAGAGTAGAGGCGTCCTGAGCCGGCTTTTGTCCGCGCAACTGAGCTTGCGAAACCAGAACGTCGGCGGTCATGCCGGGAACGTAATCGCCTTTGGGATTATCGAGGCGAACTTTCAGAATGATGGTCTTAATGTCACGCTTCTTGCGGCTGACATCGCGCTGGGTGGCAAAATCGGCTTCGGCGGACTTGTAAAACACTTTGCCGGAAGTGACGGTGCCGCCCGGAAGGCGGACGCGCAGAGTGTCGCCGATTCCAATGTGGTCGGTGTCGGTTTCAGCGACCGCAGTGCGGACCCAGGTGTCAGAAAAATCGACGATTGTGGCAATTGGCTGGCCGGCTGTGAGGTATTCGCCTTCGCGCGCTGCGCGGACCATGATCGTTCCCGTCACGGGCGCATAGATTTTTGTGTATCCGAGCCGGACTTCGGCTTCCTTCAACTGAGCTTCGGCATTCAGCAACTGTCCGCGGGCGGCGGCCACGGTGCTTTGGGCCGCGTGCGCCTGGTGAGTGTTGGCGACGGCGGCATTCAGCTCGGCCTGCGCGGCATCAATTTGTTTTTGCAGGGACGCGACGACAGCTTGCTGCGCTTTCAAATTGCTCGCGGCCTGATCGCTTTCCTGCTGCGAAGCAACCCCCTGTTTGGCCAGCTCGATGGCGCGCCGACTGTCGCTTTCTACGCGTTGCAGCATGGCCTCAGCCTGCAGCGATTGGGCGCGGGTGGATTCAAGCCGAGCTTGCGCGTTGACGACGCTGCTGGAGGTCGATCCTTGCGTGGCAGCGCTGGTGGCCTCGGTTGCGGACACTTGCGACCGCAGGCTGTCGATGGTGGCGGCGGCGGCTCGGGCCTGGGCTTCGAGTTCCGATGGATCGAGAGTTGCGATCAGGTCGCCCTGCTTCACTTGCGTGCCTTCGTCTATCAGCAGCTTCGAGATCCGGCCCGCGACTTGCGAACTTACGATGGGCTGATTGGCGTCAACCGTGCCGATCAGGTCGAGATCGGAGCCGCGAGGGGTGGAGAACAGGTAATAGCCGAGGGCGATAGCGAAAATGATCCCGAGAATGATTATGAATTTATTGCGTGGGCTCACCGGACCACCTCCTCTTTTGCGGCGCCAGCTTTGTCCTTGTCTTTAGCTTTAGCTTTGTCTTTCCTGTCGCTGTTGTCTCTGCTGGCCGCTGGAGAAATAGAGCAGAAGTAATGAAGTCTAATACCGCATCGCGGCGTTCAGCCAGGCGCGCGGGGGACATGGGGTCAACACCGGCCATCACTTTCATGATCGGCGCGATAGTGAAGTAGAAAACGATAACCGAAATCATGGAAGGAATGAAGTGCAGGGGATTCACCGCGCGGAACTCGCCCTGCTCGGTACCTTCCTTGAGGAGCGCAGCGATTCCAACGAAAGCAGGGCGAAAGTATTCGCTGGCGATGTGCTGCAGGCGCAAGGTACCGGAGTCGGCGGCTTGCGCGCGAGAGGCACGACCGCGGCCTTTTTGGTGCACAGGCGGAATGCTGCCCGACTTCGCCATGCCTTCATTCGAGGCTTCGCGCCCGGCGCGGAGAAACTCGGCGTGCACGATTCGCGGGTAGAGCGGGTTGGAGGCAATGTAATCGAAATGCGCGCAGACGTAGGTCTTCAGGCGCTCGCGTGGCGGCAGCGGCTGGGCCAGCGCCTGAAGGATGGAAATGCGAAGGCCGCTGAATACGTGGTCGAGTACGGCTTGGTACAAAGCTTCTTTGTCGGAAAAGTAGTAGTAGAGCAACGCCTTGTTTACTCCGGCTGATCGGGCGATGGCGTCAGTGCGGGCGCCGGCCACGCCGTCACGGGCGAACTCGCGTACGGCGGCATCGAGAATGGCGACGCGGCTTTGCTCGGGCTGTCCGCGGGTGCCGAGGCGGGGTTTGGAGACGGCGTACATAATTAACTAACTGGTTAGTTATACCATAAACCTCCCGTCCGTCGCAAATTGCCGTGCTTTCAACTGGACCGGCGGTGGGCTACACTGCTCCGATGAACGGGGCCGACTTCCGAGAATATTTCACCGACGCGATTCGCTTTTGGGAGCCGCGCAGGCTGCTGTACAACCTGGTGCTTGCGGTCATCGTGACTGCCTATTTTGTCGCCGGTTATCCTAGTTCGAAGTCGGTGCTCTCGATCAATCTTGCTCTTGGCGTGTTTCTGCTGGCCGTGGCGGCCAACGTCGCCTATTGCGCGGCTTACCTTGCAGACATCTTCGTGCAAGCTTCCGGCTTCAGGGATACATGGAAGCGAGCGCGGTGGGTGCTTTTCGGGATCGGCACACTCTTTGCCGCGATCATCACACGGTTCATCGCGATGGGCATGTTTCGTCCCGAATAACGCGCCCTGCACGCTCAGAGGAACCCAGTGTGCAAATTGCAGGGGCCTTTTGGGCCGCACTCCCCGATACCCCAGAAGTAAAATGCTTCGAGAGCCGACTGGCTACAGGTGAAGAACAGCTATTTAAAGAACAACACGTGGATCAAGTGCCACAGTTCGTAGACGTGCAACACTACGATCTGCGCGGCAATGAGCCACACGATCAACCGTTTCATTTTGATTGTCTGGTAGTTGAAGCTTGGATGTATTGCTTACATAAGCGAATGAACTCTTCCCTTCGCTTGTCGTCAACAAATGCTCTTCGCGGAATCGCAAAGCCGTTCATATTCTTTCCCATCAGAAAGATGTGCTCATCAGTGATATGCAGGCTGTCTACCTTTTTCCACGGCACATCGCCCTTGAGTGTTCCAATTCGCGTGGAAACCCTGTCAGGCTGATTTGATAGCGTGCGCTTGTCCTTCTTGGTACGGAGTTTCAGGATCACAGGAAAACCCAAAAAGAACACCCAGCCCCAAATTAGAGCAGTGCTCCAATCAGCAACCGTAAGCGAGTGCGCAGGCGAGAGACGTTCGACCAGGACAACGATGGCCAGCCCGATCGGCAATCCGTAGAAGATCAGTGCATGCTTGAAGGAATGCTTTCGCGTATAGGAATAGAGGGCAACAACGTCTTGAGGAGTGGCCGTGTACTCGATCACCATCTGTGGCACCTTCCTGAGTGCGCATCGTTGCTAGACTTTATAGCGAGAATTCGGGAGGGGTCAAGTTGGAGCAGCACAATTAGCGAAACATCGCCATCACTCATTGATTCCTACTGCGAACCTTTGCTTTGCTGGTTGCAGGCGACTTTGCGCCCAACAACACCGAAAGTGCGTCCTCCGTCCGTATCGGTCCAGTACCGAGCTGTGCCTCGAAACTCTTGGCCGGATCTACTGAACTGGATAAACCAGCCGTTCGTTATCCAGACTCCACTAGGACTGAGCTCGACGCTGCCATCGCGCTGAATCTGCCACCGCCAGGACGCTTCACGCACGCTCGAATCTAACCTTTTGGCTACAAGCGTTCCGCTTAGCCTGTCGGGCTCCAGCGTGAGCTGCATTCGACTTGGGACCGCATCATAGTTGGAGATATGGGTATGTCGCCCTTCGGCTTGAAGTTCGTAGCACCCTGCGAAAGCAAGCGCGTCACGATCCTGACCGAATGAGATTTGGCAACCTGCGACTAGGATAATGAGCAAAGAATTTCTTCGCACAACATTCTACGCCCATCCTCGCGCCTCTTGGCTAGGCTGGCAAACACGAACTCCTGCATGAGTATTCGGTTGCGAAGTCAATTGTTGCTAAAATTCCCCCATTTACGCTCATTGACCGTTCAATGAGTGATATCGCTGTTTACAACAGCACCCGTGGACGCGGCTAACTGCTGGCTGCCTGGGCCAAGTCGTCAGGGTAGGAATATGGACCTCTCGGAGTTCAGCGCGAACTACTCTCAGTTGGGCGGTGATCAATTGCTGTGCTTATGGGCGGAGCGAAAGACGCTCGTTCCAGAGGCCACCATCGCTTTGGATAGCGAAATACAGAGGCGTGGGCTGAAGAAAGAGAATGCTGAGCGGATAAAGAAAAGGTTCGACGCGCTGGCCGCACGCGAGGGGAAAGTCCCGCTGGGGAAGCAGGTGGCTGCGGCGAAGTACGAGCACAACATGCGGCACTTCGTCGGATGGCAAGAGCCCGAGTTCTATTCACCCTACGGCCCTACGGACATAAGGAACACGCCTGCCTATTTCCGTTACAAGTACAGAGTGTGGAAAGAGTTCCGTAACCACACGGGTAACTGGCCCGTCTTTTCGATTTGGTTTTATTTCCTGTCTTGGATGGTCATGTTCGGCTTCGCTGGAGCCGCTTTTGTCTGGGTACTAGCACGCAAAGGTGCGGGCGTCTGGACTATCGTGGCGGTTGGCGGCTGCGTTTTGGTGCTGCTCGGCGCTCAGGAATTGGGCGCACGCCTGACAAGAAAGCTGGATTGGAAAAAATTCGGACGCGTAGACGGTTGGTGAAAAATCCCCATAGGCTCATTGACCTCGGGGGGCCGGTCAGGAATCGCCGGCGGTAGGTTTTCACGGAACGTCGATTTCTGGAGCTGCGTGTGACGGCGTTACCCCTGGCGGTCGATGAGTGTTATCGCTTGTGGGTGTTGAAAAAGTCACGTCGAATTAGCGGGATGAGATTCAGCAGAAGCATGTTAGAAGAAAGTGATCCTGCCCATGCTCTGTTTGATTCTGATC
>JAYTFR010000097.1:0-120574 GCA_043734125.1 Acidobacteriota bacterium | reverse complement strand
GGGAAAGCGGTAAACCTCTTCGCTGGTGAGCACACCGGCGTGAAGGCGTCCGAGCACAGCTCTGCCGCTCTCAGCGCCCAGGTCGAAAGCGAGATATGGCTTTCCCGCATCAGGCATAGGATGAAACACTGCTGGCGTTGCGGGCGGCCCTTTCCTTGGTGATGCGCTCGACGTAGCCGCTTTCCAGAAATGCTTTCATCGGATCCGTCGGCAGTCCCTTGGAACTGCGCCACTCCTGGATCGCCGGGCGAACGTCAGTGTTGAAAGCATCCTGCAGCAGAGACTCGGAACCAATCAGCTCACACTTGTTCTGCGCGGACCAGAGTTCGTCGTGGTCCACCAGCGCGGCCTTGGCGAACAGTTGCTGCGCCATCGTAACCGTCTGGATGGTCTCCTCGATCTTTCCCTTCAGGTTGTGGCTCTGGTCAATCATGTAGGCGATGTCAGCCCTGTTCTTGGATTCCCATTCGTAATACAAGATCTCGTGGAAAATTCGGAACACTTGATAAGGATCGATCGACCCCAGGGTAAGATCGTCGTCCGCATAACGCCGGTCGTTAAAGTGAAAGCCGCCAAGCATTTGCTCCGATAGGAGCCAGGCAACAATCTGTTCGATATTCTGCGCCGGAAAGTGATGCCCTGTGTCCACTAATACTTTGGCCTGCGGGCCGGCGTGCCGAGCAAGGTGAAGCGCCATTCCCCAATCCGCAATGTCGGTGTGGTAAAACGCCGGCTCAAACGGCTTGTACTCCACCAGGAGGCGTTGTGCCGGCGTTAGCGCATCGTGCGCTCGAACCAGGCCTTCCTCAAACCAGGCTTTGCGCTGCCGGATGTTGGCTGTGCCGGGGTAACTGGAGCCATCCGCGAACCACATCGAGATGTCGCGGCTTCCCAGTCGGTGGGCAATCTCAATGCTGTCTTTCGTGTGCTGCTGGGCCTGCTGGCGAATTGCCGGGTCAGGATTTCCAAACGAGCCAAACTTGTAAACCTGGTCTTGAAACAGGTTTGGATTAATGGATCCGGGGCGAATTCCGTACCGCTCGGAAAGCCGGTTGATCTCAGCCGCGCTGTTGATTCCATCGGGGCAATCCCACAGGACATGGAGCGCGATCGTCGGGCAAACGCCGGTGACTCCGTGGACCTGGCCGGCATCGCTGAATTTTTCCTCCGTCGTTGAGGCGGCGGAGGCCTGCAGGAACTTGCCAAACCGAGTTCCAGTATTGGCGAAGCCCCACGAGGGGACCTCAATGCGGAATGTTTCGAGAGCCTGAAATACCCTCTCGGCGTGCGGTGTCTTCATTTGATTACCCTGTTCCAGCGAGACTACACAGCGAGCGAATGCAGGTCACGGAGTTTCTGCAGCCCAAGTCGGCGTTTCGCAATGCGAAAATCGTGTTCCCCCCATAACGCTATAGAAACACAGAAGCATCGATGTTTCTGGATTCTCGGGACCTGTCCAGTCCATACCCTGATTTCGTTTTGCAGAACACGCTCCGGCATTCTCTGCTATAGTGGCCGCGTTCCCATGGAGCAACCCCGCAGTCGCGATCCGTACTTGGTGAAGTCGGTCGTCCACTCATCGAAGATACTGGCAGCGTTCCGCGCCTCGGGAGAGGCGTTGCCGCTGAAGGAAATCGTGGAACGCAGCCGCCTTCCCAAGACAATGTGCTTCCGTCTTCTTTATACGCTGGAAAAATGCGGCATGGTAGAGAAGGTAGGGGCGAATCTTTATCAGTCCACTCTGCGGCCGATGAAGCAGCGGTTGTGCCGTCTCGGCTACGCAGCGCAGGGCTCGGACTACCAGTTTTCCAGGGAAGTTTCCGCCAGCATAGAACGCGCCGCCAAACAGGAAGGCATTGAACTGATCGCCTTCGACAACCGCTACAGCGCAAAAATCGCGCAGCGCAATGCCGACCTTATGGTGCGCGAAAAAGTGGATCTGGCGATCGAGTTTCAAACCGACGAGATGGTTGCCCCCATCGTTGCCGCGAAATACCGGGACGCCGGAATCCCGATGATTGCCATCGACATCCCGCATCCCGGCGCGACCTACTACGGCGCCAATAACTACGAGGCCGGATTGATCGGCGGAAGATACCTGGGCCGCTGGGTGAAGGAACACTGGCACTCTGAACTCGACGAGATTGTTTTGCTGGAACTGCCGCGCGCAGGCAATCTGCCGCAGATGCGCCTCACCGGAATGCTTGTGGGAATCAACCTGACGTTGCCCAGCGCCAAGAATAGCCGCGTGACGCATCTCGACGGCGACGGCGATCTCGGGCCTAGCTTCGAAGTGGTTCGCCGGCACATCCGGACGTCCAGGTCTCGGCGAATCGTCGTGGGCGCCATCAATGACGTAAGCGCCATCGGGGCTCTGCGGGCGTTTGAAGAAGCCGGCCGCGCCGACACTTGCGCGGTCATGGGGCAGAATGCATCGCTCGAAGGCCGCGCCGAATTGCGCCAACCGAACACCCGGATGGTCGGATCGGTGGCTTTTTTCCCTGAACGCTACGGGCCAGACCTGGTGCGAGTCAGTCTCGACATCCTTAATAAGAAGCCAGTACCGCCGGCGGTCTTTGTGGAGCACAAACTGGTCACGCCGATGACGGTGGAGCATTTCTATCCCAACGACAGCATCATGCACGCGCAAGGCTCCGGGCTCGCGAAACTACAGGCCTCATAGCGGAGATCCCGTTCCACTGCCTGCAAAACTTGTTGCCCCTTCTCACTCTCCAACGAATTCCGCATTGCAGAACGCTATTCATCACCCGGGCCGCACCCGCACGGGTCGCGCAGCCACGTTATTTCAGCGGATCATCATAAGCTGTACGACTTCCGGAGACATTTCCGAAGTTTCTCAATGTGAAACCTCCTGCCTTTCCTGTTTCCGAGTTGACGGTGTTTCTCGACCAGTGTGAGTATCGCCCCACGCAAAGCCATCGTTGGTCAAAGCAGAAAGCCCGTACTTTTTGCAGGTGCTCTGCGCCAGATCGCTGTGGGTAGGTCTGCCAAAACTGAGGAGGTAGAGAATGTCTTTCAAAGCGCGAATTGTCCCCCTGATTTTGTTCGTAACGCTCTCGGGCCTGCTGCTGTTTGGCCAAGCCGGTGATACCGGAGCCATTCTGGGGACCGTCACCGACGCATCGGGCGCTGTGGTTTCTGACGCGAACGTTACCGTCAACAACCTAGCCACCGGCGCGGTGAAACAGGCCAGGACGAGTTCGTCGGGTGATTTCACCGTTCCATACCTGCAGCCAGGTACCTATACGGTGACGATTGAAGCCCCGGGATTCCAGAAATCCGTACTGCAGAATGTGACTCTGGCGGTGGCGCAGGAAACCCGCCTGAACTTTGCGCTGAAACCAGGCGCCGTTTCAGAAACCGTCTCGGTCGAGGCCAATACGGTCACCCTTGACACCGACAGTTCGTCGATTTCCACGGTCATCTCGCAAAAGCAAGTTGAGGAACTGCCGCTCAACGGTCGGAATTTTGTTCAGCTTCTCCTACTGGGACAGGGAGCCGTAACCATCGGCGGCGAACAAGGGACCATGCGCCAGGGGCAAGGCAACGCCATCAGCATCAACGGCGGACGCCCGACCTCGAACAACTACACCCTGGACGGCCTAGTTAACACCGACACCTCGCTCAATACTCCTGCCGTGATTCTTTCGCAGGATGCGATCCAGGAATTCAAGGAACAGGGTGGTACCTACTCTGCGGAGTACGGGTTCAGCGCCAACCAGGTCAACATCGTGAGCAAGAGCGGCACCAACCAGCTTCACGGCACCGTCTTCGAGACTTTTCGGAATGATGCGCTCGACGCCTCGACGCACTTTCAGAGCCCGACTCCAGAGCTGCGACAAAATCAGTTTGGCTTTGTGGTCGGCGGACCAGCCTCCTTCGGGAAACTTTATGATGGCCGCAACAAGACGTTCTGGCTTGTCAACTACGAAGGCTGGCGCCTCCGGAACGGTTTCATCGCGAACGGAAACGCACCCGATCCCATGCAGCTGACCGGAGATTTTTCTCAGTCGGGGTTGCCGGCGTACGGTTCATTAAACTGCACGACTAACTTGGCCAAGAACCAGCCATGCATGCCGATTGATCCGGTAACGGGCAATCCTTTTCCCGGCAACATGATTCCTTCTTCACGATTTTCACGGCTAGCGCAGGTTACGGCAGGCAGCTACTTCCCGTCGCCAAATGCCAACCCGGCCACAAACGGCGGAAACAACCTGGCGCTAAGCGGCGCGTTCCCCTTGTCCTCCAATCAGCAAACCTATCGATTGGATCAGAACCTGGGCCGCTGGGGCACCATTTTTGGACGCGGAACGTACTCGACCTACAACAACACCAGCTTTAACGGGTCGTTGTCGGAGCCGCAAGGCGATTTAGCTTTTGTGGAGACCTCGAAAAGCTGGACGGTATCACATACCATCAATCTTGGACACAACAACGTGAATAACTTCCGCTTCGGATTTTTGCGAGCGATTGCCAACGAGGGAGCTCCTGCCCCTCCGGCTTCCGCAATCAGCACGCTTGCGCTCACCGGAACGTTCCAAAACTTCACCGGCGGGCAGCAAAGCTGGCCGAACATTGCGATCTCGCAGATGAGCAGTTTTGGCGGCCCCATCAATTCGTATTCCGCAAGCAACCAGCCCATGTGGGAGTTCGCGGATTCTCTGACCATGATCCGCGGCCGCCACACTGTATCGGTCGGCGCCGACTATCGCAAATGGCACTTGGTTCGCAACCTGGACAATGATTTCTACGGCGACTACTCGTTCTCCAGCACCTTGATCCAAAACAACAACACCAATTGTCCTAACGGGACCGGCCTGTGCGGCACCGGCAATGCCACCGCTGACTACCTTCTCGGCTACTACTCGGGTGTCGGCGGTTTCTTTCCGGCTCCACTGAGCAATACCAAGGTCGCAGGAAACCCCCAGGACCATGTGTTCAGCTATTTCGCTCCCTACATTCAGGACGACTGGAAAGCAACCAGCCGCCTGACGCTGAATCTGGGCCTGCGTTGGGACTACAGGGCAGCAGCGTACGAAGCCAGCAACCACTTCTTTTGGTTGGACGATAAAAATCCAAATGGCGGCCTGTGCTTTGCTGACAAGGCGCTCTTGACCAACGGCGTGGCGCCTGCTGGAAACGGCGTGTACGAGTACTGCGGTTCCAATGTCCCCCATAAGGGATCAAAGAAGCCGTTTGCTCCGCGCATTGGATTTGCCTATCGCCCGTTTGGCGATAAGACAGTAATCCGCGGCGGATACGGAATCTTCTGGGATTCTGCCGAAGGCCGCGAGATTGACGATTCCGGCGATCTGTACCCCTACGCGGTTCGTCAGAGCCTAAGTCCGGGATCGAACCCGAACGCGCCCAAGTTGACCGACAATCTGTTTCCGAGTTTCACCACCCTGAATGCGATCGACCCAGCGTCACTGACTTTCCTGGCAGTGATCGAGTCTGACAATCCGCGAAATCCCTACTTGCAACAGTGGGACCTCTCGGTGCAACGTCAGCTGGCGAAGAGCACCACACTGGAAGTCAATTACATCGGCAACAAGGGTACCCACCTGCTCAATCGGCGCAATATTGCCCAATCGCTCGGTCTTTCCTCGGCGGACCTGCCGTTCTGCCAGGCTGATCCTACCGATGTTACGCACAATTGCCCCCAGTCGTCCCGCAAGCCCTATGTGAATTTCCCGGGAATTTACATCAACAGCGATTGGAGCGGATATTCCAACTACAACGCAGGAACGGTCAAGCTGGAGCATCGCACTTCGTCTCTCGCGCTCACCGCGTTTTACACGTGGGCGAAGAGCATGGATGACAAGTCTGCGGCCGCCGGCATCGGCGCCACCGCGGGCACCGGCTGGCAGGGGTTCATGGACAATCACAACCCCAGATTGGACTACGGGCCCTCTGACTTCAGCGTGACCAATCGCTTCGTAGCCAGTTACGTCTATCAGTTGCCAATCGGAAAAGGGAAGCGCGCGTTCGGCAACGTGGGGAGACTCGGCAACGCTTTGATTGGCGGATGGCAGCTCTCCGGCGTGACCACGTTCCAGAGCGGATTCCCGTATTCGATAGCGGGTAACGACCAGGGCGGCTTGCTGGGCACGTTCTTCCAGCGCGCGAACCAGATTGGACCAACCTACACCCCTGGACACAACCACAATGTGAACGCATGGTTCAACAACACCATTGGGTATGACATTGATCCGGTTACCTTGTTACCCGTCCCGGACACATCGTGCTCCGCGCAGTTCATTACCGGGGTATCGTTTTGCAATCCGGCTCCCGGAGTTTACGGGAAAACAGCGCGTAACTTCCTGACCGGACCTGGCATTAACAATTGGGACATGGGTCTAGCCAAGACGTTCGCCTTCAATGAAAGGGCGGGCTTCCAACTGCGCCTCGACACGTTCAACACCTTTAACCATACCCAGTACGGGATTTCTCCGGGGGGTTTGATTGGATTCGGCGGCGGCGGCGGCACCAACCCAGGGACGAATCTCGGAAGCTCGTCATTCGGGAAGATCACCAGCGCATCCCCAGGTCGCGTCGTTCAACTGGCGGGTAAGATAACGTTCTAATTCGAAAGAACAAGCACTCCACGCACCCGCCAGCCCTCATCCGGCTGGCGGGATTGTTTGAGCTAAACTGACACCCGTGAAAAGTCTCCCGGCCGCGCTTCTCGTCACGGTCCTCGTATGTGCCTTGCGCACGTCTGCGCAAGACTCCTCGTCCCTGCAGCAGAAATACGAGCAGGCACAACAAGCGCTTTCCCAAGGCCGCTTCGCCGAAGCTCAACAGGCTTACGAAGAGCTTGCCCGCAGTAATCCAGGCGTCGCTGAAATCCACGCCAACCTGGGATTGATTTATTTTCAGCAGAAGAAATTTGACGAGGCGATCCCCGAGTTGCAGCGTGCGCTCAAACTCAAGCCAAGCCTCACCAAGACCGGCACGCTGCTTGCCATTTCACAATCGGAGCTTGGCCGGTATGGCGATGCGCTGACGGGCCTGCAGAAGGGCTTCCGCCAGCCCAATGACCCGGAGACCGTCCGCATCTGCGGCCTGCAGCTGTTGCGCGCCTACACCGGATTGCGGCGGGATCGTGAAGCCGTAAAAGTCGCACTGGAGCTGGAGCGCTTGTATCCCAACGATCCCGAAATCTTGTACCAGGACAGCCGGATCTTCGGAAACTTTGCATTTCTCGACATGCAGAAGTTGTCGTCCGTGGCCCCCGAGTCTATCTGGAGATACCAGGCAGCGGCCGAAGCGTTCGAGAGTCAGGGCGCGAATACCGAGGCGTTGGCGCAGTATCGAAAGGTATTGGCGATCGAGCCGAGCCGTCCCGGAATTCACTACCGGATGGGAAGAACTTTGTTGGCGCGAGGGAATTCCACCAACTCGCGGGACGATGAGGCCGCCGCCGAAAAAGAATTCCGGGCGGAGCTGGAAGTGGATCCGCTGAACGCCAGCGCGGCGTACGAAGTCGGCGAGGCCTGTCGCAAGGCCGGTAAATTGGACGAGTCACAACAATTCTTTGAACGAGCAGTGCGCAGCTATCCGGATTTTGAAGAAGCACAAGTGGGGCTGGCAGCAACTCTCATCGCGCTACGCCGTCCGGAACAGGCGCTGCCGCTTCTGCAAAAGGCTGTCACCTTAAACCCTGAGGATGACGCCGCCTGGTTTCATCTGGTGCAGGTGTACCGCGCGACCGGAGACGTCGAGGCGCGCGAGAAGGCCATCGAGCAGGTTCGCCGTCTGCGTGAAAAGCAACAGATCCGAGGGCTCCAGCTTGCGGAGCCCCTGGGCGAAGTAACCAAGCAGAGCGTTGATCCGGGCCAGC
Source organism: Acidobacteriota bacterium (assembly GCA_043734125.1). GTDB lineage: Bacteria > Acidobacteriota > Terriglobia > Terriglobales > Acidobacteriaceae > Gp1-AA145. The sequence continues at coordinate 112,707 of JAYTFR010000097.1, read as the reverse complement.
CCTAAAACTGCGCTACGGAAGTGTAACTACGGCCACTTCGAAGCCCGTGAGCTTCACTACGTCGCTCTCCAGTTTTGCGGAGGCCGGAGGTTGCAACGCCGTGCTCTGATCCACAAACTGTATTCCCCCGCCCGAAGCGCCCGGTATCGACACTTCAAGTGGACGGTCGCGTTTGCTTACCAACAACACGCGGCGTTTGCCGTCCTTGCATATCAGCGCCGACGCATAAACGTACGGCGTTTCCAGCTTGGTTTCGACCACCTTGTCACCGGGGCCGAAGTTGTCATGGAGAAGTTTCAGCACCCAGATCCGCGCGTTGGGCTTGCCATCGTTCCAATCCACCATGGAAACCGAGGGGAACTGCGTGGGATAGCCCACCAGCTGCGACTCGCCGACCACGTCGATGCCCATGCGATTGAGTTCGCCGAAGAGATAAGCATAAAGAGCGCCCGCCAAATTCCAATACGAATTGGGGATGGGCTGGGTAGCGTGGCCCGGTTCGACCTGTGCCAGGTCGTCGGCGGAAATCGATCCGATCTCGTCGACGGTAGTTTTGGTGCGCGGCGACAGCCGTTTCCTGATTAATTCGATGTAGCGCGCCGACGCCAGAAATCCCTCGGCCTGCGCGAAGAACGTGAACTGCTGCACCTCGGCGCTCTGGTCGGGCGTCGGCACCGCATAGAAATGGTAGGAGATGAAATTCAGCGGAATGCCGGCTTTATGGTTTTTGGGATTCAGGAAGTACTCAGCGAACTTGGGATTGGCTGAAGGGAAGGCCAAGGCCATCCCGACGAATGTGGTCTGAATGTGCTGGCGCCGCATGGCCTCGACCACCGCATCGTAGATCTTGGTATAGAACTCGGGCGTGATCTGGTGTTCCAGTTCCGGCTCATTCAAGATTTCCCAGTAGGGAATCGCGTAGTGATATCCGGATTCGTGGCGCTTGCTTAATTCGTCGGTGAAGCCCCCTTGCGTGTACCATGCCATGATCCGGGCGAAATAGTCGCCAGCTTCCTTGCCGGTTGCGTCACGAAGCTCGGTGCCTTGCTCATACTTCCAAGTCGGCTCGTCGGGGTCTGGGGGATACGCGACCGGCTTATCGGTCATGAACATCCACTGCGGAATGGTGCTGAAGTTCAGAATCACCGAATGGCCCTTTGTAGCTTCGAGGAAGTCGATCGTCATGGGGTCGATCAATGAGAAATCCCACGAAGTCTTGCCGTCCTTGGGTGGATCCAGCTCAGCGACGCCTAGTTTCGGGTAGGGAAGCCACGGCACGTAGCGCACGTAGTCCAGGCCCAAATCATGCAGTGCCTTGAACGCGTTGTCATGGACCGGAGTTCCGCGCCGCAGCGGGGGGTTTACCACCACCTGAAGTGTGGGCGTGGTTTGCGAGACCCGCTCGACCTTGTCCCATTGGATGCCCACGTCGAACCGTGTTTGGCTTTGGGCCACCGGTGTCAGAACGAATACGAAACTAATAACTGACAGGTACAACCTATTGGGCTTGTTCACGCCGTGTCCTCCACTAAGCCTCGCAAGGGTAGGGCCGACGGCGTGCGAATGCAAATAAAGGAAGCGTCCGCCCGGAGTTGCGTAGTGCGAAACCGAGAAGCGGAGCGGTGGTCAGGCGGGCCACGGCAAGACTGAGAAGAAAGCTTTTTTCTGAGGCCCCAACGCTGGGCGTCGTTCCGCGCTCCCCGCACTCGCGTTTTGCATAGCAAAAAGGAGCGCAGCCCAGCTGTGCGCTTGACGGGTTCAGCTTTCAAATGGGAACATCACACGCCCGGTTTTAAAGGTGCGGATGACACATCGGCAATCAGCTCGCGATCTGAAGATTGGCTTGTTCGGTATCGGGCTCGATACTTACTGGGCCCAGTTCGCCGGCCTTCAAGAGAGATTGCTTGGGTACCAAGGTTCGCTTGCCGGACGTCTGGGAGGCCCGGGCATACAGGTTGTCAATCTTGGGCTGATTGATTCCCCGCGGAAGGCGTCTGAGGCAGGGCACACTTTCCGCGAGAAAGACGTGGACCTGATCTTCCTTTACGTCACCACTTATGCGCTTTCCTCGACGGTGCTTCCGGTGGTGCGCCGCGCCAAAGTCCCAGTCGTCATTCTCAATCTTTCGCCGGAGCCTGCAATCGAGTACCAATCCTTCAATAGACTTGGCGATCGCACCAAGATGACCGGTGACTGGCTGGCTTACTGCCAGGCGTGCCCTATCCCGGAAATCGCAAACGTGTTCAACCGTTGTGGAATTCCGTTCTTCCAAATTACCGGCACACTCAATAATGACCCTGTCGCATCGAAGGAAATCCAGGAATGGATTGATGCTGTCCGCGTCGCCCAGGTCATGGAACACAACCGCCTGGGATTGATGGGACATTATTACGGCGGCATGCTCGATATTTATTCCGACTTGACACTTCAGTGCGCGAAATTCGGTGGTCACATTGAAATGATCGAAGTGGAAGAACTGGCCGCGCATCGTCGCGAAGTCGCCGCCGATGAGGTCAGCGCAAGGGCCGCTGAAATCCGCGCGGCCATGGACGTGCAAGCCGACTGCCCCGACGAAGAACTGCAACGCGCGGCTGCGACTTCGGTGGCGCTGGATCGTCTTGTCGAGTCGCACGAACTCGGGTCACTCGCGTACTACCATAAGGGGACCGGCAACGACGCGAACGAAGAGGTTGTCAACTCGATCATTATTGGCACCAGTTTGCTGACCGCCCGCGGGATTCCGGTAGCGGGCGAATACGAAGTGAAAAACGCCCAAGCCATGAAAATCATGGATGCCTTCGGCGCGGGTGGCTCATTCACCGAGTACTATGCGGTTGACTATAACGACGATGTGGTTCTCATGGGCCACGATGGCCCGGGCCACATCGCCATTGCCGAAGGCAGAACAAAAGTGCGGCCGTTGAAGGTGTATCACGGCAAAGTCGGTCGCGGACTCTCCGTGGAAATGTCGATCAAGCACGGGCCAGTGACGTTGCTGTCAGTCGTCGAAAGCGCTGGAGGCAAGCTGAAGCTGCTGGTGGCGGAGGGCGCATCCGTCGCAGGGCCTATTCTTGAAATCGGAAATACCAACAGCCGCTATCGATTTCCTATCGGCGCCAGAAATTTCATCACGCAATGGAGCTCGCATGGCCCGGCACACCACTGTGCGGTTGGGGTCGGGCACATCTCCAGCAAGTTGCAAAAACTGGCTCAACTGCTGGATCTGGAGTATGCCCACGTCTGCTGATCGGCACCCTCTGTCGTGTCGAACCACAACGGGAGTTCGGGTTGCCGTGCTGCTCGTGGCAGTCTGCTCATGCGCAGCTGTTTCCAGTCATGCGGATCTAAAGCCGCAAAACCTGAAATGTGAATGGCGATCGAATCCCTTGGGCATCGATGTCACTCAGCCTCGTTTCAGCTGGACTCTGAAGGCCACCGACGCCGCCGAGCGCGGAATGAAACAGCGCGCATATCAAGTGCTGGTCGCTTCGTCGCTGCAAGCATTGGCTTCCAACGAAGGGAACCAATGGGACAGAGGCAAAGTTCCTTCGGCGGAGATGTTCCAAATTGCATACGCGGGGAAAGCCCTTGCGCCCGCGATCCGCTACTTCTGGAAGGCGCGAGTCTGGGATGCGCGAGACCGGCCGTCTGCCTGGAGCGATCTCGCCGAGTTCACCACCAGTTTTCAGCGCGGAGTTGTGAAGGTTCCCGCGGACCTGCGCGTTCCGCAATGCAGAATGTTGTTCCCTGCCCCGCCGGCAGCGCGGCCCCTGAAACTCAGTCAAACTGCCGAAGCTGCCGCGCGAGCGAACCATCCCTCCGTTCCGGCATAGTGTCCGCGTTTCTCAAAGCGAAACTCGAATTCAGGGTTGACCAAGTATCTTTTGCGGTGAGAGCATCCGTCGGCTGGCTTAAAGCCAATTTCCGTTGCATCGGTTCAGCTTCCTTCGCAGCCGTCAAACATCGATCCAGGAGAAGTCCATGAAGACTCGAAACCTGCCCTCGCCACTCTCGCTGTTCCTTGCAGTCCTACTTGCTTTCAGCGCAACGGCTTATTCGCAAGATTCCAGCCAGAAGCTGGAAGAGGATTTCAAGACTCCGCCTCAGACTGCAAGGCCGCGAGTGTGGTGGCATTGGATGAACGGCAACATTACGAAGGAGGGAATCAAGCTCGATCTGGAGTGGATGCAGCGGGTCGGGCTTGGCGGCTTCCAGAACTTTGACGCAGCGCTGAACACGCCGAAGTTTGTGGACAAGCGCCTGGTTTACATGACGCCGGAGTGGAAGGACGCATTCAGGTACGCCACCACGCTTGCTGACCAGTTAGGACTGGAAGAGGCAATTGCCGGGTCGCCGGGATGGAGCGAATCCGGAGGACCATGGGTGAAGCCAAGTCAGGGAATGAAGAAAGTGGTGTGGAGCGAAACTCGGCTCGAGGGAGGCAAGCCATTTAAAGGCGTCCTGGCGCATCCTCCGACGACGACGGGGCCTTTTCAGAACCTGCCGGTTTTCGATTTTCTGGCCGCCTTAAGCGGACAGCCTCAGCCCGCGTCGCCTACGTTCTACGCCGACTCAGCCGTGATCGCGTTTCGCGTGCCTGAAAGCGACGTCCCAGTTTCCGCCTTGAGCCCGAAGATCACCACGAGCGCTGGTAACGTCGATGTGAATGTGCTGGCAGACGGCGATCTGGTCAAGACGACGCAGTTGCCGAAGGCCCCCGTGGGTCAGCAAGCCTGGATTCAATATGAGTTCTCCTCGCCGCAGACCATGCACGCTCTTACGCTGGTGCTGAACGATCCTGCGGCCTCTGCGGCGAACATGTTCGGAGCAGCGCCGTCGATCGCCGATGTCGAGGCCAGCGATGACGGCCAGACGTTTCGCAAGCTGGTCGATATTCCAGCCGACGGAGGCATAGAACACACCATCGCTTTTCCGGCGACCACGGCTAAATTCTTTCGCGTGGCTTTCGCGTCCAAGCCGCCTGCGGGTTTTAGCGACTTGCAGTTCGATGTGGATAACGCCTTTGGAGATTTTAGCGGCGTAAAGCCCGATCCGAACTTCGAAATCTCAGAACTTGTGCTGCATCCGGGGCCGCGCGTCAGCCGGTTTGAAGAGAAGGCTGCATTCGCCAATCTGCAGAGTTTCGATCAGTATCCGACCCCCGAGGTCGGTCCGTCCGAGGCGGTTCGCAAAAGCGACGTAGTGGATCTGACTTCAAAAATGCAATCCGACGGAACTCTCACCTGGACGCCTCCATCCGGCCGTTGGGTGGTGCTGCGCTTTGGCTACTCGCTGCTCGGGATCACGAATCACCCTGCGTCCCCGGAGGGCACCGGCCTCGAAGTGGACAAACTGAACCCGGATGCCGTCACGGAGTATATGAACACTTATCTCGACAACTACAAGAATGCCGTCGGCGACCTGATGGGCAAGCGCGGCCTGCAGTATGTGATCAGCGACAGTTGGGAAGCGGGCGCACAGAACTGGACTGATAATTTGATCCCGGAATTCACCAAGCGCCGCGGTTACGATCCTCGCCCGTGGATGCCGGTGTTGACCGGGCGGGTAATTGAAAGCGTCGCCTCCAGCGAAAAGTTTCTTTGGGACTTCCGCGAGACTCTCGGTGACCTGCTGGCCGACTACCACTACGACCTGATCACGAAAATTCTTCATGACCGCGGCATGGGCCATTACGGCGAGTCGCACGAAGAGGGGCGCGCATTCATCGGCGATGGCATGCAGGTGAAGCGCAGCAACGACGTCCCCATGTCGGCCATGTGGACCCAGAAGCCTGGCGTTAATAACGAACTTTACGGCTATGACGCCGACATTCGCGAGTCAGCGTCGGTCGCGCACATCTACGGCCAGAACCTGGTTGCAGCCGAGTCGATGACTGCCTCGTTGGGCGCGTGGGCGTGGTCTCCGGCAACGCTGAAGCCCACGGCTGATAAAGAACTCTCCATGGGACTGAACCGGTTCGTCATTCACACATCGGTGCACCAACCTTTGCTCGACAAGAAGCCCGGATTCGCCCTCGGCCCCTTCGGCCAGTGGTTCAATCGCAATGAGACTTGGGCGGAGCAGGCCAAGCCCTGGGTCACTTATCTGGCGCGCAGCTCGTACCTGCTGCAGCAGGGCCATTTCGTTGCCGACATTGTTTACTTTTACGGCGAGGACACGAACCTGACTTCCTTATTCCTGCACCAGGGCCCGCCCATTCCGGACGGTTACAACTTCGACTACATCAATGCCGACGCGTTGACGCATGTGCTGTCGTTCAAAGAAGGACATTTGACGACGCCCGGCGGCATGACGTATCGCGTGCTCGCGCTTGATCCTCACAGTCAGCAAATGTCGCTGCCGGTCTTGCGCAAGATTCATGAATTGGTCGAAGCCGGAGCCACCGTGTGCGGAGCGAGGCCTACCGGCACGCCCAGCCTGAGCGACAACGTCGCTGAATTCCAGAAGCTCGCCAATGATTTGTGGGGCTCGGGCGAAGGAAATGCAGTAGGCAAAGGCAAAGTGTACGGAAACAAAACTCTGGGCGCGTTGCTCGCCGGAATGCATGTCTCCCCGGACTTCGCTTATTCGAGGCCGATGCCTGACACCAATGTTTTGTTTGTTCACCGGCACGTTGCCAACACCGACCTCTACTTCCTGGACAATCGCAACGACCGCTTTGAAAGCCTGAGCGCAACCTTCCGCGTGGAGGGCAGGTCGGCCGAACTCTGGCACGCAGACACCGGCAAGATCGAACCCGCGTCATACGACACCACCGGCGGACAAACCACCGTTCCTCTGCATCTTGCGCCGTGGGAGACGGTGTTCGTCGTGTTCCGCGAGCCGGCAAAAATGCCGTCGCACATCGAGCCGGCGGCGATGGAAACGCTTCTTACCACGCTCGACGGACCATGGGAAGTGAGCTTTCCGCCTGACTTGGGCGCGCCTGAGAAAGCCATGTTAGACAAGCTGACGGCGTGGAACGAGAACGCAGACGCTGGGATAAAGTACTTCTCCGGCACGGCAACGTACGCGAAGAATATTGACATTGCTCCCGAATGGCTTAAAAGCGGCAGCCGCCTGTGGGTTGATCTCGGCAGCGTGAAAAACCTGGCGCAAGTGGTGGTGAATGGCCAGCCGCTGGATGTTCTGTGGAAGGCGCCATTTCGCGCGGACGTAACTGGTGCGCTGAAACCCGGCGCGAACCTGGTGGAGATCAAGGTCACCAACGGCTGGGCGAATCGAATTATCGGCGATCGCCAGCCGGGCGTAACCAAGACTTACACCTTCACGACTCCGAAGTTCTATAAGGCCAGTTCGCAGTTGTGGCCGTCGGGTTTGCTGGGCCCAGTGCAGATCGTGCAGTCGAGAGTCGTGGCCGCCCGATAAATGTTTGCTGGTTACCACTAGGAAAGTGGGTGCCCAATAGCATGCCCTGAGGTTATACGCTGCTCAGGCTGCCGACCGGCATCTTCTATGCGCAGGGAGTGAAAGCCAACGTGTGTTCTTCGACCGGAAGCCGGCCAGCGAGAATCCGTGGACAAAGACGCTGTGGATTTACAATTTCCGAACAAACGAACACTTTACGCTTAAAACCAAGGCGCTCAAGCGGACCGATCTGGACGATTTTGTCGCGTGCTACAACACTGACAACCGTCACCAACGCAAAGAGTCCGAGCGTTTCAAGTCCTTCGCCTACGAAGGCCTGCTAAAGCGGGACAAAGTGAGTCTATACATCATTGCCTGTGAACATCGGCATAGGCAGTGGCGCCAGTAGGCTGGCATACTTTTAATCGGTATCCCGGGCGTTCTCCGTTGGCGCATGCCAAGGACGCAAGCAATTGCCCCTATGTCAGCAGCGGGATAACAAACCCTCGGCTGGTCAAGATCACGCCGGCCAATCGCTCAAATCCGTATTGACATCTGCCGTACTGAAACGTTTCAATAGACGCGGACATGGAGACCACCGTTCCCGCCACTCGCCTGAAACGTTCCCTCACGCTCTGGGATTTGATCCTGTACGGCGTCATCGTTATTCAGCCGGTCGCGCCCATGTCGGTGTTTGGGGTGCTCAGCAACCGCGGCCACGGCCACGTCGTCACCACAATTCTGATCGCCATGTTGGGAATGCTTTTGACCGCTTTCAGCTACGGGCGGATGGCGCGTGTCTATCCCAGCGCAGGGTCGGCGTTTACTTACGTTGGCCAGGAAATTAATCCCGTGCTCGGCTACGTGACGGGCTGGAGCATGGTTATGGACTACATGCTCAATCCTATGATTTGCATTATTTGGTGCAGCCAGCAGGCGCACGTGTTCGCGCCGCATGTGCCGTACTGGATATGGGCTATTTTTTTCGCGGCGGTATTCACCACACTCAATATTCAGGGAGTAAAGACCTCCGCGCGGCTGAACCTGGCGCTGGCAGCGGGAATGGGCGCGGTCATAACGGTATTCTTTATTGCTGCGGCGCGCTATGTATTCGAGACTCCTCACGGGGGCGCGGAATTTTTTACCCGCCCGTTCTACGATCCGGCGCTGTTCCATTTTCGTGCAGTACTGGGCGGAACCTCGATTGCCGTCCTTACTTACATCGGTTTTGACGGAATCTCCACGCTTTCGGAAGAAGCGGAGAACCCACGCCGCAACATCCTTCTGGCGACGGTGCTGACGTGCCTGGTGATTGGAGTGTTGTCGGCGATTGAAGTCTATGCTGCGCAGTTGATCTGGCCGGCGTCGCAACCGTTTCCCAATGAGGACACAGCCTTCGTAGCGGTGGCGCAGCGGGCATGGCCGCCGCTGTTTGCCATCGTCGGATTTACCCTGCTGGTCGCCAACTTCGGTTCGGGCATGGGAGCGCAGTTGGGCGCGGCGCGCCTGCTTTACGGGATGGGCCGAAGCAAAGCCTTGCCGCAATCGTTCTTCGGCGTAGTTGATCCCCACCGCCACGTTCCGCGCAACAACGTGATTTTTGTCGGCGTGGTCGCGCTGGCCGGAGCATTCCTGATGAGCTACGGTCTGGGCGCGGAGATGCTCAATTTCGGCGCGCTGATTGCCTTCATGGGAGTGAACGCGGCGGCCGTTGTGCACTACTACATCCGCCAGGACGAGAAGAAGATTCTCACCGCGCTTCCGCCGATCGCGGGTTTTCTGATTTGCTTCGCGCTTTGGCTGGGACTCAGCAAGCCTGCGAAGATTGCGGGCGTGATCTGGATGGCGGTTGGAATCGCCTTCGGAGCATGGAAGACACGCGGCTTCCGTGGAAGCCTGATCAACTTTGATTTGCCGGAAGAAGGCTAGCACTTCCCAAAAAATAAGCCCGACCTTTTCGAGGACCGGGCTTTGCCGATTCAAACTGCCTCGCCTAGAACAGGAACTTCAGTCCAAACTGCAGGATGCGAGGCGAATGAACGATACTAGGTCGAAATGCGCCCCCAGCGATGTCGTTTGCCGAGTTCCCGGTGAGCACATTGGTACCGGAGCTGTTGTTTCCGGCACCCGAGCCCGCATCTCCGGCAATGGCTCCCCATTGCGTGTGATTGAAGACGTTGAAAGCCTCGACACGAAACTCGAATAACTTGCTCTCGGTTATCGCAAAATCCTTGAGCAGCGCCATGTCGAAGTTCAAGCGAGCTGGATTGCGGAGCCGATTTCTGCCTGAGTCGCCAAAGGTGAGGCCACGCGGTATAGCAAAAGCGGCCGGGTTATAGAACAGCGGACCGAAGCCAGGAACAAAAGTGGACGTTTGGCTCAGTCCAGCCTTGGGATCGCCCACGATGTCAAGATACGATGCGGAACCAAGACCATTGCCCACCCCCGCATTATCGGTCGTGTAAAGCACGCTGAACGGTGTTCCAGTGCTGAACGCAGTGATCCCCGAATAACGCCAGCCGCCTAACAAGGAGTGGGCACGCCCCGGCTTGTTGAACAGGGGGAGGGTCCAAACGTACCCCAGGTTGAAGACGTGCCGCTGATCGAAACTCGAACTGGCTCGATTCGAACGAGGATTGTAGCCATCGACGAAGCTTCCATCAAAGCGATCCGATGAATCGTCGATCGAGTGGCTGTAGGTATAGGCGAGGTCCAGATCGAGTCCGCCAATGCTGCGCCGCATGCTGAATTGCAGTGCATGGTAGGTGGAGGATGAGGCATTCACGAGATAGGCGATGTCACCGTAGCCTGGGAATGGCCGATATACATCAGGGCTGACTCCGCAAGCTGCGACGTTCAAATTGATCAAGGCTTGTCCGGTAATTGGAACGCCGCTGGGTGTCTGCTGGTTGCTGCAGTCGTTGGGCCCAATGGCTTCGCCGGGCTGGTAAGGGTTCTGTGATGGCGCGACCGGGTGGATCTGGTTCAGATTGCTCAGCCGGTTCAGGTGAGTGCCTTTGCTGCCCACGTAGGAAAGAGTCGCGACTGTTCCCGGGGCAATGTTGTGCTGCACGTCGAGGTGCCATTGCTGCACGTAAGGCCACACAGCCTTGGTTGGAATGGAGATCACAGACAAGGGAAACTGAGCGGCTGCGGTTCCCCGGCCTATGTTCTGATAACCGACAATGTTGTTTTGTTGTGCCGCAAAGGCAAGCGGCGGCGAGTTCTCCAATGACTCGGAGTTGGCCTCGTTCCCATTCCCATGTTCGAAGAAGATGCCATATCCGCCGCGGATTGCGGTCTTGCCGTCTCCCTTGGGATCCCAGGCGAAACCGACTCTGGGAGCAGGGTTGAAGAGGTGGCCGCGCACACAGCCGGCCGGTTGGCCGCCGGTGCCGCACTGAACGATTCCATTCGGCAGGTTGCCAAGCGCCGGGGCGCTGCCGTTCGGGGTCAGGCCGGTGACTGAGCCGTCCGACTGAACGACCGTCACGCCCTGCTGGTAAGCAGAGGGATCGAAGTTGAATGCCCGGTGGTACCTCTCGCGGTAAGTTCCGTAGAGGCTAACGCGCAGCCCCAGGTTAAGGGTCAATCGGTTTGTTACGCGCCAGTCGTCCTGCAGATAAGGTTCGAAAATCTTGTAGCGGTTGTAATACTTCACGGTCGTATTCTGCTGGCCAAACGAAGCGATGTATCCCAGCAGCAGGTCTGCGACGGGGTTCCCGGTGGTGGTAGAGGAACTGCTTGGATCAAAGGTGAGGTAACCCGGGTAAGAGCCAGCCCCGAGTTCTCCGCCAAACTCATTTTTCTGGCCCGCGGCAAAGTACGCGCCGAACTGCAGACTGTGCTTACCCACGATTTTGTTTACGTCGTCGCGATAGGTGTATGTCGGATTGGAGTTGTAGGGTCCGTTCGGAATGTACCCCGGATCTTCACCGAAGCTGCCTCCCCCGTATGCCGTTCCCTGGTCAACCAGGTTAACGCCAGGGAGCACGCCTAGATCCGCTCCGGGGAAGATAGCGCCGAAAGTTGAGCCGGGGAGGCGCTTGTAATTGCCCACGTTCGTGAGCCCGATGTGATCGGTGGTGAAACTAAATACAAACTCGTTTAGAAGCGTCGGAGAAAGAGTTGACGAGATCCGCGCCATTAGCGCCAGGCCCGGGCCGGTGAATTGGGTCTGAACCGTGGGGAACGAACCCTGGTTTGTCCACAGCGGATTAGGGTTCAAGGTTTCCCATGAATCATGGATATATCGGAGCGTGATGCGTTCTTTGTCGGAGAGATTGTGGTCAACACGAACCAGTTCCTGACGCCAATTTGTGGGCTGCGAGATGGTTGCGGTGTATATGTTCCCCTGGGTAGGCAGTGGAATCATGCCGAGAAGGCCCTGAACATTGGGATCGCTCGAATTTACTGGAACCTGATTGTTCGGGAATCCAACGAAAAATCCCGGGTTACCCTGCCCCGTCGCCGGGCATTCCGGGAAGTACACCGGAGCATTCTGGTCCGTCCGCTGAAACTGCACACCTGGGGAGGGGCAGACGTCCGTGAAGTCTCCTGCGCGCTCCGATGTTGACGGAACCCCTTGTGGGGAAAACGTAAAAGGCAGGCGGTCGCGACGCCATTCCTGCGACCAGAAGAAGAATGTCTTCTGTCGATTCGCGTTGTAGTGGTTGGGAATGAAGACAGGCCCGCCGACGGTATATCCAAAGTCGTTTTTCTTGTAAGAAGGCGCCGAAGATTGGAAGTAGGGCGTTGCATTGAACATGTCATTGCGGACGAATTCGTAAGCGTCCCCGTGAAAGGCGCTTGTCCCTGCTTTGGTCTCGACCTCAACTGTGCCCGAACCGTTTCGTCCGTACTGCGCTCCATAGTTTGAGGTGAGCACCTTGAATTCGGCAATGGCGTCGAGGCTGGGCGTGACGTTCAGGGTGTTATTGCTGCCATTGTCCATGTTGTCGCCGCCATCCACTTCCCAGTTGTTGTACTCAACGCGGCCGCCGTTGATGCTGAACGAATTGTTGCCGGTGACGCCGACGCTGCCTTCGTCGCTGCCCGTCTGATTGCTTACGCCGGGTACGAGCGTGACCAGTTGTTTGAAATCTCGGCCGTTCAGTTCCAGCCCACTGATCTCCTTGCTGCCCACAACCCCGGCCAGATCCGACGACTGGGTCTCCACCCTCGCAACGTCGATCCCAACCACGCTGACTTCTTCTTGAATCGCGCCGACTTGGAGGTTAATGTCGCCGCGCGCTTTCTGGCCGACCCTAAGCATAAGGCTGGTGACCTGGTACCGCTTAAAACCGGGGGCCTCGACCGTCATGGTATAAGTGCCGATTGGCAAGCCAGCGAACAAATACTCGCCATCACTGTTAGCGGTCGCCTCACGGGTCACGCCCTGCTGCGGGTCAGTGAGCTTTACCTGCGCATTTGCCACCGCAGCGCCGCTCGGGTCGGAGACCGTGCCGGTGATCGACGCCGTGTCCTGCGCAAAAACAGCGGTTGAGGCGAAAACCAGCAGAACCAGCGAGCATCGCAAGATTTCCTTCATACGTAACTCCTCCGTGCGACGACGGTAATGGGCGAAAGTTTTGGAGAAGGGCGCTCCAAGCGCAAAAATCAATGGATTACAAACCTTCATTAAATCGTGTCAACCCGTCTATTGAAACGTATCAATACAGTGAATCAGACGCAGAAGTTCTGTCAAGCAAAAATTTCGCCAAACCGTTATTGCGCGCTTACTTTTACGGTGGAGTCGCGGACAATGAGCCGCGGCACCAGCTTGCGATGGGACGTGGCCAAAACCTTGCCAGCTTGCTGGTTCGCGCTCAGGCGTTCAGAGACAATATTGACTGCCAGTTGTCCCATTTCCGGCATGGGTTGGCGCACAGTTGTGAGCGAGGGCGTGAGAACGCTGGAATGCGAAATGTCATCGAAGCCCACCACCGAGCACTGCTCAGGCACCTTGATACCCGCCTTGTGTAAAGCGCGTACGGCTCCGAATGCCGTCATGTCATCGAAGGCCATTAGCGCTGTGAATTTGGGCTTCTTGCGAAGCAGGCCCTCGGTCAGGGCAAAGCCAGCGTCGAAACTGGAAAGCGGGTCGCGGGACTCGGGCAGATCGACGACCAGTTCCGGGTTGATCTCAAGACGATTGGCGGCGGCAAACGTGCGTATGCCTTTCCAGCGCGGTGCGGTATCGGTAATGTAGCGCGGTCCGCGAATGAAGGCGATTTGCCTGTGCCCGAGCGCGTGAAGATGTTCGATAGCGGCGTGCGCGCCAAATTCATTGTCCACAGTGACGGAGCTCACGGAGCCCGCTTTAAGTTCGCGGCCAATCATCGCCGTTGGAACGTTGCTCTTCTCTAGATCACCGAGGACGTCGACATCTACGAACAGCCAATTGGCAACCACGATGAGCGCCTCGACGCGGCGGTCGAGAAGCATCTCGAGGTAACGCTCGAATCGGCTGCGGTCGTTGTTCACGTCGGTAAGGATGGGCAGGAAAGAAGCCTCGTACAGGGTGTTTTCGATCCCGCGGAGAATCGGAATACAGTATGGGTCGGTCATGTCGAAGACCATGACGCCAATCGTGTGGGTGCGCTGATTGCGTAGAGTGCGCGCAAACACATTCGGGCGGTAGCCAAGTTGTTTGGCTGCGCGCTCGATTCGCTTCTTGGTAATTTCGGGGATGTAACGCGAGAGCGGAGCCTTGTTGAGGACGATGGAGACGGTCGCGGACGCAAAGCCGCTCTCCTTCGCAACCTCACGAATAGTGACCGCTGGACGCTGCCGTTTTGCGCTGACTTCCGGGATAGGCGCCTCTCTATTTATAGAAACTAAAGCAAACCCTGGCTGCTGGGGATTCTCAATCTGTGTTCCAGCCCTTAACTTCAACAACTGGCTTCGCCGCGCCCAAGCCACCGGCGCTGTATTCGGCGGTCAACTCACGCTTTTCTCCGGGAAGCAGGGAAATATAGTTGTCCTGCCAGAGCACCGGGAGGATTTCTTTCCCGGAGGCGCCTTGGTTCAGTTTTAGGCGCACGAAGAAAGCGAGGTTTTTCGACGGATTCTGGATCACGACATTCATGATCTCGCGGGCGCCCCTGCGATCGCTGCGTTGAGTCACCTTCAACTTTACTTTGGGCAACTGCGAGAGTGCCGTGAAGTCGGCGTAGGAAATCGTCGGAGTGTTGAACCAGGTTGATTTTGCCCAATCTAGGGTTTCGGGTTTCGTGGAAAGCCAGTAGAAGTTCGAGCCAAGGATCGTGCCTGCAGAGTCCGAGACTTTCAACGCCACGAAGTAGGTTGCGGATAGGTCGGCGATCTCCGGCAACGCAATGACCTTCACCACGCCATCGGACGGCACGTCAACCGTAGCCTCATTCGAAAACTTCTCCGTCATGTCGAGATTTAAGACCCTGGTCGAAACGCGCAACCCGTTCGCATCGCTATACCGGCTATTCACCAGATAGATGGATCGATCGTCGTAGCCGAAGATAGGATCCAAAGGCTGCAAAGCGGTCTTGGCGCCGAAGTATCCGCCGCCGGGGCGCAGATAAAAATCGTACAGATGCCAGATGAGCGACGGCCATGCGTTGTTCAGCATCCACTGAATCACGCCGCCCGAGGTGTACTTATTCCGACTGTATGCCTCGAACATCGCGCGGATACCTTCATACCCCTGCAGTTGTGATTTGAAGGTGTAATCCTCGAGCGATGTGGCAGTTCCGTAACGTGCGTTCAGGGCGTCGGTGAATACGTGGATGTCTTTAAAATTCTCTCCGCCGGCGTGAAAGTTCCACCAATTGTCGATTGGCCAGCGATGCTCTTTCGGCAGCATCGCCTCGATGCTTTCGATCGGAGGTACTGCCGGGCCGGGACTTGTTTCTGAATTGAATCCATAGGCTCCGCCGCAGCCGCCGGGGTTGCAGAGTTGCGGGTGATTGGAGGCGATCGCGTCTTCCATCCAGTAGTTGGGCGCGACGTATTCATACGGCCCCGTCATTTTTACGCCGCTTTGGCCGCTCACTTTTGTGACCGCTGCCGTGGCGGAAGAAATCACCGGGTTCGGCCACTGCAATTGCTTTTCAATATCCAGATAGGCTTGTTCGACATTCTCCGGAGGAGGATTGTCGCTTCCGTTCAGCCACGCCAGCAGGCTAGGGTGACTTCGCAGCCGGGAGATTTGATCGCGCAGCGACGCTTGTGCGATGGGCAGTTCTTCCGGCGTCCATTCCGTCCAGTGCTCCCACGCGTCGCAGCAGCACCATCCCGCCATCACCAGGATTCCCTGCTGGTCGGCCAGCCGGAAGAAGTCCTCGTTTTCCAATTTGCCTTCGAGGCGAATTGTATTCAGTCCCATATCGCGGACGTAGGCGAATTCATCGCGAAGACGCTTCGGATTCTCGCGCAGCATCATGTCTGGAGACCAGCCGCCGCCGCGGATCAGCAACTTCTTTCCATTCACGGAGAAGACGCGCTTGTTCGCGGCATTCAACTCGGATGTGACCTCGCGAATACCGACGCTTGTCTCCGCCGTGTCGGACACTTGCCCGTCGATTTCGAAACGCAGTGCGAGCTTGTACAGTTCTGGCGTTCCCATCTGCGCCGGCCACCACAGGCGGGGATGGTCAAGATTGAGCTGAGAGAACTGAGCGGGGTCGAAAGTGACGTCTTTTTGTTCGTTCGCCTTGAGCTGCACATCCTGGGAAAACTCAACTTCGCCGATTGTGCCTTTCAGTTGTCCGCTGACGTCCTGACTGGACGCGTTCTTCAGCAGCGTGGTCACCGCCAGATGGGCTTTCTGGTCAGCGTCCAATTTTGAAATTACGGCAGGGTAGCGGACGGCGACGGGGCCGCTCGTGCGAATCTCCACGTCACGGAACATTCCCATGTTCTTATCAGGCGGCGCGGGGTTCCAGTCCACAAAGGTGATCGCCAGGTCCTTCTCAGTCGGAGAAAAGACTTCCACAGCCAACACGTTTTGTTCGCCGGACCGGGCGACGGCGGTAATGTCGAACTCGTAGGTGCGCCACGCGCCGGCGACATCTTCGTATTTGCCGATTTGTTTGCCGTTCAGAAAAATGTTTGCGCGATAGTTGATCCCGCCGAAGTACAGCCATATGGTTTTGCCTTTGTAGGCCGCAGGCAATTGGAAGGTCTTGCGGAACCACCAGGGCACCATGAATGGGCTGTCCTGGCGCATGGGGATGTTCGAGAAATTCTCGCCGATCGGATACGTAATGCCGGGCAGCTTGCGCAGGTTCATTCCGAATTCGGGGTCGGAATAATGCTTGAGCTTCAGCAGTGCTGAAAAGACGGTGGTCGGTACGCTGACCGGGTACCAGGTTGCATCGGAAAACCCGCGACTGGAAACATCCGCGCCGGTCTTTTCGACTTTGTAAGAAGACTGCATCCTCCAGCCCTGGCGGAGGCGCATCGCTCCGGTTGGACTGGCAGCGGGGGGAAGCGCATAAGCCGTTCCGCGCCAAAAGAGGCCGAGCAAGCACAGCAGTAGAAGATTTCGCTGGCGATTCATGGTAAGGAACCCGTCCCTCTGTCTTGAGGTCAAGATTGCGAATCATGTGTATCACGGTTATTGACACGTTTCAATAGCCTATTTGTTGATGACCCTGGAAATGACCGAGTTGCGAGGGTGGGTCTTGCAAACCTGGAACGGTATGATCCCCGACAGAAACCGCGAAGCATCGCCGCCGTGCGGTTTGGATTGCGCTACCGCCACAAATGTGCTATATAGCATTACAGGGCGTGGAAACCGGCCCTACTCCACAGCGGTCTGTGCGCCAGGGAAGGACACTTTGAACCCGACAACACAGTTCCCGCACTTCATGCTTCGAGAAATCTTTGAGCAGCCCCAAGCCATCGAAAGAGCGATTGCACCGCGCATCTCTCTGGCTGAGTCACTCGTAAATATTTCGCAGGAAGTGAATATTCCCGCCGAGGAACTGCGGCAGGTAAGCCGTATCAACATCGTTGCTTCTGGGACCAGTCGCCACGCCGGCATGGTCGGGCAATACATGCTGCAGCACCTTGCTGGCATCCCGGTCGAAGTGGATTACGCCAGCGAATTCGAGTATCGCAATCCCGCGATCGGCACGCACGAAGTCACCATTGTGATCACGCAGTCTGGTGAAACTGCGGACACCATGGCGGCGCAGCGCCTCGCCAAGCAGAAGGGATCGCGGACCATCGCAATTTCGAACGTGGTGGGCGCGACCATTGCGCGCGAAGCCGATGGCGTTCTTTACACCAACGCCGGCAACGAAGTAAGTATTGCCTCAACCAAGGCATTCACCGCGCAGATGGCAGTGCTCTTCCTGTTTTCCGCCTACCTGGGACAAGTGCGCGGTCAACTCTCGCAGGCCGCGGCGAAGCGCTGGATTGAGGAGTTGCTGCTGCTGCCCAAGAAAGCGGAAGCGGTGCTGCAGACGGCGGAAGCTTGCGAACAGTTGGCTGCGCTCTTCCAGAGTGCCGAAGATTTTCTCTTTGTCGGCCGCGCAATTCACTATCCCATCGCCATGGATGGCGCGCTGAAGTTGAAAGAAGTTTCTTATGTGCATGCCGAAGGCTATCCCACGGGAGAAACCAAGCACGGCCCGAATGCTTTGATCGATGAAAACCTGCCGGTGGTAATGATTCTCACGCACGATGCCGGCGACGCGGGTTCGGTTCTCAGGTACGAGAAAAACCTGGCAGCGCTGCGCGGATTTAAAAACCAGCGTGCTCAGGTGATCGCTTTGGCGACCGAAGGCGACAGTCAAGTCGGGGAACTGGCGGACCACACAATCTTCATCCCACAGGCGCCGGAATTACTCGGCCCGATTCTTGAGATCATTCCGCTGCAACTGTTCGCCTATTACATGGCGGTGATTAAAGGCCTCGACGTGGATAAGCCGCGCAATCTGGTGAAGAGCGTGCAGGAGTAGTTGCGAACCGGGAATTCCGTTTAAACCTCCGCGGTTTTCCCCGCCGCCGGTTCTTTTCCCGACAACGTCTCCCATCCCCGGCGGGAGAGGTCCCAGAAGATCAAGTAGCCGGCCACTGCTGCCATCCCGAGCAACAGGAAGCCCCAAGCCCACTGGCTGAAGATGAGTTTGCCGATTCCGAAGAGGCAACCGTACACCAGGATGATTCCCATGAGCCAGCTAAACGCGTTGCCGGCAAAATCGCGGACCTCCGGCAATTCGGGCACGAGTTTCGCGATGCGCTTCCAGCCATACACGCTGGGATGTACCCGGCGATAGAACGAAATCAGGGTTTCTTCCGATTCCGCTGGAGTGAAGAAGGTTGCGGCGATCCAAGCCAAAGTCGTGATGCCCCCGGTAATCAAAGTTTTCTTGGCGTACACGAGGGCGTCGTTTCCGGCGAATGTGACGTGATTTAAAGCGAGCGTGACCAGCGCAGCGGCAATCATGGCGGAAATCTCACTCCACGCGGTGATGCGCCACCAGTACCAGCGCAGGATGTAAACTGCGCCGGTGCCGAAACCGATGCCAAGCACGAGTTCCCATCCGGCGCCGATCGACTTTAGTTGCGCCGCCGTATAGCCGCTAGCCAACACGAGGAGGACAGTTAGCCAGCGGCTCACAATCACGTAGTGGCGTTCGGAGGAGCCGCGAACCAGGAAACGTTTGTAAAGATCATTTACCAGATACGAGCATCCCCAGTTCAACTGGGTTCCCACGGTTGACATGAACGCAGCGAGAAAAGCTGCGACCATCAGCCCGCGCAAAGCCGGCGGCAGGTAGTCGCGCAATACCATGACGTATCCCTGCTCAGGGTTGGCGGCGAAAGCGGCGCTGGGATGGATTCCGCCATTCGGCGAATACACCGCCATCGCCACCAACGCGGTCACTATCCATGGCCACGGGCGCAGGGCATAGTGAGCGATGTTGAACCACAAAGTTGCGCCCAGTGAATGCTTCTCGTCCCTGGCGCTGAACATGCGTTGCGCCACGTATCCGCCTCCACCGGGCTCCGCTCCCGGATACCACGCCAGCCACCACTGCATCCCCAGATAGACGATGAACGTCAGAACCGGCAGCGTCCAAATTGCGCTGCTGGTGAAGCCCAAATGAAAGTCAGGGAGAAACGCGGTAGGGTCCGAAGTAACTGCGCCTGATGCCCGGGCGTTGTTCTCGATGATCTTCAGATGCGCTTCGAGCGCGTGCATTCCGCCGATCTTCGCCACCGCCACCCAGGCAAGTACGACGATCATCGTCATTTTTAATGCGAACTGGAAGAGGTCCGTTACCAGCACGCCCCACAGTCCGCCGATAAATGTGTAAAGCCCGGTGAAGGGAATCAGGACGAAGATGCAAATGGCGAGTGCCGTATTTTCAGGAGAGCCGAGAGTGTGCTGAAAGGTGTGGCCGAAAATCTGCAACTGCACGATGCGGCCCTCGGCAATCACCGGACCGAGCAGAACGGAAATGATGCTGACCATCGCCTTTGTTACCCATCCCAGGATGAAGCAATTCATGAATAGGCCAAGGTAGATGGCTTTGAATCCGCGAAGAAACGCGGCCGGTTTCCCGCCGTAGCGAATCTCGACGAATTGAACATCGGTGATGATTTCGGCGCGCCGCCAGTAACGCGCGAAGAAGAAGACCATCTGCATGCCGCCCACGCAGAACGCCCACCAGATCCAATTCCCCGCGATGCCTTGCCTGGCCACGACGCCGCAAACGAACAGGGGCGTGTCTGCAGCGAAGGTAGTTGCCACCATCGAGGTGCCGGCCAGCCACCAGGAGACGTCGCGACCGGAGATAAAAAATTCTTCGGTGTTGCCGCTGGCGCGGCGGCGGTAGTAAATGCCGATCAGAAGGTTGATCAGCAGGTAGCCAACAATCACGATCCAATCGACAGAAGTAAGGGGCATCGGTCCTCCGCGTGAAGCGAGGTCAGGTTGTGGGCAGATCTCGAACCACTAGCGGAAGCGGCGAATAAATAACGAGTGCCGTTCCGCACGATAAAAGCCGACTACATAAATCACGGGCTTAGCGTTCGAAGAATAAATCACCTGTCGAATTCTCATGACCGGCGCGCCCTTCGGCACATGCAGCGCCTGAGCCACCCGGGCATCAGCTGCGGTCGCATCCACTTCTTCGTCTGCATAGGTGAGGCGAACGTCGAAGTCGTGTTCGAGGGTCGCAAAGAGGGATCCGCGTCCTAGCGGTTCGCGAACCAAGCCGGGAAATCGTTCGGCCGGCAGGTAGCAGGTTTCCAACGCAAACGGTTCTTCTGACGCGTGTCGCACGCGATCGATTTTGATGATCTTGCTGGCCGAGGGTACACCCAGCCTTGCCGCAATTTCCTCTTCTCCCTCTACAATCTTGGCCGTGATGAGCTTCGAGACCGCCGCCATCCCGCGGCTGGCCATCTGTTCGGTGTAGCTCATCAACTTGTTGAAGTGAATTCGCGGCGGGGCAACAAAAGTTCCCGCGCCACGTCGGCGTTCCACCATGCCTTCCTGTTCGAGACCAGCGAGAGCGTGACGAGCCGTCATCAGGCTGACGCGATGCGTCTTCGCGAGTTCCCGTTCGGAGGCGACTGCATCACCCGGCTTCAGTCCGCCTGCCGCCACCTGTTGGCGAATCGATCGCTGGATCCGTTGGTACGCCGGTGTTGCTTTGCTGGCTTGAGGCATTCCGCTTGCTTTCTTAGCACTTGCCTTCGATTTGCCCTGCAAGAGATGTCTGCTATATAGCGAATGCTGCGCTAAAAGTAAAGCGGAAAAGTGGGAGCTTAATTTGTTTGCTCGCAAAAATCCATGCGCCGGCGGCCGCTAATCTTGCGCCCCCACAGACCCTGTCACGCGTATGAGAAGACATGCTATATAGCAGCTATCATGTCACTTAAACGAGGGCGGTTGAAGCGGTGGTCGCCGGCTTTGCGGCGTTGGCCCGGGAGATCGCCTCACGGGCAGCTCCCAGCACTGCGGCGTCCTCGTTCAGAACCAGGTAAATCGGAATCTTCGCCAACTGCGCGCTGAGTTGAGTCTTATCACTGAACGCCCGCACGAAGCTTCCGTCTTCCAGTTTGGGTAGGATCTTCGGCGCAATCCCGCCTGCAACATAAACGCCGCCAAAAGGGAGCACCCGCAATGCCATGTTTCCTGCCTCCGCGCCATACAATTCCACCCACATCTGGAGCGTTTCTACGCACGCGGTGCAGGATCCGGCAAGCGCCTGCTGAGTGATTTGTGCCGCGGTATCGACGCCGGGTTCATCGAAGAACGCGTGCTGCACTCCGGGGAAAACGATCTGGTGAATTACTCGGAAGCCGCGCCCGGAAATGATGTCCTCGGTGCAGACTCGCGGCATGCGCTGCCGCATCGATTGCAAAAGCAGGAATTCGCGATCATTACGGGGCGCGAAATCAGTCAACCCGGCCTCACACGGAGAAACCTTATAGCGGTGGCCGTCCCAGAACAGAATGGCTTCACCCAGCCCGGTGCCGGCGGCGATAAAAGCCATGGGAGCCAGCGGTTCGCGCTCTCCCTCATTCAGTCGCAACAGGTCGCTGCTCTTGAGATGTGCCAGGCTGCTCGCCGCCGCGACCAGATCGTTAAGCAAAGTGATGCGGGAGGGATCCAGGTGCAGCGCAGCCGCGATCGACCCCCGATCAACCGCCCAAGGCATATTGCCGCTCAGCACTCGATCGCCCACGACCGTGCCGGCAACCCCAAAACCCGCGCACGTCAAACCCTGGCGGATATCAATCCCCTCCTGAAGAGCGTAACGGCCGAACTCTTCGAGTAACCCCGCCAGCGTTTCGCACCTCCGGGTGAGCAGCGTGAGCCGGCAAAGCTGGCGTAACTCGTGTTCAGAAGGATCGTACAGCGCCAGCGTGCACTTGGTGCCGCCGATGTCTCCCGCCAGGATCATAGGTAGGGCATATTAGCAAAAGGCACTCGGCATTTCATGAGAGCCGCTAAAATATGTGCGGGACGGTCGCCGGTTTTGCTCGAGTTGGTAGCGCGAAAGCCGATAGCCGACAGCTAAAAGCTTCCTACTTCTCCACGCCGCGCTGCGCGATGCCAATGCTGTCGCGGGTACTGTTCTTAACCATGTACATCATTTCATCAGCCTGGCGGATGATGTCGTGCGGGCTCTTGGCGTCGTGCGGATAAGTGGCCAAACCCATCGAAGCGCGCACATTCAGGTTCAGTCCTTCTTCTTTGCAAAAGCAACTGGCGCGAAGGCTGTCGCGCAGGCGGTGCGCTACGACCAGCGCCGAATCCTTGCTGGTCTGAGGAAGAAGCACGACAAATTCGTCGCCGCCATAGCGGAACGCGTAATCAATCAGCCGAAGCTGAGCCTTGATGAGGTATCCGATTTCGGCGAGCAGTTTACTCCCGATCAGGTGTCCGTGCGTGTCGTTCACTTGCTTAAAGTGGTCAAGATCGATGAATACGACAGAGAATTCGTAGCCGAAACGCGCCGAGCGGTAAACCTCAGTTTCGAGCGTCTTATAAAGGTGGCGGGCATTGAACAGGCCGGTGCAATCGTCGGTGATGGTGAGTTCCTGAATCTTTTCAACCGAACGCGCATTTTCGATGGCAATGGCGGCGTAATCGCAAAGCGCCTGAAGAAAGAACTCTTCTTCGTGGGTGAATCGGGCCATGTTTACATTTACCAGCTGAATCACTCCCAGCACACGCAGCCGGGATTTCAGCGGCACGCAAATAATGGATTGGGTTTCCAGTTGCGTTACATCGTCGATTCGCTTGCTGAATCGCTTATCGGTGCTGACGTCGGGGACAACCAGCTTTTCTCCGTACTTGGCGACGTGTCCAGCGATGCCTTCACCGACTTTCAAGCGCACATTTTTCAGGCTTTCCGAGGCAGGGCCGATGGCGATGGCAAAGTACAACTCCATTTTGGCTTCATCCACCATGAGCAGCGACCAGGTGTCAGGGCGGAAATATTCCGCCATCTTTTCCATGATGGTCTGCAGGATGGAATCGAGATTGAGCGAAGACGTCAGGGCCTTGGCAACATCATGAAAGATGTGCAGTTCCTGGGTCTGGCGGGCGGTCTCCGCTCCTGTGGCGTGCGACATCAAGAAGGTCCTTTGCTGGCCAGTGGTTTGATAATTATAGGCACCGCTCGGAACCATGAGCAATGCACCTTAGTAACGAGGAGGGAGCGGGGGAGGGGCAAGAAAGAAGGCTTTCGGGATCTGGCGGCCGGTCCCCGTCGATCCCTCCCCACTCCGAAATCTGTCATCCTGAGCGACGTAACTGCCTCGCTCCGCGAGGCAGTTACGGAGTCGAATGGACCTGCTTCTTGTCTGCCCCGCCGATTCCCTTAGGCGCGACTGGCGATCCAAAATTACGGCAGGCTTTCGACTGTGTTGGTGTTCGCTTCACGTGCGCCGACTTCGCTCAGGATGACAAGTGTTAAGAGGAGGGGAGTTTCGAAGTAGCCCGCTTGCGAACGATTCACTCCCATTCACCCGCCCCCTTTCCCCGTCCACCGCTGGTAACCTTAGTTCCGCTGCAAGCTCCCGCGGTTACATCAAAAATCATTGCCTAAGGGAGGGTTCTTTGATAGCCTTTTTCTGACCGCAAAGCATTCATTTAATGGCCCTTTGCATATTGACTGGTTCCTGTCTCACCCCCACCAGGAGTACCTTCCCTAGGGCCTCTGAAGGAGAACTGAATTGACATCGCGAAACCGCTATCTTTTTACGTCTGAGTCTGTCACCGAAGGGCATCCTGACAAGATTGCTGACCAGATTTCTGACGCCGTGCTCGACGCCTGCCTGGCAGAGGATCCCTCGAGCCGCGTCGCCTGCGAGACTCTGACAGCCACAGGTCTGGTCGTGATAGCCGGCGAAATTACCACTAAGGCCTACGTTGATTTCCAGGCGCTGGTCCGCGGGACCATTTCCTCGATCGGCTACAACAACGCCCTCTACGGATTCGACTCCAACACCTGCGCCGTTATCTCCAGCATCAACAAGCAGTCCGGCGACATCGCTATGGGCGTGGACACGGGCGGCGCCGGCGATCAGGGAATGATGTTCGGTTATGCCTGCAACGAAACGCCGGAACTGATGCCAATGCCCATCGCGCTGGCGCACAAGCTTTGCGCCCGGCTGTCAGAAGTTCGCAAAAACGGCAAACTGAATTACCTTCGGCCGGATGGCAAGTCGCAAGTTACGGTTGAGTACGACGCGAACAATAAGCCGGTGCGGGTTGACGCGGTCGTGATTTCGACCCAGCACGCAGAGACGGTAGGTAATGAAGAACTTCGCGCCGACATTCTGAAGCACGTCATTCAAGCCACCATTCCGGCCAATCTGCTCGACGCCGACACCAAGTACCACATCAATCCCACAGGACGTTTCGTCATCGGTGGGCCGATGGGCGACACCGGCCTGACCGGACGAAAGATCATCGTCGATACATACGGCGGCATGGGACGTCACGGCGGCGGCGCGTTCAGCGGAAAAGATCCGACCAAGGTAGACCGCTCAGCCGCGTACATGGCCCGCCACATCGCGAAGAACATCGTCGCGGCCGGCTTGGCCGACCGCTGCGAAGTCCAGCTTGCGTACGCTATCGGCGTGGCCGAACCGGTCAGTGTGCTGATCGATACGTTCGGCACCGGCAAACTCGATTCCGAAAAAATCTCGGAACTGGTGCGCAAGCACTTCAAGCTGACGCCGAAGGGAATCATCGAATCGCTCAAGCTGCGCCGCCCGATTTATTTCAAAACGGCTGCCTATGGGCACTTCGGACGCAATGATCCTGACTTTACCTGGGAAGCGACCGACAAGGCCGCGCAACTGGCGAGTGAGGCCGGGTTGCGGGAGCCAGCGCTGGCAGGAGCGAAGAAGTAGCCTCCACCACAGAAGCTCGGAACACAGGAAACCCATAGAGAGAGTTGGAAGATCGGTGGTCTCTCCAGCGGTTCTATACAGACCACTGACAACTGACCACTTTGAAAAAAGCGCCACAGGAGAAATATGTCAACGGCAAGCACAACCCTTCAGTCTGATATTAAGAGCATCGATCACGCGGATTTAGGCAAGAAACGCATCGAATGGGCCAACCAGTCGATGAAGGTCCTGCAGATCATCCGCAAGGAATTCATCAAGAACCAACCGCTGAAGGGCATGCGCGTTGCCGCTTGCCTGCATGTGACAGCTGAAACCGCGAACCTGGCCATTTGCCTGCGCGACGGCGGCGCCGACGTTGTGTTGGCCGCGTCGAACCCGCTCTCCACCCAGGACGACGTTGCCGCGTCGCTCGTTCGCGACCATGGCATTTCGGTTTTCGCCATCAGGGGCGAAGACAACGACACGTACTACAACCATATTCTGGCGGCGATCGATCACAAGCCGCACATCACTATGGACGATGGCGCCGACTTGGTCAGCGTTCTGCATACCAAGCGCACTGACGCTCTGTCGGGTGTGATTGGCGGAACTGAAGAGACGACCACCGGCGTCATCCGCCTGCGCGCGATGGCGAAAGAGGGCGTGTTGCGCTATCCCATCGTCGCCGTGAACGACGCCGACACCAAGCACCTGTTCGACAACCGCTACGGGACGGGACAATCCACGATTGACGGCATCATTCGCGCGACCAACTTCCTGCTCGCGGGATCGAAATTTGTCGTCGCCGGCTACGGCTGGTGCGGTCGCGGGCTGGCCAGTCGCGCACGCGGCGCTGGCGCCGAAGTTATCGTCACCGAGATCGATCCCACGAAGGCGCTCGAAGCGTCGATGGACGGCTTCCGTGTGATGTCGATGGTCGAAGCCGCAAAGCTCGGCGACGTGTTCTGCACTGTAACCGGAAACAAGAATGTCCTCGCCAAAGAGCATTTCGAATTCATGAAGGACGGTGCGATCATTTCCAACTCCGGGCACTTCAATGTGGAGATCGACATCCCGGCGCTCGATAAGATGTCGTCTTCGAAACGCACCACGCGCGAGTTTGTCGAAGAATATTCACTGCGCGATGGACGCAAGATCAACCTGCTGGGCGAAGGCCGCCTGATCAATCTGGCTGCGGCTGAAGGCCATCCGCCATCGGTGATGGACATGAGTTTTGCCGATCAAGCGCTCTCGTGCGAATACATGGTGAAGAATTACAAGACGCTCGAAAAGACGGTTTATCGCATGCCCGAAGAACTGGACAAGCGCGTCGCCAAGCTGAAGCTCGAGTCGATGGGGATTAAGATCGACAAACTGACTCCAGAGCAGGAAGAATACTTGGCCGGGTGGAACGAAGGAACATAGGAATTGCCAGCGCTTGCGCTCGCAATACACCGGCTAGTTGATGTTTGCTAGTGAAAACACACTGAAAGGGCGGCTCGTGCCGCCCTTTCTTCACATGTTCTCTCCCTCAGCGCAAAAGCGTTACACTGGCTGACGTAGTACCTGCGCCTTTTCGGAGGGTTCTCATGCAAGCCGAGGCTGAATCTAAATCCAGTCTGATTCCCGACGAGCAAGCGCGCTTGAAAGCGTTGCACACCTACAAGATTCTCGACACCGATCCGGAAAAAGCTTTCGACGACCTGGCGATTCTGGCAGCGCATGTGTGTCAAACTCCGATGGCGCTGATCAGCTTGATCGACTCAGACCGGCAGTGGTTCAAGTCGAAGGTGGGAATCGACGTTGCTGAAACTCCCCGCGCAATTTCTTTTTGCGCCGTTGCCATTCAGCAGTCGGACCTGTTCATTGTGCCCGATGCGACCAAAGACGCGAGGTTCAGTTCGAATCCATTCGTCGTCTCGGACCCGAAGGTGCGCTTTTACGCCGGGGCGCCGATCACTAGCTCCGACGGTCATCCGTTGGGAACTTTGTGCGTAATTGACGTGGTACCGAAGCAGTTGAATCCGAGCCAGCAGAATGCGCTGCGAGCCTTGAGCCGCCAGGTGCAGGCGCAATTTGAACTCCGAAAAAATCTGATGGAACTACGCTTGGCTCTTGAAGAACGCGACCGCGCCGAAGCCGAGCGCGACCGTACCATCGGGGAACTGGAGCACGCGCTCGACCACGTCAGGCATCTCAGTGGTCTGCTGCCCGCGGCATCGACCTGCAAGCTGGACATCACGATTGCCGCCGATCCCAATGCAATTTCGGGCGTCGTGGACGGGGTGATGCAAATTGCGCGCGAAATGAAATGCGCCGAGGGCAATGAATTCCAGGTTGAGCTGGCGCTGCGAGAGGCGCTGGCCAACGCCATCGTGCATGGCTGCAACAATGATCCGACAAAGAAAGTGGAATGCTGCGTGTCCTGCACCGAATCGTCGGATGTTGTGATCGTGGTGCGCGATCCGGGCGCCGGGTTTACCGCCAGCGCAGTTCCTAATCCGCTCGCGGCTGAGAATCTGCATTCCGACCACGGCCGCGGAATTTATCTGATCAACCAGTTAATGGACGAAGTCTCATTCGATCGCAACGGGGCCGAGATTCGGATGCGCAAAGCCGGGGCTGCTTCGGACGCAACGATCAGGCCGACCGGCACCGGTGACTCGTTCTGATTTCTGCCTGATCCCAGACCTGCGATGAATCAAGAAAAACTAATCCGTTGTGCATGGGCGAAGAACGATCTCGCCATTCTCTATCACGATCGCGAATGGGGCGTGCCTTGCCACGATGACCGCGTGCTGTTCGAGTTTCTCGTGCTTGAGGGCGCGCAGGCCGGGCTCAGTTGGGACACGATCCTGCGGAAGCGTGAGAACTATCGCGCCGCTTTCGACAACTTCGACGCGAATAAAATCTCCCGCTACAACCAACGAAAGCTTGATTCATTGATGAAGAACGAAGGCATCGTTCGCAATCGTTTGAAGGTTCTTTCTGTGGTGAAGAACGCGCAGGCGTTCCTGGAAGTGCAGCGAGAGTTCGGATCGTTTGATCGCTATCTGTGGCAGTTTGTCCGCGGCAAGCCGCTGGTGAACAATCGGAAGGGCTTCGGAGATGTCCCCGCTCGGACCCCGGAATCCGATGCGATGAGCAAAGACCTGAAGAAACGCGGCTTCAGCTTTGTGGGCTCAACCATCTGTTATGCCCTGATGCAGGCGGTTGGCATGGTGAACGACCACGTGGTGACGTGCTTCCGGTATGAACGTTTAGCGGGGGAAGAGTTCCCCTAGACTATCAAGTCAAAACACTTCCACCGCAGCCCTGTGGCCGAGAGCAGAAGCGAGCCGCGCATTCCGCGTAATCATCGGTGACCCGAGTTTTTCGGCAAGAACAACGTAGGCCGCATCATAAGGCGACAATTTATGCCGCAGTTGCCAGATGCGCAGCAGCAACGCAGAGTGAGGATAGCGCGTCACGCGCAAATCCATAAAATCCTGCACGGCCTGTTCAGCGCGCCTCTCGGAAAGGACCGACTCGCGCACCAACCGTCGCAGGACTTGCCCAACTTCGAGATCCAGAACGTGTGGAGCGTGCAAAGACTCGCGGCGCGACTCGATTCGGCGGTCGATGCGCTCGCCCGCAGGTGTTCGCAGCAGCCAGTCAATTGCAGCCGAGGCATCCAGAACGATCAGCGCGCCTCGCGTTCATAGTGCACCAGGCGAGCAGTGTCGAGTTCGAGGGCGAGCGGTTTTCGCTTCTGGAGCCGCTGGCGCAACTCGGCCATAGTCGGCCGCTCAGCAACCTCCCGGATCTCGGCCAGCAGATAGTCCGACAACGACATGCCCGCCATGGCAGCGCGCGCTTTAAGAGTCCGATGCAGGCCATCGGGCACGTTGCGAAGCTGGATCATCTTGGACATGCGTTAAGCATGCTTTCATGTTAAGCACATGTCAAGACTCGGCATGCAAAAGCGTTATCCGGGAATTCTCATTGCTTGGTCATCGGATCCCAGTGTTCGTCGGCTTTGCCGTTTTTGATCCGCCACATGTCGAACCAGGTCGTGGTGTAAGGCTCGCCTTTCGAATCCTTGAGAGTCGCGACCGTCACCACGGTCACAAGATCGCCATCCGCCAGCACCGCTACCACCGGGGCGTCGAGCTTATTGCAGGTCGCCGCCCGGGGACGGCTTCCGAAAAACTTCACCACTCCGGCGCGGCCTGAGGCCACCAGCGGATTGTGCTGAATGTAGCGCTCGGTGAGCCATTTGCTGGCTTCGTCCCAGTGATTGCATTGCAGCAGGTCGCGCTCAATGTGGTAGGCAACTTGCTTCATCTGGTGTTCTTCTTTCTCAGGTGTCTTTAAAGAGAGATTCAACATTGGCGGCAGGTTTGACCGGCTCCTGCGCGCAGGTGAAGGCGCAAGCGAGCAGGATTGCGATGGTGATGGAGACAGCGCAGAAAGTCTTCATTCCACCAATTTGGTCTGGGGGAGAGGGGAAGTCAAGCGGCGGATGACCCCAAGCGCCCTACGTGAGTTGTGGCGACGCGAGGCGCTGTGCCAGAATCTGCGCCCCGGTTCTTCAAGTTGTTGCCCGGCGGCTCAGCCCTTGCGCAGCGAAATCGAGCCGTCTCCCGTGTGGATGGTTATCAATTTGCCGCCGCCGTTCATCTTTCCGTGCACTTCGTTTTCTTTAATCCTGCCGTCGGTTGTCATGGGCGCGCTTACGTCGATGTGCCCGTCCCCGGTGTGAAGATACAAATCTGCGGGCAGATTTTCAGGGACTTCCAGGCTCACGCTGCCGTCACCCGTGTTCAGCATCCATTCCTCAGCAAGTTTCGATCCGGCGGTTGCGCGGGCGTCGAGGCGACCATCGCCAGTTTTCAAGCTCAGCACGTCAAACCTGCCATCGGCGCTGATGTGTCCGTCGCCGGTGGTTGCACGGAGCTTGCCATCGACGCCATGAATTTCTTGCGCTCCGTCACCGCTGCTCAGGTCCATATCGCCGCTGAATTCGGCGAGTTCAATCTTCCCGTCTCCGGTATGCAGGTTGACGCGGCCTTTGCGCGGCATGTGAATGTTGATGTCCACGCGATGGCCGGTGAAGTTGAAGTTCATGACCTCATGCGGAAAGCGGACGTTGATTTCGACGGTGTCGCCCGCCTGGTGTTCTTCGACGTGCAGCCCGCCCGGGCCGATCTTGTAGTGCGCGCTGACGACGGTGGCTTTGATGCTGTTCCGGTCCCAGGTATCGACGCGGATGTTTGCGTCGGTCGTGTCGACTCGCAGGTCGGGCGTGCCGGAAATGTTATAGGTTTTGGACCACTGTTCCGCTCGCGCGGGAACCGCGATCTGGGTCGCTAATGCCAGCGTCATTATTGTTAAGCCGATGTTTTTCATTGCCATGCCTCCGTGGACACACTCGTGCCCAAATCATAGACGTATATACGCGAGCTTGGTGAGGAAGGTTCCGGGAAAGAAATGGAGTGCTGCGCGGGGCCACCCTAGTTCCATCAGAACAACGGGTCATGCATTCTGAATACCCCCCACCCCAAAACTGTCGTCCTGAGCGAAGTTGTCGACCGCAACGCGGTCGATAGCGAAGTCGAAGGATCCCGTGTTTACGAGGGGTGAGCAACCGCGCTTCAGGGAGTTCTTACTGTTCTGGTTTGTTATGGGAACGCCCTTCAATGGCTGTGGCGGCACTAACAAGCAAGGGGTCCTTCGACTGGAAAGCCATTCGCCAGCGAATGGCTTTCGGCGCTCAGGATGACAGGGTTGGGTGGGGGCGATTGATTCCCGCGTGTCGTGGCGGTTTTGATGCCCGGGCTTTAGCCCTCGCAGGCCCTAAAGGGTAAGCGCGGAGGAAGGTCTGAGCGGAGGCGGCCCCGCCAGCCCTACCGAGGAATGCGTCATCCCGAAACTCGGCGCTTTTCATCCGAGTGAGAGATCTCGCGCGTAGTGGCACAGCGCTGTGGGGATTGAGAAGTTGGCCGCTTTCCGGAGGACCGAGGCGATCCCCGCCAGATCCCTCGCCCCGCGGGAGAAAGCTCGGGGACTTCGGGATGACGCCGGGTTGAGGGGATCCCGCCCTCTGAAAACCGCGAAGGTACGGCAAACCTGCCCGCCCATTTAGCCTCCAGTGACTGGCTCTACGACGATGCCTTTTTGCGCACAAAATTCTGTCAGAATCGGTGACCATTGCTCATGGACGGCACCAGGGTCCTCGAACCTAGAAGCTGGACTGAGAACATGCCCGATCAGCGTCATCTCATCAGCCAGGACAATAGGCGTGAAAGGTTTCTTGGCTTCGGCGTCATAGAAAATGCTGAATTGCCTGCTCTCTTTCTCGGCGTAATCGTGCGCCACTACGACCAAGTACGCGATGCCACCGAATAGACTTACCACCGCCCCGCCTTTGTGCATGCCGGCGCTGAGGTAGCACATTACGGAATGCTGGTATGGAGTGTGGATATAGGCACTCATCAGCCCCACATTGGTAAAAAATCTAACTGGCAGGTCCTCCACAGACTCCTTAGTTCGCGAGTGTCTCAGTTCGTCGAATTGCGCGGTGAGGGCGAATTCTGAACCGTACTGCAATGCAATTGCCGCCAAGGCAATCTTTGCTGCCACTCTGCGCGCGTGTAGTGACGCAACAAAGTGCACGTTGAGCGTGTAATTGGCTTCGATCACAATTTCCCGCGGTACTTCCCGCTCTATGACCTCAAGGCCTTTGTCGCGGGCTCGTTGAACGAATCTGTCACTTGCTTCATTGGTGAGAAAAAACCCCTGTCGAAGTCTTCTGCCGTCTTCACTCGTGGCCTCCTTGACTACGTCTCGCAAATTTATGTTGCCCTGGCCATCCATGAACGCAGGTAGATTCTTCAAATCCAGCCCGCGAATCTCCGCGCACAGCTGCGCATTCGGCACGACGTTATACCGATTCTTAATCTGCAACAAATTCAGCAGGGGCGTAGTCGCCTCTTTTAGAGCAGCTTCGGCAACGCCGAAGTTGCCGTTACAGCGGGCACAACTTCCTCCTGGTACTTCCAGTTCGCCGCCCATGAAGGCGGGAAAAACATGCTCATCTGTAAGGTTCTCTTCGGTACCACAGAAGATGCAGCCCATTTATGGTCCTCAGCTTTTTGGTCTGACGCTAATCATACAAACCCGCCACGTTCCTTTGTGGAATACATGCCAGTCGGGATCTTAAGGCCATGCGTCCTTTCCCTGTTGACAATCGGCCCGCCGGATATAAAATTGTGTTAACTCCGCTCATCTGGAAGGGTGACGGACACTCGGGTCGTCTGGCCCTAAACTGGAAGGTTAAAAAATGACAGCCGATATTCAGGCCTCCCTGGCGAAGCTCCATTCCTTATCCGCAACCCTAAACGAGGCTAGCGACACCCTCAGCGCTCAGTTGAACTCTGTCGAAGCCGCGCTCAACAAACTAAATCTCGGCGTACCCGCTTGGGTAGAGATCGACCGCCGAGACGCTGGTGACGGTCTTACGCGCTACCAGACACTGGGATATTCGAAGGCTATGGGCAACTGGGGCCTCGTCATCTGCGAGCACATCGGAGGCATGGAAGACGAGGACGATCCGATGATTTTCCTGCGCGACGCCCCTCGCGAGACGCGCGTGCTTGCCGCAGACAAAATTGGCGAACTGATCGAGAAAATGGCTGAAAACTCCGCCAAAACATCAGAAAGAGTGACAAAACGGGCTGCCGAGGTAAAGGAGATTGCATCGACTCTGAGCACGTGGCGCAAGTAGGCCTTTAGTCTTGCGCCCGTAGCTCAGAAGGAATGTGGACTCGTCGCTGATTCCACTATAGAGCACCGGAGACGAATCCGGAGGTCGCCAGTTCAAGTCTGGCCGGGCGCTCCAAAATTCTAAACTTTCCGCATCCCACCCTCCCCTCCCGCATCTAAACATTGACAACAAGTCACTCAACTCTGATAATGGTGGAGTAAGCATAAGGTAATACCATTGATTATAAAGCACTTATCGTTAGCTGTGAGCGGCAAGTCGCGAGCTTCGAGCTTGCTCGGATCTCATAGCTCACGGCTCGGAGCCGGCAAAGCACTCATTCTGAAGGAGAACAAACATGGCAAAAATTATCGGTATTGACCTCGGAACTACCAACTCGTGCGTAGCCGTTATGGAAGGTGGCGAGCCCAAGGTCATCGCGAACGAAGAAGGCGGGCGCACCACGCCGTCGGTGGTGGCATTCACCAAAACCGGCGAGCGGCTGGTCGGACAGGTGGCCAAGCGGCAGGCCATTACCAATCCCGAAAACACCGTTTATTCAATCAAGCGGTTCATGGGGCGCCGCTTCGACGAAGTCAACGAAGAAATGAAGATGGTTCCTTACAAGGTTGTCAAGTCCGGCGACAACGTGGCGGTCATCGCTCAGGACAAGGAATACACGCCGCCGCAGGTTTCGGCCATGATTTTGCAAAAGCTGAAGAAGGCGGCTGAAGACTATCTTGGCGAAAAAGTGACCGAAGCGGTCATCACGGTGCCAGCGTATTTCAACGACGCGCAGCGCCAGGCGACTAAAGATGCTGGGCAGATTGCCGGGCTCGAAGTGAAGCGAATCATCAATGAGCCGACCGCGGCGGCTCTGGCTTACGGCCTCGACAAAGTCAAAGACGAGACCATCGCCGTGTACGACTTTGGCGGCGGCACCTTCGACATTTCGATTCTGGAAGTCGGCGAAGGCGTCATCGAGGTGAAAGCCACCAACGGCGACACTCACCTCGGCGGCGACAACCTTGATCAGCGCCTGGTGGACTGGCTCA
This sequence comes from Acidobacteriota bacterium, assembly GCA_043734125.1. Classification (GTDB taxonomy): domain Bacteria; phylum Acidobacteriota; class Terriglobia; order Terriglobales; family Acidobacteriaceae; genus Gp1-AA145. The sequence continues at coordinate 78,684 of JAYTFR010000097.1, read as the reverse complement.
TTGACGAATTCAAGAAAGACGAAGGCCTCGACCTCCGCGGCAAAGGCAACGAGATGGCATTGCAGCGTCTGCGCGACGCAGCCGAACGCGCCAAGATCGAGCTTTCGACCACGATGGAAACGGAAATCAATCTGCCGTTCATCACCGCGGACGCCAACGGACCTAAGCATCTGGTGAAAAAGCTGACGCGTTCGAAGCTCGAAGGCATGGTCGAAGACATTCTGCAGCGTTCGGTCGGGCCGTCGAAGCAGTGCATGAAGGATGCGGGCGTTGACATCAGCAAGATTAACGAAGTGGTGCTGGTCGGCGGGCAGACGCGCATGCCCCGCATCCAGGCCATCGTGAAAGAGCTGTTTGGACGCGAAGGCCACAAAGGCGTGAACCCGGATGAAGTGGTGGCAATCGGCGCCGGCATTCAAGGCGGGGTGCTGGGTGGCGAGGTAAAAGACCTGCTGCTGCTCGACGTTACTCCGCTGACGCTGGCGATTGAAACGTACGGAGGTGTGGCGACAGCAATGATTCCGCGCAACACCACCATTCCGACCAAGAAGACGGAAACGTTTTCGACAGCGGCCGACAGCCAGACTTCGGTTGAAGTGCACGTGCTGCAGGGCGAGCGTCCCATGGCGGCGCACAACCGCACGCTGGGCAAGTTCCACTTGACCGGACTGCCACCGGCGCCGCGCGGCATTCCGCAGATCGAGGTGACGTTCGACATTGATGCGAACGGCATTCTCAACGTGACGGCGAAGGACAACGCCACCGGCAAAGACCAGAAGATCACGATTACGTCATCTTCGGGATTGTCGAAAGAGGAAGTGGAGCAGATGGCGAAAGACGCCGACGCTCACGCCGCCGAGGACAAGGCGCAACGCGAAACGATTGACGCGAAGAACCAGCTGGACTCGATGGTTTATCAGATCGAGAAAATGCTGAAGGACCAGGGAGACAAGATTTCCGGATCCGATCGCGGCGACGTGGAAAATGCGCTGGCGGACGCGAAAAAAGCGCTTGAGTCAAACGACAAAGCGCAGATGGAAAAGGCGCGCGAGACGCTGACCCAGGCTTCGCACAAGCTGGCCGAGCAGATGTACAAATCGGCGCAGACTCCGCCCGCGGGCGGAGCTGCACCGAGCGGGACCGCAGGTGGACCCGCTGGCGATGGCGCGGCCAACGGCAACGGTCAAGCCACGAAAGACGAAGGCGTGATCGACGCGGAGTACGTGGACGTGGACAAGAAGTGATCGCGCTTAGCGGGCCGCCTGAGGCCCGCTGCGATCAGCCCGAGCGCAGTCGAGGGATCCCGGCTCGCCCGCGAAACTTCTTGGCCACGGATTTGCGCGGACGAACACGGATAGGAACTGATCCGTAAAAAATCCGCGTGAATCTGTGGGTTGAGTTTTAGAGTTCGGGAGGGCACGCGGTGCCAAAGCACGTTCGAGGTGGGGCTGCCCGCAAGAGCAGTCTTATTTACCTTAAGTCGCCCTTCAAGATCGGCGATCGGGTGCTGATCCGTGATATTCCCGAAGATTTGAAGGATCCGGATTTCGACCGGGAGCACGATGATGGTCAAGAGCGGCAGCTAAGGACGGGCGAATTATTTCGATTCTGTCTTGGGCGCGTGTTCACGGTTTACGGCTTTGGTCGCTATGGGCATATTGAACTCGAGGCTGGGCGCAACCGCGAGGTCAAAAAGAAGTTCGGCAGGGCAGGCACCATTTGGATCGAACCGGAATTTTTGAAACGAGTCGGGCGCGAGCGCCTAAAGGCGCGAGTCAAAAAGAAGTCGTAGCTGGGAATGAAACTAATCTCTGTCATCCCGAGCGAAGAAGATCGTCCGCAAAGCGGCCGATGTTCGCGGTCGAGGGACCTGCTTTGTACCGGCGCCGGGGAACAGCAGGTCCCTCCACGCGCGCAAGGATCGGCTTCGCCAATCCTTGCGCTTGGTTGGGATGACAGAGCAGATGTAATCTGCGGGTCTTCAGGCCCTCGGGCCACAAAAGGAGTGGGCAAATTGCAGTTTCGAATGAAAGATCAAGATTATTTTCTGGCATTTGTAGAGCAGGAAAAGCGCTGGTACGTTTTCTCTCCCACGCCAGAGGGAGTGCACCGCATTCCCGTGTACGTGGATGCCGTGAAGTACGAGCGGACGGGAATAATGGGAGAGGTAACGCGTAACTTTTCCAGTTAATATCGTTGCGAGAGGGGAGACGCTGATGAAACGCATCAATCATCCTCGGGCAACCGGCGGACAGGCTCTGGCCGAGTACGGCTACAAATGGACGCTGATCAGCGCGAAGCTGGACGTGAGGCGTGTCGCGGTTCAGGCGCTCACGGCCATGTATGGCAGGGAGGCTGCGCGGGCTGCAATCAACGAGGCCAGGCGCGTTTCCGGAAGGACTCGGTGAGCAACCCGAGAGGGTGCTGACGGCAACTTGAGGGAAGCGGGCATAGATCGCAACTAAGTGATGGCCACCACCACCAAAAAAGACTACTACGACCTGCTTGGCGTAAAGAAGTCGGCCTCGGCGGAGGATATCCGCAAGGCGTTCCGCAAACTTGCGCGCAAATATCATCCTGACGTCAATCCTGACAAAACTGCCGAAGAAAAGTTCAAGGCCATCTCCGAGGCCAACGACGTTCTCAGCGATCCCAAAAAGCGCAAGATGTATGACCAGATCGGCTACTACTCCGACAACATCGATCCCGCAACCGCCGAGGCCTACGCCCGCGGCTTTGGCGGAACTTCTGGCGGGCAATCCAGCGCTGCAGCACAGGGCTTCGACTTCAGCGGATTCGATTTCGGAGACATGTTCGAAGGCGCTGGGCAACGCAGCACTAGCGGCGCCGGCAGCGGCGGATTCCGCGACATTTTCTCCGGCATTTTTGGCGGACGCGGCGGCGCGGTCCCGCAGCAAGGCCCCGAGCCAGGCAGCGATCTCGAATATCAGGTGAACGTGCCGTTCTGGACGTCGATTCGCGGCGGCGTTATGCGCCTGAACATCGCGCGCCAGGACGTCTGCCTGAATTGCCACGGCAGCGGCCACATTGAGGCGCCGGGCGTTTGCCCGCAATGCCACGGCAAGGGCACGATCGAGCAAACCGGCGGCAGGATGAAGTTCAACACGCCGTGCCCGCGCTGCGGCGGATCGGGCAAGAACGTTTCAGTTTGCATGGTGTGCCACGGCGAAGGCGTCGTCGCGCGCACCGAGCCGCTTGAAGTGCGCATCAAGGCGGGAACGCGCGACGGCCAGCGCATTCGCCTTGCGGGCAAGGGCAACGCCGGGCAACACGGTGGCGCGGCGGGCGATCTCTATGTGATTATTCGCGCCGAGGAGCACGCCGTTTTTCATCGCGATGGCGACGACATCAGCGTCGTCGTTCCCGTGACTGCCACGGAAGCCGCGCTGGGCGCGAAGATTGAAGTCCCGACGATTGATGGGCGGGCGTTGCTGAAGGTTCCTCCGGGGACGCAGTCGGGGCAAAAGCTGCGCCTGCGCGAGAAGGGCGTACCCTCGGCGACCAAAGAAGGTGCCCGCGGAGATGAGATTGTGGAAGTGAAAATTACTGTCCCTATGCCACGGGACGAGAAGACCAAAGAACTGTTGCGCGAGCTGGCGAAACTGAACCCGGAAGATCCGCGGGAAGAGTTGTTCAAGAACGTATGACCGAGAGAGAGCAAGAGATTGGCGTGTGTGACAGCTGCCACGACTCGTTTCACTACTATCTTGTCCATAATGGTTTCAATGACTCCTTGTATCTTTACTGTGATCTGTGCGGAACCACGGCAATTCTGAGCCTGTGGTCGCCTCAATTCCCACGACTACAGAATCGGTTTACCCATGGGATTGCTCCGCCCGAAATAGAAGACCTCCTGAGGACGTGTTCATGCGGCGGGCGATTTCGAACGGCCGCAGAACCTCGGTGTCCGAAATGTCACCAGGTGCTGTCCCCCAAGCATGCCACTTGTTGGATTGAGGAAAATGCTCCTGGTGCAAAGAAAGGTTGGCGCTGGCAGCAGAGTTGGAAGGGGCTGTACTGCATCGTGATTGAACGCCAACTCGTCTTCGACAACTTTCTTTCTGGTCCATGGCACCATCACACCCGTCCCCAAAACCCACTAAACTATCCCCATGCCCTCCACAACACTGAACGCATTGGCCCAGGCTTCATCCTCATATCTTCGGTCCGCTATGCACCAGCCGGTGCAGTGGCATGAGTGGGGCGAGGAGGCCTTTGCACTGGCCAAGCAGGAGAACAAGCCCATCCTGCTCGACATTGGCGCGGTGTGGTGCCACTGGTGCCATGTGATGGACCGTGAGTCGTACGAAGATCCGGGGACGGCGCAGATTGTGAACGAGCGTTTTGTTGCGATCAAGGTGGACCGCGATGAGCGTCCTGACATTGACAGCCGCTATCAGGCGGCGGTGCAGGCCATCAGCGGACAGGGTGGCTGGCCGCTTACCGCATTTCTCACTCCCGAGGGCAAGCCATTTTATGGCGGCACGTATTTTCCGCCCACCGATCTTTATGGCCGCCCCAGTTTTCAGCGCGTGCTAGTGACGATTTCGAACTCGTACCGCGAGAAGAATGGCGATGTGCTTGAGCAGGCAGGGCTGGTCGAAAATGCGATTGCGCATTCGGAGTCGCTGGAGGGAAAGACAGGTGAGTTTTCGGCGGCAGCGGTGCAGGAGATCGTAGATGCGGCAGTGCGAATGTTCGATGACGCGCACGGCGGATTCGGGAGCGCGCCCAAATTCCCGCATCCGTCGGTTATTGATTTGTTAATTGATCAATATGTGAGACGTCAGGCGTCGAGCGTCGAGCGGCGGGCGCCAAGTTCAACGGCGGGCATGGCATCCAGTCTAGGCGAGGCGGAACAATTACTGAACGTCTTTGCTTCGACGCTTGAAAAAATGGCGCGGGGCGGCGTATACGACCAGCTTGCTGGAGGCTTTCACCGTTATTCCGTCGATGAGCGCTGGGTGGTGCCGCATTTCGAAAAGATGTCCTACGACAATTCGGAGTTGCTGAAGAACTACGCGCGCGCCTACCAGGCGACGGGCAACGAATATTTCGCCGAGGTGGCACGCGACATTATCCGCTGGATGGACGAAGTGTTGAGCGACCGCGAACGCGGCGGTTTCTACGCCTCGCAGGATGCGGATATTTCGCTCGAAGACGATGGAGACTATTTCACCTGGACCCTGGACGAGGCGAAAGCCGTCCTAACGGACGGAGAAGCGCAAGTTGCTTGCCAGCATTACGACATCGATGAAGTTGGCGAGATGCACCACAATCCCGCCAAGAACGTGCTGTTTCAGCGGGTGCCGTTGGAACAGATCGCGGCAAGGCTCAATCTTTCAACCCCGCGAGTCAGCGAACTTCTCGCCGCTGCAAAGCGGAAAATGTACGCAGCGCGACTGAAGCGGCAGACGCCATACATCGACAAGACGGTGTACGTGAACTGGAATGCGCTGTGCATCTCGGCGTACCTGCATGCGGCCCGCGCGCTGAATCTGGATCACGTAAAGCGCTTCGCCCTGCGTTCGCTCGATCGAATTCTAAGTGAGGCCTGGTCGCATAACCCACTCGAGCCAAAACCGGGCTTGAATGGGGCACCCAATGACGCCGGGCTCAAGCATGTTGTCGCGTACTCCGATCCCGATGCCTCCCGCCCTGCCCCCGCAGGCTTTCTCGAAGACTACGCTGCCACTGCGATTGCCTGCCTGGATGCCTACGAGGCTACGTCTGATCTGACTTACTTCCGCCTCGCCGAGCAAATTACGGCGCAAATGATCCAGCGCTTTTACGACAATGCAGGAGGCGGATTCTTCGACACCGAGCCGAGCAAAGCGTCGCTCGGAGTACTGGGAACGCCGCGCAAGGCTTTTCAGGATTCACCCACGCCCGCGGGAAATCCGATGGCGGCAATTGCTTTGATCCGTATGCACGCCTATACCGGCGAGGCGCAATATCGCGAAAAGGCGCGCAAGACGCTCGAACTTCTCGGCGGCGCGGCCGGACAGTTTGGAATCTTTGCGGCGACGTATGGAATTGCGGCGGTGCTGTTCTCGAATCCCCATGAGCAGATAGTGATCGTCGGGGAAGACGAAATTGCAACGGAACTTTATCGACGGGCAGTATCCTCTGCGAAATTGGGGACGACGGTTCTCAAGCTGACCTTCAGCCAGATTGCTGCGCCGAACCTTCCACCACTGTTGGCGGAGACAATTCCGAACCTGCCGGCGATCAAGCAAGGGAAGAGTTGCGCGGTGGTGTGCTCGGGCGGGTCGTGCTTGCCGCCGGTGTTCGACTCAGAAGAGTTCGACCGGCTCATGACGTCGAAAAAATCTGCCGCTTGAATTTTGTCGAAGGGACTGCGGCGGCCGGGCAACAAAAAAAGGGCCTGGAAAACCAGGCCCATAATTTCATGATTGAGGTTCTAATTGCACCAAGGGCCACAAGTTGGGATCCCATTTTTCGGTGCTGTCTTGATTGGAGTAGCCACTGCTAAGCACGTGCAAACTACTGCTACCACCAGGACCAAAGTCCTGACCGCAGGTTTCATACACTTTCTCCTTGCGTGCGGGTTCCCTGGGAGCGGAAACCCTAGTGCGAGGATTATAACGGTGGTGTCAAGCAGGCCCGTCCCCGACACGGGGATGGGCGTTCCGTTTTAGCATGCGATAGCAGTTCCGGCGCTTGGACCTGGACGTTATGCGCGTGTCTGGTTGGTTTTGGAGAGAGCCTGATCGACCATGTGTTCAAACATGGGAATCAACGAATCGCCATCGCCCTGATGTGGCTGAATGTCCATAAGTGCCTCGTCCCATCGCTGGGGCACGAGCACAGGAACCATGTCGCACTTGCGGTTCGCGACGGCGTAGAACAACCAAACTAGCATGCCCAAGTGATAGGTAGCCATCGTACTGATCTGCCACAGGCGGACGTGGAGAGTTTGCCCGGAAAACAACGCGTTGGTCAGCAATTCGCTCCCTGAAATTACGCCGAATCCGAGGGCGACGCCGAAGCTCAGCCTGCGCCAGTTCACCGCCAACTGGCTACTAAAAGCGAGGAGAAAAACCACGAGGCCGCATTGCACAACGCGAATGCAGCGTTGGACGGTCAGGATGCTGTCAACAATGGGATTCTGCAATGATCCGTTAAACGAGATCAACACGACGGAAAGCAGCACCATGACCAGGGCCGCCCACTTGAACAACGCCGTGCCGAGATCCTTTAGCGCGTGGTAAGGCTTGAATACGTCCAGGAAAATCTCGTTGATGATCCTAAACGCTAGAACTACGTCCACAGCAGCTGCCACCCAGTAGGCATCGAAATAGAGCATTCGTTGCCCGTACAAGTAGATGGGAAGCTGGACGCAGAAGACGACTATCTGGGCAACCACGTAGGCAAAGAACGCAGGAAACTCTTTGTGCAGCTTGCGGCGATATAGAATCGCCGCGATTATGCCCTGTGTGACCGATTGAGTCACCCAAAGCACCATCAGAATGTTGGGGCTGGACATTTTTCTTACCGGAGGGGCCGTTGCGGAGGCTCCGTCAGGTCGAACAGTACCAGCTTTGCCAATGGTGACCAACGTACCGAGGTAACCACCTCGAGGTTACCTTCCAAATGAATATTTAAAAGGGTTTGCGCCGCTACTCCGCGAACAGAAAATAGCCGCTGGCCCACATGGAAGCTGGAACTGACCCGCGTTTCTGGGCAGTCAGCACAAGGCTGTAATCAGTCGAACCAGCGAGGGTCTCGATGACCGAGGGACCCGCCTTAGGCTGAAGAGTGGCAAGGTGCTCTAGAAATCCGAAGACGTCGCCGGACCCTTCGTACTCCTGGGAAACGAAGGAGAGAAACACGCCTTGCTCGGCCATCAGCCAGGCCGCCGAGGCTGCTGTGGACACCAGTTTTTCGTATTTTTCAACGGACAGCTGGCGCGGTGCTGGATTGTCAAAAACGATGCGCAGGCGACGCTCGTCCTCGCGGGCGAATTCGCGGACTTTTAGCGCCCCCGACTTAGCCGTCGCTTTCCAGTCCACGTGGCGGGCTGAGTCCTCGGGGAGGTATTCGCGAATCCGATATAAGTCTGAGCCCATGCCCTTCTGGTAGGCCTCGCGTTTGCCGCTGACTACTGGCAAAAGCTCGACTACTTCTTCCGAATTTGTGAGCTCGGGGTAGATCAGTACTTCGCGAGCAAGTGCTACCCGCCGCGTTTTGGTGAGGAATGCGAACGGGAAACGGGTGGACAGGCTGAACCGCTCCTGATAGCGTCCGCGACGCCGGAATTTGAGCTTGATCTCCGCTTGTAGCTGCGTGCCCGGCGGCAAGAGCGGGAAATAGGCGGATTGGTGGAATACGCCGGAGCCGGAATCAACCAACACGCGGCGCAGCTTGCGGTCGGGCAACTGCAGCCATTGCCGCTCCGGCGGCCGCCAAGGTGGCACCGGGAACCGCGTTGCCACCCAACTCCACTTCTTACGCTCTTTTACCGTTTCCGCAGGGACCGCTCGAATAGAAAGCGACGGCAGCCACTTGCTGGGATTGCGAACCACGATTGTGCTGTAAACCTCAACGTTGGCGAAAATGTGTTCGGGGATCTTGAGATCCAGTTGCAGTCCCCGCAAGCACACCGCCGAGGCAAAGCCAGAAACCAGGATCGCGGCCAGCAGGGTGGCTACGATGATGTAAAGCAGGTTGTTGCCGGTGTTCAGGGCCGCAATCCCGATGACCAGCACCACCGCGACGTAAATTGCGCCAGAGCGGGTGACTTCGAAATCGAGTGCATCGCGCACCCGCCTAGTTTCCACCCGGCGGGCCAGGAACGGCACCGTCGCCAGTCCTACCGCTGTTGCCAGAAGCAATGCTATTGACGCCAGGATCACGGTCGCAAGTAGGTTCCCCGAATCACGCGAGGCCGTCGAAAAAATGGCCGCCGCAAAGGCCAGGGCAAGCCCGATTCCGGCCGCCAGAAAGCGCAGCCACGCGCCGGAAGTCCCATGGCTGAGGTAAACGAGCAGACCCTTAAGCCTTCTGGAACGCTGCGAATTTAAGGTCATTTCCGCCAAGCTCCTCCGAGCCTAGCATCGAACCGCGCGGGTGTCAGGTTACTTCCCGTCGAGCCCTTGCGCGGGGGAGAACTCCCCGAGAAAGCTGCCAACTGCCGACGCGAATTCATCCGGGCATTCTTCGTAGGGGAGGTGGCCGGCGCCATCGATTACTGCCAGGCGGCTGTGCTTGAAGCGGCGGGCGAGCTGTGCGGCGGAGGCCCAATCCACCACCCCGTCTTTGCTGCCCCAAAGGATTAGGGTTGGTGTGTCCGATGCCCCCGATAACGCGGCTTCCAACTCCACCATTCCCGACCGCCAGTTCTTGGCGATTTTTGCCGCGTGCTCGAAGACCCCCTTTCGCATCAGCGGCAGGGAATAGCCGCGGAGAGTGTCGGCGGTTACGCGGCTCCGGTCGCCATACATTCGATTCACCGAGATCCTATGCAGAGGACGGAAAGCTCGGGCCAAGGAAGGAAACAGGCGTCCAACGAAGGGCATTCCCAACAATGCCAGCCGCTTGCGCCCAGTGTGGGACCACGGGTTGGCCGGGGAAACCAGCGTCAGGGTGCGGACGCGTTCTGGATGTTTGGCCGCGAGGAACAGCGCAGTCGCGCCGCCGTACGAACTTCCGATGAGATCGCAGGAGGCGATGCCCAGCACGTCGAGAAAGATCAACAGACGCTCTGCCGCTGCGTGGAGGGTCGCGTCCAGTTCGGAAGAGCAGTCAGAGAAGCCGGAGCCGGGCATGTCCAAGGCGAAGACCTCGCGCCCGCGGGACAATGGATGCAGCACGTGCCGCCAGCTGAAGGAATATCCGAGTAGCCCGGGCACAAGAACCAGAGCTGGGCCGTTGCCCCGGCGCTCGAATCGGACCAAGAGACCGCCGACCTTCACGGACTGGGTTTCTCTTCGCAAAGACAGCCTCGCCGCCAAGAAATTTCGGGCTCCCGCAGAGCTTTCGACGGAAGTTTTGTCAATAAATAGTTTGCCGGACAACTCGTCCCGGCCTTCAGTAGTCTATCTAGTCAGATATCGCCTCTGTCGCTTCTGTAAAGGGGAGCTTCGGCTCCCCGATTTTTCGCTCTCGAATTGACCTTCGTCAAGGCGTAACCATTAGTGTGGCAGAGACTTACCAAATACCAGATATTCCTTCCAAAAAGCATAGCTCCTAGATTGTGCCCGATCTATAATTTTGTAAAGTGCTCACTGTATGGCACTTCCACCGTCAAACGTGGAAACTGCGTTGGCAGCCTAAGTGCATCTGCGAAAGCAAGGAACTTTCAAGAGCCAATCGATTTTCTGATGGACCGGGATTTTCAAATTCGATTTACCGCTGGGTTCCTGGTTCTACTCACAGCTGCGGCCATCACGCTGGCTTGGATTAACTTCCGAAAAGAGAGCCAGTTCGTTGCCCCTTACGATGGCGTTTGGTGGATTGAACGCGGCGGCATTATTGTCGCGAATCAGGTGGATCCCCATGGCCCAGGCTACCAGGCCGGCGTCAAGCGCGGCGACCAACTGATCGCTGTCGACTCGCGCCCGGCAGAGACGATGGCCGTACTGGTTTCGCAGCTTTACCACGACGGGCCTTGGTCTAAAGCCAATTACACCTTACATCGAGGCCAGTTTACCTTTGAAGCGTCGCCCATTCTGGCGCCCACCGAGCGGAGTTCCAACACTTGGCTGCGGCTGATCGCGTTGATCTACCTGGCGATCGGGCTATACGTTTTGTTCCGCCGGTGGACCGCTCCCGGCTCCACTCACTTTTACATTTTTTGCGTGGTGTCGTTTGTCTTTTACGCCTTCAAGTACACCGGCAAGCTGAACGCATTTGACTGGACCATTTACTGGGGGAACGCTGCGGCATGGCTCTTGCAGCCGGCGCTCTTCCTGCACTTTGCGCTTACCTTCCCGGAAGAGCACGAATTCCTGAAAAAGCGCCGCTGGCTGCTGCCTGCCATTTACGTGCCCGGTGGAATGCTGATCGTATTCCATGTGCTGTCAAAAGTCTTTTCCCGCGCCAGCGAGATGCTGCGCTGGCAGATGGACCGCATGGAGATGGCGTACCTGGTTCTGTATTTTGCTCTCGCCGCCCTGGTATTCCTGCACAGTTATCGCCGGGCGACGCGACCGATCCTCCGCCAGCAGCTGAAATGGGTGACGCGCGGCACCATTCTCGCCATCACTCCGTTTGCACTCGTGTATGCGCTTCCTTTCATGTTTGGAGTCGTTCCCACCAACGCGATGAAAGTCTCGGTACTTTTTCTGGGAGTGCTGCCCCTGACCTTCGGGTATGCCATTGTCCGTTATCGCCTGATGGATGTGGACCTGATCTTTAAGCGCGGCATGGCCTATACACTAGCCGCCGCCACCATTGCCGGCCTGTATTTTACCGCGTTGGCACTGGTCGGCGACTTCATCAGGAATCGCGTTCCCAGCGCCGGCACCGCTGGCTTGGTGCTTGCGATCGCCGTTACCGCGCTGCTCTTTGAACCGCTGCGTAACTGGATTCAGGAGCGCATTGATCGCCTGTTCTACCGCACCCGCTACGACTATCGCCACACCCTGATCGAGTTTGGCCGCGAACTGAACGCCGAGACCGATCTCGATAAAATGCTCACCGCAGTGGTCGACCAGCTTTCGCGCACGCTGATGGTTGACCGCATGGCTATCTTCCTTGCCGGCGAGCAGGACTTCACCCTGGCCAAGTCTTTTGGAATTCAACAGACCGGCGGGATCGATCTCAGTTTCCTGAGTGCTCCGCGGCCTGAACTTTCTCAGGGCCACCTGTTCTTCGAGAACACAAATCTGGTGCCGCGCGAGACCTACGGCGCGCAGGAGACCATCGCCCGCCTGGATTTGAACTACTACATTCCGTGCCGCGCCCAGAAAAGCACCGTCGCGGTGCTGGCACTGGGCAAAACCGTCGAAGGCGACTTCCTTTCCAGCGAAGACGTGGAACTGCTTGAGACCCTGGCGGGCTACCTGGCGATCGCCATTCAGAACGCGCGGCTCTACGCGTCTCTCGAGCAGAAGATTGCCCAATACGAGCGCCTGAAGGATTTTAACGAGAACATCGTCGAGTCGATCAATGTCGGCGTAATGGCGGTTGACCTTGAAGACCGGGTTGAGTCGTGGAATTCTCAAATGGAAGTGATGTACGCCTTGCCGCGCTGGCAAGCGCTCACCCGTCCGCTGGGGGAAGTGTTTTCAGGAGCGTTCGCGCAGGAGTTTTACCGCTTGCGTCAAAGTCCGGGCATTCACAATCTGTACAAGTTCCGCCTGGAGACGCCCGCCGGCGAGACACGCATCGTGAACGTCGCCATAGCGCCGCTCGTCACGAAAAAGTTCAGCGTGGTCGGCCGGCTGATCATCATGGACGACATCACGGAGCGCGTAGAACTGGAAAGCCAGCTTTCGCAGTCGGACAAGCTTTCCTCCATCGGCCTGCTGGCGGCCGGCGTGGCGCACGAAGTGAATACGCCGCTGGCGGTAATCTCATCGTACGCCCAAATGCTCTCCAAGCAGCTTCAGGGAGATGAACAGAGAAGCGCGCTGCTCGACAAGATTACCCGGCAAACCTTCCGCGCTTCGGAAATTGTAAACAACCTCCTGAACTTCTCGCGAACCAGCGCGACTGAGTTCGCCGAAGTGGATGTGAACCGCGTCATCCTCGATACTTTGAACCTGCTGGAACACCAGTTCAAGACCAGCAAGATCCGCGTCCAGGATGAACTCACGCAGCATATGCCGGCGATCCAGGGAAACTCTGGAAAATTGCAGCAGGTCTTCCTGAACCTTTTCCTCAACGCGAAGGACGCCATGCCCGGCGGCGGCACGCTGAAAATTTCCACCTACAACGGCGAGGGCGTGAACGTGGTTGTTTCCGACACCGGCAGCGGCATTGCGCAAGAGAACATCCAGCGCATTTACGACCCGTTCTTCACCACCAAGAATGCGCCGCAAGAAGGTCAGCGCCGGGGTACGGGGCTGGGCTTGTCCGTCACCTACGGAATCATTCAGGAGCACGCGGGCAAAATTCGAGTAGAAAGCGTGCCTGACGAAGGCACAACGTTCTATCTGCAATTCCCGCTGGTGCGAAAGGCTGTAAATGTCTGAGGCTGCCGTCATTTCGAGAGGATCAAACCCTGGCGTGCTGTCGGGACAGGGAAGCGTCCTCATCATCGATGATGAAGCCGCCATCCGTGAATCGCTGCAGACGCTGCTCGAACTGGAAGGCTATGACGTGGACGCGGCTGCGGATGGGGAAGAGGGAATCGCCAAACTCGGCGAGCGTCCCTTCGATCTGGTTCTGCTGGATCTGGCGCTGCCGGACCGCAATGGCATTGACCTGCTCCCGGAGATTCGCGCACTCGATCCACAGATTTCGATCATCATGATTACGGCTTACGGCACAGTGGAAGACGCGGTGCGGGCGATGCAGTCCGGCGCCACCAACTTCCTGAAGAAGCCGTGGGACAACGAAAAACTGCTAGCGGATATTCGCGCGTCGGTGGGCAGGCGAAAAGCCGAAGAAGAAAACATTCAACTGAAGCGCGCCCTCAAGCAGCGCTACAACTTCGAGAGCATCGTGGGCAAGAGTGAGCCCATGCTCAAGATATTCGATCTTGTGGCCCAAGTTGCTCCCAGCCGCTCTACGGTGCTGCTGCAGGGCGAAAGTGGCACCGGAAAAGAATTGATTGCGAAGGCCCTGCACTTGAACTCGCCGCGGCGCGATCGTCCTTTTGTGCCGGTGAATACCGGTTCCATGCCCGCCGACCTACTCGAGTCAACGCTCTTTGGTCATGTGAAAGGGGCGTTCACCAGCGCCGTCGCCTCGAAGAAGGGTCTGTTTGAAATTGCCGATCGCGGCACGCTGTTCCTTGACGAAATCGGCAGCATGGGCGTGGATACGCAGGCAAAAATCCTGCGCGTGCTGCAAGACCGCAAGTTCATGCACCTGGGCGGCGTCCATGAGATTCAAGTGGACGTGCGAATCATCGCAGCCACGAACGTGGATCTGCGCCAACTGGTGCGGGAAGGGAAATTCCGCGAAGACCTCTTCTATCGCCTGAACGTCATCACCATTGACCTGCCCGCGCTGCGCCAAAGGAAGGAAGACATTCCGCTGCTGGTGGATTTCTTCTTAAAGAAATATTCCGAAGAGAATCAACATCCGTTGCGGCGAATCACGCCGGAAGCGATGCGTCCCCTGCTGAACTATTCCTGGCAGGGAAATGTTCGCGAACTGGAAAACGTGATGGAGCGGGCGGTTGTGCTCTCTTCCTCTACCGAGATCGGTGCGGACCTTCTGCCCGACTACATGGTCGGCCGCGGCACTGCCCTCCCCGCAATGGAAAACCGCGGGGATGCCTCGCTCTTCGAAGTGATGGAAGAATGCGAACGGCAGATCATCGTCGCGACGCTGGAGAAATGCAACTGGAACCAGACGGAAGCTGCCGAGCGTTTCCACATTCCTCTTTCCACCCTGAATCAGAAAATCAAACGGCTGAACATCGAGATCAAGAAAAAGGGCAGAGAGTAAAGCTCTGGGCTGACCGACTAATAGACAGTAGCTGCTCTGGTAATATTCCCTCTGATGGATATCGAGCTTATTTCGCCCGCAGACTGGATCAAAGGACAGGTCAAGTCCGTCCAGGATTACACGTTGATTGCGGCGCGCTCGATTGCCAACGTTTTCACTTCGCCGCGCTACGTCGCGGATACAACCCAACAGGCAGACTTGATCGGCTGGGGATCGCTTCCCATCGTTGCGCTGACCGGCTTTTTTACCGGCGCTGCGCTGGCCCAGAACAGCGGTAGCACGCTGCAGCGCTTTGGTTCGGTCACTCTGATCGGGCAACTGGTGTCGCTCGGCATGGTTCGTGAGCTCGGGCCGGTGATTACCGGGCTGATGGTTGCGGGCCGCAATGCTTCCGGCATGGCCAGCGAAATCGGCTCCATGGTCGTGACCGAACAAATTGACGCCATGCGCGCGCTCGGCACCGATCCCATGCGGAAGCTGGTTACTCCGCGCGTGGTTTCCACCGTCACCATGCTGTTTTTTCTGACCATCATCTCGGACGCGCTGGGTCTGGCCGGCGGCGGCGTAGCTTCGTCGCTATTTTTCGGCGTTGACGCGCACCAATACTGGAGTACCGCCTGGCAGATCCTGGTGCTGCAGGATGTTTTCATGGGGCTCGCCAAGCCGATTTTGTTCGGCTTCATCATCGCCACCATCGGCTGCTATTACGGGATTTCCGCGCGGGGCGGCACTCAGGGTGTCGGCCGGGCGACGACGCAGGCAGTTGTGGCCGCGTCCATCCTTATTATTATGGTCGATTTCTTCGTGACCCGGCTTTCTATGACGCTGTTCGGGCAGTGACAGATCTCTATGGACAGCCCTCCATCCCTGCTTGAGCAGCGAGTTCAGGCCACGCCATCCGACGCAATCACTCTGAAGTTTGAAGACGTCTCTATCGCGTTCGAGGAAAAGACCGTTCTTGATCACGTCTCGTTTCAACTTCGCCACGGCGAAACCAAAGCCATCTTTGGCGTGGCCGGCTCCGGCAAAAGCACGCTGCTCAAACTGGCACTGGGATTGATTTGTCCCGATTCCGGCAGCATTTTCGTGCTGGGCGAGGAAGTCACCGCCATGAAAGAGAACGACCTCTTCGAGCTGCGCCGCCGCGTGGGAATAGTTTTTCAGGAAAGCGCGCTGTTCGATTCGCTGACAGTGCGCGAAAACGTCGCATTCCGGTTGTTAGAAGAAGGCAAGGTGTCAGAAGGGGAACTCGAAGAACGCGTACGCGAGGCGCTCAGCTTCGTCGAACTCGAACACACCGTCGATCTGTATCCCTCGGAGCTGTCAGGCGGCATGCGCCGCCGCGTGGCCATTGCCCGCACCATCATTACTCATCCCGAGGTCCTGCTCTACGATTCACCGACCGGCGGCCTCGATCCGGTCACCTCCAATACGATTATCGAACTCGTGGTGAAGCAGCGCGACATCTACAAGGTCAGTTCACTGCTGGTCACCCACCGCCTGCAGGACGCCTTTACTATGGCGACGCACTACTTCGACCGCGCTGAAAATGCTATGAAGTCGTTGCCCGCGCACGCGCGCACCGAAGTGCCGTTCAGTTTTCTGATTCTCAGGGATGGCAAAGTGATTTTTGACGGAGACTTGAAGGAATTGCGCGAGACCCGCGACGAATACATCCGAGAATATATTTCCTGAAGTGGGTGGATGGGCGACGCCGGTCCATACGCTCGCTCTTGCCTAGGACGCCTTGGCTTTCGCCCGCATGGCTTCCGCACGTTTCAGCATCATCTGCAGGCGATCGCGGCCCTCTTGACTGCGCGTCGCCACCTCCTCGACGCGCATGAATCCCTTGGGGACGTTTGCCTTTTGTCGAACCTCTTCCAGAAAGGGCTGCAGTTTGGCTAGGGTGAACCACATCTCGCCGCAGCTGTCCCAGAAGAGTCCTTCATGAAGCGCGCCCTGCAGGACGAATGAGGCTGCCATATCCCAATATCCGTTGACCTGACGGAACCAGGCGTTTTCCAGCGTGCCGAAAGCGCTCAGCATGTGCAGAATGTCGTCTGCACTAGTTGGCCACCATCCGGCGTACCAGGCACGCGCTTTGCGCATTTCGGCTTCGCGGCGCAGATCGTACAGTCGCATGATGATTTGAGCATCTTCAGCAGTAGCTTTCTTTGGCATGGTCTCTCTTATCTCCAGGCACCGGCGCCCTCGCCCTCGCAAAACTAATCCTGTGCTTCAGGCCGCGGTGCGGCGTCCGGATTCGGCCGCTCAAAGTCGCACTCTTTGTTCGGGCATGCGATCACCGGCCCTGACTTCAAATATTTTTCTACCAGGTATTCGCTGCCGCACGCCGGGCACTTCTCGGCAATCGGCTTGCCTGCCGAAGTGAATTTGCACTTCGGATAATTGCCGCACCCGTAGAACGTATTGCCCTTGCGCGCCTTCTTCTCGACCAGGTCGCCGTCCTTGCAGTCCGGACACTTCACGCCAATGTAATTCTGCTTCACATACTTGCACTCGGGATATCCGCTGCACGAAGTGAACTCGCCAAAACGCCCGTGTCGGATGACCATGTTGCGGTCGCATTTGGGGCACTTTTCATCCAGCGGAATATCAGGCACGCGCTTGCCCTGATCCAAGCGCCGCGTGGTCTTGCAATCCGGATATCCCGTGCATGCCATGAACTGCCCGAAGCGCCCGCGCTTCAGGACCATCACTCGGCCGCAGTTTTCGCAGTATTCCTCCTGCATGGTTTCCTGCACGTCGGCGGAATCGAGGTCGGGCAGGTTGATGGGATTTTCTTTAGTGAACGTGCAACTTTCCGGATTCTCCTTGTCGTAGGAACTGCACGCGTAAAACGAGCCGTGCTTGCCCCACTTAATCACCAGCGGTGAGCCGCAGCGTTCGCACTTTTCGTCGGTCGGCTTCTCCATCCGCTTGACGTTCTCCATATGCTTTTCGGCATAGCGGAGGTCTTTGGCGAATTTCTTGTAGAAGTCGCCAAGCGCCTGCTTCCAGCCTTCCTTGCCTGCTTCGATCTCGTCGAGCTCCTCTTCAAGGCGGGCGGTGTACGCGATGTCGAAAATGTCGGGAAAGTTTGCGACCAGCAGATCAGTGACCACCAGGCCGATTTCCGTAGGAGAGAACTTGCCGCCAACTTTTTGCACGTACTGGCGTTCCTGGATCGTACTTAGGATCGCTGAATAGGTTGAGGGGCGCCCGATTCCGCGTTCTTCGAGTTCTTTGACCAGTGAGGCTTCGTTGTAGCGCGGCGGGGGCTCGGTGAAATGCTGCTCCGGCTTCAATTCTTTCAACGTGAGTTTTTGGCCGGCTTCGAGCGGAGGAAGTTTGTGCTTCAGTTCCTCGTCTTCCTCGTCTTTGCCTTCTTTGGATTCCTCGTAAACCTTCAGAAATCCGTCGAATTTCAAAATCGATCCAGTTACGCGGAACCAGTATGTGTCAGCGCCTGATTTCGCGTCGATGTCGACTGTCGTCTGATCGAAGACCGCCGGCATGATCTGGGAAGCCACGAACCGCTGCCAGATCAATTTGTATACTTTGAACTCATCTTCTTTCAGGTACTGCTTCATCTGGTCAGGATGTCGCAGCGCCGAACTTGGACGTATGGCCTCATGCGCCCCTTGCGCTTCTTTCTTTTCCTTATATGTATTCGGGGTTGGTGGCAGATACTCGGGGCCGTACTGTGATCCGATGTAATCCCGAACCTCGGCGAGCGCTTCGGGCGCGACCCGGGTGGAGTCGGTACGCATGTAAGTGATAAGGCCAACCTGACCTTCTTCACCTAGTTCGACGCCTTCATACAGTCGCTGCGCGATCATCATGGTGCGCTTCACGCTGAAACGCAGCTTGCGCGATGAATCCTGCTGCAGCTTGCTGGTGGTAAATGGCGGAGTCGCATTCCGGCGGCGCTCTTTTTTCTCGGCGGTTCGGACGATCCAACCCGCAGGTTCCAGGGCGGCGCGAATCTTCTCGGCGTCTTCCACATTTGTGACCTCCACTTTTTCTTCGCCTTTGCCGAGGAAGCGGGCGTCGAACGAGGGAGGTTTACTGCCTGTCAGCTGAGCGTCAATGGTCCAATATTCCTTTTTCTCGAAAGCCTTGATTTCGCGTTCACGCTCAACAATGAGCCGTAAGGCAACCGTCTGCACCCGACCGGCAGAGAGCCCGCGACGAACTTTGTCCCACAGCAGGGGTGAAACCTGGTAGCCGACAATGCGGTCGAGCACGCGGCGGGCCTGCTGGGCATCTACTAGGTTCTGATCAATATCGCGGGGATGTTCGAACGCCTCCCGCACCGCACGCTGCGTAATTTCGTTAAACGTCACGCGGCGAATGCGCTGGTGCCCGTTCTCTCCTTCTTTCTTCTTCTTACCTTTCTTCTTGACACCGTCGCCGAGTTCTTCGGCCAAATGCGCAGCAATGGCTTCGCCTTCGCGGTCGGGGTCAGGCGCGAGGTAGATCGTGTCCATGCCGATGGCCAGCTTCTTCAACTTGGCGACAACTTTTTCTTTGCCCGGAATGACCACGTACTCAGTCTCAAAATTGTTATCGATATCGACCCCGAGCGTGCTCTTGGGCAGGTCCTTCACGTGTCCAAACGAAGCTTCGACCGTGTAGCCCTTCCCCAGATATTTCTCGATGGTCTTCGCCTTGGTGGGCGATTCGACGATGACAAGTCCTTTAGCCAAATTGATCCTCGGTGATTTGAAACTAGCATGAAATAGGAGCTTCTAGCTACTGGCTCACAGCCGCGAGAGCTTTTAGCTCTTAGCTTTTAGCCTTTAGCTGAACCACTCGCGCGATCGGCTTGACCTTCTGCGACAAGGCCGAGAGCATCCGTATGACTTCGCCGAGTTCGGAACGAAGCTGAAGAAAGTCTGGTTTCGAGAGAAGGCCCAGGTCGCGAGCCAATAACAGGTGGTACGAAAGCTCGGCGCCAGACCCCATCGAAATTTGTATGAATCGACCCATCTCTGCGTCCGACCTTCTTCCCCAACCTTCGGCGAGATTAGCTCCGATCGAAGCGCATGACCGGCGAATCTGGCTGGTCAACCCGAATCGTTCATCAGCGGGAAAGCATTGCGTGGCTTTGTCTATCGCTAAAGTTAAGTTGTGCGCTTTTCGCGATACCTGCAGATCTTCGTAATTTCGCATGGACTCATCCGTTCCAAGGTTCGGCTAAAAGCCAAGAGCTAATAGCTAAAAGCTCGTTCTAAAAGGTCCTCACAAAATTCTTCCCCGGCAACTGCTTGACCTTGCCGGCCAGTTCCAGTTCGAACATAGCGGCGAAAATGTCCGACGAAGAGAGCTGCGTCTCTAGCTTCTCGATGATCTCGTCCAGGTGCATGGCCTCATCAGCCTTGAGCACGGCGTAGATCTTTTTTTCGTGCGGAGAGAGCGAAGGTTCTGCAAATAGAGATGCAGTTCCGGGAGCGGGCGATTCAGCCCCCTCGGGCGGGGTCAGCGCAAGTTGCACATCTGCAGGGAGTTCCTCCCAAACATCCTCCCATGTTGCAACCAGGCGTGCCCCCTGTTTGATGAGCGTGTTCGGTCCCCAGGAGTTCTTGTTGGTGACGTTGCCGGGCACCGCATAAACGTCGCGGCCTTGCTCCAGCGCGCAGCGGGCGGTGATGCGGGTGCCGCTGTATTCCGCGGCTTCGACCACCAGAACGGCGAACGACAATCCGCTGATAATGCGATTGCGGATAGGAAAGTTCTGGGGCGCGGCGAACGTGCCCAGCGGGAATTCGGAAACCAGCGCGCCTCCCAGACTGATCAACTGATCGGCGAGGCGGGAGTTTTCCTTCGGATACATCACGTCCACCCCTGTGCCCAGCACTGCGACGGTTTTCCCTTTTGCGGAAATCGCACCGCGATGCGCCGCGCTGTCCACGCCACGGGCGAGTCCACTGAAAATCACGAGACCGCGCGCCGCCAGATCGCACGCCATCCGCTCAGACATTCCAATTCCATAAGGCGTTGGATGGCGGGTGCCGATCACCGCGATGCCGTGCCGATTGAGCACCTCCACATTCCCGCGCACGTACAGAACCAGCGGCGGATCATAAATTTGTCGCAGCCGCGCGGGATACTGCGCGTCGTCAAGCGACACCAGTTCTACGCCGGCATCCGCTGCTTTTGCTACTTCGTCGTGCGCCAGCTCGAGAGATTTTCCGGTTCCCAGCGATTGCGCCGCAGCGACCGGCAGCCCGGCGGCTTCGAGTTCGGTGAGTGAAGCCTGAAAAATCCGGTCAACTCCGCCGAAGAATTCAACGAGACGCTTGGCCCGCGTGGGGCCAAGACCTGGAGTCAGAGTGAGCGCGATCCATGCAATCTGGCCAGAAGTGGCAGCGGGCGCGGCCGAAGTTTTAGTGGGCAAGGCGAGCCTCCAGCATCGAAGCTAAGGAGGATAAGAAAGGCAAGTCAAGGTCATGCGTCACATGGGTGCTAGAATTTTTCCTAAGTATTCGTAGAGACGTAGCTTGCTACGTCTGCCTTTGCCTGTGAGACGTTGCACAACATCTCTATGCCCATATGCGAATTTCCGCGATTTCATACCTGAATACCGCGCCGCTGATGTGGGATTTCGAACACGGCGCCAACCGCGATTTCGAAATCGGCTACACCGTCCCCTCGCAATGTGCGGCCGAATTGGCTCGCGGCACCGCTGATATTGGAATCATCCCTGCCGCAGCCTATGCCACCATCCCGAACCTGGCAATCATCCCCGGCGTGGCCATCGCGTCGAAGCAGGCCGTCCGGTCGATTCTCCTGGTCAGCCACAAGCCGCTTGAACAGATCAAAACCGTCGCCCTCGACGATTCTTCTCTTACCTCGGTGGCGCTCACCCGCATCCTGTTCGAAAAATTCTGGGGTGGAGAGCGAGTCTTTGTTTCCGCTCCTCCTGATCTCGACGCCATGCTGGCTGCGCACGACGCGGCACTTCTCATCGGCGACCCTGCGTTGCAAGTGGACCGCTCCAGCTACCAGACCTGGGACCTCGCGGAAGAGTGGATTCGCTTCACCGGCAAGCCCTTTGTGTTTGCGTTCTGGGCGGTGCGGGATGACGCGCTGCAACAGACTAACTTGGACCTGGCTTCGATCTTCAACCAGTCCCGCGACCACGGCCTGCATCCGGCAAATCTAGAAGCCATTGTCTACGAGTGGGCGCCCAAGCTGGGCATCGCAGAACAATTCGCTCGCGACTACCTGACCCAGAGCATTCATTTCTATCTGGATGACGATTGCCTGGACGGCCTCCGCTTGTTTTACGCATACGCCCATCGTTACGGCGTCCTGCCCAACATACCGGAGTTGCGATTTGCCCCTGGCGAGGCTTCCCTATGCGCGACGAAGCGACGCCCATCTACTAGAGTTTTAGAATTGACGAAAGAATCATGAGCATCGCAAGAACGAGCACGCCGCGCTGGAGAGTACATCCTGGAGAGATTCTCTGGGAGGAATTCCTCAAGCCTCTGAGGCTCTCTGCTGACGCGCTGGCGAAGGGGACACGGGTTCCCCCACCGCGCGTCAACGACATCGTTCTGGAAAAGCGCGGAATTACCGCGGACACCGCTGTCCGGCTGGCCAAGTTCTTCGGCACCTCAGAACAGTTCTGGCTCGGCTTGCAGGCAGCCTACGAGGTGAGCCGGGTAAAGGCCGCCCAGCCAGGAGCTGCACCGGATCAAGCCCTCGCGCGCTCTCCATGCCGGAGCAGCAGGCTGATGCTGAGCTTTATCATCTGTACAACTCCTGTTATGCGTGATGAATCACAGCGACATGCCGGCACCGTTCATCCCACTCCTCAACCAGATACGCCCCGAAGTCCGCTAAAGGCCTTTAAGAACCAATGCCCTCGCCTTCAACTGCGCTAGTCTTTTTGATCACCGGGCGATGGCTGGTTCGGCTCGGCGGCCCCGGCCTCATCGTTCTAGGCATCCTCGATAATTCGGTCGTCCCGCTGACCGGCAGCATGGACGTGCTCACCATAGTGCTTGCAGCAGGCCACAAAACCTTGTGGGCGTACTACGCGCTGATGGCGACCGCTGGCGGCGTGCTTGGCGGATACATTACGTATGCGGTCGCTCGCAAAGGCGGCCAGGAAGCGATTGAACGAAAACTCAACAAAAAGAGAGCAGAGAAGTTCCTGAAGCGGTTTCAGCGCTGGGGCTTTTGGAGCGTTGTGGTGGGCGCGATTCTTCCGCCGCCTTTTCCGTTTGTGCCAGTGCTTTTAGCAGCTGGCGGGTCACAGTATCCGCCGAAGAAGTTTCTGGCAGCGCTCACGTTAGGCCGAGGCTTCCGTTACGGGCTCCTCGCTTTTTTTGCGCGGATTTACGGAAGGCATATCGTTCGCTTCTTTTCGCAATATTACAAACCCGCCGTGCTAGTGCTTGGCGGCATCGCCTTAATTGGCGGAATCCTGACGCTGGCGCAATATCTCCGCTCACGAAAAAAGAGGGACGTCCCCTCCAACCCTCAGCCGAAAAAGGCTTGATTCGAGCGTTTCCGCGTCCGTTCCGGTCAAACTGCGGTTCCGGTAAAGCTGCGCTTCCGGTAAAATAGATGTCAGCATGTCCCTGACTTACGCCCATGCTCTTGACCTCTACCGGTCCGACGACCTCATCGGCATCGGCATGGAGGCGGACGCGGTCCGCCGCAAACTGCATCCCGAAGGCGTGGCCACCTACATTATTGACCGCAACATTAATTACACGAATTTTTGCACCGAATACTGCACCTTCTGCGCCTTCTATCGCCCGCTGAAAGGGCCGCTGGCCAAAGAGGGATACATCCTCGACCTCGAGACGATTTACGGAAAGATACGCGAGACCGTCGAACTCGGCGGCACCGGCGTGCTGATGCAGGGTGGTCTGCATCCCGACCTGAAAATCGACTGGCATGAGCAGATGCTGCGCGGCATCAGGCAGCGTTTCCCCAAGATTCACCTGCACTGCTATTCAGCGTCGGAAATCATTGCCATCGCTGAGTACAGCGACCTGACCATTCGCGACACGATTTCGCGCCTGCGCGATGCCGGGCTCGATTCCATCCCCGGCGGCGGCGCTGAAATTCTGGACGACGAAGTCCGCCACAAGATCGCCCGCCTGAAATGCCTGACCGAAGACTGGTTGAACGTGCACCGCACCGCGCACCAACTGGGAATGCGCACCACCGCGACCATGATGTTTGGCGTGGGCGAAAAACACGAGCACCGCGTCAACCACCTTCAAGCTATTTTCGACTTGCAGGAGGAGACCGGCGGATTCACCGCGTTCATCCCCTGGACGTTCCAGCCGCAGAACACCGCGCTCGGCGGCCGCAAGTGGGAGGAAGCCACCGCGGTCGAATATTTGAAAAACCTCGCTATATCGCGGCTGTTTCTCTCGAACGTCGAGAACGTGCAATCGAGCTGGGTGACCCAGGGACTGAAAGTCTGCCAGATGGGCCTGCGCTTCGGCGGCAACGACGTGGGCTCAGTAATGCTGGAAGAAAACGTCGTCCGCGCCGCCGGCGTAACCAACTGCACTACAGAAGAAGAGCTCCGCCGCATCATCCGCGACGCCGGCTTTAGGCCCGCCCAGAGGGATACGCTGTATAGGCAGTACTTCCTGAATTGAAGTTTTACGGAATGGCAGGTCCAAGCGGCTTACGCGGCTCTTAAGAGTGGCTTGTGACGTACGTCGCTGTCCCCGCGTACAAGCCCGTGATTTTGGCGCGGCTGTGCAAAAGGCTCAAAACTAAGGGTTTTTGATGTCCCCGGCCTACCCCGCTTCCTGCAAGTAGATACCCGATCTTCCTGATTGTCGCTGATTCCTCGGCGTCCTATCCTGAAACAGTCAAATGAGTTCCTCTGGCCGAGAAACGAGGAATCGGACTATGGCTTTTATGCCTGTAAATCTTCGCGTTGAGGCGCCCGATGGCTCCTTCCAGGAGGAGTATCGCATTCACGACGGAGATATCGAAGTTCGCACCGGGCCCCAGTACTTCGAATTCGATTCGCCTGATCAGTACCAGTCTGACGAGGAATGGCATCCGCTGACCGCCGAGCAGCTGTCGGCCCACGTGCAGGGAAATACGGTTCTCGCCCAATGGCTGCGGCATCGCATTGGCTGGCGCCGTCTGATGCTGGCATGCACCGATCCGCAGACGCTTGAAACGTTCGGCGTATCACGAAGCTCCAACAGCCACTACGACGCGTAAGTCACAGCGCTCCCACGAGAGGGCTGCCCGCGCGGGAATTTATCTCCGACCTGAAAAGCCTTGCGTCCCAAAATATGCCTGGGTAATTTTCGCTGGCGAATCTCGCCCTGCGAAGGTAGCATTGCTGCGCCCGAAATCCCGCCCCAGGAAGGCCCCAATGATATTCGGCATGAGCTTACAGACTACACTGACATTCACGTCGCGATCAGTCTCATCGGAATTGTCTCAGGGCTGATTGTTCTGGCCGGAATGTTCTCGGCCAAGCCGATGAACGGATTGACCGCGTTGTTCCTCTCGGCCACGGCAGCCACCAGCATTACCGGCTATGGATTCCCGTTCGTTAAAGTTACGCCCGCCGATATCCTTGGCGCGCTCTCTCTGCTTGTACTTGCGATTGCGGTTTTTGCCCGTTATAGCAAGCTCCTCGCCGGGGGATGGCAGCGAACGTATGTGATCAGCGCGGTGATCGCTTTGTACTTCAACGTCTTCGTGCTGGTGGTGCAGTCGTTTGAAAAAGTGCCAGCGCTGCATGCGCTCGCGCCGACTCAGAAAGAAGCGCCATTTGCGGTTACACAGCTACTGTTGCTGGTGCTTTTTGTGATCGCAGGCGTAATGGCCGTGAAGCGATTCCGGCCTGACGCGCCTTCGCTCAAAGTGAAGCTGGCCGCCTAAACTGGATCGTCTTACTTCACACTGGCCGGCAGCCCGAGGAAAGCCTTGTCGGCTGTGCGATTCAGGCCTGCCTCCCATCCGCGAGTAGCGGATGATTGTTGACGGCTCCGGCCTCCCTTACAATCTGATTTCGTCCTTGCTTCTCTCCGATGCCGTCTTACTACGAAATCCTGGAGGTCTCACCTGCGGCGAGCCCGGCGGAGATGCGGGCTGCTTATCTAGAACTTGCCCGCCAGTATCATCCGGATCGCGTGCCGGAACACCTGACCAAGTTGCGCGCTGACGCTGAAGAGAAACTTAAGCTCGTGAACGAAGCTTGGCGGGTGTTGAGTGATCCGGCTCGAAGGCGAAAATACGATGTGTTGATGAAAAATGGCGGCGGACAGGCAGATTCTCGCCGGGCGGCGAGGACTCCTCCGGTTCCGCCCGCCAGAGTGGCACCTGACATTCTCTCGCGGCTCAACCTTCGAAGAGATGCTGTCAAGTGGGCACTGATCGTGTCCACGTTGACGTTGCTGTTAGTGGTGGGAGGCGAACTGATTGCGTTTCGCAACAGCGGCGCGAGTTCTTCCTCTTTCGAATCTTCTTCCGGAAACAAAGGCCAGCCTGGAACCCATCCACCTCGCCGCGTCGTTCCTCAAATAGTGGTGCACTCCAGCGCGCCGGCGATTCGCCTACGGAACTCACTGCTTGCCGCCGGCGCAATGGATCTGCAGTTGCTCGACGCGGCCGTTAGCGACGATCAGATCGAGTTGACTTTTCGAGTCCGTGCCGACGGTCGCGGCGGCTCTTTGCTTTACGAGCCACCGGGCGGTACATTCCGCCAGCGG
Organism: Acidobacteriota bacterium; assembly: GCA_043734125.1. Taxonomy (GTDB): domain Bacteria; phylum Acidobacteriota; class Terriglobia; order Terriglobales; family Acidobacteriaceae; genus Gp1-AA145. Next base: position 52,348 of record JAYTFR010000097.1, on the reverse strand, counting down.
AACATTCTGGGCAGGCAAGTGGAGGTGGACCGCGGACTCGAAGAAATGTATCTTGTGGATGGCGACGGAGTGAAGCATTACTCAACCACCGGGCTGGTCGGTGGCAAGCAGAGTAATTTCGATATTTATAACTTCACTCGCCGAATTGATTTCGCCGCCCACGCAGAAACCACTCTGTCGGCTGCATTCCTTCGCGGCGCGTCCAGGGACTCTACAGTTACACTGGTTTCTCCGGCTTTGGGCATGTGGCAGCCCGAGTGGCGCTGGCCGGAGATTCGTTTGAAGTAATCTGCGGAAGCGCGCCGCAAGGAAGCATCCCAGCATCGTGCCGTTGCAATTCTTTCCCGCTATGAAATAATGAGCGCCTTCCTAACTTAACGTTCTTTGAGGAACAGCGTGTTTCGAATCCTGATTGTCGCCCTCCTTCTCTTGCAAGGACTTGCCTCCGGCGAGGATTCGCTGCATGTCTATTACTACAGCGGACAAGTCATTGAGCAGTTGACCGTGCGAAACATCACCGTGAGCATCTCGCTGGCCGAAGCCGAGAAAGTGAATCAGGTCGCGGTGTTCGTGGAGAACCGTTCGTCGGACGCAGTGAACGTGCTTCCGGAAAGCTTTGCCCTCCGCCAAGGCCTGCCAAAAGACCAGGATTTCGCCTTGAAATCCCAGCCGGAGATCGAGCGAATTGCGGGTTCACATGCGCTGTGGGGACATGTGGGCGGCAGCTTGGGTTCGGGAATTCGACGTTATAAGAATAAGATGACCGGGGCAGACGAAGAATCCGTTGGTACACCCAAAGCTTTCGAAGAACAGGCGCAGTGGCTGGCGCAAGCCGACGATCTTGCGAAGCGCGGGCAAATGAACGCGCTTGGACGAATGTACCTGCAGGGCAGTACCGTGTTTCCTAAAGCAAGGCTTTCAGGAGTTCTCTGGTTCGATCGTAGCGAAGCTTTCGGGTCAGGTACGGTCAAAGTCGTTCTCGGATCGAGAACGTATCTGATTCCGTTTCCGCCGCCGGTTTCAGTGACCACTCCGGCTGTGCCGGGCAAGGTAAATAGTAATAGTAATAAAGATGCCGAAACTCCTAGCGTCACGAAAACGCCATCCCAAAGTTCGCCGGGGCCGGTCGCCTCCAAGGCGGGGGTATTGGGAGTAGTCGGGGAAACCTGGACCCAGGACGAATTCGGAGGGGTCCGGATCGAAGACGTGGCCGAGCGCAGCGCTGCACAAATCGCCGGCCTGCGGATTGGGTATGTGATCACAGAGATCAACGGGAAGCGGATAGTGTCAACCGAAGACCTTGCTGCCGAGTTGGCCAAGCACGGACCTGGCGAGAGAATCCACGTTGTCTATCTGGTAAAGACAAACCTCGGCTGGATGCCGGATAAGGCGAGCGTAATTTTGGGTATCGGGGACTAGTGCGTTATTTGCGGTGCTGCCTGTGTGTGTGCGCGGCCATTGCGGCGCGGCGGCGTACGCGTTTTCCGCAGATTTGACGGAAGTATATGGCGCATCGGAATTGCTGGCGGGAGCCGCCAGACCGCGACAAGACCCGGAATTCTGATTTCTATTTGGTGACGGTCGCACTCGGCGATGGCTGTAACACCGTCGGCTGGTTGTCGTCGGTATGGATCTTGTCGAAAAAGTCTTTCGTGTCCTTGTATTTGTCACTTAGAACCAATCCCGTTCCGATGATGAGGTCCCGCCGGGAGTAGAGTTTGTGCGGGTCTTCCTGTTTGTGCCTGATCCGGTAACGGGCGTAGCCGATGGAGAGTGAATCGTCCGGCGCAAGCTTTTCGACTTGGATGTCCGCGGGGAGCCCGACCCGAACCTCGTCGGCCTCCTGCCAAGGATAGCGAAAGTCGATTGCGTTGGCTCGCGTCGACGCAGGGAACAACGCCGTTTCGCCGGCTTGGAATACCTGTTGGGCGAGTTGTTTCCTTTGCAGTGCGGACAACGCGACACGCAACCGCAGTTGTGCCACCAGAGGTGCATCGGCGCCGTTCCAATCTGGCGAATTTAATACTTCGACTTCGCTAGCGCCACGCAGCACGCCAGTGAGTTCCGCCTGAAGAAGGGCTTTCCTTGCGCTTGCGTCCATACCTTCTGCTGCCTCGCGCCGAACCATTGCCGGCACGCCTTTAAAGAACAGCCCCACCGAACCAGTAAGAACACCATTTTCATCCAAGGAGAGGTCGGCCTTCCGTGTCGTCAGAGACTGCTTGTAGTCCAAGGTGGGCGCGTTTCGCCGAACTCCGCACCGCTTGCGTTTTGGCGGAGCCCCATGGCGGCGCTGTACCGCCACGCAATGGTTCCATATGGACAGAACTTTGTGCCGGGGTCGAAAAACACGTCCTTCCCATCGATCTGAACGATTGCAATCTCCCCGTCGAGTTGGTTGGTGCTGAGGTAGTCTTTTAGAAACGCCTGCTCATCACGGTTGGGAACCCATATCAAAGAAGCTGTCATTCCAGCGGCACGGACCATAGCGACGAAAAGCCGGTTCAAATCATCGTGCGTGCCCCCGCCCTCCTGCAGCACATCTTTCACCCCACGGGTCAGTTTCTTTTTGTCCACGGGAGAGCTTTCATTCTGGACGCAGCCAGAGGGCCCGCCGGAGGCACTGATGCCCGAGATTCCGGACTCCATAACGCATTCGGCGGATCGGTATTCCAGCGGGTATCCTCTTTGCTTGACGTAGGCCGGATCGGTGCTTTGATACTTCATGGCAGAAACGGCCGAATAGATCTTCAGGAGTTTTTGTTCGGTAGTATCGGCTGGCGAGATGATATGCGTGTCTGCAGCGGCTAAGCCCTCGTTCCGGCCAAGAAATGCCTCGACATCCTTATTCCAAAACTTTCCTTCGTTTTTCCAATAGTCGTCCGAGTCCAAAGTTGATTGATAGTAGAAGTAGACTCTCCACCTCAGGAGGGAAACCGGAGGCATGAAAGGTTCCTCAACAATCGGTGGAATGTCATTCATGCTCAAATCAACCCACAACAGGACGTCATGCACCGTGGCGTGGGTTTCGGCGGGCAGGGTGTGCATCTCAGGCTTGGCCCCGTTGCCGAGAAACGGCGTCCATGCAAGCTTGTTAGCAAGCTGCCCGTGGTCAAGCCGGACGCTTGCGTACCCTCGGTTCTGAAGAGGTATGAACTTGAAGTACGCCTTACGCTGGAGCAAGTCCGTTTGCACGTCCCATTCAGGAGGGAACACTCGATGGTCGAGGTAGCGCAGGCTATAGCGGAAATCAAGAATGCTGCCGATCTGGGCGTCGGGCAAAGTGAACGCCTGCACCGTCAACTTTCTGCCATCGCGGCTCACTAACTCATCGACCGGTTTTCCGATAAATGGAGTTACCGATCCGTCGGCCTGCACGGTGCGGCCACTAAGCGTCGCGACCGCGAACACGCGGCCATAGGGAAGTTCGACCCTAGCATACTCACGTCCCGCGTCGGTCAGAATCTTTATTCTCTCGCTCACGACCTGCAGATTATTCATGTTGTCGTCGATCTGTTCCCGCTGCAGGACGATCGCAGGCGCTTCGGGACGGTCCGGCACAGTCATGGCGCGATCGGCATCGGTGATCGCCGGCCAGTCAGCAGCTAGCGCCGGGACGGTGAGAAAGAAAAAGAGGGCCGAGAATCCAAGCCCGCGCAGGGAATTCATGTGCGGCCTCCGCAGGTAAGTATGAAAAGAAGTTTAGTCTATCCGAAGAGTTGGCTACCGTGACCGAAATTGTCGGCTTAGAATCTTTGCTGTGCCCGGGCCTAGGTTCGAACTCGAATCTGGGCCTTCTGAGAGGGAGTTCTATGTGCCGAAACATAAGACCACTATTCAATTTCGATCCGCCAGTTACTGACGATGAGATTCGAGCTGCGTCGCTGCAGTTTGTCAGAAAGATCAGCGGTTTTACCAAGCCATCGAAGGCAAACGAACCTGCCTTCCTCGCGGCCATTGAAGAGGTTGCCGCTGCCTCGAAGCGTCTGGTGACTTCGCTTGAGACCACCGCCCCGCCCAAGAACCGTGAAGAAGAAGCCGCCAAGGTCAAGGCCCGCAGTGCGGCGCGCTTCGGCGATTAAACTGCGTGTGGCGAAGTTTTACGCTGAGTGCTAGCATTCCGTTCCATGTTCAATTTTGCGACCTTTAATCTTGCGACGTTCAATCTTGCTATGTTCGAACCATCTCTCTTTAGACTCACGATCGCAGTGTTGGCACTCGCGATGACGGCATCTGGAGCCGACCTTCCCAGCAAGAAGTATCTCGATCTGAAGGCAGTCAAGACGCTGGTGGCGGCGGCCGAGGCCGAGGCCGAGCGTCAGCACGTAAGCGTGACCATCTGCATTGTGGATGAAAGCGGCAACCTGCTGTTCCTCGAGAAGGGCGACACCGCGTCGCTCAACACTCTCAACTGGGCGCAGAAGAAAGCCCGCCACGCTGCGTTCTACAACGCGCCCTCCAAGGATGCCGAGGATACCGTGAAGAAGGGGCACGTTGAAGCACTGGCGTATCCGGAGTTTTTCCCCAACCAGGGCGGCCTGCCAATTGTGGTGGGCGGCCAGTTGGTCGGGGGCATGGCGGCGAGCGGGGCAAAGTCGGAAATCGATGAGGGCATCGTGCGCGTCGCGCTGGAAGCGCTGACCAAGAAGTGATTTCGTCCGCGCGGTGGTTTGAACTTCGATTCACCCTCCAGCAAGTGTTTTGATCTAGTGCGCACACGGGCTAGTATTGCAGTATGACGCCTTCCGCCGGAACGGCCGCCCAGGTCCGTGATCATCCCCGGCGCCGTGCGCAGCCCCGCTTCCCCATGCGCTCGCTCGCGTACGTCAGACTAGACCAGCAAAATGGCGGTATCATTCGTGATCTGACCGAGTCTGGCATTACAGTGCAGGCGGTCACTCAACTGCGTCCGGGAGACGAGGTCCCGCTCCGCCTGGACCTGTTTTCACCCCGCGTGAGAATCGAAACCCGGGGCCGTGTCGCATGGGCGGATGGCGCCGGCCAGGCCGGGGTCACATTCCAAGCGTTGACTCCCCGTCTCCGAATCGCCGTGCGCGACTGGATCCTGGTCCAAATGTTGACTGCGGCGGCGATTTCGGGGCGCGACTCCATGTTTGCTCCACTTGAATCGCAACTGGTACTCTCGCCTTCCGCCGGGGAGGCGATTCTGGTTCCTCCGCTGCAACCTGAGACTGTCGCGGTCACTTGGGGATTCCTTTCGTTGTCGGTACGCAACTTCGCAGTGCTAGTGGATATTCTGGTTTTGCTTTGCGCGATACTGCTGTTTTCCGTCAGCTCGATTGCCTTCATGGGTGACGTTCCGCCGCTGCCGCTGGCGGGTGCCCTGATCGTCGCGGCGGGCTCCATTTTTGTGGCTGCCTACTACCTTGTTTTCTCGGAATTCCTGTGCGGTGCGAGCCCCGGCAGACGGCTGGCAATCGCCTCGTCAGGCAGGGACGGCGATGACCTCTTCGCTACCCGGTTCCGCTAGGCTGCGCTTTCCCTTAAGTAGTTGAAAAGGCTGCGCCCTCCAGCAAGCTTCCTTCCCTCAGTCCGAGGATCCATTAGCTTCCCCGATTACCGAAGGACATAAACTTCGGGTACGTGGGTGAGCGGCCCGCTTCTGCCTATCATGACTTAACTGGCGAACGAGCCAGACCCCGCTATGGATACGGGGTTTCAGGAGACGCCGTGCGTACAGAAAACACAACTCGCCGGGTGCCGCAGATTGTAGCGAGCGGGGCGCGCATTTCGCGGGCGGGGAGTTCGGGGTTCACCCTGATCGAGCTCCTGATCGTCGCGGCGATCATTTTAGTGGTGGCAGCGTTTGCCATTCCGAACATGATGATGACCATGGACGCCTATCGCGTTCGAGGAGCGCTTTCCAGCGCCAGCGGCATGGCGCAGAGAGCCCGTTTACAGGCCATCCGTAGAAACACAACTCAACATATGTATTTCACGACCAATACCGGCAAGGTGGTCATTTATTACAAAGACTCCAACGCGGCGGTGGGAACGCTGCAGACCACCGATGGGCAGTTCTGGATGCCGGGGCCGTTTGCAATCGCCGGAACCCCGACCGGAGGTCCTACGCTGCTGACGGGCACAACGATGTGGGGTTCCAGCGTTACTCCGAACGCTCAAGTGGATATGTACTTTAACTCTCGCGGAATGCCTTGTCTGGCGGCCGTCGCCGGCGGAGTCTGTTCTCCGACCAGCGGATTTGTTTACTACTTCAGTTACCAGACGGGGAACCGGACGCGCTGGTCTGCGATCAGTGTTTCGCCTGCGGGAAGAATTCAGAACTGGTACTGGAACAGCACGAGCTGGGGGAATTAGATCAATGCGAATGAAAATGTTTCGCAAAAAATTGCAGAAGGAATCGGGCATGACCCTGATCGAACTCTCGATCGCGGGCTTCGTGCTGGTTTTCGGAATGCTTTCCCTGATGGGCCTGCTTATGACCGCGATCGGCAACAACGGCCGCAGCAAGATCGACAGCACTGCCACCATGCTTACGCAGGCAGTGGTCGAGCAGATCAGCGCCGACCTTGCCGGCGGCGGCCCCGGAACGGTTACCGACAATGCCAACTGCAACGGCACCGGCACTACTTTCACCATCAACACCAGTTCAGGAGCTGCCCCGGCGGGCAACGGCTCGACTTTGTCGGGAAGCACGATTGACTTCACCCAAGCGAGTCCGCCGACAGGCTTTCACATGGACTACATCGAGTGCGTCAACAACCTCAAGACTACCTATGACGTTCGCTGGAACGTGCTGAACATGAGCTCGAACAAAACCTACCTGGTGACCGTAGGGGCCAAGCCGAAAAGTACGCTCCCGGCCAAGTTCGGGTTTGCCATACCCGTGAACATGCGCATTTTTGTCGGGCAGTACAAGTAAACCTTATGAAGAACATGACAGCAGATTGCAGCGTAGTGCAGAACGGGACGCCGCAGCGCGCGCGCCGCGATCGCGGCTTTTCGCTGATTGAATTAATGGTAGTGATGGCCGTCATGGTGGTCATCATGGGCGCGGTCTTCAAGTCCATTAACGTGACCCAGCAGAAATCCACTTCCGAAACCGTGAAGCTGGATCTCACGCAGCAGGCGCGCGAATTCATGGACCAGATCACTCGCGACCTGCGCAGCGCCGGATATCCCAACTCCCGCAACATGTCTAAGGGATCGACGGACCCGACCTATGCCGGTACTTGCCCCGATCTGAGCACCAACAGTTTGACCTCTCCCTGCGATCCGACTAACGGAACCGGGCTCATTAAAGTGACTTATAACTCGCTGTGGTTTGCCGGCGACATCGACGGCACCTCGAATGGAAACGGCACAGCCCAGGTAAAGATTGTGAAGTATGACTACTTCGCAACTGGGACTGGCTGTCCTTGCTTGCGACGCACCGAATACCTGCGTAGCACCTATCAGGACCCGGTTGCGGACGCGCAGAACACCAACGCCGTGGCGCAACTGGAAATTCAAGGCGTTCAAAACGGAACGTCTTTCGCGGATCCGATCTTCACCGCTTACAACCCGACGACCGGCGCCGCAATCGGGACGGCAATCGATTTCACCAATAACGCCGCCACCATCGCCAATGTCAATTCCATGAGGATTGTGCTGGCAGTGCAGTCGCAACACAAAGACAGCACCGGCGCATATCCGATCACCAATGTTGTGTCCACGATCGGTTTGACCAATTGCTCGGAGGCCCTTGGCGGCCTGACCTTGAGCTGCTAACTGAGGGAACCCATATGATCAAAAGCCATACTGAAACCCGATTGCAAACACGGCGTATCCGCAAGGAACGCGGCGTCGCGCTCGTGCTCACGATTTTTGGCTTGCTGCTGCTCACCGGTATCGTAGTGGCAATGATGTTCTCGTCGAACTCGGAAACCATGATCGCGGTGAACTATCGCGACAAGAATTCTGCGACCTACTCGGCGCTTTCCGGATTACAGGAAGCACGCGACCGATTACAGCCGCTGAACTCCGGAACGGACGCGCTCAGCGGATTCCCATCGCCCCTGGGACCGGGCCCGACCGCGCCGGGGCCGGGGCCAACGGCGTTGCCGACACTTGCGAACAAGCAGGTGCTGTACTTGATCAACCCGGCAAACGGGGAGGCAGTGCAACCCTGGAATGCAGCCAATCAATATTTCGATACTGAGCTTTGCCAGGAACCCTACCTCTCGACGGCGCTGGGCGTTGCCGCTGGTACACCCGGAGTTGCGTGTACAGCCGCCCCGGCTGGAAACAACTGGTACGCGGTGGTTGACAACAGCGCAACCGCTACCAACTGGCAACTGGCCACTGCCGGTGGGACAAAGATTCCGCTCGATTACAAATGGGTGCGCATCACTTTGAAAGCAGATAACATGGCGCCGGTCTATGTGCAGACGCCAGGAAGCGCCGCAAACGGCTCGCAAGTATGCTGGGACACGCGCTATAACCAGCAACTGCAGATGCCGGCAGGAGCCGGGACGAACTGCCTGGGCGCGGGCACGGGCGGGTCGGTCACGAGCTTGAGCCTGGCCACGGGCGGCACTGGATATTCCAACGGCACGCCCCCAACGGTAACGCTCTCGGGTGGTGGCGGGAGTGGCGCTGCCGCCACTGCGCAGATCGCAACCCAGCCGGGCGGCATCAGTTCCGCCACCTTAAGCAATCAGGGCTCGGGATACACCAGTGCGCCAACCGTTACACTCGTTGGCCCAGACGGAACCGGAGCCATTTTGGCAGCGACGGTGATCGGTTCGCCGGTCACAGCTTTGGCGATCTCCAGCGGAAGCAACTATTGTTACCAGACTGGAACCAGCGGGCTGGCGGTGAACTTTACGCCATCGCCGTCGCCCACCGGAATCAATGCCGCCGCCACGGTTGCGATGACCGGCCAGTCCTGCATTTCAAGTTTCACCGCGAGCGGATCTTGCGCCAGCCAGAAGAACAACACGGTGGCCATCAGCCCGGCGATTGCGGGAGCGACGGGAAGCGGTCTCACGGGCACGGTGACCTTTGCCGCGAACGGCGCCGTGAAGAGCACGGCCATCACCAACGTCGGCAACTATTCCGCATTACCGGGTGGGAGCCAGAGCATTACGGTGGCAGGCGGGTGTACGGTGACCGCATCGTTCACCGGTGGGATTCAGATCAACAGCGTGAGCCTCACCAGCGGTGGGCAATACCTGGCCGCTCCGACGGCCACGATTAGCGGAACCTCGCCGAAGGCTCCTACTGCAGCCCAGCCAACGCTGGTTGCCACTTGGGCGGCGGGCGCCAACAATGGCAAGTTGAACGCGGTGCAGGTGACCACCGCCGGCAGCGGCTACTCACTGCCGAGTTACACGCTGTTGTTCACTGGCGGCGGCGGCAGCGGCGCCCTAGGCACTGCGGCTTCAAGCTCCACCAAATACGTCAGCGGCCTTACTTTGACCAACGGAGGCTCGGGATATACTTCTGCGCCTACCGTAACGATCAGTGGCCCCGGTTCGGGAGCCAGCGGTACGGCAGCCATCGCCGGCGGCCAGCAACTTTACCTCGGCCCGGTTTACATGCTGACGTCGATGGCGGTGACCAGAAGCGGGGCCCGTTCGATGGCGCAGATGGAAGTCGGGGTCGTGCCGCCCACGAAGTTCCAGTTAGGCGGCGCTCTTACTCTCGCGGCTTCAAATCCATCGTTTGGAAGTCCCAACTCTGCCGTTTACAAAATCAACGGCACTGATCATGCCGGCAGCGGGCCTGAGCCCGCCACCTGCAACGCCACGCCCGGCGCTCCGCTGCCGGCCATCGGAGTTGCAGACACCATTTCTCAGAGCTGCGTTATCAGCGGCCTGCAGCCGGATGGCAGCGCCTGCGTGAACCCATCGACCGGGCTGGGAAAGCCGAACAACTATACGGGCGCCCAGTCCTCGCCCGACGTCCAAGTCACAGCTGCGGCGAGTCCGGATCCGACGGTCCTCAACGAGTTGGTGAACGACATTTCCTCGCAGGCGGGAACCACTCACATCACCGGTCCTGCCACAAATGCCAGCATTCCGAGCCTGGGTTCAGCGGCGAACCTGCAGACAATCGTAGTGAACGGCGACTTGACGCTCAGCGGCAATCCCACCGGCTACGGAGTCCTCGTTGTTACTGGCAACCTGACCATGAACGGCAACTTCACCTGGTATGGACTGGTGCTGGTGATCGGCAACGCCGTCATCAACAACCAGGGCGGCGGCAACGGCCAGATCACGGGCGCGATGTATGTCGGAAATACCAGTGGGGGAGCCTCCACGTTTAACTGGAATGGCGGCGGCGGCAACGGCATCAACTATGACCATTGCTGGGCCGACGATCTACTCAACAAGTATCCAGCGCTGACCAGCGGCGAACCGTTGCAGGTGCTCAGTTCGAGAACTTTGACCTTCTAGAGCAAAAGCACCCGGCATTAGAAGGGGCGGGTTTTTTTCCGCCCCTTCTTATTTCCCGGCCTTTGCACGCAGCAGCTCGCCGCTCTGCTCCGCGGATTCCTTCACCAGAAATCCCATCTTCGAATGCGAAGGCTCGATGTCCACGCTGACGTCTTGGTTTCGCAAGGCCGCCGATGCCACCGGCCCAATCGATGCGACCACAACGCGATTCAGCGCGGTGATGAATTCCGCTCGCAGATTTAACTGGGCAGCGATCTGCAGGGCATGTGTCAGCTGGACAGAAGATGTGAACATCACGACATCGACTTCGCTGGCGCAGACCGCGCGGATCGCGTCCTTGAGCGGGCCGGTGTCTTCCGGCAGTTCCCATCGGTACACATGAGCGGCAAAGACTTCTGCGCCGCGTTCGCGCAACGCAGCATACATTTGCGGACTCGGTTCTCCATGCTCCTGCACGGCGATGCGAAGACCTTTCAGCGGTACGTCAGTTTTCTCTGCGAGAACTTGCACAATTTCTCGCCAGGTGTTCGGTTCAGGTACGGTCATCCAAATCGGAACTTTGAATTCGCGCATCACAGCGGCCGGCTTTGGCCCGCGAACTACGACCCGCGTCTGCGCGAGCGCCGCAAGGAACTGCTCGCGAGAAGCAACGGTTTCGGCGGAATTAAACAGGGCTCGCGCGCCCACGCCGGTCATGAAAATAACAATATCGAACGAGCCGGCAAGAACCCCGTGGATCATCTGCAACTGATCCTTTTGGGGTGCTTCGGGGACATCGCGAGTAGAAGGCGCGACGATGGGCACGCCGCCATTGTTTGCAATCAGCAGCGCGATCTCTTTGGCGCGGCGGCTTTCAAAGGAAAGTACTCGCAGTCCATTGAACCCGGGCATGGTACTCCTGTTCAGCAGAATAGCAAATGGGCGGTACGTCGGAGGTCGTGGTCGTGGGGAGCACGGGTTCCGCGTCGCAGGGGATCTGCGGAGGACGGCTTGCGAGACCTGACCTATTACCCACAGAGTACCCCGTCCTTTATCATCAACAGAATCCGTGGTATAACGCCGTAAGGTCTTCGAATGTTTGGCTAGGATGGCCATTCGCGGCCGGCGGGCGGATTTCGCTCACTGGAGTGCCCGATAAGAGGTTTGCAGAGACGGCGCGCCCAGGCGAAGGAGGGTTTGTGTCCGAAGAAGCGAGAACAGGAAAAAGATTTCCGCTGGAACTGCCAATCAAGATTCAAGGCAGGGATGAGGGCGGGGTGACCGGCAACATGAGCGCGGCCGGGGTGTATATTCGCGGCAATCCGGCGCTCGAAGTAGGATCTAACGTTGAATTTGAAATTGCACTGCCGCCGGAATTGACCGGTGGCGCCGAGTCAGTAGTGGTGCAGTGCAAAGGCCGGGTGGTGCGCAAGGACTCCGAAGGCGGTGCAGAAAACGGCGTCGCATGCGTAATCGATTCATACGATTTTGTTCGCCAGCGCTAGGTCGCGAGGTGCATAGCAAATGCTCAAACTGATTCTGGCTGACAACCAGGCAATTTTCCGGGCGGGAATCGCCAAAGTTCTGGCGGTAGAAGACGAGATGCGGATTGTGGCGCAGGCCCAAACCCCTGAGCAGATGCTCATGGCGCTCGACAAATTTCGCGCCGCGGTGCTGGTGATCGCCGGCGGTTTCCATGGCGATTTTGCCGGCGTGCTCCAAGCTGCGAACAAGGTGCGCACACGGGTGGTCGTTCTCGCCGATACCGGCGAAAGCGCGCAGAAATATATGAGCGCAGGAGCGGCCGGGGTTGTGTATCGCAACGTCACCAGTTCGGCACTGGTGGATTGCGTGCGTAAGGTGGCGCGCGGCGAAACCTGGATACAGGACATTGCCGTCCCCAGCGAGCTCACCGAAAACGATATGGTTGGTTTGCGCGTGCGCGACCGCCTCACCGCGAAAGAGTTACGCATTGTTGCGCTGATCGTTCAGGGCTACAAGAACAAAGAGATCGCGACTCAACTGGGAACGACCGAGCAGGTGATCAAGAATTATCTGCGCAACGTGTACGACAAGATTGGTGTTTCCGACCGTCTGGAGCTAGCGCTGTTTACGATTCATCACCGCATTCTGAATGAGGCCGCCGCCGCCACCGCCGCCGCGCACCAGCCTCCGCAGCCGGGCCCCGGGCCTGGAGCCGGAGCGGCATCGTAAGTAAGTGCAGTGCTTGGAATGCAGCGAATTGCAGCCTGCAATATCTGCTGGCTGAGTGACTAACTTTATTAATTCAGTAACTTGGTCGACTCTCATCCCTTTTGCCGAGATTGCTGCCTAAGCGAAATTATATTCTTCCCATTTCTGGCGTGACCTGCTACGGTACCGCTGTCCGCTTCCCCCAGCGTGAATTTACTCAAGATCAATTTGCAAGTCTTTCGCGCGACTCGCGACTGAAACTAAAAAGGGGAATCTTGTGAAAAAATTCAGTGGGCTGCTTCTGGCAGCATTGGCCGCAGTGTCTGTGGCCTCTCTGGCGCAATCGCCAACTTCCCGATCCATCCCTGAGAGCGCGACCACAACTCTCGCCGCCAACACAACACAAACCATAACAGCCCGGCTTTGGAACGCCGCGATCGGCGGGACACTTGTTTTCTCTGAAGTGGAGTCCTCGCTGAAGGTTGATAAAGGCCCACGGCATCACGTTCCTGCTCGGCTCACAAACTGCGGGAGGCTTGAATCCAGCTAACTTTCCTTCGGGGGCCTCACTCTACCTGGATATCCAGCGCAACGGCGTAAGCGTGATCAGCGGCGGCCGCGTCCCAATGTATGCGACGCCATTTTCGCTCTCGCCCGGTCCCACTGGACCTCAAGGACCGATGGGGTTTCAAGGACTGCAGGGAATTCAAGGTCAAACCGGCGCGACGGGACCGCAAGGACCTATAGGACTGACCGGAGCTAAGGGGGCTACTGGAGCGACCGGGCCGGTAGGTCCGCAAGGCCTGCAGGGCTTGCAAGGCTCTACGGGATCCGTCGGTCCTCAAGGATTAGCCGGAGCCGGGTTCACCTTCCGCAATGCGTTCGATCCCACGGCCACTTACGCGGTGAATGATGTCATGACTTACGGCGGCTCCACGTACGTAGCGAACACAGCCAACGGACCGAATCCGCTGACACCTGACGCGAACCAGAGTGCGTGGGTTGTAATCGCAGCGCAGGGTGCAATCGGCGTCCCCGGAGCAGTAGGCCCGCAGGGTCTTATCGGAGTTAGTGTTGTCGGACCGCAAGGCCCGGCTGGAACGAACGGATTGCCCGGCGCTACTGGCCCCCAAGGAATTCAAGGTTCAGTCGGCGCAACTGGGTCCGCGGGCACGAACGGGACAGGTTTTAACTTCCGTGGGACGTTCGACCCCAACGTTTCGTATGCGGCGAACGACGTCGCTACCTACGCGCCCATCACCTACAACGTCAACCTGACCTTCACCCAGTCCCAGTGCAGCCAGCCGGGATGCACCCTACCCGGAGCCACGCCGACAGCAGTCGGTACGGTCACAACCGATGGAACAATCGGCGCGTTGAAGCCCTCCAACATTATTTCGTTCAACCTCACGCTGTTCGACGGTTCCCACACAGTGATTCTGAATCCGTCTACTGGTGCCGTATTCGTTGGAACGGGCTTATCTGCTACGTCAACTAACCTATCAGCTAATTACGGCATAACAGATTCCTTCCAAGCCGCAAATGGGCAGCTTTGTTTCTCAGGCAATGGGAACTGCTTTCCGGGTGCCGGAGCTGGAATGTGGGGTGTGGGCGGCAACAATCTGTGGGTTTGGACTGGCGGCATAGCGCCAATCGCCACTGGCGGCACTTCTAGCCAATCCACGTATATCGCAACCGCTTCCGTAGCAGCGGGGAGCAGCGCACCGGGTACAGCACCATGGGCAACGATGGCAGCAGCGGGAGCGCCGGGAACACCGGGCGCGGCCGGGCCCATCGGTCCGCAGGGTCCGATTGGATTTACCGGGACTGCAGGATCACCCGGTGCAACTGGGCCACAAGGTTCTCCCGGTATCAACGGACTAAACGGGGTGGACGGCGCGCCCGGCGCGCCGGGGCCACAAGGTCCCCAAGGACCTCAGGGCTTGGCGTCCAACCCGTTGCAGGTTGCACTCCTGCGCTGGTATCCAGCAGTTCAAACAGGACTTCAATTTCCTGTTGGAGCAGGCCCGTTGGGCATTGCCTTCGATGGAGCGAACATTTGGGTCGCGAATTTTTACGGCAACACGGTCACCAAGCTGCGCGCCAGCGATGAAACAACACTAGGTACATTCAGTGCCGGCTCAGGTCCCGCTGGCATTGCTTTTGACGGCACAAACATGTGGGTGGCGAATAGTGGCAGCGGCAGCGTCACCAAGCTCCGCGCCAGCGATGGGGCCGGACTGGGTACCTTCAATGTAGGATCGACGCCGGCTCGGATCGCTTTTGACGGCGCGAACATGTGGGTGACCGATTACAGCAGCAATACCGTCAGCAAGTTACGCGCTAGCGACGGCGCGACGTTGGGTGTCTTCAATGTAGGAACGTTCCCTCAGGCCATAGTCTTCGACGGCGCCAATATTTGGGTGACAAATCGGGCCAGCAACACGGTAACCCAACTGCGTGCCAGCGATGGTGCGACGCTGGGTACTTTCAGCGCCGGATCGGGCCCGGATGGCATTGCTTTCGACGGAACCAACATTTGGGTGACCAATGCCTTCGGCAACACCGTCACCGAGCTACGCACCAGCGACGGAGCCACGCTGGGTACCTTCAACGTAGGATCCTTCCCGACCGACATTGCCTTCGATGGCGCGAATATCTGGGTGACCAACCAGAGCGGCAATACCGTGAGCAAGCTGCGGGTTAGCGACGGCACTATGCTGGGAACATTCAACGCGGGGACGCAACCCTCGGGCATTGCCTTCGACGGAGCCAACATGTGGGTAGCAAACTACGGGTCAGGTTCCGTTTCTAAGCTCTGATGGGGATTTTTCTGGTTAGAGCGGCAATGCGATGGTAGAGAATTGACCATCGGGGGAGTTGAATCATTTCATCGTCACGATTGTTCAATGATTCAATCATCCGATCAGTCAATGACTCAATTTTCCTTGATTACTTTGGTACCGCCGCGTTACTTCATGTGTTCCATAGAATTTTTGAATTGGACTCTCCGCACCCCCTTCTGACAAACTAACAGTGTCTTCCGGAAAAGACGTGTAGTAGGGAAGACGAACCCCGCAGTTCGCAACGCAGCCCATACGTTGGGCGGTTGATCCATCCGGACCTCGTAGTCAATCCCCACAAACTGAAGGCTCCTCGGCGTGTGCCGAAGTGTCTTTACAACTCACAAGGAGATTCTCATGAAGCCGAATGGCAAGATGTTCGTTGTACGCGCTGTATTGTTCGCCGTGTGCGCGGTGTTCCTGCTTTCCAATCTCTCGAATGCAGCAACCATGCGCGGAACTTTCAAACTGCCCGCACCAGCTCACTGGGGAAAGATGGTCCTGGCCCCGGGTAACTACGAGTTCGTTGTGGACACTGAGAGCGCCACCCGCATGATTACCATTCGATCGAAAGACACGGGATGGAGCGGCATGGTGATGGCGACCGGCTTGTCCGATGCCCCCGCGGCCTCGGGGTCAACCCTGACACTCGCAAAATATGAGGATGGCGAGTACGTGCAAACCTTGTATCTCAAAGATGCTGGCGTGGCATTGAATTTCCAAATGCCAAAATCAACGATGAGCAAGTTCGCGAAATCGAACTCGCCGTCATCCGCCTCGGGATCAAACTAATCAGAGTGAAGAAAGAAGAAAAGGCGCGGCCAACCAGCCGCGCCTCTTTTCTTGGGTGTCCAGGTGCGGCTTGCAGTGCCACACAAGAAATGTCAGTCCACTTTGGATCCATTTCTTACTTCTTCACTGAGCACGATGGCTTCAGCAATGTCTTTCATTGTCCTGCGCTTTTGCCGGCTCTGCCGTTGGATGCTCAGATAGGCTTGCTCCTCGGTCAATCCCAGATCGCGCTGCAGAATTCCTTTGGCACGCTCGACCAGTTTGCGGGTCTCGAGTTGTTGCGATAAATCTGAGTTTTGCGTTTCCAGGCGCGCCAGTTCAATTTCCGCACCGGCCAGCGAGCCTACCGTCGAAAGCAGCCGGATGTCGCGGTCGGTGAAAACGTGCGGCTCGCGGTGCTGAAGATTCATGACTCCCACCAGCCTTCCGCGCGAGAACAAAGGCACGGAAAGAATCGCCTCGTACCGGTCTTCCGGCAACTCGTTGAATCGCTGAAAACGAGGGTCTTTAAAAGCGCCTTTCGAAACGGCAACGGGCTCGCGATGTTCCGCGACCCAACCCGTAATGCCCTGGCCGATGCGCAATTTCAATCGGTCGAGCAGTTCGTGATGCGGGTTCTTCGAGGCGCGCAGAATCAGGTCTTCGCCCGAAAGCACATAAACAAAGCACGAATCGCACTTCACCAGATCTACGGCGAAATCGAGCACACGGTCGAGCGCTTGATGAAATCCATCGGCGGCGGCTATGCGGCTTACTGTGGTGTGCAGAACATCTTCATGGGAATCTTCAACCGGAATCTGAGCGGACATAATTTAACGCTAACGGCGGGTTGTCGGCCTGTCCAATTGCAATTTTCTATAGCCGAAATAAACGTTTTCCTGGGCGGGAATTGAACCGTAAAGCGTCCGGTCTGCATCCCTGTGGAACTCGCGCCCACTTACCGTAGTAATTCCCCGCGGTTACCAATATGTGCAGGCCTTTGCAGTTCAGCGGCTCGGTCGCGATTTTGGCCCCATCTCTCAAGCCACGTATTAGCAACAAGATAGAGCTAATGTCTCTATTGGCTTTGAAGGTGCTTTTATTTAGAGCACAAGTGGGCAAAGGAGCCAATGGACTACAAGGTTGAGGCTGGTTTTGTCAGACGGTTATACCGGGTGCGGCATCTCGGTCTGATGGTGGCGTTCGCAGTGGCCTGGAGCCTGTTAACTATCTTGGTGGTATTTCAGGACCATGCCATCGACGCCCAGCGCGACCTGATCCAGTCCCTTTTGCAGGACCTCCACCAGGCGGTAGCCACGACGGCTTCCCATCCCGGTGCAGGTTCGGTTGCAGAAGTGAAGCAGTCCCAACTCCCGTCGAAACAGGTTCAATCGCAGTCAACTCCGTCCGTCCAGGTTGCACCACCCCCGTCGTCCACGGTTCGGGCGCCGGGGAAAGAATCAATGAGTACCCCGTTGTCCCAGGAAAAAGATACAGCGGCCGCGAATTCCGGCAAGAGCGCACGGCGCACAGGCAAGCCTCTTCCGGTGATTCCTCCGGCAGAAATTACCGATCCCTCCGATATGCGGCGGGTGACTTTCTCCATTTAGGTTGCGTGTTTCGCCGGGTAGGCGGCCACGCGCGGTTCTGAGGGTAGGTAAATGAAATCAATCGCAATTCTGATATTGGCGTCACTGCCCATTCCCCAGGTTTCGCGTCCGGCAGCGCAGCCGGACCCGCACTTCGCTCAACCTCAGAAGCTGGCGAAGGCCCCGCACAAAGGCGGCAAGTGGTACCTCAGCCGCACTGGACACGCCGCCTATTGCTTTGGCCCGGTCATGACCCTTACTACCGTAAGAGGAGAAATCCAGAAAGTGGCGACGTTCTGCAAGGGAGAAAACGTTATGGTGCCGCTGAAGGATTAGGAACGCCCGGCGCCGGGCGTCGCTCGTCCCGCGTCGTGCGGGAAACCTGCCGTGCGACGGACGACGCACGACCGGCGACGCACCACCGTCTCACATCACCATCCCGCTCTCGCCCTTCAACTTCTCCGACTGGAAGTGTGTGACCAGCGCCTCGATTATCGGCTGGAGTTTGCCGTCCATGACTTCGGGCAGTTGATGAATGGTGAGACCGATGCGGTGGTCGGTGACTCGGTTCTGCGGGAAATTGTACGTGCGAATTTTTTCGCTGCGGTCGCCGCTGCCCACCATGGACTTGCGTTCTTTGGCCAGCGCGTCCTGTTGCTTCTGCATCTCGATTTCATACAGACGTGATCGCAGCACGCGCATCCCCTTTTCGCGATTCTTGATCTGCGATTTCTCGTCCTGGCAGCTGACGACGGTATTCGTCGGAATATGCGTGATGCGCACCGCGGAATACGTCGTATTCACCGACTGCCCGCCCGGACCCGAAGAACAGAACGTATCAATGCGAAGGTCTTTGGCTTCGATCTTAACGTCCACGTCTTCCGCTTCGGGCAATACCGCAACCGTGACCGCCGAAGTGTGGACGCGTCCTTGTTGCTCGGTCGCGGGTACGCGCTGCACGCGGTGAACTCCGCTTTCATATTTCAGCCGCGAATAGACGTTCTGGCCTTCGATCAGCGCGATCACTTCTTTCAGTCCGCCCACCGGAGAGTCTGAAGTCGAGAGCACTTCCACTTTCCAGCGCATGGTTTCGGCAAAGCGGTCGTACATGCGGAACATTTCCGCGGCGAACAGCGTGGCTTCGTCGCCGCCGGTGCCGGCTCGAATTTCCAGGATGACGTTCTTTGCGTCGTTGGGATCCTTGGGAATGAGCAGGACCTTGAGTTCAGCCTCGACGTTGGTCAGCCGGGCTTCGAGCTGGCCGAGTTCTTCCTGCGCGTAGGCGCGCATTTCGGAATCCTTTTCGTCGGCAACAAGCAGCTTGCTCTCCGCGATGCCTTTGGTCAGATCTTTCAATTCGCGGTACTTTTCGACGATTGGCGAGATTTCGCTGTGCGCCTTGGCAGTCTTCTGGTACCTGGCCGAGTCGTTGGTGATATCTGGCGATGCCAGAGCCTGGGTCAGCTCTTCGTAGCGCGCTTCGATTTGGTCGAGTCGTTCGTACATGGATCCGTCGTTGGTCGTTGGTCTTTGGTCGTTGGCCGACACCGTTCCGGGCAACAGCCATTCACTTTATAGGTTATTTTATTCTTGCTCCGAGCCGGGCCTACGCTGCCTTTGCGCTCAGCGCGTATTTCGGAAAACTCGCTCTGCTTTTGTAAACGCGGGCAGTTGAGGCCGTCGCCTCTCGCCAGACTTTAAGATCCCGAAATGGTGCTGACATTTAGCACCCTCGAGATCTACATAACATTATTGTACGTTGACTGTATGTGACGGATGCACATCAGAGAGCACTCGTTATCATGCCCATCGCGCCCGACGTGCGACACTCGACGTGCAACCGGCCCCTAGGCTATAACCAACTCCCCGCCGCGTTCCTTCTCCAACGCCATGGCCTGATCCAGCGCCGTGATTGCGCAAACGGCTTGCTCATCCGTTGGAGGCTTCGTGGTTACGCGCTGAAGCCATAGACCAGGCGCCGTCATTACCGCGAACAGCGATTTACGTTTTCGCGCGGCAAAGCGGATGATCTCGTACGAAACTCCGGTGATCACCGGCAGCAAGGCGATGCGAAGCGCAAAGCGCGCCCAGAATGTTGTCACCGGAAACAGCATGTAAACGAAGATCGAGAGAATCATTACCGTCATCAGAAAGCTGGTGCCGCAGCGCGGATGGAATGTCGGGTACTTCTGCACTTCGCTGGTCGAGAGCGGATCGCCGTTCTCGAAGGCGAAAACTGTCTTGTGTTCGGCGCCATGGTACTGATACACGCGGCGGATGTCGCCCAGCAGGGAAGTGCCCCATATAAAGAGGAGAAACATTGCCAGCCGGATCAGGCCATCTACCAGATTAAACATTACTTGGCCGCCGATCGCTGGGTAGGCTTTTCTGAGTTGCGTCGCCGCCAGCAGCGGCAGGTACTTGTACATGAAGATGAAAAAGCCGACCGAGATTACGATGTTTATCGCAGTTACCCAGCCGCCGATTTCAAACTTCTTCTCGGGAACCTTACCCTGCTCGTCTTTCTGCGCTTCTTCAAGCTGAATATTCGCCGAGAAACGCAAAGCGCGAAATCCCAGCGTCATGGCGTGGCCAAGCGTCATCACGCCGCGAACCACGGGCCATCCCATCCACTTGTGTTTTTCGGACAGGCGCTCCAGCGGTTCGCTGTGGGTCGCAAGCTCACCCGACGCCTTACGGCAAGTGATGGCCCAGGCATGTGGGCTGCGCATCATTACGCCTTCGAGGACAGCCTGTCCGCCAACCAGCGTTTCTTCGCCGCCTTCGAGTGCAGGAAGCAATTGAATTGCGACCAGAAAACGCCATAATGTCTGAAAGAACTTCATAAGGATTGGATGACTCTCGGGCGAGTATTGTTCCAAGATTAGGGTAGCACAGGCAGGTCGGCGGGTCGGTTGGGGTTTGTGCTGTGGGATCAAGGGCTTAGCTGGAGGAGACCGTCGTGCGTCGCAGAGTCGCAGTCGTCCGCAGTTCGTAGTGTGTAGGGCGAGTGGCAACACCCGCCCGAGGCACGAGTTACACTTCCAAGGCTTGACCCAATTTACAGCCCGTTCGAGGGTCTCCGTGCCAGAGACGTACTCCTATTCCGACATCGCGAAAATGATCGACCATTCGCTGCTGAACCCCACGCTCACGGTGGGTGAGTTGGAAGCAGGCTGCCGGCTGGCGCTTGAATACGATGTAGCCAGCGTCTGCATTCTGCCGTACTATGCCGCGCGCTGTGCGGAGTTGCTGGCAGGTTCGACGGTGCAGCCGAGCACGACGATCGGCTTTCCTCACGGCGGCCATCGTACCGCGATCAAACTTGCCGAAGCGGAACTCGCACTGAAAGACGGCGCCACCGAACTCGATGCAGTGATCAACATCAGCAAGGCGCGCAGCGGAGACTGGACCTATGTCGGAGACGAGATCCGCGCGCTGACCCATCTAACTCACTCGCGCAATCAGAAGATCAAAATCATTTTCGAAAATGCCTACCTCGATGACGCTATGAAAATCCGTCTCTGCGAGATCTGTGGCGAGATTGGCGTGGACTGGGTGAAGACTTCTACCGGCTACGCTCCCAGCGGAGCGACGATTGAAGACCTCAAGCTTATGCGGAAGCATTCGCCGGCGCGCATCCAGGTGAAGGCCGCAGGGGGCGTGCGCGATCTCGACACGTTGCTGACTGTTAGGGAAATCGGAGTAACCCGCGTGGGCGCTTCACGAACTGCGGAAATGCTCGACGAATGCCGCCGCCGCTTGTCAGGAAGGTAGTCTCGGCAGCCAACTGGCGCCCGCCGTGGCGAATCTCAAACCCACGCCGAACACGGCCCGCGACGTCTGTTACCATCTTGCGGAACTTGCACTGGGGGTGCCGGGATGCCTGAGAAAAAGAATTCTGATCCGCAGCCAGCCTTCGCCGCGCAAGGCGCCTTGCATCCCCGGGTACTGGGCATCGTGCTGGCCGGAGGCAAAGGCACGCGCCTTTTTCCGCTCACCCGCGAACGCGCCAAGCCCGCCGTTCCCTTTGGCGGCAAATATCGGATCATCGATTTCGTACTCAGCAACTTCATCAACTCCGGGATCCACTCCATATACGTGCTCACGCAGTTCCGCAGCCAGTCTTTACTCCAGCATTTGAGCGAGGGATGGCAGTTCGGCGGCCTGCTGAAGAGCCAATTCATCATTAACGTGCCGGCGCAGATGCGTTCCGAGAACGAAGCTTGGTACCAGGGAACTGCCGACGCCATTTTCCAGAACATTAATCTCATTGAGCAGTCCGATCCGCATATGGTGGCGATCTTCGGCGGCGATCACATCTACCGCATGAACGTCGGCAGCATGATTGACTTCCACGTTGCCCGCGGCGCAGAAGTAACGGTTGCCGCCAATCCGTTCCCGCGTGAGTTTGCCGCGGAGTTTGGCGTCATCGAGGCGGAAAGCGACGGACGCATCCGCGCCTTCCACGAAAAGACGCCCAATGCGCCCACCATGCCGAACGACCCCGAACGGGTCTATGCGTCGATGGGGAACTACATTTTTTCGACCGGAACTCTTCTCGATTTGCTCAAGGCCGACGCCGAGGACCCCAACAGCCATCACGATTTCGGTAAGGACATCCTGCCGAAGCTTGCGGGAAGATCCCCGATGTACGCTTACAACTTTGAGACGAACCGCATTCCCGGGGAACCGGGAGACACTGCCCCTTACTGGCGCGATGTGGGCACAATCGACGCTTACTACGAAGCGAACATGGACTTAAACGACATCAAGCCTGAGCTGAATCTGTATAACCGGCAGTGGCCAGTGCGGAGCACGAGCTATCCCGATCCGCCGGCCAAGTTCGTTTTCGATGAAGCCAATCGACGCGGCGAAGCACTCGACAGCATTGTGGCTGGCGGGTGCATTCTTTCCGGCGGCATCGTCCGTAAATCAGTGCTCGCGCGAGGGGTACGCGTTCACACCGGAGCGCTGGTGGAAGCCAGCGTAATCATGGACAACTGCGACATTGGGCGTCACGCCAAAGTGCGTCGCGCCATCCTCGACAAAAACGTCCACATCCCGGAAGGCGCTGAGGTTGGCTACGATCCCGATGCCGACCGGATCCGGGGATGGCACGTGACCGAAACCGGAATCGTGGTCATCGGACGGGAACACAGCAAGGTGCCGGTGGCCACCTTGTTTGGTTGAGGGAATTTGGTGGAGCTAGTCGGGATCGAACCGACGGCCTCGTCGTTGCGAACGACGCGCTCTCCCAGCTGAGCTATAGCCCCACTCGGGGTGATAAACAATTTTACCGCAAGTTGGTTTCAAACTCTCTAGGATGGGCCAATCGGGGAATCAGCTTTTTTTGAACTCGCGTTTTTCCAATTCTTTTTTGGCTTCTTCTGCCAGAGGTCCCCAGCAGGTGGAGAGTTCCTGAAGCAACTGAGTAGCGACGGCAGAGCGCTGACTGGAGATGGTGGCCAGCGCGGCCTGGCGAATTTTGGCGTCGAGTTCCTCGATTCGAAAGATCCGCCCGAGGGCGTAGATGCCGGCCACATCGGGGACTCCCCCGAGTGCTTGAATCGCTTTAGTGGCGCGCACCAAATTTGTTTTCCCCGAGGAAACAAAAGCTTCCATTGCGGCAACCGTGTTGGGACTCTTCATATACATCAGCTGGTCGAGTGCTTCGTCCAGCACCTCGGCGGAGAAGGTCGAAAGCGAGTCGGCGAGAATCTGGGCCGTTTTCACTCCGCGTGCTTTTAGGAGCGCCTTCAATGCCGCCTGTTGCACGCGGGCGTCGGCGTGCCGCAGGGCCGGAGTCAGGTGCTCTGTCAGGTCAGGGTCGTTCAGCTCCGCGAGCACCATGCACATGTTGCGCACCACGTACCAGCGTTCGTCAGCGAGGTACTTTGCAGCCACCTCGATGCTGCCCTTCCCGAGCTGGCTGGCCAGGCGAACCAGACCGAGCCGGTTGCGTGCCTCGGACTCGTTGACCAGTCGCTCCATGACAACTCCAATGCTCCCCGGAGCGGCGAAGCGAAGCAGGGTCGCGTTGGTTTTTGCGGAAGCGGAATCGCCACGCTTTTGAATGTGGTTCTCCACAATCTGTTCGACCGCAAACGGTGTAATCATTGCGGAGAGGGCGGCCGCGCAGCACCGGGCGTGCTTCTCGGGATTCAGATTCCGCGACTTCTCTAGCACCAGGCCGATAGCTGCTGCTTGCGGGAATTCCTCGCGGTCCGCGGCGCATTGGCCCAACACGCTCAAGGCGTTCGCCGCCTGGAAGTGGACGAATTCCGAAAGGCCTTCGCGATGTAGCACCTGCGTCAGCCGTGCCGAGGTTTTTTCAACGAAGCCAGAGTACGCGGGAGCGAGAGCCTGAATGACTTCCGGCGCGCGGCTGAGGTCCGAGCCGTCCAATGGCGCCTCCGCTTGGTCGAGAAATTCAAAATAGTGGTTCACCAGGGTTGCCGTTCGCTCCGTATCCCGCTGCCCGGCCAATTCCTTCCCCAGTTCCAGGAAGCGACGAAACTCCAGATTGGAAAAGCGCGGCAACGCCATTAGCTTTGCGAATCGCTTATTAACGTCGTACGTAGTCCACCGCAGCTCCTCGTTAATTTTTTCCTGAACGTGAGGAGGAATCGCGAAGTCTTGAATAAACTTGGCAAGCTTCGCCGCGAGCCGATCGGCTAGGTGCGTGGCCTCCAGGCTTCGCGAAAGGACGGTCACAACATCCTCTTCGATCGCTCCCCGATTTGACTCTCCGGCGGACTGGAATTTCGCCCCGGCAAGCTGCAGCGCGGTGTCTTCGAGGTACTCAGCGGCGAGCTGATTGGGCCTTAGCTGTCGAAGTTCTTCGCGCCGCTCGACCGGGAATCGCTCCAGAATGCGCTCCGCGCCGGCGCCGTTCAAAAGTCGGGCCAGGGAAGCCAGGGACTTTTGCGGGTCTCCCTTCTCTTCGGAAAGCGACCGGGTGACCGACCGCTCCACCAGTTGCAGGAAGGTGTCGGGGCCGGGGCTGGGAGTCGCGCGCCGCGGTGCCGGAGCGCCGCCCCCAGCAAATGTTGTGGCCGCCACGTCCCCGGAAACCGATCCTGCAGTGCCGTGTCCGGCCGCTGCCGCGTATGCCTGTCCCGCTCCGCCTTCGGGAGCACAGCCGTCGGCTGAGGATGAGACGATCTTTTCCCCGTCTTTGACCACGGCCAACTTAGGGATGTCGATAGGAACGCCGTAGCCGACGCCATCGGTCGAGCCGGCTGCCAGGTTCGTCATCGCCTCCGCCCGGCTGGCCGCGTCAAAGCACCCGGACTCCAGGAGCGCTTCGATGGACTCCAGAAAGTCCCCGGCGGGACTTTGGTCTCCTCGCTGGTGGGCCAGAATGTAGGACTCGGAGTCGGTATCAATGATAGTGTCGCCGTGTTCGTCCTTGGCCATTTTCGTCGCCGCCAGCAGGTTCATTCCATCCAAGGGATGTTGATTCACGTAGGGGATAATCCCTCCGGCAGCTTCAACCTCCGGTGTCGGGGCCGCGAACAGGGACATGAGCCTTTTGTAGGAAGCGAAACTGAGTCCCGGAACAAAGGTGATCGCCGCAATCCGGCGCTTGCCGAACTCGACTTCCAGGGGACGAAGCGAAACATCCGTGGTCAGGACTTTGTTCAGCATTACTTCTTTGTCAACGAAGCCGAACGTAAACTGGCCGGTGCCCTTGAGCAGCAGCGTGAGGAACTCGAAACTCTGTCGGATCGGGCGCTCGGAGCTTTTGTGTTCGATGGGGAAAACTGCAGCCGTCTTGAGGGCAACCTGCAAGGCGCGGGCGAACTGTAGTCCCTGGTTCTTAAGCTTCTGACTGTCGAATATCACAGAACTCCCAAGGAGCGCCAAGACGCGGGAACGAGCGCCTTTAGAGTATTGAATGGAACCCGCCGTTCGGCGATTTACCAAAGTCACTGTTTACCAAATAGTAACGTCCTGGCTGCCGGCCGACGCCGAAGGCTGCGCTGGCTCTAATTACTTGCAAGAAGTATGCTTATCCGCGTTCCCCGAATATAGAGGTTGATGGAGGTGAAGGTTTGCGCCCTCTGCGTTGGATCGCCCTATTTCTGTTGGTTCCCGTAGTTTCCTATGGCCAAGCCAAGACCTCGGCTTCGGCGCCGGCGGGGAAGCCAAAGCCCTCCGAGGCGGCGCTTAGTTCTGGCGACCCGGCGCGTCTGCCGGTCAAGCGGGTCGTCCTTTATAAGAATGGCGTCGGATATTTCGAGCATTCAGCCCGCGTACACGGCGACCAGGAATTAGCCATCGACTTTACCACCGGGCAACTCAATGACGTCCTCAAGTCGCTCACCGTGGTTGACCTGGGCGAAGGCCGAATTTCCGGCGTTCGCTACAACTCGATTGCGCCGCTGGGCGAGCGCCTGAAGGCTTTGCGGCTTCCGTTTGGCGAACAGATTTCGCGCTCAGATTTTCTCACTGCATTGCGGGGCGCAAGGGTCGAAGTCCACGGAAAAGGCGAAGCCGCCGTCGGCCGCCTGCTCAGCGTTGAGCAGGAAGACCGCACCACGGACTCGGGCACTACGTATCACGTGACGGATTTTTCCGTTCTCACCGACCTGGGCGAGATGAAGAATTTCGAACTCGGCCCGGCGGTTTCCGTCCGGCTGGCTGATCGTGACTTGAATGATGAAATCGGGCGCTATCTGAATCTTGTGGGTTCGTCGCGAGCGCGCGATTTGCGCCGCATGACGATCTCGGCCACGGGCAGCGGCGACCGCGATGTTTTTGTGAGTTACATCAGCGAAGTTCCGGTATGGAAGAGCACCTACCGCATCATTTTTCCGGAGAAGACCGGCGACAAGCCGCTGCTTCAAGGCTGGGCGATTGTTGACAACACCATCGGCGAAGACTGGAAGGACGTTCAGTTGTCGCTGATTGCGGGCGCCCCGCAGTCTTTTATTCAGGACATTTCGCAGCCGCTGTATGCGCGGCGGCCCGTGGTCGCGCTGCCGCAGTCGGCGATGCTGACTCCGCAGACGCATGAGGCAACGGTGGAGGCGGGAGCGGCCCAGGTCGTTGTTGAGAACGCGGCCCCACCCCCGGCCGCGGCTCCGCAGACCACGGTGAACGAGGCGATGGTCGGGGACGTCCCGATTAATGGACATTCGTACAGCGTGCACGGCCTGGAACGACTAGGAACCTCAAGATCGCGATCCTTGGATGCCTCATCCGCCGCGGCAAAGCTTTCCCCTGACGCCGAAGCCGCAAAGATCGGCGATTACTTCGAGTACAACCTCAAACAGAAGATCACGATTGGCAAGAATCAGTCGGCGCTGGTGCCTATCCTGCAGTCCAACGTCGAGGCCGAGACGGTCACGTTGTGGAGCCGCAACGACGACGAAAGCTCCGGGCGCGTTCCGCTGCGAGCCATCTGGCTCAAGAACACCAGCGGGCAAATTCTCGACTCGGGCACGTTTAACATTCTTCAGCATGACACTTTCGCCGGTGAAGGCGTTCTCGAAAGCATTCATCCTGATGAGCGCCGCCTTCTCTCTTACGCGGCTGACACCGCCGTGCACGTGAAGTCTGAAAACGAGTCCAGTGACAAACCCTTCAGCCGCGTGAAAATCGTGAAAGGCCTAATGATTCTGACGCGCGAACAGCGGCAGAAGACTAAGTTCGAGATTCGCGACGCTGACAAAGATCCGCGAGTCGTGGTCCTCGAACTGCCCGCCCAGGACGGCTGGACCCTGACCAAGGACACGCCCAAGCCCGAAGAGAGCACGGCATCGCTGCATCGCTTTCGGGTTCCGGTGGAAGGCGGAAAGACGGCTGAGTTGACCGTCGATTCCGTGCATCCGGAGGAGACGCAATACGCGCTCACCAACCTCGATTCCAATCTGGTTGCGCTTCTCGGACAACAGCAGCGGATTAAGCCCGCTCTGCAAGAGGTGTTTGACCGGGTGCTGGCGCAACGGATGAAAGTCTCCGGCTTGGATCAGCAAATGATGCAGCGGCGGCAGGAGACCGACCGCATCAGCGCCGATCAGGGGCGAATCCGCGAAAACATGAAAGCACTGAAAGGCACCGCCGAGGAAAAGGCGCTGGTGCAGCGTTACACCGGCGCGCTAAACCAGCAGGAAGACCGGTTGACGGCGATCCGTACCGAACTCGAAGACCTGCAACAGAAACGCCACGCCGCCGCTGCCGAACTCGACCGCATGGTGATGGCGATTAACATCGACGAGACGTTCTGAAAGTGGCCCGCGGGGGAGGCTCCCACATAAGTGTGGCTGCCCATCCCCGGAGTACGAAGGGCTGAATTGCCCGGCGAACCTCAACAACCGGCTGACCGCGTGCGGGCTGAGCTACGATGCAGCGGGCAACCTCACCAACAACAACGGCGCCGCCTACACCTACGATGCCGAGAACCGCATCGTCTCTGCCGGGGGCGGAACGTATCTGTACGACGGCGACGGCACCCGCGTGGCGAAAATCTTCAGCACGTCGGGGACGAACTACTGGCCTGACCTGGGCGGCACCACGCTGCTTGAGGACTCGAACAGCGGCGCAGACCTGCGCGAGTATATTTATTTCAACGGGCAGCGGGTGGCGCGGCGCGACGTGCAAACGAACACCGTGCATTACATGTTCGCCAACCACCTGGGCTCGACCAGCCTGGTAACGAACGCAAACGGAAACATGAGCGCCTGCAACGGAACTACGTCGGGGCAGTTCGAGAGCGACTACTATCCCTATGGCGGGGAGATTCCGGTCTGCAACAGTCTCAGCGACCAGAACTACAAGTTCATTGGCAAAGAACGGGACGTCGAGACCGGGTTGGACAACTTTGGGGCGAGGTACGATTCAAGCGCGCTGGGACGGTTCATGACGCCGGACTGGGCGGCGAAGCCGACGACGGTGCCGTATGCGAAGTTCGGGGACCCTCAGACGCTGAATTTGTACGCTTACGTAGAGAACTCGCCAATCAATCAGGCGGATGCGGATGGGCATGACATTGACTTCACGGACGCCAAGGTGGAGCAGACGTTCGGCGACATCGGAAAGGAGTCACAGTCGTTTAGGAGCGAGGTAGCGGATGCCAAAGCAGATCACGGCATTAGCGTGACTGTGGAGCCGGTCGGAGCGCGCCAACTATCCGATCATGCCCCTGGAGATGCAACAGCATCCAGAGACAGCGATGGCAAGGTTCACATGACTATCCGAGTGAAAGCTGGCGACGATGGAACTACCGAACACGAGCTTGGGCATGAGAAGGACGCTCGAACAAACACGAACCAGTTCTTCAAGGACGCCCTTAAGGACAAGAAAGACAAAGGCGGACCAGCTGAAAAGCAACACGATGATCGACCTGTGGAAAAACGGGCCGACGATTTCAAGAAGACGGTGGAGAAGGAGCGAAAAGAGTACCGCCAAGAGCAAAAACGGCAGCGTAGCCCGAAGGTGCATTGTGGCTCCGGTGGGGATGCGAGCAGCGGCAATTGCCCAAACTAGATTCTCTACTTGGTGACCTGAGTCAACAGCGCAGGGAAGACGCGTGAAGGTCGACGTTCGTTAGGGCCTCACAGCGTGGAGGTCATTTATCAATCGGGGGAATGCTGTCAAGTTGTAAGAGATGAAATAGGGGAGACGAGGAGCTAGAGATGCGAAGCTTTCTTCTGGGCATTACAATTGCGAGTTTCTTGCTCGATCCGCCGGCGAATTCTCAGAACATGTCACCACAAAGAAGCTTTGACGACGAAGCTGTCGCTGCGGTGCGTCAGGAATCGCAAGCGGACCTCCCATTGCGGGCAGCTTGGATCCCAAGTCTGGGTGACGATCTGATTTTCTTGAAGACCCAGGGGCGGTTGTCTCCGGGTACTGAGGTTCCGGTTGTCAGGTTTTATCGCGTGACGGTTGCCCCTTACGAGCTTCGGGGCACCACAATCCAGGGGCAGGTTGTGGAAGTGGACAACGAAAATGAATGGCTTGTAGCCATCGACCAAGATGGCCGCCGGAGATACGTATTGCAGGGGTCGAGAGACCCGGTCGCCAAGTTCAACGACCTGATTCGGGGTCTCCGTATGCGCGTGGGGGACGCGGACACCGCGCTTGCGGTCTTCGACTTCTTCCTGAAGGCGGTGCGAGGAGAGCAGGCTCGCTCCCGAGTAGTGGGGGACGTCATGAAGCTCCAGAGCGTAGCTCTAGAAGATTTCAGATCACGGTTTCCTAGCGCGAGTAGCAGATCGAAATTCGATAAGTGGTGGAAAGCACTGCCGACTACCGCCCGGGATGACATCAGACCCGCGCAGGCTGAGGACACTAAAGGCCAAGGTTTCGTGGTTCGGTACACCCTCTATGACCGCGGGGTTCTTCGGAAAAAGACTCTTTTGATAAACGCTGACGGGACGGTCACCAACCCAAGCTCAGAAAAGCATTCCAGAAAGGTGCAGTGACTTCCGGCTGATTAGATAACCACGCGTGGCGGGTGGCCCGGCGTTTGAATTACCCAACCGTGGGGGTGGCGGGTGGCCCACCCGTTGAATCACTCTGAAAATGGGTGCCCCATCCTTTCGCGCTCTCTGCGAAACGGTGGGAACCGGAAAGGCAGGGGTTCGATTACCTGCGAGGTTTGATAAGCAAACTCGTGCAGGCAACATCGTGTCCCACCCTTGCAAAGAACGCAGCTTGCCCTGACCGCACCGCCGTCCAACATCTAGCATGAGGCACTTCACAAACATCGCACGTACCGTCTCGCTCGGTCTGGCCTTCGCCATTCTTCTCCTGCTCTCAGGTTGCGGAGGCGGCGCCAGCACTTCTGGTGGAGGCACGTCCGGTGGTGGCGGGTCGACCGGCGGAGGTGGCGGCAACAACACGCCGCTGCACATTGCAACACTGTCTCCCACCAGCGTCATGCCGAACTCGATCCTCGCTTCGATTACCATCTTTGGCCAGGGTTTCCGGGGAGCGCAATGCTACATTGACGGCGTGCCGATGAGTTCCACTCTCTCCCAGGGCATCTTGTACGTTCAGGTACCGACCCCTCTTTATTGCGCAGATCGGCGTGCACCAGGTGACGGTCCACAACGGCGACGACGGCACCCGCGTGCAAAAATCCAAAAGACACGCTTTACTGGGGCACCGCCGGGGCAACCCTTTTCAATCTTTATCCAACGAAGCGTTCGGCATGGCAACACCGCCGCGCTTCCGCCCAGCATGGATCTCCTGCCGTTGCGCTACGCCCAAGAGGCTGGTAGAAGGTTCAGAAATTTACATCTCATGTGGGCCCCAGCAGCGTATGATGCTTGTCCATTACGGAGTTCGCCTGAAAAGATGCGCGCTATGTGGGCGCTCAGTCTAGGCTCGACTCTCGGCCAGGGCTTTCCCGGCCGGCTCTTCGGTGGTTCGGTGCGGCAGTCGTCGGAGGTACTCGCGATGTTGGTTTCAAGTGCTCGGTCCCGATCCTTTCTTACGGCAGCATTCCTCATCCTGTGCGCCCCCGGCGCATATTCGCAGAATGTCTCTCCGGTGGCTTTATCCGAAGGCCCATCGAACCATGCGCAGGAGATTCCGGCATTTGTGTTCGACTCGCAAGTGACGGTCCCTGGGCCGCTGCGGTCCTTGGAGCGGATGGCTGGGATCAGCCAGCAAGCGGAGTTGAGTGACGTGCTGCCGCTGCTCGCGCGAAATGTTTATGTCCAGGGCTATGTCGGATGGCAGGACCAGGGCCGCCCTACAGAGTTTCTGATTTTGCTGGGCAGATATTTTAACCAGGCGGAAGAACTGGCCAACCTTGCCGGTGAAGCTGGCGTAGTTCACGTTGTCAATTGCCAGGAAGCCGAGCCACTGTTGCACATTTTGGGATACCGGCTGCGACAGCAGTGTGGGCAGTCTAATGCCGCGCTGATGACCTTCGACCATGAGCGCGCTTTCCTCACCATTGATTCGGGTTTCCCAATCCCGGCTCTGGAAGAATCCCTGCGTGGCATAAAGCCCTTCAGCTATCACTATCCGCAAACCAAGCTGCCGGTCATGTTCAGCCAGAATGATTGGACTGCCCTGGCGTCCAAGGACCTGCGATCGAAGCACTCGCTGGTCGACACCTTTCTCCGCCATCCCAGCGTGGCGCGGCTTTACTGGGCGATGTCCAGACTCGATCCGGAAACCCGCAACTCCCTCAAGAACTCCCCCGGTCTGAGCGCACTGATACAAGTTGCGCCGGACTTGGATTTTTATGGCAGCCATATTCAGATTCATTCCGGGCGCGTTATTGTTCCCGGTGGCGCCGAGGCTTCCGCGGCGTGGGCGGAGTTGGTCGGGGCCAGTCCCGATGCGCCGGGACATTTTGTGCCGACGTTGCTGGCCAAAGATAAAGGATGGGTGGCTGCGTTCTACGACTGCATGGCGCGCGCCAGCCGCGAGCAGCAAAAGCATTTCAGCGACCGGAGGCTCTTGGCAGCCGCTTATGAAGCATTTCGCGGTACCCAAACTCTGGCGGATGCCGCTCGCCCGGCGTTCCGGCTAGCGCCCGGTCTGCTGCTCCTGTTGAATCAACTGCATTGGGACGAACAGGGCAACGCCGCCGTCCCCGGAGATGTGCAGTTGTGGCAGTACGTTCTCAGCCAGAAACGCGCGTCGAAACGGGAGCGCGATTGGGGAAAACGCGCCAGCCAATGGACTAAGCCGGAGCAGGTGCTGGAGGCGATGTTTGCCTTTTCGCGCCTCGATGTGGAGCGTGGTCCGTTGCAGATGTTCCTCTTGTTTTCAGAGCTGGATGCCCGCCGATCCCAAGAGCACTTGCTCAAACCTGAAACGTTCAAGACCCTGGCGAAGCACTTCAATGAATACAGCGATCAGTATCTGCTGTTTTCAGAATTCCCCGAACTGGATGACGCATCCATTGCGGGTTTTGTGAAGGTGGCAGAGTCGCTCGACAAAATTTCCAACCACACGCTGCGCGGCAATGCGATGGGCACCCTCCAGGCCGAAGTGGGGCTGTGGCAGGTCCTGGCGCGCCAAGGGCAGATCCCCACCGAGCAGGTAAACTCGTCGTTTCAGGCTGTCCTCAAGCCGTTTGCAGCAATCGGAAATCCCACCCAGCTGTTCGACGCGGGCCGCCAATCGCTTAGCGCAATCTTCATGGCATCGGCAGGTAAGCCCAACCTTTCTCAACAGGAAGTCATTGATCTGCTGGCGGGGCCGCGGCTCGTCGACGCCGATGGCCGGCGCGTTCAC
Source organism: Acidobacteriota bacterium (assembly GCA_043734125.1). Classification (GTDB taxonomy): domain Bacteria; phylum Acidobacteriota; class Terriglobia; order Terriglobales; family Acidobacteriaceae; genus Gp1-AA145. The sequence goes on along the minus strand of JAYTFR010000097.1, from coordinate 19,333 downwards.
GAAGAGATGGCCAAGGCAATGCGCTCGGTAATGGAAGGGCAGCGCCTGGTCTCGCTTGATACCGTGCTGGCCCTGGGCAAGGGCTTTGACGAAATGTCGCACGGAGCGAACGTAGGGAAGAGGTTGCTGCCATTTGCTGCCGAGTTGCAGGAATTCCAAATGCCTCGGCCGATCTTTACTGCTTCCGAGCGGTCGCAATGGGCGGCGGGCATTTACAACAACCGGCACACCGACATGCAAATGCAAACCGACCTGTCTAAGGTGCTTAAGACACCCGCCTCGCATGATCAGATTGAAGAGGCTCGCGGGCAGCTGGCGCCATTTTTCCGCGACACGCTGGTAGGACTGAACTACGCCTACTATGAGCCGCCGGGCTCACAGCTGCTGCGCAGCAATCCGCTGTTTGTGCGGTCCCACGACTTTGCGGGTGAAACCGTGGGTGGCGTTGATACCTTATGGGGCGCTCCCGGGCTTTTCGGAGCAGGAACCCCGGCCGGAGGAGGCGCGCATCTGGTGGGCTCACTGGCGGATTTGCCCTATGTCCTGGCCGATGCCGAACAGGACTTCATTACTCCGGAATACGTGCAGGCGCTGATCTGGCGGGAAACTGTGCCGGGACTGCTGACCAATGCCGTATTTCCGCGGTGGTGGAACGTAAGCGCACATGAACTGCATGCAGTGGCGCTCTACCAGCGTGCCGGAGAAGAGTTGCTCGCTTCGGCTGCGTCCGACAATGCTTTGCGAGAAAAAGTATTGGGTCTGCTCTCCGAACGGATGTCCCCGGCTACCTTGTCTCGCGTGACGAAAGGTTTGGACGACGGGGATCCGACCGAGGCGACGGCGATCGTCAGTCCCGCCGATCTTGTGTTTCTGACCGAAGGCTTCGGCAAGCGATTCTCCCAGGATGAAGATGTGTGGGGCGCAGCGGGCCGCGAACTGCAGCAGCTTCGCCAACACAACTCAGACGAAGCCGGTTGGGAGCGAATTTCGCATGACTTCGGAGTTCCGCACCCGCGGCTGGCGCAAACCAATGCCCGCCAACTGCTCAGCATGGAACCTTTCCCGGCTTTCGCCGGATACTCCAGCCGGCTGATGGCGGAATCCTGGGAGTCAAACAACTTGTATTGGGCGCGGCTGGCGGACGAAATGGGATACTCCCCGGTCATGCTCAACGTGCTGGTTCCCCAACTGACCAGGCGGATGGTGGAAAAAATATTTGCCACCGATTTTGAGGATTGGCCGGCACTGCTGCGCGCCATGCGCGAAGCCGGTGCCGACTTCCGCAGCGGAAAGCTCGCGGTCATGCCGGTTTCAACCGCCGGCAGTCGCGCCGCGGCGGAGTGAGCAAGAATTTCAGTTCTTCTACTTCGGACAACGAAGCGGAAAGGGTGACGGGGTCGATGTATGAGTAAGAGAAAAAGCCTTGTGGTCTCGGTCGGAATGCTAAGCGTGATGCTTTTGGGGATGGGTGCGACCGGCGGCGCGCAGGAGACTTCGCCCGACATTCAAGTCATCGTCAATCTGGTGCAGCTTAACGTTGCCGTTACAGACAACAAGGGGAATTACATCACCAATCTCCGGCCAGAAGACTTTGTGGTGGCAGAGGACGGGATCACGCAAAAGATCGCCACCTTCGGCGAGGGCAGCGAGCGCATGCGGCGAATAGAAGCGGGGACCGACCCCGGCACGGCGGCAAACCCGGAAACTTTGGCGGATTCGGACCCTGCAATGCCTAACAGCGCATCGACCAGCGTTCTGAATTCTCTGGTTTCCGGATCGAACGTGTTCATCCTGTTCGACACCAGCAATTACATGTACCGCGGCTTTGTATACGCGCAGGATGCGATTTCTGATTTTGTGCGTTCGCTGGAAAATGCCGACAAAATTGCTTTCTATTCTTACAGCCGTGACCTGTCGCGTTCATCGGCACTCACCAAAGACCGCCTGCAGATTCTGCATAGCGTGCGATCCACGGTGGCCGGTGACGACGCTGCTTTGTACAACTCCCTGCTGCTGACCGTAAAAGATGCCGCGCAATACCAGGGCCGCAAGGTGATCGTCGTATTTTCCAACGGGCCAGATAATTCCAGCGTGGTCCCGCCCGAGGACGTTGCCGAACTGGCGCAATCCACGGGAACGGTAATTTATATGATTAGCACGCGCGCCGCGCAACTAGAGCCCGTTTCCACCGCCGTGTTTGAGCGAATGACCGCAGCCACCGGAGGAAAAGTTTATTTCGCGAAGAACTGGCGGGAAGAGAAGCTGGCCTTCTCATCCATACGCGAGGACCTTGCTCACCTTTATTCGGTGAGTTATTACCCGCGCCAGAATCCCAATCGGGGATGGAGGCAGATATCAATCAAGCTGGTAGGTGGAAAGCGGAACTATCACATCCGCACCCGCAACGGATATCGCCCGCTGCCGGCTCGATTCTCTGCCGATGCTGCACCTGCGGGCCCGGTAGCGGTCGGCGCTGACAACTGAATTCTCGCGGAAAGCACGCAGACTGGATATTTTGGCGTGGCTGCACCTTTTCGTGCGGCAACTGCCCTTCATGACCTACCACGAAGTCGTAGCTAAAATCCTTGCGATCTTGACGGCGGAAAGCTGCTGGCACGAAACCTTTGAGCATGCACCCGTGCGCACCAGCGAGGAAGCAGCCCGGACGCGTCCCGGTTACGCGCTGCATCAGGGCGCGAAGGCAATGATCGTGAAAGCCAAAGGCCCAGAAACGCGATTCGTGATGCTGGTGCTTCCCGCAGATCTACGTTTCGACAATGCGAAAGTCAAAGCCGCCCTGCAAGCCAAAGATGTTCGATTTGCCACGGAACAAGAGGTGGTCGAACTCACTGGAGGCGTGCTGCCTGGCGCAGTGCCACCCTTTGGAAACCTCTTCAATCTGCAGGTGGTCGCCGACCCGTCACTATTTGAAAACGAGCGCATCGTATTCAATGCGGGTGACCGCAGCTTTTCGGTGGCGATGCGGTCTGACGACTACAAGAGGATTGTTGCACCGCAAATCACGGCATTTGCCAGCGAAGTATAAGTCTTGCGTAAGCCCCGCAAGGTGCAAGGCTTGATCCCCAAAGGCGACCTGTGACCGATTAAGGGAATGGAGTACGATTCAGGTTGTCTTTTCTTCTATCTTTTATTCAATGTGTGGGTCGTAAGGGGTGAGTATGCGTTTGGTTGCACCGGTGTTACTGACACTGAGCGTGGGGATCGGCGTGCAGTTTCTCGCGGCCCAGAATTCTTCGCAGGCGGATCAAATACCCGTGATCCGTGCGACGGCGGGCGAGGTATTGCTCGACATGGTTGTCCGCGACAAGCATCATCACCTGGTGACCGACCTTCGTCCGGAAGAGGTCGAGGTTTACGAAGACGGCGTTCGCCAGGACGTTAAACACTTCAGCCTGATTCACGGCGCGGAACAGTTGCAGAACGAGCGCGAGGACACTCAGGCAAAGGTCCCCGACCAGTCCGGTCCGCTGGCCCCGCAGGGGCCTAAGGAAAAATTAAGGCAGCTGAATTTTGTGTCAGTGGTCTTCGCCGCCACCGCTCCGTTGAATCGTGAATTCGCGCGCGAAGCAGTTCTCGATTTCTTAAAAAGCGACTCTCTGCCGAACACTTTTGTCACGATTTATTCGATGGGGCATGGCTTGTTCGTGGTGCAGCCTTACACCGCCAACAAGACGGTGCTGACGGCTGCGGTGGATCGGGTCGCTGGCCGAAGTACGGCCCCCAGCGGTTTGGACTCGGCGACTTCAACTGCGGGGAGCGCAGTTGCCACCACCGTGGGGAATGCGGTCTCGGTGGCCAATGCAACCACGCAGCCCACGAGTGTTGTGGATCCCATGGCCCAGCAGTTCGCGGGGGCCATCGTAAGCGATCCATTGTGGGCGCGGGATACAGCATCGCACGATGCCTCCACGAATCTGGGCGCCGCGCTTGATGCGCAGGCACTTTTATCGCTGGCAACGCGTTTTGATTCCACCGAGGGCATGCAAACGCTGGACGCGCTGAAACTGCTCGTGCGCAGCCAGGAGAAACTGCCGGGCCGCAAGGTTGTGATTTATCTCGCCGACGGATTGGCATTCCCCTACAACCGCGAAGACGCAGTGAGCGGACTGATCAGTCTCGCCAACCGTTCGGGAGTTACGTTCTACACCGTCGATACCCGGGGATTGAGCGCAGAAAGTTCTTTGGCGTCGGGCCTAGCCTCGCTCGAGACGACTGGCGCTGACAGCAAGCAACGGGGTTCGGTTACCGGGCCCACGGCGTCACACCGGGAAATGGACGACATCGGAACCACCGTAGTCGCCAACCGCCAACTGAATATGCAAGTGCTGGCCGAATCCACGGGCGGATTCGCCGTCAGCAACACGAATCAGATCGCGGAACCCATGCAGCGCGTGTTGGAAGACATACGGACGCACTACGAATTGAGTTATTCGCCCAAGTCCACGGTTTACGACGGCCACTTCCGCAAGATTGAAGTCAAACTCGTTCGACAGAAACTCACGGTCCAGACCAGAAGAGGTTATTACGCGTTGCCCATGTTGAATGGCAAAGCATTGCAGCCCTTTGAAGCCGCCGCACTTGACAAGATCAACACTCGCCCAGTGCCTGCTGACTTCAGTTATAACGCTTCCCTGATGAAGTTTGGGGCCAACGAAAAGCTTGTCGAATACATGATTGCGTTTGAAGTCCCGGTTTCCGGGCTGAACGCGGTCGCCGTCCCGAAGACCGACCAGGCGCGAGTGCGGGCGTCGCTGATTGCGCTAGTTCGAGATTCCGCTTCCGGAGAAGTCGTGGAGAAGATGAGCCGGGAAGTGTGGCGCGACGTGCCTAATCAAGCTGTGGCGCAGAACAGTGCGGGACATATTTTCTACACGCAGCCGCTGGTGCTTCCTCACGGCAGCTACACGGTTGACACGGTTGTCACCGATGAGCAGTCGGGGAAAGCGTCGGTGCGGCGGCTGGCGGTCCCGCGGGATTCGGGCAGCGGCTTGCGGCTGAGTTCGTTGCAAGTTGTCGGCCGGGCCGAACCCCTTGCCGGCGAGCGCAATCCGCTCAATCCTTTTGAACTCGACAACGTTCGCATCGTTCCCGAACTTGCCGACAAAGTCTCTTCCTCAGGGCCGGTGACGCTGTATTTCGTGCTGTACCCCGCGAAGGACAAGGCAGGCGCGAGCGCGAATGCCAATGTCACGCTGCAGATTTTGCGCGACGGAACTCAGATTTCCCGCGAGCCCTTGAAAGTCCCCGGCCCGCGGCCAGATGGGTCGATTCCGATGGTGGTGCGCGTTTCTCCCGGTCACGGATCGTACGCGCTGATCGTGACTGCGCAGCAGGGAAAGCTGGTGGCAGAGTCGAGCCGGTCTTTGGACATTCAATAGAGATATTCAATAGTAGATATTCAGTAGTGGATATTCAGTAGTCTGTGCGCGGAGTCCGGCGGGTGCAGGTTTTGCGCGCGACTGCGCGGCGGCGCGGCTGCGTGTTAAATTAATGTTGGCTGGTTGAAGTTTGCACGAGAGCGGGCGCGTAGCTCAGTTGGTAGAGCAATGCCCTTTTAAGGCATGGGTCGCAGGTTCGAGTCCTGCCGCGCTCACCATGAACCCTTTTCGGTTCATTGGATTGCATCATTCCCAGTTTTGTCCCCAGAAGTTCCTGACCCACACCCAACCCACAACTCTCGAACCACCGCACCTGAACGTCGTGCATTTCGTCCGTGACCACCTGAGCGTACTTCCTCAGCATGATCTCCGGCCCCGCGTGACGCATATTGCCTTGGGCGGTCTTCACATCGGTTTTATCGATGGACACCATCCATGTCGCCATGCTGGAGCGCAGAGAGTGAAGCCCGAACCTCTGTCCGTCGGCAATCTGGATTCCTGCCGTCAGAGCAGCAGGTCGCAGATGATCGGTGACAAATATCCCAGCGCACATGGGAATTTCCCCGCGCATCTTGAGGGAAGGGAAAACCCAGTCTTCGTCCTTTGCGTAGGGTGTCATGCGACGCCACTGATGCAAGAACCACGCCAATTGAGCGGACACCGCCACAGGAGTTTTCGAAGCTTTTGTTTTCGGCTTATCGATGCATGCGGCTGTCCAACGACGCTCGATCATGATCTGGTTGTCGTCCCAGTTGATGTCGCGCCATTTCAGGCCGGAGGCTTCGGAAGCTCGAATCGCGGTCGATGCACAGACCAACACGAGCATCTGGTGCATCGGATTGGGTAGCAGCATGATGATCTGCTTTACCTGTTCGGGTTTTACGATCACCGGGTTGTAGTCGGAGCCGACATCCTCCAGTTTCCAGCCCCGAGCGGGATTTGTGGTTACTAGACCCTCGAATTCTGCCCAGTTGTAGATCGTCCCGATAATGGTCTTGATCTTGGAAACGGTAGGACCAGCAAGTTCCCCGTCTCGCGCAGCATGTGAAGCCAGTCCCTCAACTCGCGCTTGGTGATTCGATCCGTGTCATGGTTCCCCCACTGCGGCATCACATGGTTTTTCACGTACGATTTGATGCCGCTGGTGGTCGTTTTTGCCCTTTGAGAGTCTTTGACCGATTTCCATTTGCGGCTGGACAGGTCGTACTTCATGCCGTGCACCTTGTGCATGTATTCAGCCAAGACTTTGGTCATCGTTGCTTGTGCAGCACTATCCTTGTTGATGAATGCACGGACACCTAGTCGATCTGCTTCCTTCCAAGCATTCTCCTTTGTCGGAAAGTCCGAGAGCGAGCCGACTTGCCAGTTGAATGTAGCCGAAGGCGGAAGTTAGAGCGTTGATTTCCAGACCAATCCACGGCGTTCAAGTCCTCCGCTACGGCTGATAAAATTCACAGGACGATGGATGGGAAATGAAAACTTTCGTGCCAACCCCGGACTCGGAAGCAGTCCAAAGACTCCTAGTTGCTTAGAAACTGACAAGACGCCAGTCAAAGTGCGAGTGGTGCCTGCACCGAATGCAACAGAAGGCAACTGTTTCTACAACGTCCACGAGCAAATCAGGATGCTCGGGGGGCGAGCACAGCTTGGTTGGGCGGCGCGCAGCATCAATGACAAACCCATTTTCTCTCTGAAATTGATTTTTGCTTTTCCTATAGATCGAGGATCCGCTTTCGACGGTGGTGATCGAGGCAAGCGTCGCGGGACAAAGGGAAGTCAGCGATGTGGATTCGTGACGGAGCCCTCCTCCTTTTCGCGGATTGTTTGACTTGCGCGTGAGGGGGTTCTAATATCTGGCCAATTGTCCGGCGATGCGCCAGTCACGGGTAGAACCTTCGGTCGTTACCAACTTCGAGAGTTGGTGGCCGTGAGCGGCATGGGTGTGGTTTACCGTGCCTGGGACCCCAGCCTCGAGTGTGTCGTAGCCATCAAACTGGTCAGCGAAGACACGATCCCCGACGAATCGGCCCGCCGCCAACTCTATACGGAAGCGCGAATTGCTTCCTCTCTGAATCATCCCAATATATGCAGGATCAAAGATGTAGGAGAAGAATCGGGCCAGGCGGGCATCGTCATGGAGTTCGTCGAGGGGCAGGTTCTTACCAACGTTATTCCCGCTCGTGTCGGACTTCCGTTCGACCTGGTAGTCGAATACGGTATCGAGATCGCCGACGCTATTTCTCACGCGCACGAACATGACGTTATCCACCGCGATCTGAAGAGCGGCAATGTGATGGTCAATCGGGACGGCCGCATCAAGCTGCTGGATTTCGGCCTTTCCAAGATTCAACGCCGTACCGAGGTTCCCAGCTCCCTTCAGGCCGCGGATACCAAGGACAGTTCAGACGCAATCGTGGGAACCCCGCCCTACTGGGCTCCGGAAGTGCTGAAATACTATCCGAGCGATACTCGTAGCGACATTTGGAGCTTTGGTGTGTTGCTGTACGAAATGGCGAGCGGTCAAATGCCATTCAAGGGCGACACCATAATTGAGCTGGGGTCTGCGATCCTACATGATGCCCTCTCGCCGCTTCCCGAAGCTGTGCCGGAGTCGCTCGCGAAAATCATCTACCACTGCCTACGCAAACAGATGAGCCAACGTTACCAGCATGCCCGCGAAATACGGGCTGCGCTTGAGGCAATCGAGCAGAGCAGCGATCGCCGCTTTCAACCACGACGAGGCAGTGTGAGGGAGCAACCGCCTGCGATCCGCTCCGTTGCTGTGCTGCCGTTGGAGAATCTTTCCGGCGCTCCTGAGCAGGAGTATTTTGCGGATGGCTTGACCGAATCGCTGATCACGGCACTCGCGAAAATCGGCGGGTTACGCGTCATTTCGCGCACTTCGATCATGCAGTACAAGCATGCCCCAAAAACCCTTCCTCAGATCGCGCGCGAATTGGGCGTGGATGCCATCGTGGAAGGCTCGGTGCGTCGGGATGGCGACCGGGTGCGCATCACTGCGGAACTGATCGACGGCCGCACCGATCAGCATCTCTGGACGGAAAGCTATGACCGGGACCTCCGCGACATCTTAAGCTTGCAGTCGCAAGTGGCCGCTGCGATCGCTACGGAGATACAAGCCAAACTAAGTCCCTCAAAGGAATCGTTTCCCGTTGAACTAGATTCCCAGTTACCCAGTTCAGCGCTGGGTCCTTCACTATTGGCGACCATAGATCTAACGAGCGAAAGCAAGCCCCCTACTTCAGTCAATCCTAAAGCGTACGATCTTTACCTTAGGGGCCGATATTTCTGGAACAATCGGACAACTGACGAGGATTTCCGTAAAGCCATTGAGTACTACAAGCGGGCAATCGAGATTGATCCACAATCCGCGCTCGCCTACGCCGGCTTGGCTCACTGTCTCTTCTTAATGGGTGCGGGGGAATACGGTTTCAGAGCGCCTTCCGAAGTCATGCCGAAGGCGAAGGAGGCAGCTCTTAGGGCCTTGAGTCTAGATGATTCTATTGCAGAGGCACACTTGTCGTTAGCGATGGTGAAGTTCCGTTTCGAGTGGGACTGGGAGGGTGCAGAGAAGCACCTCAAGCGGGCAGTTGAACTCAATCACGGGTACTCCGTGGCGCGCTACTTGTACACGATTTACTTGTTGGTGCAAGGACGCTTCGATGAGGCCTTCGGGGAAGCGAGGATGGCACGGCAACTCGGCCCCGTGTCCTCAGACGTGCACTTCAGCCTGGGGTTGTTGCTGTATGCCTCCGGTCAGAATGAGGAGGCAATCGAGCATCTTCGTGGCACCGTGGCTATGGACGCCAAGTTTCCGCTACCACACCTCGTCCTCGGTCTGACGTTCGGGCGGAAAGGCAGATTCCACGAAGCGATCGCCGAATTCAAGCAAGCCCTGACGATCGCGGGCCCAAGACCTCTTTGGTCAGGTTATCTGGGGCAGGTGTACGGGCTAGCTGGAAGAACCGAAGAGGCGGTCGAGATCTTGCACGAATTGCATGCTGCATCAAAGGACGGTTACGTGCCGCCCGTCGCTTTCGCCTTCGTGTACGCCGGCTTGGGTAAGGTCGATGACGCTTTTCATTGGCTGGAAAAGGCCGTTGCCGAGCGGGACGGCTTGTTGATCTATCTGAAGGTTGGGTCGGCCTTTGACGGATTGCGTTTGGATCGGCGATTCTCGGAAATCCTCGCCCGCGTGGGCTTGCGGAGCGACCCCGCGCTAGAAGTTCTTCATCCTCCGGCCGATTCGAAGACGTCTTACCCCGGCTCGGACCCTATACCCACACCTCCTCCCCCGCCTCCACCATCGCCGTTTCTGACAAAACTGCTTCTTGGCGTCGTCGCTGCGATGGGGGTGTATATCGCAATCCCACATATCAAAGACTGGATATGGCCGCCAAGACAAATCTTAGCTATTCAGCCCTTCAAGACCCTCGACGGCGACCCTGGTGCGCGTCTTGGCGAGATTGTAAGAGAAGAGATCTTTACTCGAATGAGTGAACTTCACCCGGAAAAACTGGGGGTGGTCGAGCTGACAACGGCAGATTCCGAACTCAGTTTTGAGCAAGTTTGCGCAAGTCGCAAACCGACCCTCATCCTGGCGGGTGCGATTCACCGTGACGGCAGTCAAATGGCAATTACCGATCAACTCGTGTCATGCAAAGACGAGTCGGGCCTTGTGGGCGGCCGACACGAAGTTAACCCTGATGGGTCGGGCATGGGTGCGGTTGTTGACGACATCGTTCGGAAGACCCTGGCCGTCCTCCCCAAGGACATACGGCCGGGCCATCAAGTAAATCCCAAAGCATATGAGGCTTACTTACAAGGTCGTTTTGAATGGAACCTGCGCACGACGCAAAACCTGAAGAAGGCTCTGTCTTATTTTCAGCAGGCAATCGATTACGACTCGTCTTACGCGCCCTCTTATGCCGGTTTGGCGGACTGTTACGCGCTATTGGGGACTGCCCCCTATACTGCCATGCCACCGAGCGAAGCCTTTCCCAAGGCGAAGGCCAATGCCCAAAAAGCGCTTGAATTGGATCCGGACCTGGCGGAGGCTCATGTATCGCTCGGGTACACTGCGCTGGTGTACGACTGGAACTACCCGGAATCAGAAAAGCAATTCCGCAAGGCGTTAGCGCTAAGGCCAGATTACGCCACCGCGCATCAATACTTCGCTTATTATCTGACTGCCATGGGCGATGTGAATCAGGCAATTGTCGAAAGGAAGCGTGCCCTCTCGATTGAACCAAAGTCGCCTTTGCTGAACACCGCAGTGGGAGAAGCGTACTATCAGGCGCGACGGTTTAAGGAAAGCATCGGACCCAACCAGCAGGCTCTCGCGATTGACCCGCACTATGCCGACGCGATCATCAACATTGGCCGCGCTTACGAGCAAATGGGAATGTATCCACAGGCCCGGCAGGCCTACCAGTCAATCTTTGCATTCGCACCGCACGAGCCTGTTCTGCTCGCGCTGCTTGGACACCTCTATGCTGTCACCGGGCAGCAGGCGGCGGCGCGAGAGATCATTTCGCAGTTGCAGCAGATGAGCGGAAGCAAGTATGTCCCGAGTGTCTATGTTGCACTGATCTACATAGGTCTTGGTGATAAAAACCAGGCATTCGCATGGCTCGACAAAGCCTACGAAGAGCATTGTGAGTACCTTGTTTATCTGCCCACGGATCCGATGGCAGATCCGCTTCGCGGCGATTCCAGGTTCTCCGCGTTACTGGAACGGCTGGGGTTGAAGAAATGATAAGACTCTCAGGCAGAACCGTCCAATGAGCGACACTTCTCCCGACTCAGCAAACGTACTCTACGGCATTGCCCGCAATCTCCTTCAGGAGCACGACTACGGAGAGTTACTCACTAACATTCTCGACATGACGATCCAGGCGCTGGGAGCTGACCGCGGATGCATCGTCGCTCGGGAAAAAGGCGGATTTCGCGCCACTGCAGCGCGCAATTTCCGCAACGAAACCCTGGCGGAGCGGGAGAGGGAGATTAGCACCACCATCGCTGGGATGGCAGTTGAGGAAGGACGGGTGCTACTGGTTAACGACGCACAAGAGTCGGCAGTGCTTCGCGACAAGAAGAGTGTCCGCAGACTTCAGCTCCGGTCCGTTTTGTGCGCGCCGCTGATCGTCAGTAATGAGGCCTTCGCTGTCATCTACCTGGAGAACCGAGAACTTTCGGCCCGTTTCAATGAACGCCACGAGCAGTTGTTGTCCGAGATATGCGTGTTAGCGGCACCCCGCCTGCACACTGCAGTTGCCATCGAGAGTGCTCGTCATAAAGCGCGCGATCTTGAGCTGGCGCATGGCGAGAGTGACGGCATCATCACCGTCGATCCGTGCATGTCAATTGTCCTCGAAACGCTTGCGAAAGTTGCTCCTACAGAACTGACGGTGCTCATCCAGGGCGAGACCGGCACCGGTAAGGAACTCCTGTCTCGGGCCATCTATCGCCGCAGCGCACGGGCCAGTGGCCCCTTTGTCGTTCTGAACTGCGGTGCGATTCCTCCGACGTTGATCGAGTCTGAACTGTTCGGGTGCGTGCGTGGCGCTTACAGCGGCGCGGATCGTGATCGCGTTGGCCTCATCGGCGCTGCCAACCGAGGTACTTTGTTTCTCGACGAAATCGGCGAAATGCCTTTCGAACTCCAGTCGCGTTTGCTGCGAGTCCTGCAGTCGGGAGATTTCAACCGAGTCGGGTCCGCCCGTTCCGAACAGGTCGACGTGCGCGTGATTGCCGCGACCAACCGTGATCTTGAGAGCGAGGTTGAGCAGCGTCACTTCCGGGAAGATCTGTACTTCCGTCTGACCACCGTTACTCTGAAGGTCCCGCCCCTGCGCGAGCGTAAAGCCGATGTGGTGATGCTGGCTGATCATTTCCTGCGGAACTATGCAGGAAAGCGCGCTCTTCCCGCTCCCCACCTCAGCAATGAATGCACGCAATTGCTGTTGACCTATCCGTTTCCCGGAAATGTGAGGGAACTGGAAGGAGAAATGGCCCGTCTGGTGGCGATGTGCCCGCCGGGAGGAGAGATTCCTGCAAGTGCGCTTAACGACCGCATCGCCCGGCGAAGGCCGACTACCCAGAAAGAGGCTGACATTCAGCCAATGTCTCTGGCGGAAATGGAAAAGAAACTGATTTTGGCCGTCCTTCGCGACACTTCCGGCAACCGTACACACGCAGCTGAGATTCTCGGGATCAGCCGGGAAGGACTTCGCACGAAAATGCAGAAGTTGGGGTTGTCGCCTTCCATTGACCAGTAGCTTCTCTTTGTCTCTCTCTTCAAATATTCCCGGGTCGATGCAGACGTTAGCTGGCCCTAGCTCGACTGCCCTGCGCCGACAGTTTGCCTTTTCCGCTCGTCGCCGTTGGTCGTCTTTGCGCCAAGCCTTCCTCTTTGGTATCGGGCGTGCCCTCTCAACAGCGAGTCTGGGTCTTGGTCACTGACTTTGCTCGAGGAACTAACAACTTAGCCGTAACGCTCGCGGGAAATTCGACAGAAATGTGGGCAGCACTGAAAGATTCCTGGGCAGCGGTATTCGCGATCATGCGCCGCACCGTGGCCGTGCCCTGAACTCGAGGAGGACACATTGCAGGAAATGACAAACATCGCGGCTTGGGTGGTGGCATCGGGCATATTCGCAGAGTTGTTAGGCTACCTATTGCACCGACAGCTGCATAGCGGATGGATTCGGTGGCTCAGCGCGAGCCACATGAAACATCACATGGTTCTCTACGGGCCGCTACAAAAGCAGCGCCCCAGCGAACACTACATGGACGCGACCACAGACCGATTCTCGATCGGAAATATTGGGGTCGAGTGGTTGGTCCCAGCCGCTGTTCTGCTGGTCATCGCTGAGACTGTCCTCTGGGCGCTCAGAGTTCGGTTAATGCACCAGATGGTGTTTTTCGCGACGGTAATCATTTGGAGCTTCGTAATGTTCAGCTATCTCCACGATCGGATGCATGTCAAGAATTTCTGGATGGAGCGCAATCCGATTCTCAAACGTTGGTTTCGGCGCGGGCGACAGTTGCACGACATCCATCACAGAATGCTGAACGACGGGGGATTAATGGACAAGAACTTCGGCATCGGTTTCTTTCTGTTCGACCGGTTGTTCGGCACGTTATCCCCCGAGCAGAGTTCCTTCAACCACCACGGTTACGCTGCAGCAAGGGAGAGGTTCAGGTATATAGAAACGCCACAAGCGCGGTGAGCCTTGTTGGCCACAGGTTGATGTGTCGCAGTTTAAGCGCAAGTGACTCGACCAGGAGAAGGGCAGAAAGGCGGCGGCATGGGAACGACGGATAGTATTGCAGTCGCAACTCACGTGGGGACAACGGCCGATGAATCTTCGCGGAGCCCAACCGCAACTCGTCTGGACTCTTGGAAGGACATCGCTCATTACCTCAATCGGAGTGTGCGAACCGTTCAGCGATGGGAAATGCTGGAGGCCATGCCGGTCCATCGACACTGTCACGAAACTGGAGGCTCGGTTTATGGGTACAAGCAAGAGGTCGATGCCTGGCGCTTGAGCCGGAGTCAAAAGAAACAGCCGACTCTCCAGGCTTCGGAGATCCGACGGGTGCCAATGGCGTCCCTGGCACAGGCAGAACAGTCAGCCCTTCTTAGGTTGCTCGGAGTCATTGTGGAGCACTTGCACGAGGAAGCGGCGCGCTCGACCGTAGCGCTACCTGCTGACGACGCGTTCGGGCAGTGTGCAGCCAAAGAGGGCTTCGTCGTCGCTGAAGGCTTCAGCGGCCCAAGCCCTGCAGAACGCATGACAATAGGCGACACAATCGCAACGCCGCTACTTGTCGCTTGTAGAAAACTGCAAGTAGATCAATGATTCACCAGTTGCGATTTTCGGTGCCGGGAATTTGGAAAGGAGCAAATTATGCAACGGATGCGAGCTCTCTTCAAAATGCTGACTCCGGCCATATGGCTGGGCACTTTCGTCCTCAGTCTGAATCTCTGCGGCGGCCTCGCGCGAGCCAGCGATGAACCTGATGACGATAAGGATCACCCACACAGTACTGCAGAGGATTTCCTCCGGCTTAACGTGCGTCCGATTGCCATCGGACACCACGGAGTCGGCCCCAACACCCGAGAGAATCCGGCATTGCCAATTGAGAATACTGTCGCATCGGTGCGGCTCGCCTACAAGTTGGGCGCGCGCGTCGTCGAAGTGGACGTACAGCTCACTCAGGATGGCCGGCTGGCCGTCTTCCACGATGACTTCCTCAGCGACTTTACCTGCATCCATTCTTTGAGGCTGGACCAGCTCCATCAGCGTCTACCATTCGTGCCCGAGCTGGTTCAGGTGATCAATGTCGCGCGAGAGTTCAACAACAGGGCTGGCGACGACCTGGGCGGCATCTTAATCATAGAGCTGAAAGCCTTCTCGCCACATTGCGATCCGGCAGACGAATTCGAGCAAGCCCTGGTGTCGGCGGCGGTCGATGAGGTGAACAAGGCCAACATGGCCGATAGGATAATTTTCGATTCGTTCTCGCCGGCCTTGCTCTACCTGGCGGCGCAGGCTGCGCCGAAGATTCCGCGTGAGCTGGATCTGGACGGTCTGCAATTGTTGAGTCCGGCCCAGATCCAAGCCGTCACCGGATTGCCGGTGACCATTATTAACAAGAAAATCTCACTCGGGCTCAAGTGGGCTGAGATTGGAGCGGTGTTCCGTTTGCCGGGTTATGCTTCGGCGCAGCAATTCTTGGCGACGGGGATAGTCATTCAGGCTCGTATCGTCGGCGGCGAGATGGACTTCTTCGGACCAGCGGAACAGCAGCAACCGGGCAGCGGCGCGGCCTTTGTGGCAGCGGCCCACTCGCTCGGTCTGCGTGTGTTCGCCGACCCAGCAAACACCGAGTCGGATTGGAACTTCTTCGCCTCGCTGGGGGTTGACGCGATCTATAGCACAATACCGATGGGCGTGAACTTGCAGCCGCCGATTCCGGATCGCTGATCTCTTGCGGGCTCAGATCTGAATCTTTGCGAGTCCGGCAGCAAGTAGGTGTCGCCGGTCAGTTGGAATAGGCCGGCGACGGTCGCCAGATTCGGGGAAAGCGATCTTGGCGTAACAGCTCCAACAAGTGCGGCCCGGCCATTGACCAGTCCCCCAGGCGTCGGGCACCGACATCTTCGGTGGCCTGTGGCATCTGAAGACAATATTCGAATCCAGTTCGAAAGCTGACACATCTCACGCGAAGTTGATCAAAAGACCAGCCTCTTCCTTCCAGCACCGAAACGGAAGCGCCCCATGCGTGTGTAAATCGCAACCTATAATCATCATCGCTCGGCTCCTTTCCTCCGAGCCTTGGTCGCTTGAGCGCTTCCAAGTCTACTCGCCCGAAGGGAGCCGACACGGTTATCTCATCAGCCCAAGATTGACGAATTCTCGATTGCAAGTCTGAAGCAAACGCGGAAGACGCAAGGGCGGATTGTTTACCAATGGACTCCGACTGGGAAGAGCGGAAACCTACATGTTCGTCGTGAGCCGCCCCTATTGGCTGTCATTCTACGCCCACGACCCGAAACGGGTAGCTTGGGTGGTTGTTGCAGTTTATGTTGCAGCTTACGTATCCTCCTGCGGCAAGAACTCAGTGACTCGCATTAAATAATCAAGATGGAAAGTCTCCGCTGCTGGTCAAAAGGGTATACCCGTGGGCCATCTTCGGTCGAACCGAAACAAGGGGCGAAAGTCCGCATAAACTTGAGCCGCTGCACGCAGGCTTGCGGGCCACCCCCAAAATAGTGTCGAAATTACCCGTTTTTCTCACCGAGCATCGTCCGCAACGCACCAACAGGGCGTAACGTCGATCTTGTGCCGTATCTGCATTGACCCGAGCAGGGCATTGGCAATCTGGTGTCTCTGGGCTCTGCTAGCCTATCCCCATGCAGAAGTCCGTCAAAGAGCGCATCGCGAAGTTGCGGGAGGAGATAGCGCAGATCAGCGAGGCGAATCGCCAGTACTTGCAAAGCGGCAAGAAAAAGCTACCCGTCGCAGCAGGGGATCCCGAACGTCGACTAGAGAGATTGCAGGAAATTCTGGATGAGTTGGTGGCGTTGACCGACTGGAAAAAGCTGTGACGATGGCCAACGGGTCGGGTGCTGAATGCTTCGTGCCTTTCCGAATTACTCTGGAGCTTTCTATTCCCTCTGGTGTTGGATTGGCTGTTCTTCTGGGGCTGGTTTTGGCTCAGGACGATTCCCCGCATGCCGAAATTGCTGCTGAGGCGTTGGCAGTAGCACCAATGAGTGAAATGGAGATGTTACGCCAACCATCGGCATAGTTTCCGAATTGCCAACCGCCGCCCGCAAATCGACAATCTATGACGTGAGCGAACCAGACCCAACCGAGGTACTTCGTGAGGCAAGGCAGCTCGTGCAATCTCAGCAGTACGCCGCGGCTCTCGAGAAATACATTTGGTTTCACCATCACGCATTGGATACCGACCGAAGCCTAGCAGGAGTGCGGCTGTCCTATGCGGTCATAGAGTGGGTCGCGTTGGGGGACGTATATCCACCCGCTCGGAGGGCACTTGAAAGTGTGAGGGACGCAAAAACTGAGTCACTGGTAGGCAGTTGCGATGCGACCGTGTTTCACGATGTAGCGTCAATAAACAGGGCGTTGGGACAGGTTGAACAAACACGCGATCTTTTCAAAGCCATTGTTAGCGCAGATCGAGGTGTTGCTGAGAAGTGTTTTCGTGTTGCTCTTGAACCCCTCGTTTGTACGAAGGACTTCAATCTCGCACGAAGCTTCATGCCCGATCCACAGAAGGAAATCGATCGATTCGCGAAAGAGTTCAAGCTTGCCCAGCAATACACAGGATCGGACTTCCCGGAGATGGTTCAAGAGGCTCTTGCCGGAATCTACGTCAAGAAGGTTAACCTGATCCTCCAAGTATTCATAGGTGTTGGCGAAGAAGACGTTTCCAACCATTTACGTCATTACGCGGTCGAGAGTATCGCGGATGCACGACTTAGGGATAGGATCATGGAACGGCTATATTCTTCGCCTTCTTCCACACAAATCCAATAGTTTCGGAAACTCAGTTGATGTAAACAGGCGTGGGTGTTGAAAAAGTCCGTGATTGGAATGTACTGTTGGCTGCGATTATCCGCTGCCCTCGAGTTTTTCCTCTCACCTCGGCTAAGTGGCACCTTCCATAGTGGGTGTTGTCGGTTGGCTGAGGAACCGCACTAGCCGCTTGATGTTCTGGGCCGCCGCTGCCAGGAAGAACTGCTCCCGCACGAACTTCAGTCTGCGCAGGCGCAAGCGACGCAGCCCGATCTGATTCTTCAGTTCCGCGAACAGGGCTTCCACCTTTTTTCTTTCCCGCTGTGCCTTCGCGAACTCTGGGGTGTTGACCAACTGGCGAGCGCGTTGGCGGGCCGTTTCATCCATGTGAATGGCGAGATACTTATATCGCCCACTGGTGCATTGCGCTTTTTGCGACCAGGCCCCACAACGTTTGCCGCTGCCGATATAGGCGTGAGCGCGGTTGCGAACATTCAGGCCGACATAGTTGAGCTGTTCCCCCGCAGGACAGCGATAGCTGTTGCTTTCGGGTTGATACGTGAATCGCTCGGGACCGTAGAACGGGCTGTTCTTTCTGTGGATACTGTCGCGAGTTCGCATATAAGGAGTGATGCTCCGATCCGCCAACCAGTGCAAGAACTCCCCGTTCCCGTAGGTCGTATCGGCCGCCACCGATTCTGGCTCTCGTCCTTGCCATTGCGTGAAGCGAGTGAGCATGTCCTGCGCAGCCACCGTTTCCTGACTCATCCGTGCTGCCGTCGCTTGTACTCCCACGATGACGCAACTGTGGTTGTCGATCAGATAGTTGTCGTAGTAGCCCAGCCGAGCCGGCGTGCCGTCCTTGGTAGCGTAGGTCGAATCGGGATCTGTGGTCGACACCTGTTCTTGCTCATGTACCGGTTCTTCCACCGGGTTCTGCTGTTCCAGTTCCACTAGATACTGGCGCACCGTGTGATTGACTTCTGCCACTTCCGCCAACTGCTCGCGCGGAATGCGGCTCTCCTTCGCCGCATTGGCCTCTACGAAACTGCCATCGACCGACAGGTGCTTGCCCTGCACCAATCCCACTTCCATACACTGCTTCACGATCTGCTCAATCAACTCCTCGAACAGCTTCGATTCCTGAAACCGTCCGTGCCGGTTTTTCGAGAACGTGGAGTGATGCGGAATCTCCTGATCGAAACCCAGACCTGTGAACCAGCGCCACGCCAGGTGCATGCGCAGTTCCTCCACCAGTTTCCGTTCGCTGGTGATGCCGTACAAATAGCCGATCAGCAGAATGCGCAACAGAAGCTCGGGATCAATGGAAGGACGGCCGGTATCGCTGTAACTCGCTTTCAGCTTCTCTCGCACAAAGGCAAAACTGATGTGCTTTTCAATCAGGCGTAGTAAGTGCGTCTCAGGAACTTGATCTTCCAGGCGGAAGTAGTAGAACAATGCTTCGGAACGGGAGTGTTGTCCCATCATGATCAGAAGGCCTCCGAGAATGGCGATTAACAAAAGCATGGCAGGGAACTTTCTCCTCCTTAATTACCACGTTTTTGTCGCCATTCATCCGCTAATCGCAGTGACTTTTTCAACACCCACGCCTGTTTACATCAACTAGCGGAACCGCCTTCAGACACGGGATTTGTCGCGCAAGAAATTGACGAGTACTTATGCTGCGCGTGAGTTCAGTTTGTCCGCTTACGTTCTTGTGATATTGATCTTCTCGTCCAACGTAGAAATTCTCGCTGAACCGCTTCGGTCTAATTCCGTTTCTCGTTAGCTGAAATTCGGTGTTCCCACCCCAGATCATTCCACCTCCGCCCCACCCGGTATCAGGCAGCGTCCGAAGAG